>NZ_JBLNHP010000009.1:0-123168 GCF_047780465.1 Aeromonas sp. A04 | reverse complement strand
GCCGGGGGTCGCGGGTTCGAGTCCCGTCCGCTCCGCCAGTAAATTGAAAGGCCTTCCCCATCGGGAAGGCCTTTTTGCTTTTTGGCATTTGCGAACGGAAATAAGGAAGTGAGGGATACTAGGTAGGGCTGCGACTTGCCACTGGCAACTCGGTCCCGGTCTGTTGTCCCTTGTGCTTGAGCCGGACTCTGTCCGTCTCCCCGTCCGCTCCGCCACCAACAAGAAGCCCAGTCGAAAGACTGGGCTTCTTCTCGTTTTGCATTTCTTCTTGTTTCATCGCCCAGGGGCGCTATGCACTTGGCCCATCAAGCCTTTCCATTTGGCGAGGCCATCGGCATACAATGCCCTCTGGTTTCCAATGGGAGATTTGCCCCTATGTTCTGCCCGCGTTGTGGTGTCAAATCGCTGCAAAAGCGCAGCGAGAAAGAGTTTGCCTGTGGCTGTGGTTTTCATTTTTTCCAGAATGTGGCGTCGGCCGTGATGGTGGCCTTGTGCTGGCAGGATGAAGTGCTGGTTGCGGTGCGAGGGAGAGACCCTGGCAAGGGCTTGCTGGATCTGCCCGGCGGCTTTGTCGACCCCGGTGAGTCGCTGGAAGAGGCGCTGGTCAGGGAGCTGAAAGAGGAGCTGGGGCTGGATCTGACGGGGGAGACGCCTCGCTATCTCGGCTCCTTTGCCAACGTCTATCCCTATGACGACGTGGTCTATCACACCTGCGATACCGTCTTCCTGCTGGAGCTGGCACACAAACCTGTCGTCGTTGCAGCCGACGATGTGGCCGCCTGCGAGTGGCGCAAGCTTGCTGGGATTTCGCCCACCGAGTTTGCCTTCCGTTCCACGGGCGCAGCCATCGGCCAGCTGCAAAGATTGCGGGGATGAGTTGCCTCACAGCTTTCGAGCGTGGCGACCAGATGGCTGAGCTGGAATAAGGGGCTAGCCCGGCAGATGTAGGGTGACGACCAGGCCGCCCTCCTCGCCATTTCTGGCCTCGACCCGCCCACCCTGGGCCTGAATGGCCTTGCGGGTGATGGCAAGACCCAGCCCATAACCCTTGCCCGCCGCGGGGGAACCGATTCTGACGAAGGGATCGAAGATGCTGGAGAGCTTGCTCTCATCCACACCCATGCCCTGATCCGCCACCTCGATGGCAAACTCTGCTCCCTGCCGCTGCAGGGTCAGGGTGATGATCTGTCCCGTCTGGGAGAAGCGCAGGGCGTTGCGCAGCACGTTGTCGAGGGCGCGGCGGATCAGCTCCGCCTGTCCGCAGATGGTGTACTCGACCTCCTCATCCGCCTGCTCCCTTATCTCGACTCCCAGGTGCTGCGCCTCGTAGCGGGTGTCGCTCACCACAGCCTCGACCAGCGCCTGCAGATCGTAATACTCCTCGCCGTCCCGCTCGCCATGGCTGGCGCGGGTGAGGGTGAGCAGCTCGCCGATCATCTTGTCCATGCGCTGGGTCTCGAGCTGGATCCGCGCCAGGGATCCCTCGATCCTGGCTGGATCCTGCTGGGCCAGACCTATGGCCAGTTGCAGCCGGGCTAGGGGGGAACGCAACTCGTGGGAGACGTCGTGCAGCAACTGCTCGCGGCTCTCCACCAGCAGTTGCAGCCGTTCGGCCATGGCATCGAAGTCGTGGGCCGCGTCGCTGATCTCGTCGTGGCGTCGCCGCATCAGAGGGTAGAGGCGAACCCCCAGATCCCCCTGGGCGAGGCGCTCGAACCCCTGCCTGAACCGGTTCATGGGGCGGGTCAGGTGCCAGGCGAGCAGGGCGCTGAAGAAGAGGCCGCCGAGTCCGCCGATCCACCACATGGGGAGCGGCATGTTGAGCCAGTCGCTGCGGGGTTGTGGCGGTGCCAGCTGCCGTTGCAGGCCGGCTGTGTCGTAGTCGAGCCGGTAGTGCTGGCCATCGGCTCCCAGCAGGATACGGCCGGTCTGCGTTGTGGATTGCTCCGTTACGACCGGTTCAAGGCGCAGCAATCCTTGCTCAACTACGGGCCAGCTGGCCTGCAGGGCCGCAACCGCAGTCGGTCCCTGGCGTTGCAGCAGAGCGGCGGCCGAGTCCAGCTGGCGTTCGGCCAGCTGCCTCGCCATCCGCTGTTCCGGTGGCCCCTCGTGGCGATAGAGGCTGAAGGCCACCCACAGCAGCTGGCTCATCATTATGATGGTGAACCAGAAGCCGAACAGTATCTTCCAGAACAGGCGCCCCTTGAGGATCATGCCAGCCGGTATCCTATGCTGCGCACCGTCTCTATGCCGATGGCTTCGCCCGCCAGCGCCTGCAGTTTCTGGCGGATATTGCAGATGTGCACGTCGACGCTGCGATCATAGGGCTCGCGCGGGCGGCCAAGCCCGAGCAGGGAGAGCTCATCCTTGCTGACCACCCGCTCCGGTGAGCGCAGCAGCAGTTCCAGCAGATTGAACTCGGTGGCGGTCAGCTCCAGCGGCGACGCTTGCCAGTGGCACTGGCGGGTGGCAGGGGAGAGCGTCAGGCCGGCGAGGCGCAGGCTGTTGTCCCTGCCGGTTTTGGCGGGCGCGGGCTCGACCCGGCGCAGCACGGCCCTCAGCCTGGCCACCAGCTCCCTCGGGTAGCAGGGCTTGGGCACATAGTCATCGGCCCCCATCTCCAGCCCGATCACCCTATCTATGTTGTCCCCCTTGGCGGTGAGCATGATGACGGGGATCTGGCTGGCGTGGCGGATCTGGCGCAGCACCTCGCTGCCATTGAGGTCGGGCAGCATGATGTCAAGCACCACGGCGGCATAGTTGCCGGAGAGGGCGTGCTGCACGCCGCTCCTGCCGGTCAGCACATGGGTGGTGGCAAAGCCTTCGCCGCCCAGGTATTCGCTCAGCATGGTGCCAAGCTCCAGATCATCGTCCACCAGCAGGATCTTCATCACTCTTCTCCATCTCGGGTCGACGCCATTTTCCCGTGTCCGCTGCCCGCTGACAGCTGCTTTTACGCAATCCTTACACTGCCCTGCAAGAGGCTTAACCGGACATTGGAGTAGATTGCACTGGCTTGTTTCATCCCTTTGTTACACCCAAGGATATCCGTGATGGTCCCTGCCCGTCTCCTCGTTGTTCACCTGCTGCCGCCAGCCCTCTTGCTGCTCGCGGCCGGCTGGCTGTTTGCGCCGTCCGATGCGGCGCCGGCAGCGTCCTACATCACAACCCCGGCCGAGCGGCGCGATCTGGAGCAGAGCGTGCTGGCTGACGGTACCCTGCAGGCTCAGCAGCTGGTGAGCGTGGGGGCTCAGGTGTCGGGGCAGATCAAGGCGTTGCATGTGGCGCTCGGGGAGCAGGTGAAGCAGGGCGATCTGCTGGTCGAGATCGACGATCTCACCCAGCAGAACGCCCTCAAGGATGCCGAAGCCGCCCTCGACAACGTGCAGGCCCAGCTGGCCTCGCGCCGGGCGACCCTGCGCAACAACCAGCTGGTGTTCGAGCGTCAGCGCAAGGTGCTGGCACGGGGGCTCGGCAGCCAGGCCGACTACGACAGCGCCGAGGCGACCCTGACCGCCACCCGTGCCGACATCCGGGCGCTGACGGCGCAATCCGTGCAGGCCCGCATCGCGGTGGACACGGCCCGGGTCAATCTGGGTTATACCCGCATCGTCTCCCCCATGGCGGGCACCATAGTGGCCATCCCGGTGGAGCAGGGACAGACGGTGAATGCGGTGCAGAGCACCCCGACCATGGTCAAGGTGGCGCGGCTCGACACCATGACGGTGGAGGCGCAGATCTCGGAGGCGGACGTGATCCGGGTCAGCGCCGGCCTGCCCATCTACTTCACCGTGCTGGGGGCGCCGGAGCGCCGTTACCAGGCCAGGTTGCGCGCCATCGAGCCCGCCCCCGACTCCATCAATGACGACACGACCAGCAGCAGCTCGACCAGCACGGCCGTCTACTACAACGGCCTGTTTGAGGTGGAGAACCCCGAAGGGGCCCTGCGCATCGGCATGACGGCTCAGGTGCACATAGTGCTGGCGACCGAGCACGACGCTCTGGTGATCCCGGCCATCGCCCTGAGCGGTGACAGGGTGCAGGTGGTGGATGGTGCGGGCCAGCCCCAATGGCGGCAGGTGAAGGTGGGCCTCAACAACAAGGTGGATGCCCAGATCCTGAGCGGCCTCGAGGCCGGGGAATCCGTGGTGGTGAGCCAGTCGACGGCCCAGAGTCAGCAGAGCGGGCGCATGGGCCCGCCCATGGGGATGTGAGCATGATGGAGCCACTGCTGCAACTGAGCGGGATCCACCGCTATTTTGGCGACGGGGATCGGCGCGTCGAGGTACTCAAGGGGATCGATCTGACCATAACGCGGGGGGAGATGGTGGCCATCGTCGGCGCCTCAGGCTCCGGCAAGTCGACCCTGCTCAATATTCTGGGCTGCCTCGATCAGCCGAGCTGCGGTCACTACCGGGTCGCCGGACAGGAGACAGGCCGGCTGACGGCGGATGCACTGGCGGCCCTGCGCCGCGAGCATTTCGGCTTTATCTTCCAGCGCTACCACCTGCTGGGGGATCTCAGTGCCCGCGACAACGTGGCGCTGCCGGCCATTTATGCCGGACTGGCCGGCGATGCGCGAAAGGCCAGGGCCGAGGCCCTGCTGCAGCGGCTCGGGCTGGGTGCCCGTCTCGACTACATGCCGAGTCAGCTCTCCGGCGGTCAGCAGCAGCGGGTCAGCATAGCCCGCGCGCTCATCAATGGCGGTCAGGTGATACTGGCGGACGAGCCGACCGGCGCCCTCGACAGCCAGAGCGGGGCCGAGGTGCTCGGCATACTGCGCGCCCTGCATGGCCAGGGTCATACCCTGGTGATAGTGACCCATGACATGGGGATCGCCGAGCAGGCCGAACGCATCATAGAGCTCAAAGATGGGGCCGTGGTGGCCGATCGCCGCCAGAGACAGGCGACACCCCTGCCTGTGCGGGAGACGGTGCAAACTGGCCGGACGGCCTGGCGCGGTTGGCTGGACAGGTTCACCTCGGCCTTCAGGATGGCGCTGCTGGCCATGCGGGCCCAGCGGATGCGCACCTTCCTCACCATGCTCGGCATCATAATCGGCATCGCCTCCGTGGTTTCCGTGGTGGCGCTGGGGCGCGGCTCCCAGCAACAGGTGCTGGCCAACATCAGCGCAATGGGCACCAGCACCCTGGAGATCTTCCCCGGCAGCGGCTTCGGTGATCGGCGGGCCGAGGCGATCCAGACCCTGCGAGCCGAGGATGCCGACGCCCTGACCAGGCTTGACTATGTGCACAGCGTGACCCCCAGCCTGACCACCAGCGTTACCCTGCGCCGGGGCAGTCAGGCGGTCTCAGGCACGGTAAACGGGGTGGGGGAGCAGTTCTTCCAGGTGCGTGGCTATCGGCTGCTGCAGGGCATGTTGTTCGATGCCGCCAGCGTGGCCAGCCTGGCGCAGGAGGTGGTGATAGACGCGAGCAGCCGGGATCGGCTGTTTGCGGCGGGGGAATCGCCGCTCGGGCAGGTGATCCTGCTGGGCACACTGCCGTGCCGGGTGATAGGTGTGGTGGCCCGCAATCAGAGCGGGTTTGGCAGCGATGAGAACCTCAACGTCTGGATCCCCCACACCACGGCCATGAAGCGGATGCTGGGCCAGAGCCATCTGCGCAGCATCAGCGTGCGGGTGCGGGATGAGGTGGCGCTGGCCGCCGCCGAGGACGGCCTCACCCGGCTGCTGCGCCAGCGCCACGGCACTCAGGATTTCTTCGTGCTCAATACCGACAGCATCCGCCAGACCATCACCAGCACCAATGCCACCCTGACCCTGCTGATCGCCATGATAGCGCTCATCTCCCTGGTGGTGGGCGGCATAGGGGTGATGAACATCATGCTGGTGTCGGTGACCGAGCGTACCCGCGAGATCGGCGTGCGGATGGCGGTGGGGGCCAGGGCCGGCGACATCATGCAGCAGTTTCTGATCGAGGCAGTGCTGGTCTGTCTGCTGGGCGGGGTGGCCGGGGTGCTGCTCGCCCTGCTGGTTGGCGTCTTGTTCGCGCACTTCAGCAGCCAGTTTGCCATGAGCTACTCCCCGGGCGCCGTGCTGGCGGCCTTCTTCTGCTCCAGCCTGATTGGCGTGTTGTTCGGCTTCTTCCCGGCGCGGCGGGCGGCGCGGATGGATCCCATACATGCGCTGGAGCGGGAGTAAGCACACTCTTAGGCGCCTTGGCGCGCCACCCCATTCGCCTGCGGGGGCGGGAGTTCATCCCTCTTCGGCACCCGGGGCGGATTGGCCAGACGGCACCCTGTGCCAGTCCGGCAGCCTGAACAGTGTCATCGACGTGACACAGCCTGCTCTGCGCGGGTTTTCAACCGGGCCCCGTGGCCCGGTTCTTTTTCGCATGCGAAAAAAAGGCGCCACCCGAGGGGGACGCCCGGAAAAATCAAACCTTGCGGTTTGCATATCAACGGAACCAAGACCTCACTCTTTACTTACTTCACACACTCTTCAAAACAGGGCTTGTCCATTAACCCTGCCATTTTCCTCCTTCGACGATCACATCATTGGGATCGGTATCGGCGCTTAAGCGATCGCGCACATACTGGTCATAGAGCTTGAGCAAGTACTTCTCCTCACCCAGCTTGGCAAGACGGTCGTTGACCCAGTCACGCAGCTCGATATTGCCCTTCTTCACCGCCGGTGCTATTGGGTCTTCCGAACCCAGCTTCTCGGGCAGGACCCGGTAGCCCGGATTCTCCTTGGCCCAGCTGAACAGCACCAGATTGTCCTGGGCGTAGGCATCGCCGCGTCCCTGCGCCAGCGCTTGCAAGGATTCGGTATTCTTCTCGAACTTGAGCACCTTCCACTCCGGATGATTGCGGGTCAGCCAGATGTCGGCCGTGGTGCCCGTGGTGACGATCAGGGTCTTGCTGGCCAGATCATCCAGTTTCTTGGCCGCGCTCCCTTCCGGCACCAGCACCTGTACCGCCACTCGCAGGTTCGGGTTGGTGAAATCCACCACCTCACGCCGCTCCGGAGTCACCGTCATATTGGCGAGGATCAGATCCACCTTGTCGCTCTGCAGGAAGGGGATGCGGCTGGCGGGCTCCACTGCCACGAACTCGATCTTGTTCTCGTCCCCCAGCAGGTCCTTGGCGAAGCGGCGACCGAGATCCGTGTCAAAGCCTACGTAGTTCCCCTTCTCATCAACGTAGCCGAAGGGGGGCTTGTCGGTGAAGACGCCGACGATGAGCTTGTCACGCGCCTTGATCTTGTCGAGAGAACCATCCGCCGCATGGGCAGCGCCGCTGGCGAGACCCAGTCCCAGAAAGGCACTAAATAGAACCGAGGTGATTTTTTTCATGCTGACTCCTTTCGTTTGATGACATTTGTATAAGAAAACTTGGCGAGGAACTGGCGCGCACGCTGGCTCCCGGGATTGTCGAAAAATTGATGGGGCGCGGCCTGCTCCAGAATGTGGCCGCCATCCATGAATACGATGCGATCCGCCACCGCCCGGGCGAAGGCCAGCTCGTGGGTGACGATGAGCAGGGTCATGCCGCTGCCGGCGAGATCGCGGATCACCTCCAGCACCTCCTGCACCATTTCGGGATCCAGGGCGGCGGTCACCTCGTCAAACAGCATCACCTGGGGGTTCATGCACAGGGCCCGCACTATGGCGATGCGCTGCTGCTGGCCGCCGGAGAGCTGGCGCGGATAGTCGTGACGCCGCTCCCACAGGCCGATGCGGGTCAGCAACTGCTCGGCTTGCAGCAGCGCCTCTGCCCGCTCCCGCTTCTGCACTTGCAGGGGGCCGAGCAGCACGTTCTCCAGCACCGTCAGGTTGGGGAAGAGGTGATAGCTCTGAAACACCATGCCGATCCGCTGGCGCACTCGTTGCCAGTCGGTGGCACCATCCAGCAGTACGCCATCGAAGCGGATCTCGCCCTCCTGAATGGGCTCGAGCCCGTTGAGAGTGCGCAGCAAGGTGCTCTTGCCGCAGCCGCTCGGCCCCAGAATGACGATCACCTCCCCGGCGCGCACGCTGAGGCTGATCCGATCCAGCACCAGATTCGGGCCGAACTGTTTACTGACAGAACCGAGTTCAAGCAGAGGTGTCATACCGCATTACCCCATTGTTGCTCCAGCCGACGCGAGGCGAGCGAGAGCGGATAGCAGACCAGAAAAAAGAACAGAAACAGCAGACCGTAAATAAGCAGCGAGCCATAGGTGCGCTCGATTATCTGCTGGCCCACCTTGATCACCTCCACCACCCCGATCAGCACCGCCAGCGAACTGGTCTTGATGATGCGGGTGTAGATGTTGATGGTCGGCGGCGTCAGCCGCTGCAACGCCTGTGGCAGCAACACATGGCGATAGAGCTGCCAGGTCGAGAGCCCGAGTGCCAGCCCGGCCTCCTGTTGACCACGAGCCAGGGATCCCAGGCCGCCGCGCACCACCTCCCCCACCTCGCTGGCGCCCCAGAGGGCGAGCACCAGCACGGCGCACCAGAAGGCCGGAATATCGAGGCCGAAAAAGATCGGCAACCCGAAGAAAAAGAGATAGAGCCACACCAGCACCGGCACCACCCGAAACAGCTCGAGATAAAGCCGCAGCAGCCCCCGCACCAACCGACCGCCCTGTTGTGCCAACACGCCGTAAGCGACACCGCCGAGGGTGGCAAACAGGATGGCCAGCAGCGAGATGGCGAGGGTCTGGCCTGCGCCCACCGCCAGCAGTGGCAGCGCCTGCGTCAGCTGCTCAGAGATCGAACTGACCATATTGATCCCTCCTTTCCTGCGTCTTGGTGACGAGAGACGGTGGCAGCAGGAAGATAAGTGCCCACATCGGGATCCTTGCCTGCATCAGCGATTCAGTGACCGAACTGACCATGTTGCAGCCTCCTTTCAACGACTCGCAGGGCGAGGGAGAGCGGCAGAAAGATCAGCACGCACATCAATGTCAGTACCGCCAGCATCTCGTAGGTCTTGTAGTAGAGGGCGATGTAATTCTTGGTGGTGTAGAGCAGCTCGGGTACCGCCACTGCCGAAGCCACGGTCGTCTCCTTGAGCAGAAAGATGAAGTTGGCAAACAGCGCTGGCAGGCTGGCGAGCCAGGCTTGGGGCAGCTGCACGTGGCGCAGCAACTGCCAGCGGGAGAGACCTATGGCCCGGCCCGCCTCCAGCTGGCTGTGGGGCACCGCCTGCACCCCGGCCCGCAGCGCCTCTGTCAGATAGCCACCGCCGAGGAAGGTCATGGCGATCACCGCAGTGGCAAAACCTGACAGCGACAGCCCCAGGGCCGGCAGCCCGAAGTAGAGAAAGAACAGCTGGATCAAGAGCGGCGTGTTGCGGGCCAGCTCCACATAGGCGCGGATCACCCTGTTCAGCCAGGGCCTGTGCAGGCTCAGCAGGGTCACGTTGAGCAAAGCCACAGCGAGCGAGGTGAGGATCACTATGGCGCCGAGCTGCAGCGTGACCCAGATCGACTTGCCAAACGCCGGCAGTGTGGTGAGGACAAAGGACCAGTCGAAGCTCATGCCGGTATCCTCCCGTCACGGCGCAGCCGCTGGGGCAGCACTGTGATGGCGTCCGGGTACTTGATGCCGGCCCCCGTGTTGAGCACCACCACCCGCTCGCCCTCCCGGATCCAGCCCGCTTCGCGCAGCTGACGGGCGGCGGCGAAGGCGGCCGCCCCCTCCGGGCAGACGAAGCTGCCCTCCTGAGAGGCGAGCTGGCGGATCTCGGCGGTAATTGCCCGCTCATCCACGGCGATGGCGCAACCCTCGGTGCGATAGAGGGCGTCCAGCACCAGAAAATCCCCCAGCGCCTTGGGCACATTGATGCCGAAGGCCAGGGTCTGGGAGTCGGGCCAGAAGCGCGACTCGCGCTCCCCCTGCTGCCAGGCCTGCACTATGGGGGCGCAGCCGCTCGCCTGTACCGCCACCAGCCGGGGCAGGTCGCCCTTGATCCAGCCCAGTTCCTGCAACTCCAGCAGCGCCTTGAAGATGCCGATGAGGCCGACGCCGCCACCGGTTGGGTAGAGGATCACGTCCGGCAGCGTCCAGCCGAACTGCTCGGCTATCTCCAGCCCCATGGTCTTCTTGCCCTCGATGCGATAGGGCTCCTTCAGGGTGGAGGCATCGAACAGGGACTGCTCCGCCACCGCCTGGGCGACCTGGCGACCGGCGTCGCTGATGAGGCCATCCACCAGATAGAGGCGGGCACCGGCCAATGAGGTTTCCAGTCGGGTGATGGCGGGGGCCGCCTGTGGCATGACTATGGTGCTGCGCAGGCCGGCGCGGGCACCGTAGAGCGCCCAGGCTGCTCCGGCATTGCCGTTGGTGGGCATGGCGAAATGGGTGACGCCGAGTTCGCGGGCACGGGAGATGCCGACCGCGGCGCCGCGGGCCTTGAAGGATCCTGTGGGTATGATGCTCTCATCCTTCATCCAGAGATCCGGTATACCGATCTGCTTGCCCAGGGTGGGCAGGGCAAGAGCGGGGTGAACCCTTCCCCCAGGGTGACGACGTGAGCGGGATCGCGTACCGGCAGCAGCTCGTGATAGCGCCACAGGCTGGCGGGGCGGCCCAACAGGTCGGTCGGGCGCCAGGCCTGCTTCAGGGCCTCGAGATCGTAGCTTGCCAGCAAAGGCGCCCCTGCCCGGCTCAGTTGCTGGGGCTGGTCGGCATCATGGATCTCGCCTGTCTTGCTGCAACGCAGATGTGATAGGTAGCTGTACGGCATGCTTTATCCTGAATGAGTCGTCTGAGTCAGTTGCTTATTCCATCCTGTGACCCAAGTGCCGGATAACAAACAAAATAAAGTGGCAAACTTAAGCGAAAAAATTCATATGACTCCGTTCAGCCATGCCAGTGTCGGCTCAGAGGGAAGTGGCATCCGCCAGCCAAGCTTGTGGGGGGTTGGGCCATCCGGCACTCTTTGCTACCCTGCCTGTTTCACCGACACCGCAGGGAGCCGCATCGATGCGAGCCATTGTCAGCCTGCTGGCCCTGTCACTGCTGAGTGCCTGCAGCGGCCAGTCAACCAAAGAGGATGCCATGTCAGGGAAAGCGCGCCTTCACTACCCAGTTACTCGCCAGAGCGAGCAGGTGGATCACTACTTCGGCCAGGCCGTGGCCGATCCCTACCGCTGGCTGGAGGATGATCGCAGCCCGGAGACCGAGGCCTGGGTCAGGGCCCAGAACCGGGTGACCCAGGATTACCTGGCGCAGATCCCGTTTCGCGATGCCATCAGGGGCAAGCTGGCCGCCTCCTGGAACTACGCCAAGGAGGGGACGCCGTTTCGCGAGGGGCGCTACCACTACTTCTTCAAGAACGACGGCCTGCAGAACCAGAATGTGCTGTGGCGCCAGCTGGCGGGCAAGCCGGCCGAGGTGTTCCTCGATCCCAACCTGCTCAGCCCCGATGGCACCACGGCGCTGGATCAGCTGAGCTTCTCCCGGGACGGCAAGACGCTTGCTTACTCATTGTCGCTGGCCGGCAGCGACTGGCGCGAGATCCACCTGATGGACGTGGAGAGCAAACAGCCGCTGGAGACACCCCTCAGGGACGTGAAGTTCAGCGGCATCAGCTGGCTTGGCAACGAGGGCTTCTTCTACTCGAGCTACGACAAGCCGGACGGCAGCGAGCTGTCGGCCAGGACAGATCAGCACAAGCTCTACTTCCACCGGCTCGGCACGGCGCAGGAGGAGGACCGCCTGGTGTTCGGCGCCATCCCGGCCCAGCAACACCGCTACGTGGGGGCGACCGTGACCGAGGATGATCGCTACCTGCTCATCTCGGCGGCGGACTCCACCTCCGGCAACCGCCTCTATGTGAAGGACCTGACCCGGGAGGGGGCCCCGCTGCTGACGGTGCAGGGGGATCTGGCTGCAGACGTGAGTCTGGTGGACAACAAGGGCAGCAGGCTTTACCTGCTGACCAACCGGGACGCCCCCAACCGCCGGCTGGTGACTGTGGAGGCGGACAATCCTGGCCCCGAACAGTGGCGCGATCTCATCCCGGAGCGTCAGCAGGTGCTGACGGTGCACAGCGGCAGCGGCTATCTGTTCGCCGAGTACATGGTGGATGCCACCGCCCGGGTCGAGCAGTTCGACCATGACGGCAAGCGGGTGCGCGAGGTGGCGCTGCCGGGGCTCGGTAGCGTGAGCGGCTTCAACGGCAAGCAGGATGATCCCGCGCTCTACTTCGGCTTCGAGAACTATGCCCAGCCGCCCACCCTCTACAAGTTCGAGCCCAACAGCGGGGCCATCAGCCTCTATCGCGCCTCGGCTGCCCCGTTCAAACCGGAGGATTATGTCTCAGAGCAGCGCTTCTACCGGAGCAAGGACGGCACCCGGGTGCCGCTCATCGTCAGCTACCGCAAGGGGCTGAAACTCGATGGCAGCAACCCGACCATCCTCTACGGCTATGGCGGCTTCGATGTGAGCCTGACCCCGAGTTTCAGCGTCTCGGTTGCCAACTGGCTGGATCTGGGGGGCGTCTATGCGGTGGCCAACCTGCGTGGCGGTGGCGAGTACGGCCAGGCCTGGCACCTAGCGGGCACCAGGATGAACAAGCAGAACGTGTTCGACGACTTCATCGCCGCGGCCGAGTACCTCAAGGCCGAGGGTTACACCCGCACCGACCGGCTGGCCATCAGAGGCGGCTCCAACGGCGGTCTGCTGGTGGGGGCCGTCATGACCCAGCGGCCGGATCTGATGCGGGTCGCCCTGCCGGCTGTGGGGGTGCTCGACATGCTGCGCTACCACACCTTCACCGCCGGGGCGGGCTGGGCCTATGACTACGGCACCAGCGCCGACAGCGAGGCCATGTTCGACTATCTGAAGGGCTACTCGCCGCTGCACAGCGTCCGGGCCGGGGTCAGCTACCCCTCGACCCTGGTGACCACGGCGGATCACGACGACCGTGTGGTGCCGGCTCACTCCTTCAAGTTTGCCGCCACCCTGCAGGCTGACGACGCAGGCCCCCATCCCCAGCTCATCCGCATCGAGACCAATGCCGGGCACGGGGCGGGCACGCCGGTGGCCAAGCTGATCGAGCAGAGTGCGGACATCTATGCCTTCACCTTGTTCGAGATGGGTTACCGGCAACTGCCGCGCCAACCATGACCCAGGCGATATGGGTTACCGGCAGTTGCCGGTCAGCCCCTGAGATCAGGGCCCTGCGGGGCCCTTTTTGTTGTCAGCCCCGGCTGCGACCATCCCTGTCTCGCCGCGATCCGGTTTCGGGCGGCGGGGGCCATCCGCCGCGCCCCCGGTGGTATAGTCAGTCACAGGATCAGCATTCAAGGAGTCCATCGTGAAGAAGATCATCTACATACTGCTGGGGCTTGCGTTGGCCGCCCTGGTATCCATAGTCGCTCTGGTGAGCCTGATCGACCCCAATCAGTTCAAGCCCCAGCTGGTGGAGCAGGTGCGCAAGAGCACGGGCCGCGAGCTGGTGATGCAAGGGGATATCGGCTGGCGTTTCTGGCCAAGCCTGGGCCTCTCCCTCGAGAAGGTGGCGCTGCGCAACCCGGCCGGTTTTGCCGAGCCGGATCTGGTGCGCTTCGAGCTGGGCCAGGCCTCGGTGGCCCTGCTGCCGCTGCTCTCCCACCGGCTGGAGATTGGCGAGGTGACGCTGAACGGGGCACACCTTTTCATCCAGACCAAGGCCGATGGCAGCTCCAACCTGAGCGATCTCATCAAGGCGTCCGAGGCTGCCAAGGGCAGCGAGCCTGCGCCAGGTGGCCAGAGCCAGCCCCCTGCGGGTAATGGCCAGACCTGGCAGATCAGCTTGCAGGGTGTAGTGCTGGATCAGGCCAGCGCCCTGCTGCAGGACGATCGCGACGGCACAGTCTCCCGCCTCGAACAGCTCGACCTCAACCTGGGTCAGCTGGTGGTGGATCAGTGGGTGCCTGTGACCCTGGCCGCCAGGGGCGCGCGCGGGGATCTTGCCTTCGATATCAAGGGACAGACTCAGCTCAAGCTGGCCCGAGAGGAGACAGCCAGCGAACTCAAGGATCTCAGCCTGAGCGGCAGCCTGAGTGCGCCGACGCAGCGGCTCGATGCCTTCTCCCTCAAGGCCGACCGGCTGGCACTGGGGCAGTGGAGCAGCCTCACGCTCAGTCTGCAGGGCGCTCAGGGAGCGGCGGATCAGCCGACTCTGGCCGGCTCCCTGGAGGGGACCCTCAAGGCGCGGCTCGATCAGGGGCAGCAACTGCTGGAAGTGTCGGATGCGGTGCTGGCCGCCAAGCTGCAAGGCTCGGCTTTGCCGCGCCCGCAACTGGATCTCAAGCTGGCCGGCTTTGCCCGCGCCGAGCTCGACAAGCAGACCATCACCCTGAGCAAGCTGGTGCTGGATGCCGACAAGACACTGCTGAGCGGGGAGGGGGTGGTGCGGCTCGGCGCCGTGCCCAGGGTCGACTTCGATCTCAAGGGCGACAAGCTGGATCTCGACGCCTGGCTCGGCAAACCGGCAGCGACCCAGGCCGCAGCGCCAGCGCCTTCGGCTCCCGCTAAGGCGACGGACAAGGGGGCCGCCCCCAAGGTGGCCCAGGCACTCTCGGCGGTGGAGCCGGATCTGAGCGCCCTCAAGGCGTTTGATCTGGCCGGTCGGCTGCAACTGGGCAGCCTGCGGCTGAAGGGACTGGACTTGAGCACCGTCGATCTGCAGCTGGCGCTGGCGGGTGGCCAGCTCAGCCTCAAGCAGTTCAGCGCCGGCGTGGCCGGCGGTCAGGTGACGGCGAACGGCGTGCTCGATGCCCGTCAGCAACCTGCCCGCTACCAGGTACACAAGCGGGTGCAGGGGGTGAATGTGCGCCCGTTGCTGCAGACCCTGGCCCAGAGCGATCTGCTGGAGGGCAAGGGGGATCTCGAGGTACAGGTACAAGGTAGTGGCCTCTCCGAGCAGGCGCTGCGCAGCCAGATGCAGGGCAAGGTGAGCCTCAAGCTGAGCGATGGTGCCCTGCACGGCATCAACCTGGCGGAGATGATCCGCGAGGCGCGGGCCACCCTGACCGGCAAGGGGGCCGAGCAGGTCAAGGAGGCCCGCAAGACCGACTTCAGCGCCCTCACTGCCAGCTTCCAGATTGCCAACGGCGTGGCCCGCACCAACGACATCCAGCTGTTTGCCCCGGCCCTGCGGGTGAAAGGCGAGGGCCAGACAGCCCTGGTGCCGGAAACCCTGGATTTCCTGTTCCTCACCTCCATCGTCGAGAGCAGCAAGGGCCAGGGCGGCAAGGATGTGGATGAGCTCAAAGAGATCACCATACCGGTGCGCATCGGCGGTCACTGGCAGGCTCCCAGCTACCGGCTCGACGTGAAGGCCTTGCTCGGCAACAACAAGCTGCTGGAGGAGAAGGCCCGCAAGGAGGCCGAGCGCGGCCTGAAAAAATTGCTGGGGGACAAGGCCGACAGCGAAGGCGTCAAGGGGGTGGCGGATCAGCTGCTCAAGGGCTTGTTCAAGTAGTTATCCCCCCCCCCTTTCATTGTCATTCAGAGCCCGCCCCGAGCGGGCTCTTTGCTGCCACTCGTCCATGTGTCTGGGCTTGGCTGCTCACTGTCGGATGGGGCTGGCAGCAAGAGTTCCATGGTTGCTTCTGGTTAAAAATAGGGATGTAGCCTTGGCTCAAAGGTGATATCACTGTTGGTTTACCAAGGAGTAGATGAATGAGTCGAAGTGAAGTCGTGAGAGAGATATCCCATCCGGACTGGCCTCTGGTCTGGCAGATCTATGGCAGCAGCTTCCCGCGCTACGAGCAACGCCAGCCGCAGCATCAGCAGGTCAAGATGGCGGATCCTCACTTTCACTGTCAGCTCTTTTATCAAGGCGACGTGCTGCTTGGCTTCATCTTCTGGTGGGCCTGCGACGAGCAGATTTATATCGAGCATCTGGCCATCAATCCGGCCCTGCGCGGCCAGAACCATGGCTCCCGCCTGCTTGCCGCCTTCTGCGAGACGGCGGGGCGCACCGTCATCCTGGAGATAGACCCGCCAGAGGATGAGATTGCCATCCGGCGGCTGCGCTTCTACCAGTCGCTGGGCTTTTGCCTCAACGACCATGACCATGTGCATCCGCCCTATCATCCCGACTATCAGGGGCACGGGCTGCGGGTGCTGAGCTACCCAAATCCCATCAACCCCGCTGAGTACCAGCAGTTCAACCGGATGCTGGTGACGCGGGTGATGGATCATGGCTTGACTGCCTGACCGGCAGCCAGGGTGAAGAACAAGGAGGTTCAATGAACAGGAATGTGCTGATCACGGGTGGCAGCCGGGGGATTGGAGCCGCCACAGCCCGCCATCTGGCGGGGCAGGGTTATCACCTCTGCATCAACTATCGGCGTGATCGGCAGGCTGCCGAGGCGCTGGTGGCCGAGATCCGGGCGCAACATCCGGTCGACTGCATAGCGGTGCAGGCGGATATCAGCGTCGAGGCCGAGGTGGTGCGCCTGTTCGGGGAAATGGACGCGCGGCTCGGGGTGATCACCCATCTGGTCAACAACGCCGGCATCTTGCAGCCCCAGATGAAGGTGCTGGAGATGAGCGCCGAGCGCATCAACAAGACCCTGACCACCAATGTGACCGGCTATTTTCTCTGCTGCCGGGAGGCGGTGCGGCGCATGACCCGTGGCGGCGCTATCGTCAACGTCTCCTCGGCCGCCGCTCGCCTCGGCGCGGCGGGTGAATACGTGGACTATGCCGCCTCCAAGGGGGCCATAGACGTGCTGACCAGAGGCTTGTCGCTGGAGGTGGCGGCGCAGGGGATCCGGGTCAACGGGGTGCGTCCGGGTTTTATCTACACTGAGATGCATGCCGACGGCGGTGAACCCGAGCGGGTGGAGAGGGTGAAAAGCCAGATCCCGCTGCAGCGGGGCGGTCAGCCGGCCGAGGTGGCCGCCGCCATCGCCTGGCTGCTGTCGGATGAAGCCTCCTACGCCACCGGCACCTTTATCGACCTTGCCGGAGGGCGATAGGCATCTGGTGCAGACTTGGTTGAAGGGGGCTGAATTAATCCGCCCCCAAACCAAGATTATTCGTAGACGGCAGTGGCTGTCAGTAACTGGTCGGCGAAGGTGAATATTTCATCGATTGAGCCGATAGGATGCCGGGTTTCTTTTTTATCGGCATCAAATAATCCAAGATATTTCTGCTTCGAATTGAAATGTAATCGGCAAAGCGGCTTGCGGTTATTATCGTCGAGCAGGATGCCAAAATAACTCTGGGTGTCTCTTGCCGCGATCCTGGTTACATCAAATTGTTGTCTCAGGATAGCTTTGACGACGTTGAAGCCTTCTACTTCCTCAATGCTGGTATCTATCTTCGATTTTTCTTCATTATTTGTCTCAGGCTCATTGTTATCGCTTGATGTGGCACTATCAAATGCAGGTGGAATGGCCGAGGCGCTGACACTGCTACCAATCGCAGATTTCAATCTGGCATTGATGCTGTCATTGAGGAATTGGCTGAGAGCCTTCTTGGTGATATCGGTAAAGGACTGTTTTACCCTTGCGGTAAGTACGCCGTCATAGATCCGGGATGCAAAGAACTTAACAAAATCCTCTTCTGGCGAGCCAAACTGCTCGGCTAGCAGTTTCTTGATCTGGCTGAGGTATTTTAGCTCTCCTGCTGCATCGACCACAGATTCAACATCGAAGGAGGTCTTGGTCAGCTTCAATACCTCAGGCACTATGTGTTCATCGATATCTTCCAGATCCAGCGTTAAAAATGGTTTTTCATCCATTTTGTTTGGCGCATCAAGATCTGTATAGAACTCATATTGTGCACCATTGGTCAGAATGCCGATCCGAGCATTGGTGACTGAAAAATAGCGAAAGAGTTGACCCGAGTGCTTGGCTGACAGCTTTTCACTGTATTTTTTGCACTCAACCAGGATTTGTACCTGTCCATCTTTGAGAATGGCGTAGTCAACTTTCTCTCCTTTTTTGATCCCCGTATCTGCGGTGAATTCCGGAATCACCTCCGTGGGATCAAACACATCATAACCGAGAACACGGTTGAGAAATGGCATGACAAACGCGTTCTTGGTTGCTTCTTCAGTGGTGATCATCGATGACTGTTGAGCAATCTTTTTGGCGAGGCTCTGTAGCTGTTCTGAAAAATCCATTTTTTCCTCTCTGCATGGAGACTGGGGCTGGCACTGTTGAGTCGATATTCATCCCCGTCATATCGGGGCAGAAACAGGGTGATGACATAGACACAGGTTGTCTCTGCTTATATTCAGCAAAGTGCCATACGATGCCAAGGTTGGCATGCCTGAAACAGGATCCAGCTCACCGCTATTGAGTTTTACATGAAAGAAAGCTGGGCCAGGGGCTGACATTCATAATGAAAAGGGGCGCCGCAGCGCCCCTTTTCATTGCTCCAGCCGAGCCTTGCTTTACTCCCCCAACAGCAGTTGCCAGACTGCCAGCACATGGCCGCGCTCGGGCTGCAACTGGTCGTCGCCCACCTTGCGGGAGATCTCCGAGAGGTTGAGACGATGGCCCCGGTTGCGGATCTCCAGATAGGCCTGCTTCAGCCCCTCCGCCTGCTCCAGGGTGAGCACCCCCACCATGACGCACTCATCGAAGATGCGCACATTATCGGACCAGCGGGTGAGGGGCTCGGGCTCGCCGCTGGCATGGGCCAGCACCAGATACTGGGCGATGAATTCGATATCCACCATGCCGCCGGGGGACTGCTTGAGATCGAACTCGCCAGTACCGGCCTTGAGCAGGTGATCCCGCATCTTGTGGCGCATCTCGCGCACCTCGCGGGCCAGGGTCGGCAGGTCGCGCTCCTTGGCCAGCACGGCACGGCGGATGCGGGCAAACTCGGCGATGACCGCCTCATCCCCGTAGATGGGGCGGGCCCGCACCAGCGCCTGATGCTCCCAGGTCCAGGCCTCGTGCTGCTGATACTGCTCATAGGCCGACAGCGATGAGACCAGCAGGCCGGAATCGCCGGAGGGGCGCAGCCGCATGTCGATCTCATAGAGGATCCCGGATGGGGTGCGGGTGCTGAACAGGTGCAGGATCCGCTGGGCGAGGCGCAGGTAGAACTGGCGGCTGTCGATGGGTTTGCGCCCGTCTGTGTAGCTGTTGGGATCGCCGCCGTGCAGGAAGACGAGATCCAGATCCGAGCCGTAGCCCAGTTCTATGCCGCCGAGCTTGCCGTAGGCCACAACGGCGAAGCCGCGCTGGCCGCTCACCGCCACTTCGGGCGGCACCCCGTAGCGTTCGCTCATCTGGGCCCAGGCCTGATTGACCACCTCCTCGGTGATCGCCTCCGCCAGCCAGGTGAGGTGGTCGCTTACCTTCATCAGCGGCAGGGCGCCGGCGATGTCGGCCGCCACGATACGCAAGAGCTGCACCTGCTTGAACTGGCGCAGCGCCTCCATCTGCTGCTCCACGTCCTCCTCGGGGATGCGCAGCAGAAACTGGCGCAGCTGGGGCTTGTACTGATCGAGCGGAGTGGGGTGGTAGAGGTGCTGGGGATCGAGCAGCTCGTCCAGCAAAATCGGGTAGCGGGCCAGCTGCTCGCTCACCAGATGGCTGGCGTCGCACAGCCGCACCAGTTGGCGCAGGGCGGCGGGGTTTTCCGCCAGCAGCTGCAGATAGGCGCTGCGGGTGAAGATGCGGGTCAGCAGCTCGCACACCCGCTCGAACAGGCGGGCGGGTTGCTCGCTGGCGACCACCAGTCGCAGCAGCTCCGGCATCAGCCAGTCCAGGGCGATGCGCCCCTGCGGGCCCACCTGACGGCGTTTGTACTCCTCCTTGAAACGCAGCAGGGCACCGCAGAGCGGAACCGGATCCTGGACGCCCTGCGCTATGAGCAATTTCTCCAGCTCGGCGGCATCGAGCTCGGTGCGCCAGAGATCGAGCCAGAGCTGCTCCAGATGGGCGGGGGCCTCCTTCTCTTCGCCCACCACGGCGGCAAACTCCTGATGAACGGCGGCCATCTCCTCATCCAGATGAGCCATAAAGGCGCCCCAGTCGGCAAAACCGAGGGAGGCGATCAACCGCTGGCGATCCCGCTCTTCGGTGGGCAGGGTCTGGGTCTGCTGATCGCCTATCTCCTGCAGAATATTCTCGACCCGGCGCAGGAAGCGGTACGCCACCAGCAAGCGGTCGCAATGCTCTGCCTCAAGGGCGCCGCACAGGGCGATGGCGGCCAGCGCCTCCGGCAGGTGGCGCACCCGCAGGGCGGGTTCGCGGCCGCCGCGAATGAGTTGCAGCGCCTGGGCGATAAACTCCACCTCGCGAATGCCGCCAGCCCCCAGCTTGATGTTGCCCTCCAGCCCCTTGCGGCGCACCTCGGCGGCTATCATCGCCTTCATCTGGCGCAGGCCGTCGATGACGCCGAAGTCGATGTAGCGGCGAAACACGAAGGGGCGCAGCATCTCGGCGAGTGCAACGGCGTGCTCGCACTGGGGTCCCAGTACCCGTGCCTTGACCATGGCGTAGCGCTCCCAGTTGCGGCCGTGGTGCTGGTAGTAATCCTCCATGGCGGCAAAGGAGATGGCGAGCGGGCCCGCGTCGCCGAAGGGGCGCAGCCGCATGTCGACCCGGAACACCTGACCATCCTGGGTGGGCTGGTGGAGGGCGTTGATCAGCCGCTGCCCCAGCTTGATGAAGAAGGGCTGGTTGGCCAGCTCGCGCCGTCCGCCGACCGTGTAGCCGTTCTCGGGGAAGGTGAAGATGAGATCGATATCCGAGGAAAAGTTGAGCTCGCCGCCGCCGAGCTTGCCCATGCCGAGGATGAGCAGCGGCTGCGGGTTGCCATCCCCGTCCATGGGGGTGCCCAGCTCGCCGCACTGCTTCTCGTAGAGCCAGTCGCGGGCGGAGCAGATGAGGGCATCCGCCAGCTTGGTGAGGTGGATAAAGCTCTCCTCCACCGCGGCGTGGCCCAGCAGCTCGCGCCAGGCGATCACCAGCATGCGACTGCGTCTGAACTGGCGCAGGGTGCGCTTGAGTGCCTCTTCATCACTCACCTCGGCAAGCAATGCGGTCAGATCGCTTTGATAGGCGGGCCAGCGCTCGGCGCGCTCGAGATCCCCGGAGGCGAGGATCTGCGCCAGCAGCTCGGGCTGCTTGATGAGCGAGTCGGAGACGAAGTCGGAGAGGCCGAGCAGGGTCAGCAGGGTCTGGCGAATCGCATCGGGCAGGGCATCATAGTCGGGCGCCAGCTCGACCAGCCGCTGCCACTGGCGTTGGGCCTGATCCTGCAGCAAGGGCACAAGAGAGGAGGGGAGGGAGAGAGAAGCTGAATGCTGGGCCACGGTTGCCGTCCTTGTGGTTAACGGATCTGCAGGGTGAATGAAAATGCTGGCAGCCAATCTAGCACTGTCGAGCGGCTCGGCACAGTGCGACGGGCGAGTCGCTCGCAGGTACTCTCATCAGGCTCAGTCTCGCCCCTGCACCACAGCGCAGGGGCGAGCTGCATGAACCGGCGAGTGCTGCGTGGTCCTGTTCAGGGGCGCAGATAGATCTCGGGATCGTATTTTTCCATCAGGCTGGCCGGTTTGCGCGGCGGCGCGAAGCCAAAGTCGGCGTAGAGGCCGTGGGCATCCGAGGTCGCCAGGCTGAGGCGGCGCAGCCCCTGCAATTGCGGGTGAGCCAGGATAGCCGCCACCAGCGCCTTGCTGTGACCCCGGCCGCGATGGGCGGGCAGCACGAACACATCGGCCAGATAGCCGAAGGTCGCTCTGTCCGTGATGACCCGGGCGAAGGCCACCTGCTGACCGGCGACATAGCCGCCGAAACAGAGGGAGTGGTTGATGGCTCTCTGTACCGTCGCCAGCGGAATGCCGAGGCACCAGTAGGCCTCCTCGGACAAAAATCGGTGGATCAAGGGCACGTCGAGCCGCCCCTTGTCGTCGCTTATCTCAAGTTGGGAGTGATCTTGTGGGTGCTGCATCCTGGCTCCTTGCCGTGACATGAATAAGAAAGGCCCCTCGCGGGGCCTTCCAGTTTACTCAAATCACGGTCTCAGGCCAGTTTGAAAGCCTGGATGATGAACGCTGTCCAGGGTCTGGCAGTGGTGCGCCATCCACTCCTGTGTCCTGTCTGCGAGGTAACGCCCGTCAGGCCAGCTTGAAAGCCTGGATTGAGTACTATCCAGGGTCTGGCAGTGGTGCGCCATCCACTCCTGTGTCCTGTCTGCGAGGTAACGCCCGTCAGGCCAGCTTGAAAGCCTGGATTGAGTACTATCCAGGGTCTGGCTGTGGTGCGTCATCCGCTCCTGTGTCCTGTCTGCGAGGTAACGCCCGTCAGGCCAGCTTGAAAGCCTGGATATTGAGTACTATCCAGGGTCTGGCTGTGGTGCGCCATCCGCTCCTGTGTCCTGTCTGCGAGGTGACGCCCGTCAGGCCAGCTTGAAAGCCTGGATATGGGTATCCAGGGTCTGGCTGTGGTGCTCCACCAGCTCGGAGGCTTCCTGCAGCTCCCGCAGCACGACCACGGATCCTTCCACCACCTGCTTGACCTGCTCCAGGTTGCCGCTCATCTCCTCGGCCACCGAGCTCTGCTGCTCGGAGGCGGCAGCGATCTGGCGGTTCATGTCAGCCACCCCCTGTACCCGCTGCACTATGGTGGCAAGCTGATCACCGGCCTGGGTCACCTGCTCCACCCCCTTGTCGGCCTGCTGCACGCTCTTGGCCATCAGTTCGGCGGCCTGGCGGGCATTGCCCTGCAACTGTTCGATCATCTTCTGGATCTCGACTGTGGCGGCCTGGGCCCGGTTGGCCAGCTCGCGCACCTCGGACGCCACCACGGCAAAGCCGCGACCCGCCTCACCGGCGCGGGCGGCCTCGATGGCGGCGTTAAGCGCCAGCAGGTTGGTCTGCTCCGAGATGCCGCGAATGGTATCCACAACGGAGCCTATTTGCTCGACGCCCTGTTCCACCTGATTGACCACTGTGGAGGAGCGCTGGATGTTGCCGGAGAGGGTATCTATGGTGTTAACGGTGGCCGCCACGCAGCGGCTGCCCTCTTCGGCCAGCAGGCTGGTTTCGGCGGTGGCGTGGGAGGCCTGCTCCGCATGGGCGGCCACCTCGCGAATGGCGCCCACCATCTGGCTCATGGCGCTGGCCAGCTGCTCTATCTGGGTGAACTCCTCGCTGATGGCCTCGTTGGCCTCTTCCATGCAAAGGGTGACCTGGGAGGCGATGTCGTTGAGCTCCTTGCAGGCGACGCGCTGGGTGCCGAACACCTGCTTGAGATTCTCCTGGGAGTGGGCCACCGCCTTGGCGATGTCGCCGAACTCGTCGCGGGACTTGAGCAGCACCTTGTGGCTCAGATCTTTGCGGGCGAAGCGTTCAAGCAGGCCCACCAGGTAGTGCACCTGCTTGACCATCAGGCGGGAGCCGGTCAGCAGCAGCACTACGAAGATGATCCCCATCACGGCGGTTTCCATCACCCCGGTCCAGAGCAGGCGATCGGCAATGGCATTGGCCTTGTCGGCATCTATGCCCTCGCTCAGCAGGGTGGTTTCCAGATTGCTGGCGTCGAACCAGAGTTTGATCAGCAACAAAACAGTACTGAACACCATGAGCAGTACCACTTTGGGTACCAGCCGGATATTGCTCATTCGCCGCTCCAGCGGGTTTAACTGCATAATATTTCTCCTTTTAATGGCCGGTTTTCCTTTGTCCTCAGGACTATCGGCATTATCTTCTTTTTTATTAATTCGCACCGTGCCTAAAGTAGGAAAATGTATGCGACATCACTTAACTCACCTGCGCGCCATGGATCTGCTGATGGCGTTTCTGTCGGTGATCTCCGTTGCGCTGGTCTGCGCCCGCTGGTGGGGCCACTCGGACTGGACCCCCCAGACACTGCAGCTCTTCTATGACGTCGACAGTCTGATCTGCTACTTCTTCCTCGCCCACTTCGCCTATGGCTGGGTGCGCGCCCGCGACAAGCGGGCCTTCTTCAAGGCGAACTGGTTCTATCTGCCGGGCAGCCTGCCCATGGTGGAACAGCTGCGCTGGGCGCGCCTGATCCAGCTGTGGCGTGTCTATCAGCTGCTGCGGGATCAGCCGGATCTGCTCGGCATGTTCCGCCGCGAGCGCAACGAGACCACCCTCTCGGGGATACTGTTCCTGTTCTTCCTGCTGCTGGGGGTGGGCTCGGGCGTCATGTATCTGATCGAATCGGGTCAGCCCGGCAGCCAGATCCAGACCCCTTACGATGCCTTCTGGTGGACGCTGGTGACCTTGTCGACCGTGGGCTACGGCGATCTGGTGCCCAAGACGGAGCAAGGGCGCTTCGTCGCCAGCCTGCTGATCCTGTTCGGGGTCGGTCTGTTCGGTGCCATCAGCGGTTTCATGGCCAGCCTGTTTCTGCAGCCGGGGCGGGGGGATGGCGAACTGGAGAAGTGGCGGCATCACCAGAGTGCCCAGCAGGATCTGCTGCTGCAGGAGCTGCGAGCCCTGCGTGCCGAGGTGAAGGCGCTGAAACAGAAGTAGCCTGCGGCGTCTGGAATGGTCGCGTGGGGGAGGGGACAAGTTGCGAGCCAGCTCTCAGCTCGGGGGGAGGCGCTTTTCTTTGCTTGTCCTTTGACCCGCTGGCGGCTTAACATTCGGCCAGTCACCTAACCAAATGAAGAGAATCGATCGACCATGCGCGCCCTTCTCGGGATCCTGATCTGCTTGTGTGCCCAACAGGCACTGGCCGATACCCGTTATGTCTCAGACAACATCTTTACCTTTATCCACAATGGTCCGGGTACCCAGTACCGGATCCTCGGCAGCGTCAAGGCTGGTGAACCGCTGGAAGTAAAGGCGGTGAACAACGAGGCCGGCTTCACCCAGGTGGTGGACGGTCGTGGCCGCGATGGCTGGATCAAGAACAGCGAGCTGCAGGGCGAGATCAGCCTGCGCGAGCGGCTGCCCCAGGTCCAGAAGGAGCTGGAGGAGCTCAAGGCTCGCCTGCAGAACCTCAACGGTGACAACGAGAAACGCTTCACCGAGAAGGATGGCAAGATCGCCGAGCAGAGCAAGGAGATCGCCAGCCTGAAGGCCCAGCTCGCCAGTCAGAGCGAGGAGATGGGGAACCTCAAGGAGCAGAACGACGCCCTGACCCAGAGCTATGACAACCAGGAGCACGACATGCAGATGGACTGGTTCATCCGCGGTGGTGCCATGGTGGGCGGCGGCATACTGCTCGGTATCCTGCTCCCTATGCTGCCCCGTCGTCGCAGCCGTGGCGAGCGCTGGATGAACTGATGTGCATGCTGCTATCCATGTTCAGCCCCATCGTCGTAGCCGTGGCGGACGAGTGCTGGATGAACTGAGCGGCATCTTGCCATCAGCGTGGTGAATGCAGGACAAACGGACCGTTTCTGTCGGTCGGATGAAGAAGGGTCGCAATAGCGACCCTTCTTTTTGCTCCGCATAAAATTGTATACAAAATAAGGCGATGAAATCGCCCACCTCGCCAGCTCCCGGCTTTAATGTGCGCCAAATGAGCCA
Source organism: Aeromonas sp. A04 (assembly GCF_047780465.1). NCBI lineage: Bacteria > Pseudomonadati > Pseudomonadota > Gammaproteobacteria > Aeromonadales > Aeromonadaceae > Aeromonas > Aeromonas sp. A04. The sequence continues at coordinate 97,731 of NZ_JBLNHP010000009.1, read as the reverse complement.
ATCAGCGATATTTGTTAATATCAGGCAACAATTTCATTTCATCTATGGGTCTATATTGTATACATTGTCGGCGTTTCGGCGGCACGGCCGCCTTCGTCGATATAGCCTGCGGGCGTACAGGAAGACCCCATATGTTCAAAGCCACTCAAGTTCTTGCAGCTGACTACCTTCCCTCTGATCTGGCCGCCCTGCGCGAAGCCATCACCCAGAATTACGTGGTGGATGAAAACGCCTATCTGGCTGAGCTCTCTGCCATGTTGCCGGGGGATGGCGCCTCGCTGGAGCGGGTGACCCAGCGTGCCCGTACCCTGGTGACCAAGGTACGCAAGGAGAGTGGCTCCGGCGACGGCATAGACGCCTTCCTGCAGGAGTACAGCCTGGACACCCAGGAGGGGATCATACTGATGTGCCTGGCCGAGGCCCTGCTGCGCATTCCCGATGCCGAGACCGCCGATGCCCTGATCAAGGACAAGCTCTCCGGCGCCAACTGGTCGTCCCATTTTCGCAAGAGCGACTCCACCCTGGTCAACGCCTCCACCTGGGGCCTGATGCTGACCGGCAAGATCATCAAGCTGGACAAGAAGCTGGACGGCAATCCGGCCAACATGCTGGGCCGCATGGTCAACAAGCTGGGCGAGCCAGTGGTGCGCTCCGCCATGTACGCCGCCATGAAGATCATGGGCAAGCAGTTCGTGCTGGGGCGCGACATGAAGGAGGCGCTGAAGGCGAGCCGCAAGTCCCGGGAGAAGGGTTACACCCACACCTATGACATGCTGGGGGAGTCCGCCCTGACCCTGGCCGATGCGGACAAGTATTTCGGCGACTACCAGCGCGCCATTGAGGCGGTCGGCAATGAGCGCATCAGCGACGGCGGCCCGGCCCCCTCCATCTCCATCAAGCTGTCGGCACTGCATCCGCGCTATGACGTGGCGAACCGCGAGCGGGTGCTCGGCGAGATGAGCGAGCGACTGGTGGGGCTGGTGCGTCTGGCCCGTGACAAGGACGTGGCCATCAGCATAGATGCCGAGGAGATGGACCGCCTCGAGCTGTCGCTGGACCTGTTCGAGCAGCTCTATCGCTCCGAGGCGAACCGTGGCTGGGGCAAGCTCGGCATGGTGGTGCAGGCCTACTCCAAGCGTGCCCTGCCGGTGCTCTGCTGGTTGACCGGGCTGGCCCGCGAGCAGGGGGATCTGATCCCGGTGCGGCTGGTGAAAGGAGCTTACTGGGACAGCGAGCTGAAATATGCCCAGCAGGCCGGTCTGCCCGGCTATCCGCTGTTTACCCGCAAGGCGGGTACCGACATCTCCTACCTCGCCTGCGCCCGCTACCTGCTGAGCGAACCGACCCGCGGCTTCATCTCGCCCCAGTTTGCCACCCACAACGCCAATACAGTGGTCAGCATCCTGGAGATGGCCGGCGATCGCCAGTTCGAGTTCCAGCGCCTGCACGGCATGGGGGAGGAGCTGCACAACGCCGTGCTCAGCGAATGTCCCGGCCTGCACTGCCGCATCTATGCACCGGTCGGTGCCCACAAGGATCTGCTGCCCTATCTGGTGCGCCGCCTGCTGGAGAACGGGGCCAACACCTCCTTCGTCCACAAGCTGGTGGATCCCAACACCCCGGTGGACAGCCTGGCCGAGCACCCGCTGCGCACCCTGAAGCGCTATGGCAGCCTGGCCAATGACCGCATTCCGCAGCCGGTGAACCTGTTCAGTGACCGCAAGAACTCCAGCGGCGTCAACATGAACATAGTCTCCATCCAGCGTCCCTTCTTCGCCAAGCTGAAGGAGCTGGAGAGCAAGCAGTGGCTGGCCGGCCCCATTGTCGATGGGGAGACCCTCAAGCGCAGCGAGGCCCGTACCGTGCTGAGCCCGCAGGACGTGAGCCAGCTAGTGGGCAAGATCCACTGGGCCGACGAGCAGGCGGTGGAGCAGGCGCTGGCCTCGGCCAATGCCGCCTTCCCGCGCTGGCGCGAGACGCCGGTGAGCGAGCGCGCCGCCGCGCTGGAGAAGCTGGCGGATCTGCTGGAAGCGAACCGCGAGCAGTTCATCTCCTTGTGTACCCGCGAGGCGGGCAAGCTGCTGCAGGACGGTATCGACGAGGTGCGCGAGGCGGTGGACTTCTGCCGCTACTACGCGGTGCAAGCCCGTGGCCTGATGGGGCAGGCGACCCTGCTGCCCGGCTACACGGGTGAGCAGAACGAGCTGTTCCTGCAGGGCCGTGGCGTGTTCATCTGCATCAGCCCATGGAACTTCCCGCTGGCCATCTTCCTCGGTCAAATCGCGGCGGCGCTGGCCACCGGCAATACCGTCATCGCCAAACCGGCGGAGCAGACCGGCCTCATCGCCCATCTGGCGGTGACCCTGGCCCATCAGGCCGGCATTCCGGGCGACGTGCTGCAACTGCTGCCGGGCGATGGCGCCACAGTGGGTGCCAAACTGACGGCGGATGCCCGCATCGGCGGCGTCTGCTTCACCGGCTCCACCGAGACCGCAAAGCTCATCAACATGACCCTGGCCCAGCGTGATGGCGCCATACTGCCGCTCATCGCCGAGACCGGCGGCCAGAACGCCATGATAGTCGACTCCACCGCCCTGCCTGAGCAGGTGGTGCGCGACGTGGTGAGTGCCGCCTTCCAGAGCGCCGGCCAGCGCTGCTCCGCCCTGCGGGTGCTCTACCTGCAGGAGGAGATAGCACCGCGGGTGCTGGAGATCCTGACCGGTGCGCTGCAGGAGCTGAAAGTGGGCAACCCGGCCGAACACAATACCGATGTGGGCCCGGTCATCGATGCCGAGGCCAAGGCCGGGCTGGATGCGCACCTGGTGCACATGATCCCGCGTGCCCGCCTGATCGCCCAGGCGCCGATGCCGGCCGTGACCCTGGGGGGCCACTTCGTGCAGCCGACCGCGCTGGAGATCGGCTCCATCCGCGAGCTGGTGAAGGAGCAATTCGGCCCCATCCTGCACGTGGTGCGCTACGCCGCCAAGGAGCTGGACACTGTGATCGCGGATATCAACGGCACCGGCTACGGCCTGACGCTGGGGATCCACAGCCGCAACGAATCCCATGCCGAGGAGCTGGCCAGCCGCATCAACGTGGGCAACGTCTACATCAACCGCAACCAGATAGGCGCCATGGTCGGGGTGCAGCCGTTCGGTGGGCAGGGCCTCTCCGGCACAGGCCCCAAGGCGGGCGGCCCCCATTACCTGAGCCGCTTTGTGACCGAGAAGACCCGCACCATCAACACCACTGCGGTGGGCGGCAACGCCTCCCTGCTGGCGATGGGCGATGCCTGATCGGCATTGAGATTCCCAAAACCAAGGCCGCCTGCGGGCGGCCTTTCTATTGGCACTACCTTGCCCTTTGGGCAGCCATCTTGGGGTCGCCAGCGGGCCCATGCGGTCGTAATATGGTCGCGACTCGTCACTTTTCACCGGGCCGCGTCCGGTGCATCATGCCGGACAAGCCATTCTCATCTGACATCGCAACAAGAGTGTTCATCTGATGCCATTAACCGAACAGGCCCGCTGGTTCGTGCTGGGGGGCGATCACCTCGTCCTGCTGGATGAACAGGGGCGCATTCCACAAGGCCCCCGCGCCAGCCTGCCCGCCCATCTGCAATCCGCCACCTTTGAGCATTTTGATGAGTGGGGCGATCTGCCCTGTTATCTGCTGGATCTGGGGGCTGAGGCCGACCTCAGTCGGTTCATGCCGCTGCGCCAGCTGATGGTGGCTGGCGATGAAGAGGGTTTTCGCCTTGGGGGCCGTGCCTGGCAGCTGGCCACCTTCCGCCGCAGCCATCGCTTCTGCGGCGAGTGCGGCGCCCCCATGGCGCCCAAGAGCGGGGAGTGGGCACAGATGTGCCGGCAGGGTCACGTCGTCTACCCGCGCATCTCTCCCTGCATCATAGTGGCGGTGCGCAAGGGGCCGGCCGTCCTGCTGGCGGCCCATCGCCGTCACTATCAGGCGGACGATCCCATGTATACCGTGCTGGCCGGCTTCGTGGAGGCGGGGGAGAACCTGGAGCAGTGCGTGGCGCGGGAGGTGTTCGAGGAGAGCGGCATCCGGGTGCGCAACGTGCGCTATGTGGCGAGCCAGCCCTGGCCCTTCCCCCACAGCCTGATGATGGGCTTCACCGCCGACTACGAGAGCGGCGAGATCCGGGTGCAGGATGAAGAGCTGGTGGCCGCCGACTTCTTCGAGGCAGACCGGCTGCCAAGGCTGCCCCCCCACGGCACCATAGCGCGGCGCTTGATCGAGCAGAGCCTGGGCGAGGCTGGCTGAGGTCGGGTTGAGCCTGGCAAAAAACGGGGCGCTTGTTTGCGCCCCTTCACATCTTTGCACTCCGGCGGCCCTGCGGCGCGTTTGGGCCGCCCGCCGCCGCGCACAAAGTGGTATCATATCCGCCATTTTATGCTGGATATGAACTCAGGAACTGGGATGAAAGAGCTGAAGAACGATCGATACCTGCGTGCCCTGCTGCGCCAGGAAGTGGACATGACCCCGGTATGGATGATGCGCCAGGCTGGCCGCTATCTGCCGGAATACAAGGCGACCCGCGCCGTCGCGGGGGACTTCATGTCCCTGTGCCGCAACGCCGAGCTGGCCTGTGAAGTCACCCTGCAGCCGCTGCGCCGCTATCCCCTCGATGCCGCCATCCTCTTCTCCGACATCCTGACCGTGCCCGACGCCATGGGGCTGGGCCTCTACTTCGAACACGGCGAAGGCCCGCGCTTCGAGCGCCCCATCAAATCCATGGCCGACGTGCAGGCGCTGCCCATCCCGGATCCGGAAGACGAGCTCGGCTACGTGATGAACGCGGTGCGCACCATACGCCGCGAGCTCAAGGGCGAAGTGCCGCTGATCGGCTTCTCCGGCAGCCCCTGGACCCTGGCCACCTACATGGTGGAGGGGGGCAGCTCCAAGGCCTTCACCAAGATCAAGCAGATGATGTATGCAGAGCCCATGACACTGCACCTGTTGCTGGACAAGCTGGCGGACAGCGTGATCAGCTATCTGAATGCCCAGATCAAGGCCGGCGCCCAGTCTGTCATGGTGTTCGACACCTGGGGCGGCGTGCTGACCCCGCGGGATTACCGCGACTTCTCCCTGCAGTACATGCACAAGATCGTCGATGGTCTGATCCGCGAACACGAAGGCCGCCGCGTGCCGGTCACCCTGTTCACCAAGAACGGCGGCCAGTGGCTGGAGCAGATCGCCGCCACAGGTTGTGATGCGCTGGGACTGGACTGGACCATAGACATAGCGGATGCCAAGCGCCGGGTCGGTGACAAGGTGGCACTGCAGGGCAACATGGATCCCTCCATGCTCTACGCCGCGCCAGCGCGCATTCGCGAAGAGGTCGCCACCATTTTGGCGGGCTTTGGCAGCGGCAACGGCCACGTCTTCAACCTGGGTCACGGCATCCATCAGGACGTGGATCCCGAGCATGCCGGCGTCTTCGTCAACGCGGTACACGAGCTGTCGGCTCAGTACCACGGTCGCTGAGACCGGTGAAAAGCACAGTGAGAACGGGGCCTGCGGGCCCCGTTTTGTTATCCGGCCGGCCCTGGTTTGGGGCTGCATCCCGGCCCCGGCTCGGGTTACACTGCGCCACACTCGCGGATAAATGAAGAGCAAGATGGGCGGTCGCAGCTGAGGCGGAAACGTAGCGTCCTCGCGGCAGCATCCTTGGTCATGGCAGGAGGCAAGATGAGCAAGAAGTCACTGGATTGGGGCATAGATCTCGGTGGTACCAAGTGTGAATGCGTGGTGCTCGATGGCGACGAGGTGCTGCTGCGCCATCGCATCCCCACCGAGCGCCAGGGCGGCTATCAGCACATGATCGGCCAGATCGCCAAACTGGTGGACGAGTGCGCCGCCAGGCTGGGTCAGCGGCCGAGCGTGCTGGGCATGGGCACGCCGGGGGCGCGGGATCCCCAGACCGGGCTGATGAAGAACTGCAACACCACCGAGCTCAACGACAAGCCGTTCAAGGAAGATCTGGAGCGAAGGCTGGGCGTACCCGTGCTGATTGCCAACGACGCCAACTGCTTCGCGCTGGCGGAGACCCACCTGGGGGCTGTGCGTCAGCACCATCCGGATGCCAAGGTGGTGTTCGGCATCATAATGGGTACCGGGGTCGGTTCCGGCATCGTCATCAATGGCCAGATCCTCAACGGCCACCACGGCATCGCCGGGGAGTGGGGCCACAACGTGCTCTCCCCCGACGGGCCCGAGTGCTACTGCGGCAAGCGCGGCTGCGTCGAGACCTTCATCAGCGGCCCAGCGCTGGAAGCCTGGTATCAGGCCAAGGCCAAGCGTCATCTGTCGCTGGCCCAGATTGCGGCGGCCAGCGCCCACGATCACGTGGCCAAGCTCACCATAGACAGACTGCATCTGCTGTTTGGTCAGGCGCTGGCCAACGTGGTCAACATTCTGGATCCGGATGTCATCGTCATTGGCGGCGGGGTCGGCAATGTGCAGAGTCTCTACAGCGCCGGGCGGCAGACAATTTTACCCTTCCTCTTTAATCCCCGCTTCGCGACCCCCATTATTGCTCCAGCCCTGGGGGATAGCGCCGGGGTGTTCGGGGCCGCCCTGCTGGCCCGTGGCGTATTCCAGGATGCCCTGTTGTCGTGAGCCATCCATCTGCCCTCTTTGCCGTCGCTAAGGACACACTTTTTCCATGATCAAGATTGCCATCAATGGTTACGGGCGGATCGGCCGCAACGTGTTGCGCGCCCTCTATGAAAGCGGGCGCGATCAGACCATCAAGATAGTTGCCATCAACGAGCTGGCGGCGCCCGAAGCCATGGTGCACCTCACCCGTTTCGACACCAGCCACGGCCGCTTCCGGTATCCGGTGCAGCTGGCCGGCAGCAGCATGCTGGTGGGGGAGGATCTCATCTCCCTGTTCGCCGAGCGGGATCCCGCCAACCTGCCGTGGCGGGCGCTGGGGGTGGATGTGGTGCTGGACTGCACCGGGGTATTTGGCTCGCGGGCCGATGCCGAGCGCCACCTGGGAGCGGGTTCGGGCAAGGTCTTGTTCTCCCATCCGGCGGATGCGGACGTGGATGCGACCATAGTCTACGGGGTGAACCATCAGGTGCTGACGGGAAGGGAGCGGATCGTCTCCAACGCCTCCTGTACCACCAACTGCGTGGTGCCCGTCATAGAAACATTGCATCGAGAATTCGAGATAAATTGTGGTACTATTACGACAATTCATTCGGCCATGCATGATCAGCAAGTCATCGATGCCTACCACAGTGACTTGCGTCGAACCCGTGCTGCCAGCCAGTCCATCATCCCGGTGGATACCAAGCTGGCAAAGGGGTTGGAGCGAATCCTCCCCCACTTCGCCGGCAAGTTCGAGGCGATCGCGGTACGGGTACCGACCATCAACGTAACCGCAATGGATCTCAGTATTACTGTTCGTAAAAAAGTGACGGTTACTGACGTAAATCAAGCCCTGCAACGGGCATCCAGAGGTACATTAAGCGGTATTCTGGATTACACGGAAGAGCCATTGGTCTCCGTAGACTTTAATCATGATGCACACTCCTGCATCATTGATGGTACCCAGACCCGGGTCAGCGATGCCAACCTCGTCAAGATGTTGATGTGGTGCGATAACGAATGGGGCTTCGCCAACCGTATGCTGGATACCACCCGGGCCATGATGGCCGCAGGCTGAAAGCCTGCACCGGGCGCAAGGTTACTGTTTTTAACATTACCTGAAAATATAGAGGACTGAATATGTCTGTTATCAAGATGACCGACCTGGATCTGGCGGGTAAACGCGTACTGATCCGTGCTGACCTGAACGTGCCGGTAAAAGACGGCAAGGTCACTTCCGACGCACGTATCGTGGCGACGCTGCCGACCATCAAGCTGGCTCTGGAAAAGGGCGCCAAGCTGATGATCACCTCCCACCTGGGTCGCCCGACCGAGGGTGAATACAACGAAGAGTTCTCCCTGGCTCCGGTTGTCAACTATCTGAAAGACGCTCTGTCCTGCCCGGTCCGCCTGGCCAAGGATTACCTGGATGGCGTAGATGTCGCCGCCGGTGAGCTGGTTGTGCTGGAAAACTGCCGTTTCAACAAAGGCGAGAAGAAAAACACCGAAGAGCTGGCCAAAAAATACGCCGCCCTGTGTGACGTCTTTGTAATGGATGCATTCGGTACTGCTCACCGCGCCGAAGGTTCTACCTACGGTGTGGCTCAATTTGCCCCGATCGCCTGTGCTGGCCCGCTGCTGGCCGGTGAGCTGGAAGCCCTGGGCAAAGCCATGCTCAAGCCCGAGCGCCCCATGGTTGCCATCGTGGGCGGTTCCAAGGTCTCCACCAAGCTGACCGTACTGGAATCCCTCTCCAAGATCGCTGACCAGCTGGTGGTCGGTGGTGGCATCGCCAACACCTTCATCGCGGCTGCTGGCCACAACGTCGGCAAGTCCCTGTGTGAACACGACCTGCTCGACACCGCCAAGAAACTGGCCGCCGAGACCAACATTCCGGTCACCACAGACGTGGTCGTGGGCACCGAGTTCTCCGAGTCCACTCCGGCCACCATCAAGTCCGTCTCCGACGTGACCGACGGCGACATGATCTTCGACATCGGCCCTGACTCTGCCAAGGCCCTGGCCGACATCATCATGAACGCCAAGACCATTCTGTGGAACGGCCCGGTCGGCGTGTTCGAGTTCGACCAGTTCTCCGCAGGCACCAAGGTGATCGCCGAAGCCATCGCTGCTTCCCCGGCCTTCTCCATCGCTGGTGGTGGTGACACCCTGGCCGCCATCGACAAGTTCGGCATCGCCGACAAAGTCTCCTACATCTCCACCGGCGGCGGCGCCTTCCTGGAGTTCGTAGAAGGCAAGGTACTGCCGGCTGTTGCGATGCTGGAACAGCGCGCCAAAGCCTAATTGACCCGAGACGGGGGGCAAAAGCCTCCCGTTTCGTTTATCATGTGGCCGCTGTGCCGGTTCATGATGAACCCCCCATTTTTTATTAACGGCATACGAGAACAGGACGATTAAACATGTCTAAGAAAATTTTCGACTTCGTAAAACCCGGCGTGATCACTGGTGATGACGTTCAGAAAGTATTCGCCATCGCCAAAGAGAACGGCTTCGCTCTGCCGGCCGTCAACTGTGTTGGTACCGACTCCGTTAACGCCGTGCTGGAAGCTGCCGCCAAGGTCAAAGCGCCGGTTATCGTTCAGTTCTCCAACGGTGGTGCCGTATTCACCGCTGGCAAGGGTCTGAAGCTGGAAGGCCAGAAAGCCGCCATCCTGGGTGCCATCTCCGGCGCCAAGCACGTTCACGCTGTTGCCGAAGCCTATGGCATCCCGGTTATCCTGCACACCGACCACGCTGCCAAGAAGCTGCTGCCGTGGATCGACGGTCTGCTGGAAGCGGGCGAGAAGCACTTTGCTGAAACCGGCAAGCCGCTGTTCTCCTCCCACATGCTGGATCTGTCCGAAGAGTCTCTGGAAGAGAACATCGACATCTGCTGCGAGTACCTGACCCGCATGGCCAAGATGAACATGACTCTGGAGCTGGAACTGGGTTGCACCGGTGGCGAAGAAGACGGTGTGGACAACAGCCACATGGACCAATCCGCCCTGTACACCCAACCGGAAGACGTGGCTTACGCCTACGAGCGTCTGTCCAAGATCAGCCCGCGTTTCACCATCGCTGCCTCCTTCGGCAACGTGCACGGTGTTTACAAGCCGGGTAACGTCAAGCTGACCCCGTCCATCCTGGACGCTTCCCAGAAGTTCGTTTCCGAGAAGTTCGGTCTGCCTGCCAAGTCCCTGGACTTCGTGTTCCACGGTGGTTCAGGTTCCACTCTGGAAGAGATCCGCGAGTCCATCTCCTACGGCGTCGTGAAGATGAACATCGACACCGACACCCAGTGGGCTACCTGGGAAGGTCTGCTGCACTTCTACAAGACCAACGAAGCTTACCTGCAAGGTCAGCTGGGCAACCCGGAAGGCGCTGACAAGCCGAACAAGAAGTTCTACGATCCGCGCGTATGGCTGCGTGCCGGTCAGACTTCCATGATCGCCCGTCTGGAGAAAGCCTTCTCCGACCTGAACGCCATCAACGTACTGTAATTCGTTACCGTATCTTGATTGCTGCAAAGGCGCCTCTCGGGGCGCCTTTCGTGTTGGTGGGGGCCAGTGCCAGACCCTGATCGCAGCAAAGACCTCCTGCTGTATCCGGGGAAATGGGTCTGCCGATGGGCTGCCTCAAGCCACAAAAACAACAAAAGGTGTCCTTTGGGACGCCTTTTGCATTTCTGTGATCCACGGAGGCTGGATTGGTGGCGGGGGGCTGGGTATTATCGATGACAGGTTGTTTATTTTAGTAAACGCATGGCTACCAAGGCAGGACGCTGAGTATGCAGGCAGGAAAGCACAACGGACATCAGGAACACGTGGCCTCCTATTACGCGGCCACCCGCAATGACAATCAGCAGTGGCCCGAGCTCAGCGGTGAGCTCAATGCCGACGTCTGCATCATAGGTGGCGGTTTCACCGGCCTCAACACCGCCATCAACCTGGCACAGGCGGGCTACAAGGTGGCCCTGCTGGAGGCGAACCGCATCGGCTGGGGGGCGTCCGGCCGCAACGGCGGCCAGCTCATTCGCGGCATAGGCCACGACACAGGCCAGTTTGCCCGCTGGATCGGCGAGCAGGGGGTACGCGAGCTGGATCTGATGGGGCTGGAGGCGGTACAGCTGGTGCGAGAGCGCATCGAGCACTTCAACATCGACTGTGACCTCACCTGGGGCTATTGCGATCTCGCGACCCGCCAGCGTCATCTGGCCGGGTTTGAAGAGGAGGCGGCGCATCTGGCCAGCCTGGGCTATCAGCACGAGATCAAGCTGGTGCCACGGGAGGAGATCCACTCTGTGGTGGGGTCTGATCGCTATATCGGCGGCATGATCGACATGGGGTCGGGCCACCTGCATCCCCTCAACCTGGCCCTCGGCGAGGCGCGTGCCGCCGCCAGCCTGGGGGTCGCCTTGTTCGAACACTCCAGGGTGGCGCATATCGATTATGGCGATCGGGTGCAGATCACCACGGCCCACGGCCGGGTCTGCAGCGATTATCTGGTGATCGGCTGCAACGCCTATCTCAACGATCTCAATCCTGAACTGGGGGGCAGGGTGCTGCCGGCCGGCTCCTATATTCTCGCCACCGAAGTGCTGGAGAAGCGGCTGCGCCAGCGGCTGCTGCCGCAAAACATGGCGGTGTGCGATCAGAACGTGGCGCTCGACTACTACCGCCTCTCCGCCGACGGGCGCCTGCTGTTTGGCGGCGCCTGCAACTATTCAGGAAGAGATCCGAGGGATATCAAGGCCTTTATGCAGCCCAAGCTGCAGCGGGTGTTTCCCGAGCTGGCGGACGTGGCCATCGAGTTTCAGTGGGGCGGCATGATAGGGATAGGGGCCAACCGCCTGCCACAGATTGGCCGCTTGCAGGATCATCCTAACGTCTTCTATGCCCAGGCCTATTCCGGTCACGGCCTCAACGCCACGCACATGGCGGCCAAGCTGGTGGCAGAGGCGATCAAGGGGGAGAGCCGGGGGTTCGATCTGTTCAGTAGCGTGCCCCACATGACCTTCCCCGGTGGCCCGGCGCTGCGCTCGCCCCTGCTGGCGCTCGGCATGCTGTGGCACCGGATGAAGGATCTGCTGTAAGGGGCGAGAAAAACAGCCGAAGGGGTGCGGCTTTGGCCGGCGGGGAGGCGTTTACTGAGGGGGCTCGGCCAGGCGCCAGCCTTGCTCGGTTTTCATCATCCAGACGTCGGCCTGTTGCGGCAGCACCTGGCCCGCCTCGAACTCGCCGTATTTGCGCTCAAGCTCCATCAGCCCCATCTCCTGCTGGAAGGGGCCGACCCTGTCATAGACCAGGTCCTCGTCGTGCTGCACCCGCAACTGATCCAGCCCCTGCTTGAAATGGAGTTGGTAGCTCACCTTGATCAGATAGACCCCCTCCATCCGTTCCTCCTTGTCGATAAGGGTGAAGTCGCTGATCTCGAACAGATGGGTATCTGTCTCTGCCTGCAGCTTGGCGGTTACCTGGGTCTGGATCGCCTCTTCACCGGGACCTGCGTAACAGCCATATAGCCAGAGGGCCAGCAGGGGGATGAACCACTTTTTCATCAAAACTCCGGACGAACGAGACGGGAAAGGGCAAATTTTGCCACGGTGCCTGTCATATACAAGGGATTGCCAGAAAAATCAGCGGTTAACGGGCCCAGACGTCAGACCGGGCCTGCTGCCTTCAACGCAACTTGTCGAGCTGACCCAAAAACTCGGCGGGGCCCATGAAGCCGGTCACCCGCTGGCCGCTCACCTCGTTGCCGGTGCGGTCGAAAAAGATCAGGGTCGGCAGCCCCAGCACGTTGAGGCCGTTGAGCAGCTCCACATCGGCATCGTCGTTGGCGGTGACGTCAGCCTGCAGCAATACCATCTGGCCGAAGCGCTCGCGCACGGCGGGATCGCTGAAGGTCTTGTGCTCGAACTCCTTGCAGGCCACGCACCAGTCGGCATAGAGATCCAGCAGCACCGGCTTGCCGCGGGCTGCGGCCAGCTGGGTCTTGAGATCATCCAGCGTCTTGATGCGGATAAACTGCGGCGACTCGCGCTGAGTGCTCGCGGTGGCATCCTGGCTTGGCAGCAGCAGATCCTTGCCCACCACAACTGCGCTGATCATCGCCAGCAGCAGCACGAAGCCGCGCAGGCTGCGAGCCACCGAGTGGCTCTGATGTTGGTTGTGATGGTAGAGGTAGCCGCACAGCACCAATCCCCAACCCAGCCAGGCCAGGGTGGCCATCTGATCGCTCCACAGCCGTGACAGCAGCAGTATGGGCACCGCCAGCAGCGCAAAACCAAAGAGTTGCTTGATCACATCCATCCAGGCGCCGGCCCTGGGCAGCAGCTTGCCGCCCGAGGTGCCAAGCAGCAGCAGCGGCAGCCCCATGCCCAAGGAGAGGGCATAGAGGGCCGCGCCGCCGAGCCAGAGGTCGCCGCTCTGGGCCACGTAGATCAGCGCACCGGAGAGCGGGGCCGTGGTGCAGGGGGAGCAGACCAGACCGGAGATCATCCCCATGATGCCGACTCCGAGCACAGAGCCGCCCTGCTGGCGGTTGGAGAGGCCGGACAGCCGGGTTTGCAGGCTGCTCGGCAGTTGCAGGGTGTAGAGCCCGAACATGGAGAGCGCCAGCAGCACGAACATGACGGAGAGCCCGATCAGCACATAGGGGTGCTGCAGCGCCGCCTGGAATTTCAAGCCCGCCGACGCCACCACCAGCCCGAGCAGGGTATAGGTGACCGCCATCCCCTGCACATAGACGAAGGAGAGCAGGAAGGCGCGGCGGGTGGAGAGGCGATGACCCGCCCCGGCTATGATGCCGGTCAGTATGGGATACATGGGGAAGACGCAGGGGGTGAAGGCGAGGCCGAGCCCCAGCGCGAAGAAGGCGGCTATGCTGAGCCAGAATCCCTGGCTGCTGAGGGCGGCGGCCAGCTGATCCTGCTGGCTGCTGGCCGGGGCACCGGCGGCTTCATCCATGCTGGCCTGCGCGACATCGCTGGTGCTGGCCACCATGGGCTGCACCGCAATCTGCTTGTCGGTGGGCGGGTAGCAGAGGCCGTCGGTACAGCCCTGATAGCTGACGGTGAGGCTGGCCTGCTGGCCAGCCTCGGTCAGGGTGACGGGGATCTGCACCTCCCGGTAGTAGACCCGGGTCTTGCCGAAGAAGTCATCCTGATGCTCGTCACCTGCGGGCAAGACGGGTTCGCTGAAGGCGAGGTTCTCGCCCTTGAAACGGAAGCTGTGGCGGTAGAGGTAGTAGTCATCGGCGATGCGCAGGGTCAGCAGCAGTTGCTTGCCCTGCTGTTCACTCTCGAGCACGAAGGCGTCGTCGACTTTCAGAAACTTGGGCTGGGCGTTGGCCTCGATGCCGAGGGCGCTCAGCAGACTGTCACTGCCGGCCTGAACCGGCGTCGCACTCAGGGTGGACAGCAGCAGGGCGGAGAGCACAAGCAGGGGGGAGAGCAGGCGAGACAGCGTCATGAGGTTTCCTGTGTTAACCAGTCGAGATAGGGCTGATGGCCCTGGCTTGTCGGGAGTGCCAGGATCTCCGGCACCTCATAGGGGTGATGGCTGAGGATGCATTGGCGCAAGAGTTCGAACAGGGAGGCCCGCGACTTGATGATGAGCTGGATCTCCCGCGCCCGCTCGAGCTTTCCCTGCCAGCGATAGACGGAGGTGAGACCGGGCACTTGATTGATGCAGGCCGCCAGCCGCTGGTTCAGCAGTTGTTCGCTGATGAGGTCGGCACTGGCCTCATCCGGGCAGGTGCAGAGCACCAGAATGGCATCTGTCATGGTGAAATTTCTCGTCCGTGCGGGGCGGCCAGGCGCCCGTAAACCAGTGGCTACTATACCTAGCGACGGGGCAAATAGCATCTGGCGGCCTTTATCGGCGCGACATGAAAATAAGTGGGGGGCATGAGATAGACGCTGTCAAAGGGACAGGGCAGAATGAGCGGGCTTGTTCCCATTCGACGTAAGGAAATGTATGACCCAACAGAATGAGCAGCAGAGAAACCGCATGTTGAGCCTGTTGCGCGAAGGTGAGCGCCGTATGTTGGTACAACTGGCCGGTCTGCTGCGTACCAGTGCCGATGAAATCAATGCCGAACTGGAAAAAGAGGAGCTGCTGGCTGCCCTGGAGCAACCCGTCACGGTGGAGTATCTCAACGGCGTGGTGCAACACCATCTGTTCGAGCGTCTGCACAAGGGTGACATGGTGGCGGCCCAGCGCCTGCTGAACCAGTACCAGAGCGACCTTGAGGCCATGCTGACCCAGGAGTCGGCCGAGGCGGATGCCCCGACCGAAGAGCTGAAGGCGCAAGCCTGAAGGCTGCGGCAGGCCCGACTGGCTTGCCCTCCTCCAGCACCATCATGCCAGTCGCATGATGGTGCCTCCTTGTTCCTGCTCTGTTTTCCTGTCGTTTAACCCAGAGCGTTCTGCTGCACCTGAGCCGGTATCGGGAACACCTTGTCATAGCTCCAGTTGTAGATGAAGGCGTAGACCAGGTAGAACAGCACGAAGCCCAGATCCAGCACCAGTGCCTCCAGCATGCTGATCTCGAGCCACCAGGCCATGACCGGCAGGGCGACAAACAGCAGGCCGCCTTCAAAGCCCATGGCATGCCATACCCGCTGCCACATCGTCTTGTGGGTGTGGCCCTGATACTTGAGCAGCAGTTTGTCCACGCCGATGTTGTAGACGTAGTTCCAGACGGTGGCGAGCACCGAGAAGAACAACGCCAGCGGCCCCATATGGTTGAGTCCTACGCCAGTGATCCAGCTTGCCAGGGGGGCGGCGATCAGCAGGCCAATCAGTTCGAAGCCAATGGCGTGGCGCAGGCGGTCACGGGTATTACGCATGGTCTGTCTCTCTCTATCTATCTGTGTCTGAGTGTTTATGGCGGCTAATTTACCGCGAATCTCTGATAGGTTCACGTTGGTATCTATCGCTAAAATAGATAGATTGGCGTGCTGCCAGGTCATGACAGGAGCAATCGAATGAACCCTTCACTGGAACAACTCAAGGCGCTGCTGGCGGCGGCAGAGACCGGCTCCTTCTCGGCGGCGGCCCGCAAGCTGGGCAAGGCGCAGTCGGTGGTCAGCACCGCCATCGCCAACCTGGAGATAGATCTCGGGCTGGAGCTGTTTGATCGCTCGGCCCGCTATCCCGTGCTGACGGAGGCGGGCACCCGCATCCACCAGGAAGCCTGCATCTTGCTGGCCCAAAGCGAGCGATTGCAGGCGATCGCCGGGGAGCTGGCCGCAGGCATAGAGTCGCGGCTCACCCTGGCCATCGACGACGACTCCCACCTGCCCTGGCTCGGCTCTTTGCTGGAGGAGTTTGCCACTCGTTACCCGGGGGTCGAACTGGAGCTGCTGTTTCCCCTGATGGAGGATGTGACCGAACTGCTCAAGAGCGGTCGGGCCCAGCTTGGCATCAGCTACCAGAAGGAGCTGCCGGAGCGGGAGATAGCCTCTCGTTCGCTGGGCTCCGTCGGCATGCCGCTGGTAGTCTCCCCCGATCATCCGCTGGCCCACAGGACGCCGCTGCGAGAGAGCGATCTGCAAGGGGCCCGCCAGCTGATGGTGACGGGGCGGCGGGAGGGCACGGAGCGCCACCGCTTCCGCCTCTCGCCCCAGGTGTGGTGGATCGAGGGGGATCTCGGCATTCTGGAGCTGGTCAAATTGGGACTGGGGTGGGCGGCGATCCCCGATTTTCTGCTGCATCGGCCGCTGGCGCGGGGGGAGGTGGTGGTGCTCAAGCCGGATTTCATCGCCAAGGCCGCGCTGGAGCTGGAGCTGGAATTGCAGTGGCATCGCGCCCGCCCGCTCGGGCAGGCGGGGCGCTGGCTCAAGGAGGCACTGCTGGCGCGGGTGCCTCGCTAGTGCCTCTTGTTGCCGTTCGGGTCAGTCGTTCAGAGGGTAGGGCAGGGCTTGCAGAGCGAGGCTGGAGGCCTCCTCCTGCTTGAAACGAAAACGGGCATCGGCCTCTGTATCCTTGGGCAGCACGGCCGTGATCCACACCTGACCAGCCTGTTGCCAGGCGTTGAGCACCATGCCGCTGCGCCGCCAGTTGTTACCGAGCTGGATCTCCAGGGCATCGCCACAGGCGACGGGCTCGCTGGCGGTGCCGGCCAGCACGAACAGGGCGCGATTGTTGGCACCGCGATACTTGGCGCGGGCGACTGTCTCCTGCCCCATGTAGCAGCCCTTGGTGAAGCTGATGCCATCCAGTGCCTGCAGGTTCAACATCTGGGGTATGTACTCCCCCTGATGCACGGCTTCCAGATGAGGGATGCCGGCCTTGATATCCAGCCCCCACCAGAGTGATTCGCTGCCGGCAGGCAGGTCCAGCTCCAGCGGTTGCTCGCTCACCAGCAGCCAGCGATCCGCTTCGACCCGTACCGCCATGCCCCCCTCGATGAGCCCGCTCTCGGTCAGGCCGAAGCGGGTGGCGATCCAGCCATCCGACCCCTGACCGGCCACGCCGACTGCCTGACCATGGTTCTCGCCTATCTCGACCTTGGCAAATACCGCAAACTTCTTGAGCTCGGGCAACTGACGCGTCAGCACTGAGGGCTTGGTCAGCAACAGCAGGCGATCGTTCAGGCAGAGCAGACGGAAGTCGCTCCACAGCTTGCCCTTGGCATCGCAGTGGCCGCCCAGCGTGCTTTGACCCGGCTGCAGGGCAGTGACGTCACAGGTGACCTGGCCTTGCAGATACTTGACGCGATCCGCACCGGTCAGGCTGGTGATGGCCAGGTCGGTCAGGGAGAAAAGGGTTGGCTCGGCAGGAAAAACAGGCGTTTGCAGGCTCACGATGGTATTCCAGAGACAGAAAGTATGTGACCTGCATGGTAAAGACGTAAGGAATGTTTGTCAGCCGGAAAATCCAGCTGTTACCATCCCCGGGTCTTTGTAAGGAGAGTTCCATGTTGAGCCCAATTGAAAAATCCCGCCTGAAGTGGGCCTGCCGTCGTGGCATGCTCGAGCTGGATGTGATCTTTATGCCGTTCTTTGAACACGAGTTCGACAGCCTGAGCGATGAGCAGCAGCAGACCTTCATCCGTTTGCTGGAGAGCGATGACCCTGACCTGTTCAAGTGGTGCATGGGCCACGGCGTTCCGGCTGACCCCGCTTTTGCCGCCATGATCCCGCTGATCCTGGAGCGCAATCAGGCGCGCCACGACAGCCTGAGCTGATCCCGGATGCGGGTGGTTATGCCCGTCATTCCCTCCCGGCAGCAGCGCGTCCTGCTGCTGATCCTGTTTCTGCTGTTGTGGTGGCCGGTTGCCAGTCTGATCCATGGCTGGCAGTGGGCTCTGTGGTTGCCCTGCTGGCTGATAGGGGGCTGGCTGGCCTGGCGCAGCACCCGTCACAGTGCCGGTTCGCTGGCGTGGGATGGGCAATGGCTGGAATGGCAGGGCCATCGCTACCAGCTAGGCGCGCGCAGCCGCATCCTGCCAGGGGCACTCTGGTTGCAACTGGTGACAGGGGATGGGCTCTATGCTCGTCTCTGGCTCTTCTCCGATGCGCTCGCGCCGGAACACTACAGGGCACTGGCCCGTGCCATCCGGCTCGCTCCGCCCGCCCGTTAATCGTGTCGCCTGTTTCTCCCCTTCTCCCTCATAACAAATGACCCCGCCGGTGCGAGGTCATCTGGGTGACGGCTAGCGGGCCATTACTCCCGCTCCGGGGTCAGCACCGTCGGCTTGGAGTCCGGCTGCATGTCCGGGTAGTCCGGGATATGGGGTGCAGGATCACTCCCGCTCCGGGGTCAGTACCGTCGGCTTGGAGTCCGGCTGCATGTCCGAGTAGTCCGGGATATGGGGTGCAGGTTGCGAATCTCCCTTGGCTCATCACTGGTGCAGATCACTCCCGCTCCGGGGTCAGCACCGTCGGCTTGGAGTCCGGCTGCATGTCCGGATAATCCAGGTTGTAGTGCAGACCGCGGGACTCCTTGCGCTGCAGTGCGCAGTTGACGATGAGCTCGGCCACCTGCAGCAGGTTGCGCAGCTCCAGCAGGTTGTTGGAGACGCGGAAGTGGGCGTAGTACTCCTGCACCTCCTGCTTGAGCAGATCGATGCGGCGCTTGGCGCGGGCCAGGCGTTTGTTGGTACGCACTATCCCCACATAGTCCCACATCATTAGCCGCAGCTCGTGCCAGTTGTGCTGGATAACGACCTGTTCGTCCGAGTCGTCCACCTTGCTCTCATCCCAGGCGGGCAGATGGGGCGGTTCCACGCTCATGGGCAGCTTGGCCATGATGTCGGCTCCCGCCTGATGGGCATAGACCACGCACTCGAGCAGGGAGTTGGAGGCCATGCGGTTGGCGCCGTGCAGCCCCGTATAGGTCACTTCACCTATGGCGTAGAGACCGGGTATGTCGGTCTGGCCGTTGTTGTCTATCATCACGCCGCCACAGGTGTAGTGGGCCGCCGGGACTATGGGCATCGGCTCCTTGGTGATGTCGATGCCGACCGCGAGGCAGCGCTCGTGGATGGTCGGGAAGTGCTTGATGATGAAGTCGGCCGGCTTGTGGCTGATGTCCAGATACATGCAGTCGGCACCGAGGCGTTTCATCTCGTGGTCGATGGCGCGGGCGACTATGTCCCGCGGGGCCAGCTCGGCCCGCTCGTCGAACTCCAGCATGAAGCGGCTGCCGTCGGGACGGCGCAGATAGGCACCCTCCCCGCGCAGGGCTTCGGTCAGCAGGAAGTTGGGGTCATCGGGGTGGAACAGGCTGGTGGGGTGGAACTGGTTGAACTCCAGGTTCGCCACCCGGCAGCCGGCGCGCCATGCCATGGCGATGCCGTCGCCCGAACTCACGTCCGGGTTGGAGGTGTATTGATACACCTTGGAGGCGCCGCCGGTGGCCAGCGCCACGAAGCGGGCGCGGATCACCTCGACCTGCTCGGCGTTGCGATTCCAGACGTAGGCGCCCAGCACCTTGTTGCCCGGCAGATTCAGCTTGCGGGTGGTGATGAGGTCGACCGCGTTGAAGCGCTCCATCAGCTGGATATTGGGGTGGGAGCGCACCTGATCGATCAGGGTGAGCTGCACCGCCTTGCCGGTGGCATCGGCCGCGTGGAAGATGCGGCGATGGCTGTGGCCCCCTTCGCGGGTCAGGTGATAGTGGGATTCGCCCTCGGCGTCCTCCTCCTGATCGAAGGGCACCCCCTGCTGGATCAGCCACTGGATGGATTCGCGGGCGTTGCGGGCGGTGAACTCCACCACGGCCGGGTCACACAACCCGGCCCCGGCGTTGAGCGTGTCGCTCACGTGGGATTCGATGCTGTCGGTTTCGTCGAAAACGGCAGCGATGCCTCCTTGCGCATAGAGAGTGGCCCCCTCACTGATGGGCCCCTTGCTCAGAACCAGGACTTTGGCCTGGTCTGCCAACCGCAACGCGAGGGACAGACCAGCGGCACCGCTGCCAATGATCAGTACATCGCAAAGGTATTCAACACTTGCTTTCATAAGTATCATTGGCCTGGATTAAGAACTGGCACCATGGTAGCCCAAGCGAGGGCGGTGATGCAGCCTGCGTCACATTTTTTTCAATGCAACCGAACTTTCCCTGATTCCTCCTGTCTGAACTTGTGCGCTTAGGAAGGGCCGGAAAAGAAAAACGATAACCTGATGGGGGTTTTACGGCTCTGATGAGCGACCAGAATCTACTGGACGAACAGCTGGTTGAACGGGTCCAGCGTGGCGATAAAAATGCATTCAACCTGTTGGTAAAAAAATACCAGCATAAAGTGGTCAACCTGGTTGCCAGGTATGTCAACAATCCGGGCGATGTGCCGGATGTGGCGCAGGAGGCATTTATCAAAGCCTACCGGGCGTTGCCGACATTCCGTGGCGAGAGCGCGTTTTACACCTGGTTGTACCGAATCGCCGTGAATACGGCCAAAAATTATCTGACCTCTCAGGGGCGCAGGCCGCCCAGCAGTGATGTAGAGGCGGACGAGGCAGAATACTATGGTGGTGGCGAAGCCTTGCAAGAGGTCGCAACACCGGAAAACCTGGCGCTGACCGACGAGATCAAGCGCACCGTGTTTTCCGCCATAGAAGCTTTGCCTGAAGACTTGAGGACAGCCATCACCCTTCGTGAACTGGAAGGGCTGAGCTATGAAGAGATTGCCGAAATCATGGATTGCCCTGTGGGTACGGTGAGATCCCGTATTTTCCGGGCGAGGGAAGCAATCGATAAAAAGCTGAAACCTCTGATCGAGAATTAACTGGGGAAAGACAGGTTAACTTATGGCAACTAAAGAGCAACTCTCGGCCCTGATGGATGGTGACTTGAGCGATGTTGAGGTTCTGAGCGAGCTGGGAATGGATCCGGCGCTGCAAGATACCTGGTCTCGTTACCACCTGATCGGTGATGCCATGCGGGGGGACCTGCCGGTCAATCTGCAGCTGGATCTCAGTGACAGCATAATGGCTGCGCTGGAAGATGAGCCCACCATACTGGCGCCCAAGCCGGTGGAGAGCAAGCCAGCTGCACCGCAGGTTCATACTGGCGCCAAGGTGGTTCCGCTGTTTCGTCGGGTCGGTCAACAGGTGGGGCAATACGCCATCGCCGCGTCGGTCGCCGCCGCTGTCATCTTCGGGGTGCAGCAGTATCAGGGCCATGACGGCATACCGACAAACCCTGTGCTCAACACTATTCCTGTCGGTGGCAGTGCCTCGCCGGTGAGCGTGCACTACCCGCAGGATGGCAACCGGGCGACCGCCCGTCAGCAAGGGTTGAGTGAGCAACAGATGCAGGAGCAGCGTGAGCGCATCAATGCCTTCCTGCGTGACCATCAGTTGCAACAGCGTCTGCTGCAAGACAAGCAGATTCAGGAATAACGCATTTTTAGGGATCAGATCGTGCGCCAGTCCAGCCGTATTTTGCTGGCCTCTCTCCTGCTGATTTGTGCCAAGGCCTCGGCCGACGATAAGTCGGCCGAGGCCTTGTTGCAGCAGATGCAGAGTGCCGTATCACAACAGAATTTCGAATTATCCATGGTCAAGGCCCGTCAGGGGCGCCTCGAACCCATGCGTTTCAGTCATGGGGTGATCGATGGCAAGGAGGTGGCCCACCTGAGTTACCTGGACGGCAAGACCATAGAGTACCTGCAGCGCCAGGACGAGTTCACCTTCTTCGAAAATACCCACGAACCCTACACCCTCAAGGGCGCCCGTTTCCCCGGTGTCTGGGCCACTCTGGTGAAGATGCCGCTGCCTCGTGTGCTGGAAAGCTATGATCCCGTGCTGGCCGGTCGCAGCCGGGTAGCCGGTCTGGTGGCGCAAGTGGTCAGGCTGGTGCCCAAAGAGGCGGACAAGTATGGCTTCGTGCTCTGGGTCGATGAGCAGAGCCAGCTGTTGCTGCGGGTGGACATGGTGGATCGGGAAGGCAACCTGGTCGAGCAGGTGCTGGGCGTGGATCTGGACAGGCAGAATGCCCCCGCTCCCTGGCTGGTGAAATTGGCCGGCAGCAAGCTGCCCCAGGCGCTGGCGCTGGAGGATGCCTACCCGGCGCCGCAGCAGACGCTGAACTGGCATCTCACCTGGTTGCCGGATGGTTTCAAGGTATTGTCTCAGGACAGGCACCAGCTGGTGACCACCAGCCTGCCGGTGGATTACATGATGCTCTCCGATGGTCTGGTGGATCTCTCAGTCTATGTGGCCAGGGTCGATCCCAAGCAGGCGGTGCGCCAGCAGTTGATCCGCCAGGGGGCGACCTCGCTGGTGAGCTACGTCAACGACGTGGGGGTCGAGATTACAGTCGTGGGCGAAGTACCGGCCGAAACGGCAAAACGCATCGCCGAGTCGGTGCAGCCTCTGGCCCGCAATGAGACTGTACAGTAGTCGTATTTGCACTCCCGCTTGCTCAAGCGGGGCAGTCATGTTCAGATTGGGTCAATCTGTCCCTCGTTATTGTGGAAACGTCTTGTGAGTGAAATGAGCGAAGAGCTGGCGACCGTGGTGGCCATTGATGGACAACATGCCTGGGTGGAGTGCGAACGGCGCTCCGCCTGCAGCGGTTGTCATCAACAGTCCAACTGCGGTACCGGCACGGTTGCCAAGGCGTTTCCGATGAAGCAGCAACGGCTGCGGGTTGCCCTTACCGCCGAGGTGAGCGTCGGTCAGCAGATCCGGCTCGGCATTCCCCAGGCGAGCATACTGCGGGGCGCCGCCCTGGTTTATGTGTTGCCACTGTTCTGTCTGCTGGCGGGCGCCCTGCTTGGTCAGCTCTGGTTGGCGCCCTTGTTGGCGGGCGGGGAGGGGATCACCATCCTCAGCTGCCTGCTGGGTGGCCTAGTCGGATTTTCACTGGTTCGTTACTTTTCCACTCGACTCGATCAGGGGGCATATGGCCCTCGCATGCTGGGTGTGGTACTCCATACCCGCAACCTCTCCTGACCGTGCAGGCCTGTATTTCTGGTGCTCCGTCGACTAAAGATTGGCCGTCGACCGGGTTATCCAGTAAAATCCTGCCTCCATATCCGGCCCTAACCTAATTTTGAGTGATTCTTGCTCGATGAAACACATTCGTAACTTTTCGATTATTGCGCACATCGACCACGGTAAATCGACCCTGTCGGACCGTCTGATCCAGACTTGCGGCGGGCTGTCCTCCCGCGAGATGCAGGCTCAGGTGCTTGACTCCATGGACCTGGAGCGCGAGCGCGGCATTACCATCAAAGCACAGAGTGTGACCCTGAACTACCAGGCACAAGACGGTAACACCTACCAGCTGAACTTTATCGACACCCCGGGCCACGTAGATTTCTCCTACGAAGTCTCCCGCTCATTGGCGGCCTGTGAAGGGGCGCTGCTGGTGGTAGATGCCGGCCAGGGGGTTGAGGCACAGACTCTGGCCAACTGCTACACCGCCATGGAAATGGAGCTGGAAGTGGTGCCGGTGCTGAACAAGATTGACCTGCCGGCCGCAGAACCCGAGCGGGTTGCCGAGGAGATCGAAGACATAGTCGGCATCGACGCCATCGATGCGGTGCGCTGCTCCGCCAAGACTGGCCTGGGTGTCGATCTCGTGCTGGAAGAGATAGTGGCTCGCATCCCGGCGCCGGTCGGTGATCCCGATGCACCGCTGCAGGCGCTGATCATCGACTCCTGGTTCGACTCCTATCTGGGCGTCGTCTCTCTGGTGCGGATCAAAAACGGTTCGCTCAAGAAGAACGACAAGATCAAGGTAATGAGCACCGGTCAGGTGTGGGGTGTCGATCGTATCGGTATCTTCACGCCCAAGCAGGTGGATACTCAGGGCCTGGGTTGTGGCGAGGTAGGTTGGGTCGTCTGCGGCATCAAGGACATCCACGGCGCCCCTGTGGGCGATACCCTGACGCAAGCCAAGAACGGCGCCGAAAAAGCGCTGGCGGGTTTCAAGAAGGTGAAGCCGCAGGTGTATGCGGGTCTGTTCCCCATCTCCAGCGATGACTACGAGTCGTTCCGTGATGCCCTCGACAAACTGTCCCTGAACGATGCCTCCCTGTTCTTCGAACCTGAGAGCTCCACCGCGCTGGGCTTCGGCTTCCGTTGTGGCTTCCTCGGCATGCTGCACATGGAGATCATCCAGGAGCGTCTGGAGCGGGAATACGATCTGGATCTCATCACCACGGCGCCGACCGTGGTCTATGAAATCGAGCTGAACAATGGCGACACCATCCATATCGACAGCCCGTCCGCCATGCCTCCGGTGAACAACATCAAGGAGATGCGTGAGCCCATCGCCGAGTGCAACATTCTGTTGCCGCAGGAGTACATGGGCAACGTCATCACCCTCTGCATCGAGAAGCGTGGCGTGCAGACCAACATGGTCTATCACGGCAACCAGGTCGCACTGACCTATGAAATCCCGATGGCGGAAGTGGTGCTCGACTTCTTCGATCGCCTCAAATCCACCAGCCGTGGTTACGCCTCGCTGGATTATGGTTTCAAGCGCTTTGAAACCTCCGAAATGGTGCGTCTGGACATCATGATCAACGGTGAGCGCGTCGATGCGCTGGCCATCATCACCCACAAGGAGAACGCCCAGTATCGCGGTCGCCAGGTGGTGGAGAAGATGCGTGAGCTGATCCCGCGCCAGATGTTTGATATCGCCATTCAGGCTTCTATCGGCAACCAGATTATCGCCCGCAGCACCGTCAAGGCGCTGCGCAAGGACGTGACCGCCAAGTGCTACGGTGGTGACGTGAGCCGGAAGAAGAAGCTGCTGAACAAGCAGAAAGAAGGCAAGAAGCGGATGAAGTCCCTGGGCCGTGTCGACGTGCCGCAGGAGGCGTTCCTCGCAATTCTCCATGTAGGAAAGGATTAATCGATGGCAAGCACGTTTTCCCTGATCCTGGTGGTGGTCTGCGCGATCACCGGTGTTATCTGGTGTCTGGACAAGATGATCTGGTCCAAGCAGCGGGCCGCCAAGATTGCCGTGGCCCGTGCCCATGGCGGCGCCCATCTGGATGAGAAAACCCTGGCCAAGGTTGCCCCCATGCCGGTCTGGATCGAACAGACCGCTGGTGTCTTCCCGGTCATCACGCTCGTGCTGATCTTGCGTTCGTTCATCTTCGAACCGTTCCAGATCCCGTCTGGCTCCATGATGCCCACCCTGCTGGTGGGCGATTTCATCCTGGTGCAGAAGTTTGCCTATGGCCTCAAGGATCCGGTGACCAACACCAAGTTCCTCGAGACTGGCGAACCCAAACGCGGCGATGTGGTGGTGTTCAAGTATCCGCTGGATACCCGGGTGGACTACATCAAGCGGGTGGTCGGCATGCCGGGTGATCGGGTCATCTATCGCAACAAGGAGCTGATGATCCGGCCCAAGTGCGAGGAGCAGGAAGGGAAAACGTGCCCGGGCTTCCAGAAGCTCGACGTCAAGTTTGAACAAAGGGGTGAATTTACCCAGATGGGGATCCCGCTTGACCGCTATACCGAGCAGCTGGGTGAGGTGTCTCACGAGACTCTTCGCAACCCGCTGATGCCCGATATGGTCGGCCGTTATTATCGCCAGCCCGGCACCTACCCCGACGAGTGGGTGGTGCCGGAAGGTCAGTACTTCGTGATGGGTGATAACCGTGACAACAGTACCGACAGCCGTTTCTGGGGCTTTGTGCCCGAACAGAACCTGGTCGGCAAGGCGGTCGCCATCTGGATAAGTTTTGAATTCGAGCGCGAAGAAGGCTCCCTGCTGCCAAGTTGGGTACCGACAGGTGTGCGCTTCAACCGCATTGGCGGAATCAAGTAAATGAATATCAAAATGAACAGACTGCAGTCCCGTCTCGGGCATGTCTTTCGCGATCAGGAATTGTTGACCCGGGCGCTGACTCACCGTAGCGCCGGTTCCCGTCACAATGAGCGACTGGAATTTTTGGGAGACTCCATTTTGAGTCTGGTGATTGCCGATGCTCTGTTCCACCGCTTCCCGCAAGCGGCGGAAGGGGATCTCAGCCGGATGCGCGCCACCCTGGTGCGCGAGAAGACCCTGGCCGAACTGGGCCGGGAGTTTGACCTCGGGGATCACCTGATCCTCGGGCCCGGCGAACTCAAGAGCGGCGGTTTCCGCCGCGAATCCATTTTGGCCGATACGGTCGAGGCGGTGATCGGCGCCGTCTATCTGGATACTGATCTTGAGGCGGTGCGGGTGCTGCTGCTGAGCTGGTATGCCAGCCGTCTGGACGAAATCAAACCAGGCATAGAGCAGAAGGATCCCAAGACCCGCCTGCAAGAAATTTTGCAGGGAAGCCGCAAATCCCTGCCGACCTACACAGTGACCAACGTCAAGGGCGAGGCCCACAACCAGGAGTTCACAGTCCAGTGCGACGTAGAAGGCCTGGATGGTCCGCTGGTCGGGGTCGGTACCAGTCGTCGCAAGGCCGAACAGGCGGCGGCGCAGCAAGCATTGGAAAGACTGTCATGACTGCTATTGATGCAAGAGGCCGCGGTCTTTCAACACAACAGGCATTGGAAAAACTGTCATGACAGATACAGATACCACCTATTGCGGCTTTGTCGCCATCGTGGGCCGCCCCAACGTGGGCAAGTCCACCCTGCTCAACAAGCTGCTCGGCCAGAAGGTCAGCATCACCTCGAAGAAACCCCAGACCACCCGTCACCGGATTTTGGGGATCGACACCGAGGAGAACCATCAGACCATCTATGTGGATACCCCGGGTCTGCACATCGAAGAGAAGCGGGCCATCAACCGCCTGATGAACCGCGCCGCCACCAGTTCGCTGGGGGATGTGGCCATGGTGGTGTTCGTGGTCGACGGCACTCACTGGACCAAGGATGACGAGATGGTGCTCGGCAAGTTGCGCCATCTGCCCTGTCCCGTGGTGCTGGCGGTCAACAAGATCGACAACGTCAAGGACAAGGAAGACCTGCTGCCCCACCTGGAGTGGCTGGGCCAGCAGATGAAGTTCTCCCATATCCTGCCCATCAGTGCCGAGAAGGGCACCAACGTGGAGAAGATCCGCGAGTGGTCCAAGGATCTGCTGCCGGAGAACAACTTCTTCTTCCCGGAAGATTACGTGACCGACCGCTCTTCCCGCTTCATGGCCTCCGAGATCATCCGCGAGAAGCTGATGCGTTTCACCGGTGAGGAGCTGCCTTACTCCGTGACCGTGGAGATCGAGCGCTTCAAGGTGGAAGAGAGCGGCATCTATCACATCAACGCCCTGATCCTGGTGGAGCGCGATGGCCAGAAGAAGATGGTCATCGGCAACAAGGGTGAGAAGATCAAGACCATAGGCACAGAGGCACGCATCGACATGGAACGCCTGTTCCAGAACAAGGTGTTCCTTGAGCTGTGGGTCAAGGTCAAGGCGGGCTGGGCCGACGATGAGCGCGCCCTGCGCAGTCTCGGCTATGGCGATGACTGATTGCTGAGTCCGGCTTTCGTCATCCACAGTCGGCCCTATCGGGAGACCAGTCAGCTGGTCGAGGTGTTTACCCAGGATAGTGGCCGATTTACCCTGGTGGCTCGCGGTTCTCGCGGGCCACGCTCCCCTCTGAAGGGGCTGCTTCAACCTTTTTCCCTGCTCACCATCAGCTGGCGCGGCAAGGGGGACCTCAAGAATCTCGCCCAGGTCGAATGTCCGGATCACTCCTTGCGACTCGGGGGCGATCGCCTCTTCTACGGCCTCTACCTCAACGAGCTGGTCTACTACCTGCTGGAAGCCCATACCCCCTTTCCCGAGGTGTTCGACGCCTATGCCCGTGCCCTGATGGCGCTGGCGGATGGCGAGACGCCCGAGCTGCCGCTGCGCCGCTTCGAGTTCCTGC
Organism: Aeromonas sp. A04; assembly: GCF_047780465.1. Classification (NCBI taxonomy): domain Bacteria; kingdom Pseudomonadati; phylum Pseudomonadota; class Gammaproteobacteria; order Aeromonadales; family Aeromonadaceae; genus Aeromonas; species Aeromonas sp. A04. Next base: position 69,821 of record NZ_JBLNHP010000009.1, on the reverse strand, counting down.
TGTTGCAGGCGCTTGGCTATGCGGTGGACTTCGAGTACGCCGCCGATGACGAGTCCGCGATCCAGCCCGAGCTGCTCTACGGCTTCGAGCGTGAATTGGGCTTTGTCGCTTGCGAGCGGGCGCCGGATCCCCGTACCCTGTTCCTCGGTGCCCACCTGCTGGCCTTCGCCGAGGGGCGATTCGATACCCCTCCCTTGCTGCAGGCGGCCAAGCGTTTCAGCCGGCTGGCGCTCCAGCCCTATCTGGGAAAACGCCAGTTGAAGAGCCGGGAGCTGTTCTTGAAGCGCAAAGCCAGCACACAGTGACATATGGATATCCGCGCTGACGCCAAGGCGGCTGCCGCACAGTTAACAGATGAAGTGTTTCAAGGAGTCATCAATGAGCGAAATCTATCTGGGTGTGAACATCGATCATATCGCCACCCTGCGCAATGCCCGCGGCACCCAGTATCCGGATCCGGTGCAGGCCGCCTTCGTGGCCGAGCAGGCCGGTGCCGATGGCATTACCATCCACCTGCGGGAAGACCGTCGCCACATCACGGATCGTGATGTCGAGGTGCTGCGCCAGACCATACAGACCAGGATGAACCTGGAGATGGCGGTGACCGAGGAGATGATCGGCATCGCCCAGCGCATCCAGCCCCAGTTCGTTTGCCTGGTGCCGGAGAAGCGCACCGAGGTGACCACAGAGGGCGGCCTGGACGTGGCCGGTCAGCTCGACAAGATCACCGATGCGGTGACCCGCCTCGCCGCCGTCGGCGCCCAGGTGTCGCTGTTCATCGATGCCGATCCCATCCAGATCGATGCGGCCGCCGCGAGTGGCGCCCCCTTCATCGAGATCCACACCGGCCGTTACGCCGATGCCACCACGGATGCCGAGCGCAACGCCGAGTTCAAGCGCATCGCCGCCGGTGCCTCCTATGCCGCCGGCAAGGGGCTCAAGGTCAATGCCGGCCACGGTCTGCACTATCACAACGTCAAGGCCATCGCCGCCATCCCCGAGCTCTATGAGCTCAACATAGGCCACGCCATCATAGGCCGCGCCGCCTTTGACGGCCTGACCAAGGCGGTCAGCGACATGCGCCTGCTGATGCAGGAAGCCCGTCAGGGGATCTGACCGACCTGGTTGATGAGAGATGAAAAAGGGACGCCGCGGCGTCCCTTTTGTATGGCATCAGCCACCGGCTGATTGGATCCATGCTTATTTGATGGGCGTCAGCTCCAGGGTGATGAGCTCCAGTGGCGCCAGCTTGATGACCATCCCATCGCTGATTGACGTCGGCACGGTTTTGTTGTCGCCATATAGCGGTTTGATATTAAAGCCTTTCGCCTCTGTGGTGGGCACTTCAAGCTGGCGAGTCGGTTCCAGGAAGAACTGTTGAGGCTGGCTCGAAGGGTTGCGCAGGGTAATGAAAGACTTTGCTGGGCTCCACGCCGCCCAGCCATAGACGGTCAGCAGGGTGGGGTCGCCGCCAATCCAGTGGCTGTCAAACAGCACGGCCTGGTTCTGCTGCGACCAGAGCGCCGCCTTGGCCAGCAGATCCCAGTTCTCGCCGCTCAGCAGCTCCGGGGTGATATAGAGCTCCTGCAGCTGGGTGCCGGTGGCAAAGTAGCTCCAGGCCTGATCGGCAAAATCTTGTGGCGACTGCTGATCCAGATGTTTGGCCTGCTTGGCATAGACAAGCCCGTGCAGCATCAGGGAGTTGAGCGGAAACAGCGGGCCTTGCTTGACGATGGAGCGGTAGGTCTCCGCATCCCGGTAGGTGATCCACTGCTGGACCCTGGAGCCGGGGCCATAGAAGTTGATGTCATCGCCACCGCGCCAGATGGAGTCGGCGAAGAAGAGCCAGGAGGGGGAGGCCGTGGTGCCCGTGGTCAGGTTGATGAAGACCTCCTTGTTGGCGGTGCGGGCATCCGAGATCAGGTGGATGGCGGCATCGAAGTCGCTGGTGAACTGGCTGCCCTTGATCTGCTTGTTGGCGTTGCCTGTGCCGTCGAACTTGAAGTGGGTGACGCCCTGATCCTGGATGAGCGACATCACCTTCTGATGGAAATTTTTGTAGTAGACGGGGCCCGAGAGGGCGAACTTGCCATCGCTCAGCTCGTAGCCGAATTCGGCGGCATGGGAGACCCGTTCATCCCTCGGCTTGTTGTAGCCACCCCAGGGAGAGAACCAGATGCCGAGTTGAGCGTGATACTGCTCGGCCGCGGTTTTGAGCTTGCGAAAGCCGTCCGGGAAGTCCTTGCTGAAGCCCCAGTTGCCCTTGCGATCGTCCCAGCCATCGTCGAACAGGAAGCCGCTCATGGTCACGCCGCGCCGGGTGACCAGTGCCTCGCCAAACTGCTTGATGCGGGTCAGAGCGTCGGCTTCGGTGTAGGGGTTGAAGAAGCCGATGTCGAGCCAGGAGTTGTAGTGCAGATAGGGGGCGTAGGGTCTGTCGCGGGCGTCGTTGATGAACTCGTTGAAGTCACGTCTGAGCTGACCCTCGTCGAAGGTGCCGACATAGGTGCGATAGGTGAGCGGCTTGCCCTGCTCCAGCGGCAGCGTGAGCGGGATCAGCTGGCTGACGCCCCCCTCGTAGGCGCGGGTGTTGACCAGCGGATTCTGCGGCGTGATGAAGAAGCTGTCGCTGACGATGGGCGAGCTGTTGATGGCGCCGTAGACAAAGGGTGCCTGGGAGTGGAACGGCAGCATGGAGAAGCCGTTGATCCGCTTGCCATTCTTGAGGGTGTCGAGGGAGAAGTCGATGCTGGCGTAGCGCTTGTCTTTGGCCAGCCGGATCTCGCTCTTGATCAGGAAGTCGGCGTTGCTCAGTGCGATGTCAATGTGGTCCTGCTCTTTGGCAAACGCATCTACAGTGAAGTCGGCCGACGAGGTCAGCCTGTCATCCAGCCCCTTGATATCGAACAGGGTATTCGAGCGGATGACATCCCCGTTCGCCCTGTTGGTGAAGGTGATCTCCTGGAATTTTCCGGCATCCGTTTTGACGCTGATCTGGTACTGGTTGCCCTGCAGCGACATCACCTCGGCCCGGGCGAGGGCGGGCAGGGTCAGCAGGACCAGCAGCGTCATGGCGGTACGTGCGTTCATATTTATCTCCGTATAGATGATGAATGGCGGTGTGACTGGGGTGATGGGGCTTGGCGTCCTCCTGAGGCTGGCGGATTTGCGGGATCTGGTGCGGGCTCACCAGGCTGGCGAGCCCGCAGGCCGGTTACAGCTTGCCGTCGCTCATGCACATGCGGATCTTGGCGGCGACCACCTCCTCCATGGCGGCCATGGCGGGCACCAGATACTGGCGTGGATCGCTGGCATCTGGGTGGGTGGCGAGGAAGGCCTTCATGGCGTCGGAGAAGGCGATCTTCAGCTCGGTGGCCACGTTGACCTTGCACACCCCGAGCTCGATGCAGCGGCGTACGTCCCGGTCTGGAATGCCGGAGGCGCCATGCAGCACCAGCGGAATGGAGACTCGGTCCCGGATGGCGGCGAGGCGATCGAAGTCGAGGCGCGGCTCCTCCTTGTAGAGGCCGTGGGCCGTGCCGATGGCCACGGCGAGGGAGTCGATGCCGGTGCGCGCCACGAACTCGGCAGCCTTGTCCGGATCGGTCAGATGGGCGTTGGCGGCGTCCACTATCAGGTCATCCTCCTGTCCGCCGAGCTGGCCCAGCTCGGCCTCCACGCTCGCCCCCATGCGGTGGCAGAAGGTGACGACCCGCTGCACTTTGGCGACGTTCTCCTCGAATGGCAGGTGGGATGCGTCGATCATGGCGGAGTGGATGCCGGATTCGACCTTGAAGTGGATATCCTGTTCATCTTCGTGGTGGTCCAGGTGCAGCACCAGCGGTATGCGGTACTGGTGGGCCGCCGAGGCGCAGATGGAGACCAGGTATTCGACCCCGGCATGGCGATAGGTACCCGGCGTGGCGGCCAGGATGACGGGGGATCTCAGCTGGGCGGCGGTGCGGGCCACCACCTCGACGGTTTCCAGGTTGTGGATGTTGAAGGCCGGTACCGCGTAGCCGCGGCGCTGGGCATCTTTGAGCATTTCGTGGGACGAGATCAGATACATGAGGACTCCTTGGCGCCTTGAGTGGCGTCGGGTTCAGAGAAAGAGGCGGGGGCGCTGGCGGGAGTTATCTCCCTGCCGGCGACCCAGATATGTTGCTGGTAGAGGGCCGGAGTGAGGGCGAGCAGGTTGGCCCGCTTGCCAACGGCCAGCGAGCCGAGCTGGTCGTCGATGCCGAGCATGCGGGCAGGGGCCAGCGATGCCATCTGGATGGCTTCGGCAAGGGGCACGCCGGCCAGATGCACCATGTTGCGCACGGCCCCGAGCAGGGTGAGGGTGCTGCCCGCCAGGCCGCCGGTGGCGGTGTGCACCACCCCGTCCTTCATCTCCACCCGGTAGTCACCGAGCAGGTAGTGGCCGTCCGGCATGCCGGCGGCGCGCATGGCATCCGTGATGAGCAGCAGGCGATCCCCGGCGCAGCGATGGCACAGCTTGAGTACGGTTGGATGCACATGATGGCCATCGGCGATGAGCTCCAGCCAGGCGGTGGGATGCACCAGGCCGGCCCCTACCATGCCGGGTTCCCTGTGGTGCAGTCCGCGCATGCCGTTGAAACAGTGCACCAGACCGGTTGCGCCGGCCGTCAGTGCCGCCTGTGTGGTGTCGTGGCCGGCGGCGGAGTGACCCAGCATGACCCGGATGCCGGCCGCCTTGAGGTGGCAGATGGCCGCCAGGGCGTTGGCCTTCTCGGGGGCGAGGGCGACGACCTTCAGGGTGCCGCGTGCCTGGCGCTGCAACTGCGCCAGCTCGGCCAGGTCGAGTTCCCGGAACAGGGCAGGATCGTGGGCGCCCTTGTTGTCGGGGGTGAAGTAGGGGCCCTCCAGATAGCTGCCGAGCAGCTGGGCGCCCGGCATGCCGCTCTCCATGGCATCGGCGACCCGGCTCAGGGCGCGTGTGATGGCGGGTAGCGGTGCCGTGACAGTGGTGGCGAGGAAGGCACCGACCCCTTCCGCCGCCTTGGCGAGGGAAAGCCGGGCCAGCACGCCGGTCTCCTCGTCCATCACGTCGACGCCGGCCCCGCCGTGCACGTGGCCATCGATGAGGGCGGGCACCAGCAACTCGACCTCCCGCACCGGATCGTCGGCCGGGATGGGGGCGATGGCGGTGATGATGCCGTCCTCATGGGCAAGCATTTGATGTTCCAGCCAACCCTGCTCGGTCAGCAGGCGACGGGCCCGGATCCGTGTTGCCATCTAGATACCCTCCTCGACCCGCGATTCGGCCCGCTCGCGCGCCAGCTCGTCCACCAGGCTGGTGAGGCCGCGATGGCCGCAGCACAGGGCCTGCTCGCGAAACTGGGACGGGGTCAGCTCGCCGCGATCCATGGTCATCTCCAGCAGCAACTGCAGATTGGTGCCGGTCACGACTTCCCGGTCTGGCTGGCGCAGCGCCAGGGTGGAGGCGACCCGAAACGGGGTGCCACCCAGCAGGTCGGTCAGAAAGACCACGCCGTCGCCACGGTCGACCCGCGCCAGTGCCGCCTCGCACTGGCCCTGCAGCAGGGCCGTGGTGGAGGATTCCGGAAAGTCGATGGCGACCACCGCCTCCTGCTCGCCGAGGATCTGGTTCATGGCCTGCTCCATGCCGCTGGCGAAGCCGCCATGACCGCAAATGATGATGCCCAACATAAGGTGTTCCTTTACAGCAAAGGGGGGCCGGCCTGTCGCCGGCACCGGATTAGAGGAAGCCTGCAAACTTGCCGACGATACCGAGCGCGACCGTGATGACGATGAGGCGTAGCGGGCTCCAGCCGCGGCGGATCAGCGCATACATGGCCAGGGTGTAGAGCAGCGGCAGGAAGGCTGGCATCAGCTTGTCGAGCACGTCCGCCTGCAGCTTCACTACGGCATCACCGGCGGTGATCTCCAGGGTGGTGCCGAGCCGCACATAGGTGGCGACCAGGGCGCCGATCACCGTCATGCCGACGATGGAGGCGGCATGTCCCACCTTGCGGGTGTTGGCCTTGATGAGCGGAATGGCGGCGACCCCCATGCGGTAGGCGTAGTGCGCCAGCCCGAAGCGCAGGCCGAAGTGCACCACATTGAACAGCAGGAAGAAGAACACGGCGCCCATGATGGAGCCCTGCAGCGCCAGATCGGCGCCGATCCCGCCGCAGATGGGCAGCAGGGTGAGCCAGAACATGGCATCCCCGATCCCGCCGAGCGGCGCACCGACCGCGATCTTGGTGCTCTGTATGCTGTTGACGTTCTGCTTGGATCGCTCCATCGCCAGCACTATGCCCATCACGAAAGTGACCAGGAAAGGGTGGGTGTTGAAGAAGCCCATGTGCCCCTTCATGGCCCGGGAGAGATCCTTGGGGTTGGTGTGGATCTTCTGCAGCGCCGGCAGCAGGCCGTAGAGCCAGCCGGATGCCTGCATCCGCTCGTAGTTGAAGGAGGCCTGCAACAGCAGGGAGCGCCAGGCGAAGCGATTGATGTCCTGGCGGGTCAGCTCGGCCCCCAGTTGCTGATCTTCGTAGACGTCGTCGGAGACGGTGCGGGTCGGTTGCGGCTCGGCCGCCGGGGCGATCTGCCGGGCTGTATTGTTAGATACCATCTTCAGTTTCCTCCTGGGTGGGGCGGGCTTGCGGCGCCGGGTCCTTGCGCATGAAGTCGATCAGGGCCATGGCCAGAGCGGCCGCGGCTATGGCCAGCACCGGCAGCTTGAGCCAGGCGGCGGCGACGAAGCCGAGGATGAAGTAGGGGATGTAGACGTTCTTCATCATGATCTTGAGCAGCACAGCGAAGCCGATGGCGGGCATGATGCCGCCGGCGACCCCGAGGCCGTCGATGAGGCGGGCGGGCAGCACGTCGATGGCGGTCTTGGCGTGTTCTGCCCCGAAGTAGGTGGGCAGGAAGGCGCACAGGAAGTAGAAGGTGCCGAGCGCCAGCAGGGCTAGGTAGTTGACCCGCTCTATGCCGCGGGTATCGCCAGCTTCCGCCATCCGGTCACAGCGGGACATGACCCCCGACATCACCGAGAAGAGGAAGGTGATCCCCATCTGGACCGCCACCGCGAACGGCACCGCGACCCCGACCGCCACATCCGGCTTGACCCCGGTGGTGATGGCGAAGGTGGCGCCGACTATGGTGCCTATGATGACGTTGGGTGGTTGTGCCCCCGCCAGCGGGGCCAGCCCCATCCAGACCAGCTCCAGGGTGCCGCCCACCAGTATGCCGGTGGGCAGGTCGCCGAGGATCAGGCCCACCAGCGGACCCAGTACCACGGGCCTGTGGAAGTGAGTCAGGCCGTTGAACAGGTCAAGTCCGGCGAAGAACGCCAGCATGCCCAGCAAGAGCCCTTGCAATAAACTGATTTCCATCACAATTGTCCTTAATCAGATGAGGTTGAAAATGTCCTGTGCCGGTTCGGTCGGCACGCCCTGGACAAAGCACTCGACGTGGGCGTCCTGCAGGGCGCGAAACGCCGCTATGTCCGTCTCATCCACGGATACCGTCTTGTGGATCTGACGCTTGCCGTCGGCGTAGTGCATGTTGCCGACGTTGATGCGGGGGATGGGCACGCCCCCCGCGACCAGGGTGCGAAAATCCGTCGGGTTCTTGCACACCAGCAATATTTTCTGGCGATCGGCGGCCTTGCCTATGTTGTCGATCACCTTCTGCAGCGGCCAGAAGCGCACCGCTATCCCCTCCGCCAGCACCATCTCCATCAGGTTCTGCTGTATGGGGTCTTCCGCCACCTCGTCATTGGCCACCAGCACCAGGTTGGCGCCGGCAAACCCGACCCATTGCACCCCGACCTGACCGTGGATCAGGCGCTCGTCGATACGGCTCAGCACTATGTTGGGCATCAGACACCTCCTTGCTGGTTGAACGGATAGATGTTGACGCCCTGCACGACCCGGTTGACCCGGCCGCTCGGGCAGGGATTGTCCGGGGTGATGCCCAGCGCCAGCGCCGTGTGGAAGGCGTAGTACTGGGCGTAGAGCAGGTAGCAGAACGCCAGTTCGGCATCGTCGCCGTTGAGGGGGGTGGGCAGGTAGATATGCTCGCCTTCCTCGATGGCGGGATGGTGCCGATCGGCCAGGGCGACGACCCGGGCGGCGTGGCCGTCCTGGCGCAGCTCGCCGAGCAGGTCCAGATCGTACTGGCGGGTGTAGGGATCGTTGGAGATCATCAGCACTATCAGGGTCTGGCGGTTGATGGCCGACTTGGGCCCGTGGCGAAAACCTGTGGGGGAGTCGTACATGGCCATCAGCTGACCCGAGGTGAGTTCAAGCAGCTTGAGCGCGGCCTCCTGGGCCACCCCCTGCAGGCTGCCGCTGCCGAGGTAGATGACCCGCTCCGGCAACGGTTGATTCCACTCGGGCACGCTCAGTTCGGCCTGGGGCAGAATGGCTTCCCCCAGGGCGATGAGCGGCTGGCTGGCGGCGGGATTGAACTGGCGCGGCAGGAACACCGCCAGGCAACTCAGCATCATGCTGGTCAGGCTGCTGGTCATGGCGAAGCTGCGGTCGTGGGTCTGGGGCGGCATCAGCAGCGCCAGGGAGCGGGCATCCTTCTGGCAGCGACGATAGAGTTCCCCCTCGCCGTTGCAGGTGAGCACCAGGTGGTGGCACTCGCTCAGCAGCTGGCTGGCCAGCTCGACCGCGGCCACGCTCTCCGGGCTGTTGCCGGAGCGGGCGAAGGAGATGAGCAGGGTCGGGCAATCCTGCGCCAGGTATTCGCCAGGGTCTGTGACTATGTCGGTGGTGGCGATCGCCTCGAAGCGGCCATTGAGCCTGGCGCAGAGGTAGGGTGCCAGGGCCCGGCCGGCAAAGGCGGAGGTGCCGGCGCCGGTCAGGATCACCCGCAGGTTGCCCCGGGACAGCAGGGGCAGCAGGAAGCGTTCTATGGTGGCGCGGCACTCCTCCACCATGGTGAGAGTCTCCCGCCAGGCGGCGGGTTGCTGGCGGATTTCGCGGGCGGTGGCCAGGCCGTTGGCCTTGCGCAGCGTCTCTTCTGGATAACCGAGGATCATCTCTACAACTCCTTATGCAACCGGGGTGAGCCGGGAATGACTGGCGGGGGTGGTGCCACAGGCATGGGCGTATTGGCGCAGCACCTCCTGCACCTGATCGAGAATGAGGTCGTGGGCCCTGGCCGACAGCGTGCCCTGGCGTACCTTGCGGTATTGCAGCGGCAGATGCTGGCTGAGCAGCGGCAGGGGAATGGGCTCGGCGGCCAGGTTGGCGAGCAGCCGGGCGTAGCAGTCGTCGACCCGGCTGTCGGGCCAGTAGTAGCGAATGCGGTCGGAATAGCTGTAACCGCGGGCCAGCCGGCACTCGTTGGCATTGCCCTGATAGTGGCTGCGCCAGAAGTCGGGGCGATCCAGCATTGTCTCCTCCAGCACCTGGCGCAGACCCGAGCAGGCGCGGGCGACCACCAGCTCCTCCTCGATGGCGGCGAGGGCGAACAGCGCCTCCCGCAGGGCGAAGGTGAGGGCCGGGCCGACCTTGAGGATGGCGAAGTGATCGCGCACCAGCTGGCAGTAGGCGTCCGGTGTCTGGTAGTCGGTGGAGTGCGCTTCGAACACCAGATGGGGATAGGCGTCGATCATCCGGCTGAGAGGGGCGGCCTTGTCGGATCGGTAGTCGATGACATGGGTGTGATCGAACTCCACCCCGGGTTGCACCACCAGGCCGATCACCCTGGGCCAGATGGCGTCGAGCCCGACCCTGGCGAAGGCCTGCTGGTGGGTGTTCAAGGTATGGCGGGCGGCTTTCGGTGTGGTCACGGCCAGCTCGGCCAGCTCCTCATGGGCACCGCCCGGTACCGGCACCTCTGTGCCTATCACATAGACCAGATCGCAACAGCCAAACTCGGCCTGGCAGGTCTGCTCGGCGATCCGGGCCAGCCGGGCGGCCCGCTCGGCGACCAGCTCATCGGGGAGCGGCACAGGATCCCCCAGGCAGGACATGCTGCAATCGAGGTGGATCTTCTTGAAGCCGGCGGCGACATAGCTGGCGATCAGCACCTCGGCGTGTTCCATGGCCTGCTCGGCGGGTTCCCCCTGCCAGCGGTTGGGGCCCAGGTGATCGCCTCCCAATACCAGTCGCTGCAAGGGAAAGTCGCACTCGGCGGCGAGCCGGTGCAGGCGATCGCGAAAATCCACCGGCGTCATGCCGGTATAGCCGCCGAATTGATCCACCTGATTGGAGGTGGCCTCGACCAGCAGCAGATCATCTCCTTGTGCCGCCAGCCGCAGGGCTGCCTCCAGCACCAGCGGGTGGGCAGAGCAGACGGCATGGATCCCGACCGGTTCCCCCTGCTTGTGTCGTGCGATCAGTGCCTGCATTGATTTCATTTCCCTCTTCCTCATGGCTGAATGCGATTTTAATCTTTCGATGTCTTTCTTTACCCTAGGCGTCTCGCCCCTTTAACGAAACAAAAGCGTGCTCGCATCTTGAGCAAGATCACAAAAAGAAATGAATCGAAAGGTTTTTGACGTTCCGGAAGAGTCTCGTGAGGCTTTTTAAACCAATGAAAGCTTGATTTGGCATAAAGGCTGGGTGTTAATAGGCAAACGTAACGAAGTGAAAGCCCAGGTTTTCACCACAGCACTCCGGCAGAGAGACTATGCAAACAACCGAAAAAAGCGTGCTCGGCACCAGCGAGCGGCGGGAACGCATCATTCAGCAACTGCGCAGCAATGGCAGCGTCCAGGTCAACGAGCTGGCCAGTCACTATCAGGTATCCACAGTCACCATTCGCAACGATCTGGCGTTTCTGGAGAAGCAAGGGGTGGCGGTACGCGCCTATGGCGGCGCCCTCTTGTGCGAACCGAATCAGGCGGTGCCCGAGCGCACCATAGCCGACAAGAGCGTGCTCAATACCCCGGTCAAGCAGCGTATCGGTGCCATGGCGGCGAGCCTGGTGCAGGCGGGGAGTCGGCTCATTCTCGACTCGGGGACCACCACCCTGGAGGTGGCGCGCCACCTGCGCGAGCATCAGGAGATAGTGGTGATGACCAACGGCATGAACGTGGCCAATGCCCTGCTGGAGGCTGAGGGGGTGGAGCTGCTGATGACGGGGGGACACCTGCGCCGCAAGTCGCTCTCTTTCTACGGCGCCCAGGCGGATTTGTCCCTGCAGAACTACCACTTCGACCTGCTGTTTCTCGGGGTGGATGGCATCGATCTGGAGCGTGGCGTCAGCACCCATCATGAGGATGAGGCGCGTCTAAACCGCTGTATGTGCCACGTGGCCGAGCGCATCATAGTGGTGACGGATTCCAGCAAGTTTGGTCGCTTGAGCCTGCACAAGATAGTCGACACCCGGCGCATCCACACCCTGATCACGGATGACGCCATTGCGGCCGAGACCCTGGCCGGGCTGCGCCAGGCGGGGATAGAGGTGCTGCTGGTGCCAGCCTGATCCGGGCCGCGAAAAGGGATTGAGAAAGAGGGACGCCATGGCGTCCCTCTTTCGTTGTCAGGAGAGGCGCTCAGCCCGGCTCGGGGAAGTAACGCTCCAGCAGGGCGGTGAGTATGGCCTGGCTCTGTTCATCGGGCTCGCCGCTGACCAGGGCGGGGCGGAAATGGAGCTGGAAGGCGCGCAGGGCGGCGCGGCTCTGCTCATCCCAGGCGCCGCTTGAGGCGACCCCATAGCCGTAACGGGCGAGCTGCTGTTGCCAGGTGAGGGCATCCCAGGCGGGGGCTAGTTGTTGGCGCAGGGCCGTGACTCTGGCCTCGTCGGGCCAGGCGCCGACCCCGTAGCGCAGGGCAAGCTCGCGCCAGGGGAAGTGGGGGCCGGGATCCTGCTTGCGCTCGGGGGCGACATCGCTGTGGGCCAGCACCTGGGTTGGCGGTATTTGATAGCGCTGCACCAGCTCCTGAGTGAGGGCGCCGATGGCGGCGATCTGCGCCCGAGTGTAAGGCTGCCAGCGCCGCTGGTGGGCGGGTAGCAGCTCATCTTCCGGCGGATAGCCCAGGTTGACGATTTCGATGCCGAGGGAGCTGGCGTTGAGCCCCGCATACTGGTGCCAGCGACTGCGGCCCGCATGCCAGGCGCGCTGGCTGTCGGGCACCAGTTGGTAGACGGGCAGCGGCGTCTGGTCGGTGTCGCGGGGGATCAGGTAGTGGGCGCTCACCTGGTGGGCCGGTTCGGTCAGCAGGCGCAGAGAGTGGGCATCGTCCTCATCCGTGTAGTGCAGGATCAGGAAGGCGATGCGTTCATTCTGGTTGGCGCTGGGGTAACGGGACGAGAGCTGATAGGGGGCTGGCTGGCAGGCGCTCAGCAGCAGTATGAGGCAGAGTGGCCATAGCCGCAGCCACCTGGCCCTGTTCGCGCCCGGAGCGGGAAGGCGCAACGGCCAGCGCCGCCCACTGGCCAGCGAGAGGCGGGCTGACAGTGAGCGGATGCGCTGGCCCATGACTCAGGCGCGGTACTTGGCGGTGAGGCCGATGAGGAAGTTGCGCAGGATCTGATCCCCGCAATCCTGATAGTGCTTGTGATCCTTGGAGCGGAACAGGGCACTCAGTTCGGACTTGGAGAGGTTGAAGTCGGCGAGCTTGAGGGTGCCGAGCATGTCCTCTTCTTTGTAGTTCAGGCCGATGCGCAGCTTGCGCAGTATCATGTTGTTGTTGATCCGGTTCGGGATCACCTGGGCCGGGGCATCTTCCCGCACACCGCGGCGCGCTATGATGAAGCCGTCGAGGAACTGGCTCAGGGCCGCATCGGGGCAGGCGACATAGCCAGCCTCCTGCTCTTCCCCTTCGGCGGCTTCTTTCATCAGCCAGCTGTGCAGCTGGGCGTGAGTGACCGTCAGGTTGCCCTTGGCAAACATCTCGACCATCTGGTCATTGCTGATGGTGAGGGCGTAGCGCAGACGGCGCAGAATATCGTTGTTGGTCATGTTGACTCCTGTAGAAACGGCGCAACTTTACCATCTGGCGCGCCCCGCGTCAGAAAAAGCGGGGCAGGCCCTGTCAGGAAAAGGGGGCAAGGGACTGCTGCCAATGGCGGGCAGCCCTGCATCCCGCTCATTCAGACGAGGTAGCGTGGCGCCTCCTGACGCACCTGCTCCATCGCATCCTGCAACTCCAGCAATTCGGGTTCCAGCTCGCTGACCGGCACCCCGTCGCGCAGCTGCTGTTCCAGCTGGGAGAGCAGCCGTTGCAGGCCGGGCACCCCGGAATAGGCGCAGCCGCCGTTGAGGCGGTGCAGCTGGGCCAGCACCTCGGCATCCTCCACCTGACCGGCGAGGGCCGCCTCCAGCACGGGATCCACCTCGTCGAAACTGGCCATCAACATGGTCAGCATCTCCTTGGCGAGATCCAGCTTGCCGGCGGCCTGACGCACCGCCAGAGACCAGTCTATCTGCTGATCCGCGTGGTTCTGGTGGCGACGGTGGGCGAAGTCGGTGATCAGCTGGGCCAGCATGCTCTCGTCGATGGGCTTGGCCAGATAGTCATCCATCCCCTGCCGGATCAGCCGCTCCCGCTCGCCGGGAATGGCGTGGGCGGTCACCGCCACGATCGGCGTCTCTGTGTTGAGGGACTGGCTGCGGATCGCCTGGGTGGCGCTGATGCCATCCATGATCGGCATCTGTATATCCATGAAGATGATGTCGAATGGCTGGCTCTGGGCCAGTCTGACCGCCTCCTTGCCGTTCTTGCACACCACCACCTGGCTCACCATCTCCTTGAGCATGGCGGCGATCAGCTTGAGGTTGGCCGCATTGTCGTCCACCGCCAGCACCTTGACTTGCTGCACCTGGCGCTGGGTCGGGGCGGGCAGCGGCGCGCTCTTGGCTGCCTCGGGGGAGAGCAGGGCGTGCAGCAGCTTGCGGTGGTTGGTGGGCTTGGAGAGACAGTGCTGGGCGCCGTGGGCCAGCATGGCGTCATAGAGCGCGGGCTCGTGGCTGCTGAGCAGCACTATGGTGTTCTGCTGGCCGTCCAGCCCGTCGAGGCGGGCGATCACCTGCTGCGGTGTGTGCAGTGTGCTGCTGCCGATGATCACCATGTCCTGGTTGCTCATCTCGGGCCAGATGGTGTCGATGGCGAGCGACTGCACATCCAGCTGCCACTCCGCCAGCAGGGCGCAGAGGGAGGAGTGGCTGAAGGGATCCGGCTCCAGCAGCCAGACTCGTTTGCCCTGGATGCGATCCAGCGGCAGCTTGTCGGTCTGGGGCAGGGGAGAGACGTCCATGTCTAGGCTGAAGGAGAAGATGGAGCCCTTGCCCAGTTCGGATTCGAAACGGATCTGGCCCCCCATCTGCTGCACCAGCTTCTGGGTGATGACGAGGCCGAGGCCAGTGCCGCCATAGCGGCGCGAGATGGAGGAGTCGGCCTGGTTGAAGGCCTGGAACAGCTGGCGCTGCTGCTCTTCCGAGATGCCGATGCCGGTATCGCGGATCAACACGTTGAGCCGCACCTTGTTGCCGTTGCTGCCCCCGGTCTGCTCGATGCGCACATCCACGTTGCCGCGCTCGGTGAACTTGATGGCGTTGCCGGTGAGGTTGGTCAGCACCTGCTGCAGGCGCATGGGGTCGCCGGTGAGGTAGTCCGGCACCTCGGCATCCACCTGCAGGGAGAGTTCGAGCTGCTTGTCGTGGGCGCTGGGGCCGAGCAGGTGCATGGTCTCGTTGAGGGTGTCGCGCAGGCTGAAGGGTATGTGCTCCAGTTGCAGCTTGCCCGCCTCCAGCTTGGAGAAGTCGAGGATGTCGTTGATGATGCCGAGCAGGTTGCGGGCCGACTTCTCTATGGTCTGCATGTAGTCGGTCTGGCTCGGCGTCAGCGCCGTCTTGAGCAGCTGGCGGGTGAAGCCGATGACGCCGTTGAGCGGGGTGCGCAGCTCGTGGGACATGTTGGCGAGGAACTCGGATTTGACCCGCGCCGCCTCCTGCGCCCGCTTCTTGGCCATGTCGAGCTCGACGTTCTGGATCTCGATCTGCTCCAGCGTCTCGCGCAAGTCAGAGGTGGCCTGATCGATGTTCTGCTGCATCTCCTCGTGATATTCCGAGAGCGCCTTGGCCATGGCGTTGATGCCGTTTTTCAGCATGTCCAGCTCGCCGGTGAGCTGGCCGCTGACCCGGGTGTCGAGCCGCCCCTCCCTGATCTTGTGCACCGCCTGCACCATGTCGGTGATGGGCTGGGTCACGCTCTTGACCAGCCTGAAGCCAAACAGGGTACTGACGGCCAGACCGATGAGCACCATGATCACCGCGAAGAAGGTGTCGCGATACTGCAGGATCATGGCCCTGTCTGTGGTCATCTGCATGGAGATGTAGCCGATCATGGGCGGCTCCACGTCGCTGGGCAGCGGGAAGCCATCCATGCTGGTCTCGGCCTGGATCGGGGTGCGCAGTATGATGTCGTCACCATAGAGGGTGACGCTGGTCAGCTCGGGGATCTGGCTGCCATCGGGCAGCCGCAGCCGGGTGAAGTCCCTGTGGTAGTTGGACGTCACGAACAGCTGGTTGTCCTGGGTGAAGACGGCGATGGACTTGATGAGCGGCGAATTCTTGCGGTGAGTCAGGCCAATCAGCCGCTTGAGCGACTCCCGGCTGTGCTGGGTCATGCCGTATTCACTGGCGATGGCCAGCGGCTCTATGATGTTGATGCCCTGATCGATCAGGTTGTTTTCCAGCTGCTGGTAGCGGTGGAAGGTGAAATAGCCGGCCATCAGGCCGCCAATGATCAGGGTCGGCAATATGGTAAAGGCCAGCACCCGGGCTCGCAGGCCGTACTTGGTCATGCGAATGGTCCCCCGATGAGCAGGGTGGGCAAGATGGTCAATGGCACGACATGAGCGCGCAGGCCGGATTGGGTCATGCGGATAGTCCCCCGAAGAGCAGGGTTGGCAAGAAGGCAAACGACAGTGGGCGGGCCCGCAGGCCGGATTTGGTCATACTATTATTCTTGTGGGACAATAGCCTGCTGCAGATTCCACAATCATGACATAGCCACCTATAGGCACCAAGTTTTATGGCCCAGTTTTTCAAGCCCCAAAAGAAATCCACCCAGCCCCAACGTATTGAATTTACGGTAGACAGTCTGGATCACCACTGCGTCGGTATCGGCCGTCATCAGGGCAAGGCGATCTTCATCGAAGGGGCGCTGCCCGGCGAGCAGGTCAAGGCCCGCATCCTCGAAGACAAGAAGCAGTATGCCCACGCCGCCTTGCAACAGGTGGTGACCCCGGCAGCCAATCGCATCGCCCCCTTCTGCAGCCACTACCGCGAGTGCGGCGGTTGCAATGCCCAGCATCTCGGTGAGGCGGATCAGCAGGCCGCCAAGGAGGCCGGTTTGGTCAGCCTGTTCGAGCGGCTGGGGCAGATCAAGGCGCCAGCGCTGGAGCCCGTGCTGACAGGGGAGTCTCGCGCCTACCGCCGGGTCTGCCGGCTGGCCATCAAGTTTGACAAGAATGGCCGCTGCACCCGGGTCGGTTTTCGTCGTCGCCAATCCAACGACCTGGTGGAGATCGAGGACTGCCCCGTGCTGGCCGAGCCGCTCTCTGCCCTCATTAACCCTCTGCGCGACTGCCTCAATCGCCTCAAGAGCCAGCGTGAGCTGGGCCATGCCGAACTCATTCAGGCCGAGCAGGGGATCATGATGCTGCTGCGCCATACGGGTCGTCCCAACGAGGGGGATCGCGCCCTGCTGGTGGCGTTTGCGCAGACGCAGGGGATAGACCTCTATCTGCAGGCTGCCGATGAACGCATCGAGCCATTGCACCAGGTATTCCAGCCATCCTACTCACTGGATGGCCTGTCTCTTGCATTTGCTCCTGGTGACTTCATTCAGGTCAACGGCCCCATCAACCAGAGCATGGTGGCCCAGGCGCTGGCGTGGCTCGGGGCGAGCAAGGATGACAAGGTGCTGGATCTGTTCTGCGGCATTGGCAACTTCACCCTGCCACTGGCCCGTCAGGCCCGGGAAGTGGTGGGCGTGGAAGGGGAGCTGGCCATGGTGGCCCGCGCCGAGGAGAACGCCCGTCGCAACGGCATCGACAATGCCCGTTTCTACAAGGCGGACTTGAGCGGTGACATAGTCGGCATGTCCTGGGCGCGGGAAGGGTTCGATCTGGTGCTGCTGGATCCGGCCCGCCCCGGTGCGCTGGAGGTGATGGGGCACGTCGTGAAACTTTCACCCAAGCGAGTGGTCTACGTTTCCTGTAACCCGGTCACCCTGGCCCGTGACAGCCAGGTGCTGGTGAAAGGGGGCTACCGACTGGTACGTCTGGGGATGCTCGACATGTTCCCCCACACCGGCCATCTGGAGTCCATGGCCCTGTTTGAGCGGTAATGAACGGAGTAATCCAGCCCCTTGGTCTGATGCGTGTGGGGGCCGGATATGTTCTTTTATTCCGGTATATCTGGTGTCCATCAGGCTGTTTGAGCGGGAGTGAACTGAGTAATCCAGCCCCTTGGTCTGATGTGTTTGGGGGCCGGATATGTTCTTTTATTCTGGTGTATCTGGCGTCCATCAGGCTGTTTGAGCGGGAGTGATTGGGGTAATCTAGCCCCTCGTAAATCGGCTGGGCCTGTTGGAGAACTCTATTGTCTTTATTGACAATATGCCTTGAAAAGTTCTCCAGATATCCCCATCTGAGGCAGTCTCATCAGGTGAGGGGGAGGAAGCGGTAGCTTTCGGCCCAATAATTTAAAGGATTGATACCATGGTTGCGGTTCGCGATATTCATTTGAAAGACAACTTCACCCTGGAAGAGTGGGTCAGCTCGCTCTCCTTGAGTGACAGTGACAAGGATCAGTTGCGAACCGTCTACCAGTATTGTCTGACGCTCGGTGACGAGGCGCTCACCAACCGCCTGCTGGTGCGTGGCGTCGAGATGGCGGGCATTCTGCTGATGCTCAGCATGGATCTCGGCACCCTCAAGGCCGCCATCATCTACCCCTTCGTCGAAGCCGGCCTCATCAGCCAGGAGCGGATGGACGAAGACTTCGGTCCCAAGATCGCCAAGCTGGTGGAAGGGGTGCTGGAGATGGAAGCCATCCGCTCCCTGCAGACCCTGCACCGCAGCGAGACCTCGCCGGAACAGGTCGACAACGTGCGCCGCATGCTGCTCGCCATGGTCGAGGATGTGCGTGCCGTGGTCATCAAGCTGGCGGAGCGGATCGCCTGCCTGCGGGAAGCGAAGAAGGCGGATGAAGAGACCCGGGTGCTGATGGCCCAGGAGATCACCAACATCTATGCCCCGCTGGCCAACCGGCTCGGCATAGGTCAGCTCAAATGGGAGCTGGAAGATCTTGCCTTCCGTTACCTGCACCCGGACACCTACAAGCAGATCGCCAAGCAGCTCGACGAGAAGCGCCTCGACCGGGAGCGCTACATCCGCGAGTTCGTGCAGTCCCTGCGCGATGCCCTCAAGGAAGCGGATGTGGAGGCTGAAGTCTATGGCCGTCCGAAACACATCTACAGCATCTGGCGCAAGATGCAGAAGAAGCACCTCGAGTTCAACGAGCTGTTCGACGTGCGCGCTGTGCGGGTGGTGACCAAGCGGCTGCAGGATTGCTACGCGGCGCTCGGCATAGTCCATACCCATTTCCACCATATTCCCCGCGAGTTTGACGACTATGTCGCCAACCCCAAACCCAACGGCTATCAGTCGATCCACACAGTGGTGGTGGGGCCGGAAGGCAAGACGGTGGAGATCCAGATCCGCACCGACCAGATGCATCAGGATGCCGAGCTGGGGGTGGCCGCTCACTGGCGCTACAAGGAAGGGGCCCAGGCCGCCAACAAGGCCAACAACTTCGAAGACAAGATCGAGTGGCTGCGCAAGCTGCTCGCCTGGCAGGAGGATCTCTCCGAGAGCGGCTCCCTGCTCGAGGATCTGCGCAGTCAGGTGTTCGAGGACAGGGTCTATGTGTTCACCCCGAAAGGGGATGTCATCGACTTGCCGGCGGGTGCCACCCCGCTCGACTTCGCCTATCACGTGCACAGCATGATCGGCCACCGCTGCATCGGCGCCAAGATTGACGGTCGTATCGTGCCCTTCACCTATGCGCTGCAAACCGGCGACCAGGTGGAGGTGATCACCCAGAAGGAGCCGAACCCGAGCCGCGACTGGATGAACCCCAACTCGGGTTTCCTGCGCTCCAGCCGGGCGCGGGCCAAGGTGGCCACCTGGTTCAGAAAGCTGGATCGGGACAAGAACATAGCCGCCGGCAAGGAGCTGCTGGAGAAGGAGCTGGACAGACACAACCTGACCCTCTCCAAGGTGGACAAGGTGGTGCTCGAGCGTTTCCACGCCGAGGAGCTGGAAGACCTGCTGGCCGGTATCGGCAGCGGCGACATCCGCATCAACCAGCTGCTCAACTACCTGGACACCCGTTACAACAAGCCGACGGCGGAAGAAGAAGATCGCCGTGTGCTGGAAAAACTGGAGCAGAAGGCCAATACCCCGTTCCGGCCCAAGCCCAAGGATCACATAGTGGTGGAAGGGGTCGGCAATCTGATGACCCACATCGCCCGCTGCTGCCAGCCCATCCCGGGCGACACCATTCAGGGCTTCATCACCATGGGGCGCGGGGTATCCATCCACAGGGATGATTGCGAGCAGCTCAAGGAGCTCTCCCGTCGCAACCCGGAACGACTGATCGATGCGGTGTGGGGGGAGAACTACTCGGGTGGTTATGGCCTCACCATTCGCATCCTCTCCAACGATCGCTCGGGTCTGCTGCGGGACATCACTACCGTGCTGGCCAACGAGAAGATCAACGTGATGGGGGTGCGTTCGCGCTCCAACGTGCGCGAGCAGACCGCCGAGATCGACATGGAGCTGGAGATTTACAACATCAACGCCTTCAACCGGGCGTTGGCCAAGCTCAGCCAGCTCAACGACGTGATCAGCGCCAAGCGCCTCTGATACCCAGCGACCGGCCCAGGGTGGGCCGGTCGCTTTTCCTCTGTTTGAACGACCTGAAAGCGGATCTCCCATGTCCCAACGTTACGACCTGCCCCAACTGCTCGACATGAGATTGATCGGCTGCACGGCTTGATGTCGCTTCATCCCCATTTAACGAATCGAAAGTGAGTAGCTCATGTCTCAACGTTACGACCTCTCTCAATTGCTCGATATCATGTCTCGCCTGCGTGACCCGCAAGAGGGTTGCCCCTGGGATCTCAAGCAGAGCTTCCAGACCATAGTGCCGCACACCCTGGAAGAGGCCTATGAGGTCGCCGATGCCATCGAAACCCGAGATTGGCAGGGATTGAAGGGGGAACTCGGTGATTTGCTGTTCCAGGTGGTCTTCTACGCCCAGCTGGGCAAGGAGCAGGGGCTGTTCGATTTCGCCGATATCGTCGATACGGTGAGCGAGAAGCTCATTCGTCGCCATCCCCATGTGTTTTCCGATGCGGATCTCGGTGACGAGCAGGCGGTGAAGGTGAACTGGGAGGCCGAGAAGGCCAAAGAGCGGGCCGCGCTCGACAAGGAAAGCGTGCTGGATGACATACCGCTCGCGCTGCCGGCCCTGACCCGTTCGGCCAAGATCCAGAAGCGCTGTGCCACTGTTGGCTTCGACTGGAAGACGCTGGGCCCTGTGGTGGACAAGATCCACGAAGAGATCGACGAGGTGATGGAAGAGGCGCTGATGGCCGACGTCGACGAGGCGCGGGTGAGCGATGAGCTCGGTGACCTGCTGTTTGCCACCGTCAACCTGGTACGTCATCTTGGCAAGGATCCTGAGCAGGTGCTGCGGGGCGCCAACAGCAAGTTCGAACGTCGCTTTCGTCAGGTTGAGCAGTTTATCGCCGCGGAAGGGCTGAAAATGACCGATTGCTCTCTGGAAAAGCTGGACGCAGCCTGGGACAAGGCCAAGGAAACCGAACAAAGTTGATTTGGCGCAAGATGAGGGGGCGGTGAGCCTGATAGATTTTTGTTCATTGTTTGGGAGAGGGGGTTTTGGTATACTGTTTCCCCGTCCTGCTTCATCCCCGAAGCACCCCTTAAAATTCCCTAAACTTCTTTCAGGTTCAGCATGACGACAAAATATATTTTTGTAACTGGTGGCGTTGTTTCATCCCTCGGCAAAGGCATTGCCGCAGCTTCTCTGGCAGCCATTCTGGAAGCCCGTGGTCTGGATGTGACCATCATGAAACTGGACCCCTATATCAACGTGGATCCGGGCACCATGAGCCCGACCCAGCACGGTGAAGTATTCGTAACCGAGGACGGGGCCGAAACCGATCTGGATCTGGGCCACTACGAGCGTTTCATCCGCACCAAGATGACTCGCCGCAACAACTTTACCACTGGTCGCATCTACGCCGACGTGCTGCGCAAAGAGCGCCGTGGCGACTATCTGGGCGCCACCATTCAGGTCATCCCGCACATCACCAACGCCATCAAGGAGCGGGTGATTGCCGGTGCCGAAGGCCATCAGGTTGCCATCGTCGAAGTGGGCGGTACCGTGGGCGATATCGAGTCCCTGCCGTTCCTCGAGGCCATTCGTCAGCTGGCTGCCGAAGTGGGCCGCAACAGCGCCATGTTCATGCACCTGACCCTGGTGCCTTACCTGGCTGCCGCCGGTGAAGTGAAGACCAAGCCGACCCAGCACTCGGTGAAAGAGCTGCTCTCCATCGGGATCCAGCCGGATGTGCTGATCTGCCGATCTGACCGTGCCATTCCGGCCAATGAGCGTGCCAAGATTGCCCTGTTCTGCAACGTGCCTGAGCGCGCCGTCATCTCCATGAAAGACGTCGACTCCATCTACAAGATCCCGGCCCTGCTCAAGTCCCAGAATCTGGACTCCTACTTCACCGAGCGTTTCGGTCTGGAGTGCAAGGAGGCCGACCTGTCCGAGTGGGAACAGGTGGTCTTCGAAGAGGCCAACCCGACTGCGGAAGTGACCATCGGTATGGTCGGCAAGTATGTCTCCCTGCCGGATGCCTACAAGTCCGTCAACGAGGCGCTCAAGCACGGTGGCCTCAAGACCCGTCTCTCCGTCACCATCAAGTACATCGATTCCCAGGATATCGAGACCCGTGGCTCCGAGCTGCTGGAAGGCCTGGACGCGATCCTGGTGCCGGGTGGCTTCGGTGAGCGCGGCGTGGAAGGCAAGATCCAGGCGGCCCAGTATGCCCGTGAAAACAAGATCCCTTATCTGGGTATCTGCCTCGGCATGCAGGTTGCCATGATCGAATTTGCACGCAACGTGGCGGGCATGACAGGGGCTCACTCCTCCGAATTCAAGAAAGATTGTGCCTATCCGGTCGTCGGTCTCATCACCGAGTGGGTGGATGACGAAGGCAACGTCGAGACTCGTACCGAGAAGTCTGATCTGGGCGGCACCATGCGTCTGGGCTCCCAGCTCTGCCACCTGGTCGAAGGTTCCAAGGTGCGTCAGATGTACGGCAGCCCGACCATTTACGAGCGCCACCGTCACCGTTACGAAGTGAACAACAAGCTGCTGCCGCAGATTGAAGCGGCAGGTCTGAAAGTGACCGGTCTCTCCGCCGACAAAAAATTGGTGGAAATTATCGAGATCCCGGATCACCCTTGGTTCGTGGCGGCGCAGTTCCACCCGGAGTTCACCTCGACTCCCCGTGATGGCCACGCCCTGTTCGCCGGTTTTGTGAAGGCGGCAGGCGAGTATCAGAAGCGTAATCTGAAGTAATTGAAAATAAATGCGGTTGAGGCTCTGTGCCACAGCCGCTTTTTTTGGCATATTTTTGTTGTTTTTTTACGAAACCTGAGGAAATACACATGTCCAAGATCGTTAAAGTGATCGGTCGTGAAATCATCGACTCCCGTGGTAACCCGACCGTTGAGGCCGAAGTTCACCTGGAAGGTGGTTTTGTTGGTATGGCAGCCGCTCCGTCTGGCGCGTCCACCGGTTCCCGCGAAGCGCTGGAACTGCGTGACGGCGACAAGAGCCGTTTCCTGGGTAAAGGCGTTCTGAAAGCCCTCGCCGCCGTCAACGGCCCGATCGCTCAAGCTCTGCTGGGTAAAGATGCCAAGGACCAGGCCGCTATCGACCAGATCATGATCGACCTCGACGGCACCGAGAACAAATCCAAGTTTGGCGCCAACGCCATCCTGGCTGTTTCCCTGGCCAACGCCAAAGCCGCCGCTGCTGCCAAAGGCATGCCGCTGTACGCTCACATCGCCGAGCTGAACGGCACCGCGGGTGTTTACTCCATGCCGCTGCCGATGATGAACATCATCAACGGTGGTGAGCACGCCGACAACAACGTCGACATCCAGGAGTTCATGATCCAGCCGGTTGGCGCCAAGACCCTGAAAGAAGCCGTTCGCATGGGCGCCGAAGTGTTCCACAACCTGGCCAAAGTGCTGAAGTCCAAGGGCTACAACACTGCTGTTGGTGACGAAGGTGGTTTCGCTCCCAACCTGAAATCCAACGCCGAAGCGCTGGAAGTGATCGCAGAAGCCGTTGCTGCTGCTGGCTATGTCCTGGGTAAAGACATCACCCTGGCCATGGACTGTGCTGCTTCCGAGTTCTATGACGCAGAGAAGAAAGAGTACAACCTGAAAGGCGAAGGTCGTATCTTCACCTCCAACGGTTTCTCTGACTACCTGGCTGACCTGACCACCAAGTTCCCGATCGTCTCCATCGAAGATGGCCTGGACGAATCTGACTGGGACGGTTTTGCTTACCAGACTGCTGAACTGGGCAAGAAAATCCAGATCGTGGGTGACGACCTGTTCGTAACCAACACCAAGATCCTGAAGCGCGGTATCGACAACGGCGTTGCCAACTCCATCCTGATCAAGTTCAACCAGATCGGTTCCCTGACCGAAACTCTGGCTGCCATCAAGATGGCCAAAGACGCTGGCTACACTGCCGTCATCTCCCACCGCTCCGGTGAGACCGAAGACGCGACCATCGCCGACCTGGCTGTTGGTACCGCTGCTGGCCAGATCAAGACAGGTTCCATGAGCCGTTCTGACCGTGTTGCCAAGTACAACCAGCTGATCCGTATCGAAGAAGCTCTGGGTGCCAAAGCTCCTTTCCGCGGTCTGAAAGAAGTTAAAAACCAGGCTTAATTCCAGCCCGCCCTTAATCTGCTCAAAGCCCCGCCAATCTGGCGGGGCTTTTTCGTTTCCGTCATCGCCGGGTGCGGTTTCTGCATTTTTTATTCCGGCCCAGCCCATCCGGGACACAGGCTTCCTTTTGTCTTGCCTGCGAATATGGGAAACTAGGCCGCTTGAAGGAGACTCAGTGCATGCGGCTACTCACTCTTATCCTGCTCTTCCTGTTGGGAGGGCTTCAATATGACCTCTGGCTGGGGAAAAATGGCCTGTCCGATTATCACGAATTGTCTGACGCCATCTCCCGGCAGCAGCAGGACAATCTGGTACTCAAGGATCGCAACAACCTGATTTATCGCGAGATTGACGATCTGACCTCGGGCCTCGAGGCCATAGAGGAGCTGTCGCGCAACGATCTCGGCTACATCAAGCAGGGCGAGACCTTCTACCGGATCATCCCCAAGGATAAGGACAAGGGCTCCAGCTCGGGAGACGCAGCCTACGATGACTGATCGCCAGACCGGGCTGACCGCCATAGTCCCCGCCGCCGGGATTGGCAGCCGGATGGGCGCCGATTGTCCGAAACAGTATCTGCAGCTGGCGGGACAGACCATTCTCGAGCATACCCTCGGCGCCCTGCTGTCACACCCGGCCATTGCCCGGGTGATAGTGGCGCTGGCGCCCCACGATCGCTGGTTTGATGCCCTGCCCGTTGCGACAGACCCGCGTGTCCTGCGGGTAGAGGGGGGCGCCGAGCGCGCCTTTTCCGTTCTCAATGCGCTGCATGTGGCAGAGGGGGAGTGGGTGCTGGTGCACGATGCCGCCCGTCCCTGTCTGACCCACGGCGATCTCGACCGGCTCATCGCCACCGCCATCCAGTGTGGTGGCGCCATTCTCGGCAGCCGGGTGCGCGACACCATGAAGCGTTCAGACGCCATGGGCAACATACTCGGCACCGTCGATCGCGAGCAGCTCTGGCATGCCCTGACGCCGCAGATGTTCCCCGCCCGCACCCTGCTGCGGGCGCTGGAGGAGGGGCTGGCCTTGGGGGCCACCATCACCGACGAGGCCTCCGCCATGGAGCGTGCCGGTTTCACAGTACGCATGGTGGAAGGGCGTGCCGACAACATCAAGGTGACCCGGCCGGAGGATCTCTCTCTGGCGGGGCTGTTTTTAAGCCAGCAGGCATAAGTCGATACACCCAGACAAGGAGCGAGCATGATCCGGATGGGACATGCGGTTGAGGTGCACAGGGTTTGGGTGGATGAGTCTCCTGCCTGTTTGGAGGATGTCAGGCCGATCTTGAGGTGAACAAGGTTTAGGCGGAGAAGTTTCCTGCGTGTTTGGAGGATGTCAGGCGTGATACGAATTGGACATGGTTTTGATGTACACAAATTTGGTGGGGTTGGCCCCTGCATGCTGGGTGGCGTCGCCGTGCCGTATGAACAGGGCCTGCTGGCCCATTCCGACGGCGATGTGGTACTGCACGCGGTGAGCGATGCCCTGCTTGGCGCCATAGGCGCCGGTGACATAGGCCGCCACTTTCCCGATACCGCCGCGCAATTCAAGGGGATCGACAGCCGGATCCTGCTGCGGGACGTGTTTGCCCGAGTAAAAAAGGCGGGTTATGCCATCGGCAATCTGGACGTGACCATCATAGCCCAGGCCCCCAAGATGGCGCCCCATATCGACGCCATGTGCGCCGTGCTGGCCGCCGACCTGATGTGTGATTTGAACCGGGTGAATGTCAAGGCGACTACCACAGAACAACTCGGGTTTACGGGGCGCAAGGAAGGGATCGCCACCGAAGCCGTCGTCTTACTGGTGAAACAATAATGTTGGAACAACTCAGTTATCTGCACGGAGCGCCCGCCGCCCGTGGCATCCTCAAGGCCGAGGCCAGTGATTTCGTGGTGGTTGAGGATCTCGGCTTCGAGCCCTGCGGCGAGGGCGAACACATTTTCGTGCGGGTGCGCAAAACCGGCGAGAACACCGCCTGGGTGGCGGGCCTGCTGGCCGATGCGGCCGGGGTCAATCGCAACGCTGTGACCTGGGCTGGCCTCAAGGATCGCCACGCCGTGACCGAGCAGTGGTTCGGCATTCACCTGCCGGGTAAGGCAGAGCCGAACCTTTCGGTGATCGAGAGTGACAGCATCCAGATCCTGCAGGTGAAGCGCCACAACAAGAAGCTGCGGGTTGGCTATCTCAAGGGCAACCACTTCACCCTGCGTCTGACCGGGCTGGAAAAGACCGAGGGACTGGCGTCCCGCCTGCAGGCCATCGCCAGTCAGGGGGTGCCGAACTACTACGGCGAGCAGCGTTTTGGCCGGGGTGGCAACAATCTGGAAGCGGCCAAGGCGATGTTTGCCGGCAAGCGGATCAATGATCGCAACAAACGCTCCCTCTACCTCTCCGCCGCCCGCAGCATGCTGTTCAATGCCATCGTCAGCGCCCGTATCGAGCAGGGGCTGGCTCACCAGCTGCTGGCCGGTGATTGTCTGATGCTCAAGGGCAGCCACTCCATCTTCAGCGAAGAGCTGCTGACCCCGGAGCTGGAGGCGCGTCTCGCCTCCGGTGACGTGCAGCTGACTGCTCCCCAGTGGGGCCGTGGCCGGCTGGCGAGCCAGGGGGCGGCGGCCGATTTCGAGCAGGGAGTGCTGGCCGCTTACCCCGAATGGTGCGCAGGTCTGGAGAAGGCCGGGCTGGATCAGGACCGCCGCCCGCTCCTGCTCAAGCCGGAACAGATGAGCTGGCAGCTGGACGGCGAGGCCTTGACCCTGTCGTTCTTCCTGCCGGCCGGTGCCTTTGCCACCAGCGTGGTACGCGAATTAATGCAGGCCGAAGAGGCCGATCATGGTTTCAGGAATCAGTCCGATGCGAATTCTGGTCAGTAATGACGATGGCGTGCATGCCGAGGGGATCAGAGCCCTCAGCGCTGCGCTGACGGCCTGTGGCGAAGTCATAGTGGTGGCGCCGGATCGCAACCGCAGCGGCGCGAGTCACTCCCTGACGCTGGAGGTGCCGTTGCGGGTTACCCGTCTCAGCGAAACCGGTTTTAATGGGATAGAGAGCTATGCGGTGAAGGGGACGCCGACCGACTGCGTGCATCTGGCGGTCAACGAACTGGTGCGCCCTGAACCCGACATGGTGGTGGCTGGCATCAACCACGGTGCCAACCTGGGGGATGATGTCATCTACTCGGGCACGGTCGCGGCGGCTACCGAAGGGCGTCACCTCGGCTTTCCCTCGCTGGCCATCTCGCTGGTAGGCAAGACCCATTTCGCCAGCGCGGCCCACTATGCGGCCCTGCTGGTGAAGGGCATGATGGTGCACCCGCTGCCTGCCGATCAGATCCTCAACGTCAACGTGCCGGACCTGCCCCTCGATCAGATCAAGGGGATCAGGGTGACTCGCCTTGGCAACCGCCATCGGGCGGAATCTGTGATCTGCAGCGAGGATCCCCGTGGTCAGCCCATCTACTGGATCGGCCCCCCCGGCAGCCAGCAGGATGCGGGAGAAGGCACGGATTTCGCCGCCATCGAGCAGGGCTACGTCTCGATCACCCCCCTGACCATCGATATGACTGCCTACAGCAGTCTGGCGGGTCTGGGGGCTTGGTTAGACCTGCAGGGATGAAGGTGTGATAGTACAGCGCCTGTTAAACCAGCTGATCGCACAGGACATTCGTGATTTCCGCGTACTCGCGGCGATTGCGAAAGTGCCGCGTCAGCTGTTTGTGGATGAAGCCATGGCCCACAAGGCCTGGGACAACACGGCGTTGCCCATAGGCCACGGTCAGACCATCTCCCAGCCTTATATGGTGGCGCGGATGACAGAGTTGCTGATCCAGAATGATCCGGCCCACGTGCTGGAGATCGGCACCGGCTCCGGTTATCAGACGGCGGTGCTGGCTCACCTGGTGGAGCATGTCTACACGGTGGAGCGGATCAAGTCGCTGCAGTTCCAGGCCAGACGCCGGCTGCGGCAGCTCGATCTGCACAATGTCTCCGCCAAGCATGGCAACGGCTGGTTGGGCTGGCCCAACAAGGGGCCGTTTGATGCGATCCTGGTGACGGCGGCGGCCAGCGAGGTGCCCACAGCCCTTACCGATCAACTGGCCGATGGCGGCCGTCTGGTACTGCCGGTGGGGGACAGCCAGCAGACGCTGCAGCTGATCGAGCGATCCGGCTCCCAGCTGACCAGCAAGATCCTGGAGCCGGTGCGGTTTGTTCCCCTGATCGACGGAGATGTTGAGTGACCTTGTTTTCTCGTCTGTACGTGCTGGTGATGCAGTGGGCCCGCCACAGGTACGCCCCTTATTATCTGGCGATCACCGCCTTTGTCGAGTCGGTGTTCTGGCCGATCCCGGTGGACGTCATGCTGGCGCCCATGGCGCTGGCCAGGCCGCACAAGGCGTGGCACTACGCCGGGTTGGCGACAACCTTCTCCGTATTGGGGGCGTTGTTTGGCTATGCACTCGGCTATGCCCTGTGGGAGCCCGTGGTGCAGCCGTTGGTTGCCTCGGTGGGATATGAAGAAAAAATTAGCCTGGCCCGGCAGTGGTTCGAGCAGTGGGGCATCTGGGTGATTTTTATTGCCAGCTTCACGCCGATCCCCTACAAGGTGTTTACCGTCACGGCAGGCCTGCTGCAAATGGCGCTGTTGCCCTTCATCGTGACCTCGTTGATCGGTCGTGGCATGCGTTTTTTCCTGGTGGCAGGCCTGATGCGCTGGGGCGGTGAGAAGATGGAGCGCAAGCTGATGCACTATGTGGATGTGCTGGGCTGGCTCTGTATTGGTTTGGCCGTTGTGGCCTATTTCTGGTTTAGTCGTTAAGGATCCACTATGCGTTCGCGTGTTTGGCAAGGAAGCAGTATCGTCGTGTTGTCATGGCTGCTGCTCGCTTGCTCTTCCAGCAAGACTGCTGCTCCGGTACAGGGATTGGGCAATGATCGCCTCGTCTCTACCGTACCGACTCGTCAGGGGTCGGCTCAGCCGGCCATTCAGGGCAACAGCTACACGGTGAAAAAAGGGGATACCCTCTACTCCATCGCCTTCAACTCGGGCAATGATGTGCCGTCTCTGGCCAGCCTCAACGGCATCAGCCCTCCCTATAACATCTATCCAGGGCAACAGATCCGGTTCGATTCATCCGCTGGCAGTCAGACTGTTGCCCGCAGTGCCGGCACCTACCAGGTACGGCGCGGTGATACCCTGAGCAGCATAGGCCGTCAGTTTGGCATGTCGAATCAGACGCTGGCACAGAGCAACAGTCTGCAGGCTCCCTATGCACTCCACGTTGGCCAGGTGCTGAATGTACAGTCTGCCAGCACGGGAGACAGCCAGATGGTTGCCGCGACTCGTCCGGTCACGCCACAAAGTACCGGCCCCAAACCTCTGGCGACAGCGCCATCAGGTACGACCACCCCATTTATCAAACAGAAAACGATTGCTCAGCCATCTTCAAAAGAATACGCTCAGATCAAAGAACAAAAAACAGACAATAAGCCTCAGTCGAGACTTTCTTGGCACTGGCCGACACAAGGCCGGATCGTCGAGGGTTTCTCCGTTGCAGAACAGGGAAACAAGGGCATAGATATCGCTGGTCAGAAGGGACAACCCGTCTACGCAGCGAGTGGCGGCAAAGTCGTCTATGCGGGTAGCGCACTAAGGGGTTATGGCAAGCTGATCATCCTCAAGCATGATGATGACTACCTCTCTGCCTACGCTCACAACGATGAGTTGCGGGTCAGGGAAGGGGACAGCGTCAAGGGCGGAGCAGTCATTGCCAACATGGGTAGCACGGACGCACCGGATGTGCGATTGCACTTTGAAATCCGGTATCGAGGCAAATCGATAAACCCGATGAGCCATTTGCCAAAGCGTTAACCCCAGAGAGTTAAGTCTTACTCTGGTTCAGGTCAGGGAGACACGCCATGAGCCAAGAACAACTGGTTATGCAGGATGCAGAGTTAGAGTTCGACGAGGAGCTGGAGACCCACGAGGAGGAAGAGGTTCGGGAAGTAGCGGCCGAGGTCGAAGAGACTATTTCCGACGAACTGATGGCACCGGAACTGAACAAGGTGATGGATGCCACCCAGCTCTATCTGGGGGAGATAGGTTTCTCCCCCCTGCTCACCGCCGAAGAAGAAGTTTATTACGCTCGTCGTGCCTTGCGAGGCGATAAAGCCGCCCGCAAGCGCATGATTGAGTCCAATCTGCGACTGGTGGTCAAGATCGCCCGTCGCTACAACAACCGCGGCCTGGTGCTGCTGGATCTCATCGAAGAGGGCAACCTCGGTCTCATCCGTGCGGTAGAGAAATTTGACCCGGAACGCGGCTTCCGTTTCTCGACCTATGCCACCTGGTGGATCCGCCAGACCATAGAGCGGGCCATCATGAACCAGACTCGCACCATCCGTCTGCCCATCCATGTGGTCAAGGAGCTGAACGTCTATCTGCGTACCGCTCGTGAGCTCTCTCATCGCCTCGATCATGAACCGACCGCAGAAGACATCGCCTTTGCGCTGGATCGCTCGGTAGACGACGTGAATCGCATGCTCAAGCTCAACGAGAAGATCACCTCTGTGGATACCCCCATCGGCGGCGATCGTGACAAGGCGCTGCTGGATGTGCTCTCTGACGAACGTGGCATGGGGCCCGAGCTGGAGTCGCAGGATGACGACATGCGTGCCAGCATAGTGCACTGGCTGGAGGAGCTTAATCCCAAGCAGCGCGAGGTGCTGGCGCGTCGTTTCGGTCTGCTCGGTTATGAACCGGCCACGCTGGAAGATGTGGGGTCCGAGATCGGCTTGACCCGGGAGCGGGTACGCCAGATCCAGGTGGAAGGACTGCGCCGCCTGCGGGAGATCCTGCTGGGGCAGGGACTCTCCATCGAGGCGCTGTTTCGTACCAATTAGCGAGTACCAATCAGGCCGCATTGGCGCGGCTGACAACAACAAAAAAGGGGCCATGAGCCCCTTTTTCATTGCAACCGGATCCGCAGGATCACACCGGATCCAGGGTGTCCAGCGGCCAGCGCGGCACCGCCTTGACCGCCAGCGGCTCGAATACACCGGCTTTGAGGCGCTGCATGCCCGCATAGGCGATCATGGCACCGTTATCGGTGCAATATTCGGTGCGAGGATAGAACACCTCGCCTTTGAGGCTCTCCATCAGCTCGGCCAGCTGGGCACGCAGGTGACGGTTGGCGCTGACACCACCGGCGACCACCAGCCGCGTGAGGCCGGTCTCCTTCAAGGCACGGCGGCACTTGATGGCCAGGGTATCGACCACTGCATCTTCGAAGGCGCGGGCGATATCGGCGCGGGTCTGCTCATCGTCGCCGTTGGCGGCAATGGTGTTGGCAGCAAAGGTCTTGAGGCCGGAGAAACTCATGTCGAGTCCGGGCCTGTCGGTCATGGGGCGGGGAAAGTGGAAGCGGCCGCTAGCGCCTTTCTCGGCCAGCCGGGAGAGCAGGGGGCCACCCGGGTAGTCCAGCCCCATCAGCTTGGCGGTCTTGTCAAACGCCTCACCGGCGGCATCATCGATCGACTCGCCCAGCAGCTGATAGCTGCCGATACCGTCGACCCGCACCAGCATGGAGTGACCGCCGGAGACCAGCAGCGCCACGAAGGGGAACTCGGGTGCTCTCTCTTCCAGCATGGGAGCCAGCAGGTGGCCTTCCATATGATGCACGGCGATGGCCGGTTTGTTCCACGCCATTGCCAGCGAGCGGCCTATGGTGGCCCCTACCAGAATGGCGCCAACCAGCCCTGGACCCGCGGTATAGGCGATGCCGTCTATGTCATCTTTATCCAGTCCCGCCTCTTGCAATGCGGCCTGGATCAAGGGGATCGTCTTGCGAACATGATCCCGGCTGGCGAGCTCGGGGACGACGCCACCGTAGTCCGCATGTAGCTTGACCTGGCTGTATAACTGATGGGAAAGGATCCCTTTTTGATCGTCGAAGATCGCGATCCCGGTTTCGTCACAGGATGTCTCTATGCCCAATACACGCATTGCTAAAAAATTTCACTGCTAAAATGAGACGGCTATGGTAACCTTCGCGGGTTTTTTAAACCAGAGCGATCTCTGCGGGTTTACTTTCATTCCCTGTCCAGAGTATAATTTCGCACCATTTTAAGACATGCTGATCGACTGATGGTCAGCTAACAATATATCACTGAGGTGAAAGGCACATGCCAGTAATCAAAGTCCGTGAAAATGAGCCGTTTGACGTTGCTCTGCGTCGCTTCAAGCGTTCTTGCGAAAAGGCCGGTATCCTGTCTGAAGTTCGTAGCCGTGAGTTCTACGAGAAGCCGACTACCATTCGTAAGCGCGCCAAAGCGTCTGCTGTAAAGCGTCACGCCAAGAAGCTGTCTCGCGAAAACGCACGTCGTATCCGCCTGTACTAATCGGGAGATAATGCCGTGTCTCTGAAGGATCAACTCAAGGATCAACAAAAACTCGCCATGCTTGCCAGAGATAAGGCTCGCTTGGGGGCGATCCGTTTGTTGATGGCAGAAATCAAGCAACGTGAAGTTGATTCCCGTATCGAGCTCAAGGATGAGGATATCCTCGCTGTCGTGACCAAAATGGTCAAACAGCGCCGCGATTCCATCAGCCAATTTGAAGCTGCCGGTCGCCAGGATCTCGCCGACAAAGAGTCCGCAGAGATCGTTGTGCTGCAGGAATTCCTGCCACAACAGCTGACCGCAGACGAAATTGCCGCACTGATTGAGCAAGCCATCGCTGAAAGTGGTGCTGCCGTCATGGCTGATATGGGCAAGGTCATGGCTGTCTTGAAGCCGAAAATTCAGGGGCGTGCCGATGTCGGCGCCGTCAGTGCTCAGGTGAAAACCCGCTTGGCGTAACAGGCAACTCTCTTGTTTGGTCGAAGAAGCCGTGCTTCCCTGGGAATGCGCGGCTTTTTTATTTTCTACGCAGTGAAACAGGACGGTTATGGCAGGCAGGATCCCACAATCCTTTATCGATGATCTGCTCGTACGCACAGACATAGTCGAGCTGATCGACTCGCGAGTGCGGCTGAAAAAAGCCGGTAAGAACTACCAGGCTTGCTGCCCTTTTCATAACGAAAAAAGTCCTTCTTTTACCGTCAGCCAGGAGAAACAGTTCTATCACTGCTTCGGTTGTGGCGCCCACGGCAATGCCATCGGCTTTGTCATGGAGTACGACGGTCTCGAATTCCCCGATGCCATCGAAGAGCTCGCCAGCATGCAGGGCATGCAGGTGCCTCGCGAGCAGAGCATTGGCGGCTCGACCAATAGCCAACCGGCCGTCAGCAAGGATCTCTATGAGCTGATGAACCAGATCGCACGCTTCTACGAGAGCAATCTCAAGAGTGCACCCCAGGCGGTGGAATACTTGAAGGGGCGCGGTCTGACTGGTGAAGTGGTCAAGCGTTTCAATATCGGTTATGCCCCTGCAGACTGGGATCAGGTGAGACGCCGCTTTGGTGCCAGCCGGGATCACGAGCAGCTGCTCATCTCGGGTGGCATGCTGATCACGCGTGACAGTGGCCCCGGCAGCTATGATCGCTTTCGCGATCGCATCATGTTCCCTATCCGGGACAAGCGAGGCCGGGTCATAGGTTTCGGTGGCCGGGTGCTGGGAGAGGGGACGCCCAAGTACCTCAACTCGCCGGAAACCCCCATCTTCCACAAGGGACGGGAGCTGTTCGGCCTCTACGAGGTGAAGCAGGCACACAAGGATCCTCGCAGGATCCTGGTGGTGGAGGGCTACATGGACGTGGTGGCGCTCGGTCAGTACGACATCGATTATGCGGTGGCTGCACTGGGTACTGCCACCACCACTGACCATATTCACACCCTGTTTCGTACCACGGCTGAGGTGGTCTGCTGCTATGACGGCGACAAGGCCGGCCGTGAGGCGGCCTGGCGGGCGCTGGATAATGCCCTCTCTCATCTGCAGGATGGGCGTGAACTCAAGTTCGTATTCCTGCCCGATGGTGAGGATCCCGATTCGCTGGTCCGCCAGATTGGCAGGGAGGGTTTCGAGGCCCTGCTTGATCAGGCACAGCCTTTCGCCGACTTCATGTTCGAGCGTCTGGGGCGGGATGCGGCACTGTCCGGTGAGGCGGGCAAGTTCGAGGTGGCCAACAAGGCTGCCGAACTGATCCGCCGGGTACCGGAGGGGTTTACCCGTGAGGGGCTGATCACCCGTCTCTCCAGCATGATGCGCTGGGGTGAGAACAAGCAGCGAATTGCCGAACTGTTCGCCCGCAATAGCCAACCCAAGGCCGAACTCACCAAACCCAAGGCCGCCAAGCTGACGCCGCTGCGTCGGGCACTGGCCCTGATGGTGCAATATCCGGCAGTGACGGCCGAACTGCCAGCCATGCCTGAGCTGGCCGGGCTGCGGGTACAAGGAATCAAGTTCCTGTTGCAGCTGCATCAGCAGATCCTGGCGCAGCCCGGGATCACCACGGGCATCTTGCTGGAGCACTGGCGCGGCACCAAAGAGGGCGAGATCCTCGCCCAGCTGGCGATGCACGACTTGTTTGAAGAGATCAAGCTCGACCAGGAGCCGGATATTCTGGGAGAGCTGCAGGATACCTTCGTCGGTTTCATCAACCAGTTTCTGAAGCAACGAATTGAAGAACTGCAGGCCAAGGTGGCTCAGGAAGGGCTAAGCTCTGAGGAAACGCAGGAGCTGATGATGCTGATCAGAGAGGTACAGATTGAGAAAAGAAATGAGAGTGGGGCTTGATATTTGAGTGATTAGTCCCAATATGAATATCGTTGCCCGAATCGACGGGATTAAAAGCAAAAATTTTATAACCGCCTGGCCCCGACAATACTGCGGGCAGGGGTTTCTCATGACCGACGCCGCAACCAGACATAGCATGTCTGGCGGTTTTCTATTAGAATTGGCTATTTGCGCAGCAGCGCACTGTACGCGCAACCTAGCAACACCAACCGGATGAGTTCTATGGAGCAAACCCCGCAGTCTCAGCTTAAACTCCTCGTTGCCAAAGGTAAAGAACAGGGCTACCTGACCTATGCCGAGGTGAACGATCACCTCCCGCAAGACATTGTCGACTCTGACCAGATCGAAGACATCATCCAGATGATCAACGATATGGGTATTCAGGTGGTTGAAAACGCCCCGGATGCCGATGACCTTATCATGGCTGAAGGTGGTACCGCCGATGAGGACGCTGCCGAAGCAGCTGCCCAGGCACTGGCATCTGTTGAATCTGAGATTGGTCGTACGACCGATCCCGTCCGCATGTACATGCGGGAAATGGGTACCGTCGAACTGCTGACCCGTGAAGGCGAAATCGACATCGCCAAGCGGATCGAAGACGGTATCAACCAGGTACAAAGCTCCGTTGCCGAGTACCCGGAAGCGATTACCTATCTGCTTGAGCAGTATGATAAATACGAAGCCGAACAGCTTCGTCTGTCCGACATCATCTCGGGTTTCATCGATCCTAACGAGACCGATGACGTCGCGCCGACCGCGACTCACATCGGTTCTGAACTCGGCGAAGACGATCTGGCCGACGAAGATGAAGATGAAGACGAAGATGAAGACGAAGACGGCGAAAGCTCGGACGACGACGGTGACGGTGGTCCGGATCCGGAAGTCGCTCGCGAAAAGTTTGGCGAGCTGCGTGCCCAGTATGAGGTAACGCGCCTCTCCATTCAGAAGAATGGCCGCGCGCACGAAGATACCCAGGCTGCGATTGCCCTGCTGGCCGATGTGTTCCGTCAATTCCGCCTGATGCCCAAGCAGTTTGATCGCCTGGTCAACAACATGCGCGAGATGATGGAGCGGGTCCGCGTACAGGAACGCATCATCATGAAACTCTGCGTTGAGCAGGCCAAGATGCCGAAGAAAACCTTCGTCGCGGCCTTCACCAACAACGAGTGTGAAACTGCCTGGTTTGAATACCAGAAACAGGCTGGCAAAGCCTGGTCTCCGCGTCTGGTCGAGATGGACGAAGAAGTGCTGCGTTCCATCGGCAAGTTGCAGCAGATCGAAGAAGAGACAGGTCTCTCCATCGCCCAGATCAAGGATATCAACCGTCGCATGAGCATAGGTGAGGCCAAGGCCCGCCGTGCGAAGAAAGAGATGGTCGAGGCCAACCTGCGTCTGGTTATCTCTATCGCCAAGAAGTACACCAACCGCGGTCTGCAATTCCTGGATCTGATCCAGGAGGGCAACATAGGTCTGATGAAGGCGGTAGACAAGTTTGAATACCGTCGTGGCTACAAGTTCTCGACTTACGCTACCTGGTGGATCCGTCAGGCCATTACCCGCTCCATCGCGGATCAGGCCCGTACCATCCGTATCCCGGTACACATGATCGAGACCATCAACAAGCTCAACCGTATCTCCCGTCAGATGCTGCAGGAGATGGGTCGTGAACCGAACCCGGAAGAGCTGGCCATGCGCATGGGCATGCCGGAAGACAAGATCCGCAAGGTATTGAAGATTGCCAAGGAGCCCATCTCCATGGAGACGCCCATCGGTGATGATGAAGACTCCCACTTGGGCGACTTCATCGAAGATACCACGCTCGCTCTGCCGGCTGATGCGGCGACCAGCGAAAGCCTGCGCAACGCGACCCGCGAAGTGTTGGCCGGTCTGACCGCCCGCGAAGCCAAGGTACTGCGGATGCGTTTTGGTATCGACATGAACACTGACCACACTCTCGAGGAAGTGGGCAAGCAGTTCGACGTCACCCGTGAGCGTATTCGTCAGATCGAAGCCAAGGCACTGCGCAAATTGCGCCACCCGAGCCGCTCGGAAGTGCTGCGCAGCTTCCTGGACGAATAGTCCCGGATATGTGCCAGAGCCGTCGTCTCAAAAGCCCCGCCATGCGGGGCTTTGTTTTATCCGGACTTTACGAGACGTGAGCGGGTTGGCAGGAATATTGGCAGGAAAGTGGACAAAATGTCGCCAAGTGGTTGATCTACCTATAGACTGGCTTCTCTACATCCCCTATAATCCACGCCGCAAAACCAACAATCTGGCCCCTTAGCTCAGTTGGTTAGAGCAGTCGACTCATAATCGATTGGTCGCCCGTTCAAGTCGGGCAGGGGCCACCAAATTCCGTAAAAAGGCCGCTCATCATGAGCGGCCTTTTTGTTTCTGGCTATTTACCAACCTAGATCCAGATCGGCGGCATAGAGGGCAATGGTGAATCAACAAGGGACAGACCCGAGGCGCGGGTCTGTCTGACATGTCAGGAGTGCTGATCCTGACGCGCCGGCGCTTGCTGCGGGCGTGCGCCGCGCACCGCAGGCAACATGCGCACCACCAGATTGCTGCGCTGGCGCAAGGAGGTGAATGCGAGGGCCGTCAGGTGCAACGCGATCAGCCCTTGCAGCACCCAGGTACACCAGAGGTGCCAGTCGTCGGCTCCCAGTTCGAAACCCAGCTCTGTGTTCTGGAACCAGCCGCTACCGGCGGTGGCCAGTACGGTCAGCCAGAGCGCCCATACCGCCAGCTTGCCGCTGCCGTGATGGCCTGGGGTCGCCGGGGTGCGTTCACGCAACTCCACGGCCTGCTGGCGAAAATCTGCCCGGCTCGGGATCAGGGCTCGCAGCCGGGCATGGCCCCTGGCGAAAGAGAGCCCCCACACCAGGCGCAGGCTGATCAGTGCCATGGCGGCATACCCCAGCCATTCGTGCCACTCTTCCCCGGCCTCGTTGAGCCAGAGGTTGCCGATACAGGCGGCCGCCACACCCCAGTGGGTGAGGCGGACCAGACTATCCCAGTGAAAGGGCTCAGCCTTTTTGCTTGGCATATTTGTGGTACTCCTTCTTCAGGTCATTGACCTTGGCCAGGTGCTCGCGCGCCTTGGCTTCGTCACCCGCCTTGAGGGCTGCCAGGCTGGCATCCAGCTCGGTCTGCACCTCGTTCATGCCTTCCAGAAACTTCTCTTTCTTGGCGGCAGGCATGTTCTTCTGCTTGGCGACGTCGAGCTGAGCCTTCATCTCGTTGATGTGTTTCTCCATGGAGGCTGCGTCGCCGGCCTTGACGGCCTGCTTGTAGCTGAAGCCGATCTTCTTCATCGGTTGTTCCAGCTCGCCGGCCATGGCGGGCAGGGTCATCAGGCCAAACATCAGGGGCAGCAACAGGGGGCGAACAGTTTTCAACATGGGATTTCCTTATTTAACGACATGCTTATCAATTTAGATTGGTTTCTTATGAACCCTTATTTGGCGTTCATGTCAGGCATGATGCCATGAGCCACCGTGAACTGTTTGTGAAAATTGCTGTTTTTTGTCACAAATGGTAACGCCAGAGGGGAAAATGTGAGGGAGATGGCGAGGGATCCCCCTGGGGCAAGGGTGAGAGCCGTTAACAAATCCAGCCGGTCGCACCATGTGAAAAAGGGCCCGCAGGCCCTGATGATAATCTGTGTGTCACAGGTGGAAATTACTGCTCCTGCTCGCGTTCTATGGCACGCCAGCCGATGTCCTTGCGGTAGAAGAGGCCGTCCCACTTGATGCGAGCCGCCAGCTGATAGGCCCGCTGCTGGGCTTCGGCGACGGTATGGCCGAGGGCGGTGGCGCACAGTACGCGGCCACCCTGGGTCAGGCTGGTATCCCCTTCCAGCCGGGTACCGGCATGGAATACCTTCTCGCCGGCCACTTCATCCACCGGCAGCCCGCTGATGGGGCGATTGCTGCTGTAGTCGCCAGGATAACCACCCGCTGCCAGCACCACGCCGATGGCGGCGCGGGGGTCATAGATGGCCTCCTTCTTATCCAGCTCGCCTGCGCAGGCGGCCAAGCAGAGCTCCACCAGATCGGATTGCATCCGCAGCATGATGGGCTGGGTTTCCGGGTCGCCGAAACGGCAGTTGAACTCGATCACCTTGGGGTTGCCCTGGCCATCTATCATCAGGCCGGCGTAGAGGAAGCCGGTGTAGACATTGCCTTCGGCCGCCATGCCACGCACGGTCGGCATGATCACCTGCTCCATCACCTTCTGGTGCACGTCAGCCGTCACCACGGGGGCCGGGGAATAAGCTCCCATGCCACCTGTGTTGGGGCCTGTGTCGCCATCGCCGACTCGCTTGTGATCCTGACTGGTGGCCATGGGCAGCACGTGCTCGCCATCCACCATGACGATGAAGCTCGCCTCTTCCCCGTCCAGAAACTCTTCGATCACCACCCGGGCACCCGCTTCCCCGAACGCATTGCCGGAGAGCATGTCGCGCACCGCTTCCTCCGCCTCGGCGAGGGTCATTGCGACGATCACGCCCTTACCCGCCGCCAGACCATCGGCCTTGATGACGATGGGGGCGCCCTTCTCACGCAGGTAGGCCAGTGCCGGCTCCACCTCGGTGAAGTTCTGGTAGTCGGCGGTCGGAATGGCGTGACGGGCCAGGAAATCCTTGGTGAAGGCCTTGGAGCCTTCCAGCTGGGCGGCGGCGGCGGTCGGGCCGAAGATGGGCTGACCGGCGGCGCGGAAGGCATCGACCACCCCTTTCACCAGCGGCGCTTCCGGCCCGACTATGGTGAGGCCTATCTGTTTTTCCCTGGCGAAGGCCAGCAGCCCCTCGATGTCGGTCGCCTCGATGGCGACGTTCTCGACGCCCGGCTCCAGCTGGGTGCCCGCATTGCCCGGTGCCACGAAGACGTGGTGTACCAGTGGGGAGTGTTTGGCCTTCCAGGCCAGGGCGTGTTCACGACCGCCATTGCCAATGATCAGTACTTTCATCGTATCGCTCGCTTCTATTCGTGGTAACCGGCTCGGCCCGCAGATGGCGCGTCGCCGGTTGAAAATAGTCAGTGGAAAAGAGACAACAAAAGGGCCGCCAGCGGCGACCCTGACCCATCAGTGACGGAAATGGCGCATGTTGGTGAACACCATTGTCATGCCGTGTTCGTCGGCGGCGTCGATCACCTCCTGATCGCGCATCGAGCCACCCGGCTGGATGACGCAGGCGATGCCGGCGGCCGCGGCGGCATCTATGCCATCGCGGAACGGGAAGAAGGCATCGGAGGCCATGACGGAGCCCGCCACCGTCAGCCCTTCATCCTCGGCCTTGATGCCGGCGATCTTGGCGGAGTAGACCCGGCTCATCTGGCCGGCGCCGACCCCTATGGTCTGGCCCTCTTTGGCGTAGACGATGGCGTTGGATTTGACGAACTTGGCCACTTTCCAGCAGAACAGCAGGTCTTTCAGCTCGGCCTCGGTCGGCTGGCGCTTGCTGACCACCTTCAGGTCGTCCTGGGTCACCATGCCAAGATCCCGCTCCTGCACCAGCAGGCCGCCGTTGACCCGCTTGAGGTCAAAGCCCTGGGCCGGCGCAGTCCACTGGCCGCATTCGAGCAGGCGTACGTTCTGCTTGCTGGCAACGGCGTCACGGGCTGCCTGGCTGACGCTCGGAGCTATGATCACTTCCACGAACTGGCGGGCGACTATGGCGGCGGCGGTGGCCCCATCCAGTTCGCGGTTGAAGGCTATGATGCCGCCAAAGGCGGAGGTGGGATCGGTCTGGTAGGCGCGATCGTAGGCCGTCAGCAGGTCGTCACCTATGGCCACGCCACAGGGGTTGGCATGCTTGACGATGACGCAGGCCGGCTCGTTGAACTCCTTCACACACTCCAGCGCCGCATCGGTATCGGCGATGTTGTTGTAGGAGAGCGCCTTGCCCTGCAGCTGTTGGCTACTTGCGACTGAGCCCGGTGCGGCCTGCTCTTCGGCATAGAAGGCGGCAGCCTGATGGCTGTTTTCGCCGTAGCGCATGTCCTGCTTCTTGATGAACTGGCTGTTGAAGGTGCGCGGGAAGCGGGACTCGGCATCGCCTTCCTTGTTGTCACCATAGCTAGGCACCATGGTGCCGAAGTAGTTGGCGATCATGCCGTCATAGGCGGCTGTGTGCTCGAAGGCGGCGATGGCAAGGTCAAAACGGGTAGCAAGCTGCAGGCTGTTGCCGTTGGCATCCATCTCGGCGATCACGCGCGCGTAGTCGGCTGCCTTGACGACGATGGCCACGTCTTTGTGGTTCTTGGCGGCGGAGCGAACCATGGTCGGGCCGCCGATGTCGATGTTCTCGACCGCATCGGCCAGGGTGCAGCCCGCTTTGGCCACGGTCGCGGCGAAGGGGTAGAGGTTGACGACAACCATGTCGATGGGGGAGATAGCGTGCTGGGCCATGATGGCGTCATCTTGATCGCGACGACCGAGAATGCCGCCGTGGACCTTGGGATGCAGGGTCTTGACCCGGCCATCCATCATCTCGGGGAAACCCGTGTAGTCGGAGACCTCGGTCACCGGCAGACCCGCGTCGGCGAGCAGCTTGGCGGTGCCGCCGGTGGAGAGCAAGGCCACGCCACGTTCGTTGAGTGCCTTGGCAAATTCCAGGATGCCAGTCTTGTCAGACACACTCAGCAGTGCACGGCGAATGGGTCGAGCTTGTTCCATCACACTATCGTCCTCAGCATAACGGGGACCGTTCCATGGGAGACGAGGCTCAACACAGAGAGTCCCCAAATAAATGGAAGTGGGGGATTTCGCAAACCACTCTCGCCAAAAAGACCTGCTGTTGGCAAACGTGTTTTAGGAAATGCCCGCTTGACGCGACGCTCTCTTGTGGGCGCGTATTCTACACAAAAAATGTGAGCCGTGGTGGATTTTTTAAGGTGACAAAGCCTTGCCTGGTGCGGTGTTAAACGTTTTCTGGTGGTTTTTTGTGAAACGTTTGTCTTTTCAGTGTTTTGATGGAAAAAAGTGACCGCGGCACCTTTTGCTTGCCCGTTTTCTGCCCCTGGCTGGTAATCCATTGGCAAAGGGGCGATAGTGGGTTCCGGTTTTTTGAACGGCAAATCCAATGGGGGAGAGGGCATGTATCGGATCGGGGAATTGGCCAAGGCGTGCGGGGTAAAGGCGGATACCCTGCGTTTTTACGAGAAGAACGGCCTCATCTCGCCCGGGATCCGCAACGAGTCCGGTTACCGCCTCTATGGCGAGCAGGACAGGCGGCGACTGGAGTTCATCATACGTGCCAAGTCGGTGGGCTTCTCCCTTGCCGACATAGGTGAGCTGCTGGATCTGGACACCAACAAGGCCAAAGTCACCTGTCAGGAGGTGAAGGCGGTGGCCGACACCAAGCTGGCCCAGGTGGAGCAGAAGATCATGGAGCTGACCCGCTTTCGCGAGAACCTGCGCGAGCTCTCCAACATCTGCTGTGGCGGCCCGCGCTCGGCGGAGCACTGTGCCATCCTAGAGACCCTGGAGTCCGGAGCCCCGTCCCGCCACGAGCATCACGATCATGAGCACTGAATCTATCAGCACCAAGCAGCGCCCACGGATCTCCGCCTTCCTGGCGCTCTCCCTCGACGGCTTCATCGCCGGGGAGGGGGACAGTCTCGACTGGCTGGCCCCCTTTTCCGGTGACTCGCCGGAGGAGACCGGCTACAACGCCCTGATGGCGAGCGTGGATGCACTGCTGATGGGGCGCAACACCTTCGATGTCGTGCGCGCCTTCCCGGAGTGGCCCTACGGCGACAAGCCGGTGGTAGTGCTGACCCACAGGCCGGCCGAGCCGGCTGTGAACGTCTCTTTCCGGCAAGGCGCCCTGGCACAGGTACTGAGCGAGCTGTGGCAGGAGGGGGCGGGCCACCTCTATCTGGACGGCGGCAATCTGGTGCGCCAGGGCCTGCAAGCCGGGCTTGTCGACGAGCTGACCCTGTTCTGGGTGCCGGTCACCCTGGGGGCCGGCGTGCCGCTGTTTACGGGCGCCCTGCCCGGCGGCCTCAACCCCGTCTCCAGCACTCTGCTGCCGAGCGGTCTGGTGCGGGTCGTCTACCGGCCAGGATCCTTGCCGCCCACCGCTTGAATCCTTGCGCCACCCTCGCTTGCACTCGGCTCCGGGGAGGCGCACAATCGGCGCGTTTTTCGCCACCTGGGGATCCACTTCGGCCAGGCGTTGAACAATCGCTTATTAGAGTCAGCCATCGCAAAGGAGCCGATATGGCCAAGCAGAAGGTGGCCATCGCCACCACAGAGCCCGCTCACGATCATCAGCGCGGGGTCATCCAGGACAATCACCTCAAGGCATTGGTGACCTCCCCCCTGTTCCAGGCAAGGGTTGAGCCCAGCAAGAAGGGCAAGGGCAGTTATCAGCGCAAGGCCAAGCACGGCAAGCGGTGGGAGCCCGGCCAACAGCAGATGATGAGCGTCTGCTGCTGAGCGGGTTTCTGCCGAAGGCAGGAAGTAAAAACAATCGGGGCGCCAATGGCGCCCCGATTGTTTTTCTCTGTCTGCAAAACGAGATCCCGGTCTTGCAGCAAGACAGTGAGCTGGTGCTCATTCATCCATAAAGAGCTCGAGCAGCACATTCAGATAGCGATGGCCGAGGGACGTCAGCTGCCAGCTGTCGCCGAGATCCTCGATCAACTCCTTGGTCTGGGCAATCGCCAGCATGGTCTCCACCCGCTCCAGGCCTAGGCCGGTGTAAGCCTCGAACTCCGCCTTGGGGGCCGGCTCGAACAACCTGAACCGGTTCATGAAGTACTCCAGCGGCAGTTCGTCCTCGCTCACCTGCCACTGCTTGTCCAGATAAGGACGGGTGGGATCCAGATAGCCTTTCGGGTGCTTCACCTTGGCGCTGCGCAGTATCTGGCCGGAGGCCAGATCCGTCATCTTGCCGTGGGCGCCGCAGCCGATCCCGAGATAATCGCCGAAGCGCCAGTAGTTGAGGTTGTGGCGGCACTGATAGCCCGCCTTGGCATAGGCCGAGATTTCGTACTGCTGATAGCCCTGGGCGGTGAGCATGGCGTGGCCCTGCTCGTAGATGTCCCACAGGGTGTCATCCTCCGGCAGGGTGGGCGGCTTGGAGGCAAAGGCCGTGTTCGGCTCTATGGTGAGCTGATACCAGGAGAGGTGCGGCGGTGCGCAGTCGATGGCCTGCTGCAGGTCATAGAGGGCGTCGTCCAGGCTCTGATCCGGCAGGCCGTGCATCAGATCCAGGTTGAAGGTGGGCAGTGCGATGGCGTGGGCCAGTTCGGCGGCCTTGCGCGCCTCTTCGGGGCCGTGGATGCGGCCGAGCCGGGTCAGTTTTTCTTGCTGGAAGCTCTGCACCCCGATGGAGATGCGGTTGATGCCAGCCCGCTGGAAGCCGGCGAATTTGTCCGCCTCAACCGTGCCCGGGTTGGCCTCCATGGTGATCTCGCAATCCGGGGTCAGCGCGATACGGGCGCGCACCCCATCCAGCAAGGTTTGCATCGCCTCTACCGTCAACAGGCTGGGGGTGCCGCCACCGATAAAGATGGAGGAGAGCGGACGCCCCTGGGCCCACTTCAGATCCTGTTCCAGATCCTCCAGCAGGGCCGCCACATACTCGAGGTGAGGCAGCTCCCCTTTCTGGGCATGGGAGTTGAAGTCGCAGTAGGGGCACTTCTGGACGCACCAGGGCACATGGATATAGAGGGAGAGGGGCGGCAGTTGCAGCATGGGGCTTCCAATAATCAAACATAAAAACGGGGGCTGACGGCCCCCCATTGTAGATGAAATGCGTGCCGGCGTATGGTCCGGACTCAGTGAGTCGCAGCCAGGGCCTCTTTCAGTCTGGCCAGCGCCTGGCCGCGATGGCTGAGCTGGTTTTTCAGCTCGCTCGGCATCTGGGCAGAGGTGCAGTCATGGTCGGGCACGAAGAACACGGGATCATAGCCAAAGCCGTGCTGACCGCGGGGTTC
This sequence comes from Aeromonas sp. A04, assembly GCF_047780465.1. NCBI lineage: Bacteria > Pseudomonadati > Pseudomonadota > Gammaproteobacteria > Aeromonadales > Aeromonadaceae > Aeromonas > Aeromonas sp. A04. The sequence goes on along the minus strand of NZ_JBLNHP010000009.1, from coordinate 25,083 downwards.
GTCGATGATCATCCCTTCCCAGCTCGCCTGGCAGATGATGGGGGTGGGATCATCTGCGTGGCGCATGTAGACCAGCACGCACCAGAAGCGGGCGCTCTTGAGGTAATCGGGGGCGCCTTTGAGCTCGGCCAGCAGCTTGTCGATGTTGTCCTTGTCGCTGGCATGCTCGCCGGCGAAGCGGGCTGAGTAGACGCCGGGGCGACCGTGCAGCAGATCCACTTCCAGACCCGAATCGTCGGCGACGGCGGGCAGACCCGTGATGCGGGCGGCGTGGCGGGCCTTGATGATGGCATTCTCGACGAAGGTAGTGCCTGTCTCTTCGGCATCAGGCACAGCGAACTCGCTCTGTGGGATCACCTGGATCTTCATATCGGCCAGCATGGCGGCCAATTCCTTCACCTTTTTCTGGTTACCTGTTGCCAGGACAAGCTTGTTCATCGAGCACCTCCGCAAAAATAATCTGCGCATTCTATGCGGGGCACGCCTTGAGTAAAAGCGCCAATTGCCCTCAATACCGCCCTGGCTTGCCACTCCTGTGACCCCGGTGGAGATGCGAACAAGATACATGTTTCCATATAGGAATAACCAAAGTGATTAAATACCATTTCAATTCATTACTGTGAGTCAGTAGACTCGCGCCCCAATCGATTTTCCCTTACGGCTTGAGGTGACTGATGCCATTGATTCTTCTGCTTGTCCTGCTGGTGCTGTTCAGTCCGTTGGCCATCGACATCTACCTGCCCGCCATCCCGCAGATGGCCGAGCAGCTCGGTGCCGAAGTGACCCTGATGCAGGGCACCATCACCTGGTTCCTGTTCAGCATGGGACTGGGTCAGCTGCTGGTAGGGCCGCTCGCCGACCGTTATGGCCGCAAGCCCATCGCTCTGGGCGGCGTGCTGCTCTACGGCCTGAGCGCACTGGCGGCCGGTTTTGCCGCCAGCCTGGGTGAGCTGATGCTGGCGCGGGTGCTGCAAGGCTTCGGTGCCTGTGCCACCTCGGTCGCCGCCTTCTCTGTGGTGCGTGACAGCTATGGCCCCAAGAAGAGCGGCCAGATGATCTCCTACCTGAACGGCGCCATCTGCTTCATTCCTGCGCTGGCGCCGCTGCTCGGCGGCTGGCTCACCGCCAAGGCGGGCTGGTCTGCCAACTTCTGGTTCATGGCCGGTTATGCGGTCGTCGTCGGCAGCTGGCTGCTGTGGCGAATGCCGGAGACCCGCCCGGACGAGACCAGCAGCAGCGGTCCGCTCATCAGCTGGTCCCGCTACAGCCCTGTGCTGCGCTCCCCGAGTTTTCTGTTCAACGCCTCTCTTTGCATGTTGGCGATGGCGGTGATCCTGGCCTATGTCACGGCTGCGCCGGTGCAGCTGATGGTGAAGCTGGGGCTGGACATGAGCGGCTTCAGCTACTGGTTCACCGCCAATGCGGCGCTGAACATACTGGCCTGCTTCCTGGCGCCCCGCTTCATCGCCAGAGTGGGACCGAGACGCACGCTGCGCATCGGCCTGCTGGTGATCACGCTGTCGGCCATAGCACTGACCCTGGTGCAGCACGTCGAGCATCCGCTGGCCATGATGGGGCCCGTGTTCTTCTCCAGCATCGGCTTTGCCATGGTGCTGGGGGCGGCAGCCGGCATGGCACTGGCCCCCTTCGGCCACTGCGCCGGGACGGCGGCGGCCCTGCTCGGTCTGTTCCAGATGAGCGGCTCTGGCGCCCTGGTGGGGATCACAGGTTGGTTGATGCCGGATCCGCTCAATCAGCTGGCGCTGCACATGTGGCTGCTGTTGCCGCCGCTGTTGCTGCTGTTGACCCGGCAGGGCCGGCGCTTGTGTTTGCAATAAATCCTGTGCTCTGATGGGCACACTCAGGGGGCCATGAGCCCCCTTCTCTTTTGCAGGCGATACCTCGCCTGACCCTAATGACAGACCCGTGGAGAAAACCGGATGAGCCAGACTCTCAACGCCGCCCTGGTGGGCTATGGCTTCGCAGGCCAGACCTTTCACGCCCCCTTCCTGACCAGTACCCCGGGGCTCTCCCTCGATTGGGTGGTGAGCCGGGATGCCGCCAAGGTGCAGGCCGAACTGCCCGGTTGCCGGGTCGGTTCGCTGGAGCAGGTGCTGGCCGATCCTTCGGTGGATCTGGTGGTGATCGCCACGCCGAACGATACCCATGCCCCCATAGCTCGTCAGGCGCTGCTGGCCGGCAAACACGTGGTGATCGACAAGCCGTTCGCGCTGGATCTGGCCGAGGCGAAGGCTCTGGTGGAGCTGGCCGGGAAGCAGCAGCGGCTGCTCAGCATCTTTCACAACCGGCGCTGGGACGGAGACTTTCTCACCGTACGCCGCCTGCTGGCAGAAGGTGCCTTGGGGCAGATCGCCCAGTTTGAATCCCACTTCGATCGCTATCGTCCACAAGTGCGCCAGCGCTGGCGCGAGGCGGGCGGTCCGGGCTCGGGTCTGTGGTTCGATCTCGGTCCCCACATCCTGGATCAGGCGTTGCAACTGTTCGGCCAACCGGACTGGCTGCAGGCGGATTTGGCGCAGCAGCGCCCAGGCGCCCTGGCGGATGACTACTTCCACCTGGTGCTGGGCTATGGCGAGTTGAGAGTGATATTGCACGGCAGCTGTCTGGTGTCGGCCACCATGCCCCGTTTCGTCATCCACGGCAGTGAAGGCTCGTTTATCAAGTTCGGCATGGATGTGCAGGAAGATCAGCTCAAGCTCGGCAAGCGGCCACCGGCGGCGGACTGGGGCCTCGACAGCGAACCCGGCCAGCTCAGCCGCATTCGGGATGGTCAGCTCCAGCAGCAGACTGTGGTCGGTGAGGCCGGGGATTACGGCGCCTACTATCGCGGCGTCTGCGCCGCCATCAAGGGGGAGGGAGAGAATCCGGTGCCGGCCAGCGAGGCACTGGCGGTGATGGCGCTGCTGGATCTGGCCCGTGACAGCCACCAGCAAGGGAAACGGCTGGCTTGTCAGAACTTGTCTGACTGATATGGATATCTCGCCTCTCACCCGAATGGGGAGAATCGCCGTTTATCGCCAGTAATCACGCCAGTTGCGGTGTTTTATTGTACAGGTTGACTGAATGGCGAGTGTTTTGTATTAATGTTTGTCGTTGTAGCAGTTCTTTTCATCCAGCCAACGAGAAAATATCATTGTGATACTCGTTTTCATTGGGCGCGTATGGGGATATATTTCGCGCGCCTCTTGGCTCCCGGCCTATGGGTTTCTAACCGGGTGAAAGGACGCACTGTGATGGTTGAACGAACCATCTCTCCATATTTTTTTGAGGGTATGCACATGAACAAAGTACTGGTAGCCGGTATCCTGGGTCTGATGTTGACCGCTTGTGGTCAGAAAGAAGAAGCCGCCGCTCCGGCTGCTACTCCGGCCGCCGACGTTGCTGCAACTGTTGAGAAAGCCGCTAGCGAAGCCACCTCTACCGTAGAGAAGGCTGCTTCCGAAGCGACTGCAACCGTCGAGAAAGCTGCCTCCAAGGTTGAAGCTGCAGTGAGCGATGCCAAGGCCAACTAAGCCTGCACCTCTGCTGAAGACGGGTCCGGAGCCAAGCTCCGGACCCGTTTTTTATGCCTGACGGGCAAGGTCCCCGCGGTTGGCCAGCCCCTTCTTGCCTAGACCGCCGGGTTGAGCCGGGCGGTGAGCACATGATCCTCCCAGCGGCCGTTGATCATCAGATAGTCCTGGGCCAGGCCCTCCCGCTCGAAGCCGAGGCGCTCGAGCAGGGCACCGCTGCGCAGTGTGATGGACTGGCATATGGCTGGCCTGATGGCGTTAGACCGCCGGGTTGAGCCGGGCGGTGAGCACATGATCCTCCCAGCGGCCGTTGATCATCAGATAGTCACGGGCCAGGCCCTCCCGCTCGAAGCCGAGGCGCTCGAGCAGGGCACCGCTGCGCCGATTGGTGGGCATATAGCTTGCCATGACGCGGTGCAGGCCGTGCTCCCGAAACAGGTACTCGATGCCGGCCTCGACCACCTCCTGCATCAGACCCTGGCCTTCATGGGCCTGATCGATGGCATAGCCAAGATGGCAGGCCTTGAACATGCCCATCAGTATGTGGGTGAAGTTGCAGGTGGCGATCACCTGCTCGCCCTGGGGATCTAGCGCCACCAGATGAACGGCGCTGCCGTTGAAGAACTGGCCATAGCTGTCGCGCAGGCGGCCATGCCAGTGGCTCAGGGTATAGAAACTCTCGTCCCGGCTGGGTTCCCAGGGGGTGAGGTGAGCGCGATTGCGCAGATAGAAATCCAGCATCAGGTCGGCCCGCTCGGGCGGCAATACGGTTAGTCGGGTACGGGCCGTGCTGAGGTGCGGTAGTGCCATCAAGGTTCCCTCTGTGGATTCATAAGCATGGTGCCGGCCAGGGCTGCCTCGGCCATCAGTGATCTCGTTGCCTTAACCACTCATCGCGCAGCAGGCCGTAATGGACGTGATCCACCACCCTGTCCGCCAGCCGTTCGGCCCGCCGGCTGATCCCCTCCTGCTGCATGCCGAGTCGCTCGCACACAGCCCGGCTGGGCTCGTTCTCCACCGCCGCGCTGATCTCGACCTTCTCCATCCCCATCTCCTCGAAGGCGTGGTGGATCAGGGCCTGACAGGCGCGGGTGATGATGCCGTTGCCCTGCCAGCGTTCCGCCAGCCAGTAGCCTATGGTGACCTTGGCCAGCGCCGGATCGATCTGGTTGTAGCCGATGACGCCGACCACCTCGCCCTGATACTCGATGGCGGTGGTCAGCCCCTCGCCGCGGGCAAACTTCTCGATGGCGTGGCGGATGAAGGTGGCGCTGTCGGCCGGTTGCTGTATGTAGGGGGGCCAGGGCAGCCATTGGGTCAGGTAGTCGCGGTTCTCCCGGCACAGGCCGAAGAGTTCGCTGGCCATGTCGGGCTGCAGGAACAGCAGCGCCAACTCATCGTCCAGTTGCCATGAAAACATCCTTACCTCCCTGCCGCGTCTTGGCCCGGTGCGGGCCGCCAAACAGCCAATGTAGCCAATCAACCCCTTGTGCGCCAAGGACTTTCAGTCTCTCGCCTGCGTTCGCTATCCCCATATGGAGGGGCCTGTCTTGGGGGCTGTACGAGGCCTTGTCATTCTCCACCCTTTTTTAGCGTCATTCACTGCCTTTGGTTATGTTTTCGCTACCAAACATATGAAACAGCAGATCCTGCTACCGGTTCGTGCTGCGCTGTCACATATGACAGGCAGCAATTTCGATCGTGCCAACTAGTGTAGGAACGCCGGGCAACGGACCCGGCGTGCAATCTTCATCGACTTAAGGAAAGACGAGATGAACAAAGTCTATTTGGCCGTGGTATTGGCCTGCTGGGGAAGCGCAGCCTTGGCTGCAGAACAGGTTGACGTACATCAGGTGGCGGGCATTCAGGGGGCACCGAGCGGTGCCGCGGGGGTGAGCGCGCTGGCCGGGGATGGCGAGTTTCGTCAGGTGAGGGCGGTCAAGCTGCCCAATGGCCAGCAGCGGGTGCGCTATGAGCAGACCTGGCACGGCATCCCGGTCTGGGGCCAGGTGCTGGTGGCCGAACAGTCCCTCGGTGGTCAGATAAGCCAGGTCTCCGGCCAGATCCTGCGCCAGATCGATGCCGACGTGGCCAGCCCGACTGCCGCCCTGTCACCGGCCGATGCCGCTGGCAAGGCCCGTGCCGGGGCCAAGGGCAGCAACGAGCGGGTCAAGCTGTTCGTGATGCAGGATGAGGCTGGTCAGGCCCGTCTGGTCTATCTGGTCTCCTGGCTGGCGGCAAGCGAGCAGCCGAGCCGTCCCTTCGTGGTGATCGATGCCCAGAGCGGGGCCGAGCTCAAGCGCTGGGAGGGGATCAACCACAAGGACGCCACAGGCCCGGGTGGCAACGTCAAGACCGGCAAATACTTCTACGGCTCCGACTTCGGCCCGCTGCTGGTGGACGACAGCTGCCGCATGACCAGCCCGAACGTGGACACGGTCAACATGAATCACGCCACCACGGGTGGTGCCGTACACCAGTTCACCTGCCCGGAGAACACGGTCAAGGAGATCAACGGTGCCTACTCGCCGCTCAACGATGCCCACTACTTCGGCAACGTGGTGTTCGACATGTACCGCAACTGGTACAACACGGCGCCGCTCAGCTTCAAGCTGAAGATGCGGGTGCACTACAGCCGCAACTACGAGAATGCCTTCTGGGACGGCAGCCAGATGACCTTCGGTGACGGCGCCACCACCTTCTACCCGCTGGTGAGCCTGGACGTGGCCGCCCACGAGGTGAGCCATGGCTTCACCGAGCAGAACTCGGGTCTGGTCTACTCGGGCCAATCGGGTGGCATCAACGAAGCCTTCTCCGACATGGCGGGGGAAGCGGCTGAAAATTACATGAAGGGCAGCAACGACTGGCTGGTCGGGGCCCAGATCTTCAAGGGCAACGGCTCGCTGCGCTACTTCGAGGATCCGACCCGGGACGGCAGCTCCATCGGTCATGCCAGTGATTACTATGACGGCATCGACGTACACCACAGCTCGGGTGTCTACAACCGTGCCTTCTACCTGCTGGCCAACACCAATGGCTGGAATACCCGCAAGGCCTTCGAAGTGTTCGTGCTGGCCAACCGCCTCTACTGGGGCGCCAATACCACCTACGATCAGGGCGCCTGCGGCGTGACCAAGGCGGCCACCGATCTGGGCTACAGCCTGACCGACGTGGCGGCGGCCTTCACCACGGTCGGCGTCAACGCCTCCTGCGGTACCACACCGCCCCCCCCCGGCAGCGTGCTGCAAAACGGGGTCCCGGTGAGCGGGCTCTCCGCCGCCAAGGGTGGCAAGGTGAACTTCACTATCGACGTGCCGGCCGGCAAGAGCCAGCTGGTGGTCGCCAGCAGTGGCGGCACTGGCGATGCGGATCTCTATGTGAAGTTCGGGGCGCTGCCGACCGGCACCAGCTATGACTGCCGCCCCTACAAGAGTGGCAACACCGAGACCTGCACCCTGAATTCGCCCAAGGCGGGTACCTGGTATGTGCAGCTGAGCGGCTTCAGCGCCTTCTCCGGTGTGACCCTCAAGGCGACCTACTGATCCCTGCTTGATGTGACTTAGCGTTTGGCGCCGGACTTGTCCGGCGCTTTTTTATGCGGGTTTGCCCGACCAGCGCCGGGCCAGGGTGCGAGCGGCTTCCAGTACCCGCTCCTTGGCGGGGTTGGGCCGCTTGCCGCTGCGCCAGGCCATCATGACATCCCAGTGATCCTGCGGCAGATCAACCACATCCAGCTGGACCAGGCGGCCAAACTCCAGGTCCCGGCTGATGGCGAGCGCCGGCATCAGTGTGATGAAGCCGTGTTCCAGCGCCAGTTCCCGCGCCGCGCTGGCGGGCTGGATGGCGTGCAGCGGGCTTGCCACCTGGCGCAGCAGTCGCAGTTGCAGGATCAGCTCGTCGCAGCCTGTGCCCCACTGCTGGGGGGCCAGCCGTTCGTTGGCTATGTCCTGCAGGGTCAGCCCCTGCCGCCCGGCCAGCGGATGGGTGGCGCAGGCCACCGCTATGATGGGGGAGCGGTAGAGCAGTTCGAGCTGGATGCCGGCGATGGCCGGGCATTTGAGGATGAAGCCGACGTCTGTCTCACCGGTCAGCAGCTCCTGCATTATGATGCCGGAGTGATCCGTGTTGCAGCGGATCTCGAACGCTTCATCCACCAGCGCCAGCAGCAGGGGGCCAAACACCACAGTGGTCAGGGAGGGCAGGCAGGAGAGCTTGATGCGGGGCAGGGCAGGCGCCCCCTGCATCGCCAGGCGTCCCCCTTCCAGTGCACTCAGGGCTGCCGCCGCCGCAGGCAGAAACTGCTCGCAGGCTGGGGTGGGCGTGGCGCCGCGTCTGTGGCGGCGAAACAGGGGTTGTCCCAGCGCCTGTTCCAGCACGGCGATCCGCTGGCTGACCATGGGTTGCGACCAGCCGCGAATGGCTGCCGCCTTGCTGAAGCTGCCGCGATTGACCACATCCAGTAGTAATTGCAAGTCATCCAGGGTCATAGCCATAACGTAATCCAATATGAAATATAGCCAGTTGTCGGCTACCACTATATCTGGCGGCCTTCCAGAATAGCAGTATCAATCGTTGTGCATTGGCATATTGCCATGCCGGGTCAGAGGGTTGCAGTCACCCTTGACCCAGTTTGGCGACGGCGTCATCCGGGCGATGAGACGAGCGAGTTGGATGTCATTAGCGAAGCAGGGGTCAGGCAGTCATGGTAGAGCGGGCGAGGCGGTTGGGGCGGTGGTTTTTGGCGTTGGATTCCCTCTTGGTGATCCTGGGTTTTTTCGTGGTGATGCCCATGATCAGCCTGCGCTTCGTGGATCAGCTTGGCTGGGCGGCTGGGGTGGTCGGTCTGGCGCTGGGGCTGCGTCAGCTGACCCAGCAGGGGTTGGGGGTGCTGGGGGGCTCGCTGGCGGACAAGTTTGGCGCCCGGCCACTCATAGTGGGCGGCATGCTGTTGCGGGCCGCGGGCTTTGCCAGTCTGGCCTATGCCCAGAGCGGGCTTGAGCTGATCCTTTCCTGCATCATCTCGGGGCTGGGGGGCTGTCTGTTCGACCCACCCCGCGCCGCCTTGGTGATCAAGTTCACCCGTCCGCGCCAGCGGGGTCGCTACATCTCCCTGCTGATGATGCTGGAGAGCGCGGGCGCCGTGGTGGGGGCTCTGCTCGGCAGCTGGCTGCTCAACTTCGACTTCGAGTATGTCTGCCTGCTGGGGGCCGGTCTGTTTGTCTGTGCGGCCCTGTGCAACCTGCTGATCCTGCCGCCCTACAAGCTCTCGCAGCGGCCGACGCCGATCCGGGCCGGCCTCGGCCAGGTGCTGGCGGACAAGGCGTTCTGCCGGCTGGTGCTGATCCTGAGCGGCTACTACGCGCTCTGGGTGCAGGTGATGCTGATCTTCCCCATCCTGGTGAAACAGATGGCGGGCAGCACCACGGCAGTGGGCTGGATGTATACCCTGGAGACCGCCATCTCGCTGGCGCTGCTCTACCCTCTCGCCCGTTATGGCGAGAAGCACTTCAAGCTGGAGAGCAGGCTGATGGCGGGCGTGTTGCTGATGACGGCCGGTATCGGGCTGGTGGCGTTTGCGACCACGTTGTCCGCCGTCTTCATGCTGCTTGCCTGTTTCTATCTGGGGATCGTCATCGCCGAGCCGGCGCGGGAGACCCTCATGACCAAGCTGGCGCAGCCGGGCGCGCGTGGCAGTTACATGGGCTTCAGCCGGCTGGGGCTGGCGCTCGGTGGCATGACGGGATACGTGGGGGGCGGTGCCCTGCATGATTACGCCAATGCCCAGGGGCAGCCCTGGTTACCCTGGCTGGTGCTGGGGACGGTCGGCGTGACGACCTTGCTGTTGCTGGTGAACTGCTTTCACCGCGAGCCGAGTCTGGCGCGGGTCAACATCTGACGGGCAATAAAAAACCGGCCGCAGGGCGGCCGGAAGTAATTCAAACAGTAGACATTGGTATCACAGGGTATAACTGACTTCCAATTCCTTAGAAGTTGTACTGCAGGGCCACGGCGACCACGTCGTCGGTGTTCTTGCCCAGCGAGTTGGTGTGGGTACCGTTGACGTTGTCCAGCAGGTTGATCTTGTAATCAACATAGGCGTTGAAGTTGTCGGTGAAGTTGTACCAGGCACCGATGGATACGTATTCGGTGGCGGTGTCATCGATACCGCGGGCGTTGTCCTTCACGTCGGTGCGCAGGTAGGCCAGGGACGGCTTGAACTTGCCGACTGTGTACTGGGCGACGGCTTCGTAGCCATCCATCTTCTCGGCGTAGCCGTTGTTGACGAACAGGTGGTCTTCACCGTGGGAGTAGGTCGCGGCCAGGTAGAGATCGCCGGCTTCGTACTTGGCGCCCACGCCGTACAGCTTGGCATCGCGGTCGCCACCGAAGGCGGCGTTGTCAGCCTGCTCGTCGGTCTTGCCAGCCTGGTTATAGGCGGCACCCAGACTCAGACCCATGTCGAAGTCATAGTTGGCGGACAGGGCGAAGCCTTCAGCAGACCCTTCAGAATTCCAGTTGCTGTTCGGGCCGTGCATCACGGAACGGTCGGCGTTCTGCGGATCGTTGTTGCCGGTGAACTGGGCACCCAGGGTCAGCCCCTGATAGGTGTAGATGTACTGGGCCAGGCCGTTGGTGCGGCCGGTGCCGAACACTTCGGTGTCTTTACCCAGGCCGTCACCGCCCCACTCAGGCAGCACGTCTGTGTAGTCGTTCACGGCTTTGGTGAACAGACCATCCTGACGGCCATAGCTGAAGGCACCGAAACGATCGTGCTTGATGCCGGCGTAAGCCAAACGCAGCTCGTCGTTGTCGGAGCCGGAGACCGGCAGGTTGTATTCAGCGAAGCCGAACGCGGTCAGCTCGTTGTCGATCTTGGTTTCGCCGGCAACGTGCAGACGGAAGTAGCTCTGATCACCTTCGGCGCCGTTGTCATCGGTACCGTAGTACATGCCTTGAGCACGGCCACCGATCTCGAGTTTGGTGCCATTCTGGTCATAGACGGTAGCGGCTTGCGCACCACCGGCCAGCAGCACGCTGGAGATGGCCATAGTCAATGCGGTCTTTTTCATTGTTCATTCCTCTGGTGTAAACACTGTCGGACCTGTGCTCGGCCCTGTTGATCGGTCTCTGTTCCGATACCCCAGAGTAGATCTGCGAACCTTGATAGAAACTGAAGCGCATGAGGATTAATTAATGATTTGACGTAAAAACGAGGCATAAAAAACGGCCCAGAGCGGGCCGTTTGAAGGTTTATGGCATGAAATGCTGATCAGAGTATCAGACCGCCGAAGAAGAAGCCCAGTGCCACGGCGAAAGCGATGGTCGCTGTGCCGGGGATGAAGAAGGGGTGGTTGAACACGGCCTTGCCGATGCGGGTCGAGCCGGTGTCGTCCATCTCGACCGCGGCCAGCAGGGTCGGGTAGGTCGGCAGTACGAACAGGGCGCTCACGGCTGCGAACGAGGCGATGGCGGTCAGCGGGCTGACACCCAGTGCCAGTGCGGCCGGCATCAGGGCCTTGGTGGTGGCGCCTTGTGAGTAGAGCAGCATGGCGGCGAAGAACAGCACCACGGCCAGCAGCCAGGAGTACTGGTTCAGCAGGTCGCCGGCGATCAGCTGTATGGTGTCCATGTTGCCTTTCACGAAGACGTTGCCCAGCCAGGCCACACCCAGTACGCAGATACAGGCGGACATACCGGACTTGAAGGTCGGCATGTTGGTCACTTGAGTGGCGTCCAGTTTGCAGACCAGGGTCATGATGGTGGCAGCAGCCAGCATGATGCCCATGATGGCACCGTCACGGGGGATCGGCGGATTGGCGATCAGGCCCACTTTGCCCGAGATGGCGGTGGCATAGGCCATGACGGCCACGATGGCGGCGATGAAGATCCAGACAGAAACCTTGGCGTAAGGCTTCAGCTCCAGCTTGGTGGTGCCACGCAGCTTGATCAGCCCCTTGGCTTTACGCTCCAGATAGACTTCATCCAGCTCCAGCGGTTTGCCCATCATGTTGGCAATGAAGGCGCCCAGGATACAGGCGAGGAAGGTGGACGGAATGCAGATGGCCAGCAGGGTCAGGTAGTCGACACCGAACGGCTCCAGCATGCCGGAGAAGGCAACCACGGCCGCAGAGATCGGGGAAGCCGTGATGGCGATCTGGGAGGCGACAACCGCGATGGAGAGCGGACGGGAAGGACGAATGCCCTGCTCCTTGGCTACTTCGGCGATCACCGGCAGGGTGGAGAAGGCGGTGTGACCGGTACCGGCCAGCATGGTCATCAGATAGGTGACTATGGGGGCGGCGAAGGTGATGTACTTGGGATTCTTGCGCAAGGCCTTTTCTGCCAGCGACACCAGGTAGTCCATGCCACCGGCCAGTTGCATACAGGCAATGGCACAGATGACGGACGCGATGATCATGATCACGTCCCAGGGGATGAAGGTGACCAGCTGGTCGCTCGGAATTTGTACCCCCAGGCCCCAGGTCAGTACCAGCACACCCAGACCACCGGCAAAGCCGATACCGATACTGCCTATCCGGGCTCCCAGATAGATAGCGGCGAGCACGACAAGTAACTCGATAACAATCATAGTGAACACTCCATTTTCCAGTTTTTTTAGGTTTTATTTGGCAGAAAAGCCAATTCCCGATGGGGCTGGGTGAGACCGATCGGGAACTGACTTTATGGGCCGGGATAAACCCGGCCCATTTGCTCGCTTATACGGTGGCTTCGCGGGTGTAGCGCTTGGCTTTGTATTGCGGGTTCATCAGGTTCTCGATGGAGAGAATTTCATCCAGCTGCTCTGCGGTCAGCAGGCCGCGTTCCAGCACGACTTCGCGGACGTTCTTGCCGGTCTGGGCGCAGATCTTGCCGACTATGTCCCCTTCGTGGTGGCCGATGAAGGGGTTCAGGTAGGTCACGATACCGATGGAGTTCAGCACGTGGTTCATGCAGATTTCCGGGTTGGCAGTGATGCCTTCGACGCACTTCTCGCGCAGGGAGATACAGGCTTTTTCCATCAGACTCAGGGATTCGAACATGGCCTGACCAATCACGGGCTCCATGACGTTCAGCTGCAGCTGACCGGCTTCGGCGGCGAAGGTGATGGTGACGTCGTTACCGAATACCTTGAAGCAGCTCTGGTTGACCACTTCCGGGATAACCGGGTTGACCTTGGCCGGCATGATGGAGGAACCCGCCTGCATTTCCGGCAGGTTGATCTCTTTGAGTGCGGTGCGCGGGCCGGAGGAGAGCAGACGCAGATCGTTACAGATCTTGGACATTTTCATGGCCAGACGCTTGATGGCGCCGTGCAGCATCACGTAGGCGCCGCAGTCGGAGGTCGCTTCGATCAGATCTTCAGCCGGTACGTAGGCACGACCGGTGATCTCGGCCAGGCGCTTGATGGCCAGGGCTGAGTACTCGGGCGGGGTGTTCAGGCCGGTACCGATGGCGGTCGCGCCCAGGTTCACTTCCAGCAGCAGCTCCTGGCAACGCTTGATGGACTTGATCTCTTCACGCAGGGTGACGGCGAAGGCGTGGAATTCCTGGCCCAGAGTCATGGGAACCGCGTCCTGCAGCTGGGTACGACCCATCTTCAGGATGCTCTTGAATTCGGCGGCCTTGGCATCGAAGGCGGCGATCAACGCTTCCAGCGCATGCAGCGTGGTGTCAGTGCTGTTCACCACGGCAACGCGGAAACCGGTAGGATAGGCGTCGTTGGTGGATTGGCACTTGTTGACGTGGTCGTTCGGGTTGATGACGTCGTAACGGCCTTTCGCCAGACCCATGATCTCGAGGGCTATGTTGGCCAGTACTTCGTTGGTGTTCATGTTAACGGAGGTGCCGGCACCACCCTGATAAACGTCGACCGGGAACTGGTCGAAGCATTTACCGGTGTTCAGCATCAGGTCGCAGGCTTCTACGATCTTGTCAGCAATCTCAGGACGGATGGTGCCCAGTTCGCCGTTCGCCATGGCGGCGGCCTTCTTGGTCAGTACCATGCCGCGGACGAATTCCGGAACGTCAGAAATCTTCTGAGAGCTGATCTTGAAGTTCTCGACAGCGCGCAGGGTGTGCACACCGTAGTAGAAATGATTGGAAACTTCTTTGGTGCCCAGCAGGTCTTCTTCAATGCGGACGTTCTTGATGTCGCTCATTGTAATGCCTCAGAAATCAGATAAATGGAAACGATCCTCACCGAGTGGTCGCGAGTTCCTTACGCACGGCTCATCCTGAAGCACCACACATCGAGTGGGGCAGTTGGGGGCTTTTTTGCTCCCTTAATTACTGGCGTCGATATTACCTCAATTGAGGTATCTGATATTAGACCTGGATCACTAAATTTGAGACAACCTCAAATAACTTGTGGTCATTAAACAGATATTGCAATCGAACGATTTACTTTGACAGAACAAGGACTTCAATCACAGTCCAGCAGGCCGTTTTTTCTGAATATCCGGCGTGCTATCACCCTTCAGACTTGAAAAACGAGGGGGTACCCCCATTTTAATTATCAAGGACCTATATCATGGTGGGTTGGCAGCAACATTATTCCGGTGGCTGCCACCGACCTGAGATTCATTCAAATTCACCCGCACTGAGGTTGTTATGGGCAAGTTATTTCTGTTGTTGGTCGGTCTGGTGCTGCTCGAGCTAACCGTGATGATCGAGGTGGGCTCGGTGATTGGCGCCTTGCCAACCGTCGGCTTGCTGGTGCTGACCGCCGTGATCGGATCATCGCTGGTGCGCAGTGAAGGCATCAAGACCCTGCTCAATGCGCAGCAAAAGATGCAGCAGGGCGAGATGCCGGGCCGCGAGGTGATAGGGGGCATGATGCTGGCGCTGGCCGGCTTGCTGCTGATCATCCCGGGGTTTGTGACCGATATCTTCGGTATCCTGCTGTTGCAGCCCTGGCTGCGCAACAGGTTGGCCGACAAGCTGGTGGGCAGCGGTCAGTTCAGGATGCAGATGGGCGGTTTTCAGGCGCAGCAGCCTACGTTCGAGGCGCGTCCTGGTGAGGAACAACCGGGTGAGGCCAATCGTGGCGGGACCACCATAGAAGGCGAGTTTGAACGTAAAGAATAAACCTCAGTATTGAGACTGTGCCTGTCAGGGCCTGCCCTGATGGCACAGCCGTTCGAAGCGGTGACGGGCATACCACCAGGCCAGTATGCCCGCCGCCAGATTGGCCAGCAGTATCCCCAGATAGACCCCCTGCTCCCCACCCAGTTCCGCCCCCAGCCAGGCCCCTGGCAGCAAGAAGACAAACAGTCGCAACCCGTTGAACAGAAACGAGACGCTCGAGGCCCTGACACCGTTGAGCGCCGAGGCCAGCAGCATCACCATGCCCTGGAAGCCGTAACCTATGGGCACCAGGTGCAGATAAAGGATGATGAGACGGACCACCTGCGGGTGATCACTGAACAGGTTGGCGATGAGCGGTGCCAGCAGCCAGGTCAGGCCGTAGACGCCGAGCTGGAACAGCAGGGCGAAGCGCATGCAGAACTGCAGCGCCGCCTTGGCGCGGGCCGGGTTGCCTGCTCCGCAGTTTTGAGAAATGAAGGGGGCCAGCACGGAAGAGAGCGCCATCATCACGATAAGCAGCAAGGCTTCCACTCTCGATGCGGCGCCATAGGCGGCCACCACCTCGGTGCCCAATCCGGCGAAGATGGTCATCAGCACGGCATTGGCCAGCGGGTTGAGTATGTTGGTAAAGGAGGCCGGTACCGCCACGTGCAGCAGGGCGCGCCAGTGAGTAAGCAGTCTTGGCCGGGGTGACAGGCGCCACAACAGCAAGCCTTCCCGATGGCGCAATATATAGAGGCTGACCAGCATGGCCATCAGCCAAGAGAGTGAAGTGGCAATGGCAGCCCCGCGGATCCCCCACTCGGGAAAAGGGCCTATGCCGAAGATGAGCAGGGGATCCAGCACACCGTTGACCAGTCCCGCCACCCCCATCACCAGGCTCGGGGTCTTGGTATCGCCTGTGGCCCGGATGGCGGCATTGCCCACCATGGGCAGCGCCAGCAGAGGCACAGTGAGGTACCAGATCAGCATGTAGTCGTGGATCAGCGAGATGAGCTCACGGCTGGCCCCGAGCAGGGTGAAGAGGGGAACTATCGTCAGGGCGCCCAGTACGGAGAGCAGGGTCACCAGCACCACGGCCAGAAACAGGCTGTCGGTGGTGATGCGGGCGGCCTCGTCATGCCGGCCCTGGCCGAGTGCGTGACCAATCACGGCCGAGAGCCCGGCCCCCAGCCCCATCGCCAGCGAGGTCACCACGAAAGTGACCGGAAAAGTGAAGCTGATGGCCGCCAGCGCCTGGGTGCCCAGCATGCCGATGAAGAAGGTGTCGACCAGGTTGAAAGCCAGTATGGCGACTATGCCGAGTATCATGGGGCCCGTCATGCGCAACAACACGGACGTCATGGGGGCGGTCAGCATAGGATTGGGTCGGGTCACGGGCTCGTCTCTTGCATCTGGCGAAGTGCGTTCTGGCTGCAAGCAGCGCAAATCCGGTTTCCTGACCGGGACACGGGCGATCCATCGAAGATATTCATAGTACGTGAAAATATTTTTTTTGTATTTGCCCTTGAAGGGTTAACAAAAACGCCCCACATCAGAGGCATATCTAATTTGGCCAGGAATGGCCATTCCTCAAAGCAACACAGAGACTCATTTTGGGAGAGTTATCGATGAAAATTCGTCCACTGCACGACCGCGTCATCATCAAGCGCATCGAAGCTGAAGCCAAATCCGCTGGCGGCATTGTCTTGACTGGTACTGCGGCCCAGAAGTCCACCCGTGGTGAAGTACTTGCCGTGGGGACTGGCCGAATTCTGGACAATGGCGACGTCAAAGCCCTCGCCGTCAAGGTGGGTGACAAGGTGATCTTCAACGAAGGCTACGGTGTGAAGACCGAGAAGCTGGATGGTCAGGATGTACTGATCCTGTCCGAGACCGACATCCTGGCGATTGTCGAAGCGTAATTCACCCTTTTCCCCGAATTGATTTAAGGATTGAAGAAAATGGCAGCTAAAGAAGTCAAGTTTGGCAACGAAGCCCGCATCAAGATGCTCGAAGGCGTCAACATCCTGGCCGATGCCGTCAAGGTCACCCTGGGCCCGAAAGGCCGCAACGTGGTACTGGACAAGTCCTTCGGTGCCCCGACCATCACCAAGGATGGCGTCTCCGTTGCTCGCGAAATCGAGCTGGAAGACAAGTTCATGAACATGGGTGCCCAGATGGTCAAGGAAGTTGCTTCCAAGGCCAACGATGCCGCCGGTGACGGTACCACCACGGCGACCGTACTGGCTCAGGCCATCGTCAACGAAGGCCTGAAGGCCGTTGCCGCCGGCATGAACCCGATGGATCTGAAGCGCGGCATCGACAAGGCCGTCATCGCTGCCGTTGCCGAGCTGCAAGTGCTGTCCCAGCCGTGTGCCGACAACAATGCCATCGCTCAGGTGGGTACCATCTCCGCCAACTCCGATGAGAAAGTGGGCAAGCTGATTGCCGAAGCCATGGATAAAGTCGGTCGTGATGGCGTCATCACGGTTGAAGACGGTCAGGGCCTGGACGACGAGCTGGCTGTAGTAGAAGGCATGCAGTTCGATCGCGGCTATCTCTCTCCCTACTTCGTCAACAAGCCGGAAACCGGTTCCGTCGAGCTGGATGATCCCTTCATCCTGCTGGTTGACAAGAAAGTGTCCAACATCCGCGAGATGCTGCCGGTGCTGGAAGGCGTTGCCAAAGCAGGCAAGCCGCTGCTGATCGTTGCCGAAGACGTGGAAGGCGAAGCGCTGGCGACCCTGGTGGTCAACACCATGCGCGGCATAGTGAAAGTGGCTGCCGTCAAGGCACCCGGTTTCGGTGACCGTCGCAAGGCCATGCTGCAGGATATCGCCATGCTGACCGGTGGTACCGTGATCTCCGAAGAAGTGGGCATGGAGCTGGAAAAAGCGACTCTGGAAGACCTGGGCCGTGCCAAGCGCATCGTCATCACCAAAGAAAACACCACCATCATCGATGGCGTGGGTGATGCAGCCCTGATCGAGAGCCGTGTGGCCCAGATCCGTCAGCAGATCGAAGATACCTCTTCCGATTACGACCGTGAGAAGCTGCAAGAGCGCGTAGCCAAGCTGGCTGGCGGCGTTGCCGTGATCAAGGTCGGCGCCGCTACCGAAGTCGAGATGAAAGAGAAGAAAGCCCGCGTTGACGATGCCCTGCACGCAACTCGCGCTGCCGTAGAAGAAGGCGTGGTTGCCGGTGGTGGTGTCGCGCTGGTGCGCGTCGCTGCCAAGCTGGCCAATCTGCGCGGTGACAACGAAGACCAGAACGTGGGTATCAAGGTTGCCTTGCGCGCCATGGAAGCACCGCTGCGTCAGATCGTCATCAACGCCGGCGAAGAAGCCTCCGTCATTGCTAACGCCGTGAAGAATGGTGAAGGCAACTTCGGTTACAACGCTTACACCGAGCAGTACGGTGACATGCTGGCCATGGGTATCCTGGATCCGACCAAGGTGACCCGTTCTGCGCTGCAGTTCGCCTCTTCCATCGCCGGCCTGATGATCACCACAGAGTGCATGATCACCGAGCTGCCGAAGAAAGATACCCCTGCCATGCCTGACATGGGCGGCATGGGTGGCATGGGCATGATGTAATTCTGCCATGGTTACCAAACGGCTCGCTTTTGCGAGCCGTTTTTTTTTATGGCGACTAAACTGAGTCTATCGTTGGCAACTTTATCTGAGGTGAATATGCGTGTACTGGGTTTGATTACATTACTGTTTTCTCTGGCAATGCCAGCCATGGCCCTGGAGGCGCCGCAGGGACCCGTCATCTTGAAGGTGACCGGCAATGTGATGCCCGCCGAGGCGACCGAGGGGGTCGTTGCCTTCGATCTGGCCATGCTCAAGGCGCTGCCACAGCACGAGATAGTGACGAGCAACCCCTGGGTTGACAAACCGCACAAGTATGTGGGGCCCAAACTGGCAGATGTGCTGACTGCCGTCGGGGCGGATGGTAAGGCCATTACTCTGACCGCATTGAACAGTTTCCAGATCAGGATCAACTGGGATAAGGTCAAACAATATGATCCCATTCTGGCCTGGCAGGATGACGGGGTTACCATGCGGGTACGGAATAAGGGGCCGCTTTGGTTTATCCTACCGCTGGATCAGTATCCTGAGCTGAAACGGTCAGAATTTACCGACATGATGATCTGGCAACTGAGTTCGGTTGATATCCAGCATTGATAGAATGGTTTGCGGGAGTGCGGGTGAAAGCAAAGACCAAGGCGTGGCCTTTACTTGTGGTGCTTTATCTATCCATCCTGTTGTTCACGGGAAGTACCCTGTATTGCCTCGCGCAGATACAGAATGCGACCCGGGTGATGGAGAAATATACCTATGATGTCTCCTGGGCCCTGATGCAACTGCAGCTGGAGTTGGGGCGCTTCCTCAACTCCGTCGAGATCTATCATTATGGCGGTATCGATCACGACACCCTGATGCTGCGTTACGACATCCTCTGGAGCCGCACGCCCATTCTGCTCAGTGGCCAGCTGCGCCAGAGCATGAAGGACAAGCAGAAGACGCTGCGGTTGGTGCAGCTGATCGAAAGCAATATCCGCGAGATGGAGCCCAACATAACCCAGCTGAAGTCTGGTACGCCGGACTATCAGCAAATAATGATGCGACTGGCCCCCTTGCAGGAACCCCTTTCTTACTCCCTTGCGTCTGTCATGCAGAAGAACATCAACGTCTATTCGGGCAATGACAAGCGTTTCGGCCAGCTGCGCAATGCCCTGCTGTTCATGGTGTCCGGCCTGGTGCTGTCGGTAATGCTGCTCAGTGGCCTGCTGATCCGCGAGGCTCGCCGGCACTTCCGCGCGGCACGGGTCGATCCCCTGACCGGGCTGGCCAACCGGCTGGCGCTGCTGGAGAAGATGGAGTCCTACGCGACCAAGGAGACACCGTTCGGGCTGGTGCTGGTAGATATCAACGATTTTCGCGATATCAACAGCAAGTTCGGCTACAACACGGGTGATTTCCTGCTGCAGGAGCTGGCAAAGCGGATCCGCAGCCTGTGTGAAAACGGCGAGTGGGTAGCGCGCCTGGGGGGCGATCAGTTTGCCATGATCCAGCGCGAGAGCAGTGATCTGCGACAGGTGAGGGAGCTGGTGGCCCGACTGCTCCATGCACTCAAGCAGGACATCATCATCGACAATTATCCGTTCCGGCTGGAGGTGGGGATCGGCATAGCCTTCTTCCCGATGGACAGCAAGCTGACGCAGGAGCTGCTCAGTCGGGCCGAGCAGGCGCTGTTCCACAGTCGCAAGACCCATGTCCCTTATGTCATCTATGACAATTCGCTGCTCAATGAGACGGCGCGCCGCAAGCATCTGGCCAGCGACATGATAATGGCGCTGGAGCACAACGCACTCGAGCTCTATTACCAGCCTATCGTCAATCTCGAAAGTGGCCGCTGCGAGGCGGTCGAAGCTTTACTGCGCTGGCGCCACCCTGAATTGGGTTTCATTCCGCCCAATGAGGTGATCCAGGTGGCGGAAGAGTTCCAGCTGGCCGAGAAACTGGGTAGCTGGGTGCTGAATACCGCCTGTGAACAGCTTTATCAGTGGCAGCAGCTCGGGCTGGTCGACTTGCAGATGTGCGTGAATATCTCGCCTGGCATGTACCAGCGCAACTTGTTGAAGCTGGTGGCCAAGGCCTTGATGGAGCACCATATCCCGGCTGCCAGCCTGGTACTGGAAGTGACGGAAGACACCACCATGCGCGAGGTGAAAAACTCCTTGCAGCTGATGCAGGATCTCAATCAGCAGGGGGTACAGCTGGCATTGGATGACTTCGGGACCGGCTACTCCTCCCTCAGTTATCTGCAGAAACTGCCGGTCAGCAAGGTGAAGATAGATCGCTCTTTCATTCAGGGGATCGATACCTCGGTAGAAGCCTCGGAGCTGGTCGCCAACATTTGCCGCATGGGCTCCATGCTGGGCAAGAGTCTGGTGTGTGAGGGAATAGAAACCCAGGCCCAGCTCGATGTGCTGCGCACCCTCACTGACATTCATCTTTACGGACAAGGCTATCTGTTCAGTCGTCCCGAGCAGGCAGAGAAGGTCTATCAAACCTTGCTGGAGATGGAAGAGCAGTGGCTGGAGCGGCGTCAACCCAACAAGACGTATTTAATTTAGCCAAAATGATTCATGTCTGGCACAGGATGGCCGATAGTCTTAGGGCAGGAGGTACACCATGGATATATCTAGTTCTGCATCAACGTCATTTGGTTCTGCTTTGCTGACAGCCAGTCTGGCCAAGAAACAGCAAACCCAGGATGGTGAAGCCGCATTGAAACTGCTCCAGACGGCTGCTCAATCAGCCCCGACCGCAGCGACATCGGCCAGCTCCACACTGGGGAGTAAAATCGATATTCGCGTCTGATCATAATGAAAAAGCCCCCATCAACTGATGGGGGCTTTTTTATGTCCACGATCTGGCCTATAGCGGAAAAGGTGCGGGAGCTTCAAAGGTCATCCGCTGGCCGCTGCGCGGGTGGCTGATGGTCAGCATGGCCGCATGCAGGTAGAGATGGGGGGCCGCCGCCAGCGCGTCCGGATGGGCATAGAGGTTGTCACCCAGTATGGGGTGCCCCAGCTCCAGCATATGGACGCGCAATTGGTGTGAACGGCCCGTGATGGGGGTCAGCTTAATCAGGCTGTTGCCGTTCTCCACCTTCAGTTTTTCCCATAGTGTCAGGGCGTGGCGCCCCTCCTCAAAGTCCACCTTCTGTTTCGGACGGTTGGGCCAGTCGACACAGAGCGGCAGATCTACCTGACCCGAGTCCGCTTCCGGCTCGCCCCACACCCAGGCGAGGTAGTGCTTCTCGGTCTCCCGCTCGCGAAATTGCCGGCTCAGCTCCCGATGGGCATTGGGAGTGAGAGGGATGACAATGACCCCCGTGGTCGACATGTCGAGGCGATGGGCTGCCGCCGCCTTGGGGTGCTGCTGCTTCACCCGATGCAGGACGCTGTCTTCATTCTCGGGGCCGCGCCCGGGGACGCTCAGCAGGCCAGTGGGCTTGTTGACCACCATGATGTCCTTGTCCTTGAACAGGATATCGAGCCAGGGTTCCAGAGGCGGTGAGTATTCAAACATAAATGTCTCGCATCAGAAGGTGGGGGCAAGCCCCCATCGGTTATGGGTAACCACAATCATAAAGGGCATGGGATCCCGCGTGAGCCGGTCATGTCTCTTCAGTATCGCGTCAGTTATGGGTGACCACGATAAAGCGGATGGCATCCAGCTTGAGTTGGGTCTGATCGATCAGGTGGTGCAATTCTGCCTGCAGATTGCGCAGATAATCCAGTTCGCTGTCGCGCACGTTCGGGTTGACCGCCTTGAGTGCTTCGAGACGATCCAGGTCCTGCTGCAGGGTCTGCGCCATCCGGGCGCGCGCCTTGTCGACAATCCCGGCTTTCAGCTCTTCGGCAATCGGCTGGCCCTTGCCAATCAGGCCGTGGATCACCGGCTGGGAAGCGGTCACCAGCTTGCTGCCGAGATGGCGGTTGACCGGGGTCAGCTGGCGGTTGAAGGCATCAAATGCCACCTTCTCACCCAGGTTCTGGCCGTTCTTGTCCATCAGCAGGCGAATTGGCGTCGGCGGCATGAAGCGGTAGAGCTGGGGATGAGCCGCAGACTCGGCCACGAAGATGAGCTCAAGCAGGATGGAGCCGACCGGCAGCGCCTTGTTCTTGAGCAGAGCCACCGAGGTGGCGCCGATCTCGGAGCCCAGGATGAGGTCGATGCCACCGCGCATCATGGGGTGATCCCAGGAGAGCAGCGCCATGTCATCCCGCGACAGTGCGGTCGGACGATCGAAGGTGATGGTCATGCCATCCTGGGGCAGGCCCGGGAAGCTGGAGACCAGCATGTGATCCCCCGGCGTCAGCACCAGCGCGTTTTCGCCACGGTCATCCTGATTGACGCCGATCTCGTCGAACATCTTGAGGGCGAAGGAGATCATGCCGGTGTCGTCATCTTCGGCAGTCAGCTTGTCGACCAGTTGCTGCGCAGCTACGCCACCGCTGGAGTGGATCTCCAGCAGGCGATCGCGCCCCTGCTCCATGCGGGATTTGAGCGGCTCGTGGATCTCCCGTGTCCTGGCCAGCAGGGCATCCAGAGCGGCTTGATCACCCGTGTTGGCGGCAAGCAGTTCGAACAGCTCGTCACGCACGGCTTCAAATACCGGGCGGGCGGTCGGACAGGTCTGCTCGAACGCATCCAGTCCATCGTGGTACCAGAGCTGCAAGGCACGCTGGGCAGTCCCTTCCAGATAGGGAACGTGGATCTCGACGGTATTTTGCTGACCGATGCGATCCAGACGGCCGATGCGCTGTTCCAGCAGATCCGGGTTGAGGGGCAGATCGAACAGCACCAGATGACTGGCAAACTGGAAGTTGCGACCCTCTGAACCTATCTCTGAACAGAGCAACACCTGGGCACCGCTCTCTTGCTGGGCGAAATAGGCGGAGGCCTTGTCCCGCTCCAGAATGGACATTCCTTCGTGGAATACTGTGCCGCGGATCCCTTCACGGGTGCGCAGCGCCTCTTCCAGCGCGATGGCGGTAGCCGCTTCCGAGCAGATCACCAGTACCTTCTGTTGGCGGGCAGAGAGCAGCAGCTCCAGCAGCCAGTCAACGCGGGGATCAAACTGGGTCCAGGTTGCGTTCTCACCTTCAAATTGCTGGAAGATCTTCTCTGGATAGAGGTAGCGCAGGGCGCGAGTCTGCAGCTCACCGCCGTTGCCGCCCATCATGCCCATCACCTTGATGGCGGTCTTGTACTGCTCCGGCAGCGGCATGGGGTAGACGTTGAGGTGACGCTCCGGGAAGCCCTGAATATTGGCGCGGCTGTTGCGAAACAGCACTCGGCCAGTGCCGTGCTGATCCAGCAGCGTGGCGACGGCCTGCTGGCGGGCGGCGGCATCGCTCAAATCCAGCCCTTCCAGCTGGCTGGCGAGGATCTGCTTGGCTTCGTCGCTCAGGCTCTCGCCATCCAGCAGCTCCTGGGCTGCGCTGGCGACCTGACCGTAAGCCTGCTCCTCAACGAGGAAGGCGTCGTAGTCGTAGAAGCGCTCGGGATCGAGCAGGCGCAGACGGGCAAAGTGGCTCTGGTGGCCCAGCTGATCCGGGGTCGCGGTCAGCAGCAGCACGCCAGGGACCTGTTCGGCCAGCGCTTCCACCATTTCGTAGGCGCGGCTCGGGGCCTCCTCGCTCCACTCCAGGTGGTGCGCCTCGTCGACAACCAGCAGATCCCACTCGGCTTCCAGCACCTGTTCGAAGCGACGACGCTTCTTGCGCAGGAAGTCGAGGCTGCAGATCACCAGCTGCTCGGTTTCGAAGGGGTTCTCCGCATCGGCGAACGCCTCGATGCAGCGCTCCTCGTCAAACAGGGAGAAGTGCAGGTTGAAGCGGCGCAGCATCTCGACCAGCCACTGGTGCTGGAGAGTCTCGGGCAGCAGGATCAGCACGCGATGGGCACGGCCCGAGAGCAGCTGCTGATGGATGATCATGCCCGCTTCTATGGTCTTGCCCAAGCCAACTTCATCAGCCAGCAGCACGCGCGGGGCGTAGCGGTGGCCCACTTCATGGGCGATATAAAGCTGGTGCGGGATCAGGCTGACCCGGCCGCCGGCCAGACCGCGGGTCGGATTGCGACGCCGCTGGTGCTGGTTGATCAGGGCTTCGTAGCGCAGGGTAAAACGGGACATACGGTCAATCTGACCGGCGAACAGGCGATCCTGCGGCTTGTTGAACTTGATGAAGTTGTTGAGAAACACTTCCTTGAGGGCAACGGGCTCATCGTTGTCGGTGCGTACACCTACATATATAAGCAGACCGTTTTTCTCCTGCACTTCTTCGACCGTCATGGTCCAGTCTTCATGACTGGCTATCTGATCGCCCACATTGAAGCTGACCCGGGTGACCGGCGCTTCTTCTTTGGCATACATGCGGTTTTCACCGGTAGCCGGAAACAACAGGGTCACCATGCGTCCTTCAACAGCAACGACAGTCCCCAACCCCAGATCCGTCTCTGTATCACTAATCCAACGCTGGCCAAGTGCAAAAGGCATTAAACTCTCCAAAGCCCAAGAGTGTGTGAATCGCAAAGGGGCGCTATGTTACCCGAAGGCGTGACCTCGATCACCATGCATATAGATGTGGTGACACCAAATCGCCACAACCTTGATCTATAACCGGCAAGGCATCACTGAAGAGAGGTTGATGTCGTCAAATGAGCGTCTTATTGCGGGATAAACAGGCTTTTTGGTGGATTGGTGAGCGGTTGAGCTAATAATTCGAATTTAATTCGAAACATCTCTTGCCAGCGTGATCCAGATCCCTATAATGCGCCACATCGACAGGGCAAGCGGCAACGCGAACAACCCCGTCGGTGCCTCGAAAAGCCTTTGAAAATAAGGCTTGACTCGAGAAGGCGGTTGAGTAGAATTCCACTCCCGCAGCAACACA
>NZ_JBLNHP010000008.1:0-126249 GCF_047780465.1 Aeromonas sp. A04 | reverse complement strand
CTGATCCCATGCCGAACTCAGAAGTGAAACGCGGTAGCGCCGATGGTAGTGTGGCATTCGCCATGCGAGAGTAGGACACTGTCAGGCTCCTATTTAGAAGAGGCCTCCCATTCGGGAGGCCTTTTTGCTTTGGAATTTTTCCTCCCACCCTGGGTTTCTTTTAGTAAAAATGCTGGGATGTCAGCACGTTGCCCGTTACTCTTGGTCTGGTATTGTCGGGAGTCATCGCCAGAGGAGTATGCATGGCCACGTTGAAGGAAATTGCGCAGGAGGCGGGGGTTTCCCAGGCGACTGTGTCACGGGTGCTCAATGAAGACCCGACGCTGAGCGTCAAGGAAGAGACCAGGCAGAAGATCTTTGAGATCGCCGAGCGGCTGGAATACAAGACCAGCACGGCTCGCAAAGGGGTGCACAAGAGCAAGCTGCACTTCCTGGCTGTCTATGCCTACCCGCAGAGCACAGAGGTCAACGACCCCTACTATCTCGCCATTCGCTATGGCATCGAGACCCAGTGTGCCCGCCTCAATATCGAGCTTACCCATTTTTACAACGGTGCCGAGGGGCGTGAGCTCTCCGCCGTCGACGGTATTCTGGTTATCGGCCATCTGCCACCTGAGCGGCTTGCCGCACTCTATTCCCTCTCTGCCCAGCTGGTGTTCGTGGACTGTCGCTCCCAGGGGGAGTTTGACTCGGTGGACGTGGATCTGGCGCTGATCAGCCAGCAGGTGGTGGATTTCTTCATGGCCCAGGGACACGGCCGCATCGGTTACATAGGTGGTCAGGATGAGGCGCCGGATCTGCGTGAGCTGGCTTTCCTCGACTATGGTCAGCGGCTGGGAGTGGTGCAGGAGAACGATCTCTATCGCGGGGATTTCTCCAGTGCCTCCGGCTATCGACTGGCGAAGGAGATGCTGGCGGGGGATTGGCCCAAGGCCTTGTTTGTCGCCTCCGACTCCATCGCCATCGGTGTGCTGCGGGCCATCCACGAGAAGGGGTTGGCCATTCCCCAGCAGATCGAGCTCATCAGCGTCAACGATATTCCGACCGCCAAATTCACCTTCCCGCCTCTCTCCACCGTGCGGATCCACTCCGAGTTGATGGGCTCCCAGGGGGTCAATCTGCTGGTAGAACGGCTTCGCGACGAACGTGAGGTCCCGCTGCGGGTACTGGTTCCCAGCCGACTGACCCTGCGTGGCACCACCCGGTAGTTTTAGTAAAACTCATTGGTTTTTAGCCGCGCCATCCTGACATGGTGCGGCGACTCTCTTTATCCCGGATAGACATTCCCACTCTTAATAAATGCTTAATATATTGTTATATAACAATATTATTGTTTCCTTTCTTATGGGAATCAACATCCATGCCACCCAGGCAGACAAACCCCTCCTTTAGTTCCGGCTTCTGATCTCGCTCACAAATCCAGCCATCTTGTGTGATGGGGTTAAAACTTTACCGATCATTACCAGATATTTAGTAAATGTTTATCTAGAGTTTACCCAGTCAAAGTTGCCTTGTTCCGGGAGGACATGTGAATAACTGGGAAAACGTTCAATTCGTTGGTGAAAACAGGCTGGCCCCGCGCGCCTACTTCTTCTCTTATGCCGATGCCGCCACGGCGACGACCCTGCAGCGCGAGCTGAGCCGCCGCTTTCTCTCCTTGAGCGGCCAGTGGCAGTTCAACTACTTCGAGCACCCATTGCAGGTGCCGGAGGCCTTCTATCACAGCCCCATGAGCGAGTGGGGCCAGATCACAGTGCCCAACATGTGGCAGATGGAAGGGCACGGCAACCTGCAATACACGGATGAGGGCTTTCCCTTTCCCATAGACGTGCCCTTCGTGCCGAGCAACAACCCCACCGGCGCCTATCAGCGCAGCTTCGTGCTGAGCCCGGCCTGGGACGGCGAGCAGGTGATCATCAAGTTTGACGGTGTGGAGACCTACTTCGAGGTCTATGTGAACGGCCACTATGTCGGCTTCAGCAAGGGGAGCCGCCTCACCGCCGAGTTCGACATCAGCGCCTATGCCAACACCGGCGAGAACCTGCTCTCGGTACGGGTGATGCAGTGGGCCGACTCCACCTATATCGAGGATCAGGACATGTGGTGGATGGCGGGCATCTTCCGCGACGTCTATCTGGTGGGCAAACCGGCTGCCCACGTGCAGGACTTCTTCATCCGCACCGCGCTGGCCGACGACAATCAAGGCGCCACCCTGAGCTGCGACATCCAGCTGGAAAATCTGGGAGCATCGGCCCGTGATCACCGTCTGGTCTGGTCCCTGCTGGATCAGGGCAGCGAGATCGCCAGCGGCTCTCTCGATAATCTCGCCATCGACGGCAAGTGTGATTGTCGCTTCACGCTGGATCTGGCCAACCCCCATCTATGGAACGCCGAAGACCCTTATCTCTATCAGCTGATACTCTCCCTCTACAGCGGTCAGGGCGAGCTGCTGGAAGTGATCCCGCAGCGGGTCGGGGTACGCGAGATCCGCGTCAAAGACGGGCTGTTTTATGTCAACGGCCAGTACCTCAAGCTGCACGGGGTGAACCGTCACGACAACGACCACCTCAAGAGCCGCGCCGTCGGCATGGATAGAGTGGAGCGCGATCTGGTGCTGATGAAGCAGCACAACCTCAACTCGGTGCGCACCGCCCACTACCCGAATGACCCGCGCTTCTACGAGCTGTGCGACCAGTACGGCCTGTTCGTGATGGCGGAGACAGACGTGGAGACCCACGGTTTTGCCAACGTCGGCGATCTTAGCCGCATCACAGACGACCCTTTCTGGGAGCCGGTGTTTGTGGACAGGATCGAGCGCCACGTTCACGCCCAGAAGAACCACCCCTCCATCATCATCTGGTCCCTGGGCAACGAGTCCGGCTACGGCTGCAACATCAGGGCCATGTACCGCCGCTGCAAGGCGATAGACCCGACCCGGCTGGTGCACTACGAGGAGGATCGCGATGCCGAGGTGGTGGACGTGGTCAGCACCATGTACTCCCGCGTCTCCCAGATGAACTGCTTCGGCGAGTTCCCTATGGCCAAGCCGCGCATCCTCTGCGAATACGCCCACGCCATGGGCAATGGCCCGGGTGGCCTCAGCGAATACCAGCAGGTGTTCGATCGCCATCCCCACATCCAGGGCCACTACATCTGGGAGTGGTGCGATCACGGCATCCTGGATCAGGACGAGCAGGGTCGCCCCGTTTACAAGTACGGCGGTGACTACGGCGACTACCCCAACAACTACAACTTCTGCATGGATGGCCTCATCTATCCGGATCAGACCCCGGGGCCGGGCCTGCGCGAATACAAGCAGGTGATCTGCCCGGTCAAGGTGCGGGCGCTGGATCTGGCGAGCGGCAAGCTGGCGGTGGAAAACCGTTACTGGTTCTCCAATCTCGACGACATCCGCCTGCTGGTCGAGGTGAAGGCCGAAGGCGAACTGCTGGCCAGCCAGCAGATCCGGCTGGAAGGGGTTGCCCCCGGTGCCACCACAGATCTGCAGCTTGAGCTGCCATCCCTCGATGCGCGGGAAACCTTCGTCCAGCTGCGGGTCATCAAGGCCACCGCTACCCGCTACAGCGCAGCTGAGCACGAGCTGGGCCAGTACCAGTTCCAGCTGAAGGCATCGACTCGCCAGCTGCGACCCTTTGCCAATCCCAACGCCACTGCGCTGCAGATTGCCGACGAGCGACTCGCGCTGACCCTGACTGGTTGCGGCTTCGCCCTGCGCTTCTCTCGCCTCGACGGCAAGCTGGTGAGCTGGCAGCAGGATGGCAATGAGCTTGTCGAGCGCTCGCCGCGCCTCACCTTCTTCAAGCCGATGATCGACAACCACAAGCAGGAGTACGAGAGCCTCTGGCACCCGAACCACCTGCAGATCATGCAGGAGCACTTCCGCTCCCTGAGCTGGCGTCGGCTGGGGGAGGCGGTCGAAGTGACGGTGGAGAGCCTGATAGCGCCGCCCGTGTTCGACTTCGGCATGCGCTGCCGCTACGTCTACACCCTGAGCCCGAACGGCCAGTTGCATGTCGCTTTGTCCGGTCAGCCCTATGGCGGCTATGACGACATCATCCCGAAGATCGGCTTCGAACTGGGTATCCGCCAGGATCTCGACCGGGTGCACTACCTTGGCATGGGGCCGGGGGAGAACTACCAGGACAGCCGCCAGAGCAACTGGATCGATTGCTTCAACAGCACTGTGGGCGAGATGTGGGAGCACTACCCCTTCCCGCAGGACAACGGCAACCGCCAGCAGGTGCGCTGGGCGACCCTGACCAACCGCCACGGCGCCGGTCTCTATGTGCGGCCCGATGCCCCCATCAACCTGAGCGTCTGGCCCTACAGCTGGGAGCATATCCACGCAGCCCAGCACATCAACGAACTGGAGCCGAGCGGCTATCTCACCCTCAATCTGGATCACAGGGTGCTGGGGCTGGGCTCCAACTCCTGGGGCTCAGAGGTGCTGGACTCCTGGCGGGTGCGTTTCGAACCGTTCAGCTTCGGCCTGACCCTGCTGCCCATCGCCCGTGGCAACCTCAATCCGGCTGCGCTGGCCGGGATCGATCTCACCATCAACGGCGGGAGGACGCTCGCATGATCACCCTGGACAACCTGACCCTGTTCAAAAACATCTACCGGGAAGGCAAGAAGTGGGGCCGCTGCGTGGAGGCTATCGACAACCTGCCGAACCTCAAGCCCGGCATCTGCCACTCCATCGGTGACTCCCTCACCTACCGCTTGCAAGAGGGGGCCAGTCCGGCCACCTCTCTGTTCGAGGGGCAACGCCGCTACTTCGATATCCACTACTACCTGGAAGGGGAAGAGACTGTGGAGTGGGCCGAGAAGCACGGCCTGCAGACGGAATCGGCCTATGACGACACCAGCGACCGCGAGTGGCTGGCCGGCGAGGTGCGAGAGCGCCAGAAGGTCGGCAATGGCCAGCTGGTGATCTTCGAGAACCATGAGGCCTATCGCTTCGCCGGCGATGCGCCGGTGCGCAAGCTGATCATCAAGGTCACGGTCGAAGGCGGCTACTTCAAAAACAAATAACAAGCCGCTGTTTTTGCACTGACAAAGCCGGAAGGGCGGGGTTCACCCTACAAATCATGCCCCGCCCTTTCGCAGCAATAACTACAGGTCTGGAGATGCACCATGTCTGATTCCAAACGCAATACGATAGGCAAGTTTGGTCTGCTGTCGCTCACTTTCGCGGCGGTATTCAGCTTCAACAACGTCATCAACAACAACATCGAGATCGGTCTGGCCTCGGCCCCTATGTTCTTTCTGGCCACCATTTTTTACTTCATTCCGTTTTGCCTCATCATCGCGGAATTCGTCTCGCTGAATAAGAACTCCGAAGCGGGCGTCTATGCCTGGGTGAAGAGCTCCCTCGGCGGGCGCTGGGCCTTTATCTCCGCCTACACCTACTGGTTCGTGAACCTCTTCTTCTTCACCTCGCTGCTGCCGCGGGTCATCGCCTACGCCTCTTATGCCTTCCTGGGCTACGAATACATACTCACCCCGCTGGCGACCACTGGCTTGAGCATGATCCTGTTCGCCTTTGCGACCTACGTCTCCACCAACGGCGCCAAGATGCTGGGCCCCATCACCTCGGTGACCTCCTCTCTGATGCTGCTGCTGACCCTCTCCTACATCTTGCTGGCAGGTGCGGCACTGGTGGGCGGCGTGCAACCGGCCGATCCCATCACGGTAGAGGCCATGATCCCGGACTTCAGCTGGGCCTTCCTCGGTATCACCACCTGGATCTTTATGGCAGCCGGTGGCGCCGAGTCGGTGGCTGTCTACGTCAATGACGTGAAGGGCGGATCCAAGTCGTTCGTGAAGGTGATCATCATCGCCGGGATCTTCATCGGCGTGCTCTACTCCATCGCCTCACTGCTGATCAACGTCTTCGTCCCCAGCGGCACCCTGAAATATACCGGCGGCTCGGTGCAGGTGTTCGAAGGGCTGGCGTCCTACTTTGGTCTGCCCGCCATCTTGATGAACCGCTTCGTGGGGCTGGTCTCCTTTACCGCCATGTTCGGCTCCCTGCTGATGTGGACAGCTACCCCGGTGAAGATCTTCTTCTCCGAGATCCCGGCCGGCATCTTCGGCAAGAAGACGGTCGAGCTGAACGAAAACGGCGTGCCCGCTCGCGCAGCCTGGATCCAGTACCTGATAGTGCTGCCGCTGATGCTGATCCCGACCCTGGGCTCCAACACCGCCCAAGACCTGATGAATACGGTGATCAACATGACGGCGGCCGCCTCCATGCTGCCACCCCTGTTCATCATGCTGGCCTACCTGAACCTGCGCCTGAAGCTGGATCACCTGCCACGGGACTTCAAGATGGGCTCGCGCACCACGGGGATCGCCGTGGTCTCGGTGCTGATCGCCATTTTCTCGGTGGGCTTCCTCGCCTCCACCTTCCCGACCGGTGCCGACATCATGACCATCGTCTTCTACAACGTGGGCGGGATAGTGATCTTCCTCGGCTTTGCCTGGTGGAAATACAACAGATACGAAGCCTCCCTGAGTGAGGAAGCGCGCGCGAAAGAGGCCCTGCCGGCCGCTCAGGTGTCCATCCAGGCCTCCTGATCCCCAGAGCAAGCCGGCCCGGGCCCGAGTGGCCAAGAGAGATAAAGCGGGTGGCGACAGCCACCCGTCACCGGTTGAACCACAGAACAGAAGGAGAATGGAATGAGCGAGACAATCGAATTTGCCGAGTTCAAACGGGTCGAGATGAAGGTGGGCAGGGTGCTGGAGGTGGTGCGCCATCCCGGTGCCGACAAGCTCTACATAGTGCAGATAGACGTGGGGGGCGAGCGGCCGCTGCAGACCGTCACCAGCCTGGTGCCCCACTACAGCGAAGATGAGCTGATGGGCAGCCAGGTGGTGGTGCTGACCAACCTCAAGCCCACCAGGATGCGCGGCGAGCGCTCCGAGTGCATGCTGCTCTGCGCCGAGACCCCGGACGAGAGCCAGAGCGTGCTGCTGCAGCCTCGCGTGCCCATGGCGCCGGGTACCCAGATCGTCTGAGGGATCCCTGATTGAGTGCCGGTGCGGTTGGGCCGCAGCGGTTTGCCAGCGAGGTCGCTTGAGCGGCCCAACCATAACAAGAAAATCTCTGGCCGGGCCATGAGGCCTGTGCCGAACACATTCAGAGTCAAAGCGTCAGCTGGTGAAGCGGCGTTATTCCATTGGAGGACATATGTCTGATTCCGTACGCGGCACCCTGGGCAAGTTTGCCCTGTTGTCGATGACCTTTGCCGCCGTGTTCAACGTGCGCAACATAGTCAACAACAACATAGAACTTGGGCTCAGTTCGGCGCCCATCTTCCTGCTGGCCACGCTCGTCTATTTCATCCCCTTCGTGTTCATCATTTCCGAGTTCGTCTCGGCCAACAAGAACTCCGAATCGGGCATGTATGACTGGCTCAAGAAGCCGCTCGGCACCCGAATGGCCTATCTGGGCTCCTTCCTCTACTGGTTCGTGAACCTGTTCTGGTTCGTCTCCCTGTTGCCCAACGTCATCGCCTACGCCTCCTACGCCATGCTGGGGTATGAATACAGCTTCTCCCCCATGGTGACCTCGATCATCTCCATAGCGCTGTTCGCGGCGGCAACCCATATCTCCACCAGGGGGGCGACCTGGCTCGGCAAGATTGCCGAACTGGTGGCCTACGGGGTGTTCGCGCTGTTCGCCATCTATGTGCTGGGTGCCCTGATGGCACTGAGTGGAGATCATGTGGCGGCCCAGCCCATCACGCTGGAAGCCATGACCCCCACAGTCAACTGGGCGACCCTGGGCATAATGTGCTGGATCTTCCAGGCTGCCGGTGGCGCCGAGACGGCGGCGGCCTATCTCAACGACGTCAAGGGCGGTCAGAAGTCCTTCATCAGGGTGATCATCACGGCCGGTATCGTCATAGGTGCCATGTATGCGCTGGGTTCCCTGCTGGTGAACGTGTTCGTGCCGCGGGAAAGCCTCACCTATGCCGGCGGCATGGTGGAGATCTTCACCGGCATGGCCCAGTACTTCCATCTGTCCGAGGTGCTGGTCGGCCGCGCGGTCGGGGTTGTGCTCTTCATCGCCATGTTCGGCTCCATGATGATGTGGACCTCGGCCCCGGTGAAGATCCACTTCTCCGAGATCCCCCAGGGCGTCTATGGGGAGAAGACCACCCAGCTCAACGAGCACGGGGTGCCGGTGCGCGCCGCCTGGTGGCAGTTTGTGTTCGTGTTCGTGATGCTGGTGGTGAACGGTTTCGGCTCCGAGTCGGTGCAGCAGATGATGAACACCGCCATCAACCTCACCGCCGGTACCGCCATGCTGCCGCCCATCTTCATCATGGTGGCTTACTTCGTGTTCCGCTGGAAACACGACGACACCCCCCGCGAGTTCCGAATGGGATCTCGCACCTTCGGCATGGCCGTGGTCTCGGTGCTCATCCTCATATTCGTGGTGAGCATGAGCGCCTCCGCCTTCCCGAGCGGGGTGGATCTGGTACGCGCCTTCTTCATCAACGTCTTCATGACGGCGGTGTTCTCGGCGATCGCCTACTGGTGGATCTCCCGCTTCGAGAAGCGCCAGGCCCGCAAGCTTGGTGGTAATGACAAGAAAACCGGCAACGGCAAGCTGGCAGACGGCGCCAAGCTGGCCAAACAGCGCTGAATCACAGGGCTGGCCGCCAGCCCGGGTTGCTTAATTTCCTGCACGCTGCGAGGGGCCGCTCAACTTTGCGCCTCCCGCATATAGGGGTAAGCTGGGGATTCGTTTCAACGGGAGGTGCCAGACACCTCCTGTTGTGTTTCTTGTCGTCCCTGAACCCGGCCTCTTTGACGAGGGCGGGATCTGCTTCCGATGGAGACCACTCGTGCGTCTGGATCCCTTTACCTGTGTGCTTATTCTGGTGGTCACCCTGGCCTCCCTCTTTCCCTGCGAGGGGCAGGTTGCCGTCTGGTTCGCGTTGCTGACCAAGCTGGCGGTGGCGCTGCTCTTCTTCATGCACGGCGCCAAGCTGTCGCGCCAGAACCTGCTGGCGGGGCTGGGTCACTGGCGGCTGCATCTGGTGGTGATGGCCAGCACCTTCCTGCTGTTCCCGCTGCTGGGGCTGCTGCTTACCCCGCTGGTGCCGCAATGGCTGAGCCCGGCCATCTATCTCGGTTTCCTCTATCTGTGCGCCTTGCCCGCCACAGTGCAGTCGGCCATCGCCTTCACTTCCATGGCAGGGGGCAATGTGTCGGCGGCTGTGTGCAGCGCCTCTGCCTCCAGCATCCTCGGTATCTTCCTCTCCCCCGTGCTGGTGGGGCTGATGATCAATGTACAAGGGGAGGGGGTCGATACCTGGCACTCCATCCAGGCCATCATGGTGCAGCTGATGCTGCCGTTCGTGGTAGGCCACCTATCGCGCCCGCTCATCGGTCGCTGGGTCGACAGCCACCGGCCACTCATTGGCAAGCTGGACCAGAGCTCCATCCTGCTGGTGGTCTATGTGGCCTTCAGCGAGGCTGTGGTGCAGGGGATTTGGCACCAAGTAGGTTGGTACGATCTGGCCAGTATAGTGCTGCTCAGCTGCGTGCTGCTGGCACTGGTGCTGGGTTGGAACGTCTGGATCAGCCGCCGGCTCGGCTTCAACAAGGCGGACGAGATCACCATCGTCTTCTGCGGATCCAAGAAGAGCCTCGCCAACGGGGTGCCTATGGCCAACGTCATGTTCCCGGCCGCCAGCGTCGGTGTCATGGTGCTGCCGCTGATGATCTTCCACCAGATCCAGCTGATGGTCTGTGCCGTGCTGGCCCGCCGCTATCACGAGCAGGGGGCCTGAGCCCAGCCGGGTGCGCGCCACAATGAAAAAAAGGAGGCCGACAGGCCTCCTTTTTTATTTTCACGACCCGTGCCGTCGCCGCTCTCTAGCGCTTACGCCAGACGGTGAGCTGGGCCAGGGTGTGCTGATACTTGCGGGCGGTCTCGCGGATCACGAAGGGCACGTCCCTGGGCGGGCAGTGCTCCTTGAACTCCTCCGTCAGCAGCCGTTGCAGCGCCTGATAGGTGCTGAGCGCCTCGCCATTTTCACGGATGCCGCCAAGCCAGTTGGCCTTGGGGGTGTAGCCGGTCAGCCAGGTGTAGGGGCTGGTGAGCACCAGCAGGCCGCCGCTGCGCAGGCGCGGCGCTATGTCGCGCAGGAAGCGGGCCGGTTCGCGCAGCCGGTCGATCAGGTTGGCGGCGAGCACCAGATCGTAGTCGCCGTATTTGGGCTTGAGGTTGCAGGCATCCCCCTGGCTGAAGTGGACGCGCCCGGCCTGCTCGGCGTCGAGATCCTGGCTCGACAGCCGCGCCTCGCAATATTCCACCAGATCTCCCTCCAGTGGCACGGCATAGCGGAAGCTGTCCTGGCTGGCGAGGGCGAGTGCCACGTCGATGAAGCGGGCCGAGTAGTCCACTCCGTCCACATGCTGGAAGTGACGGGCCAGTTCGAAGCTGGCGCGACCTGTGGCGCAACCTATGTCCAGCGCCCGCTGGTGGTTGCTGCACAGCTCGCTGGCCAGGTCTGCCAGGGTCTTGGCGTAGTTGGCCACGCCGAAGTGGGCCGGACCGTACTGAAAGTCGAGGTATTGTGCAACGAGCGTGTCGGTTTCATAAGGATTCACGATAACGGGTTCCTGATAACGGGAGACCAGATAGCGGAAGCCCGCATGCTGGAAGAAGTGGCGGCGAAAGGCGTAACGGGATGACTTGAGGGCCTCGTTGCCCGTGCTTGCCCAGCTGCCGCCCTTGATGAGGGTGTGCTTGCCATCGAAGGTAGGGGTGGAGAAGTCGTCGTAGAGCGGGTGTACCTTGAACCCCTCGAAGCCGTCGATGGCGGTGCTGGTCCACTGCCAGACGTTGCCCACCAGATCGAAAAAGCTGCCCTGGGGGAAGGCGTCCACCGGACAGGACGAAGCGAAGCGGGCCAGATAGAGGTTGCCGGGTGCCTCAACCCAGTCCGGCTGATCCCCCGCCAGCTGATCGCGCAGCAGCGCCCACTCCCCCTCGCTCGGCAGCTGGATGGGCAGCCCGGTCTGGGCAGCTTTCCAGCGGCAGAAGGCGGCGGCCTCCAGCTGATTGACCTCGGCGGGCCAGTCCCAGGGCATGGCCACCCGCTCCGTCATCAGCCGCAGTTGCAGTTGCTCGGGTTCGCTGGGATCGCCGACCCAGAAGCTGGGCATGCGCGCCCTGGCATACTGGCACCAGCCCCAACCCTCCTCATCCCACCACTGCTGCTGCTCATACCCCCCCGCCTGCACGAAGGCGAAATACTCGGCATTGCTGACCAGCATGCGGCTGGCCTGAAAGGGGGCGACGTCGATGTGGCGCTCGCCATATTCGTTGTCCCAGCCGTAGGTGGCATCCTGCTTGCCGAGCCGCACCCTGCCCCCTGCCACCGGCAGTAGGCTGTTGGCAGGCACGTCCGCCATCTGATGGCGTACCTGGGGGCAGGCGGGCCAATAGGGGCGGGGCCGTACCCAGGCCAGTGGCAGCTGGCGGATCAGCACGCTGGAGGTCTCGAGGTGGATGCGCTCGTGCTCTATCCCCATCAATATGACCCAGGCCGGGCTCTGCCAGTCGATGGGCAGGGTCAGCGGCATCCGCTCGATGAAGTCGACCACCAGGGCGCGCACCTGTGCGCGGTAGTCGCGCAGCTCGGCGACGGCGGGCCAGTCGTAGTGGGTCTCGTCGAGATCGTCCCAGCTCATCTCGTCCACCCCGATGGCCACCATGGCCTCGATGCGGGCGTCGAGCCGGCTGTCGATGAGGCGGGCCGCCAGCAGCTTGTTGATGAAGAAGGCGGCCGTGTGGCCGTAGTAGAAGATCAGCGGGTGGCGCAGCGGGATCGCCTTGTTGAACCAGGCGCGCTCATCGGCCAGACAATCGAACAGCGAGTCGTAGAGATCGAAGGTCTGGCAGAAGTAGGCCAGCAGTTCACGGCGCTTCTGCTCGGGATCGCTGCCGGTCAGCAGCGGGGTGCGGGTCGGCTCAGGCAGGCCGACGGCGGTGTAAAACGAGGTGCTGACTTGGGTCACGCTCTGACTCCTTGTTGCAGTGAAGACTGACAAGACAGTGGTAAATGCATCGATGGAGAGCTCTATACGCACAAGGTATCACTATTGGCTCAACGGACTGGCGCCACAACAAAAAACTTCCACGGTTTGTCAGCATAGCGACCCTGCGGGAGGGCTGCCAACCGACCGGGCTCTCCCCGTTTTGGGATGGTCATTTTTACCAAATTATGGTCTGAATGACTCTCTGTATAGTGATGATGCTGACATGGGAAAGTTAAATGATGATGAAAATCATGCGGTTGATGATTTGGCATGGGGTTTGCCATCTATGAGGACCAAACGGTCTGAAGACGGCCAGAACACAACGAGGAGAGTGGCGATGAAATGGATGATGGGCATTATGCTGGTCGTGGGGCTCAGTGGTTGCAGCTGGCTGGATGATACCCGGGTAAGTGGGGCGGGGGCCGTGATCGAGCAGCAGCACGCCATGGGTCGGCAGGTGACCAGGATACTGGCTGGTGTGCCCGCCAGTATCCATCTGGTCGCGGGTGAGGCGAGCGGTATTCATATCAAGGGGCAGGAGAACCTCTTGCCCTATCTGGTGCTGACCGAGAAGGGAGACAAGCTGGAGATAGAGGTGAAGGATGGCTATCGGCTCGATCCCACTGAGCCGCTGGAGCTCACCATCACACTGCCGGAGCTCCATGAGCTGGCGCTGGCGGGCACGGGCAGCGGCGATCTGCATGGCTTCAAGGGTGACCAGCTGGTGCTGTCGGTGGCCGGCACGGGCGACATAGTCGCCAGCAAGCTGGATCTGAACCGGCTGGAGGGCAACATAGCCGGTTCGGGCAGCCTGGATCTGGGTGAAGGCTCGGCCAAAGCCGTGGAGCTGAACATAGCCGGCGCCGGCGATGTGCTGGGCGCCGGTCTCAGAAGCGATCAGGTCGAGATCAATATCGCCGGCAGCGGGGATGTGGAGGTACGGGCTCGGGATCGGCTCAAGGTCGGCATCGCCGGATCCGGTTCGGTCAGCTACTGGGGTGATCCCAAGCTGGAGAGCAAGATCGCGGGCTCGGGTGACGTGACCCGCCAGGGCAGCTGACGCCGCTGGCCTCAAGCCGACAATCGAACGCAGAAAAGAGACAGGCCCGTGACGGGCCTGTTTCGATCAGAGGTGGCGGGCGTGGAAGCGCAGGTGCGCCTCGATGAAGCTCGCCACAAAGTAGTAGCTGTGGTCATAGCCGGCATGGCGGTTGAGCTCCAGCGGCCAGGCCTTGCTGGCGGCCGCATCGGCCAGGGCATCTATGTGCAGCTGCTCGGTGAGGAAGGGGTCGTCCAGCCCTACATCCACCAGAGTCGGCAGCGGCGTCACCTCATGGTGGCGCAGCAGCTGGCAGGCATCCCACTCCTGCCACAGCAGCGGATTGTTGCCGAGGTAGGCGCCGAGCGCCTTCTGGCCCCAGGGGCAGCGACTCGGGTGACTGATGGGGCTGAAGGCCGACACCGAGCGGTAGCGACCGGGTTCCCGCAGGGCGGCGATGAGCGCGCCGTGGCCGCCCATGGAGTGGCCGCTGATGGCACGCCGGGTCGAGACCGGGAAGTGGGTCTCGATGAGCTCGGGCAGCTCGCGGGTGACGTAGTCATACATCTGGTAGTGATCGCGCCAGGGATGCTGGGTGGCATTGACGTAGAAGCCGGCCCCCATGCCGAGATCGTAAGCGGGGTCGTCCGCCACGTCTTCGCCGCGCGGGCTGGTGTCCGGTGCCACCAGGGCTATGCCGAGCTCGGCGGCGATGCGCTGTGCCCCCGCCTTCTGCATGAAGTTTTCATCGGTGCAGGTGAGGCCGGAGAGCCAGTAGAGCACGGGCACCTTCTGGCCGGTGAGGGCCTGAGGCGGCAGATAGATGGCGAAGCGCATCTCGCAGCCGAGCAGGCTGGAGCTGTGGCTGTAGCGCTTGTGCCAGCCATCGAAGCTCTTGTTGCTGCTGATAATGTCCAGATTCATCGAGGAACTCCTGCACCCCGCCCGCGGCGGCGGGCGGGGTGATCATGCTCAGTAGTGGATGACGGTACGGATGCTCTTGCCTTCGTGCATCAGCTCGAACGCCTCGTTGATCTGCTCCAGCGGCATGGTGTGGGTGATGAAGTCATCGAGGCGGAACTCACCCTGCATGTAGCGCTGCACGTAGTTCGGCAATTCGCTGCGACCGCGCACCCCGCCGAAGGCGCTGCCGCGCCAGACCCGGCCTGTGACCAACTGGAACGGACGTGTGCTGATCTCCTGACCCGCGCCGGCCACCCCTATGATGACAGACTCGCCCCAGCCCTTGTGGCAGCACTCGAGCGCGGCGCGCATCACCTTGACGTTGCCGATGCACTCGAAGGAGAAGTCGACGCCGCCATCGGTCAACTCGACGATCACTTCCTGGATGGGCTTGTCATAGTCGTTCGGGTTGATGCAGTCGGTCGCGCCCAGCTTGCGGGCCAGTTCGAACTTGCTCTCGTTGATGTCGATGGCGATGATGCGGCCGGCCTTGGCCAGACGGGCGCCGATCACGGCGGAGAGGCCTATGCCACCCAGCCCGAAGATGGCGACGCTCTCACCCTCTTTGACCTTGGCGGTGTTCATCACGGCGCCTATGCCTGTGGTGACGCCGCAACCCAGCAGGCAGACCTCCTCCAGCGGGGCGGCCGGGTCTACCTTGGCGATGGAGATCTCCGGCAGCACAGTGTATTCGCTGAAGGTGGAGGTGCCCATGTAGTGATAGATGGGCTGGCCATCCTTGGAGAAGCGGGTGGTGCCGTCCGGCATCAGCCCCTTGCCCTGGGTGGCGCGGATCTTCTGGCACAGGTTGGTCTTGCCGGATTTGCAGAACTTGCACTCGCCGCATTCGGGGGTGTAGAGCGGGATCACGTGATCCCCCACCTTGACGCTGGTGACGCCGGCGCCGACGGATTCGACTATGCCGCCGCCTTCATGGCCCAGGATGCAGGGGAAGACCCCTTCCGGATCTTCACCGGACAGGGTGAAGGCATCTGTGTGGCAGACGCCGGTGGCGACTATGCGTACCCGCACTTCACCGGCCTGGGGTGGCATGACCTCCACCTCTTCGATGGAGAGGGGCTGACCCGGTCCCCAGGCGATGGCGGCTTTACACTTGATGCTTTGAACCTGTGCCATGAATGACATCCTTCTTGTTGCGGTAGGTGAACAGAGATGAACTCAGGTATGCAGTGTAGTTTCCCTTCGATTTGGTGATAATAAGGCTAAATATCAAATCACTTTTACACACAGGTAATAATGCTCGGCTGGGAAGGGATCTGTGAATTTGTCAGCGTGGCGGAGCAGGGGGGCTTTACCCCGGCGGCGCGCAAGCTGGGGGTGTCGGTGGCTCAGGTGAGCCGACAGGTGGCGCAGCTGGAAGACAGGCTGCAGGCCAAGCTGCTGCTGCGCACCACCCGCCAGGTACGGCTCACCGAGCTTGGCGAAATTTACTATCGCCACTGCCGCCAGCTGCTGGACAACCTCTACGAGGCCGAGCTGGCGGTGGGACGCCATCAGGCGGTGCCGCAAGGGTCTTTGCGGATCACGGCGCCCGTCTCCTATGGCGAGAGCCGCATAGCCCCCCTGGTGAACGACTTCATGGTGCGTTTCCCCCAGCTGGAGGTGACCCTCAACCTCACCAACCAGCTGCTGGATCTGGTGCACGAAGGCTACGATCTGGCGATCCGGCTCGGTCACCTCAAGGATTCGACCTTGGTGGCGCGCAAGCTGGCGCAGCGGGTGCCCTATGTGTGCGCCTCGCCGGCCTACACGGCCCGTCACGGCATCCCCAACAGCCTCTCCGAGTTGACTCGCCACCGCTGTCTGGTGGGCAACAGTGACGACTGGTACTTCACCCTGGACGCTCGCCCCCACAGCGTGCGGGTGCACGGTCTGCTGCAGTGCAACAGCGGCCACGCCCTGCTGGACGCGGCGCTCAAGGGGATCGGCATCATCCAGCTGCCGGACTACTACGTGAGCGACCATCTGGCCCGGGGCGAGCTTGTCGAGCTGCTGCCCGAGCTGCGGGCACCGGAGGAGGGGATCTGGGCCCTCTACCCCCACAACCGCCATCTCTCCCCCAAGGTGCGGCTGCTGGTGGATTACCTGGCCGAGCGGCTCAGCGATCCCCATCAGCCCGCGCTGGTGCGACCGGTGGGTTGAGGGGCGGGCGGTATGGAAACGGAGATAAAAAAGGCCCGCTTGTGCGGGCCTTTTTGCATGGCATGAAGGAGAGGGCTATTCCCGTTCCTTGACGTAGGGGGTGCCGAGCGCCTTGGGGGCCACCGCCTTGCCGATGAAACCGGCAAGCAGGAACACAGTCAGTATGTAAGGCAGCGCCTCTATGGCCTGCACCGGAATGGCGAAGCCACCTATGCTGACCCCTTGCAGCCGGATGGCGACCGCATCGAGGAAGCCGAACAGCAGGCAGGCCGCCATGGCATTCCAGGGGCGCCACTTGCCGAACACCAGCGCCGCCAGCGCCATGAAGCCCTTGCCCGCGCTCATGTTGGGGATGAACTGGGCCGTCTGGGCCACGGCCAGATAGGTGCCACCTATACCGGCCAGCAGGCCGCCTATGATGAGCGCGGTATAACGCATCCGCACCACGGAGATGCCGGCGGTGTCGACCGCCGCCGGCGCCTCGCCCACGGCGCGCAGACGCAGGCCGAAGCGGGTGCGGAACAAGACCCACCAGGCCAGGGGCACGGCGGCAAACGCCACGTACTCCAGCAGGGAGTGGCCGCTCAGCAGCTCGCTGTAGAGCTGGCCTATGACGGGCACGTCATACAGCTCCTTGGCGTAGGGCAGATCTATGGGGGCGAAGCGTGCCGCACCGGACAGCGCCGGGGTCTGGCCACCCTGATCGAACCAGTAACGGCCCAGGGTGACGGTCAGACCGGCCGCCAGTATGTTGATGGCCATGCCGCTCACCACCTGATCGCCCCTGTGGGTGATGGTGGCAAAGCCGTGCATCAGGGCGAACAGGATGGAGACGCCCACACCCGCACCCAGACCAATCCAGGCAGAGCCGGAGACGGCCGCCGCCGCGCCGCTGGCGAACGCCGCCGCCAGCAACTTGCCTTCCAGCGCTATGTTGACCACACCGGAGCGTTCACAAAACATGCCCGCCATGGCGGCCAGGATCAGCGGCGGTGCGGTACGAATAGTGGCATCCAGCATCAGGATCAGAGTTTCGAACATGATCAGACTCCCTTGGCTTGCGCGGATGAGCGGTTGGCAAACGCCAGATAGAGCTGCTCGATGCGCGGACGCATCATGTGCTCAAGGGCGCCACAGAACAGGATCACCAGACCCTGCAGCACCACCACTATGTTGCGGTCGACCCCGAACTCGAAGCTGAGTTCGGCGCCCCCCTGATAGAGGAAGCCAAACAGCAGGCTGGCGATGATGACGCCGACCGGGTGGTTGCGTCCCATCAGGGCCACCGCGATACCTGTGAAGCCGAAGCCTTCCACGAAGTTGAGCTTGATCTGGTGCAGTTCACCCTGCAGCACGTTGAGGGCGAAGAAGCCTGACAGCATGCCGGAGATCACCATGGCCAGGATCACCACCTTGGGATAGGAGATGCCCGCATAGGCGGAGGCGCTCTGGCTGGCGCCCACGGAGCGGATCTCGTAGCCCCAGCGGGTATGCCAGATGAAGACCCAGACCAGGGCCGCACAGATCAGCGCCCAGAAGAAGCTGATGTTGAGCGGGCTGTTGGGCATCTCCATGCCGAAACCGCTCGCCAGCTCGCTGACCTTGGGCAACCAGCTCGCCTCGGCAAACACCTTGCTCTCGGTCGCCATGGAGCCCGCCGGCTTGAACACCTCGACCAGCAGATAGGCCATCAGGGAGGCGGCGATGAAGTTGAACATTATGGTGGTGATGACGATGTGGCTGCCGCGTTTGGCTTGCAGCCAGGCCGGGATGAAGGCCCAGGCCGCACCGAACAGGCCGCCGGCTATGATGGCCAGCGGCAGCAGCAGGGCGAACGGCAGGGAGTCGCCGAGCAGCAGGCAGACCAGGCCGACGCCGAGGCCGCCGATATAGGCCTGGCCTTCACCGCCTATGTTGAACAGGCCGGCATGGAAGGCCACCGCCACCGACAGGCCGGTGAAGATGAAACCGGTCGCGTAGTAGAGGGTGAAACCGACCCCTTCGCCGGTGCCGAAGGCGCCGTACCACATGATCTTGGCGGCATCGACCGGGTTGATGTCGAGGTAGTAGAACAGGATGGCCGACACCAGGAAGGCCAGCAATATGTTGACCGCGGGCAGCACGCCCACGGAGATCCAGGCAGGGATACGTGCTTGGCTCATGAGCGAGCCTCCTTGGCAATCTCGTCGGGGACTGGTGTGTTGACCATCATCAGGCCGAATCCGTTACAAGTGGCTGTGACCTTCATGATGTGGCTCCTTGCGATTGGTTTGCCGCCACCTCGTCGGGAACTATGTTCGCCATCATCAGCCCTATGGTGCGCTCATCCGCCTTGGCGCCGTCCAGCTCACCGACGATGCGACCGTCGGCGATGACCAGGATCCGGTCAGACAGGCTCATGATCTCGTCCAGCTCCACCGACACCAGCAACACGGCCTTGCCCTTGTCGCGCATGGCGATGATCTGCTGGTGGATGTACTCGATGGCACCGATATCGACCCCGCGGGTCGGCTGGCCGATCAGCAGCACATCCGGGTTCTGTTCCACTTCCCGGGCGATCACCAGCTTCTGCTGGTTGCCACCGGAGAAGTTGGCCGTCTTGTGGTCGGGATGGGGCGGGCGCACGTCCCACTTGTCCATCTTGGCCTGGCAATCCTGCAGGATCGCCTCCTTGTTCTGCAGCCAGCCCTTGTTGTACTGGGGGCGGCGGTGATAACCCAGGATGAAGGCCTCTTGCGCCTCGAAGCGGTTGATCAGCCCCATCTTGTGCCTGTCTTCCGGCACATGGCCCAGGCCATAGTTGCGTACCCGCTCGGGATCGGCCGGATGCGCCACGCTCACCTCGTGCGCCTGACCATTGCCTGTGATGGTGAAGCTGCCCTTGCTGGGCTTGATGATGCCGCCGAGCAGGCTGAGCAGCTCGGACTGGCCGTTGCCGGAGACGCCGGCGATGCCGACCACTTCACCGGCCCGTACCTCGAAGCTGACGGATTTGACCCGCTCCACCTTGGCATCGTCGAAGTAACTGAGCCCGTTGACTCTGAGCTTGGCCTCGCCCGGCTGGGTCGGGCCCTTGTCGACCTTGAGGCGCACCTTGCGGCCCACCATGAGTTCGGCCAGATGCTCCTTGTCGGTATCCTTGGTGGCGACGTGGGCCACCATCTCGCC
This sequence comes from Aeromonas sp. A04, assembly GCF_047780465.1. Taxonomy (NCBI): domain Bacteria; kingdom Pseudomonadati; phylum Pseudomonadota; class Gammaproteobacteria; order Aeromonadales; family Aeromonadaceae; genus Aeromonas; species Aeromonas sp. A04. The sequence continues at coordinate 106,826 of NZ_JBLNHP010000008.1, read as the reverse complement.
CCGGCGCATGATGGAGACCTGATCCGTGATGGCCAGGATCTCCCGCAGCTTGTGGGTGATGAGGATGATGGTCGCGCCCTGATCCCGCAGCTTTTTCAGCACCTCGAACAGGTGATCCGCCTCTTGCGGGGTCAGCACCCCGGTCGGCTCGTCGAGGATCAGGATGCGGGCACCGCGATAGAGCGCCTTGAGGATCTCGACCCGCTGTTGCAGGCCCACCGGCAGATCCTCGATCTTCTCGTGCAGCGGCACGTCGAGACCATAGTCCCGCGCCAGCTCGCCGAGCAGCTTCTCGGCCGCCGCCAGGCTCTGGCCCAGGTGCCAGCCGTTTTCCGCGCCGAGGATGACGTTCTCCAGCACGGTGAAATTGTTCACCAGCATGAAGTGCTGGTGCACCATGCCCACGCCTGCGGCAATCGCATCTTGTGAGCCATGGGGTTTGAAAGGGTTGCCGTCGATGAACATCTCGCCTCTGTCGGCGTGGTAGAAACCGTAGATGATGCTCATCAGAGTCGACTTGCCGGCGCCATTTTCGCCGACGATACCGTGAATACTGCCTTTTTGAACCTTAAGGTCGATCTGCTTGTTGGCGTACACTTCGCCGAACCGCTTATCGATACCCCTTAATTCGATGGCATAGCGATCTGTCTGGTCCATGATGCAGTCCTTGCGGGTCATGAAGAGAGACTAAAAACCGGCCCGTACGGGCCGGTCGTTGGGTTGAGAGTAGTAGCGGTTACTCAGTATTTGCAGCTGTTGTCGCTCATATAGTCATGAACTTTGACCTTGCCGGAGATGATGTCGGCCTTGATGACGTCAACCTTGGCTTTCATGTCTGCGCTGATCAGCTTCTCGTTGTCTTTGTCGAGTGCCCAATCCACACCACCCTCGGCCAGGCCCAGGTTCTTGATACCCGGTTTCCAGGTGCCCTTGGCGGCGTCATCCCAGGTCTGATAAGCGGCCAGACCCACGGATTTGACCATGGAGGTCAGCATGGTGCCCGGTTGCAGGTGGTTCTGGTTGGAATCCACGCCGATGGCGAACTTGCCTTCATCCTTGGCTGCCTGGTAAACACCGATACCGGTACCGCCGGCCGCGGCATAAACCACGTCGACGCCCTTGGCGAACTGGGACTTGGCCAGCTCGGCACCCTTGGCCGGGTCAGCAAACGCTGCCGGGGTGGAGCCTGTCATGTTCTGGAACACTTCGATCTTCGGATTGACGTATTTGGCACCCTGCTCGTAGCCGCACTCGAACTTGCGGATCAGCGGGATATCCATGCCGCCCACGAAGCCGACCTTGCCGGTCTTGGAGGCGATGGCTGCCAGCGCACCTACCAGGAAGGAGCCTTCATGCTCCTTGAAGATGAGGGACTGCACGTTCGGCTTGTCGACCACCATGTCGATGATGGTGAACTGGGTTTTCGGGAATTCGGTCGCGACTTTCTCGACGGCCGAGCCCATGTTGAAGCCGACGGCGACGATCGGGCCGTTGCCACGGCTGGCCAGACGACGCAGGCCCTGCTCACGCTGGGCTTCGTTCTGGGGTTCGAACTCCTTGACCTTGACGCCTTTGTCCTTGTTGTAGACTTCGACGCCGTTACGGAACACGGCTTCGTTGAATGACTTGTCGAATTTGCCGGCGGTGTCATAGATGACGGCGGGCTGGGAAGCTGCCTGAGCAGAAAGGGCAGCGAGAGTGAGGGTGGCAACGGTGGCCAGCTTGAGCACTTTAGTCACGATCGTATCCTTGATTGTTATGTGAGGGTCCACAACCTGCCGGAGCAGGCCATAAAGCACGCTGGCTAACTGTAAGTGAGCCACGGTGCGGGTCAAGGAGATCATAAAGGAAAAACGTTTGCGGTAACGGTTTGAAATATAAGCAAATCAATTTATAAGTGGTTGTTTTGATGCCTGTTTTCAGATTTAAATTCTGCAAAAACCGGGTTTCAAATGACATTTTTGTTTATATTCATATGGTTATAAGCAAGCGTTTTCGCCCGGCTGGCTAAAAAGTGGTTTCTATTGGTGCCTGTTTATGTTCTACGCCCGTTTTGGTCTCTCTCGACCCAGGCCTGACATACCCGATGGCGCCGGTCGTTCACACCGATTTGGTCTGTGGCGCCACAGGTCGTATAATCCCCGCCTGTATAAATAAACAGGAGTGGTGATGGACGTTTCAACCCTGCTCGACGGGCTCAACGACAAGCAAAGAGATGCCGTTGCGGCGCCCCGCAGCAACCTGCTGGTGCTGGCCGGCGCCGGCTCGGGCAAGACCCGGGTGCTGGTGCACCGTATTGCCTGGCTGATGCAGGTGGAGCGTTGCTCACCCTTCTCCATCATAGCCGTGACCTTCACCAACAAGGCTGCCGCCGAGATGCGCGGCCGGGTCGAGAAGGTGTTGGGCAGCATGCAGCGCGGCATGTGGATAGGCACCTTCCATGGTATCGCCCACCGTCTGCTGCGGGCCCACCATCTGGATGCCGGTCTGCCGCAGGATTTCCAGATCCTCGACTCAGACGACCAGTACCGTCTCATCCGCCGCGTCATCAAGGCGCTCAACCTGGACGAGAAGCACTGGGCCCCGCGCGCCGTGATGAGCTACATCAACGGCAAGAAGGACGAGGGCTTGCGCCCCGGCGACATCGACCTCTACGGCGACCCCGTCACCCGCACCTATCAGCAGATCTACCAGACCTATCAGGAGACCTGCGATCGCTCCGGGCTGGTGGATTTTGCCGAGCTCTTGCTGCGCGCCCACGAGCTGTGGCTCAACAAGCCGCACATCCTCGAGCACTACCGCGACCGCTTCCAGAATATCCTGGTGGACGAGTTTCAGGATACCAACGGCATCCAGTACGCCTGGCTGCGGATGCTGGCGGGCGACAGCGGCAAGGTGATGATAGTCGGCGACGATGACCAGTCCATCTACGGCTGGCGCGGCGCCAAGATAGAGAACATCCAGCGCTTCCTGACCGATTATCAGGGCGCCGAGACCATACGCCTGGAGCAGAACTACCGCTCCACCGCCAATATCCTGAAAGCGGCCAACTGCGTCATCGCCAACAACTCTGAGCGGCTCGGCAAGGAGCTGTGGACCGAGGGGGCCGAGGGCGATCCCATCTCGCTCTACGCCGCCTTCAACGAGGTGGACGAAGCCCGCTTCGTGGTCGGCCGCCTCAAGGACTGGAAGGAGAAGGGGGGCCTCCTGGCCGACTGCGCCATCCTCTACCGCTCCAACGCCCAGTCGCGGGTGCTGGAAGAGGCGCTGATGCAGGACGCCATGCCTTACCGCATCTACGGCGGCCTGCGCTTCTTCGAACGGCAAGAGATCAAGGACGCCATGGCCTACCTGCGCCTCATCAACAACAGAGGCGACGATGCCAGCTTCGAGCGGGTGGTCAACACCCCGACCCGTGGCATAGGCGATCGCACCCTGGAGATACTGCGGGCCAACGCCCGGGATCAGGGCCAGAACCTGTGGCAATCGGCCAAGGGGCTGCTCAACGACAAGGTGCTGACCGGTCGTGCCGGCAACGCGGTGCGCGGCTTCGTCGATCTGCTGGATGCGCTGGAAGAGAAGGTCTCTCTATTGCCGCTGCATCAGCAGGCGGATATCGCCATCCAGCACTCCGGCCTCAAGGCCATGTATCTGGCGGAGAAGGGCGAGAAATCCCAGGCGCGGGTGGAGAACCTGGACGAACTGGTCACCGCCTGCCGCCAGTACCAGCGCCCGGACGAGCTGGAAGACATGAGCGATCTCTCCGCCTTCCTCGCCCATGCGGCGCTGGAATCCGGCGAGAATCAGGCGGACGAATATGCCGATGCGGTGCAGCTGATGACGCTGCACAGCGCCAAGGGGCTGGAGTTCCCGCTGGTGCTGCTGGTGGGGGTGGAGGAGGGCATGTTCCCCAGCCAGCAATCCACCGAGGAGTCGGGCCGGTTGGAGGAGGAGCGCCGCCTCTGTTACGTGGGCATGACCCGCGCCATGGAAAAGCTCTACATCTGTTATGCCGAGAGCCGCCGCATCTACGGCCGCGAGATGTTCCACAAGCCGAGCCGCTTTATCCGCGAGATGCCCGCCGAGTGTCTGGAAGAGATCCGGCTGCGCACTCAGGTGAGCAGACCCACCCAGTACGGCCGCTTCAGCCAGAACGAGGTGCAGCAGAGCTTCGACGCCAGCGGCATCACGCTCGGCCAGCGGGTGCTGCACCCGAAATTCGGGGAAGGCATAGTGCTGAACTTCGAAGGGGTCGGCCAGCAGAGCCGGGTGCAGATCCAGTTCGACGAGGTCGGCGCCAAGTGGCTGGTGACGGCGTATGCCCGCCTTGAGGCGCTGTAAGGCGCAGCGCACCCGCCATCAATAGAAAAGGAGCCGTTGGCTCCTTTTTTGTCAGTACTGTAGGTTCGATTAGCGAAGCGTAATCGGACGTTCGCGTCATGGGTAGATTGTGTGGCTGGCTGCTGGCAGCACGGCTGGCGCCGTGCAGGACGCGAGGGCAGTGCCCTCGACAGGGTTTCGCCCGCCCTTCGGGCTGGGGCGAGTAACTTTTCTTTGCGTGGCCAAAGAAAAGTCACCAAAAGAAAGGCCACCCCCGCCAATCCGCTGGCTTCGCCAGTCTCCTCGGTCCAGAGTCAACGTCGGACGGGCCGCCGCAGACGGCACATCCCTGTGCCGACTGCGGCTACGCCATCATCCCTGATGGCGTCCCTGACGTTGCCTCTGACCCTCGGCGGATTGGAGGGGGATCAATACCGTGCCCACCTTTGGCTTCGGTGCTCTATCCGAATTTTGGGGAAGAGTTAGCGCGGAACGTCAAAGGAATCGAGCAGCATCGCCAGATGCAGATCCTGTTCGATGACGTCGGCGCCAAATGGCTGGTGACGACTTAATGTGAGGCTGGAAGCGCAGTAACTCCCCTCAACTTTGACTTCACTAACCCTCCTCAGGCTGGGTTGTGGCTTTATCGTTCAAGCCTTAATGAAACGAATGTATAACCTAGAACATAACTCGATAGGGTAACTACTGGGATGACGACAGATTGTTCAAGAACTTAAAAAAGAGTGGCTGCCAGCCACTGGATATCGGCAGCCATAATAGAAAACTTTGTCACTAAGTAGATCTGTCTTTCACTAGTTGAAAGCATCTCATATGGTAAACGCTACGGGCTTTATTCAAAACTTGCAATGTTGTACACTGTCCCATAGGCTAAAATAAGAATTTTTTGAATTTTTACATGTCTATGGAAGTAGGCAATGGGGCTAATATGACTAGCATATTTATAGCGAATTCACCCTCTGTACAAGTTAAAGTTGCTGCGAAAGAGATAACAAATAAAGAAAAAATTGAATTTATTTGGGGGTATCATTCTGAAAATGACATTAAGGATTTATCTGAAGGTATTTTGTCTACAATTTTTTCCAGTTTAATAACACATGATGAGGTTTATCTTAAACCTACAACCATTTTATTTTTGATTAAGGAAATAGGCATTGTCGACGTACTGAAGCTACAAGAGCAAAAAATATTCAAGGTGGCGTTCGGACTCGATGATTTTGTGGTCAAACTAGGTCGAGAAAATCTATCCTTAGCAGCGTTTACGTTTGAGTGGTCATCCATTGAAGGTGTTGAAAAACGGATATTAAAAGAGAATAAAACCACAAAGGATGACGCAAATAAGTTAATTCAATACATTGAAAATAATTCTGTTTTCTGTGAAAAAGAAAAGACGAAAATAGTTACGTCAGAAATATCATCAGATTTATCCAATGCCAAAATAAGAACTAGTTTAGGAATTAACAGCCAGTCACTAGAAGAACTTTCCCCTTTTGATTCTTATAGCCTAATACGTTTATCTACTATTGCACAGGGGCTAATCATTCAGAATGGTTTAGGGATTGACTCAATATACCAAGATGGATATACGAAAGATTATATAGGTTCAAAATTTGGTGCATTTTCCTCAACAATAGGGAGTGATCCCACGCAGGTTTTTGGAAAGATACTGAACCTCAAGGGAATTCCAGACATATACTCTCTATATAAAAAGAAAGTTATTGGAGTTGACGACATAATAAATTACAGGAAGAATTTCAATGGTACAATTTTTAGAGAATGGCTTGCATCAGAAGACTATTCACAAGAAGAGGTCGTCAGAACCCTGATAAACAATGAGAGTAAAGAAGGGCAGGCAAGTAAACTTATTCGTTTTTTATACCCAAACATAGTGGGAGTACTAAATCCAGTACTAGGGGCAGCAGCATCGGCTTTCGATAGCTACATCGTCGGCAAGGTACTAGATGGATGGAAACCATCATTGTTTCTTGATGATGTTTTGAAGCGAAATGTAGATAATAAAATTAGAATCTTCAAAAGACAAAAAGAGAAAGAGAAATTTATTGAGAGATTCGGGTCTGTAGGTCGTAATGATCCATGTCCTTGTCAAAGTGGGAAAAAATTCAAAACTTGCCATGGAGCCTAACTGGGAATCCAGGATCCTCACTTTTCTAGCGGAGGCGTAGCTGGTGAAGCTACGCCGTTTTCTTTAATTGAAGAGATATGGTCACTTAACTAACTTGCTCTCCATCACCCCTTGCTTGCCCTCCTCTTCACTGACCTGACTCAGCTTGGAGCGCAAAATCTAGGACACCCATCTTTCTGAGTAAGCCGTAGCCAGGCTGGTGATGAGGTGATGGTTGGCTCGGTGGCTGGAGCGGGAGCGACAAGGTGACGGTTCTGGCCTTTAAAGCCTCTTGTTCAGGCATGCGTCATGCCCGGCATCGGATGACATGCCGGGGTGTGATATGAAGCGGGACTCGCGATTCAAAGAGGCGGCTGGTGACATCGTTGCTGGCCGCAGTGCTGTGCGAACAGTTGGCAATGTTCCCTGTCACCCACGGCTCTGATGCCTTGCCGCCGAAACAGCGTCACTTGTCGCAACCATTGCGCAGTATCAAGGCCAAGTCGTTGCAGGATGGGAGCAAGGTGAGCCGCAATATGGCCCCGTTTGTCGGTTCTGACGGCTCGCCCTGTCCAGTCGACCAGCGCCAGGTAGTCGGTAAAGAGGTAGGGCAGGCCATCACTTCTACTGGAGAACGGCAGCAACAGAGGTGGCAATGGTGCTGCGGGTTGTTGGTCAGCGAGGCGCTGTTTGATGCTGGTGTAATCGCTCTCTTCCGGTCTGTCGGCAATCGCTGCCCGTATCGGATTGAGGTCAACGTAGGCCATGCAGGCCAGCAGGGCTGACTCGGTGAGCAAGGCCTGACTTTTGAAGCGCCCTTCCCAGAAATGGCCCTTGCAACCATCTTCCAGATTGGCCTGGCGGGCCAGGTTTTCATTGAGCAGCCGAACGAACCAGCTGATGGAATGCAGCCGCTCACGCCATTGGGCTATCAGCTGTTGTATGACCATAAGTTCCGGTTCAATCAGGGATTCCCCCTGATACCAGCGCCGCACCAGCAGGGGCCACTGAAATAGTGCCGCCCAACGCTCGGCTATCTCCCGCTCGTTCCAGTTGGTGGCCGTATCAGGCTCAACCTTGAGCACCAGGTGGTAGTGATTGTTCATCACCGCATAAGCGCAGACGCCGATGGCAAACAGTCGCGACAGCTGGCTCAGCTTGTCGACCACCCACTGGCGTCTGTGTTCGTAACTCTGGCCGGAATGGGCATCTTCGCCGCACAAGAAGGCCCGCCGCACGCAGCGACTGACCACATGGTAATAAGGCGTATCTTGCAGACTGATTTGACGGGAACGGGCAATGGTCATGGCAACCTCCTGCGATATCCCTTTCAGTCAAGAACAGAGGTAAAGCGCTGTCAAAAAGGTGGGTGTCCCAATATGCCTCCCAATATGCCTCCCAATATGCCCTGACCGCTTTTCACCACCCACGGCCGCACTATGCCAAGCTGAGTTGGATGCTGAATAACGGAGTAGCTGGAGGGGCTCATGTCACCGCTGCAACTGATCGATGACCTGTTAGATTTTATCGACTGTATTACCGACTTTCCGCGCTACTGGCGCGTCTATGTGGGGATCGCGGCTACCACATCTGCCGGCATGGCGGTCGCCAATCTGGTTGATTCGCCCGAAAAGTGGGGGTCGCTCTACTGGGTGATCGGGATAGTTGGCGTAGGGCTGACGATCTTCTGGCAACAAAAAGGTGGGTGTCCCAAGATTCCTCCCAAGATGCCCTTGGTAAAAGATGGGTGTCCCAATATGCCCTTCATATGTAGCTTCCTGTCGATGGCCATACCTTGTCGCGGTGGTTGTGGGGTGGGGGTGATACTGCGGGGGGATGCGCTATAGTGGTGCCGCTCGTTTAACTGCCTTCAACCAACCGAGAACGCACCATGAACCGTGATATTGCTGCCCAGTTTATCAAGATGCTGACCAACCTCGACCTGTGCCTGGCCAAGGCCGCCGCCCATGCCGAGGCGAAGCAGTTCAATGTGGAGAACTTCTTCGGCGATCGGCTGATCGTCGACATGCTGCCGCTCAGCAAACAGGTGCTGATCTGCTGCGATTCGGCCCGTGCCTGTGTCGCCACCGCCAGCCATGGCGAGCAGCCCGTGATGGGGGATGAGCCCAGGACCATGGCGGATCTGCGCGCCCATATCACCAAGACCATCGCCTTTTTGCAGAGCAAGCTGGATGCCGATTTCAGCCAGTTCGAGAGTGGTCGCTATGTCCCCCACTGGGCGGGCGGCAAGGGCATGGATGGCCATACCTGCGTGCACGAATACGCCATCCCCAACTTCTATTTCCACCTCACCATGACCTATGCCCTGCTGCGCCGGGCCGGGGTCGATCTCGGCAAGCGGGACTATCTGGGCGGGTTGAACCTGCAATAAGTCTCAGGGTTGCCGGAATGAAGAGAGCCTGCCATGTGGCAGGCTCTCTTTTTTGGGCGGGCTGACGCGCGCAACCCGCTCGGGCCTGTACCCGGCTACTCCCCCGGGATCTCGGGTTCGACCAGGGCGGCCAGCTGGGTCAGGGACTCCTGCCAGCCGAGATAGCACATCTCCACCGGTATCACCTCGGGGATCCCGGCCTGCTCTATGGCAAGCTCGGTACCGCAGAGCACACCGGTCAGGCTGATAGTGACGTGCATCACCCCTGGCAGGTTGGGGTCGTCGAAGCTGTCGGTGTAGCGGATGCGCTTGCCGGGTTCGAGCTAGAGGTACTCGCCGCCGAAGGCGTGGCTGTGACCCGTGCCGAAGCTGGTGAACGCCATCCGGAAGTGGCCGCCGATCCTGGCCTCCAGCTGCGCCACCCGGCAGGTGAAGCCGTGGGGCGGCAGCCACTTGGCCAGCGCATCCGCCTCGATGAAGGCCCGATAGACCCGCATCGGCGGCGCCTTGAGCACCCTGTGCAGTCGTACTGTTCCCGTCGTCATGGTCAACTCCTCCTGATTGAGATCCGCATCAAGGATAGTCGCCAGCGCTGGGTCATTCCGGTATGAGCGCCGGATCAGAAGGGGCCGTTACTTTCGCGCAGCCGGTCTGGCAGGCCGTCGTGATCCCCCAGCTCGCGCTCGGGCACTGCATCCCAGTGGCGCTTGCCGATCTGGCGGTTGTACTCGGGGTGCAGGGCGTAGTGGATGCGGTTGTCTGAGCGATCCCTGTCCCCCACGCAGAGCAGCCGCACCGGCTCATCCGTGTTGTTGATAAAGGTGTGGGCCAGTCCGTCACCGGCCTTGAAACCCACCGAATCGCCCGGTTGCAGTCGATGGAGCACCCCATCGAGCCAGACATCCGGTGTCCCTTCCAGCACGTGGACGAACTCGTCCTCGGTCTCTTCGGCGTGGGGCCAGCTGGTGCGGTGGCCGGGCTCGACCAGCTCGTGGTGAATGCCGATGCGGCTGAAGCCAAAGTGCCTGCCAAGAGCGCTGCCGCGCGACATGCGCTCCTCACTGCCTGGGTAGGATCCCGGCTCCGGCTCTTGCAGCTCGCGCCAGTGTTTGATGTTGGGGTGACGGTTCATGACGACTCCTTGTCACTGAAAGGGGAAATAACCGGCCCCGTCCGCTGGGCGCACTGGGCCTGGATGTGGCAAGCCGGACTAGCGGCCCAGATTGTCGGTCAGCTGTTTGGCGCGGCTGGCGGCCCACTGATCGATCATTTTCTCCATCTCGTCGGCCGTGATGGGGGAGTCCTTGTGGGTGGTATCCGGGCTCTCGCGGGCATCCATCACCCGCACCAGCAGCTTGCCGCTTTGGGAGTCGAGCAGCTGGGCCATGCTGCCCACCTTGAGCAGGTAGGGCTCCTTGCCGATCACTTCGCGGGTGACGTTGATGGCGATCTTGGCGGGCAGCAGATCCCGCAGTTTGGGGTCGGGGCGGGTCAGATCGAAGTTGGTGATGGCAGCCTGCACCCGCATCACGCCGGGGCCGGGGGCTGTGGCGATCTGCACGCCCTGGCTGAGCAGTTCGCGCTGGAAGGTGGCGTGGTAGTAGCGGCCGATGTCGTTCTGCTCGTTGGCGGTCAGCAGATACCAGTGGCCGTTCTCCTGGCGGATGAACTGTAGCGGGTCGAGCAGCACCTGGTGGTACTGGCGCAGATCCACGCCGGGCTCCTTGTAGACGCGCTGGTTGGCGTTGCTTTCGCTCGGTTGAAAGGCCGCCAGCGGGATCGCCTGCAACCCCTGCGATACCTGATTCTTCACTGCGCAGCCACCCAACAGGATGGCCACCATGCCTGCGATTACGGCTCTCTTCATCTTTGCTCCTGATATGCATGACCTTTGCATCCGATGCGCAAGGCGTTGCAAGAGAAATAACCGATTCAAAGAGCGCCCACAAGAGGAAGCCGTGGCCCGTTCAGCCGTCATCCAAGTTATCGGCAGGCAGGCCTCGTTTGTCGCTTTCTGGGTGAGCTGGCCTGCCTCCGTGCCGGCAGGTGACGGGGCCATGGAACCCGGCGCCGCCGTCACTTCCTTTCGCTAACACTGTGATTTTTCAATGGATCGGCAAGGATTTGATCAAGATTGCGGTTATTGCGGCCATTCGCTCATATAATCGCCGCCATGAAAATGATTCGGAAGGATTCGATGGTCACGCTGATGGCGGCCCTGTGCGGGCTGCTCTGCACCTGCCTGGTATGGGCGGCGCCCGCCCCCTTTATCGCCATCCCGACCGGCCCGTCAGCGGCCAGGGCGACGACGGCTCAGGTCAGCATGGAACCGCTGCTCTCCTGGTTTACCGGCGAGTTCTCCAGCCGCGAGCAGGCCAGTTATGACACCCGTTTCACCAGCGCCGAGCTGCGGCTGGTGGAGATCTGGCCCGGCTACAAGGGCTTTCGCTGGGTCTATGCCGAGCAGTTCCTGACCGAGCGGGCGGTGCGTCCGTTTCGCCAGCGTATCTACCGTTTCTCTCCCGTCCCCGATGGCCGCATCCTGATGGCCGAACTGACCATGCCCAGAGCCGTCGACTTCGCCGGGGCCTGGCGCGACCCCAGTCTGCTGAACTCCCTCACCCCGCAACAGCTCTCCCTGCGTCAGGGCTGCGAGATCTGGCTGACCCGCCAACCCTCGGGGGAGTACGCGGGCCACAGCAAGGTCGGCAGCTGCTCCACCAATTTCGGCGGTGCCAGTACTCTGGTGCAGTACCTCTGGATCGGCCCCGACAGCGTCAGGCTGCTGGACCGGGCCTATGACAACGAGGCCCATCAGCGCTGGGGCAGCCCGGGCGAGGGCTATGTCTATCTGCGCAAGGCGACGCTGCGGGGGGAGTAACCCGGCCTGGCCTGCCTCTCAGGCTGGCAGATCCAGCTCATGACGGTGGTCGCTGAGGTAGTCGATCAGCAGCCGCAGGCGCAGCGGCATGGGCTCCCTGGCCGGATAGAGCAGGTTGACCGGGCGCGGGGCGGGCAGGGCATCCGGCAGTATCTCCAGCAGGGCGCCGCTGGCCAGCTCCTGGTTCAGCAGAGCCCTGGGTTGCAGCACTATGCCCGCATGATTCAGGGCCGCCACCTTGAGGGCACTGCCATGGTTGCTGATGAACTGGCTGTCCCACAGGTGCAGATGTTCGAGGGGAAACTCCTCGGCCAGGCTCGACTGCGTCAGCCAGGGGGTGAAACCCAGGCAGCGGTGACGGGCCAGATCCGCAAGTTCGACCGGAGTGCCGTGGCGTTGCAGGTAGTGTGGCGAGGCACAGAAGACAGAGGCAGAGCTGGTCAGTGGGCGGGCTATGTAGGCGGCATCCTTGGGAGTGCCGACCCGAAAGATGAGGTCGAAGCCGTCGCCGATCACATCGACCAGCCGATCGCAGAGATCCAGTTCGATGCGGATCTGCGGGTACTGCGCCATGAAGCGACACAGCAAGGGGGTCAGCCGATAGCTGCCGAAGGTGATGGGGGCATTGATGCGGATCTTGCCTGCCGCCTGACCCGTGTGGGCCCGGGTGTTCTGCTCCAGCTCCCGATAGTGTTGCAGCAGGTTCTGGCAACCGCCGAGGTACTCTCTGCCCGCCTCGGTCAGGCTCTGGCAGCGGGTGTTGCGGTTGAGCAGGCGGGAACCCACCCTGGCCTCCAGCCATTTGATGTATTTGCCGATCATGGCCGGCGTCATCTCGAATCGCTCCGCCACGGCACTGAAGCTGCCTGCGCGGGCGACCTCGACGAAGATCTCGATGGCGGTCAGACGATCCACTCTAAACTCCTGGTTTATAAAGCCGAGCGCCACTATGTCTGGCTGGCGAAGAGGCTGTCAATATACTGGGCGGCACTTGCACGACGATGGAATACCCTGTGATGAGCCTCGAATATTACGCCCTCTACCTGCTGCTCGCCGTGGGGACTGTGCTCAGTCCCGGCCCGGCGGTGATCTACACCATAGGCAACACCCTGACCCGGGGAACCCGCCACGCCATCGCCGGCTTTGTCGGAGTGGCGGTGGGGATATTGATGGTGGCGACCCTGGCCTCGCTGGCGGTGCTCTGGTTTACCCACTGGCTGGCCGAGGGGCAGCAGATCCTCACTCTGGGGGGCGCCCTCTACCTGCTCTATCTGGGGGTGAACTCCTGGCGTCAACGCGCGGTCAGCCCGGTCGTGGGTGCCAGTTCGGATCGGGATTGCGGCCGCAGTTTCGCCAAGGGGGCGCTCATCAGCCTGCTCAATCCCAAGGCGATCATCTTCTTCACCAGCCTGTTTCCCCAGTTCATCAATTTTCGTCAGGGGGCGCTGGGCCAGTGCATGCTGCTGGCGCTGACCTTCAGTGCCGTGGTGCTGGTGGTGCACGGCGGCTACTGTCTGGTGTTTCGCTGGGTGGGCATGCAGGGATATGGCGAGCGCTTCGCCAGGGGGATCAACCGGATGTCGGCCGTGATGTTCACCGGCTTCGCGATCCTGCTGCTGATCAGGGCGCTGGGTTGAGGTTCTGGCGGGATGAGGCCCGCTCGTGTCTTGCGTAAGCGTGGTATCGAGACGCTCGCAGTGAATTCAGGCACAGCCAGGAAAATAAGATTCCATTGACGCCGACAATGCAGCATGCTCCGTTCTTTCGGGGAATGGCGCCGTGATAGCCAGGATCCCAACTGGAATGGTTGAGGTGATGCGGGCTGCATCATCTTCCAACAAGGTCGACATCATGTCTTATTACGAACACAGCGTTGCCGGTCATCCCGATGTCGAATTGGGGCTATGCGGCGATCGCCTGGTGCGCTACCGGATCCACTGTGCCGAGCAGGCCGGTAGCGGCCTGGTGGTCTATATCCCTGGATTTGGTGGCGATCTGGGTGCTTATAGCGAGGTATTTTGCGAGAGAGTCGCCACGCAGCATGGTATGGCGGCGCTGTGCGTCGACTATTTCTGCATGCGATCGCGCCCTTCGGTAGGGGCTGGCATTTCATTGCTGCCGGGTGAGCGGGAGCGTGCGCTCTCTCTGCTGGCGTTGCCATTGGATACGCCAGATACCGCGCTATTGCGTGCGCTGGATAGTTTCCAGCCGGATGCGCCACTGCGTTTTCAGGGTTTACTCACGCCACCGGACGGTGCTTATCAGAACTTTGGCGTGATGGCGGCGCTCGATATTCTCAACGCCATCGAAGATGCCATGTGCCGCTACAGTGGCAATCGCGACAACCTGATACTGGTGGGATCCTCCTATGGCGGCTATCTGGCGCAGCTGGTCAACAAGTTCCGCCCGGGTTACGCCCGCGCGCTGTTTGACAACTCCTCCTGGGCTGAACCCAATCTGGCGTATGTGGTGGGGCGGGATATAGGGGCGGTGGAGTACCAGTGCACGCTGCAAGGCGGGGTGGAACTGGCATTGTGCGTGGATTCTCCCTGGCGGATGGTGGCCGGGCACCCTCATGAGTTTGACGTGGATGCCTTCATCATCCGCTCCTTCAGTGCCTCCCAGCTCGATCAGATGGCGGAGCAAGGAGGGACGGCCACCTTCTGTCTTATGGTGCACGCCATCCATGATCCCATCGCTCCCACCGAGGCCAAACTGGCCATGGCGCGAGCCATGCTGGCACGGGGCTTCAACGCCGAGTTGGTCCTGTTCGATGAGTCCAGCATTGATGGTGACTTCATTCGCAACATGGAACACGGTATGGGACTCTCCATGCTGCAATTTTTCGAGCAGGGGCTGGCCCTGCTCGCCGAACGCTCGCCAGACTTTCAGGCCAGTCAGGCTACTGAAGTGACCCTGCAAGCGGGCCATTCCATCTATCACCTGGACTTTGGTTGTCCCCTGGTGCGATTGCATCGCCACCGTATCGAGAGCATGGTGCCAGCCTGACGTCCCATGCCGGGGTTGCCTTGAATGGGGCGTTTGCCAAAACAACAACGGGGGCCAGGCCCCCGTTGTTGTTGATATGAATGGAAAGTAGGTCAGAGCTTGAACAGCGGGCGCAGGCGGATGCCGATCAGGCTGCCGGCCAGGGCCATCAGCATCCAGACCCAGCCGTGCAGGCTGCCCGATGCCGTGCCGTCGAAGAAGCCACCCAGGTTGCAGGCGCTGTACATGGCGCCCATCCCCATCAGCAGGCCGCCGAGAATGGATGCCAGGCTGTTGCCGAGCCGCATCGGGGCAAAGTTGCCGCCACCGCTGATGCAGCGCGCCAGCATGGCCCCCAGGATCCCCAGCCAGAACATGCCGACCATGGGATTGATGAAGAGTGGCTGGGCCAGTTTAGGGTTCCCCTCGAACAGGCCGAACAGGGAGGCGCCGCGCAGCGCCATATCATAGACGGCGCCCGTGATGGTCCAGGCCGAGCCGTGCAGGGCGACGACGCTGGAGTTGAGCAGGGCGATCAGGATGCCGCCGGTCAGCACGGTGAAGCGGCCGTCGCGCCAGAACAGGTTGCCACCGCTGAAGAGGGGCTTGAGCTCGCCGGTGCGCTTGAGCTCGCTCTTGCGAAACAGCAGGAAGAGCACGGCGACCAGCGCCAGGTTGAGCAGCATGCCGCTCCAGATATTGCCGGTCAGATCCTTGGCCAGTACCACATGGCTGGAGAAGGTGGCATCCAGCATGGGGCGGAACTGGTTGCTGATCAGGGTGCCTATGCCGTAGCAGAGCAGCACCAGCCAGAAGCGGGGTTGCCCCTCGCCGCAGCAGTAGAGGGTGCCGGTGGCGCAGACGCCTGCCAGCTGCATGCCGATGCCGAACAGGAAGGCGCCGACGATGAAGGGAATGCCGATGGCCATCACGTTGCCCACCATGGCATCGCCAAACAGGGCGTGACTAAAGGAGAGGAAGCAGGTGAACAGCAGGATTTCGATGGCGATGGTGAGCAGGTGAACCCGCACATAGTAGCTGTTGCGCTTGGTCAGCATTTCGCGCCAACCGAATACGATGCCGAAGCGGCTGAAGGAGAGGGTGAAGCCGAAGCCGAATCCGATCAGGGCCATCAGGGCCCATTTCATACCAAAGGTGTTGCCGAGCCAGAGTAACGCTCCCCCCGCGATTGCCACGATGGGGAGCGACCATTTTCGATTCATGTTGTTGTTTCCTGTGCGTCATGAGTGAGTGAAGCCGTGCATCCTATTCCCACATTGAGTCCGATTCCAGCGCGGATCCGCGCCTGTGACGGAAAATGAAAGCAAAACCCCATCCAGATCAATTCCTGGCAAGGGCCCCTGGCGAAATGAGGATGAATCTATTTCAGGGGCTGAAAATAATGGTGTGACGAGTGTGAAACTAATTAAATTGAAAAAGATGAATTTAAATTTTGCGCCATCGAATGCTTTTGGGTAGAATCTCGGCGTGTTATCAGCAGATGGAAGGATATTATGGAAAGCGACAGTTGTAGCCGATTGCAAATCGCGATGTGGGCTTACCAGAGCTGAGGTTGATATCCTGTCTTCCCCCTCACTCTGATCGCTCAGAGTGCAGCATCTATATGAGTCACCTTCGACTCTCACAACCGCTTAATCCCGGCCTTCATCAGGGATTGCCGTTGTAAATCTGGATTGTTCCGCTCACCTGCGAGCCATGCCGCCTCGCGACCCCTGCAATTGAACGCTTCATCATGCGCCCCGGGTGCTGCCCGTCAGGGCCGCCACAGCGTCGGATCCGTGCATCCGTGCCGTGGCCGGGAAGTGATCGAGCGTAAAATAACAAGATGGACAATACCATATTGAAAACGGATTCGTTTTCGATAGGACAGGTTGCGAAATAAAATAATCAACGTGATTGCTCAATATATTTCGGTCGTAACAAGGGTTACGCCGTAATATTTCCATGGGGTGCGGTTTTCTCCGTTATCTTCACCCGCCCGGCATCGCTGATATTATTACCTGCCCAGCATCCAGTTATTTCAAGCTGTCGTTATCCTTATTTCCTTTATGGGTGTATGCCGCCCTAGTGACGGGATCACCGGACTCATCCGCCGATAATGCAGACCCGCGGGTCATGCCCGCCAGCGACAGTGCATCTGGCTGTCAGTGGCCGCGCCCGACTCTCTCCACCCCACTCGGAGGATATCGTATGACCGAAGAGCCCAAGCCTCGACCCTCGGGGTCCACGCCTCCCCACGCCTGATCCCCCTGCGGGTAACAGGATGCGGAGTCCTGATCCCTGATAGCCCCTACCTGCTGGCAAGCTTGCCCGACAGACACGCCGTCTGGCGGCATGTCCTGCGGGCGGCGCCATGCCGCGCCTGCGCCAGCCGGGGGCCCATTGCCTGTCTCACATCAGTACTGACGCCTGGCCTGGCCCGCGACAGGGCCTTGCTGCAAGCGAAAATCAGGATAAAGAGTTATGAAGCAACAACATACCGCCAGCCGGCACAAGCAGCAGGGATTCGTTTCCCCGGGCCGTGCCAATGAGAAGCTCTCCTCCCGGGTGCTCGACGAGGCTGACAAGTCTCTCGAGTACACCCTCACCGCCGTGCGCGGCAATATCGACGGCCTGACCTCGACCGAGGCGGCCAACCGTCTGGTCCAGTTCGGCCCCAACGAGGTGACCCACGACAAGCCGCCCCATCCGCTGATCCAGCTGATGCAGGCGTTCAAGAACCCCTTCGTGATGGTGCTGATCGTGCTCGGACTGGTCAGCTACGTGATGGACGTGCTGATGGCCGATCCGGGTGACGAGGATTGGGTCAAGGTGATCATCCTCGGCGTCATGGTCAGCCTGAGCGGCCTGCTCCGCTTCTGGCAGGAGTACCGCTCGGCCAAGGCGGCCGAAACCCTCAAGTCGCTGGTGCGCAACACCGCCACAGTGCAGCGTCGCCCTTCGCCGGGAGCCCCCTCCCTGCGCAAGGAGGTGGCGATGGTCGAGCTGGTGGCCGGTGACATAGTGCACCTGCAGGCGGGGGACATGATCCCGGCCGACATCAAGCTGATCGAATCCCGCGATCTCTTCATCAGTCAGGCGGTGCTGACCGGCGAGGCCCTGCCGGTGGAGAAATACGACACTCTGGGGGCCGTGGCCGAGAAGTCGGCGGACGGCAGCAGCACGGGGGAGGTGGGCCTGCTCGACCTGCCCAACATCTGCTTCATGGGCACCAACGTGGTGAGCGGCACCGCCAAGGCGGTGGTGGTGGCAACCGGCAGTGACACCTACTTCGGTTCGCTGGCCCGCAACGTGGTGAGCCACAAGCGCATCGAAACCAGCTTCGATCGCGGCGTGAACAGCGTCACCAGGCTGCTGATCCGCTTCATGCTGGTGATGGTGCCCGTGGTCTTCATGCTGAGCGGCGTCAGCAGCGGTGACTGGATGTCGGCGCTGACCTTCGCGCTGGCGGTGGCGGTGGGGCTGACTCCGGAGATGCTGCCTATGATAGTCTCCGCCAACCTGGCGCGGGGCGCCGTGGCCATGGCCAAGCGCAAGGTGGTGGTCAAGCGGCTCAACTCGGTGCAGAACTTTGGCGCCATGGACGTGCTCTGCACCGACAAGACAGGCACCCTGACCCAGGACAAGATCATTCTGGAGCACCACTACGACGTGCGCGGCAGCCGGGACGACAGGATACTGCAGCTGGCCTGGCTCAACAGTCATCACCAGAGCGGCATGAAGAACCTGATGGACATAGCCGTGATCGAGCACGCCGATGCGCTGGGGGCGGGCTGCAAGCCGGCTGGCTACAGCAAGGTGGATGAGCTGCCGTTCGACTTCGTGCGCCGCCGCCTGTCGGTGATAGTGCAGGATGAGAGTGGCCAGCAGCTGATGGTCTCCAAGGGGGCGGTCGAGGAGATGCTCTCCGTCTCCAGCCACATCGACGACGGCAAGCAGATCCGCGAGCTGGATGAGATTGAGCGCCGTGCCCTGCTGCGCCGCAGCGAGGAGTACAACGCCGACGGTTATCGGGTGCTGATAGTGGCGACCCGCGATATCCCGGCCGCCGAGTGCAAGCAGAGCTACCGCACCAGTGACGAGGTCAAGCTGGTGGTGCGCGGCTTCCTTACCTTCTTCGATCCGCCCAAGGATTCGGCCGCCCCGGCCATACGTGCGCTGAACGACTACGGCGTGGCGGTCAAGGTGCTGACCGGCGACAACCCCATCATCACCAGCAAGGTGTGTCGCGATGTGGGGCTGAACCCTGGGGTGCCCCTGCTCGGCAAGGACATAGAGGTGATGGACGACGTGGCCCTGTGCACAGTCGTCAAGCACACCACCATCTTCGCCAAGCTAACCCCGCTGCAGAAGTCGCGGGTGGTGAAGGCGCTGCAGGCCAACGGCAACACGGTCGGTTTCCTCGGTGACGGCATCAACGACGCCCCGGCGCTGCGGGATGCGGACGTGGGGATCTCGGTGGACAGCGGCGCCGACATCGCCAAGGAGACGGCCGACATCATCCTGCTGGAGAAGAGCCTGATGGTGCTGGAAGAGGGGGTGGTCAAGGGACGCGAGACCTTCGGCAACATCCTCAAGTACCTCAACATGACCGCCAGCTCCAACTTCGGCAACGTCTTCTCGGTGCTGGTCGCCTCCGCCTGGCTGCCCTGGGCGCCCATGCTGGCGATGCAGATGCTGATCCAGAACCTGGTGTATGACGTCTCCCAGATGCTGCTGCCCTGGGACAAGATGGATCCCGAGTTCCTCAAGCGTCCGCGCAAGTGGGAAGCCAGCAACATCAAGCGCTTCATGCTGTGGCTCGGCCCGACCTCCTCGGTGTTCGACATCAGCACCTTCTGCCTGATGTGGTTCGTGTTCGGAGCCGGCGCCATGTATGCCACCGCCAACGGCAGCATGGATCCGCTGGTCAACGGCCAGGCCATCATGAACTCGGGCTGGTTCATCGAGGGGCTGGTCTCCCAGACCCTGGTGGTGCACATGCTGCGAACCCGCAAGATCCCCTTCCTGCAGAGTACGGCCACCCTGCCGGTGCTGTTGTCGACCTCCATCGCCATCGCCATCGGCTGCTACCTGCCGTTCTCGCCGCTGGCGGAGCACTTCGGTTTCATCACATTGGAAGCGCCCAAGTACTTCATGTGGCTGGTGATCACCATGCTGGCCTACATGGGGCTGACCCAGGCGATTAAGACCATCTACATCAAGCGCCACGGTCAGTGGTTCTGACGGGATAAACCTGGCCACCAGGCACCAGCGTCAGTGGTGCCTGGTGTGAACCAGGCTGCCATGCGGGCCTTTATCCGTGTGAACGCAAAGAGGGATGGCTCAGGCCATCCCTCTTTTTTATGGCGGCAAGACGGGGATCAGTGCGGGACCAGGGCATAGGCCTCGCCAGCCATGCCGGTCAGGATGGAGAGGCTGACGGCGCCAAACAGCAGACCCGTGACCAGATTGAGCGGGCGCTGGATCCGGCCAAGCAGGCGTTGGGCCCGCGGGGTGGAGAGGCTCCAGGCCAGCACGCCGAACCAGACCAGAGAGAGCAGGAACAGCTCCAGCACCAGCAGGCCGCGCGTCAGGCCGTCCACCTGCGGCGTCACCATGGCCGCCAGCAGTCCCATGAAGAACAGCAGCGCCTTGGGATTGAGTAGATTGGTGGCAAGCCCGCTCCATATCCCCTTGCGCCAGCCTTGCTGCTCACCGCCAGCCTTGAGCGCCAGTGTTGCCGAGCTGTGCCAGGCGGCCTTGAGCGCCCCCCAGCCGAGCCAGCCCAGATAGAGGGCGCCGACCACCTTCACCGCCATGAAGAGCCAGGGATGTTCGGCGATCAGCAGGCTGATGCCGGTCAGGCTGAGGGTGGCGTGCAGCAAGATGGCCAGTGCTATGCCGAGCGCCGCCCCCAGGGCCGTGGGTCTATGCAGGCTGGTGCGCAGGATCAGCGCGAAGTCCGGCCCCGGGCTCGCCAGGGCGATCAGATGGATGAGACCTATGGTCAGAAACAGGCTGGTGAACATGGCAAAACCTCGATGACGGTATGAGGTGACAGCATGGGGGATCAGGGCGGGGAGGCGATTGTAAAAGATTGCAGCTGTTGGCCGGGCTGGCCTGTCATGGCCCCTGGCTAGCCGGGCTGGTGAAGGTTTGCATCTGCTGGCGGTAATCGGCGGGGGTCAGCCCGAAGGCCTGCCGGAAACCGTGGTGGAAGTGGCTCTGATCGAAGAAGCCGACCGCCAGCGCCACCTCGCTCACCGGCAGGCCGCTGCCGAGCAGGCGCTTGCCCTGCTCCAGTCGCAACCGCTTGAGCCAGGCGTAGGGGGTCATGCCAGTCTTCTTCTTGAACTGGCGCAGGAAGGCGAAGCGATCCAGCCCGAACAGGGCGGCCAGATCCTCCAGGCTGTGGCGCTCATCCAGTCGGGCCAGCAGATAGTCGCGCAGGTATCTGAGCTGGGGATCCGCCAGGGCGTGGCGCTCCGGCGCTATGTGCAACAGCTCGCCGAGCAGGCCCAGCAGCTGGCTCTCCGCCAGCAGGCCGTCCGCCTGGGGGGTGTCCAGATACATGTGCAGCCGGGCGAAGCCCTGATAGAGGTCGGGACGGCTCTGCAAGCCCTTGTCGAAGAAGGGTTCGGGGCTGTCCGGCAGCCAGCGCGCCAGCTGCTCGGGGGCGATGGCGAACACCCGCACCTCGTACCCTTCCGGCAGCAGGCTGAGGCCGTCGTGCATCTCGTCCGGGTTGACGGTGGAGAGCTCGCCGCGCACCAGATTGTGGCTGCTGCCCTTGTGGATGAATTTCTGGCCGCCCTGCTGCACCAGACCTATGTGATAGTCCAGGTGAACGTGGCGGCCATAGCTGAACTCCCTGTGGTGGGAGTGAGAGAGTTCAACCCCCGGCAGCAGCCGGGATTGCCAGTAATGGATGCGGGATTGGGGAGCGCTCATCGACTATTGATAACCTGAAACCCGAATATTGGCTTGTAGATTATTGCAGTGCCGACGCGCCATGCCGTCAATCCTGACTGGCGGCCCGGCGCCGCTTGCCGCTGCGCAGCCCGTCCAGGCTGAACAGCACAAGCGCACTCCAGATGCAGCCGAAGGTGATCAGCTTGTCCAGCGCCAGCTCTTCTCCGTAGAGAGTGACCGCCAGTATGAACATCAGGCTGGGGCCTATGTACTGGAAGAAACCCAGGGTGGAGAGCTTGAGCCGGGTGGCGGCGGCGGTGAAGCAGAGCAGGGGCGCCGTGGTGACGGCACCGGCGGCGATCAGCAGCAGGTTGAGGTGCCAGTTATTTTCGGTGAGATGGCTGGTGGGACTGTCGGCGAATCCCCACAGGTAGATGGCGGCCGGCGGCAGCATGATCATGGTCTCGATCAGCAGGCCTGTGAGGGCATCGAGGGCCAGCTTCTTGCGGATCAGGCCATAGATGGCAAAGCTGGAGGCCAGCACCAGGGCTATCCAGGGCAGGGAGCCGAAGGCGATGAGCTGGACGGCGACCCCGATCACCGCCAGTCCCACCGCCCACCACTGCAGGCGGCGCAGCTGCTCGCTCAGGAACAGCATGCCGAGCAGCACGTTGAACAGCGGATTGATGTAGTAGCCGAGGCTGGCATCCAGCATGTGACCGTTGTTGATGGCCCAGATGAACAGCAGCCAGTTGCCGCCGACCGTGATGGAGGTGAAGGCCAGGGTGAGCAGCACTTTTGGTTGGCGCAGCACGGCCTGCACCTTGTGCCACTGGCGGCCGATCAGGGTCAGCACCATCAGCAGGACGCAGGACCAGATCATGCGATGGGTCAGGATCTCGGCGGCCGGTACGGCTGAGATGGTCTTGAAATAGATGGGGGCGAGACCCCAAAGGGTATAGGCGCACAAGGCATAGATGATGCCCTGACGCTGAGCTTGTTGCTGCATGCGGATAACCTTCACTGGAGAGTCGGATGCTGGAAAACATCGCAAAAAATCAGTGTAGCGATCCTTTTGGAGGGAAAGAAGTGAATAAATGGTGATCAGCGGATTTTAACGACAGGTTGCTCTGCTCAGCGGCCCCCGCCGCGACGGATCTTCTCGACGTCCACCAGCAACCACAGCATGAGTGCAATGGCGGAGATCCACGGACCCCAGGTCACATAGGCCTCGCCCTGTCCCAGCATGTAGAACAGCAGCGGCAGTCCTATCACCAGAAACAGTACACTTCCCAGAAAAAATAACATTTTTATCTTTATATTTAAGGGCTTGTCTATTTGATGATTATATCGATTGAGGCGGGCGATGAAAGGGTAAAAATGAAAAAGGGGGATTTCTCCCCCAATTCGCTAGATGATCGTCATTTCTGATGCTATTCGAGCTGGATCCAGGTGCTTTTCAGCTCGGTGTACTTCTCCAGGGCGTGCAGCGACTTGTCGCGGCCGTTGCCGGACTGCTTGAAACCGCCGAACGGCATTGTCATGTCGCCGCCATCCCAGTTGTTGACGAACACGGTTCCGGCGCGCAGGGCGCGGGAGCCCTTGATCGCCTTGTTGAGATCCGCCGTCCAGAGCGCCGCAGCCAGACCGTAGTCGGTGTCGTTGCCGAGCGCTATGGCTTCTTCGAGCGTGTCGAAGCCGGTCACCGCCAGCACAGGGCCGAAGATCTCCTCGCGGAAGATACGCATCTCGGGCGTCACCTCATCGAAAATGGTGGGCTCGATGTAGAAGCCGCCGCTCTCGATGTGGGTGCGCTTGCCCCCCAGCAGCAGCTTGGCTCCTTCCTGTTTGCCAATCTCGATATAACGCAGTACCTGCTCCATCTGGACGCTATCGACCATGGCGCCGATGCGGGTGGCGGGATCGAGCGGGTTGGCGGAGATCCACTCGCGGGCATGGGCCAGCAGCCGTTCCATGAACTGCGGCTTGATGCTGTTTTGCACCAGCAGGCGGGAGGCGGCGGTACACACCTCGCCCTGGTTGTAGAAGATGGCGCCGGCGGCACTCTTGGCGGCGGCGTCCAGATCCGGCGCGTCCGCCAGTATGATGTTGGGGCTCTTGCCGCCACACTCCATAAAGGCGCGCTTGAGGTTGGACTTGCCGGAGCACTCCACCAGATGTTTGCCAATCTTGGTGGAGCCGGTGAAGGTGATGCAATCCACGTCCATGTGCATGGCCAGCGCCTCGCCCACCGTATGACCAAAGCCCGGCAGCACGTTGAACACGCCATCCGGAATGCCCGCCTCTTTCGCGATCCCGGCGATGCGCAGGGCGGTGAGGGGAGATTTCTCGGAGGGCTTGAGGATGACGGAGTTGCCGGTGGCCAGCGCCGGGCCCAGCTTCCAGCAGGCCATCACCAGCGGGAAGTTCCACGGCACTATGGCGGCGACCACGCCGAGGGCCTCGCGGGTCACCAGCGCCAGCGCGGACTCTTCCACCGGGGCGACCTGATCGTAGATCTTGTCGATGGCCTCGGCGTTCCAGGCGATGCAGTTGGCGGCGGCAGGGGCGTCATATCCCATGGCATCGCCGATGGGCTTGCCCATGTCCAGCGACTCCAGCAGCGCCAGCTCCACCTGGTTGAGACGCATCAGTTCGGCAAAGCGTTGCATGATCAGCTTGCGCTGTTTCGGGGCCAGCCCGCTCCAGCGTTTGTCACTGAAGGCGGTGCGGGCGGCTTGCACCGCCAGCTCGGCATCGGCGGCGTCGCAGGCGGCGACCTTGGTCAGCAGCTGGCCATTGGCCGGGTTGATGCAGTCGAAGGTGGCGCCATTGATGGCGTCCCGGTAGCTGCCGTCGATGAAGGCTTGCGAGGGCAGGGTCAGGTGGGCGGCCTTGTGTTGCCACTGGGCCAGGGTAAGGTCACTCATGTTCACTCCTTGAACCGGCAAAGAATTGGTCTCCGCGTATCAATATGCTAAACATCTTGCCGCTTGTAAATCCATTCTGTAACAATTCATTAAACACTTGCCCCTTTATCCCCGGCAATGGCGGCCATCCCTGTCACTCGCCATGAGCGAGAAACCGGCCGGGGCAAGGCGCCAGCGATCGGCGTGAACGCCGTTGAATGGCCTTAGAAACTGGCCGGGGTGTTGGCGGAGATCAGCACGCACTCCTGCTCGCCCACGTTGCGAAAACGGTGCGGGGTACGGCTGTCGAAGTAGTAGCCATCACCCGCCGCCAGCTGGTGGATCTGCTCGCCGACTGTCACTTCGACCGTGCCCCGGATGATGATGCCGCACTCTTCTCCCTCGTGGCTCAGCATGTCGTCACCCGTGTCGGCACCCGGCGGCAGTATCTCCTGCATCATGCCGATGGCACGGTTGGCGCGGCTGTGGCCAACCAGCCGGTAGCTGATGGGATGGGTGCCGAGATCCGGCATGTCGCTGGCGCGGAAGATCACCTCGGTTCCCATCTCTGTCTCTTCGGTGAAGAAGCTGGCCAGGGACATGGGGATACCTTCCAGCACCTTGCGCAGTGAGGAGACCGAGGGGCTCACCTGATTTTTCTCGATCTGGGAGATAAAACCGTTGGTCACACCGGAGCGTTTCGCCAGCTCGCGCTGGGAGAGGGCCGCCTTGGTGCGAACCGCCTTGAGGCGGTGACCTATATCCATCAATAGACACTCCTTGACTGTTTACTATTATTAAAATTGTGTTAAATATCTTATACCACCCTGCTCATGTATCAGCTAGGGGTGGCACCAGATGGGGCGATAATGAGCCCCTTTTTAGGAACTCAGGTGTTTAATTTAATAGGCATAAGCCGATAGTTACTAAACACCTTAAGGATGAGGTGACCATGAAACCGATCAGCGACATCAATACGCCCTCCGACATGTCCGCCTTCTGGATGCCGTTTACCGCCAACCAGCAATTCAAGGCGGCGCCGCGCATCCTGAAGTCGGCAGAGGGGATGTATTATCACTCAGAGGATGGCCGCAAGATACTGGATGGCACAGCCGGGCTCTGGTGTTGCAACGCGGGCCATGGTCGCCGCGAGATTGCCGAGGCGGTCTCCCAGCAGATTTCCCATCTCGACTTTGCGCCGACGTTCCAGATGGGGCACCCCCTGCCGTTCGAGCTGGCCAACCGGCTGGTGGAGATAGCCCCCAAGGGGCTGGGCCATGTCTTCTATACCAACTCGGGCTCGGAAGCCGTGGACACGGCACTCAAGATTGCGCTGGCCTGGCAGCGGGCGCGGGGGCAGGGCACCCGCACCCGGCTGATTGGTCGCGAGCGCGGCTATCACGGGGTCGGTTTCGGCGGCATCTCGGTGGGGGGCATTCCCGGCAACCGCAAGTGGTTCGGCTCCCTGCTGACCGGGGTGGATCACCTGCCCCACACCCTCAACATCGCCAAGCATGCCTTCACCAGGGGGCTGCCCGATGAAGACCTGACCCTGGCCGACGAGCTGGAGAAGATAGTCTTCCTGCACGATGCCAGCAACATAGCGGCCGTCATAGTCGAACCCATAGCCGGCAGTACGGGTGTCATCATGCCGCCCAAGGGCTACCTCAAGCGGCTGCGGGAGATCTGCACCAAACACGGCATCCTGCTGATCTTCGACGAGGTGATCACCGGCTTCGGTCGCCTCGGCTCCCCCTTCGCCGCCCAGGAGTTCGATGTCATGCCCGACATGATCACCTGCGCCAAGGGGCTCACCAACGGCGCCATCCCCATGGGGGCCGTGCTGGTGAGCAACGGCATCTATGACGACATGATGGCCGCCGGCAAGGGTGCCATCGAGCTGTTCCACGGTTACACCTACTCGGGTCACCCTGTGGCCGCCGCCGCCGCGCTGGCGACCCTCGAGATCTATCGCAACGAGAACCTGCTGACCCGCGCCGCCGATCTGGCGGGCTACTGGGAGGAGGCGGCCCATTCCCTCAAGGGCTGCAAGCATGTGAAGGACGTGCGCAACTACGGACTGGTGGCGGGCATAGAGCTCGAATCCCTGCCGGAT
Organism: Aeromonas sp. A04; assembly: GCF_047780465.1. Classification (NCBI taxonomy): domain Bacteria; kingdom Pseudomonadati; phylum Pseudomonadota; class Gammaproteobacteria; order Aeromonadales; family Aeromonadaceae; genus Aeromonas; species Aeromonas sp. A04. The sequence continues at coordinate 80,165 of NZ_JBLNHP010000008.1, read as the reverse complement.
GCGCCGGGCAAGCGTGCCTACGAGGTGTTCGTGCGCTGCTTCGAGAAGGGGGCCCTGATCCGGGTCACCGGCGACATCATAGCCCTGTCGCCGCCCCTCATCATGGAGCGCAGCCAGATCGACGATCTCTTCACCCTGCTGCAGGACGTGTTGCAGACGCAGGCGTAACCCCTTTTCACCTTGAATTGCATGGCGCCCCGGATTCGGGCGCCATCTCCCTGTGCCCGGTTCGCGCGAGACGGCGCAGGGAGAGACGGATTAACCATCACGGAGGATTTATGACATACAGGGTCAGCAACTTTATCAACGGCGAGACGACCGAGAGTCGCAGCGAGCGCTTCGGTGCCATCTTCAACCCGGCCACCGGCCAGCAGCAGGGCCAGGTGGTGCTCAGCACGGCCGCCGAATGCGGCGAGGCCATTGCCGTGGCGGAGCGCGCCTTCGCCGACTGGTCGCAGACCCCACCGCTGGTGCGGGCCAGGGTGCTGTTTCGCTTCAAGGAGCTGATGGAGCAACACAGGGATGATCTGGCCCGGCTGATCAGCCGCGAGCACGGCAAGGTTTTCTCCGACGCCCAGGGGGAGCTGACTCGCGGGCTGGAGGTGGTGGAGTTTGCCTGCGGCATCCCCCATCTGCTCAAGGGGGAGCACTCCCTCAACGTGGGCCGGGGGGTCGACAGCCACTCCATGATGCAGCCGGTGGGGGTGTGCGCCGGCATCACGCCGTTCAACTTCCCGGCCATGGTGCCGCTCTGGATGTTCCCGGTGGCCATCGCCTGCGGCAACACCTTCATCCTCAAGCCGTCCGAGAAGGATCCGTCCCTCTCCCTGCGCATGGCCGAGCTGCTCAAGCAGGCCGGCCTGCCGGACGGTGTGCTCAACGTGGTCAACGGCGACAAGGAGGTGGTGGACGTGCTGCTGACTGACCCGCGGGTCGGCGCCGTGTCGTTTGTCGGCTCCACCCCCATAGCCCAGTACATCTATGCCACCGCTTCGGCCCACGGCAAGCGGGTACAGGCGCTGGGCGGCGCCAAGAACCACATGCTGGTGATGCCGGATGCGGATCTCGATCAGGCAATTTCCGCCCTGATGGGGGCGGCCTATGGCGCGGCCGGTGAGCGCTGCATGGCGATCTCGGTGGCCGTGGTGGTGGGGGATGAGACAGCCGATGCGCTGGTGGCCAAGCTTTCGCCACTGGTGGCGCAACTCAGGGTCGGGCCGGGTCTGGGTCAGAGCCCGGAGAACGAGATGGGGCCCCTGATCAGTCGCGAGCATCTGGCCAAGGTGCGCGCTTACGTGGATCAGGGGGTGGCCGAGGGGGCCCAGCTGCGGGTCGATGGTCGCGGCGTGAGTCACGGGGAAGGTTACTTTATCGGTGGCAGCCTGTTCGACCGGGTGAGCCCCGAAATGCGCATCTACCGGGAGGAGATCTTCGGCCCCGTACTGGCCATAGTGCGGGCCCCGGATTACGAGACGGCGCTCAGGCTCATCAACGAACACGAGTACGGCAACGGCACCGCCATCTTTACTTGCGACGGCGATACGGCGCGGGACTTCACCGCCAGGGTTCAGGTCGGTATGGTAGGGGTGAACGTCCCCATCCCCGTGCCCATGGCGTTTCACAGCTTCGGTGGCTGGAAGCGGTCCATCTTCGGGCCGCTCAACATGCACGGGCCGGATGGGGTGCGCTTCTACACCCGGATGAAGACGGTGACGGCGCGCTGGCCACAGAGCCTGCGCGCCGGTGCCGAGTTCTCCATGCCGACCATGAAGTGACGCGCAGGCACGCTGCCATGGCCTAACTTGTTGCCCCCGCAGGCCATAGCTCTGCGGGGGCAATCTCTGTAAAGGAGTTACAGATGCGACTGGGAATTCTCGATTGTGACCGGCTGGACCCCGATTTGGCGGGTGATTTCGGCCCCGTTTACTCCGAGATGTTTATCAAGGGCTTTCGGGCCCTGGCCCCCGGGCTGGAGTTTCGGGTCTGGTCGGCGCTCGATGGCGAGCTGCCGGACGACCTGCAGGGGTGCGATGCCTGGCTCATCACGGGTTCGCGCCACGATGCCTACAGCGATCTGCCCTGGATCCAGGCGCTGCGCGGCTGGATCCGCCAGGCCCACGATGCGGACGTCAAGCTGGCCGGGGTCTGCTTCGGCCATCAGGTGATCGCCCAGGCGCTGGGGGGCGAGGTGGTGAAATCCACCAAGGGCTGGGGGCTCGGCGTCTCAGTTCATCCCATGCTGGCGACCGGCGCCTGGATGCAGCCCGGGCTGGAAACCATCCGGATCCTGGCCAGTCACCAGGATCAGGTCGAGCAGCTGCCGCCGGGCGCGATCCGGCTGGCGGGCAACGATTTTTGTCCCAACTTCATGTTCTTGCAGGGGGATCACATAGTCGCCATTCAGGGACATCCGGAGTTTTCGGTGGAGTACAACCGGGCGCTGATCGAGCGGCGGCGGGACTTTCTGTCCGACGACCGCTATCAGCGCAGCCTCTCCTCGCTGGAGGGGGAAGTGGACTCGGCCACCATGATGCAGTGGCTGTTGCAATTTTTGGGCATACTGCCCGGTGGCGAAGGAGCGACCGGCGGGATCACAGCAGGAGAGCGAGCATGATTATTGGCGTACCCAAGGAAATCAAAAACCATGAATACCGGGTCGGCATGACTCCCGCCGGAGTGCAGGAGCTGGCGGCCCGGGGACACAAGGTCCTGGTGCAACAGCTGGGAGGCGAGGCGATCGGACTGTCCGACGCCGAGTACCAGGCGGCCGGGGCCGAGCTGGTGGCCAGTGCGGCGGAGATCTTCGCCCGGGCCGAGATGATAGTGAAGGTGAAGGAGCCCCAGCCGGAGGAGTGTGAACTGCTGCGCCCGGATCAGCTGCTGTTCACCTATCTGCACCTGGCGCCGGATCCGGTGCAGACCCAGCTGCTGGTGCACTCGGGGGCTGTGGCCATCGCCTACGAGACTGTGACCGACGAGCGTGGCGGCCTGCCGCTGCTGGCGCCCATGTCCGAGGTGGCGGGGCGGATGGCGATCCAGGCCGGGGCCCACAGCCTGGAGAAGGCGCAGGGGGGCAATGGCACCCTGCTCGGTGGCGTACCTGCGGTGGCGCCCGCCAAGGTGGTGGTGCTGGGCGGCGGTGTGGTCGGTGTCAACTCGGCGCGCATGGCGCTGGGACTGGGAGCCGATGTCACCATTCTGGATCGTTCCCTGCCGCGGCTGCGGGAGCTGGACAGCCTCTATGGCCCGGCCCTCAAGACGCTTTACTCCACCCGCACCAATATCGAGGCCTGCATCGCCCAGGCCGACCTGGTGATCGGCGCCGTGCTGATCCCGGGGGCGGCGGCGCCCAGGTTGCTGACCCGCGACATGCTCAAGCTGATGCGCAAGGGATCTGTGCTGGTGGACGTGGCCATCGATCAGGGCGGCTGTTTCGAGACCTCCCACCCGACCACCCACGAGGAGCCCACCTATGTGGTGGACGGCATCATTCACTACTGCGTGGCCAACATGCCGGGCGGCGTGGCGCGTACCTCCACCTTCGCCCTGACCAATGCCACCCTGCCGTTCGTGCTGGCGCTGGCCGACAAGGGCTACGCCCAGGCGCTCAGGGATGACAAGCACCTGCGGGCCGGTCTCAACGTGTTCAAGGGCAAGATCACCCAGGCGGCGGTGGCCCAGGCGCTCGGCTACGAGTACGTCAGCGCCGAGTCGGTGCTGGGCTGACGCAGCAGCGTGAAGCCGGCCGGCAAACGTCGAGCGGGCTCACAAACCCCGCGATTTCAGGGAGGGCCGTCAGGGCCCTTTCTCATATACTGGGATCCCTTGTCAGTGAGGTCTCTCCATGTCCCGTATTCTGCTGCTCGCCAATCTCAACTGTGATCATGTGCTCTCCCTCTCCGAACCTCTGGTGGCCGGAGCCCGCCTGCAATACGTGGATCAGGGCCGCCGGCTGGGGGGCGGCGCCGCCAACACCGGCATAGGGCTGGTGTGGGCCGGCCACGAGGTGACCATAGCCTCCCGCATCGGGCTGGATGAGGCGGGCGACTGGCTGCTGGAGCAGGCGGCGAGCTATGGGCTGGACTGTTCCCACGTGGAGCGGTTCGGCGGCGAGACAGGCGAGCTGCTGATCCTGGTGGACTCCACCGGCGAGCGCACCATCCTCAGGCGACCGCGTCGCCCGGATCTGCCCGGCGACTTGCCGCTGGAGGGGGTGGACTGCCTCTACGTGAACTATCCCGGCACCGCCATCATCGGCTACATGCGACAGATGCTCGGCAAGAGCTTCGTGGTGGCCCAGTATCCCAAGGGCGGGCAGGCGCGCCGCCCCTGCCACGTGCTGGTGGCCTCCCGCTCCGATCTCGGCGAGGTGAGCGACCCCTGGCAGCATGCCCGCCAGCTGGCGGGTGAGCAGCTGGAGTGGCTGGTGTTGACCGAAGGCAAGGCAGGAGCCGTGGCCATTCACGGCGAGGAGCAGATCCGGGTGGCGGCGCGGCCCGTGTCCGTGGTGGACACCACGGGGGCGGGGGATGCGTTCGCCGGCGGCCTCATTCACGGGCTGGCCCGTGGCATGGCGATCCAGGATGCCTTGCAGTGCGCGGTGGATTGGGGTGCCTTCGCGGTCGCTTCCGAGAGCTCGATTCCCTCCAGCGCCTTGAAAAACTGGCTCAGGCAGCCTCACTGAATCCTGATAAACGGTTTCGTATGGTGCAGGTTAATTCACTCGGGTGTGTGGGGAAGACAGGCGAATTTAGCCGCCAAAAACACCCCAAACCTTGGACTAAGCCTGCAAGTTTGCGATCAATCAAAGAAAGTGTCGATTTATGTGCATCTTCATCGACACCCGCCTGAGCTGCTCTTAACCTTGTCACTCCACGACTCAGATTAAGATGCGTACTCCGTGCAAGCGCAAGCGCGGCCCCGCTTCTTAGCTTTAGGTTGTCGTCCTGATTTCTGGCTTGTAGTAAGAGGCAAGTGCGACCATGCAACTGACACGATTTACCGACTATGCCCTGCGTACCCTGACTTTTTTGGCGGTTCAGCCGGGAGATCGCCTGTCGACCATCACAGAGGTGGCCGATACCTTTGCCATCTCCCGCAACCACGTGGTCAAGATAGTGCACCAGCTCGGCATCAAGGGGTACATAGAGACGGTGCGTGGCAAGCATGGCGGCATCCGCCTCGGCCGCTCCGCCGTCTCCATCAACCTGCGCGATGTGGTGATGGACATGGAACACGTGCTCTGCCCGGTGGATTGCAAGCGCGAGAACTGCCGCCTCTCCGGTGGCTGCCGTATCCAGGGCATACTGCGCCGCGCCATGAACGCCTTCCTCGAGGTGCTGGGGGAATACACCCTGGCCGATGCGGTGCGCGATCCGACCCGGCTCTGCCACCTGCTCGGCATCGAACAGGATTCCATCCTGGCCATGGCATAAACGCCGCGCCGGACATGACAAAGGGGCCCACGGGCCCCTTTTTGCTTTCTGGTATTTGAGACTAGGGTGGCGGCTCGGGTCAGAGCTGGGGGATCAGGGTGATGGCGCCATGGAAGCAGGCGAGGCCGCAGGCACCGCAGCCATCGCAGGCCGCCATGTTGACGCTGACGCCGTCGGCGGTGGCCTTGATTGCCTGCTGGGGGCAGGCATCTTCACACAGCAGGCAGTAGAAGCCCTGCTTGGCCTGACAGCTCGCCTCTATCTGTACCCGGGTCTGCACCTGTCGCCCCCACTGCAGGTCGAGGGCGCCGGTCGGGCAGGCCCTGGCGCAGCTGCCGCAGTAGCTGCACTGGCCGCAGGCAAGATCCAGCACTGGGGTGCCGGCGATGGCGGTCCCCTCGTATTCGGGCTGGCTTGCCGGTTTGAGCAGGCCGTTGGGACAGGCCTTGAAGCATTCACCGCAGCGGGTGCAGAGGGAGAGGTACTGGGACTCTTCGATGGCCCAGGGCGGGCGTGCCTCGTGACAAACCACGTCCGGTTTGCGGGAGCCCCCCAATGCGTGCGTCAGCCATCGACAGAAAAAATGAGTCATGCTCACCCCTGATACCTATTAGGGGTTAATTTTATCCAAGTTTCGGCTGGCAAGCCAGAGAATAGCGCCGGCCAGGATCGCAAGCCGGGTTGCCCTTGTGTAAGCTAGGCGAGTCTTTTTGCGGGATTGAATGAACTCATGTGGTTATTTCTGTGGCGTGCGTCGCTGTTGTATATCTTCCCCCTGCTGATGTGGGGCTACTGCCGCATCAAGGATATAGAGTTCGCCGAGCTCGATACCGGGGTTAACAGTCACAAGTGGGTGGTGTTGGCCGCCTACCTCCTCTATGTGGTGATCTGGCTGTTGCTCAACCGCTACCTCGAGCTCTTCCTGCGTCAGCGGAGCCGCAAATGATCGAGCCCGGGCTCTGGGGGATCTTGTTGCCTGCCGCCGTGCTGGCTCTCGGGCTTGGCTGGCTGATCGGGCGTCGGGCCGCCACGGCGCAGGCTCAGGAGCTGATGCTGGCACAAGAGCGCCATCAGGCGCTGCAGGATCGCTTCGACGAGTTGCAGGACGAGCGGATGCAGGGCCAGCAGAAGCTGGATCAGCAGCAGACTCTGCTGATCAAGCTCACTGCCCGCCTCAAGGATGCCGAAGCCACCCTGCGCAGCGAGCGGCTGGCCGCCGCCGAGAAGCTGCAACTGCAGCAGGAGGCGGAGCAGCGCCTCAGCCAGCAGTTTGAAAACCTCGCCAACCGTATCTTCGAACAAAATTCCGGCAACTTCCGCGAACTGAACCAGAACAGCCTGGATCTGCTGCTGACTCCGCTCAAAGAGCAGCTCGAGGGCTTTCGTCGTCAGGTGGGAGAGACCCACGCCCAGGAGACGGCCCAGCGCCACAGCCTCAAGTTCGAGCTGGAGCGTCTGGCCGAGCTCAATGCCCGCATGACCGAAGAGGCGGCGGCCCTGACCCGCGCCCTCAAGGGGGACAGCAAGCAGCAGGGCAACTGGGGTGAGGTGGTGCTGGCGCGGATCCTCAGCGAATGCGGCCTGCGCGAGGGCCACGAGTACCATACCCAGGTCAATATCGAGGTGGACAGGGGCAAGCGCTACCAGCCCGACGTCATAGTCCACCTGCCCCAGGAAAAAGACATCATCATAGACGCCAAGGTGTCGCTGACCGCCTACGAGCGCTGGTACAACTCGGACGACGAGCTGGGCAAGGCGGTGGCGCTCAAGGAGCACGTCGCCTCGGTGCGCAACCACATCCGCGAGCTGGGCCGCAAGGATTACCAGCAACTGCCCGGGGTGCGCACCCTGGACTATGTGCTGATGTTCGTGGCGGTGGAGCCCGCCTTTCTGACCGCGGTGGAGGCCGATCCCTCCCTGGTGCGCTACGGCCTCGACAACAACATACTGCTGGTGAGCCCCACCAACCTGATGGTGGCGCTGCGCACCATAGAGAACCTGTGGCGCTATGAGCGGCAGAACCAGAATGCCCGCCAGATCGCCGAGCGGGCCGGTCGCCTCTACGAGAAGCTGCGGCTGTTCGTGGAGGAGATGCAGCAGATGGGGGGCAGCCTGCACAAGGCGCAGGAGAGCTACGACAAGGCGATGGGGCGGCTGGTCAACGGTCGTGGCAACCTGATCGCCCAGGCCGAGCGCTTCCGCGAGCTGGGGGTCGAGGTGACCAAAACGCTGCCCGAGCCGCTGGTCAACCGCGCGCTGGAGCGGGAAGAGTCCGCCGAGTGAGGTGGATGGTCATGCTCGGCATGAGAGGAAGAAGGGCAGCCATTGGCTGCCCTTCTTGTTTTCGTTTGTCGGCGAACTGCGGAGTGCAACTTGATCACTGCTTCCAGAAGGAGGGGAAGAAGAGCACGGCCACTGTCAGGATCTCGAGCCGCCCCAGCAGCATGCCGAACGACAGTATCCACTTGGCCGAGTCCGGCAGGGTGGCGAAGTTGGTGCTGGGTCCTATGACGGGGCCCATGCCGGGACCCACGTTGGCCACGGCGGTGATGGAGCCCGAGATGGCGGTCAGGGGATCCAGCCCGATGGCGGCGAGCAGGGCGGCGATCAGCAGTATGACGGCGAAGTAGGCCAGCACGAACGAGATCATGGAGCGGATGATGGCATCGTTGACCGGACGACCGTTGTACTTCTGCGGGAAGACGGCGGAGGGGTGCATCAGCTGGCGCATCTGTTTCTTGAACAGGGCGAACGCCACCTGTACCCGGAAGATCTTGAGGCCGCCGGCGGTGGAGCCGGAACAGGCGCCCAGTGCCAGCAAGATGATGAAGATGATGCTGGTGAGCGGCCCCCAGGTGCCGAAATCGCCGAGGCCGAAGCCTGTGGTGGTGAGCACTGAGACTATGTTGAAGCTGCTGATGCGCAAGGCATCCATGAAGCCGTAAATGTCCCTTATCCACAGATAGAAGGTGACGACGACGGTGACCCAGATCACCAGCCAGAAGAAGCCCTGCACCTGTGCATCCTTGAGCAGGCTGTTGTCACGGCGGGAGAGGGCTTGCACATAGAGCAGGAAGGGCAGGCCGCCGAGGAACATGAAGAGGGTGCCGATCCAGTGTGCCGAGTTGGAGAAGTGGGACATGGACTGATCCGAGGTGGAGTAGCCGCCGGTGCTGAGGGTGGTCATCGAGTGGTTGACCGCCTCGAACAGCGTCATGCCGCTCACCCAGTAGGCGAGGAAGCAGAGCATGGAGAGCACCAGATAGACCACCACTATGTTGTTGGCCACCGTCTTGGCGCGTGGCGCGCTCTTGTCCGACCAATCCGAGCTCTCGGTCTGGAACAGCTTCATGCCGCCCACGTTGAGGTAGGGCAGCACGGCCACCGCCATCACTATGAAACCCACACCCCCCAGCCACTGCAATATGGAGCGCCACAGCAGGATGCTGTGGGCCATGCCGTCGAGCCCCGACAGCACTGTGGAGCCGGTGGTGGTGACCCCTGACATGGTCTCGAAGTAGGCATCGGTGAAGTCGATGTGGTTGATGAAGAAGAAGGGCAGGGCGCCGAAGATGCAGGCCACCACCCAGACCGAGGTGGTGAGCAGGAACATCTCGCGCACGCCGAGGTGGAACACCGCCTTGCGGCCGTAATGGAGGCAGAGCAGGGCCGCGCCGTGGGTGATCAGCACGGATTTCAAGAACTCGACGAACCCCTCGGAGCCGGTGAGCAGCGCCAGCAGGGTGGGAAGCCACATGAACAGGGCCAGCTTGGAGAGCACCAGCCCGAGCGTGAAGATGATGGGACGCAGCTTGATCATGCAAGATAACCTGGTCGTTGATTGACAAAAGACCCGGACAATCCCCTTGGAAGGCTGTGCCGGGTCTGGTTTGCGCTGCCTGGGTGCATGGGCAGATTACAGGAAGAAGGGACTTGGCTGGAACAGCCGTTCCACTTCTGGGATGTACTTCTTGTCCACCAGGAACATCACCACGTGGTCATCCTGCTGGATCCGGGTGCGATCGTGGGCAATCAGCACCTCATCACCGCGCACTATGGCGCCGATTGTGGTGCCGGGCGGCAGCTTGAGCTCGCCGACCGTCTTGCCCACCACCTTGGAGGTGTTCTCGTCACCGTGAGCTATGGCCTCGATGGCCTCGGCCGCACCACGGCGCAGGCTGTAGACGTTGGCGATGTCGGCCCGGCGCACGTGGGTCAGCAGGGCCGAGATGGTGGCCTGCTGGGGCGAGATGGCGATGTCGATGGAGCCGCCCTGCACCAGATCCACGTAGGCGCTGCGCTGGATCAGCACCATTGTCTTCTTGGCGCCCATCTTCTTGGCGAGCAGGGCCGACATTATGTTGGCTTCATCCTCGTTGGTCACGGCGATGAAGACGTCGATCTGGTCTATGTGCTCCTCGGCCAGCAGTTCCTGATCTGCCGCATCGCCGCAGAAGACGATGGTGTTCTCCAGCACCTCGGAGAGCTGCTCCGCCCGCTTCTGGTTGCGCTCGATAAGCTTGACGCTGTAGCGCTTCTCCAGCTGGCGGGCGAGGCCGGCCCCTATGTTGCCGCCGCCGACGATCATGATGCGGCGATAGGGGCTCTCGAGGCGCTGCAGCTCCGACATCACGGCCCGGATATGGCCGGCGGCGGCGACGAAGAACACCTCGTCATCCGCCTCTATGATGGTGGTGCCTTGCGGACGGATGGAGCGGCCCTGACGGAAGATGGCGGCGACCCGGGTCTCTATGTTGGGCATGTGATCCCGCAGGGTGGAGAGCGCATTGCCCACCAGGGGGCCGCCGTAGTAGGCCTTGACCGCCACCAGACCCACCTTGCCACCGGCAAAGTCCACCACCTGCAGCGCACCCGGATACTCGATCAGCCGACGCACATAGTCGGTCACCAGCTGTTCGGGGGCGATCAGGTGATCTACCGGCACGGATTCCGGCAGGAACAGGCGATCCCGCTCCACCAGATAGGCGGGGGAGCGAATGCGCGCCACCTTGTTCGGGGTGTTGAACAGGGAGTAGGCCACCTGGCAGGCGATCATGTTGGTCTCGTCACTGTTGGTGACCGCGACCAGCATGTCCGCATCCTGGGCGCCCGCTTCGCGCAGCACCTTGGGGTGGGCACCGTGGCCATTCACCACCCGCAGGTCGAACTTGTCCTGCAGCTCCCGCAGCCGGTCGCTGTCGGTATCGACTATGGTGATGTCGTTGTTCTCGCCGGCCAGGTTTTCGGCCAGGGTGCCACCGACCTGGCCAGCGCCCAGAATGATGATCTTCATAGGGACCCCTCAGGGAACGAGGATGCGTTGCAACGGATGGCAATCTGGTCGGGGTCAGTCGTCAACATGATGATTCTCATAGGGAAAGCTTGCTCGATGTTGCGCAGTAATGGGTGCCGTCAACCGGCACCCGTCATCTTCATGGCCATTGCTCTGCTTACCGCTTTATCAGCTTGGCATAGTAGAAGCCATCCATCTCGGCTTCGCCCGGCAGGAACTGGCGGCCCGGGCACGCCGGCGTGTCCTGTTCGTGCAGCGGCACCAGAGTGGCATCCGGGGTGGCAGCCAGGAAGGCGCGGATCTGTTCGCGGTTCTCTTCCGGCAGCACTGAGCAGGTGGCGTAGAGCAGAGTACCGCCGCTTTTCAGTTTCGACCAGAGAGCGATCAGAATACGGCGCTGCAGCTCGGCCAGCTCACGGATGTCCTGATCCCGGCGCAGCCACTTGATGTCGGGGTGGCGGCGGATGACGCCGGTGGCGGAGCAGGGGGCATCCAGCAGGATGCGATCGAACTGACCCTTGGGCCACCAGAGTTCCGGGGTGCTGGCATCACCGTGGATCACCTCGGCCTTGAGGCCGATGCGATCCAGGTTCTCCTGCACTCGCTTGAGGCGATGTTCGTCGGCATCGACGGCCACCACGCCGGCCAGCTTGGGCTGACGCTCAAGCAGGTGAGCCGTCTTGCCACCGGGGGCGGCGCAGGCATCCAGCACCCATTCGCCCGGTTGCGGGTCTAACAGTCGGGCTGCTTGCTGGGCAGCACCGTCTTGTACCGAGCAGTCGCCTGCCTCGAAGCCGGGCAGCTTGGTCACGTCGCAAGGGCGTTCCAGCAGGATGCAATCTTCCCCTTCCTCACCGGCCACCGCATTGATGCCCACTTCGGCCATGCGGGCCAGCATCTGCTCGCGGCTCTGGCGCTGGCTGTTGTTGCGGATCCACATGGGCGGGCGCTGGTTGTTGGCCTCCATGATGAATTCCCAATCTTCGGGATAGGCCTGGCGCAGGCGCTTGGTGAGCCACTCCGGATGACCGAGGCGAATGCTGGGAACGCGGTCGATGCGCAGCAAGATGACTTCGGCGCTGCGCTGGAAGTTGCGCAGCACACCATTGATGAGGCCGCGCAAGGAGGTGCCCTTGAGCAGCTTGACGGCATTGACTGTCTCGGCCACGGCGGCGTGGGCCGGAATGCGGGTGTAGATGAGCTGATAGAGACCGACCAGGATCAGATAGTGGAAGATGCGGCTCTTGTTCTTGAGCGGCTTGTCCATCATCTCGTTGACCGCCGCATCGAGGCGGGGCAGCCAGCGCAGGGTGCCATAGCAGAGTTCTTGCAGGAGGGCGCGATCGCGGGGCGCAACCTTCTCCTGGGCAGCAGGCAGAACAGCGGAGAGGGATTGACCCTGATCCAGCACCTGTTGAATAACGAGAGCGGCCTGTGCACGTGTTTTCATAATGTTACCTTAGATGCGCAAGTCGGGGCCTGGGCCCCGCTTGGTTCAATTCAATTGCGTGCCGGGTTCAAACCAGTCGCGGCGAGAGTTGAGCAGATCCGAGACGGACATGGCTTTCTTGCCGGGCGGTTGCAGAGTGAGCAGGCGCAGCACGCCCTTGCCGGTGGCGATGTCGATCCCCTGCTTGTCGGCCTTGAGCAGGGTGCCGGCGTTCTGGCCATGGTCACTGTCGATGACGGTGGCTTGCCATACCTTGATGGTCTGGTCAGCTACTTCAAACCAGCTGATGGGCCAGGGGTTGAACGAGCGGATGCAGCGTTCGATGGCAACAGCCTCCATGGCCCAGTCGATGCGGGCCTCTTCCTTGGAGAGCTTCTCGGCGTAGTTGGCCAGCGCATCATCTTGCGCTTCGGCAGCGGTTTCACCGGCGGCCATGGCATCGAGGGTCTCGACCAGTGCCTGCGGGCCCAGCTCGGCCAGCTTGTCATACAGGCTGGCGGAGGTCTCATCGGCGGCGATAGGGCAGCTCACCTTGCGGATCATGGCGCCGGTATCCAGCCCCACATCCATCTGCATGATAGTGACGCCGGTTTCGCTATCACCTGCCCAGATGGCGCGCTGGATAGGGGCGGCACCGCGCCAGCGCGGCAGCAGGGAGCCGTGCACGTTGATGCAGCCGAGGCGCGGTGTATCGAGCACCACCTTGGGCAGGATCAGGCCGTAGGCAACCACCACCATGAGATCGACGCCAAGGGCAGCCAGTTCGGCCTGCGCCTCTTCCTTGCGCAGGGAGGCGGGCTGGTAGACCGGCAGATCATGGGCAAGGGCCAGCTCCTTGACCGGGCTGGCGGTGAGCTTCTGGCCACGACCGGCCGGTTTGTCTGGCTGGGTGTAAACGGCAACGACCTCGTGGTCGGAAGACAACAACGCCGCCAGGTGACGGGCGGCGAAGTCGGGAGTACCGGCAAAAATCAGTTTCAGCTTATTCAATGGGGCAGATCCTCAGAGGATTTTGCGATCTTCACGGGCCATCTTTTCCAGCTTCTGGCGAATGCGCTGGCGCTTGAGCGGGGACAAGTAGTCCACAAACAGCTTGCCGACCAGATGATCCATCTCATGCTGTATGCAGATGGCGAGCAGATCGTCTGTTTCCAGCTCGAATGGCTTGCCGTTGCGATCCAGCGCGCGCACCTTGACCCACTCGGCGCGTGGCACCAGAGCGCGGTGCTCGGGCACCGAGAGGCAACCCTCTTCGATACCGGTGCTGCCGGATTGCTCGAGGATCTCGGGGTTGATCAATACCAGAGGATCTTCACGGTTTTCAGAGACATCGATCACTATGATGCGCTGATGAATGTCGACCTGAGTGGCGGCAAGGCCTATGCCTTCCTCCGCGTACATGGTTTCGAACATATCATCTACAATGTGTTGTAACTCGGGTGTAAAGGTCTCGACAGGGACTGCGACAGTGCGCAGACGTTCATCGGGAAAACGCAATACATCTAGAATGGCCATAGTTTTTTCTTTAGTTTCGTATAAATGCAGTCAATATTGGCGTAATTCTAGTCATTTACGCCGACAAAAAACAGCAACACTTTGCGTGCAGAAGTAACAGGGAGTGTTATGTATCTGAAGCAAACCATCCTCGCCTGCCTGCTGGCCACTCTGAGCCAGGGTGCCTTGGCCGATCAGTTGAAATTGAAAGCGGGTTATCCCGAGCGTTATGTCGTGCAAAAAGGCGACACCCTCTGGGATATTTCGGGCCAGTATCTGGCAGAGCCCTGGCTCTGGCCCCGCCTGTGGAACATCAATCCCCAGATTGCCAATCCGCACTGGATCTACCCCGGTGACGTGCTGCATCTGAGCTGGGTCAACGGCGAGCCTAGGCTCGGCAAGGCGACATCGGGGGGCAAGCCGGTAGTCCATCTCTCGCCCAAGAGCCGCTACGAGAACAAGGCCAATCCGGTCCCGACGCTGCCGCTCAGCGAAATAGGCCCCTTCCTGCAAACCGACCACATTCTGGCCGACAACCAGCAAGCGAAAAAGCTGCCCTATGTGCTCGGCAACAACGAGGCCCACATCGGCATGCTGGAGGGCGACACCCTCTATGTGCAGGGATCGCTGATGCCTGGTCAGGACTACGGCATCTATCACCCGGGCACGGTTTACAAGGACAAGCAAACCGGCGAGCTGCTGGGGCAGGAGGCGGTCTTTGTCGGCACGGCCAGAGCCGAGGAACGGCTGCCGGATGATCGCACCCGGGTCACCCTCAGTCACAATCAGCGAGAGGTGTATCAGGGGGACAAGGTGATGCCTTTCCCGCCGCAGGAAACGCTCTCCGCCGTGTTCACTCCGAAGGCGGCGCCCGTGATCTCACCAGGCTACATAGTCGATCTGCCGAGCAAGGCCCGTGGTGGTGGCAAGTTTGATGTCGTGCTCATCAACCGGGGGCTGCGGGATCAGCTTGCCCCCGGCGATGTGCTGGAGATCCGGCGCCCCGGTGCCAAGCTGGTGAGCAAGAACGGCAAGGTATCGTACAAGGAGTACTCTTCCGTCTACAACAAGGCCTTCTACTCGGCCGGCAAACCCCCTTTGCCCTCGGAGGCGGTGGCCAGGGTCATGTTGTTCAAGGTGTACGACAAGCTGAGCTACGGCCTCATCATGCAGAGCCAGGACATGGTCAGCTCCGGCTATCAGGTCAGTAACTTCTAACGTGCCACCTCCACTCGGGCGGGTCTCGTTGTGGCTGACGCTGGATGCCGTCACCGGTATCGGCCCAGCCACCGCCACCCGTCTGCTTGCCCACTTCGGTGGCGATATCGCCGCCCTGTTTGAGAGTGATGATGGTCGTTTGCGGGCGCTTGGTCTGCACTCGGCCCAGATACGGCAGCTAAGATGGCCACTGCCTTCGGTTGAGCAGGGGCTGAGCTGGGCCACCGAGCCTGGCAATCACCTGCTCTGCCCCGATGATCCCGCCTATCCTGACCTGTTGAAAGAGATCCCCGCCGCCCCCTTGCTGCTCTACTGTCGTGGCAATCTTGCCGCCTTGTCTGTTCCACAGCTGGCTATGGTCGGTACGCGCCACCCCACCTATGCCGGCAAGGACAATGCCGCGCGCCTGTGTGCGGAACTGGTGGCGTGCGGTCTGGCGATCACCTCGGGACTCGCGCTCGGTATCGATGGTGTCTGTCATCAGCAGACCCTGGCGACTGGTGGTATCACGCTCGCCGTGCTGGGCTCAGGGCTCGACTGCCTCTACCCCAAGCGTCATCAGGGGCTGGCTGGCCAGATCCTGGAGAACGCGGGTGTGCTCATCTCCGAGCTGGCGCCGGACAAGGGGCCGCTGGCCGAACATTTCCCTCGTCGCAATCGCATCATCAGCGGCCTGGCACTCGGAACCCTGGTGGTGGAGGCGGCCGAACAGAGTGGCTCACTCATCACGGCCCGCTACGCGCTGGAGCAGGGGCGTGAGGTATTTGCCGTTCCCGGTGCGCCGCAGAATGTGCAGGCGCTGGGCTGCAACAAATTAATCCAGCAGGGGGCCAAACTTGTATTGAGCGCGGCCGATATAGTGGAAGAGCTTCCCGGATTGGTCAGCCTGGCACGGAAATCGGCTGGATTGCCTGAGCAACGGCATAATAGCGAATTGCCTTATGCCGATTTGTTGGATAACGTAGATTATGAGACCACGAGCGTGGATACCGTCGCCGAACGGGCCCAGCTTCCTGTCGAAGTGGCATTGGGCAGGTTGGTAGAGCTGGAGCTTTCCGGTGCAGTGATGGCGGTAGCCGGTGGATACGTCAGAGCGAGGAGGGCGAATCATGTTTGATGTATTGATGTACCTTTTCGAGACCTACATCCACAGCGATGCAGATGTAATGGTCGAGCAGGATGAACTCACCGATGAGCTGAGTCGGGCCGGTTTCGATAAAGACGAGATCGAGAAGGCGCTCGACTGGCTGGAGCGACTGGCCAACCTGCACGATAGCGAGCGGGAGGTGTACGTCACCGCCAGCGCGCAAGGCTCGATGCGTATCTATGCCCCGCAAGAGCTGGCTCGCCTCAGCACCGAATGCCGTGGCTTCCTGCTGTTCCTGGAACAGGCTCAGGTACTGAATGCCGAAACCCGCGAGATCTGCATCGAGCGTCTGCTCGAGCTGGACAAGCCGGATATCGAGCTGGACGATTTGAAGTGGGTCGTCATGATGGTGCTGTTCAACGTACCGGGCAGTGAAAATGCCTACCAGCAGATGGAAGAGCTGGTGTTTGATGAGTCAGACGGCGTCATTCACTGACAGTCCGGTGCCGCGCTGGTAGAATTCAGGCCATCTGGATTTCAAGGCGCGGCCCATGTCAAAAATCGATCATCATCTCTTTTCTGCCCACGAACAGGCGTTCGAGCGAGAGCCGTGCCCGCAGTGTGGTGCCGAGCTGGTGATCCGACAGGGCAAGCATGGCCCCTTTCTGGGCTGCTCCGCCTATCCCACCTGTGACTATATCCGTTCCCTGACGCCATCCGGCCGCGACATCGAGAAAGTGCTCGAAGGTTCGGCCTGCCCGGATTGCGGCCAGCCGCTGGCGATCAAGAAGGGGCGTTACGGTCTGTTTGTGGGTTGCACCCAGTATCCGGCCTGCCAGCACATCGAATCCCTGCAGGAAAGCGACGATACCCAGATCCTCTGTCCCGAGTGTGGCAAGGGTCATCTGGTGAGTCGCACCTCCCGCTATGGCAAGCAGTTTTACTCCTGCGATGGGTATCCCCATTGTAAATATGTGGTTAACGACAAGCCGATCCCCATGCCTTGTCCCGAATGTGGCTGGGGCATCATGGTAGAGAAGAAAGTGAGGGGAAATCTGAGGTGGATCTGCCCGCAAAAGAAATGCGGCCATCAAAGTGAGCAGGTATAATCCCGCCGCCGTAACCAAATTGAAACGTTTTCGGCGAACTTCAACCCCCCACTTGGAGTAAGGAAATTCCCACCATGAATAAACCCTTTGTTGCCGTATTGATGGGCTCTGATTCTGATTTTCCCGTGATGCAATCTACCCTTGAAGTCCTCAAGTCGTTTGATATCACAGTGGAAGTCAAGGTTACCTCTGCGCACCGTACCCCGGCTGCGACTCATCAGTATGTGACCGATGCCGAGGCCCGTGGCTGCAAGGTCTTTATCTGTGCTGCCGGTCTGGCTGCTCACCTGGCCGGTGCCGTTGCCGGCATCACCACCCGTCCCGTGATCGGGGTGCCCATCGATGGCGGCCCGCTCAAGGGACTGGATGCGCTGCTCTCTACCGTGCAGATGCCGGGCGGCGTGCCAGTAGCAACCGTGGCGATCGGCAAGGCCGGCGCCAAGAACGCGGGCTATCTGGCGGCTCAGATGCTGGCGGTCGGAAATGATGAGCTGGCGGCTAAGGTACGTGCCGAACGCCAGAAGAATGCCGAAGAGGTGATGGCCAAGGATGCCGCCCTGCAGGCTCAACTGCTCAAATAAGTGATAAAGCGGCAACCAGCCGGACATGTTCGCGCTTTATAACAGGACGCACGGATGTGTACCGGCGGTTGTCGCTCTAACAGGTTCAATCCAAATAAGTGATGAGGCGGCAGCCTGGCTGCCGCATTTTTTCTATGCCCAACGAATTTGAACAAGCGGTTGCCGCCCTCCACAGTGAAGGGGTGATCGCCTATGCCACCGAGGCCGTGTTTGGTCTGGGTTGTGATCCCGACTCAGAATTGGCGGTGCAGCGTCTGCTGGCCATCAAGCAGCGTCCGGTGGAGAAAGGCTTGATCCTGATCGCCGCCGATCTGGCGCAACTGCAGGAATATATCGATGTGAGCCAGCTCAGCGCCGAGCAGCTGGCCCGGGTCGAGGCCAGCTGGCCCGGCCCCTTCACCTGGATCATGCCCGCTCGAGCCGCGACGCCGACCTGGCTGACCGGTCAGTTCGACACCCTGGCTGTGCGGGTGACGGCCCATCCTCAGGTGCAGGCCCTGTGCCGCGCTTTCGGCAAGCCACTGGTCTCCACCAGTGCCAACCTGACCGGCGAGGAGCCTGCCCGTCGGCTAGCCGAGATCGGTAAGGTGCTGGCCAGCCAGCTGGCCTATGTCCTGCCCGGCGAGGTCGGGGGCCAGGCCAATCCTTCCGAGATCAAGGACGCCAGAACCGGCGCCATCATTCGCCCCTCCTGAGTGGGGCGGGCTGACCCTTTTTTACCGCAATGCACATGGGCCTTGAGCCCTGGGTGTGACATCACAATAAAATGGACAGGGCGTTCAAGATCCTGCCTGACTGGAGACAAGATGAGCAAACCGGACGTGGCCCAGGTCAAGGCCTTCCTGTTGCAGTTGCAGGACGAGATCTGCCGTGGCCTGGAGCAGGCCGATGGTGCCGGGCACTTTGTGGAAGATGCCTGGTGCCGCGAGGGTGGCGGTGGTGGTCGTACCCGAGTGTTGCGCCATGGCGCCGTGATCGAACAGGGAGGCGTCAACTTCTCCCACGTCTATGGCGATGCCATGCCTGCCTCGGCGACGGCCCACAGGCCCGAGCTGGCGGGTCGCAAGTTCGAGGCCATGGGGGTGTCGCTGGTGATCCACCCGCACAATCCCCATGTGCCGACCAGCCACGCCAACGTCCGTTTCTTCATCGCCGAGAAAGAGGGCGAAGCGCCCATCTGGTGGTTCGGCGGTGGTTTCGACCTGACCCCGTTTTATCCGTTTGCCGAGGATGTGCAGCACTGGCACCGGGTATCGCACGACCTCTGCCAACCCTTTGGCGAGCAGGTCTACCCCGAGTTCAAGTCCTGGTGCGATCGCTACTTCTTCCTCAAGCATCGCAACGAGACGCGCGGTGTGGGCGGTCTCTTCTTCGATGACCTGAATCGCTGGCCGTTTGCGGATTGTTTTGCCTTCATGCAGGCGGTCGGCAAGGGCTATCTCGATGCCTACCTGCCGATTGTCGAGCGGCGCAAGGCCCAGCCCTATGGCGAGCGGGAGCGGGAGTTCCAGCTCTATCGCCGTGGTCGTTATGTGGAGTTCAATCTGGTCTACGACAGGGGCACCCTGTTCGGCCTGCAGACCGGCGGACGTACCGAGTCGATCCTGATGTCTATGCCACCACTGGCCCGCTGGGAGTATAACTGGCAGCCGGAAGCGGGCAGTCCGGAGGCCTTGCTCTACACTGACTACCTCACGCCACGAGAGTGGCTGTGACCAGAGGGGCCATGATGGCCCCTTTTTACTGGCCGATATTCGGCTTGTTCCCGCGCGAGAAAACCCGTTAAATCGGAATATTGCCCTCTGATGGAACTCCTTGATGGATCGTTATCTGGTTTTTGGCCACCCGGTGCGCCACAGCAAATCCCCCTTTATCCACACCCTGTTTGCCAGGCAGACCCAGCAAGAGCTGGAATATGGTCTGGCCGAACCCGCCATCGACGAGTTTGCCACGGCCCTGCGCGCCTTCTTTGCGCAAGGGGGCAAGGGGTGCAATGTTACTGTCCCTTTCAAGGAGCAGGCCTTCGCGCTGGTCGACAGATTGAGCCCGAGGGCCAAGCGGGCTGGGGCGGTCAATACCATCAAGCTGACCGACGATGGCGTGCTGCTGGGAGACAATACCGATGGTGCCGGTCTGGTGGCGGATCTCAAGGCCCACGGCGTGACCCTGACGGGCGGCCGGATCCTGCTGCTGGGCGCAGGGGGCGCCGCCCGTGGTGCCCTGGCGCCCTTGCTGGCCGAGCATCCGGCCGAACTGGTGATTGCCAACCGCACCCACGCCAAGGCGGAGCAACTGGCGGCCGAGTTTCACGATCTGGGGGGCGTCACGGCCCAGCGCTATGAGCTGCTGGAGGGGGTGTTCGATCTCATCATCAATTCCACCTCTGCCAGCCTGCAAGGAGAGCTTCCGCCTCTCGCCCCTGCGCTGATCCACGCCGATATTGCCATCTACGACATGATGTATGGTGCCTCGGATACTCCCTTCATCGGCTGGGCCAGACAGCAGGGGGCCCGCCAGATCATGGATGGGCTGGGCATGCTGGTCGAACAGGCGGCGGAGGCCTTTACCGTGTGGCGCGGAATCCGGCCAGGGACTAAACAGGTATTGAGAGAACTGAAACGAAATCTGGGGACCCTATGAACCAAGGCATACTGTTTCCCGAGCTGGCGGACTGGCAAGCGCACGAACAGCGGATCCATTTCCCGGCCCAGCAGCGAGGGGCTCTGGTCGATTGTTACATCAGTCGCCGGCGTCTGGAAAAGATGACTGGTCTTTCCCTCGTCAGGGAGGAGGACATACTGCGCGCCTTCGAGAGTGTGCGCTTCGACATTGAAGATATGGCTGAGAAACTCATTGAAGAACAAGAGTTTGCAGAAGATGGCGCCATCTATCTCTAATTTTTTTTAGTTTTTTCTCAAAGCAGCGGAACTTGTGTGGAATGCCGCTGACTAACTAGATAGTTGAGGAAGTGCTAGCTAGTCACCTTTATAACTCCCCGGTATTCGTACTGGGGATTTTTTTATCTATATGAAAAACAAAGTGTTTTATGTAATGCATCTTTCGTGAAACTAAATTACATAAATTACTTTCACTTTCTGCTGCTTTGCTATACAGTTAGCAACGTAGGGTACAGAGGTAAGATGTTCTATCTTTCAGACCTTTTATTTCACGTAATTGAATGTGGCTGAATAGCAGCCCCGATGAGTATTCGTCGGGGTGTTTTTTTATGTGCAGCATTTAGAGTAAATGCTTTAATTCGGCCAGGTATTTGTTAGAATGAAGGGGCTTCTTGAGGAAAACCAGTTGTCTTTGTTCTCAAGATTTAGCTTCTTCCCAATTTTTGAACTGATTGTTTCAGGCCGATACTGCACCAGTGGTACCGGCCTCATTTTTGTCCCTTCCCACCGCCTCCATGTAATAAAATTTCATTTCCGTACTTATTGAGTGATGTACCTTCAATTCGATGGCAGAAATCTGAAAACGTTGCCATGGGGATAGAAAGTTAATTAATAATGGTAATTAACTTTTCATCCCATTGTTAAAAAAGGCTTTTATCAAATTTTCTTGAGGAAGAGTATAGGCGGGGATCGAGGGTTGGCGGGACGTCATCAAACTGAAAGTCTTTCAATCAGCGGAGGGTCAACTCCGCCAATTGCAAGGAGGGGATAGCAGTATGATGGAGGAATGCATTATTCCTCGATCTGCTCTTGCTCATCACCTTCGGCGATCTCGTCTGCCCCGGCCAGATACCAGCCAGACAGAGTCTGGGCCAGTTTTTCCACCCCGATATTGTTGAGGGAGGAGAAGGCTTCTACCTGGATCTGCGGGCCCAGGTCGGCAATGGCCTGACGAACCTTGATGACCTGATTGTTGCGCGGACCTGGGCTCAGCTTGTCCGCCTTGGTCAGCAGCAGCATGACCGGCAGTTCACGGTGGGAGCTCCACTCCAGCATGTTCATGTCGGTATCTTTGAGCGGGTGACGGATGTCCATCAGGATCACCAGGCCTTTCAATGACTCACGACGCTGCAGGTATTCTGCCAGTGACTTTTGCCACTTGAGCTTCATTTCCAGCGGTACTTGTGCATAACCATAGCCCGGCAGATCGACCAGACGCTTGCCTGGTTCCAGTTCAAACAGGTTGATCAGCTGGGTGCGGCCCGGGGTTTTACTGGTGCGAGCCAGGTTCTTGTGCTTGGTTAAGGTGTTCAATGCAGATGACTTACCGGCATTGGAACGGCCGGCAAACGCAATCTCGACACCCCCATCATTTGGCAGGTGACGGATGTCGGGTGCGCTGGTCACAAAATGCACCTTATTGAAATTCAGAGTTTGTGTATCCAACGTAAATTCCCCATAGAGATAGAGGGTTATAGAGTTACTTTTTTGTGAAATCGTGTAAAATGGCGTCGCTTAAACGCGTTTATTTTAACATGCCTTCAGCGGCATGGGATCTGGAAGCCTAATAACGAGAAGTTGGAACGCCATGAAGAACCTAGTCATTACTCTTGCTCTGATGGTTGGCGTAACGGGGATGGCACAAGCCAAGGGCGATGCCGCTGCGGGACAATCCAAGGCTGCCGTGTGTGCGGCTTGTCATGGACCGGACGGAAATAGCCTTGTCGATATGTATCCCAAGATTGCTGGTCAGCACGCATCATATATCAAAAAGCAATTAGTTGAACTGAAGGCTGCAGCTTCTGGCCAAATTGGTCGAGTTGCGCCCATCATGGGGCCTATGGCGCTTCCCCTGTCCGACCAGGACATGGAAGACCTTGCTGCCTACTTCTCCAGCCAGAAGGTAACACCGATTGCGGTGCCTGATGACGCTGTAGCAGCGGGTAAAGCGCTCTATATGGGTGGTGACATGAGCCGTGGACTGGCTGCGTGTACCGCTTGTCACGGTCCGCGGGGCTCGGGTGTCGAGCAGGCCAAATATCCGAGCCTGTCCGGCCAGCATCCTGCTTATATCAAGGCCCAGCTCACCGCGTTTCGTGCGGCTGCCCGTGAGAACGACCCGAACAGCATGATGCGGGACGTTGCCAAGAAGCTGACCGATCAGGATATAGAAGCCTTGTCCAAATACGTGGCCGGTTTGCACTGAAAACACATTATGATGTACCCCATTGATATTAACGAGGAGCCGCCGGCTCCTCGTTTCTTTTTGGCCTTTAACTCCATTTGGCCAATTTTTTCTCGCATTGTTGTAAGAGATCCCCCATTCATTGGCCTGGCCAGGGCTTAAACATTTTTCAAATAATGTTTAGTAATTCATTAATTTCAATATGTTAAATGACAATAAGCAATTTATCTCCGTTTGAAAACGTTCTTGGTGGATTGAGTCGTTTTATTAAGTTGATACAGTGGATGCATGGAGTAGCCCACGAGGCGATTCACGACCGGGATGTTGTGAAGACAGGATGTCGATGCGGCGGGATGCCACAGGACCACGCAAGTGACAGGCAAGGGATTGAAATACCAGGATGGTGACTGCTCAGGAAGAGCAGGGCTGCGGGATGCAACCACCCCAGAGTGATGGCCGGAGGCCGTCTCCATGGGTCAAGCAAGCACACGCACATTCAGGAACGACCATTAAGGTCAGGACGACCATATACAAAGATATGATGCGCAGAGGTATCACCAGGGACAGGGTGATTTGCAGCCAGGGATGGGACTCGCATAAACATATCGAGGCAGCTTCGGCTGCCTTTTTTCTTTTGGGTCATTAACCCGATTAGCCATTCTGTGTCAAAATACCAGCAACATGCCCAGAGGATACCGATCCTGCGGTGTTCAGAGGCCAGAAATGGTCGGGTTGGTGCAGGATCCCGCTCTTGTTTCTGATCCACTGTCCCCCGTGTCAGTATCCTCCCCGGATGGTCTCATCCCGGGTGCGGCTTCAATCCAGTTATTTGTCGGAGTCAGTCATTCATGTCGGCTAAACAACCCAACCGCAAGCCTACCGGTAAGCGCAAAGAATCAGATGCCAGTGCCCTGGAAGGCCGTGAGCGCAAGCGCGCCGCCAAGCGTAAGGGCTTGAAGGCGGGCTCCCGCCAGCAGGCAGAACAGTCCAGCAACAAGAATGGCAAGCAGGCCAAGGATCCGCGTATCGGTTCCCGCAAGCCTATCGCGCTGATCGTGGAAGAGAAGAGCGGCAAGCCGGTTGCGCCCAAGCCGGTGAAAGAGAAGAAGCTGGTAATGACGCCCGAGCAGGAGCTGGCTGCCATCGAGAATGATGATCGCCTGAACGATCTGCTGGATCGCCTCGATGCCGGCGAGACTCTGGAAGCGGCCGAGCAGACCTGGGTTGACCAGCGTGTCGATCGCTATCAGGAGCTGATGGATGAGCTTGGCATCATAGACAACGATGATGACGAAGACGACGATGGCTCCTTCGACGATGCCGGCTATGACGAGCCGAGCCAGCCCGCCTCCGAAGAGGAGCTGTGGGACCGCTTCACCCAGGTTGACTATCAGCCAGAGCCCAAGCCTGAGCCGAAGAAAAAGTGATGAGTGGATGGATGCTGGCCGCCCTGTTGGGCGGCCTGATTTTGCTGGGGTTGGCCTGGTATGCCGGTACCCTGCTGGCCCGTCTCAAGCGCCAGCGTGATATGCAGGTGCAGGCCGTTGCGGCCCGCAATGAGCGTATCCTCGACAGCGTGCGGGTGATTGCCCATGCGGTGCGGGACGGTCAGTGCGACTACTCCGAAGGCGCCATCCGGCTGACCAATTTGCTGGATGCCTTGCAGATCCAGGGTGGTCGGGCCTTTGCCAGTGAATTTCCGGGTTTGTACAGTCTCTATGAGAAGGTGAAAGAGATGCCGACTCATGAGGCGAGACGTGCCCTCAAGCGCAATGAAGTGATGAAGATGGATCTCGAACGCAGTGGCTATGAGGCCGAGCTGGAGGCGCAGATCCTCAAGGATGTGGCCCAACTGAAGGATTTTCAGTTAAGCCGGTGAGCCGATAACAAAAAAGAGGAAGCAAGCGTGCAAGCAGAACAGATTGTGTGGGATCAGGCTCTGATCGAAAAATATAACTACAGCGGCCCGCGCTACACCTCCTATCCCACTGCGCTGGAGTTCAACGAGCGCTTCGTCTATCCGGACTTCGTTCACGCCGCTGGCCAGTATCCGGCGCGCAACCTGTCTCTCTACGTGCACATCCCTTTCTGTCACAAGCTCTGCTACTACTGCGGCTGCAACAAGGTGATCACCCGTCACCAGCACAAGGCCGATCAATACCTCGACTATCTCGAGCAGGAGATCAAGGCCCAGGCCCCCCTGTTCAAACACCGGCTGGTGACCCAGCTGCACTGGGGCGGCGGCACGCCCACCTATCTCAACGAAGCCCAGACCCGCCGTCTGATGGCCATGTTACGCGAGCACTTCCAATTCGCGGACGAAGGCGAGTTCAGCATCGAAGTGGATCCGCGGGAGATCGAGCTCACCATGCTGGATGTGCTGCGTGAAGTGGGGTTCAACCGCATCAGCCTCGGCGTGCAGGACTTCAACAAGGCAGTGCAGGTTGCGGTCAATCGTGAGCAGGACAACGACTTTATCCGCGCCATGCTGGAGCGGGCCCGTGAACTGGGCTTTCGCTCCACCAATCTCGACCTCATCTACGGCCTGCCGCACCAGAATCGCGACAGCTTCCACCACACCCTGGAAGAGGTGCTCAAGACGGATCCGGCCCGCCTCTCCATCTTCAACTATGCCCATCTGCCGAGCCGTTTCGCCGCCCAGCACAAGCTGAAAGAGGAAGACATGCCGGCCCCCCGGGAGAAGCTGGCCATGCTGCAGGACACCATCGCCTTCCTCACCGGTCAGGGTTACCAGTTCATCGGCATGGATCACTTCGCCAAGCCCGATGACGAGCTGGCGGTGGCCCAGCGCGAGGGCAAGCTGCACCGCAACTTCCAGGGCTACACCACCCAGGGGGATTGTGATCTGCTGGGGCTGGGGGTCTCCTCCATCAGCATGATCGGCGACGCCTATTCCCAGAACCAGAAAGAGCTCAAGGCCTATTACGCTCAGGTAGAAACGCTGGGCCATGCCCAGTGGAAGGGGTGCTCCCTCAACCAGGACGATCTGATCCGCCGCGAGGTGATCAAGCGCCTCATCTGTGACTTCAGCCTGAACTTCGCCGCCGTCGAACAGGCTCATGGCCTGGTCTTCAGTGAGTACTTTGCCGACGATCTCAAGCTGTTGCAGACCTTTGTCGACGACGGTCTGGTGCGCATGAGTGAAGAGGGACTGGAGGTGGTCTCCACCGGCCAGCTGCTCATTCGCAACATCTGCATGTGTTTCGATGTCTATCTGCGCAACAAGGCGCGCCAGCAGCAGTTCTCCCGGGTGATCTGAACCGGCAGCCCGGCGCTGAAGATAAAAAAACCGCCTCTCGGCGGTTTTTTTATTGGGTAAGCAAGCGGTTCAAGGCTCAGCGGCTGGCGGCGCGGGCGCTCAGCTCGGCTTTCTCGCCATCGCTCAGGAAGGCCAGGGTCAGGCCATTTTGCTGGGCGGTGCGGATCTCGTTCGCCGTCATGCCGGCGGCCGGGGCGGCCACCTCGTATTCGTGGGGCAGGTCTATGCCTTCGACCGCAGGATCGTCCGTGTTGAGGCAGGCAAGCACGCCGGCGGCCAGGAACTGGCGGATCGGGTGTTCGGTCAGGCTTGCCACAGTGGTGGTCTGGAGGTTGGAGGTGAGGCAGGATTCGATGCCGATGCGGTGCTCCGCCAGATAGGCCATCAGACGGGGATCCTGGATCGCCTTGACGCCGTGGCCGATACGCTCGGCGCCCAGATCGCGGATGGCTTGCCACATGCTCTCGGGGCCGGCGGCTTCACCGGCGTGCACGGTCACGCGCATCCCCGCATCGCGCACCTTGCGAAAGTGCTCGGTGAACAGCTCGCCCGGGAAGCCCAGCTCGTCGCCGGCCAGATCGACGGCAACCAGCTTGTCGCGGTGGGCCAGACAGGCCTCCAGTTCGATGCGGCACTGCTCGGTGCCGAAGGTGCGGCTCATGATGCCGATCAGGTTGGTCTTGATGCCAAAGTCGCGGCTGCCGGCAGCCACGCCATCTATGATGGCCTCCACCACGCCTTGCGGGTGCAGCTTGTGAGCCATGGCCATGTAGGCCGGGCTGAAGCGAAGCTCGGCGTAGTCGATACCGGCACGCAGCAGATCTTCCACGTTCTCGTAGGCGACCCGGCGGCAGGCGTCATAGTCGGCCAGCACGGCCACGCCCCAGTCCAGCTTCTTGAGGAAGGCGACCAGACTCGGTTCGTTCTCGACGATCTGCACGTGGGGGCGCAGCGCCTCCAGTTCATCGGCGGGCAGCTGGATATTGTGCTGACGTCCCAGCTCGAGGATGGTCTGCGGACGAATGTTGCCGTCCAGATGGCGGTGCAGGTCGGTCAGGGGGAGAGATCTGTCAATCATGGTGACGCCTTCTTCGAGTCGGGTTTGAAAGCCTGCCATTCTAGGCAGGGCTCTCAAAAAAGATACCCCGTTTGAAATCAAACGGGGTCTTATTGGTCAGTGATTTGCGAAGGCGTGATGGGAATCGTTTTTCCCGAGGATTCAGGAGAGGTCGAGTTCCTTCAGCTTGCGAGTCAGGGTGTTGCGACCCCAGCCGAGCAGGCGGGCGGCCTCCTGTTTGTGGCCATGGGTGTGATCCAGTGCCGTCTCCAGCATGATCCGCTCGAACTGGGGCAGGGCATCGGCCAGGATATCGGTCTCCCCCAGCGCCAGCTTGCTGGCGACCCAATCCTGCAACTGCTGCTGCCAGCCACCGGTCAGGGCTGGCTGGCCCGGCTCGGCCGCGCTGGTGATGGGGGTCAGCAGCTCGGCGGGCAGATCCCCGACCAGCACCTCCTGGCCAGAGGCCATCACGGTCAACCAGCGGCAGACGTTCTCCAGCTGGCGTACGTTGCCCGGCCAGGGCAGGCGGCTGATGTAGGCCTGGGTGTCCGGATGCAGGCTCTTGGCCTCCACGTTCAGCTCCTTGGCGGCGCGCAACAGAAAGTGCTGGGCCAGCTGGGGTATGTCTTCACGGCGCTCCTTGAGGGCCGGAATGTGGATGCGGATGACGTTGAGGCGATGGAACAGATCTTCCCGGAATTCGCCGTCGGCGACCCGCCTCTCCAGATTCTGGTGGGTGGCGGCGATGATCCGCACGTCCACCTGCACCGGTTGATGGCCACCGACCCGGTAGAACTGGCCATCGGCCAGCACCCGCAGCAAGCGGGTCTGCACATCCAGCGGCATGTCGCCTATTTCGTCGAGAAACAGGGTGCCACCGTCGGCCTGCTCGAAGCGGCCGTGACGTATGTTGTTGGCGCCGGTGAAGGCCCCCTTCTCATGGCCAAACAGCTCGGATTCGATGAGATCTTTCGGGATGGCCGCCATGTTGAGGGCGATGAAGTTTTTGTGGGCGCGCGGGCTGTGCTTGTGCAGCGCGTGGGCGACCAGCTCCTTGCCGGTGCCGCTCTGGCCGTTGATCAGCACAGAGATGCTGGAGCGCGACAGCCGGCCTATGGCGCGAAACACCTCCTGCATCGCCGGCGCCTCGCCGATGATCTCGGGTGTGGCGGTGGCTTCTTGCTGACGAGACTTGCGCTTGGTGCGCTGCTCTTTCAGGTGATTCTCGGCGCGGCGCACCAGGGTGACCGCCTCGTCGATGTCGAACGGCTTGGGCAGGTACTCGAAGGCGCCGCGCTGGTAAGCGTTGACCGCGCTGTCCAGGTCCGAGTGGGCCGTCATTATGATGATGGGCAGATCGGCCTGGCGGCGGTGGATCTGCTCCAGCAGGCTGAGGCCGTCTATGCCGGGCATGCGGATATCGGAGAGGATCACATCCGGCGATCGCATCTCCAGCGAGCTCAGCAGGGCCTCGCCGTCGGCGAAGCTCTCGCACTCGAAGCCTTCGCTGCCGAGGGTGCGTTCCAGCACCCAGCGGATAGAACTGTCGTCATCGACGATCCACACTTTTGCTGTCATGACGTTCCCTTATTTGCGAAGCGGTAGAAAGATGGTGAATTCGGTGTGGCCTGGCCAGCTGATGCAGTCGATCCGCCCCTTGTGCTGATCGATCAGGTTCTGGGCGATGGAGAGGCCGAGCCCGGTGCCTCCCTCCTTGCCGGTGATCATGGGGTAGAAGAGGGTATCGCGGATGGCATCGGGAATGCCGGGGCCGTTGTCGATGATCTTGATCTCGGCCGCCAGCCGGTAGCGCTGGCCGTGGATGGTGATCTGGAAGGCGGTGCGGGTCTTGATGCGGATGAGCCCGGTTTGCTCGCCTATGGCCTCGGCGGCGTTGCGCACCATGTTGAGAAACGCCTGCTGCAGCTGATCCGGCTCCATCTCGAATTCCGGAATGCTGGGATCATAATCCCGTTCTATGCGGACCGTCGGCGGCAGCTCCAGCTCCACCAGGCGGCGTACCTGTTCCAGCACCGAGTGGACATTGTGCATCTGGTGACGACCCGGGCGTTGTGGACCGAGCAGGCGATCGACCAGCACTCGCAGCCGGTCGGCCTGCTCTATGATGATGCCGGTGTATTCACGCAAGGCCGGATCCGGCAGCTCTTTTTGCAACAGTTGGGCCGCGCCGCGCAGGCCGCCGAGAGGGTTCTTTATCTCGTGGGCCAGACCGCGCACCAATTCCTTGGCCGCCTGCTGCTGGGCATGTTGTTGCAGCTCCTGGCTGATCTTCTTCTGCTGATCGATCTTGCGCAGCTCCACCACCATCAACCTTTGTTCATGGTCGGCGAGCGGGCTCACGCTCATCTCCACCAGTCTGGGTTCTCCTTCCACCACCAGGGTCACTTCGCTGTCGGTGAAGCCCTGCCCCGAGGTGAGGCACTGCTTGAGACGTTGCAGATCGAGGGAGATGTGTTCCAGCAGATGGGGCAGCTCGATCCCGATCAGCCGGCGCTGGCTGAGGGAGAGCAGTTGTTCGGCCGCCGGGTTGACGAACTGGATGCAGAGCCGCTCATCCATCAGGATGACGGCGGTCAGCAAGTTATCGAGCAGTATCTTGGCTTGATCCGGGCGGGTTGGCACAGGTTTCTCCCTAAAACGGTGCTATACACCAGTAATGCACCAATGTGGTGCATTTAGTCTACCCGTATCGATGCACAGGATCACCCCTTGTTGGGGAGCGGGGTCACTTTTGGTGCCGGATTGAGGCTGGCTCGGTGCAGGTAGAAGGTGACTACCCTGGATTTAGCAAGGATCGTACCGTCTTTGGCCAGCAGCTCGAGTTGGGCCTCGTGCGCACCGCGATCCAGGTTCTCGACCCGAATGGCCAGGCCATTGTTGACTATGGGGGCCGCCTTGCCATCCAGCGTCAGGCGCACGTCGTACTGGGTCGGCGCTTTCGGGCTGATCTGGCCCTGGAACACCACGTTGCCCGTGTTGTCGCGCAGCGTGCTGCCCTGTTCTGGTGAGAGCAGCTCGATCACCAGCTTGGCCGCTTCCTTCTCCTTCTTGGCATCGACGCCGGTCAGGCTGTTGAAGTTCTCCACCTGTACCGAGCGCGGCGAGCTGCCAATGAGAGGGGCAACCCGCAGATCCACTTCTTTGGCCTGCTGGCCGGGGGGAGGGGCATCCGTGTAGTGGACGACACCCTTGCTGTCTGTCCAGGAGTACACCTTGGCGGCCTGAGCCCCCATGCTCGCCAGCAGCAGACTCAGTGCCCATACGGGGTATGTGTTTCTCATCCATCTCTCCTTGACGGGATTTTGCTTAATCCTATCAGAGAAAAAACCCGCCTGTTGGCGGGTTTGGTCAAGTTCTGAGCTGTGGTCCGGATTAAACGGAGTAGTACAGTTCAAACTCCAGCGGGTGCGGGGTCATGCGCACGCGGTCAACATCCTGCTGTTTCAGTTCCAGGTAGGAGTTGATGAAGTCATCGCTGAACACGCCACCGCGGGTCAGGAACTCGCGATCGCTGTCCAGTGCGGCCAGGGCTTCGTCCAGAGAGCCGGCAACGGTCGGCACTTCGGCGGCTTCTTCCGGCGGCAGGTCATACAAGTTCTTGTCCATGGCATCGCCTGGATGGATCTTGTTGATGATGCCGTCCAGACCGGCCATCAGCTGGGCTGCGAACGCCAGGTACGGGTTGGCAGCCGGATCCGGGAAGCGTACTTCGATGCGACGGGCTTTCGGGCTCGGCACTACCGGGATACGGATGGAGGCAGAGCGGTTGCGGGCGGAGTAGGCCAGCATGACAGGTGCTTCATAACCCGGCACCAGACGCTTGTAGGAGTTGGTGGTCGGGTTGGCGAAGGCGTTGATGGCCTTGGCGTGCTTGATGATACCGCCGATGTAGTGCAGTGCCATCTCGGACAGACCGCCGTACAGGTCGCCGGCGAACAGGTTGACGCCGTTCTTGGCCAGGGACTGGTGGCAGTGCATGCCGGAGCCGTTGTCACCGAACATGGGTTTCGGCATGAAGGTGACTGTCTTGTTGTAGGCGTGGGCCACGTTGTGGATCACGTACTTCAGCACCTGCACTTCATCCGCTTTCAGGGTGAGGGTGTTGAAACGAGTCGCGATCTCGTTCTGACCGGCGGTCGCCACTTCGTGGTGGTGAGCTTCAACGACCTGGCCCATCTCTTCCAGCACCAGACACATGGCGGCGCGGATGTCCTGGGAGGAGTCGACCGGTGCAACCGGGAAGTAACCGCCTTTCACGAACGGACGGTGGCCCTTGTTGCCGTGCTCATACTCGGTACCCGAGTTCCAGGCGGCTTCTTCAGATTCGATTTTCACGAAGCTGTGGCCCATGGTGTTCGAGAAGGTGATGTTGTCGAACATGAAGAATTCCGGCTCCGGCCCGAACAGCACGGTGTCAGCGATGCCGCTGGCTTTCAGGAAATCTTCGGCACGCTTGGAGATGGAGCGCGGATCGCGGTCGTAACCTTGCATGGTGGCCGGTTCCAGCACATCGCAGACGATGTTCAGGGTGGTCTCTTCGGTGAACGGATCCAGCTTGGCGGAGGCCGCATCCGGCATCAGCACCATGTCAGACTCGTTGATGCCCTTCCAGCCGCCGATGGAGGAGCCATCGAACATCTTGCCGTCTTCGAAGAAGTCTTCGTTGACCTGGTGGGAAGGGATGGATACGTGCTGCTCTTTACCCTTGGTGTCGGTAAAGCGCAGGTCAACAAACTTGACTTCGTGTTCCTGGATCAGGGCCAAAACGTTCTGGGCTGACATGCTAAGTAACCTCCGGTGTTAAAACTCTTAGGGTGAATGCGTCATCACATTCACATAAGCCAGTATCGTGCCAAGTTTGTGACAGCTTGATTTCAGGGCATTTGCGACTATAAGCCTGCCCCAAGACCCGCCATCTCAGCGCGTTACGCCTCAAAGTAGTGCAACAGTGGATCGTTTTGGTGCACTAAAATGGTGCGCAGTATACGGTCAGCCCCCATCTAAGCAGGCTTTGAACGGAAGGTCCATGATCCCGATCCCCTGTTATGCGTGAATGCACTGCAATTCTGCTAGGCAGATCACAAAGGCGAGAGTACAATTAGCGCCCAATTTTACCCGGTGATTGAGGCGAGAATGTTAGAGAATTTACGCAATATTGCGATTATTGCGCACGTAGACCACGGCAAAACTACCCTGGTTGATAAGCTGCTGCAGCAGTCTGGAACCCTGGACCGTACCACTGATGGTCAAGAGCGTCTGATGGATTCCAACGATCTGGAAAAGGAACGTGGTATTACCATTCTCGCCAAGAACACTGCGATCCGCTGGAACGACTACCGCATCAACATCGTTGATACCCCGGGTCACGCCGACTTCGGTGGTGAAGTAGAGCGCGTCATGTCCATGGTCGACTCCGTGCTGCTGCTGGTTGATGCTGTTGACGGCCCTATGCCGCAGACTCGTTTCGTGACCCAGAAAGCCTTCGCCCAGGGTCTGAAGCCGATCGTGGTCATCAACAAGATCGACCGTCCGGGTGCTCGTCCTGACTGGGTAATGGATCAGGTATTCGACCTGTTCGACAACCTGGGTGCCACCGATGAGCAACTGGACTTCAAAGTTGTCTACGCCTCTGCACTGAACGGTTGGGCTACCCTGGATCAGGGCGTTGAGTCCGACAACATGGAACCCCTGTTCCAGGCCATCGTTGACAACGTCGAGCAGCCGAAGGGTGACCCCGCCGGTGCCTTCCAGATGCAAATCTCCCAGCTGGACTACAACTCCTACGTGGGTGTTATCGGTATCGGCCGCATCAGCCGTGGTCGCGTCAAGACCAACCAGCAAGTCACCGTCGTCGGTGCCGATGGCAAGACCCGTACCGGCAAAGTCGGTCAGGTGCTTGGCTACCTGGGTCTGTCCCGTACCGAAGTGGTTGACGCGCAAGCGGGCGACATCATCGCCATCACTGGTCTGGGCGAGCTGAAAATCTCCGACACCATCTGTGACAACGGCGCTGTTCAAGCCCTGCCGCCGCTCTCCGTTGACGAGCCGACCGTGAACATGACCTTCCAGGTCAACACCTCACCGTTCGCCGGCAAAGAAGGCAAGTTCGTGACCTCCCGCAACATCCTGGAGCGTCTGAACCAGGAGCTGGTCCACAACGTGGCCCTGCGTGTGGAAGAGACCGAAGATCCGGACAAGTTCCGCGTATCCGGTCGTGGTGAATTGCACCTCTCCATCCTGATCGAAAACATGCGTCGCGAAGGCTACGAGCTGGCGGTATCCCGTCCGGAAGTTATCCTGCGCACAGTGGACGGCGTTCTGCACGAACCGTTCGAAACCGTGACTGTCGACGTGGAAGAGATCCACCAGGGTTCCGTGATGGAGCAACTCGGCCTGCGTAAGGGCGAGATGACCAACATGACCCCGGATGGCAAGGGCCGTGTCCGTCTTGACTTCATGATCCCGAGTCGTGGCCTGATCGGCTTCCAGACCGAGTTCCTGACCATGACCTCAGGTACCGGTCTGCTGTACCACACCTTCGACCATTACGGTCCGCACAAGGGTGGCAGCATCGGCGAGCGTCAGAACGGCGTGCTGATCTCCAACGCTACCGGCAAGGCTCTGACCTTCGCCCTGTTCGGTCTGCAAGACCGTGGTCGTCTGTTCATCGGTCACGCGACCGAAGTGTACGAAGGCCAGGTGATCGGTATTCACTCCCGTTCCAACGACCTGACAGTGAACTGCCTGAAGGGCAAGCAGCTGACCAACATGCGTGCCTCCGGTACCGATGAAGCCCAGGTGCTGACTCCGCCGATCCGCATGACCCTGGAACAGGCTCTCGAGTTCATCGACAACGATGAGCTGGTAGAGATCACGCCCAAGGCTATCCGTGTGCGTAAGAAACTGCTGACCGAGATGGATCGCAAGCGCGCTGGTCGTGCTTGATATCTGTTCCTCGACAGACAGAGAGAGGCCTTCGGGCCTCTTTTTTTATGGTCGCTCGGCGGGGTATCGTTGGCCAGCATGCCCGAACAGGTCGCATCGATCCGGCCCATGGGTGGCCAAATGGCCATGCAATCTGACACAATGCCGGCATGATGAAGACATTGGGAATCACGATGCAGCAGAAATTCGGTGGCCGTCTCGGCCATGCCCTCTCCTTTTTACGCCACGATGGTGGCCACTTCGCCCAGTTTGTCTGGGGTCGTTTCCAGCAGGACAGGCTGACGGTGACCGCCGGTTATCTGGCCTATGTCACCCTGCTCTCCCTGGTGCCCATGATTGCCGTGGTGTTCGGCATGATGTCCGCCTTTCCCGTATTCCAGACCCTGAAACAGGCGATGGAGCAGTTCGTCTATCACAACTTCGTGCCCACCGCGGGTGAGATGCTCAAGGAGTACATAGACGGCTTCGTGGCCAATGCCACCAATACCACTGCCGTCGGCATAGGCGCCCTGATAGTGGTGGCGCTGATGCTGATCTCGGCCATCGACAAGAACCTCAACTACATCTGGCGCTCTACCCAGGGCCGACCGCTGGCGCAGGCGTTTGCCATGTACTGGATGATACTGACCCTGGGCCCTGTGCTTATCGGCGCCAGCATCGCCATCTCCTCCTACATTTTCTCGCTGCGGCTGTTTGGGGCCGAGAGCCTGTTCGGCATCGGCTACCTGCTGCTGCGCGGCTTGCCGTTCCTCTTCTCCGTGCTCACCTTCCTGCTGGTCTATACCGTGGTGCCCAACTGCAAGGTGCGGCTGATACACGCCTTCATCGGCGCCCTGGTGGCCGCTACCCTGTTCGAGCTGGCCAAGCGTGGATTTGCCATCTACATCACCAACTTCCCCTCCTATCAGGCCATCTATGGCGCCCTGGCGACCATTCCGATCCTGTTTGTCTGGGTCTATCTCAGCTGGTTGGTGGTCTTGCTTGGCGCGGAAACCACCGCCTGCCTCGGCGAATATGAGCGACCGGGTGCTGATGAGTTGGCCTGATCCGGCCTCTTGCTGTTAGCATCGATGACCGCCCCCGTCAGCAGATGGGGGCGGTCATTTTGTTTCAAGAGGAGAGGGATGTGATTGCATTGATCCAGCGGGTTTCCGAGGCCAGCGTAACGGTAGAGGGAGAAGTGACCGGGGCTATAGGTCAGGGACTGTTGGTGCTGC
Source organism: Aeromonas sp. A04 (assembly GCF_047780465.1). Taxonomy (NCBI): domain Bacteria; kingdom Pseudomonadati; phylum Pseudomonadota; class Gammaproteobacteria; order Aeromonadales; family Aeromonadaceae; genus Aeromonas; species Aeromonas sp. A04. The sequence continues at coordinate 44,893 of NZ_JBLNHP010000008.1, read as the reverse complement.
TCGGGGTGGAGCAGGGGGATGACGAGGCCAAGGCCGACAAGCTGCTGCACAAGGTGAGCGGCTACCGCATCTTCTCCGATGACGAGGGCAAGATGAATCTGAACGTGAGTCAGGCTGGCGGCAGTCTGCTGGTCGTTTCCCAGTTCACTCTGGCGGCGGATACCAAAAAAGGCATGAGACCCGGCTTCTCCGGCGGCGCCCACCCGGTTGAGGCCGAGCGGCTATATGACTACTTCGTGGTGCAGGCAACTGCCAGCGGCATACCGACCGAGACGGGCCGCTTTGCCGCCGACATGAAGGTGGCGCTGCTCAACGACGGTCCTGTGACCTTCTGGCTGCAGGTCTGAGAGGATGTATCGGCAGAGCCGGTGGCAATAACCGGGAGCATCGCGGCTAGGCGAGGTGGCGCGGGATTGCGTGCAGGATCACGTTGATGTAGCCGGGCACGGGGTGCGCCTGGGTGGGGCCAATCCACTCCTCGGCCAGCATGAGTGCCTGCTCCAGCTCCCTGTGGGTGCGCGGCAGCAGGTTGATGATGAGGGGACCGCGCAGCCGGGCGGCCAGGGTCTGATAGAGGTGATGCTGGAACATCAGCAGGGGGTTGCCATCCTGGCTGAACAGGTCGAGCAGCGCGAAGTCATAGGTGTCGTCGCGGGCCAGCAGGAAGGCGAGGGCATCGGCGTGGTGCAGGTGCAGAGCCCGATCAGCGGGCTCCGCCGGGTGGCGGAAGAACACTTGAAACAGGGTCAGCACCTCTTCGTCCAGATCCACGCAGTCGTGCCGTGCCTCGGGCCAGCGTGCCCCCAGGTGACGGGTGAGATCGCCGCCGCCGAGCCCCAGCTCCAGCACCCGGGTAGCCGTCACCGGCAACAGGCTGGCGATGCACTGCTGATGGGGCAGGCAGAGACTGGCCGGCTGGGCGAGGGACATGGCCGACTGCACCACGCCGTCTATCTCCAGCCAGCGGTGATGGGCATTTTCCAGTATGGAGAGGCGCCGTTCCGGCTTGGCGCTCAGGTGCAATAAGTGGTCGGCTTGGTACGCTTGCAGATTGAAGTCCATGAATTTGCACGGCAAGATGGTTTTCGACCAGTGTAACTCAAGGATGGAACTATGTACCGGGTGGTCACTCCCCAGACGGCAGCCGAGCTGGATGCTTACTACCAGCTGCGTTGGGAACTGCTGCGTAAACCCTTCAATCTGCCCGTCGGTTCCGAGCGGGATGAATACGATACCGTCGCCATCCACCGCCTGATGCTGGCCCCTGACGGCACGCCCATCGCCGTCGGCCGGTTGTTTGTCGGTGGCGACGAGGCCCAGATCCGCTTTATGGCGTTGCGCCCCGAGTTTCGCGGGCAGGGGCTGGGTGTCCGCATGGTGGAAGATCTCGAGCAGTTGGCCCGCAGCGAGAAGGTGAAGCGGCTGGTGATGAATGCCCGCCAGGAGGCGGTGGAGTTCTATCGCAAGTGCGGTTTCCTCGAGGTGGGGGAAGGCCCCGTCTCCTTCGGTCGCATTCCGCACCGCCAGATGATCAAGTCTCTCAGCCCCTTGCAGACTATCCAGTATCGCCCCGAGTGGTGCCAGGATCTGACCACCCGCTGGTCGCGGGGCATCCCCATCAGCGAGAAGATGGGGGTACACATCACCCACTACGACGGCCAGACCTTCCATCTCAAGGCCAATCTGGCGGCCAACCTCAACGTGCACGACACCATGTTTGCCGGCAGCATCTACAGCCAGTGCGTGCTGGCGGGCTGGGGCCTGATCTGGTTGCAGCTCAAAGAAGCGGGTCTGGTGGGGGATACAGTGCTGGCGGAGGGCAACATCAAGTATTACCGCCCGGTCAACGAGGAGCCGGAGGCGCGGGTGGCCCGCGAGGGAATGCCCGCCGTGCTGGCGCCGCTCAAGGCGGGAGAGTCGGCCAAGTTCAGCCTCAAGATCAAGCTGTTCAGTGGTGACAAGCTGGCGGCCGAGTTCCTCGGTCACTACGTGGTGCAGCCCATCAAGCGGCCCGGTCAGCAGGCCTGACGCTTTTCACCTCGCAAGATTGCAACAAGGCCTCATGATGAGGCCTTGTTCGTTTTACTGCTCGCTGGTCGGCGTGGGCGCTTTGGCGGGCTGTGCCGGTCGCCAGAGCGGGCTGTTGCGCCCCTGGGCCGGATAGCTCACCCCCACCTCCCAGCCACAGGAGGCCTGCTTGGCCGGGAACTCCCAGCTCAGCACGGGGGCGTCGAGCGGGCCGCGCCAGTGGCTCAGCAGCTCGGCGCAGCGCTGGCCATTCAGGGCGCCGAGATCCAGCTGCCACTGTTCGTTGACCAGATCCATGCCCCCCTGCAGGGCGAGCAGGTGAGTGATGGTGGAGGCGCCGGCCTGCTCTATCTGCAACTGGCCCTGCTCCACCTTGCCCTGCAGCTTGATGCGGTAGAAGGGGGTGTCCCCCGCCTGCATGGCTTGCCACAGCTGATCCGGGCTGAGGGTGGGCGGGGTGGCGCCCTTGAACCACTCATCCAGCAGGGGATCTATCTGCACCTTGTCCCAGAAGGGCTCGGTGGCATCAAGGGCAAAGCTCCCCTGCAGGGAGCTGCGCCAGGCGCCCGGAGTGCCACCGTGCAGCGCCTGCAGATCGGCGCTCAGATCCATCTTGCCGGCGAAGGAGACGGGCGAGTGGAGGATCTTGCCCCACTGCACCAGATCCAGTTTCTCGCCCTTGATCTGCAACCGGCTGGTCTGGCCCGGTTCCTTGCCCCACTGGCCGCTCAGGCTGAGGGAGCCCTGGTCGGGCAGCGAGCTGGTCAGCTTGTTGAGCAGCCAGGCACTGGGGGTCAGCTCGCCGTCCAGCGCGCCGTTGCGGGCACTGAGGCCATCCCACACCAGCTCGAACCACTGGCTCTCTATCCTGGCCCGGCCGAGCAGGGGGGCGGGCTGTTGGCCCCGCAGGCCGAGATCGGTCAGATAAAGCTGCCAGCCGGTCAGCGACAGCGGCAGGGCATCGTCGAAGGAGAGCACCTTGAGCTTGTCGAAGGCCAGCTTGCGGATGTCGATCTGCTGTGGCCGCCAGCTCTGCCAATCCTGCCACCACCCCTGTGGCAGGCTGATGTCCATGCCGCTCAGGGCCATGTCTTTCAGGGTCAGCTTCTGCTGCTGGGTATCCAGCGCCAGCTCCAGATTGAATTCGCCTTCGTAGGCCTTGCCCTGCACCTCGGCGTCGATCTGCTGGGGCGAGAAGGCGACCTTGCCCTGGATGGCCTCCAGCTGGAACAGGCCGCGGCCGAGATCGCCGAGGGTCCCCGAGAAGTAGCCGGTCGGCGTGCTGCCGGCCTGCCAGTTGAAGGCGGTGAGCTGGCCGTTGAGGTTGTTGAGGGCCAGCTCCTGCTCGATGTCGTTGAAGCTGAGATCCCGGATCTGGCCGAGATCCAGGCTGACCTGACGCAGGGGAGATTCGGTCTTGGCAAGGGTGCTCCACTCGATGCGCATACCCTGGGTCTTGAGGTTGCTCAGCCGCAGGCTGCGTGCCGGCCAGTCCAGCTCCATGCCGGTTTCCAGCAGGCCATCGAACAGGTTGGTGGTCAGCTTGTCGGTACTCAGCACCTGGCCTTCCAGTCGACCCTTGAGGTTGAGGCGGGAGAGGGCCACGGCGGGGGTTGTCAGCTGATTGATGTTGAGGCTCAGGTTGGCCTGGGGTGGCCGCACCGGATTGAGCAGTTGCCAGTCGTTGAGGGTGGCGTTGAGGCCGCTCAGGGTCAGCTCGTCACTCTGCAGGCTGAGCCGATCGATAATGCTGTCGCTGATGGTGAGGGAGTGAACTGGCAGGTTCGGCAGCTGGTTGGGCAGCGGCAGCCTGATGACGGGGCGAATGAGATCGAGGTGGGCGATGCGCACGTCCCGGTTCAGCCAGTCGATGCTCTCTATCTCCAGATAGAGCTTGTCGAGGGTCACTGCGTCGCCATAGCTCACCTGCTCGGCCAGCAGGGTGTAGGGGTGGAGCGGGTTGAACACCAGCCGCCCTATGGTGACGGGCACCCCTGTCTGCTGGCTGATCCAGCCGGCGATGGGGCCCTTGGCCCGCTCCGCATCGAACAGGCCGAGGCCGACCCAGACAAACAGCAGCAGGAAGGCGAATGTATAGAGCAGGCCGCGTAGCCAGGAATTCATGGGTGCTTTCCTCCTGTTTCGGGATGGTTGTCAGGCGTTGGAGTAGTGATCTCGCAGACCCAGCCAGCGGCGGATCAAGGGGCCCACGCGGGAGCCGTGTCTGTCCATCAGGCAATGAGCCCATCTTCTGCATTTGCCTTGGTCAGGCATTGGAATAGTGATCCCGTAAACCGAGCCAGCGCCGTATCAAGGGATCGACATGGCTCGGGTGGCGGTCCATCAAGAAGCGCGCCATCTTCTGCACCTGCGGGATGAGCGACTGGTCGCGCACCAGGTCGGCGATCTTGAGATCGGCCAGCCCGGTCTGACGGGTACCGAGCAGTTCCCCCGGGCCGCGCAGCTCGAGATCGCGCTGGGCGATCAGGAAACCGTCGTTGGTCTCCCGCAACACTCCGAGCCGGCTCTGGGCCGTCTTCGACAGGGGAGCATGATAAAGCAGCACGCAGTGGGAGGCCACAGAGCCGCGACCGACCCGGCCGCGCAACTGGTGCAGCTGGGCCAGCCCGAGCCGCTCCGGGTTTTCGATGATCATCAGGCTGGCGTTGGGCACGTCCACCCCCACCTCGATGACTGTGGTGGCGACCAGCAGCTGCAATATGCCCGCCTTGAACTCCTCCATCACCCGCTGCTTCTCGATGGGGCGCATCCGGCCGTGCACCAGCCCGATATGCAGGCCGGGCAGCTGGTTTTGCAGCTCGGCGGCGGTATCCTCGGCGGCCTGGCACTCCAGCACCTCGGACTCCTCGATCAGGGTGCAGACCCAGTAGGCCTGCTTGCCCTCTTCACAGGCCAGCTTGACCCGCTCTATCACATCCTGGCGACGGCTGTCCGGCAGCGCCACCGTGGTGATGGGGGTGCGGCCCGGCGGCAGCTCGTCGATGATGGAGGTGTCGAGATCGGCATAGGCGGTCATCGCCAGGGTGCGGGGAATGGGGGTGGCTGTCATGATGAGCTGATGGGGATGGACTCCCTCCCGCTCCCCTTTTTCGCGCAGGGCGAGCCGTTGGTGTACCCCGAATCTGTGCTGTTCATCGATGATCACCAGGGCCAGGCGCTGGAATACCACCTGCTCCTGGAAGATGGCGTGGGTGCCCACCACCATCTTGACGCTGCCGTCGGCGATGGCGGCGAGCTGAGCCTCCCGCGCCTTGCCCTTCTGCTTGCCCGCCAGCCAGCCGACTCCGATGCCGAGCGGTGCCAGCCAGTGGCCGAAGTTGATGGCGTGTTGCTCGGCCAGCAGCTCGGTCGGGGCCATCAGCCCCACCTGGCAGCCGTTGCCGATGGCTTGCAGTGCCGCCAATGCAGCGACCAGCGTCTTGCCTGAGCCCACGTCGCCCTGCACCAGCCGCATCATGGGGTAGCTGCGTTGCAGATCCTGGCCGATCTCCGCGACCACCCGGTTCTGGGCACCGGTGGGAGTGAATGGCAGGGCGCCGAGCAGTTGTTCGACCAGCGCTGGCGCCGGCTTGAGGACACGGGCTAGCTGGGTTTGCGCTTGGGCACGGACTTTCAGCACCGAGAGGTTGTGGGCCAGCAGCTCTTCCAGCACCAGTCGCTGCTGGGCCGGGTGCTGGCCGCTTTCGAGCAGCGCCAGCGCCACCGAGGGGGGCGGACGATGGAGCAGGCGCAGGGCGGCGGCCAGTTCGATTTGCTGGGGATAGAGGCCGGCGGGCAGCAGCTCCTCCACCCCGTACAGGTCGAGCTGGGCCAGCGCCTGATCGGTGAGGTTGCGCAGGGTGAGCTGGCGCAGCCCTTCCGTGGTGGGGTAGACGGGGGTGAGCGCTTCTTCGGTCTGGCCAGCTTGTTCTTCGCCGAGCAGCTTGTACTCGGGGTGGGCCATTTCCAGCCCGTATTTGCCGGGGCGCACTTCGCCGAAGCAGCGGATCAGGCGGCCCTGGCTCAGGCTGTTCTTCTGGGCTGCGGTGAAGTTGAAGAAGCGCAGGGTCAGGGTGCCCGTGCCGTCGCTGATGCGACAGACCAGCATGCGGCGGCGGCCCATCACCAGCTGAGTGTCCTGGATTTCGCCCTCGACGGCGCCGTGCAGCCCGGGTGGCAGATCGCCGATGGGCCACACCTGGGTACGGTCCTCGTAGCGCAGGGGGAGGTGGAACAGCAGATCCTGTACCGTGGCCAGCCCCAACCGCTCGAGTTTCTCCTGCATCTTGCTGCCGACGCCCTTGAGGCTGTCGAGGGAGATTTTATCCAATTTCATCAATTAGATGCCCGAAAACACTGTAAATATGTCCAGATGATAGGGGTTGTTGATGGCTCGATGCAAGCCGCGTTGCTGTGAGCAGGGCCGGCCGGGCGGCTGGAAAAAGGCGATAGCCGCATGTGACAAAGGCCTGCCGAAAAACGGGAGGCCTTTGTTGCAGCTGCCTGCGGGCGGAAGTGGGGGCGATGCGCCCCGGCGTCAGATGATGCGTTTGAGCAGGATATGAGCCCTGACCCTGTGGATCCGGGCCAGCAGCTTGCGCACCTGTTCCGGGTAGTCCTTGATCTGCTCAATCTGATCGAAGTGGCTGATCCGCTTGGTGTTGGCGAGTATGTTCTCCCGCTCCCCGTTGAACTGGGCACGCAGGTGATGGCGACGATCGTACACCAGCAGACCGTTCTCCAGATCCAGCGCCCAGGCGCGGGGGTTCAGGTTGTTGCCGGTGAGCAGCGCCCACTCGTCATCCACGAAGATCCCCTTGAGGTGGTAGGAGTTGCGCTCGCAGCACCACAGCATCAGGTTGAGACGGCCGGCATCGATGTGATGCTGGTTGCGCTCGGCAAACTTGCGCAGATTGGTCTCGTACAGATAGGGCAGGCCGCCTATGGTGGTGAATTTCTCCTCCGGCGGGATGAAGAAGTCGTTGGCCGTCTTGTCACCCACCACTATGGTCACCTTGCAGCCGCGCTTGAGCAGGGCCTCGATGTCCTTGTTCAACTCCTTGGGCGGGTTGAAATAGGGGGTGCAGATGAAGATTTCCCGCTCGGTGGCACGCACCAGGGTACGGATCATCTTGTTGAGCTGATTGCCCCGCTTGCCCAGCCCCGTCATCGGAGTGATGGCGATCTCCTGGCTGTTGACCGGCATGCTCTCGAAGCGGTACTGGCCCAGGCGCAGGCTGTGTTTGAAGCGGCGGATCGGCCCCTTCAACTGCTTGGCAGTGGGGATGTCGGTGCGATCCAGCCGCTGCACCGCTTCGCTCTTGAGGAAGAGATCGTCCACATAGTGGACCATGCAGCGGGTCAGCTCGGGGCTGGTGATCTGGTGATAACGGTCGAAACGGTAGCGATCCTGCTGATGCAGATAGATGTCGTTGAGGCTGGCACCCGAGTAGAGCAGGGTGTCATCGAAGATGAAGCCCTTGAGGTGCAGCACGCCGAGCAGTTCGCGCCCCTTCACCGGCACGCCGTAGATAGCGATCTGGTGTTCGTGGCGGGCGGCCATTTCCTGATACATCAGGTGGTTGCCCCCCTGCTTGCCCTTGCCGATCAGACCGCGCTGGGCACGGTGGAAGTCGACGAAGAGCTTGATGTCCAGGGCCGGGTTGCGCTGCTTGGCGGCGTAGAGGGCGGACAGTATCTCCCGTCCCGCTTCGTCATCCTGCAGGTAGAGGGCCACCAGATAGATGCGGTGAGTCGCGCTGGCGATGAGCGAAAGGATCCGGCTCTTGAAGTCCCGGGCGCTGTTGAGCACCTGAAACTGATCTGCGGCGACGGCGATCTGGGGCAGACGAGCCAACAGCTGTCGATAGTGTGCCGATGAATGCATAGAGAAACCTGAAATCACTGCGTTAAGCGTTCCACTCGGAGCGATGGATAGGCGATTCTAGCAACCTCGACCTGTTAGCCAAAGAAAGAATCGTCATAAAGATGAAAAAGGCCTCACATTGGAGGCCTTTTCGACAGCAGTTATGTTCAAAGGAAGCTGTAGATGATCATCGCCATGACGCCGCCGGTGGTGCCTATGATGGTCTCCATCACAGTCCAGGTCTGCAGGGTCTGCTTCTCGGAGAGGCCGAGATAGCGGTTGGCCAGCCAGAAGCCGGAGTCGTTGACGTGGGAGAGCACTATGGCCCCGCCACCGATGGCGATGGTCACGGCGGCCAGCTGGGCACCGTTCAGCCCGAGCGGTTCCAGCATGGGCAGCAGCAGGCCACAGGCGGTCAGCATGGCGACGGTGGCGGAACCCTGAATGACCCGCACCGCGGCCGCCAGTATGAAAGCCAGTGCGACTATGGGCAGGCCGGAATCCGCCAGCATGTTGCCGAGGGCGGCACCCACCCCGGAATCCACCAGGATCTGCTTGAACACGCCACCGGCACCGGTCACCAGTATGATGACACCGGCTGGCTGGATGGCACTGTTGCAGACGCTCATCACCTCGTCACGGGACATGCCACGGCGGATCCCCAGCAGATAAAAGGCGGCCAGACAGGCGACCATGATGGCGGTGAAGGGGTGACCGATGAACTCCAGCCAGTTGTGCAGGGTGGAACCCGCCTCGACGAAGCGGCCGACTATGGTCTTGAGACCTATCAGCAGCAGCGGCAGACCGATCAGGCCCATGGCCAGTCCGAATGAGGGCAGGGTCTTGCAGTCGTCGTGGGCGCTGCTCTGGGCATCGGCGGGCAGCGGCACATCCACCACCTTGCTGATCAGCTCCCCGAACAGCGGGCCTGCCAGGATCAGGGCCGGCACGGCGGCGATCAGGCCGAACAGTATCATGTAGCCAAAATCGGCCCCCAGCTGGGATGCTACCAGAATGGGGCCCGGCGCCGGAATAAGGAACGCCTGGCAGGTGGCGATGCCCGCCAGCAGCGCTATGCCTATCTTCACCACGCTGCCGCCGCCGCGACGGACGATGGCAAAGGCCACCCCGATCAGCAGCACCACGGCCACGTCGAAGAAGAGCGGCAGAGCGCAGATGAAGCCGGTCAGTGACATGGCCCAGTTGGCGCGCTTGACGCCGAAGGTACCGAGCAGGGTATGGGCCACCCGGTCGAGGGCACCGGTGACCTCCATCACCTTGCCGAACATGGCGCCCAGCGCCACCACCACGGCGACGAAGCCCAGGGTGCCGCCCATCCCTTTCTGGATGGTGTTGGCGATTTCGGCCGGGTTCATGCCGGCGGCGAGGCCGGCCACCATGGAGACCAGGATGAGGGAGACGACCGCGTGCAGGCGGGCCTTCATCACCAGAAAGAGCAGCAGCACTATGGAGCCGGCGGCCGTCATGATCAGGGAGAGGTCAGACATTGTTGTGCGTTCCTTGTTCCAGATTCAGTATCGACACCCTGCCGATCCGTCGGCAGGCCATATCTTTATGATTTATTTAGATTTATGGCCAGGGCGCAAGCTCGCTTGCCCAGGTGACTGTGAGTTCGCTCAGTCTGTGGCAGACTTCACATTTCTTGTTGTTACCGGTAACATGTTACCGGTAACGTGCTAAGTTAGAACCCATCGGCAGCACGATTTTTGAAAAATGGGATAGAGGTCAAACAATGGCGGGCAAGAGCATTATCGTGATGGGTGTGTGTGGTAGCGGCAAGTCCAGCGTCGGCCTCAAGGTGGCCCAGGCGCTGGGTGCCAAGTTCATCGATGGTGATGACCTGCACCCCAGAGCCAATATCCAGAAGATGGCCGGTGGCAACCCGCTCAACGACGAGGATCGCGCCCCCTGGCTGGAGCGGATCCGTGATGCGGCGTACAGCCTGGAACAGAAGAACGAGGTGGGCGTCATCGTCTGCTCGGCCCTCAAGAAGCAGTACCGCGACCAGATCCGCGAGGGCAATGACTCGGTGCATTTCCTGTTTCTGGATGGTGATCAGCCGCTTATCCTCGAACGTATGCGGGCACGCAAGGGCCATTTCATGCGGGAAACCATGGTACAAAGTCAGTTCGATACCCTGGAGCGCCCGGATGGCGAGGCAGGTGTATTTCACATCGATATAGACGGCACCTTCGAGCAGGTGGTTGATCGGGCCGTCACAGCATTGGAGCAAGCCCAATGATCCATCAGGTTATTTCCAGCGTCACCGCCCGCATTCGCGAGCGCAGTGCCGCCCGTCGCCAGGCGTTCCTGGCCCGTATTCAGCGCCAGGCCGAGCAGGGCAAGACCCGCGCCGCCCTGGCTTGCGGCAACCTGGCCCACGCCGTGGCCGCCTGCAGCAGTGACGAGAAGGGTCGTATCCTCGACATGACCCGTGCCAACGTAGGCATAGTCACCGCCTACAACGACATGTTGAGCGCCCATCAGCCCTATCAGGGCTACCCGGACATCATCAAGGCCGCGCTGGCCGAACTGGGTCACAGCGCCCAGGTGGCGGGTGGCGTACCGGCCATGTGCGACGGCGTGACCCAGGGTCAGCCGGGGATGGACATGTCTCTGTTTTCCCGCGATCTCATCGCCCAGGCGACCGCGCTGTCACTCTCCCACAACACCTTCGACGCCACCTTGCTGCTCGGTATCTGCGACAAGATAGCTCCGGGCCAGATCATGGGGGCGCTCTCCCACGCGCACCTGCCCACCGCCTTCGTGCCGGCCGGCCCCATGGCCAGCGGCATCAGCAATGATGACAAGGTAAAGGTGCGTCAGCAGTACGCCGCCGGTGAACTGGGCCGCGATGCCCTGCTGGAGATGGAGTGCGGCGCCTATCATGCTCCGGGCACCTGCACCTTCTACGGCACAGCCAACACCAACCAGCTGGTGTTCGAGGCCATGGGCCTGATGCTGCCGGGCTCCGCCTTCGTCCATCCTCACAGCGAGTTGCGCCACGCGCTCACTGAAGAAGCCGCCCGTCGGATCAGCGCCATGATCCCTGGCTCTCCTGCCTACCGCCCCTTGAGCGAGGTGCTGGACGAGCGCTCCCTGGTCAACGGTCTGGTGGCCCTGCTCGCCTCCGGCGGCAGCACCAACCACAGCATCCACATGGTGGCGCTGGCGCGGGCCGCCGGCCTGCACCTGACCTGGGACGACATCAGCGATCTCTCCGATGTGGTGCCGCTCTTGGTACGCATGTACCCGAACGGCCCGGCCGATGTGAATGCCTTCGAACAGGCGGGCGGCGTTCCCGGCCTGATGCGTCGTCTGGCGCAAGAGGGGCTGATCCACATGGATGCCACCCCTGTGTTTGGCGAGATGCAGGATTACCTCAGCCGTCCGGCTCTGGTGGATGGCGAGCTGGTGTGGCAACCAGTGGGTGAAAGCACGGATCCGAGCGTGCTGTCGCCGACCGGTTCCGTGTTCCAGGCCACCGGCGGCACCAAGCTGCTGGCGGGTAATCTGGGCCGCGCCGTGGTCAAGGTCTCCGCCGTGGCGCCCGAGTATCGCGTTATCGAAGCGCCCGCCCGGGTTTTCTCCTCCCAGCATGCGGTGGAGGCGGCCTACAAGGCTGGCAGCCTCAATCAGGATGCCGTTATCGTGGTGCGCCACAACGGCCCGGCGGCCAACGGCATGCCTGAACTGCACAAGTTGATGCCTGTGCTCGGCAACCTGCAGAAGGCGGGCCACAAGGTGGCGCTGGTTACCGATGGCCGTCTCTCCGGCGCCTCCGGCAAGATCCCGGCGGCCATCCATGTCACCCCGGAAGCGCTGCACGGCGGCGCCATCGGCCTGCTTGCCGATGGCGATCTGCTGCGGGTGGACGCGGTAAACGGTCGCCTCGATTGCCTGACCGATTTGAGTGGCCGTACCCAGGCCGAGATTGACCTCACTCTGGAACAAGAGGGGTGGGGCCGTGAACTGTTCAGCGTGATGCGTCGCGCGGTATCGAGCGCCGAGTGTGGCGCCACCATCTTTGATTAAGGAAGCGTTATGCAAAACTGGAAAGTGACCCCCGCCGAAGTGTTTGCCGCCTCTCCGCTGGTTCCTGTTATGGTCATCAATGAGCTGGAGCAGGCCCTGCCGATGGCCAAGGCGCTGCTCGACGGCGGCATCTCGGTATTCGAGATCACACTGCGTACCCCGGTGGCGCTCGATGCCATCGCCCTCATCGCCAAGGCGATACCGGATGCCATGGTCGGTGCAGGCACAGTGCTCAACTGCGCGCAGTTTGATGCAGCCGTGGCCGCCGGTGCCCGCTTCGTCATCTCCCCGGGGATGACACCGGCGCTGCTGGCCCACGCCGCCAACAGCACGGCGCCCTTGATACCGGGTGTTGCCACCGCCTCCGAAGTGATGCAGGCGCTGGAAGCAGGCTACGACCATCTGAAGTTCTTCCCGGCCGAAGCGAACGGCGGCACCAAGGCGCTGGCTGCCATCGCAGCACCGCTTCCCCAGATCAAGTTCTGCCCCACCGGCGGCATAGGCCCGAAAAACGTGGCCGACTACCTGGCGCTGAAATGCGTCGCCACCGTCGGCGGTTCCTGGATGCTGCCGGCCGATGCTGTCAAGAGCGGCAACTGGGAGGAGGTGACCCGCCTCTCCCGCGAAGCGGTCGAGCTGGTGAAACGCTAAGCGCGCGTTCTTTATAAAAAAGAGCAGGCCACCCTTGGGTGACCTGCTCTTTTTTTGCCTTTGAATCAGGGGGATAAATCGGCTGGCGTCTCGGATCAGACTGCTTCACGTGCGTACCATCAGGCTTTGACCCTCCCTTCGCGCAAGCGTCAGCCCAGGCTCTCCCCGACATAGAGGGAGAAGCCCATATCCTTGCGGGTGTCGGGCAGTGGCTGGCCGCTGAGTCGTGCCAGCAGCATGGTCGCCGCCTCACGGCCTATCTCCTTGCGTGGTGTGACGATACTGGCCAGCTTGGGGGTCATGGCATGGCCTATGTCGAGGGCGTTGCTGCCGGCGATGGCGATCTGCTGGGGGACGGGTATCCATTTTGCCTGACACTGCAGCAGGGCGCCAACCGCCAAGTCGTCATTGGTACAGAAGAGGCCATCGAGGTCGGGATAGCGCACCAGCGCCTGATCCAGCAGTTGACCACCCAGGGTGAAGCTGGAGGATTGCTCGGTCAGCAGGTGCTGACCGGTCAGGCCGAAATCGGCCATCGCCTGGTAGTAACCCTCCATCCGCAGCTGGGTGCGCACGTCGAGCCGCGCCCCCAGATAAACCAGCTTGCGTCGGCCCCGGCGCAGCATCTCTGTTACCATGGCCCGGGCGGCGGCCCTGTGATCCATCCCCACTACCATGTCAATGGGGGCTTGCGGCAGATCCATGGTTTCCACCACGGGAATGCCGGCGGTAGCGATCATCTTGCGGGTACGCTCCGTGTGCTGGCTGTCGGAGAGGATCAGGCCGTCCACGTGATAGGAGAGCAGGGAGGCCACCTGCTCCTCTTCCCGCTCCGGGCTGTAGCCGTAGTGAGCGAGCAGGGTCTGGTAGCCGGCGGGCCGGGTCACCGACTCTATGCCATGTACCACGGCGGAAAACACCTGGTTGGAGAGAGAGGGGATCAGGATGCCGATCGCCTTGCTGGTGGCGTTGGAGAGAATGTCAGGTGCTCGGTTGGGGATATAGCCCAGCTCTTCCACTGCGGCGGCGATCCGCTCACGGGTGCCCTCGGCCACGGCGTGAGGATCGCGCAGATAGCGGCTGACGGTCATCTTGGTGACCCCGGTCAGGTCGGCTATGTCCTGCAGGGTAGGGCGGCGTTTGCGGGTGTCGTTCATCTGGGGATCCGGCAGGAATGTTACACGTAACATTACCGTTTTTGTTTAACAAAGTCAGCATATGACGCCATCAGGAGAGGATGACTCGGATGATCAAGGGCAAGTGCTTCGAGGGGAAGCGTTTCGAACAGCAGGATGTGGAAGAGGAACAGTTTGATGGTTGCCGCTTTGTCGACTGCAACTTCTCCTGGCTGGACTTGAGCGAGAGCCGCTTCGTTGACTGCACCTTCTATGAGCGGGAGCGCGAGCTGGGCTGCCAGTTGCAGGGTTGCGACCTGCGGGAGGCGAGCTTTCTGCGCTGCGATCTGACTCTGGCAGATCTCAGCCGCAGCCAGTGCCTGGGGCTGGAGATGCGCGACTGTCAGGCCATGGGCATCAATTTCGCCCACGCCAGCTTCGCCAACCAGATCACCGTCAAGAGCTACTTCTGCGAGGCCCATCTTACGGGCAACAACTTCAGCTACGCCAACTTCGATGGCTGCCTGCTGGAGCGATGCGAGCTCAGTGGCAACCGCTGGCAGGGGGCCAGCCTGCTGGGGGCCTCGTTGGCGGGATCTGATCTGAGTGGCTCCGAGTTTGGCCAGATAGACTGGGCCAGCTTCAACCTGCAGGGCTGTGATCTGCGTCAGTGCGATCTCCCCGGGCTGGATCTGCGTCGGGTCAACCTGGACGGGGTGCAGATCAATGAAGAGCAGCAGCAGGGGCTGCTCGAACAGCTCGGCCTCATCGTCTTCCCCTGATCCCGGCGGTCGAAAACGGGGTAAGTTTTCGTCATTCGATGCCGCTGACAGGGCCGTCGGCGACGATCAAAAAAGCCTGCGTTATGCAGGCTTTTTGTCATCGCGTGTACGGGGTCAGCGTTTGGCCAGCCACTTGGTCGGGTTGATGGCTTCACCCTGATAGCGGATCTCGAAGTAGAGGCCGGGTCTGTCCTGGCCGCCACTGTCGCCGACCAGCGCCACGGGCTCACCCTGCTCCACGCTCTGGCCCACTTGACGCAGCAGCGACTGGTTGTGACCGTAGAGGCTCATGTAGCCACGGCCGTGGTCGATCACCAGCAGCATGCCGAAGCCATCCAGCCAGTCGGCGTACACCACCTGGCCCGGTGCGACCGCCTTGACCTGGGTCCCTTCACTGGCGCCAATCAGGGTGCCCTTCCACTTGAGCTCGGCGGTGCGGGGTGAGCCGTAGGAGATGAGGATCGGGCCCTGCACCGGCCAGCGCAGGCTGCCGTTGGTGCTGAGACCGCCGTAGCCGCCACTGCTTGGCTTGCTATTGCGCGCGGCGGCTTGCTGCTCCGCCACCCGGTTCTGTTGTTCGGCGACTTTCTGCTGTTGGGCCGCGAGCCGTTGCTGCTCGCCGACCTTCTGCTGCTGCGCCGCGATCCGCTGCTGTTCGGCAATCCGTTTCTGCTCGGCGGCCAGGCGTTGGGCCTCCAGGCGGCGCTGGCGCTCCTGTTCGGCTTTCAGCTTGGCCAGCCGCTCCCGCTCGGCCCGCTCACGACGCTCCTGCTCTTCCCGCTGGCGACGCAGCTCTTCCAGCCGGGCCTTCAGGGCTTTCTCCGCCTTGACCAGCTTGGTCAGCTTCTGTTCGTCATCCTGTACCGACTGCTGCAGTTGGTTGCGTACCTTGGCGCGGCTCTGCTGGCTGGCCAGCAGGCTCTGGTGATGTTGCTGCTGTTCGCTCAGCAGGGTTTGCAGCTTGTTCTCGGTCTCTTTGGTGGCCTGCTGGTTTTTCGCCAGCTTGGTGCGGGTCGTGCGCAGGGCTTCGATGGCCTCGATGCGGGCCTTGTTGAGGTAGTCGTAGTAATCGAGAGAG
Organism: Aeromonas sp. A04; assembly: GCF_047780465.1. Classification (NCBI taxonomy): domain Bacteria; kingdom Pseudomonadati; phylum Pseudomonadota; class Gammaproteobacteria; order Aeromonadales; family Aeromonadaceae; genus Aeromonas; species Aeromonas sp. A04. The sequence continues at coordinate 29,317 of NZ_JBLNHP010000008.1, read as the reverse complement.
CGGCTCAGTTTGGCCGGATCCTGCTGATTGAGCAGCAGTTTGAGGTAATCGTGGTTGCCCGCCTGGAAGGCGCTTTCCGCCTGCTTGGCCAGCAACTGCTTCTGATGGCTGGCCTGTTGTTCCAGATCCAGCTTGTCCTGTTGCAGGCCCACCAGTTTTTGCTGATTCTGTTTCAGCTGTTGTTTGGTCTGCTCGAGCTTGGCTGCCGCGGCCGAGATGGCCTGCTCATCGGCCTTGAGCTGGGTGTTGAGTTTGGCCAGCTCCTGCTTGCTGAGCTTGATGGTTTTCTGTTGCTCTTTGATCTGGGACTGCATGGTGCCGAGCTGCTGATTGGCAGCCAGGGCCTTGCCCGCGACAAACGACAGGCAAAAAAACAGCGCGCCGGCCAACAGGCCGACGCGACTGGTTTTGTTTGAAATAACTTCGCATCCCCGCATGGGGAAGGATTATTTCAGAATCATCAGGGGCTTGCCAGTCATTTCCGGCGGCACCGGCAGACCCATCAGGGTCAGCATGGTCGGCGCCAGATCGGACAGTTTGCCACCTTCAACCACCTCGGACTTGCGACCGAAATAGATGAGGGGAACCGGCAGGTTGGTATGGGCTGTGTGGGCCTGACCCGTCTCTTCGTCCAGCATCTTCTCGGCGTTGCCGTGGTCGGCGGTGATCAGGCATTCGCCACCCACTTCGGCCAGGGCCTCGGTGACACGACCGATGCAGTGGTCAACCGCCTCACAGGCTTTGACTGCCGCATCGAACACGCCGGTGTGACCGACCATGTCGCCGTTCGGGTAGTTGCAGATGATGGTGTCGTACTTGCCGCTCTTGATGGCGGCAACCAGCTTGTCGGTCAGCTCTTCGGAGCTCATTTCCGGCTGCAGGTCATAGGTGGCCACTTTCGGGCTGGCGACGATCTCGCGGTCTTCGCCGGTGAAGCAGGACTCTTCGCCACCGTTGAAGAAGAAGGTGACGTGGGCGTACTTCTCGGTTTCGGAGATGCGCAGCTGGGTCTTGCCCTGCTTGGCCAGCCACTCACCCAGGGTGTTTACCAGGGCGGTCGGCGGGTAGGCACAGGCGGTTTTGATGTCGGCCGCGTATTCGGTCAGCATCACGAAGTTCAGCGCCGGGGTGGCGGCACGGGCAAAGCCGGTGAAGTCGCTGTCGACGAAGGCGCGGGTGATCTCGCGGGCACGGTCGGCACGGAAGTTCATGAAGATCAGCGCATCGCCATCCTGCATGGGGGCGGCGGCACCGATGCGGGTGGCCTTGACGAATTCGTCGTTCTCGTCGCGGGCATAGGCGGCAGCCAGGGCTTCGCTGGCGCTGTCGGCGGTGAACTCGCCCTTGCCCTGAGTCATCAGGTCATAGGCTTGCTGCACGCGATCCCAGCGGTTGTCACGGTCCATGGCGAAGTAGCGGCCGATCATGGAGGCGAAACGACCCTTGCCCAGACGGGCAAACAGGGCATCGAACTGTTCGATGGAGGACTGGGCGGAGCGCGGCGGTACGTCGCGGCCATCCAGGAAGGCGTGGAAATAGATCTGCTCGGCGCCACGCTTGGCGGCCATTTCGATCATGCCCATGATGTGCTCTTCGTGGCTGTGTACGCCACCCGGGGACATCAGACCCATGATGTGCACGGCCTTGCCCTTGGTCACGGCACCGTCAACAGCCTTGGCCAGTTCGACGTTCTGGAAGAAGTCGCCGTCCTTGATCTCTTTGGAGATGCGGGTCAGTTCCTGATAGACGATGCGACCGGCACCTATGTTGACGTGACCCACTTCGGAGTTACCCATCTGACCATCCGGCAGACCCACGTCCAGGCCGGAGCCGGAGATCAGGGTGCTGGTGTAGTCACGGGCGAGACGGTCGAGGTTGGGAGTCTTGGCGGCAGCGACGGCGTTGTGCTCTTGCTTGGTGCTGTAGCCCCAACCGTCCATGATGACCAGAACCAAAGGTTTCTTAGCTGTTGACATAAGGCTATGTCCTCTCGGATAGGAATGAATTGCGGGAAGTGAAACTAGCGTAATATTACTACATCTGCCGAAATAGTCACCTGATAGCCAAGCCCAGGCCCGCCGTCGTTCAGGACTGTTGCCAGCCTGTTTCCCCTTTGTCGCCGGCTTGTCTCCCGGCTCGAAGAATCCTCGCCTCAAGGCGTCGGACGCCACTTTTTATTCCGATCCTTTATCGTGCCCCTGCCCGATGGGAGCCCGCTCCCGCTTTGCCGCCAAGATGGCTGATCTTGGTGGGGTCCCCATGTATACTCGGGCCCTTGTCTTGGTCCCTGGATAGTAGAAGATGCAAGAGTATTTGGATTTTGCGGCCCGTAACCCGCTGCTGACCGCAGCCTGGTTCGGCCTGGCAGGCACCCTAGTTTACACCACTGTGCGTGCTCGTTTTTCTCCGGTTAAGACGGTGAACAACCACACGGCTACCCTGCTGATCAACCGTGAAAATGCCACAGTGGTGGACATTCGCAGTCAGGAAGAGTTTGCCAAGGGCCATCTGGCCGGTGCCCAGCACCTGCCGCTCAGCCAGATCCAGAGCAATAACCTGGGTCCGGTTGAAAAGCATAAAGATGCCCCCATCATAGTGGTGTGCGAGTCGGGGATGACCGCTGGTGGCGCGGGTCGCCAACTGAGCAAGGCCGGTTTCAAGCAGGTGTATGTGCTCAGCGGTGGCATGGCCCAGTGGCGTGCAGATAATCTGCCGGTGACCAAAAAACGCTGATTTAAGGGCCTGCGCCCACATATTTTCTTAAAAAGGAATCAAACGAAATGGCTGACGAAATCAACAACCAGGAAGTACAACCGGAATTCCACATCCAGCGTGTTTACACCAAGGATGTCTCTTTCGAAGCCCCGAATACCCCGCACATCTTCCAGAAAGAGTGGCAGCCGGACGTCAAGCTGGACATGGACACCAAGACCAACATCCTGGCTGACGGCGTGTATGAGGTTGTGCTGACCCTGACCGTGACCTGCAAGCTGGAAACCGAGACTGCCTTCCTGTGTGAAGTACAGCAAGCCGGTATCTTCACCATAGGCAACCTGCCGGAGCCGCAACTGGCTCACTGCCTGGCCGCCTTCTGCCCGAACATCCTGTTCCCGTATGCCCGCGAAGCCGTGGCCAACATGGTGAGCAAGGGTTCCTTCCCGCAGCTGAACCTGGCACCGGTCAACTTCGATGCCCTGTTTGCCCAGCACATGGCGCAAGCACAGGCCCAGCAGGCGACTGCGGAAGCCTGATAATGGCTGACCAGATCGCTATCTCGGTCTTGGGGGCGGGGTCTTATGGCTCCGCCCTTGCCATTTCTTTGGCGCGCAACGGTCATCCGACCCTGCTGTGGGGTCACGACCCTGCCCATGTCGCCGAGCTGGAACAAGACCGCTGCAATAAGGCTTTTCTGCCGGATGTCCCTTTCCCTGCCGATCTGCAGCTGACCGCCGATCTGCAGGCGGCGGTGCAAGCCGCGCCCGTGCTGCTGCTGGTGGTGCCGAGCCATGTGTTCGGCCAGGTGCTAGCTCAGGTCAAACCCTTCCTGCGCCCCGATACCCGTATCGCCTGGGCCACCAAGGGGCTGGAACCTGACAGCGGCCGCCTGCTGCAAGATGTGGCCCGTGAGGTGCTGGGTGAGGCGATCCCGCTGGCGGTGATCTCCGGTCCCACCTTCGCCAAGGAGCTGGCCGCCGGCCTGCCGACCGCCATCTCGGTGGCGTCGACTCACGATGACTTCGCCGATGACCTCTCCCTGTTGCTGCACTGCGGCCGTTCGTTCCGGGTCTATACCAATCCGGACTTCGTCGGTCTGCAGCTGGGCGGCGCCGTCAAGAACGTCATCGCCATCGGTGCCGGTCTCTCCGACGGGTTGGGGTTTGGCGCCAACGCCAGAACCGCGCTCATCACCCGGGGTCTGGTGGAGATGCAGCGTCTGGGGGCGGCCCTGGGTGCCGACGCCAAAACCTTCATGGGGATGGCGGGGCTCGGGGATCTGGTGCTGACCTGTACCGACAACCAGTCGCGCAACCGTCGCTTCGGTCTGGCCCTCGGGGCCGGCAAGAGCGTGGATACCGCCATGGCCGAGATAGGTCAGGTGGTGGAAGGCTATCGCAACACCAAGGAGGTGCATCTGCTGGCGGCCCGTTGTGGCGTCGAGATGCCCATCTGCGAGCAGATCTTCCAGGTGCTCTATCAGGGCAAGAACCCGAAAGAGGCCGCCATCGCCCTGCTCAGTCGGGACAAGCGCGACGAATAAGAGTAAATCCCATTAGGCTGTTTTATTAGCCATTTTGAACCTGGGCAGTGCTCGAAATCCTCACGTATGCCTATACGCTCCGGTTTCTGCGCGCTGTCCGTGTTCAAACTGCCGTCAACAACGACGCCTACTGAGATAGGCTCATTCGGTTCGCCGGATAGCAAAAGGCCCCGCCAGATTGGCGGGGCCTTTTTATGTGCAGCAAGGGGATCAAGCCTGGCGGGTGATCGCCACTGGCACGGGATCAATAGTAGGAGTGATCGCCGCGCTGGTGCTCGGTGGCATCTTTGACGCCGTTGAGCTCGCCCGGGAATTTCTCCAGCAGCTGCTTCTCGATCCCCTCTTTCAGGGTGTAATCGACCATGGAGCAACCGTTGCAACCGCCGCCAAACTGCAGGATGGCCAGCTTGTCTTCGGTCAGCTCGACCAGGGTGACCTTGCCGCCGTGACCGGCCAGCATGGGGTTCACCTCGGACATCAGCACATATTCGATGCGGTCGATCAGCGGTGCATCGTCGGCCACCTTGCGCATCTTGGCGTTTGGCGCTTTGAGGGTGAGCTGGGAGCCCATCTGATCGGTGACGAAGTCGATGGTGGCATCGACCAGGAAGGGGGCGCTCAGAGGATCGACCAGGCAGTCGAAGCCGCTGAAGGGCAGGTGTTGATCTTCCGGATCGACCGCGTCGGGTGGGCAATATGATACGCCGCACTCGGCATTCTGGGTTCCCGGATTGACCACAAACACCCGGATATTGGTGCCATCAGGCTGTTTTTCCAGCAGTTTACGGAAATGGGCCTGGGCGGTGTCGGAAATGCTGATCATCACTATCCTCATAAACCTGAGTGTACGACTAGGGTATTCATGATAACTCGCTTGGCAGTGCTTGGGTAGCGTGCTGATGGCGCCGGGCATATGTCAAATATACCTATGGCCGCCTGATGTGACTGAGCCTGCGGGATACATGCCGCGGATTATTGAGGATGTGTGCGGGGGCGGCATACATCTCTGTGGCAGCCTGATATGCCTGGGCTTGCGGTAGCCATATCGAGCGTCATTTGAGGTGTTTGAGCGTGCGGCAAATGGCCCACACCTCCACTTTTTCGATGCCGCTCTCGTGCAGTACGCGGGTGAGCTGGCCTGCCGTCGCCCCCGTGGTCACCACATCGTCGAGCAGGGCCACGTGCCGATAGTGGTGGGGCTGGATCTGGAAGGCGCCGCGCAGATTCCGTCGCCGCTGAGCGGCACTGAGCCGGGTCTGCTGCGGGGTGGCTCGGGTTCTGCGCAGCAGCCGGGTGTCGCAGGGGATGCCGGTGATCTCGCTGAGGGTGATGGCTATCTCCTCCGCCTGATTGAAGCCGCGCCACCACAGTCGCCACCAGTGCAGGGGAACCGGAATGATGGCCTCGGGGAGATCGTCTCTCTCCAGATGATCGGCCAGCAGACGGGCGAGCAGCGGTGCCAGCAGGATCTGGCCAGAATATTTCAGCTGCGAAATGAGCATGGAGTAGGGGGCCTGGTAGTCGCCAATGACCTGTAGCCGCTGCCAGGGCGGTGGCCTGCGCTGGCAGCGCCCGCAGACAGGTTCGGTTTCTCCGTCAGGTTCCGGCAAGGGCGCCGCACACAGGCTGCATTTGCGATAGGGCTGGTGGAGGGCCTGCTGGCACCAGCTGCAGAGCAGCGGCTGTGTATCGCAAGGCTGTTGGCAGAGCAGACAGTGGCCCTGCCAGTCGGCATGGTTGCCAAGGATCGGACTTGCTTTGGCGAGCAGCCGCTTTAACATGCTGACCCCAAGAGAATGAACAGGGATCTTGAGTCTAGATGAGCGTATCGGTAGAGCGATTTGGTCAGGGGCCCGATCTGGTGCTGTTGCACGGATGGGGCATGAATGGCGCAGTCTGGCATGGTATTGCCCAGCCGTTGGCGGCCCATTATCGGCTGCATCTGGTGGACTTGCCCGGGTTTGGCAACAGTCCGCTGGCCGACGGGAGTGAGTACTCCTTGCCCTGGCTGGCGGAGCAGGTCGCCGCCGTCTTGCCGCAGAAATGCCATCTGCTCGGCTGGTCCCTCGGTGGTCTGGTGGCGAGCCAGTTGGCGCTGACCCAGCCTGAGCGCTGCCAGAGCCTGATCACGGTGGCGAGCTCCCCCTGCTTCATGGCCCGTGACGACTGGCCGGGGATAGCCCCCAAGGTGCTGACCGGCTTCAATCAGATGCTGGCGGGTGACTTCAAGCAGACCATAGAGCGTTTCCTCGCGATCCAGGCCATGGGCAGCGAACACGCCCGGGATGATATCCGCCAGCTGCGCCATTGGTTGGCCGAACGTCCGGCTCCCCAACTTGCGGCGCTGGAGGCTGGACTCGGTCTGCTGGCTGACGTTGATCTGCGCGATGCGCTGGCAACGCTGAGCCTGCCCTGGCTGCGGGTCTATGGCCGACTGGATTCGCTGGTGCCCAAGGCGGCCATACCACTGCTGGACGAACGCTACCCAGCCAGTCACAGCCTGGTGCTGGAAAAGGCCTCGCACGCACCCTTTATTTCCCATCCACAGCAGTTCGTTGAAATCATTCGACATTTTGTTGGTTGAAAAACAACCTATTTGCTTCATTAATCCTCTGACGTGACGGATAATTAATCCAGCGTCAGAGGAGTGTCATCATGCGTATAGATTCTGCATTGAACAGCGGAGTACAAGGGTTTCAGCGAGCGGAACAGATTGCCGACAAGGCATCCAGCCAGATCGCCCGGCTCAACACCCCGAGCGGTGATCAGGTACAACTGCCCGATGAGCTGGTCAACCTCAAGGTGGCCGAAGTACAGGCCGGAGCATCTGCCAAGGTGATCCAGACCGCCAGTGATGTTATGGGTACCCTGATCGATATCCGGGTGTGACATGAACATCAATGTCAGTCTGCCGACCATTATTCCTAATCAGCTGCAACCGCAGACGGAATCGGCACGCACTGACAATCGCCGTGCAGCCCTCATCCCCCAGACCCGTCAGAGCGAGGCATTCAATGCCGAGCCTGAAGTCGGCTCACAGAAAGACAAGTCCAAGGCCAGCCAGGCCAATCCCAACCAGACCTCCCAGCAGACGCGGGAAACTTCCCAGACCGGCAATCCGCAAACGCCGGTTGATCACCGCTTCGTAGAGGCCACGGGGGAAGAGGGGCAGCGCAACAAGCAACAGCAGGATCCCAGACAGCAGGAGCAACAACAGAAGCAGGAGCTGCAGATCAAGGAGCTGGCCGACAGGGATCAGGAGGTACGGACCCACGAGCAGGCACATCAGAGCACTGGCGGCCAGTATGCCAGCAGTCCGACCTATCAGTTCTCGATGGGACCGGATGGCAAGCGTTACGCCACCGGCGGTGGCGTCTCTATCGATATTGGAACCATTCCCGGCGATCCCAGGGCGACCATCGCCAAGATGCAGCAGGTGCGTGCCGCCGCCCTGGCCCCGGCCGATCCTTCCGCACAGGATCTGAGCGTGGCCAGAAGTGCCGCCGCCAAGGAGGCTCATGCCCGCAAGGCGCTGCTCTCATCCGACCCAGACTCCGCCTTGGCGGCCGATGGCAGCGCTAAGACGGGCGTGCTGAACGGCTACATGGAGCAGCGCAACCAGGTCATTGCCCAGCGTTATCAACAGGCGGTCAGGCCTGCTGCGCAGCAAGGGTTCAGCCTGAACGTCTGAGCGCGGCGCCACTCTTCCCCCTGATTTTTCGATCACGCCCCGGGCATTTGCAACTAATCTGAGGGGTAATCCCATTCATCCTCACAGGAGTCGTCATGCACTTTGATGAAGTCAAACCGGAAGACTTTGCCACCTTCTCCCGCGTTCCCCCTCCTCACCTTCAGATGGAACAGTTTTTGATGCAGCTTGGTGGTGGCGGAACCGAAGGCACTCACTTCAAGAAGAAAGTCATGCTGGCGGCCGGTTGGAGCCATACCGGCGTGGTTTCCTATGGCAAGTACCCGCAGGAGGCCTGCAAGGCATTCAATCGACTGCGGGAGGTGCTGGCCCGGCATCAGGATCCTGAAAGCATTCTGGCCACCCTCAGTCAATGAGTCTTGGTGTCTCGTAAAAAAGCCCCTTTCGGGGCTTTTTTCATATCTTGACGGCTTATTTCTTGGTTTTGGAGAGGGCTGCCGCGAAGGCGTTACCCATGGCGCCACCTACCGGCGTGCTTGGACGCGGCGCCTGTCTCGGCTGGGCACTGCCAGCATTCGTGTTGCGGGACTCCGCAGGCTTGCGGGCCGGTTGTCCGGCTTTTTCGTCCAGTCGCATGGTCAGGCTGATGCGCTTGCGCGGGGCATCCACCTCCAGCACCTTGACCCGCACTATGTCACCCGCCTTGACCACCTCGCGGGGATCCTTGACGAAACGATCGGTCAGGGAGGAGATGTGCACCAGCCCGTCCTGATGGACGCCGATGTCGACGAAGGCGCCGAAGTTGGTGACATTGGTGACCACACCTTCCAGCACCATCTCGGGCACCAGGTCGCTTATCTTCTCCACCCCGTCCCTGAAGGTGGCGGTCTTGAACTCGGGGCGCGGATCCCGGCCCGGCTTGTCCAGCTCGCCTATGATGTCGGTGACTGTGGGCACGCCGAATTGCTCGTCCGTGTAGTCGGCCGGTTTCAGGCTGCGCAGCAAGCTGCTGTTGCCGAGCAGGCTGTCCACAGTCTGTTCAAGTTGGGCGAGGATCCGCTCCACCACCGGATAGGATTCCGGGTGTACCGCCGAGCCGTCCAGCGGATTGTTGCCGCCGCGAATGCGCAGGAAGCCGGCACACTGCTCGAACGCCTTGGGCCCGAGTCGGCTCACCTTCAGCAGTTGCTGGCGGCTCTTGAAGGCGCCGTGCTCATCCCGATAGGCGACTATGTTCTGGGCCAGGGTCTGGGAGAGGCCGGAGACCCGGTTGAGCAGGGCGACCGAGGCGGTATTCACATCCACACCGACCGCGTTCACGCAATCCTCGACCACGGCATCCAGTCGGCGGGCCAGCTGGCTCTGGCCGACGTCGTGCTGGTACTGGCCCACGCCTATGCTCTTGGGATCGATCTTGACCAGCTCGGCCAGGGGGTCCTGCAGGCGGCGTGCGATGGAGACGGCGCCACGGATGGAGACGTCGAGATCCGGGAACTCCTGGGAGGCGAGCTCGGAGGCGGAGTAGACCGAGGCCCCCGCCTCGCTCACTACTATCTTCTGCGCCTTGGCGGCGGGGTAGCGCTCGAACAGATCGCTCACCAGGCGGTCGGTCTCCCGGGAGGCGGTGCCGTTGCCTATGCTGATGAGCTCGACCTTGTGCTTCTGGCACAGTTCGCTCAGGGTCTTGAGGCTCTGATCAATCTGGCGCTTGGGTTCGAACGGATAGATGGTGGCGTGATCGACCAGCTTGCCGGTGGCATCCACCACGGCTACCTTGACCCCGGTGCGGATGCCGGGATCCAGCCCCATGGTGCAGCGCATGCCGGCCGGCGCTGCCATCAGCAGATCCTTGAGGTTCATGGCGAACACCTTGATCGCCTCGTCCTCTGCCGATTCGCGGATGCGGCCGATAAGCTCGGTTTCCATCTGCAGAGAGAGCTTGATCTTCCAGGTCCAGCTCACCACTCCCTGCAGCCACTTGTCGGCCGGACGGCTCTGCAGATTGAGTTTGAGGTGATGGGCGATGATCCCTTCGCAGGGGCTGGCACTCTCATCGTCACCGGTGACCAGCGCCAGGTTGAGGATCCCCTCGTTGCGCCCGCGCAGCATGGCCAGCACCCGGTGGGAGGGGGCCTTGTGCAGGGGCTCGTCGTGCTCGAAGTAGTCCTTGAACTTGGCCCCTTCCTGCTCCTTGCCTGCCACCACGCGGGCCCGCAGGGTGGCGTTTTGCCACAGGTAGTCCCGCAGCTTCTCCAGCAGATCGGCCTGCTCGGCGAAGCGTTCCATCAGGATGTAACGGGCGCCGTCGAGGGCGGCCTTGCTGTCGGAGATCCCCTGCTCGGCATTGAGGAAGCGGGCTGCCGCCTGCTCGGGATCCTTCATCGGATCGGTGAGCAACAGATTGGCCAGCGGCTCCAACCCAGCTTCTATGGCCATCTGCCCCTTGGTGCGACGCTTGGGCTTGTAGGGGAGGTAGAGATCTTCCAGCCGGGTCTTGCTGTCGGCACCGTTCAGCTCGTGCGCCAGCTCGGGGGTCAGCTTGCCCTGTTCCTCGATGGAGCGAAGGATCACCTGGCGGCGATCTTCCAGTTCACGCAGATAGCCGAGGCGGCTCTCCAGGGTACGCAGTTGACTGTCGTCCAGACCGCCGGTCACCTCCTTGCGATAACGGGCGATAAAGGGAACGGTCGAGCCTTCATCCAGCAGGCGCACGGCGGCCTGCACCTGTTCCGGGCGGGCATTCAGCTCACCGGCAATCTGTCTCTCTATTACATGGCTGTGCATCTGGGATCTCTGTGGTCGCTTCTATCCAACTGGCCCGGGGTGGCGTCGATGTGCTGCGGCCGGGTATGCCGCTCGGCAGCTCGCCGTCTCTCTGCACCATGAGGGGGGACCGCATGGTGTGCATTGAGCGTTGCCGGGGCTGGCCCGCACCCAAGGCGCCAAATGTGAGCACTATATGGGGTCGGGCGGCGCTATGCCACCCTGCTGAAATGACATGCATGGCTGTCGGGCCGAATGGCGGGAGAGGGGCTGGCCGCCCAGATACTTGTCATGGGGGCTCTTTGCTTGGACGGGCAGGGCATCAGCCCTTACCCATGGCGGGGAGGCGAACGCTTCCCGCTACCGTCACTTCGGATAACTGATCTCGTTGACATACCAACAGACGTCACCGACTGGCGTAGGCACTATGGCCTCATCCCCGACCTCCTTCTTGAGCAGGGCGCGGGCCATGGGGGAGTCGATGGAGATGTAATCCTTGCGACCGAAGATCTCGTCATAACCGACGATGCGAAAACGCTTGGTCTCGCCCTCGTCGTTCTCCACCTCGACCCAGGCGCCGAAGAACACCTTTCCCTCCTGGGCGGGGGCATAATCGACGATCCCCAGCTCCTCGAGGCATTTGCGCAGGTAGCGCACCCGCCTGTCGATCTCCCGCAACCGCTTCTTGTTGTACTGGTAGTCGGCATTCTCGCTGCGATCGCCCAGGCTGGCGGCCCAGGCCACCTTGCGGGTGGTCTCGGGGCGTTCTTCACGCCACAGGAAATCGAGCTCTTCTTTCAGCTTGTTGTAGCCTTCGCGGGTGATCAGCTTGGTCTTCATGGATTTCAAGTACCTGCGTCAATGTGGGCTGATGGGCCTCTGGTGGCTCGGCCGATCTTATCCGCTGTCGCCTCGCTGTCGAGCAAAACCTGCGTCGTCATGGGAGAGGGCGTGGGCCGGGGGGCGCAAGGCGGCCATGGGCAATAACCAGTAACATATTTATGCTTTGCCGTTGGGGGCCCGGGCTCTAGTATTGGCAGCATATCGAGAGGAGAGGCAAGCAATGAGTCAGCAATACAAGGTTCTGGTGGTCGACGATGATTTGAAATTGCGTTCCCTGCTGGAGCGCTATCTGACCGAACAGGGATTCGTGGTTCGTGGCGTCGCCAATGGTGAACAGGCGGATCGCCTGCTGACTCGTGAAAATTTCAGCCTGATGGTGCTGGACTTGATGCTGCCGGGGGAGGACGGCCTCTCCATCTGTCGCCGCCTGCGCGAGGCCGGCAACCAGATCCCGGTGCTGATGCTCACCGCCAAGGGCGATGAGGTGGATCGCATCGTCGGGCTCGAGATGGGGGCCGACGATTATCTGCCCAAGCCGTTCAACCCGCGCGAACTGCTGGCGCGGATCCGCGCCGTGCTGCGCCGTCATACCGTCGAACTGCCCGGGGCTCCCTCGACCGCCGAGAAGATGGTGACCTTCGGCAGCTATCAGCTCAACCTGGCGACCCGTGAACTCAGCCGTGATGGCGAGCCGGTAGCCCTGACCAGCGGCGAATTTGCCGTGCTCAAGGTGCTGGTCAGCCATCCCCGCGAGCCCCTCTCCCGCGACAAGCTGATGAACCTGGCCAGAGGGCGCGAGTACACGGCGACCGAGCGCAGCATAGACGTGCAGGTTTCCCGCCTGCGCCGCCTGCTGGAGCAGGACCCGGCCCAGCCGCGTTACCTGCAGACCGTCTGGGGCCTGGGTTATGTGTTCGTGCCGGACGGTGATGGCGAATGAAGAAAGTGAGCAGCATGTTTTCCCGCATGCTCTGGTTTCTGGCCGCCGTCCTGGTGGTCTATCAGTTTGTCTCCTATGCCACCTTCTACAACTATCTGCTGGCGCCGACCGTCAAGCAGATCAGCCACCTGCTGGCCAATCAGGTCAAACTCATCTTTCCGGTCGAAAGCAACCAGCTGGCGCTGAGCGAGGATGCCGAGGCGCTGGTCTATGTGGCGACCGGCAGCGACATCTATACCCAGACAGAGGCGGAGCAGCACGGGCTCAATGACTCCAAGCCCTACACCTATCTGGAAGAGAGCATCAGCCGCGAGCTGGGGGGCAAGACCAAGGTGCGGGTCGAGATCCAGGATCACTACATCATCTGGATCCAGCCGCCCCAGGCCAATCAGGTGTGGGTTCGCATCCCGCTGACCGAGATCGAGGATGACGACATAGAGCCGCTGATCCTCTACATGAGCGTGCTGCTGGTGGTGACCCTGTTCGCGGCCTGGCGGTTTGCCCGCCAGCTGGTGCGTCCGCTGGAGGATCTGGAGGCCGGTGCCGTGGCCGTGGCCCGCGGCAACTTCCCCGACGCGCTGGGAGAGCAGGGCTCGCGGGAGGTACGCCGGTTGACCCGCACCTTCAACCACATGTCGAGCTCGATCAAGGGGCTGATCGAGGAGCGCAACCTGATGATGGCCGGGGTCTCCCACGATCTGCGTACCCCCTTGACCCGCATCCGGCTGGCGACCGAGATGATGTCGTCCGGGGATGAGTATCTCAAGGAGAGCATCAACGCGGACATTGACGAGTCCAACGGCATCATCGATCAGTTCATCGACTACATCCGGCCGGACGAGGGGCTGGATACCCAGCAAATCGACCTGACCCAGCTGATCCACGACGTGCTGCTGGTGCAGACCGATCAGGGGCTGGAGGTGGATCTCGAATTGCCGGAAGAGGCGGTGCGGGTGGCCTGCAATCCCATCAGCATCCGGCGCATCCTCAACAACCTGTCGGGCAACTCGTTGCGCTATGGCGCGAGCCGCCTGCATGCAGAGCTGAAGGATGATGGCCACTGGGTGCGGCTGCGGCTGTCAGACAACGGCCCCGGCATCCCGGAGCAGGATTATTACCGGGTGCTCAAGCCCTTTACCCAGGGCAACGAGGCCCGCACTGGCAGCGGCAGCGGCCTGGGGCTGGCCATAGTCGCCAAGATTGTCTCCCAGCACCATGGCACCATACGGCTGGGGAGCTCGGAACTGGGGGGCTTGCTGGTGGAGATCCGGCTACCCAAGAACCAGCCACTGGAGTGGATGGATTGAGAGAAGGGCGTATCCGCGGATACGCCCTTCTGCATTGTCAGGCTTGCGGCTCGGCGCTCTTGCGGTAGCGCTTGCCGTATTTGAGCTGCTGGATCAGCAGGGCGGCCACGATCAGCCCGAGCCCTATGGGGGTAGCCGGGTGTATGGCTTCGCCGATCAGCAGGTTGAGCAGTACCAGGGAGGCAAACGGCGAGATGAAGATGAGGTTGCTGATGGGGGCCGTGTTGGTGGCGTGGCGCAGGGCCATCAGCCAGAGCACGAAGCCGAAACCCATCTCGAACAGGCCCACATAGATGGCGCCGGCCCAGCCCTGCCAGGCGGTCATGGCAAAATCGGAGAGCAGCCAGGTCGCCGCGACGATGAAAGGCAGGCTGATGATGAAGCCGAGCAGCAGGCTGACGATGGGGTCTCCCTGATTGCGGGTGTTGAGGATCCAGTAACTGGCCCAGATAAGGGTCGATACCAGCGCCAGGGTCACCCCGAGCGGGCTGTCAAACTGCAGGCCGAATACATCCCCCTTGGTGGCGATCACCAGGGCCCCAAAGTAGCCCAGTACTATGGCGACGCCGTCGCGGCGGCGCAGCTTCTGGCCGAGAAAGGGAACGGCCAGCAGGCTGAGGGTGATGGCCCAGGTGTAGTTGAGGGTCTGCGCCTGTTGCGCGGGCAGCAGGTCATAGGCCTTGAACAGCAGCAGGTAATAGAGGAAGGGATTCAATACCCCCAGCGCCAGGTAATAGAGGGGGCGGGCCTTGAGGTAACTCAGCAGCAGTGCCAGCTTGCCCTGTTTGGCAACGATAGCGCCGAGAGTCAGGGTCGAGGTGAAGGCGGCCACAAGCAGCAGCTGCACAGGCTCGAAGTAGGCGAGGGAAATCTTGAAGGCGGTGGCGACCGTCGACCAGAGCGCAACGGCGCAGAGTCCATACTGATAGGCTTTCTTTTGATCTTTGAGCATAGAATGTCGTTCCACTGACGGAGGCAGGTGCACAGTCTACCAGCCTGTTTGTAACATTGTCGTCACCCCCGGTTGGCGGGGAATGGCGTCACCGCCGGCGAGATCCATCTGTCACATAAAACTGCGCACAATCTGTTCGCTCTCCCTTGCGCAAATTTGAAAAATCCGTATAATCCCCTCCGCTTACCCATGAGGTAAGCCAGACGATATGTCTGCTGCTGAGTTGTTCGTTTACGGACAGCCAGCCATACAGTCCTCCCGATATGGGGGGAAACGTGAAAAATCACACCTCTGGCGGGATCACTCCCGGTCGGGCGGTGTTGGTTTATGTTCTTTTATCTATTGGAGCTCTGTCAATGCAGAACCAAAGAATCCGTATTCGCCTGAAGGCTTTTGATCATCGCCTGATTGATCAATCCACAGCGGAAATCGTTGAAACTGCAAAGCGCACCGGCGCGCAGGTTCGCGGTCCTATCCCGCTGCCGACTCGCAAAGAGCGCTTCACCGTCCTGATCTCCCCGCACGTCAACAAAGATGCGCGTGATCAGTACGAGATCCGCACTCACAAGCGTCTGGTAGACATCGTTGAACCGACTGACAAGACCGTTGACGCTCTGATGCGTCTGGATCTGGCAGCTGGTGTAGACGTCCAGATCAGCCTGGGTTAATTACGGAAAGAGGTTGATAACAATGACAATCGGTCTTGTAGGTCGCAAAGTGGGTATGACTCGCATCTTCACTGAAGATGGCGTTTCTATCCCGGTGACTGTTATCGAAGTTGAAGCTAACCGTGTAACTCAGGTCAAATCTGTAGAAACCGACGGCTACAACGCTATTCAGGTTACCACTGGCGCCAAAAAAGCCAGCCGTGTGACCAAGCCGGAAGCTGGCCACTTCGCCAAAGCTGGTGTAGAAGCCGGCCGCGGTCTGTGGGAATTCCGCTTGAACAACGGTGAAACTTTCACTGTTGGTAGCGAGCTGAAAGTAGATCTTCTCGCTGACGTTAAGATGGTAGACGTTACCGGCACATCCAAAGGTAAAGGTTTTGCGGGCACTGTAAAGCGCCACAACTTCCGTACCCAGGATATGACCCACGGTAACTCCTTGTCTCACCGCGCTCCGGGTTCTATCGGTCAGAACCAGACTCCGGGTCGTGTATTCAAGGGCAAAAAGATGGCTGGTCACATGGGTGCTGAGCGTGTAACGACTCAGAACCTGGAACTGGTTCGTGTTGACGCTGAACGTAACCTGCTGCTCATCAAAGGTGCAGTCCCAGGTGCAACCAACGGCAACGTGATCGTCAAACCTGCCGTCAAAGCGTAACGTCTGAGGAGATAGTAATGGAATTGGTAATGAAAGACGCCAAGAGCGCTCTTGAAGTTTCCGAGACTACCTTCGGGCGCGAATTCAACGAAGCTCTGGTTCACCAGGTCGTCGTTGCATATGCCGCAGGTGCCCGTCAGGGTACTCGCGCGCAGCTGACTCGCTCTGAAGTGTCTGGTGGCGGCAAAAAGCCGTGGCGTCAGAAGGGTACTGGTCGTGCCCGTGCTGGCTCCATCCGTTCGCCCATTTGGCGTTCCGGTGGTGTGACTTTTGCTGCTAAGCCGCAAGATCACAGCCAAAAAGTAAACAAGAAGATGTACCGCGGCGCTATCCGTAGCATCCTGTCCGAGCTGGTACGTCAAGAGCGCCTGATCGTTGTCGAGAAATTCGGCATCGAAGCGCCGAAGACCAAAGAACTGATCGCCAAGCTGAAAGAGATGGAACTGACTGACGTTCTGATCGTGACAGCTGAAGTCGATGAGAACCTGTTCCTGGCTGCTCGCAACCTGTACAAAGTTGACGTGCGTGACGTTGCCGGTATCGACCCGGTCAGCCTGATCGCTTTCGACAAGGTTCTGATGACTGCTGATGCAGTTAAGCAAATCGAGGAGATGCTGGCATGATCCGCGAAGAGCGTCTGTTGAAAGTTCTGAAGGCTCCGCATATCTCTGAAAAGAGCACCATGGTCGCCGAGAAGCAGAACACTATCGTGTTCAAAATTGCTGTCGACGCCACCAAGGCGGAAGTCAAAGCTGCAGTTGCGAAACTGTTCGAGGTCGAAGTTGAGACCGTCCGTACCCTGAACATGAAGGGTAAAACCAAGCGCGCAGGTGCACGCGTAGGCCGTCGTTCCGATTGGAAAAAGGCTTATGTGACCCTGAAAGCTGGTCAGGACATCGACTTCATGGGCGCAGCCGAGTAAGAGGAGTTCTGAAAAATGGCAATCGTTAAGTGCAAGCCTACTTCTCCGGGCCGCCGCCACGTCGTTAAGATCGTCAATCAAGAGCTGTACAAGGGTAAGCCCTTTGCCGCTCTGCTGGACAGCAAGAGCAAGTCCGGTGGTCGTAACAACAACGGTCGTATCACTACCCGTCATATCGGTGGTGGTCACAAGCAGCATTACCGTATCGTCGACTTCAAGCGCGACAAAGACGGTATCCCGGCCAAAGTAGAGCGCCTGGAATACGATCCTAACCGTACCGCTAACATCGCTCTGGTGTTGTATGCAGACGGTGAGCGTCGTTACATCCTGGCTCCGAAAGGCCTGAAAGCTGGTGACGCTATCGCTTCTGGTGCTGATGCCGCCATCAAGGTAGGTAACACCCTGCCGATGCGCAACATCCCGGTCGGTTCGACTGTTCACGCCGTTGAGATGAAACCTGGTAAAGGTGCCCAGCTGGCTCGTTCCGCTGGTACTTTCATCCAGATCCTGGCTCGTGAAGGTAACTATGTAACTCTGCGTCTGCGTTCCGGCGAAGTACGTAAAGTTCTGGCCGAGTGCCGCGCCACCATAGGTGAAGTCGGTAACTCCGAGCACATGTTGCGTCAACTGGGTAAAGCCGGTGCCAACCGCTGGCGTGGTATTCGTCCGACCGTTCGCGGTATGGCGATGAACCCGGTCGACCACCCGCACGGTGGTGGTGAGGGTCGTAACAAGGGCATGCAGCCTGTGTCCCCATGGGGCCAGAAGGCTAAAGGCTTCAAGACCCGTAAGAACAAGCGTACCGACAAGTACATCGTACGTCGTCGTAACAAGTAATTGTTAACATAGAGGAATCACCATGCCACGTTCTCTCAAGAAGGGTCCATTTATTGACCTGCACTTGCTGAAGAAGGTAGAGAAAGCGGTGGAAAGCGGGGATAAAAAGCCGGTTAAGACCTGGTCCCGTCGTTCAATGATCATCCCGAACATGATCGGTTTGACCATCGCTGTCCATAATGGTCGTCAGCACGTTCCGGTTTTCGTTACCGAAGAAATGATCGGTCACAAACTGGGTGAATTCGCACCGACTCGTACTTATCGCGGCCATGCTGCTGATAAGAAGGCTAAGAAGCGCTAAGGGATAAATGATGGAAGCTATCGCTAAACACCGTTATGCCCGTACTTCTGCCCAGAAAGCTCGTCTGGTAGCCGATCAAGTACGTGGTCTGTCCGTAGACAAGGCTCTGAATCTCCTGACCTTCAGCCCGAAAAAGGCTGCTGTGCTGGTTAAGAAAGTGCTGGAATCTGCCATTGCAAACGCTGAGCACAACGAAGGCGCCGACATCGACGCCCTGCGTGTTGCTACTATCATGGTCGACGAAGGTCCCTCCATGAAGCGCATCCGTCCGCGTGCCAAAGGTCGTGCGGATCGTATCCTCAAGCGTACCGCTCACATCACTGTAGTGGTATCCGACGCTAAGGCTGGGAGATAAGCAATGGGTCAGAAAGTACATCCTAATGGCATTCGCCTGGGTATTACCAAGCCTTGGAATTCTACCTGGTTCGCGAACACCAAAGACTTCGCTGACAACCTGTACAGCGATTTTCAAGTACGCCAGTTCCTGACCAAGGAGCTGAAAAACGCTTCCTTGTCCAAGATCACCATCGAGCGTCCGGCCAAGAGCATCCGTGTGACCATTCACACCGCTCGTCCGGGTGTCGTGATCGGCAAGAAAGGCGAAGACGTTGAGAAACTGCGCAAAGCCGTCGCCGTAATTGCTGGCGTGCCTGCTCAGATCAACATTTCCGAAGTCCGCAAGCCGGAGCTGGATGGCAAACTCGTTGCCGACAGCATCACTTCCCAGCTGGAACGTCGCGTTATGTTCCGTCGTGCTATGAAGCGCGCCGTACAAAACGCCATGCGCCTGGGTGCCAAGGGCATCAAAGTGGAAGTGTCCGGTCGTCTGGGCGGCGCTGAAATCGCGCGTACCGAATGGTACCGTGAAGGTCGTGTGCCTTTGCACACCCTGCGTGCCGACATCGACTACGCAACTTCTGAAGCCCACACCACTTACGGTGTGATCGGCGTCAAAGTTTGGATCTTCAAGGGCGAAGTTCTGGGCGGTCTGGCTGCAGTCAATGCTGCCGCTGCTCAAGAGCAAGCTCCTGCAAAGCCCAAGCGTGACAACAAGCGCCGCGCTGCTAAGTAAGGAGATCGGTAAATGTTGCAACCTAAGCGTACTAAATTCCGCAAGACCCATAAGGGTCGTAACCGCGGTCTGGCCACCTCTGGTAACGAAGTATCCTTCGGTACCTTTGGCCTGAAGGCGACATCTCGTGGCCAACTGACTGCTCGTCAAATCGAAGCAGCCCGTCGTGCCATGACCCGTCACGTTAAGCGTCAAGGTAAGATCTGGATCCGTGTATTCCCGGACAAGCCCATCACCGAAAAGCCCCTCGAAGTTCGTATGGGTAAAGGTAAGGGTAACGTGGAATATTGGGTTTGCCCGATCCAGCCTGGCAAGGTTCTGTACGAGATGGACGGTGTACCTGAGGCTCTGGCGCGTGAAGCGTTTGCCCTGGCCGCAGCTAAGCTGTCTGTTCAGACCACTTTCGTAATTAAGACGGTGATGTGATGAAAGCCCAAGATCTGCGTCAAAAGAGCGTCGATGAACTGAACCAGGAGCTGCTGGGCCTGCTGCGTGAGCAATTCAACATGCGCATGCAAGCGTCCACCGGCCAGCTGGCTCAGACTCACACTCTGAAACAAGTGCGTCGTGACGTCGCACGTATCAAGACTGTACTGACTGAGAAGGCAGGTGCGTAATGACTGACAAGATCCGTACTCTGCAAGGTCGTGTAATTAGCGACAAGATGGAGAAATCCATCACTGTTGCTATCGAGCGCAAGGTAAAGCACCCGATCTACGGTAAGATCATCAAGCGCACTACCAAGCTGCACGTACATGATGAGAACAACGAGTGTAAAGCTGGCGATCTCGTGGAAATCCGCGAGTGCCGCCCGCTGTCCAAGACCAAGTCCTGGACCCTGGTTGCGATCTTAGAAAAGGCCTAATCGGTACTTTTTAGCCCAAACGGCCCCTTAGCGGGGCCGTTTGTTTTTTAGGCTACCTTTTCTAAAAATCCTGTGTTATAGTTTCGCGCCTTTTGAAGGCAGCCAGATCCCGAGAGGGATAAGAAGTAAACAAAGCGGAGCACTAAAATGATCCAGATGCAAAGTATGCTGGGCGTAGCCGACAACTCCGGCGCTCGCAGTGTAATGTGTATTAAGGTTCTGGGTGGCTCGCACCGCCGTTACGCCGGCATCGGCGACATCATCAAAGTTTCCATTAAGGAAGCCATTCCTCGCGGTAAAGTGAAGAAAGGTGATGTGTATAACGCGGTGGTCGTACGCACCCGTAAAGGCGTTCGTCGTCCGGACGGCTCAGTCATCCGTTTCGACAACAATGCGGCTGTGTTGCTTAACAACAACCAACAGCCAATCGGTACTCGTATTTTTGGCCCGGTGACCCGTGAACTCCGTAATGAGAAGTTCATGAAGATTGTGTCCCTGGCACCCGAAGTACTGTAAGGAGTCGAACGATGGCAGCTAAAATCCGTCGCGAAGACGAAGTGATTGTTCTTACCGGCAAAGACAAGGGCAAGCGTGGCAAAGTCACTCAAGTCCTGGTAAGCGAAGGTAAGGTATACGTTGAAGGCATCAACCTGGTGAAGAAACACCAAAAGCCGGTACCCGCACTGGGTCAGGCTGGCGGTATCATCAGCAAAGAAGCCCCAATGGACGTTTCTAACGTAGCGCTGTTCAACTCTGCCGCTGGCAAGGCTGATCGCGTTGGTTTCCGGATTGAAGACGGCAAAAAAGTTCGTTTCTTCAAATCCACCGGCGAACTTGTGAAGTAATTGGAGTTTAACGATGGCGAAACTGCATGATTACTACAAATCCGATGTAGTAAATGAACTGGCCAAACAGTTCGGTTACAAGACTATCATGCAAGTCCCTCGGATCGAGAAAATCACCCTGAACATGGGTGTTGGTGAAGCTATCTCTGACAAAAAGCTGTTGGAAAATGCCGCTGCCGATATGGCTGCCATTTCCGGTCAGAAGCCGCTGATCACCAAAGCTCGCAAATCTGTTGCGGGCTTCAAGATTCGTGAAGGCTACCCGATAGGTTGTAAAGTAACCCTGCGTGGCGAGCGTATGTGGGAGTTCCTGGAACGGCTGATTTGCATCTCCGTACCGCGTATCCGTGACTTCCGTGGCCTGAACGCTAAAGCGTTCGACGGTCGTGGTAACTACTCCATGGGCGTGCGTGAGCAAATCATCTTCCCGGAAATCGACTATGACAAAGTCGATCGCGTTCGTGGTCTGGATATCACCATCACCACTTCCGCGAATACCGATGAAGAAGGCCGTGCTCTGCTGGCTGCCTTTAACTTCCCATTCCGCAAGTAAGGTTAGGGTTATGGCTAAAACATCCATGAAAGCACGTGAAGCAAAGCGTGCGAAGCTGGTAGCCAAGTTCGCGACCAAGCGAACCGAGCTGAAAGCTATCATCGTTGATATGAACGCTTCTGAAGAAGCGCGTTGGGATGCTGTCTTGCAACTGCAACAGCTGCCCCGTGATTCCAGTCCGTCCCGCCAGCGTAACCGTTGCAATATTACTGGTCGTCCGCACGGTTTCCTGCGCAAGTTTGGCCTGTCCCGCATCAAGGTGCGTGAGCATGCCATGAAGGGCGAAATTCCAGGCCTCAAAAAGGCCTCTTGGTAAGAATCTCGGGAGTTAGACTATGAGCATGCAAGATCCGATCGCGGATATGCTGACCCGCATCCGTAACGGTCAGGCGGCGAGCAAAGTTGCGGTTTCCATGCCTTCTTCCAAGCTGAAAGTGGCAATTGCCAAAGTGCTGAAAGAAGAAGGTTACATCGCTGGCTACTCCGTAGCGGGTGATGTGAAGCCTGAACTGGAAATTGAACTGAAATATTTCCAGGGCAAGCCGGTTGTAGAACTGATCCAACGCGTGAGCCGTCCCGGCCTGCGTATTTACAAGCGCACTACTGATCTGCCGAAAGTTATGGGCGGTCTCGGTGTTGCTATCGTGTCCACGTCTAAAGGTGTGATGACCGACCGTGCTGCCCGCAAGGCAAGCATGGGCGGTGAGATCATCTGCTACGTCGCTTAATAGGAGGTCGGAAATGTCTCGCGTTGCTAAGGCACCCGTCACTATTCCTGCTGGCGTAGAGGTGACTCTGAACGGTCAGGAACTGTCCATCAAAGGTGGTAAAGGTTCTCTGGTTCGTTCCATCCACGCCGGTGTAGAAGTGACCAAAGAAGACAATGTACTGAAGTTCGCCCCGCGCGACGGCATCGCTGGTGCTGACGCTCAGGCCGGTACTGCACGTGCATTGGCTAACAACATGGTAATCGGTGTTACCCAAGGCTTCGAGCGTAAGCTGCAGCTGGTTGGTGTAGGTTACAAAGCCTCCATCAAGGGCAATGCTGTCGCGCTGGCCCTGGGCTTCTCTCACCCGGTAGAGCATGCGCTGCCGGCTGGTGTCACCGCTGAATGCCCGACCGCTACAGAGATCGTTCTGCGTGGTGTGGACAAGCAGCTGGTTGGCCAAGTCGCCGCCGATATCCGTTCTTACCGCGCTCCGGAGCCCTACAAGGGCAAGGGTGTACGCTATGCCAACGAGCAAGTGCGTACTAAAGAAGCTAAGAAGAAGTAAGGTAACACTATGGACAAGAAAGCAGCTCGTCTCCGTCGTGCTACTCGTGCTCGGAAGAAGATGCAGGAACTGGGAGCTACCCGTCTGGTTGTTCACCGTACCCCGCGTCATATCTACGCGCAGGTTATCGCAGCCAACGGTTCCGAAGTTCTGGCCTCTGCTTCTACAGTAGAGAAAGCCATCAGTGAAGCGCTTAAATACTCCGGTAATGCTGATGCAGCTACCGCAGTAGGTAAAGCAATCGCTGAGCGTGCTATTGCCAAAGGCGTTCAGAACGTATCTTTCGATCGTTCCGGTTTCAAGTATCACGGTCGTGTAGCCGCTCTGGCTACCGCTGCTCGTGACGCTGGTCTTCAGTTCTAAGCTAGGAGTCGAAGATGGCTAAAGTCGAATCTCAAGCCGGCGAACTGCAAGAAAAGCTGATTGCAGTAAACCGTGTTTCGAAAACTGTTAAAGGTGGTCGTATCATGTCCTTCACCGCGTTGACCGTGGTGGGTGATGGTAACGGCCGTGTAGGTTACGGTTACGGTAAGGCCCGTGAAGTTCCGGCCGCTATTCAAAAAGCGATGGAACAGGCTAAACGTAACCTGAGCAAGGTAGAACTGAACAATGGCACTCTGCACCACCCGGTGCGCGGTGTTCACTCCGGTTCCACCGTGTTCATGAAGCCGGCCTCACAAGGTACTGGTATCATTGCAGGCGGCGCCATGCGTGCTGTTCTGGAAGTTGCTGGTATCCACAACGTGCTGGCCAAGACCTACGGTTCCACCAACCCAATCAACGTTGTTCGCGCAACTGTCGACGCTCTGGTACAGGGTCAATCCCCGGCCCAGATCGCTGCCAAGCGTGGTCTGCGCGTTGAAGAAATTCTGGGGTAATGCGACATGGCTAACACTGTAAAAGTAACTCAAACTCGCAGCTCTATCGGCCGTCTGCCAAAGCACAAGGCGACTCTGCGTGGTCTGGGTCTGCGTCGCATTGGTCACACCGTTGAGCTGGAAGATACTCCCTGCGTACGCGGTATGATCAACCAGGTTTATTACATGGTTAAGGTGGAGGGCTAAGCATGCGTCTGAATACTCTGTCTCCGGCCGCTGGTTCCAAGCCTGAAAAACAACGTCGTGGTCGTGGTATCGGCTCCGGCCTGGGCAAGACTGGTGGTCGTGGTGTGAAAGGTCAAACCTCTCGTTCCGGTGGCGGTAAAGTCCGCGCTGGTTTCGAAGGCGGCCAGATGCCTTTGAAAATCCGTCTGCCGAAGTTCGGTTTCTTCTCTCGCAAATCTTTGGTTTCTGCCGAAGTGCGTCTGAACGAAATCGCCATGGTAGAAGGTGATGTGGTCGATCTGAGCACTCTGAAGCAAGCCGGTGTTGTTACTAAGAACATCGTTTTCGCTAAAGTTGTTCTGTCTGGCAACATTGACCGTGCTGTGACCGTTCGTGGTGTGTCCGTCACCAAAGGTGCACGTGCAGCCATCGAGGCCGCTGGCGGTAAAATCGAGGAATAATCAGTACAATGGCTAAGAAACCAGGATTGGATGTTAAAGCACAGGGTGGTCTGAGTGAACTGAAGAGCCGTCTGCTCTTCGTTCTCGGGGCGATTATCGTTTTCCGTGCAGGCTCTTATGTGCCGATTCCTGGTATTGACGCCGCCGTACTGGCCGAGTTGTTCCAACAACAGAAGGGCACCATCATTGAGATGTTCAACATGTTCAGTGGTGGTGCACTCTCGCGTGCTTCTATTCTTGCGCTGGGGATCATGCCGTACATTTCGGCGTCGATCATTATCCAGCTGCTGACTGTGGTTCACCCCGCTCTTGCTGAACTCAAGAAAGAAGGTGAATCCGGCCGTCGCAAGATTAGCCAATATACCCGTTGGGGCACGCTGGTTTTGGGAACTTTCCAGGCCATTGGTATTGCAACCGGTCTGCCGAATATGATGCAGGGACTCGTGACTCATCCGGGTTTGGGCTTCTATTTCACGGCCGTTGTGAGTCTGGTCACCGGTACCATGTTTTTGATGTGGTTGGGTGAGCAGATTACCGAGCGTGGGATCGGTAATGGTATCTCGTTGATTATTTTCACGGGTATCGTTGCTGGTTTGCCGCATGCCATTGGTGCTACGGCCGAACAGGCACGTCAAGGGGAATTGCACATCCTGCTGTTGTTGTTGCTGGGCTTGATTGTTTTCGCAGTGACTTACTTTGTGGTGTTCGTGGAACGTGGTCAGCGTCGTATCGTCGTTAACTACGCCAAGCGTCAACAAGGCCGCCAGGTATTCGCCGCGCAAAGCACACACCTGCCGTTGAAAGTGAATATGGCCGGTGTGATTCCTGCGATTTTCGCATCCAGCATCATCCTCTTCCCAGGGACCATTACCTCTTGGTTTGGTCAGGGCGAGGGCAAGATCGCTGATATCCTGCAACAGGTCTCTATGGTCCTGCAGCCGGGTCAGCCCTTGTATGAGATGTTGTATGCAGCAGCCATTATCTTCTTCTGTTTCTTCTATACCGCGCTGGTGTTCAACCCCCGCGAGACAGCAGACAACCTGAAGAAGAGTGGAGCCTTTATCCCGGGGATCCGCCCGGGCGAGCAGACAGCACGTTACATCGATAAGGTTATGACTCGCCTGACATTGGCAGGTGCACTCTATATAACCTTTATCTGTCTGGTACCCCAGTTCTTGATGACTGCTTGGAACGTACAGTTCTACTTCGGTGGCACTTCGCTGCTGATTATCGTGGTAGTTATCATGGACTTCATGGCTCAGGTACAAACCCATATGATGTCTCATCAATATGGCGACGTCCTGAGGAAGGCCAACCTGAAGGGCTACGGCCGCTAAAGGTCGGCGTAGTTACGGAGTTAAGCAATGAAAGTTCGTGCTTCCGTTAAGGCAATCTGCCGTAACTGCAAAATCATCAAGCGTCACGGTGTGGTGCGTGTGATTTGCAGCGAGCCAAAGCATAAACAGCGCCAAGGCTAATTTTTTACGGTTAGTACTTGCAACAAATAGTTGTGCTGGCTAATATAGCCAGCCAACTTTTGTTGTGTATTGGTTGACCGCCACGTATCCGCTCACGGGCTTTGTGGTGGTCGTTATCTACGCTACGTAGGAGTGAACAGTGGCCCGTATCGCTGGCATTAACATTCCTGACCATAAGCATGCAGTCATTGCGTTGACTGCGATTTATGGCGTCGGTCGTACCCGCTCCAAGGCCATCTGTGCCGCAGCCGGTATTGCTGAGAATGTGAAAATTAAAGACTTGGACGAAGCTCAGATCGAAAGTCTGCGCGAGCAAGTAGGTAAATTCACCGTTGAAGGTGACTTGCGTCGTCAGATTTCCATGAACATCAAACGCTTGATGGATCTGGGTTGCTACCGTGGTTTGCGTCACCGTCGTAGCCTGCCTGTTCGTGGTCAACGTACCAAGACCAACGCTCGTACCCGTAAGGGTCCGCGCAAGGCTATCAAGAAGTAACGGGAAGGTAGAAAATGGCTAAAACTCCGACTCGTGCTCGCAAGCGCGTTAAAAAGCAAGTGAGCGACGGTATTGCGCACGTTCATGCATCTTTCAACAACACAATCGTGACCATTACTGACCGTCAGGGCAATGCTCTGTCATGGGCTACCTCCGGTGGTTCAGGTTTCCGTGGTTCCCGTAAGTCCACTCCGTTTGCTGCCCAGGTAGCTGCTGAGCGTGCTGGTGAGATCGCCAAAGAATACGGCGTGAAGAACCTGGAAGTCATGGTCAAAGGTCCGGGTCCCGGTCGTGAGTCTTCCATCCGCGCTCTGAACGCGGCTGGTTTCCGCATCACTAATATTACTGATGTGACTCCGATCCCGCACAACGGTTGTCGTCCTCCCAAGAAGCGCCGCGTATAACGCTGTAGCTACTTGGTCTAGGATTGTTGGAGAAAGAAGATGGCAAGATATATCGGTCCTAAGCTTAAGCTTAGCCGTCGTGAGGGCACCGACCTCTTCCTGAAGTCTGGTGTTCGTGCGATTGATTCTAAGTGCAAGATTGACACCGCCCCTGGTCAGCACGGTGCGCGTAAAGCGCGTCTGTCCGACTACGGTGTTCAGCTGCGCGAGAAACAAAAAGTTCGTCGTATCTACGGCGTATTGGAAAAACAGTTCCGCAACTACTACCGCGACGCTGCCCGTCAAAAGGGTAACACCGGTGAAAACCTGTTGCAGCTGCTGGAAGGTCGTTTGGACAACGTTGTTTACCGTATGGGCTTCGGCGCTACCCGTGCTGAATCTCGTCAGCTGGTGAGCCACAAAGCCATCATGGTAAACGGTCGCGTTGTGAACATTCCTTCTTTCCAGGTTTCCCCTGAGGACGTGATCTGCGTTCGTGAGAAGGCTAAGAAGCAAGCGCGTATCAAAGCTTCCCTGGAAGTTGCTGGTCAGCGTGAGAAGCCGACTTGGGTAGAGGTTGATGCCGCTAAAATGGAAGGTGCTTTCAAGCGTCTGCCAGAGCGTTCCGACCTGTCTGCCGACATTAACGAACAGCTGATCGTCGAGCTTTACTCCAAGTAAAGCTAGCTTCTAAAGAGAGGACACAATGCTGGGTTCTGTAACAGATTTTCTTAAACCGCGGCTAGTTGACATCGAGCAAGTTAGCCCGACTCATGCGAAAGTGACTCTTGAGCCACTCGAGCGTGGCTTTGGTCACACGCTGGGTAACGCCCTGCGTCGTATTTTGCTGTCATCTATGCCCGGTTGTGCAGTTACTGAAGTCGAAATTGACGGGGTACTGCATGAGTACAGCAGCAAAGAAGGTGTACAGGAAGACATTCTTGAAATCCTGCTCAACCTGAAAGGTATCGCTGTAAAGCTGGAAGGCAAGGACGAGGTAACTCTGTCCCTGACCAAGTCTGGAACAGGCCCCGTTACCGCTGGTGATATCACTCACGGTGATGAAGTCGAGATCGTAAACCCGGAGCACGTAATCTGCCACCTGACTGGTGCCAATGCTGAAATCAGCATGCGCCTGAAAGTTCAGCGCGGTCGTGGTTATGTGCCTGCTTCTGCTCGTGTTCACAACGATGATGAAGAGCGTCCGATTGGTCGCCTGCTGCTGGACTCCGCGTTCAGCCCCATCGTTCGTATTGCCTACAATGTTGAGGCAGCACGTGTGGAACAGCGTACCGACTTGGACAAGCTGGTCATCGACATGGAGACCAATGGTACTCTGGATCCTGAAGAAGCCATCCGTCGTTCAGCCACTATTCTGGCCGAACAACTGGAAGCCTTCGTGGATCTGCGCGATGTCAGCGTGCCCGAGAAGAAAGAAGAGAAACCCGAGTTTGATCCGATTCTGCTGCGTCCTGTCGATGATTTGGAGCTGACAGTTCGTTCTGCGAACTGTCTGAAGGCAGAAGCTATCCACTATATTGGTGATCTGGTACAGCGTACCGAAGTTGAGTTGCTTAAGACTCCTAACCTCGGTAAGAAGTCCCTGACTGAGATCAAGGACGTGTTGGCCTCCCGTGGTCTGTCTCTTGGCATGCGCCTCGAGAATTGGCCGCCCGCCAGCATCGCTGACGAGTAATCCAGATTACGGGTTTCACAGATTTAGTTAGAAGGATAAGGTCATGCGCCATCGTTTGAGTGGTCGTCAACTGAACCGGAACAGCAGCCATCGTCAGGCTATGTTCCGCAACATGGCCAGCTCCCTGGTTCGTCATGAGATCATCAAGACGACTCTGCCTAAGGCAAAAGAGCTGCGTCGTGTCGTTGAACCGCTGATCACCCTTGCCAAGACTGATAGCGTTGCTAATCGTCGCCTGGCATTTGCCCGTACTCGCGATAACGCGATCGTGGCTAAGCTGTTCAATGAACTGGGCCCGCGCTACCTGGAGCGCGCCGGCGGTTATACTCGCATTCTGAAATGCGGTTTCCGTGCAGGCGACAACGCCCCTATGGCTTATATTGAGCTGGTAGACCGCCCGGCCGCTGCTGAAGCAGCTGCTGAGTGATAAAGAAAAAGCCGGGCTTGTCCCGGCTTTTCTTTTAATGGATTCTGATACTGCCTCAACTGCCTCAACTGCCTCAACTGCCTCAACTGCCTCAACTGCCTCAACTGCCTCAACTGCCTCAACTGCTTCAACTGCCACAACTGCCTCAACTGCCTCAACTGCCTCAACTGCCTCAACTGCCTCAACTGCCTCAACTGCCTCAACTGCCTCAACTGCCTTCTTATATAAGCTATTCGCCTATATGCATCGTTATGATGCTTCTCATACCTGGCATCAGGGTGTCGTGTCGAGGCGGATGGCTTGTGTGTGAGATGTGCTGCGCTGTAAAGCAGAGAAAAATAGGCGTTTTTAACCCTCCCAATGCCGGTTTCTGTGGATAAGTTTGTACAAAAGCTGTGGTTGGTTATGAATAACTAAATAAGTGCCGATTTTTGCAGTTTTATTGCATTGCGACCCTTGCCAACGCGATCAATCTCTCTATAATGCGCCACATCGACAGGGCAAGCGGCAACGCAAACAAGCCGGTCGGTGCCTCGAAAAGCCTTTAAAAATAAGGCTTGACTCGAGAAGGCGGTTGAGTAGAATTCCACTCCCGCAGCAACACACTGTTGCGTCGCTCTTTAACAAT
>NZ_JBLNHP010000007.1:103581-215553 GCF_047780465.1 Aeromonas sp. A04 | reverse complement strand
CAGCGGAGCGGTAGTTCAGTCGGTTAGAATACCGGCCTGTCACGCCGGGGGTCGCGGGTTCGAGTCCCGTCCGCTCCGCCACTATTTGAAAAGCCCTGAACGCAAGTTCAGGGCTTTTTTCATTTTAGATATCCAAAAATTCAGCATTCGCTGCCAGTCCTTCCCCTCTTCCAGTATCCATACCACCTCATCCGATGATGTCGCGGGTCCTTGTTGTCGCTATAATGGCCGCCTCAAGCAAGGTGGTGGTATGAAAGCAGAATATCTACAGCGATTCGGGGGCATTGCCCGTCTTTATGGTCAAAGCGCACTTGGCTCCTTCAGTCAGGCCAGGGTCTGCGTGGTGGGCATTGGCGGGGTCGGCTCCTGGGCGGCCGAGGCGTTGGCCCGCGCCGGCATCAATCAGATCACCCTGATCGACATGGATGATATCTGCATCACCAACACCAATCGCCAGATCCACGCCATGCAGGGTACGGTCGGCCGCCTCAAGACCGAAGTGATGGCCGAGCGCATTCGTGCCATCAATCCGGATTGCGAAGTGATCGAGGTGGATGATTTCGTCACTCCTGACAACCTGGCCGAACATATCAAGCGGGAGTTTGACTATGTGGTGGACGCCATCGATTCGGTCAAGGCCAAGGTGGCGCTGATAGCCTTCTGCAAGCGCAACAAGATCCCTGTGATAGTGGCTGGCGGTGCCGGCGGGCAGATGGACCCCACCCAGATCACAGTGGCCGATCTGGCCAAGACCATTCAGGATCCACTGGCGGCAAAGGTGCGATCCGATCTGCGCCGGCTGCACAACTTCAGCAAAAACCCTGCTCGCAAGTTCGGGGTGGAGTGTGTCTTCTCAACCGAGCAGTTGAGTTATCCCGACGGCAATGGCGGCACCTGCCAGGCCAAGGCGGCAAGCGACGGCAACATGAAGATGGATTGTGCCTCCGGCTTCGGGGCCGTGACGCCGGTGACGGCGACCTTTGGGCTGGTCGCCGCTTCCCGGGTGCTGAAGAAGATTGCCGAGCGGGGGGCTAAAGTGGAGTGCCTTGAGGCAGCCGCGAAGGCAGAAGAGATATCGCGGGTGGCCGGAGATCAGACCGACGCCTGATCCCGGATCGCCAGTACTATTGCCCTGAGCCCGTTACCCCGTGACGGGCTCAGGTGTTTTTCCAGCCCCAGTTCGGTGAAGTAGGCCTCCATATCGAAGGCCTGAATCGCCTTTGCGGATTGGTGGTTGAGCGCCGCCAGCACGATAACGATAAGGCCGCGTACTATGCGGGCATCGGAGTCGCAGGCAAAGTGCCAGCATCCATCTTCGCTCTTCTCACCTTTCAGCCAGGCCTGGCTCTCGCAGCCTTTCAGGCGGTTCTCTTCGGTCTGCCACTCGGCGGGCAGCGCGGGCAGCAACTTGCCTAGCTGAATGATCAGTCGGTACTGGTTCTCCCAGCCCTTGGCGGCGACGAACTGCTGGCGAATTGCTTCGGCGTCGGGTTCCAGGCCTATGGCGGTGTAGTGCTCGAGGGTATTCATCTCAGTCATGCCTTAAAAGAAATCTTCCAGTCTGTGCAGGGCTGCCAGCAAGGCATCCACGTCGTCTTGATTGTTGTAACAGGCCAGCGAGGCCCGCATGGTACCGCCGATACCCAGGCTCTCCATCAGCGGCATGGCGCAGTGGTGGCCGACCCGCAGCGCTATGCCCTGCATGTCGAGCAGGGTGGCAGCATCCTGCGAGTGGATATCCTGCAGCAGAAAGGAGACGGCGCCGGCGCGCTGGCCGGGTTCACCGATAAGACGCAGGCCCGGCACCTGCCGCAGCCCTGCCACCAGATAGTCGGTGAGTCTCTGTTCATGCTGTGCCAGCGCGCCTCTGTCTTGTTTCATGACAAAGTCGATGGCGGCAGCCAGGCCTATGGCACCGGCGATGTGCGGGGTGCCTGCCTCGAACTTGAACGGCAGGGCGTTGAAGGTGGTGCCGCTGAAACTGACCCTGTCGATCATCTCGCCGCCCGCCTGCCAGGGGGGCATCCTTTCCATCAGTTCTCCCTTGCCCCACAAGGCGCCGATCCCGGTCGGGCCATAGAGCTTGTGGCCGGAGAAGGCATAGAAGTCGCAGCCTATGGCCTGCACATCCACTTCCAGGTGAGCCACCGCCTGGGCACCATCGATCAGGGTCAGGGCGCCGACCGCCTTGGCCGCTGCCACTATCTGCGCGACCGGATTGACGGTACCGAGGGCGTTGGAGACATGTGCCACGCTCACCAACCGGGTGCTCGGTCCCAGCATGGCTAGATAGGCGGCCATATCGAGATCGCCCCGCTCATCGAGGGGGATGACCCGAATAATGGCACCGGTGCGCTGGGCGACCAGTTGCCACGGGACGATATTGGCGTGGTGCTCCAGGGTGCTGAGTACGATTTCGTCCCCCGCCTTGAGCTCGCTCAGGCCCCAGCTCTGAGCCACCAGGTTGATCGCTTCCGTGGTACCGCGAGTCCAAATGATCTCATGGGAATGAGGTGCGTTGATAAAGCAGGCGACCGTCTCGCGGGCGGTCTCGAAGGCCCGGGTGGCGCGGCTGCTCAGAGCATGGGCTGCGCGGTGCACGTTGGCATTGTCGGCACTGTAGTAGTGATTGATCGAATCCAGCACCGCCTGGGGTTTCTGGGTGGTGGCGGCATTGTCCAGATAGACCAGAGGATGGCCGTTGACCTGCTGCGCCAAGGCTGGAAACTGGCCGCGTAGTCGGGCGTGCTGTTGCTGATTCATGCTCCCCTCGTCATCATCTGGAAAAGTCGGCCATGATCCTGAAAATGGCGCTCGAACACAAGGCGCACGATGCTTGCCGACTGATGGTGTGTGGCGCAGCGATGCGGCTCGCCCGCTGATTTCTGTTACAATGCCGCCCCTCATCATAAGCCAAGAGATCCGGCCCATGAAGCTCAACCCCAATCAGAACGAAGCGGTCAAGTTTGTCTCCGGCCCTTGCCTGGTGCTGGCGGGAGCCGGATCGGGCAAGACGCGCGTCATCACCAACAAGATCGCCTATCTGGTGCAGCAGTGTGGCTATAACGCCCGCAACATAGCGGCCGTCACCTTCACCAACAAGGCGGCGCGGGAGATGAAGGAGCGGGTTGGTCAGACCCTGGGTCGCAAGGAGGCGCGGGGACTCATGGTCTCCACCTTCCACACCCTGGGCCTCGACATCATACGCCGTGAGCACAAGAGTCTGAATCTCAAGGCTAACTTCTCCCTGTTCGACGACACCGACCAGCTGGCGCTGCTCAAGGAGCTGACCGAGGCTGAGCTGGATAACGACAAGGACAAGCTGTCGGCCCTGATCAGCCAGATCTCCAACTGGAAGAACGACCTCATACTGCCAGCGCGGGCCATGCGTATCGCCCAAGGGCCGGAAGAGGTGCTGATGGCCCAGCTCTACGAGCGCTATCACCGCCAGATGGTGGCCTACAACGCGCTCGACTTCGATGACCTTATCGTGATGCCGACCCTGCTGCTCAAGAGCAATGATGAGGTACGCACCCGCTGGCAGAACAAGATCCGCTACCTGCTGGTCGATGAGTATCAGGACACCAATACCAGCCAGTACGAGCTGGTGAAACAGATCGTCGGCGAGCGGGCCCGCTTTACCGTGGTAGGGGACGATGACCAGTCAATCTACTCCTGGCGTGGCGCCAAGCCGCAGAATCTGGTGCTGCTCAACGAAGACTTTCCGAGCCTCAAGCTCATCAAGCTGGAGCAGAACTACCGCTCCAAGGGGCGCATCCTGAAATGCGCCAACATACTGATCGCCAACAACCCTCACGTGTTCGACAAGGCGCTCTTCTCCGAGCTCGATTACGGGGTGCCGGTCAAGGTGTTGTTTGCCAAGAACGAGGAGCACGAGGCGGAGCGGATCGCCGCCGAGCTGATGGGGCACAAGTTCATGAACCGCACCCGGTTCAAGGATTACGCCATCCTCTACCGGGGCAACCATCAGTCGCGCATCTTCGAGAAGGCGCTGATGACCAACCGCATCCCTTATCGCATCTCGGGTGGCACCTCGTTTTTCTCCCGTACCGAGATCAAGGACATCATGGCTTACCTCAAGCTGCTGGTGAATCCGGACGAGGACACCGCCTTCCTGCGGGTGGTCAACCTGCCGCGGCGGGAGATAGGTCCCACCACCCTCGAGAAACTTGGCCAGTATGCCAACCAGCGCGGCAAGAGCCTGTTTGCCGCCAGCTTCGAGCTGGGGCTGGAGCAATCGCTCTCCGGCCGTGGTCTGGTGGCCCTGCAGGCCTTCACCAACTGGCTGGTGCGACTCGG
The DNA here is from genome assembly GCF_047780465.1 of Aeromonas sp. A04. Taxonomy (NCBI): domain Bacteria; kingdom Pseudomonadati; phylum Pseudomonadota; class Gammaproteobacteria; order Aeromonadales; family Aeromonadaceae; genus Aeromonas; species Aeromonas sp. A04. Next base: position 211,233 of record NZ_JBLNHP010000007.1, on the reverse strand, counting down.
CGATCAGGCCCTGCGCGGCAACCCGGTGGAGGCGGTGCGGGACATGATCAAGGAGATCCACTATGAGGAGTGGCTCTACGAGACGTCCCCCAGCCCGAAGGCGGCCGAGATGCGGATGCAGAACGTCTCCACCCTCTATCGCTGGATCACCGAGATGCTGGAAGGGGATGAGCTGGAGGAGTCGATGACGCTCGCCCAGGTGGTCACCCGCCTTACCCTGCGTGACATGATGGAGCGCAACGAGGGGGAGGATGATGCGGATCAGGTGCAGCTGATGACGCTGCACGCCTCCAAGGGGCTGGAGTTCCCCTACGTCTTCATGGTGGGGATGGAAGAGGGCCTGTTGCCCCACCAGACCAGCATAGATGAAGACAATGTGGAGGAGGAGCGACGTCTCGCCTACGTGGGTATCACCCGCGCCCAGACCGAGCTGACCTTCACCCTCTGCAAGGAGCGGCGCCAGTATGGCGAGTCGGTGCGGCCCGAGCCGAGCCGCTTCCTGCTGGAACTGCCTCAGGACGATCTGGAGTGGGAGAACCAGAAGAAGGTGACGGCCGAGGAGCGCCAGCAGAAGGGGCAAGTCGGGGTTGCCAACCTGAGGGCGCTGTTCAAGAAGGATTGAGTCGGCGGCTAGCCGCGCTCACTCTTGGTCTGGGTGAGAAGGGGTGTGATATCGGCTCCCGGCATGGGGGGGGAGATGTAGCGCCCTTGCCCCATCAGGCAACCCATGTCGATCAGCTTCTGCAACTGCTGCTGGTTCTCGATTCCTTCGACTACCAGGGTGAAGTCCAGATCCTGGCAGATGTCCCGCATGGCGCGGATCAGCGCCAAATCCTTGGGGGATTGCAGCATGCGATGGGTGAAGCTGTCATCCACCTTGATGTAATCCACCGGGAAGTGGAACAGGGCATTGAGGGAGGAGAAGCCGGTGCCAAAATCATCCAGACTGATCTGAATGCCCTTGGCCCTCAGCTCGTGCAGGGAGGTGAGGGCGTCGGAATCCTGCCGCGACAGCTCCCGCTCGTTGAATTCAAAGATCAGATAGCCAGGCGCTATCCCCTCGGTTTCTATGATGTCCATCAGCCGCATGATCTGCTCGTGATTGACCAGATGCTTGCCGGAGAGGTTGATGGCGACCTTGAACTTGCTCTGGCCCGAGATGGGCAACCACTCTTTCAACTGTTGGCAGGTGTGGCGTAGGATCTGGTAATCCAGCTCCTGAATGAGGCCGCACTGCTCCGCCAACGGGATGAAGTCGAAAGCATCCTTGAGCACCCCCTCTTCGGTGATCCAGCGCGCCATCACCTCCAGTCCGGTCAGGCGGCTGTCCTTGAGCCGGATCACCGGCTGGAAATAGGGCAGTATGCGACCCTCGCGCAGGGCCCTGGCCAGCATCTCTTCCGGTGAGGCCCAGGTCTGGGCAGAACACTCTTCCGAATAGCTGACGATGCGGCTGCGCCCATTGCGCTTGGCCTGATACATGGCCAGATCGGCCTGATGGAGCAGCTGGCTGATGTCGGTGGTCTGCTCCGATACGCTGGCCACCCCCAGGCTGACCGTGATGCTCAGCTCGTTGCCTTGCAGCCGGAAGGGATAGGAGAGGCGGCTGATGATGCGATTGAGCACAGGGCTGATATCGTCCTCGTTCTTGCTGTTGTCCAGATAGATGACGAACTCGTCCCCGCCCAGCCTGGCCACCATGTCGTTCTGCCGGATGCAGGTTTGCAGACGGCGGCTCATCTCCTTCAGTAGTTGATCGCCGGCGCCATGACCCAGGGTGTCATTGACCTGCTTGAAATGATCCACATCGATGAAGATCAGCGAGAACCCGGGGGACTTGTAACGGTGGAAGTGGGTCATGGCATGGTTGAGGTGGTTCATCAGCAGGGCCCGGTTCGGCAACTGGGTCAGCGGATCGTGCAGGGCATCGAACTGCAGCCTGCGCTCCAGCTCCTGATGCTGCTTGAGCTGCTTCTGCAATCTCAGATTGGTCTGCCGCAGCTGTTGCAGGCGTTGATTGATGGAGTCTTCCGAATTGATATCGTGCAGCTGTTGCCGGATCCGTCTCAGCTCCAGCAGCAGGGTTAGCTGGCTGCGCAGGAAGTCGAGGAACAGCCGATCGTCCGTCTCAAGCGGCTGCGGGGTGCTGATGATGAAATGGGCGAAATATTGCTGCTGCAGCCGAAGAGGCTGGCTGTACCAGAACAGCTGCTCCCTGTGCTGCTCCATGTTGTTGGTGCTGTGACACATGCCTGCGATGAACTCATCGCCATGTAGCGGCAGTTCGGGATAGATCTTTTCCAACTGGTGGCTGTCGATGCGCACCAGCAGCATGTCCTGGATGCTCAGCATCTGGCGCAGCACGGCTTCCAGCTGGGAGAACAGGGCCTGGCTGGGCAGGGTATTGGCCAGGCGAATGATGCGATTGATGCTCTCGATTTTTTTCTGCCAGTCCGGATCCTTGCGGATGAGCGGAGAAGCCAGTTCCGAGAGTTGCGAGCCGGCCTGGGTTTCATTCAATCGCTTGGCGAGGCACTCCAGCAGCAGGCGCAGGGTGGGCAACTCCTTGGGCTGGCTGCAGGCCAGCAACCACTGCACCTGGCCATGCTCGATGGGAAATACGCACCAGCCCTGGGCTTCATCAAGCTGGGTCAACTGCTCGGTGAGTCGTGATTCCTCCAGCCCCAGCTGCAGTTTGAAACTGTCGGAAATCTGATGTTCGCATACCCAGTGCAGCCCAGCCTCTGACAAGCCCAGCATGCCGAAATGCTGCAGCGGGCAGAGCTGGTCCAATTGCTGGATCAGGGTGTCGTAATCTTTGGGCGTGGCAGAGGAGGGGGCAGGGAAATCCATAATAGCGGACACCAACGCCAGCAAGGGAGTCGAATACTGTGGTGCTATGGGTTGCGCTGACATAGAAACTCCCGGTTTGCCTACCCTACAAAGAGTAGCCGGAAGTGAACAGATTGAAAGGGCCGCAATTGCGGCCCTTTCAATCACTTAGAGCTTGTCGATCATATAGTGAATGGCGTTTTCGATCTCTTCATCGCTACAGGTGGCGCAAGTCCCCCGTGGCGGCATGACGCCGGTCTTGCCAGCGAAGCCTTCGATGGCATGTTTCTTCAATGTATCAATGCCTTGGGCAATACGTGGCTCCCACGCTGCCTTGTCACCGCGTTTCGGTGCACCGGCAATCCCCATGTCATGGCAGGCGAAGCAAGCGCCCTTGAACACGGCCTCGCCATCGCGTGGGCCTGAGGGGGCCGCCGTTGCAGGAGCTGCGCCTGCGGTCGCAATTCCTTCCAGATCCTTGGCGGTATAGACTTGACCGACAGGCTTGATCCGTTCGGCAATCGCTTCCGGTGACATATCATCGGCAGCAAGCACCACGCCGGACAGACTGGCAGCCGTCATCCCGACAACCAGCAAATAGCTCAGTTTTTTCAACACGCTCATGTACTCCCAGCAGGCTTTTATTATCCCTAGAAAACGACTGGATTATAACCGAATAGTTACAGCCATTTAAACGCTTGTGTGTGAAGTGTTAAGCACTCTGCGTGCAAAGTTTCTTCGTCAGATCACAAACTGGCGAGGAGAGGCGCAGAAAAAGAAACCCGGTCTTCACCGGGTTTCATGGGATTGAGCCGCCGGGAGGCTTATTTATCCCAGCTGAGGATCACCTTGCCGGACTGGCCGGAGCGCATGGCATCGAAGCCCTGCTGGAAGTCATCTATATCAAAACGGTGGGTGATGATGGGGGAGAGGTCCAGTCCTGACTGGATCAGGCTGGCCATCTTGTACCAGGTCTCGAACATCTCGCGACCGTAGATCCCTTTGATAAACAGACCCTTGAAGATCACCTTACCCCAGTCGATGGCCATGGTGGCGGGCGGGATGCCGAGCATGGCGATCTTGCCGCCGTGGTTCATCTTGTCGATCATGTCCTGGAAGGCGCTGGGCACACCGGACATCTCCAGCCCCACATCGAACCCTTCGGTCATGCCCAGCTCGCTCATCACGTCGGAGAGTTTCTCCTTGGCCACGTTGACGGCGCGGGTGGCGCCCATCTTGCGGGCCAGCTCCAGCCGGTATTCGTTGACGTCGGTGATCACCACATGGCGGGCGCCCACGTGGCGGCAGACGGCGGCAGCCATGATGCCGATGGGGCCTGCGCCCGTGATCAGCACGTCTTCACCCACCAGGTCGAAGGAGAGGGCTGTGTGCACCGCGTTGCCGAACGGATCGAAGATGGCGGCCAGCTCATCGGGTATGTTGTCCGGCAGCTTGAAGGCGTTGAAGGCCGGGATCACCAGATACTCGGCGAAGGCGCCCGGGCGGTTGACCCCGACGCCTATGGTGTTGCGGCACAGATGGGTGCGGCCGGCGCGGCAGTTGCGGCAATGACCGCAGGTGATATGCCCTTCACCAGAGACGCGATCCCCCACGGCGAAGCCGCGTACTTCCTGGCCGATGGCGACCACTTCCCCGACGTATTCATGGCCGACCACCATGGGCACCGGAATGGTTTTCTGGGACCAGTCGTCCCAGTTGTAGATGTGGATGTCGGTGCCACAGATGGCGGTCTTGCGGATCTTGATCAGCAGGTCGTTGTGGCCGAGCTCGGGGGCCGGTACGTCCGTCATCCAGATGCCGACTTCTTTGTGCAGTTTGGAGAGTGCTTTCATGGTTGTTCCTTCACAATGAATGCAGAAAAAAGGGGCGTTCGGCCCCTTGATTCAAATCAGATAACGCCGAGTTCACGGCCGATGCGGATGAAGGCATCGATGGCTTTGTCCAGCTGCTCGCGGGTGTGGGCGGCAGACATCTGGGTGCGAATGCGCGCCTGGCCCTTGGGCACGACCGGGAAGGAGAAGCCCACCACATAGATGCCGGCAGCCAGCATGCGGCTCGCCATCTCGGAGGCCAGCTTGGCATCCCCCAGCATCACAGGGATGATGGCGTGATCGGCACCCGCCAGGGTGAAGCCGGCGGCGTTCATCCGCTCGCGGAAATACTGGCTGTTCTCTTTGAGGCGAGCGCGCAGCGCGTGGCCGTCGGCCAGCATGTCGATCACCTTGATGGTGGCCGAGACGATGGAGGGGGCCAGGGAGTTGGAGAAGAGATAGGGGCGGGAGCGCTGACGCAGCCAGTCGATCGCCTCTTTCTTGCCGGAGGTGTAGCCGCCGGAGGCGCCGCCGAGCGCCTTGCCCAGGGTGCCAGTGATGATGTCGACCCTGTCCAGCACGCCGCAGTATTCGTGGGTGCCGCGGCCGTTCTCGCCGATGAAGCCGACGGCGTGGGAGTCGTCTACCATCACCAGGGCATCGTATTTGTCGGCCAGATCGCAGATGGATGTGAGGTCGGCGATGACCCCGTCCATGGAGAAGACCCCGTCGGTGGCGATCAGCTTGAAGCGGGCGCCGTCGGCGTCAGCCTGCTTGAGCTGGGCTTCCAGCTCGGCCATGTCGTTGTTGGCGTAGCGATAGCGTTTGGCCTTGCACAGCCGCACGCCGTCTATGATGGAGGCGTGGTTGAGGGCATCGGAGATGATGGCGTCTTCGGCGCCGAACAGGGTCTCGAACAGGCCGCCGTTGGCATCGAAGCAGGAGGAGTAGAGGATGGTGTCCTCGGTGCCGAGGAAGGTGGACAGCTTCTGTTCCAGCACCTTGTGATTGTCCTGGGTGCCGCAGATGAAGCGCACCGAGGCCATGCCGAAGCCGTGGCTATCCAGCCCCTGATGGGCCGCTTCGATAAGGTCCGGGTGGTTGGCCAGCCCCAGATAGTTGTTGGCACAGAAGTTCAGTACCTGCTCGCCACCCACCGCAATCTGGGCCTGCTGGGCCGAGGTGATGATGCGCTCCTGCTTGTACAATCCTTCCGCCTGCACCTGGCTAAGTTGCTCGGTCAGGTGACGATAGAATCCGTTAGACATCCTCGATCCTCATTGGCTATTTCAGCTGATTATCAACAATGGGCAGTATTTTACTGCAATCTGTTGCGGTGAATTCAAATGATTGTGCTGATATTCAACAATTGTGAAACAGATCTCACCCTGCTGGTTGGGCCAGTTGGCGGTAATGCTGCTCCAGCTGGCGGATCTGCCCGGCCACCTGGGGCTGTACATAGGGGCGCAGCAGGAACAGCACCCGCAATACCCCCTGATAGAGCAGCGGCTTGGTGATGCGGGTATTGGGCGCCTGGGCAATCTGGAACGGGATCCAGCAGGTCACCACCATTTTGATGGTCTGGCCAAGGTCGGGCAGGTCTTCGTCGTTGACGTCAATGATGCCCCCCTCACGCAGGCTCCTGAGCAGGGCAACCACGGAGGAGCGCAACTGCTCCTGGGCCTTGAGGTATTTCTGCTGCAGTGGCTCATCGCGACTCAGGATGTCCGGTAGATTTGCGTAGAAGAAACGGAACTGCCACATCAGATAGAAGATGGCATCCAGGTAGCCCATCAGGTTTTCCAGCTTGATCTCGTTGCTGCGCGCCGGGGTGAAGCTCTCGCTCAGGTGACGGGCGTATTGATCAAAAATCGAGTGGATGATGTCTTCTTTATTCCTGAAGTGGTAATAAAGGTTGCCAGGGCTGATGCCAAGATGGGCGGCAATGTGGTTGGTGGTGATGTTGCGCTCACCCTGATCGTTGAACAGCTCTGTGGCGCTGTGAATGATCCTGTCTCTGGTTTTCATCACTGTTCCCTCTGGCGGGCCCGTTGCATCAAGGTCGAATCCCCTTGCGGCCCGTGATAAACTTTTCGGCAATTTCAAATTGGCTCACTATACACAGCTTTAACAAGCAGTCACACGTGACCATCAACGTACGCGAGGCAAACTCCATGATCGTAGTAACTGGCGGTGCTGGCTTTATCGGCAGCAATCTGGTCAAGCAGCTGAACGCTCAAGGACGTACCGATATCGTGGTCATCGATGACCTGACCGACGGCACCAAGTTCGTCAACCTGGTCGATCTGACCATTGCCGATTACATGGATAAGGACGAGTTCCAGGCGCGGATCGTCTCCGGTGACGAGTTTGAAGAGTGGGACGACGGCATCGAGGTGATCTTCCACGAAGGTGCCTGCTCCGCGACCACCGAGTGGAACGGCAAGTTCATTATGGAGGTCAACTACGAGTACTCCAAGGATCTGTTCCACTACTGCATCGAGCGGGAAATTCCGTTCATCTACGCCTCTTCCGCTGCGACCTACGGTGGCCGCAACGACAACTTCATTGAAGATCCCAAGTTCGAGCAGCCACTCAATGTCTATGGTTACTCCAAGCAGCTGTTCGACCAGTACGTGCGCCGCTGGATGCCGGAGATAAACTCCCAGGTCGTGGGTCTGAAGTACTTCAACGTCTACGGTCCACGCGAGCAGCACAAGGGCTCCATGGCTTCCGTCGCCTTCCACCTCAATACCCAGGTGAAGAAGGGTGAGAATCCCAAGCTGTTCGAAGGCTGTGACGGTTTCCCGAACGGTGGCCAGATGCGTGACTTCATCTATGTGGATGACGTCTGCAAGGTGAACCTCTGGTTCTGGCAGAACCCGCAGCACTCCGGCATCTTCAACTGCGGTACCGGTCGTGCCGAGCCGTTCCAGAACGTGGCCGAAGCCGTTATCCAGCATCATCAGAAAGGGGCAATCGAGTACATTCCCTTCCCGGATCACCTCAAGGGTCGCTATCAGAGCTTCACCCAGGCAGACATGACCAGGCTGCGCGGTGTCGGTTATGACGCCGAGTTCAAGACAGTGGCCGAGGGCGTGGCCGACTACATGGCCTGGCTCAACCGCTAACGGGTGAGCACAAGGCGGCAGTGTTGCGCACAAAACCGGAAGCAGGCACTCGCCAGCTTCCGGTTTCTGGCGTCTGTTACGGCTTGCCGTTCCTCTCTTCTCTACCGGGTAACCGCGCGATGAACATATTGATGGCACTCTCCCAGCTCGAAGTGACGGGAGCTGAGGTCTATGCCACCACGGTCGGTAACGAATTGACCCGGCGTGGTCACAACGTTTTTTACGTTTCAGACACGCTGACCAAGCCCACTCTGGGTGCGGTGTTCAAGCTGCGTTTCAACAAGCGCAGCATACTGCGCCGCTTCTGGCATGTGTTTTATCTCATCTACCTCATCAAGAAGCATCACATCCAGTTAGTGCATGCACACTCCCGAGCCTCCGGCTGGAGCAGCTATGTGGCCTGCAAGCTGACCGGTACGCCGATGATCACCACGGTTCATGGCCGTCAGCCGGTGCACGCCTCCCGCAAGGCTTTCCATGCCCTCGGGTTCAGGGCCGTGGCGGTGTGCGAGGATATTGCCCACCAGATCATCGACAATCTGGGGGTGGATCCGGCCATAGTGCAGGTGCTGCGCAACGGCATCGAGACTGACAAGTTTCAGCCAGTGCCGGCCCCGCACAACGCCAGGCCGGTGATCGCCATCATTGGCCGGTTGAGCGGGCCCAAGGGTGAGCTCTGCTATCGCCTGCTGGACGAGGTGCTGGATCTGGATGCCTGTCAGGTTCGGGTGGTGAGCGGCAGCCAGCTGCCCGAGCGTTTCCACCGCTTCCAGAAGCAGGTCGATTTCGTCGGTTATGTGGATGATGTGCCTGCGCTGATGGCGCAATGCGATCTGGTGATCGGTGCAGGCCGGGTGGCGATGGAGGCGTTGCTGTGCGGGCGTCCCGCGTTTGCCATCGGCGAGGCCAAGGCCATCGGACTGGTGGATGAATCCAACTTGGCCGAGGCGCTGGCCAGCAACTTCGGCGACATAGGCCCCCAGGATCTGGCGATCGATTTCACTGCCTTGAAGGCACAGATAGCACCCGCATTGGCCAGCAAGAGTGTGCCTGAGGCCATTCGCCTGCGCATTCAGGCCGAGTATGGCTTGCAAGGGGTGGTCTCCGGGCTGGAATCCATCTATCAGGATGCGGTGGTCGAGACGTTGCGCCGCGAGATGCCTGTCATCATGTACCACCGCTTCATCGAGCATGACAGCGAGAAGGGGGTGCACGGCACCTGGATGCCGATTGCCATGTTCGAGAAGCATCTTCGTTTAATGAAATGGCTGGGTTATGAAACTCTGACCTTCCGCGATCTGGCGGACAAGGGCTTTATTCATCGCCTTGAATACGGCAAGAAGTACCTGATGATCACCGCCGATGACGGCTATCAGGACAACCTGACCCGCATGCTGCCACTGCTGGAAAAATATGGTTACAAAGCAGTGGTATACGTGGTCACGGGAGAAGGTTATAACCGCTGGGACGTGGAGCAGGCGAGCAACCCGGACACCCGGGTTGACCTGATGAATGGCGAGCAGCTCAAGGCGCTGACGGCCTCCGGCCATGTGGAGATCGGCGGTCATACTCTGACCCATCCCAGGCTGAGCAAACTTGCACCCGAGCAGCAAGCTCATGAAATAAGAGAAAATAAACGGCAACTTGAGGCCTTGCTTGGTCACTCTCTGCTGTCGTTCGCCTACCCTTATGGGGATATGGATGAGAGCGCCAAGGAGCAGGCGCAGGCCGCAGGCTACCGTTTTGCCGTGGCGACCAACAGTGGTCCCAGAGCCATGCACCAGGACCCTTTCCGGATCCGCCGTATCGCCATTTTCCCTCGTACCGATGTTTTTGGCCTATGGCGCAAAATCCGGGGTAACTATGTCTTCAGGAAATCTTGATTGATGCTCAGCAGAAGCCTTGCATTGCTCGATAGAACAACCGCAGCCCTGTTTGCGCTGACCATCCTGTTTTCCTTTTGCGGCTTGTTTCTGGCTCCTGCCGGCCAGAGCATTCAATCCAATCTGCTGGCCGTGACCGGCATATTCGGTTTGTTGAATTACTTTGTCGGCAAACAACGGGATGTCGGGCTCAAAGACCGTCGCATTCTCTGGGGACTGCTGGTCTATGCCACCATGATCTTCGCAAACCGGTTGATCCACGGTGATCAATACGGGGTCATGCGCGGGCTGTTTTATGTCGTCGTCTTTGCGCTGATGATGCCGCGCAAGCCGATCCTGTTGATGCTGGGTTATCTGGCCATCGTGCTGGGCGGGATGGGATTAGGCATCCTCAGCATCTGGCAATACCAGCACGGCATTGCCAGGGTGGAAGGCTTTACCAACGCGATTCTCTTCTCGCAGGCGGCGCTGACGCTGGCAATTCTCAACTGGTTTGTCTTTCAGCAGAGACGGCTATCTGGATGGTTTAGGAGGGGGGCTCTGGTTGGTCTGATTGCGGCCCTGTTTGCGCTTTATCTCTCCCAGAGCCGGGGGGTCTGGCTCGCATTCGGAGTGATCCTCGCCTACGTCATCTGTTACAAGGCCTATTTCAAGCCGTGGAAATACGTTGCGGTAGCCATATTGTGTACGGCCACGACGGGTGCCATTTATCATACCAATCAGCTGGTTCAGGTTCGGGTCGCGGAGGCGGTCTCGGATATCAATTCGGCAGAAAAGGGCTCGTACGATTCATCGTGGGGTCTGCGTGTCATTGCCTGGCAGAGTGCCTGGCTGGGTTTTTTGGATTCGCCTGTGGCAGGCGTGGGCACGGATGGCTTCGACGCATTGAAACAAACCCAGGTCAATAATCATCAGATATCTCCCCTGATATTTCATCCGGCGTTGGTCCACTCGCATAATCAATATATGCAGAACCTGGTAGTTCGAGGCAGCATCGGATTTGTTGCACTGGTGATATTTCTTGGCCTGCCGCTCTATTTTGCCGCGAAAAATATAAACAGGATTTCTGCAGGGGTACTGGTGCCTCTGGCGTTTGCGATTAATTCGCTAAGCGATGTTCCGTTTGAACATCAAGGGGTGCTCTATTTGTATACGCTCAGCCTGGTTTTCATCTGGTTTGCCCATGAGTTTGAAAAGGATACCTGTACGTCATGATTCCGGTTTTTGTCATCAGTTTGGCTCGCAGCGTTGAGCGGCGGGCGATGGTTGTACAGCAGATGGCGCATCTTGGCATCAATTTCGAGTTCGTAGATGCGACCGATGGGAAAGCATTGAGCAGCGCGGAACTTGCCAAGGTTGACTTGGAGCTGGCCAAAGAAGTGTGTGGCCATGAGCTGAGTTTTGGTGAGATTGGCTGTGCCATGAGCCATATCCGTGTTTATGAGCGCATAGTCGCCGAGGGAATTGATCGCTGCGTGGTGTTGGAAGATGACATTTACCTGCACATGCACAGCAAGGCGATCATCGAGACGATAGTGCACTCCTGCCATTCGGAGATCGTCTTCCTGCATCATGGCAAAGCCAAGCGCTGGCCAATTCTTTCCTCCTTGCCGGGCGGTTATCGGCTTGCCAGATATCTGACACCGAGTCGCACCTCCAGGAGAGGGATCCTGTCGACCGCAGGGTATGTTCTGACCCTGGCAGGGGCGAAGAAATTATTGCAGTGTGCTTATCCGCTGCGCATGCCTGCCGATTATCTGACTGGTCGCCTGCAGCTTAATGGCCTGGCTGCCTCCGGTGTTGAGCCCTGTTGCCTGGATGTGGATCTCTTTACCACCACGATTGATGATCGGGCTTACGGCCACTATCTGGAATAGGCGGGTTGTCCTGGCCGGGATTGGGGTCAGTAAACACCCCTGCTGTCCTGGTCGGCGAAGTGGGGCCATACATGCTGGATAATCTATGAATTTCAAAAAGTTGCTTACCCATTCCATCGCCAAGTGGGTCATTGGCAGCCAGCCTGCTGCCATCCCGAGCCCCGTCGGAACAGAAGTGGCAAGCGTGCTGCTGGTCGGTTATGACGCCATCGGCGACTTCATTCTGTCATTGCCCGCCATTGCGCAGCTCAGGCGCCTGTATCCAGCCGCCCGATTTGACCTCGTGTGCAGCCAGCGCAACGCGCTGCTGGCGGCATCTGTGCCCGGTATTGATCAATGCCATGTGATCACCCTGAACGACACCCTGTGGCCAGCGGGCATGTGGTGCAAACTGCGCGAGCTCAGGCAACGCCACTATGACGTGGTCATCAACCTGTTCGATGAGCCCGACGATATCGCCATGGCCAAGCTGCTGTTGCTGGCCAATGGTCGATTGCAGTCATTGCCCCTGCGCTTCAAGAGCGAACAGCAGCAGAAGTTGCTGCCGTTGTTCAACGAAAAGGCCACCATAGTGCCGTCACGCCCTATCCGGGATCACTTCGTTTATCGCATGCTCAGCGTGGCGGGGGATCAAACGGACGTGCCGGTCACCATACCATCGCCCTGCAATGAACAGCTGGATACCAGTGGCTATGGGCGTTATCTGCTGGTCAATCTGACCGGCAGTCAGGTGGGCAATTCGATGGCGGATGAGCAAATCAACGGCATTCTGGCTCAATTGCCTGTGTATGCTGGGGTTTCCTATCTGGTCTTCTCCAGGCGCCCTTTGGCATGCCAACGGCAGGACATGACAGCCCTGTTTCCCGACACCATTCTCGATGCGGCAAAGATTATCAAGGATGCGCAGGGTGTCATCTCGACCGACACCTCCATCATCCATATCTCGTCTTCGTTCGGGGTGCCCACCCTGGTGTTGATGAACAACGAGTCCTGGCGCGATGCCTTTATTCCACTCTCTGGCCGCAATATCATCCTGAGATCGACCACGGACAACCTTTCAGCACTTTCGCCTGTCGAGATCAGCCGTCAGGTCGATGCCTTGATGGCGCTCTAGTCGCGTCAGACTGTTATCATACCTTCCCAATTTAACGGCCATCCTGGTGGATTCATGTCATTAATCAACGACCTGCAACTCAAGCGTGACATTCTTCGCCGCAAGATGGGACGGCTCCTGTTTGATCGCAAACGGCCGGACCCCACCAGGGAGAGCGAGGGAAAAGTCGTCCTGCTGCGCTGGGATGCCAAACTGGGCGATGCGATCGTCTCGTCCTGGGTAGCCCGCGAACTAAAGCGGGTCAACCCGGCACGCGAGGTATGGATAGTTACAACGGCAGCCATGGCTCCCCTGTTTCGCGATCATTTCGGCATGGATAGGGTCATCGAGGTGCCTAAGCGCCCCGGTTATTGTCAACTCAGGCGGCTGGCACAGTCACTGGGGGAGGTCGGTTGCCTGGTTCACTTTGGCAAGATGTTGAAGATGAAGGATATCTTTTTCATCAGCCAGGTCAGGGCAGATTGGGTCGCCGGCATGGACGATGCCCTGCAGGCCATCAATCTCAAACTGGGAGCCGCTTCCAGCGGCATGCACTTCTCCGACAAGTTTGCCCTGCTGTTGAATCGACTCGGGGTGGCAGACCCGGATCGGCGCTACATCATCCCCGCTTTGGGTCAGGAAGCGTCGGTTGCGAGCTGGTGGCCAGATGATGTCGTGCTCTGTTTCAACCCTTATGGCAGCGGCAGCTCCCGCCGCCTGAAGCCTGAGCTGATCCGGCAGATGCTGGAGAGGATGCTGGACGCCTGCCCATTTGCCATCTGCCTGCTATATCCACCGGGCATGGAGGCGGAAGTCGCGGGGATCCGGGCCGGACTCTCCCGACCGGAGCGCATGGTATTGTCACCCGATGCGCCCTCGCTGGCGGGCCTGTTTGCCCAGTTGCGTCAGAGTCAGGGCCTCATCTCGGTGGACACGGCGACCATACATATCGCGGCCGGGCTGGAGCAACCCATTCTGGGTCTCTACAACCCGGATATAGGGGGTGGCAACGAGAATTTCCTGGAGTGGCATCCCAACTCCCCGTCAGCGACCGTCCTGTTCTCGGAGAATCTCCGCGAACAGGACATCAACTCTCTCAACCTGACCGAGTTCGACCGGCTATTCAGGCAGTGGCTGCTTACCAATCAGGCAGCGTTGTCAGTCGGGCAATCACCAGCTCGGGTGTGATGGCACGCAACAGGGTCTCATCGATGAAGTCCTTTTCCGCATTTTGCGGCAGCTGGAAGGCCGGTCCCTTGGCATCGAAGATATCGATGGCCTGATAGCGGGGGTGGTTGACCGGATTGGCGATGATCTTGTCGCCGCCGGGGGCCACTATGGTCAGCAGGGGCAGGTCTATGGCCTGGGCCATGTGGCGGGGGCCGGTATCGTTGCCGACAAACAGTTGGCAATGGGCGAACAGCCCCACCAGTTCCCGTACCGAGCGGGTCTTGATCTGATCAAACACGCTGGCCTGCAAGGCGGCAGGCAGCAGCGGCTTGAGACCGCGGTTGTACTCCTCTTCCCCCGGCCCGCAGTAGATCAGGATCTGGGCGTTGTGTTGTTCGATGAGCCATTGGGCAACCTGGGCGAAGCAGTCGATGGGCCAGCGCTTGTAGTGCCCCAGCGAGTTGACGCCCATGGCGATCAAGGGCCGAGCGAGATCGACGCCGGCCGCCTGCAAGGTTTCCCGTCCCTGCTGCTTCTCCTCTTCGCTCAGCCAGAGATGATAATTGCGATCTTCTTTGGCCAGTTTGAGCGGCTTGAGCAGCGAGAAGCGGTCGTCGATCAGGGTACTGTTGCCCTGGAATTCGGTGTCTTTGCGAAAGCGCACTATGCGGTTGTGGCCGAGGCGCCAGGGGAAGGAGTCAAATCCTATCCGCAACCTGGCGCCGGAGAAGAGGCAGGTCAGCAGGCCTATCATCTGGCCCTGGCTGTTGACCACCACGTCATAGTGTTCGCGGCGGATAGCCAGCAGCAGGTCTTTCATGTAGCGCCAGTCGTTGCGCCTGGCTTTCTCTATGATGAGGAGTCGATCGATATTGGGATTGCCCTGCGCCATACCCGCGCAATAATCCATGACCAGATAGTGAACTTCCCCGGTTGGATCGTTCTGCTTGAGGTTGTTGCACAGCGCGGTGGAGATCAGCACATCCCCTATCTGTTTGGTTTGTACTACAAGGTATTTCATAAGGCAGGCCTCAATAGAGGTCGTTGTTGAGCATCAGCGTGACAGCATACCGCACAAGCGAGTCAGATGCTGTCGGTCAGGAATGAAAATCCGATCTGGCTCAAGCCAAGGGTAGTGTGGTGCAGGCCTGGAGTAGAAGCCCGTCGTTGACGGGCTTCTTGCATCCATTACTCGATGTTCTGGATCTGCTCGCGCATCTGCTCGATCAGCACCTTCAGCTCGACCGCGGACTGGGTCACCTCGGCGTTGATGGATTTCGAACCGAGCGTGTTCGACTCGCGGTTGAACTCCTGCATCATGAAGTCGAGGCGACGGCCACAGGCGCCGCCCTTCTTCATGATCTTGATGGTCTCGCTGATGTGCATCTCCAGCCGATCCAGCTCCTCGGCCACGTCGATCTTCTGGGCCAGCAGCACGATTTCCTGCTCGATGCGGGCCGGATCCAGCTCGACCTTGGCCTCGGTCAGGCGGTCGGTGAGCTTCTGGCGCTGCCACTCGATGATCTGCGGCAGGTGTATGCGCACCTTCTTCACTTCTACCTGGATGCCGTCCAGACGCTGCTGGATCAAGTTCTTGAGGTTGGCTCCTTCGCTGGCGCGGGAGGCGATGAAGTCTTCCATGGTCTGGTCGAACCCGCCGAGCAGCTCGGTGGCAACCGCGTCCATGTCCTGCTCGGCGGCAGCCATGACGCCGGGCCAGCGCAGCACATCGACCGGGTTGAGCTGGCCCTGGCCGGCTTCTTTCATCACCCAGTTGGCGCTGTCGATGATGAGCTTGGCCAACTCCTCATTGATGTGCAGCTGGCTGGCGGCAGCCTGGGCCGCCTCGAAACGCAGGTTGCACTCCACCTTGCCGCGTTGCAGCTTGGCACGGAAACGCTCACGCAGCACCGGCTCCAGGCTGCGCAGTTGCTCCGGCAGACGGATATAGGTTTCCAGATAGCGCTGGTTGACCGAACGAATTTCCCAAACGGCTGTGCCCCAGTCGCCCTTGAATTCCTTGCGGGCGTAGGCGGTCATGCTGTGAATCATTGATTGTTCCGGGCTTGATGAAGTGTGCGGCCAGTATACTCAGCCAGACTTGTCCCGTCAGCCATAGCCGTGGCTTTAGAACCCGTTCCAGCTTTTGTGGGACAGTATTGAGCCGGGCCCGGTACTGCCCCGGCTCATAAACGAGGGTGATGGACGCCGGTTTCTGTGCGCTCCCTCGCCCTTGCGATGACTGCTCACGACCGATGATGAACGGCTTCTTAGCGGCTGATATTTGGGGCTGGATCACTTATACTCCTTCGCCAATTTGAGCCAGCCCAGAGGTCCGTTCCATGTCACGTCCAAGCGATCGCAGTGCCGCGCAACTTCGCCCGGTTACCATTACCCGCAATTTCACCAAACATGCAGAAGGCTCAGTGCTGGTGGAGTTCGGTAACACTCGCGTGCTCTGCACCGCCAGCGTCGACACCAGCGTTCCGCGCTTCCTGAAAGGGAAGGGTCAGGGTTGGGTCACCGCCGAATACGGCATGCTGCCGCGCTCCACCCATTCGCGCATGAACCGTGAAGCCGCCGCCGGCAAGCAGAGTGGCCGCACCCTGGAGATCTCCCGTCTGATCGCCCGCTCCCTGCGTGCTGCCGTCGATCTGACCGCGCTGGGCGAGCACTCCATCACGGTGGACTGCGACGTGCTGCAAGCCGATGGTGGCACCCGCACCGCCGCCATTACCGGTGCCTGTGTGGCCCTGGTGGACGCGCTGAACTGGATGGTAGGCAAGGGCATGCTCAAGCAGAGCCCGCTCAAGCAGATGATCGCCGCCGTCTCCGTCGGCATGTATCAGGGCGAAGCCATCTGTGATCTGGAGTACATCGAAGACTCCGCCGCCGAGACCGACATGAACGTGGTGATGACCGAAGATGGTCGCATCATAGAGGTGCAGGGCACCGCGGAGGCGGAACCCTTCACCCATGAGGAGCTGCTGGCGATGCTGGGGCTCGCCAAGGGCGGCATTGAAGAGATCATTGGGCTGCAGAAGCAGTCGCTTTCATAATTTTAAAAACGCGGCATTGACCGCGTTTTTTTATACCCCCACACAAGTAAACGACAAGCCAAGCAAGGAGCCAGAATGAAAGCCTACCAGCGTCAATTTATCGAGTTCGCCCTGGAGAAACAGGTCCTCAAATTCGGTGAATTTACCCTGAAATCCGGTCGTAAAAGCCCCTACTTCTTCAACGCCGGTCTGTTCAACAGCGGTCGCGATCTGGCCCGCCTCGGCCGCTTCTATGCCGCCGCCCTGATGGATGCCGGCATCGAGTTCGATGTG
This sequence comes from Aeromonas sp. A04, assembly GCF_047780465.1. NCBI lineage: Bacteria > Pseudomonadati > Pseudomonadota > Gammaproteobacteria > Aeromonadales > Aeromonadaceae > Aeromonas > Aeromonas sp. A04. Next base: position 194,083 of record NZ_JBLNHP010000007.1, on the reverse strand, counting down.
CTGTTTGGCCCGGCCTACAAGGGGATCCCCATCGCCTCCGCCACCGCAGTGCAGCTGGTGGAGCAACACGACGTGGATGTGCCCTGGTGCTTCAACCGCAAGGAGGCCAAGGATCACGGTGAAGGCGGCAATCTGGTGGGCAGCCCGCTCAAGGGGCGCATCATGCTGGTGGATGACGTCATCACCGCCGGCACCGCCATCCGCGAATCCATGGATCTGATCCAGGCCAACGGCGCCTCGCTGGCCGGGGTACTGATCGCGCTGGATCGCCAAGAGAAGGGCAAGGGGGAGCTCTCCGCTATCCAGGAGGTGGAGCGCGACTACGGCGCCCACATCATCGCTATCATCCAGATGGCGGATCTCATCGCTTATCTGGAAGAGCAGCAGGCGGAGCGGCCGGAACTGGCCGAGCAGCTGGTTGCCATGCAGGCTTATCGCGCCCAGTACGGTATCTGATCACCGGCTGCTCTTATAAGGCGTGACGTCAATACGGTGGCGCCCGTCGCCTGTCCGGGGGATCCGGCAGGGGGCGGGCGCCGTTTTTTTCATGTTTAAAAAAGTGCGTGTCGTGGCTTGAGCTTGCCCTTACAGTAAAGGTTAGGGTTTAGCGGTCGGCAGCCAGTTTGGCCGATTGGTTCCGAGGAGGAACAGCATGAGCACCCAACTTCAACCCCCCATTCATCTGCAACTGCCGCTCAGCGGCATGAGCTGCGCAAACTGCGCCAGCCGCATCAGCACAGCCCTCAACCAGCTCGATGGCGTGACGGCCACCGTCAACTTCGCGCTGGAGCAGGCGGCCATCGAGCTAGGTGACCCGGCCCGCTTGCCCGAGGTACTCGACAGCATCACAGGGCAGGGTTACGGCTACGGCCACGAGACCCTCTCCTTCCAGATCAGCGGCATGACCTGTGCCGGTTGCTCCGCACGTCTCAACAAGATGCTGGCGGCGCTGCCGGGCGTGCTCTCGGCCGAGGTCAATTTCTCCATCGAACAGGCCCGCATCGAGCTGGTGCCCGGCATGCAGACCCCGGCCTCGTTGCGCGAGCAGATAGAGGCGCTTGGCTTTGGTGCCCAGCTGGCACAGGGCTCGGCCAGTGCGCGCCGCCAACAGTTGCAGGCGCGTGAAGAGCAGGAGGCCGCCACCGCGCACAAGGCGCTGATCCAGGTTGTTATTTCGGCCCTGCTGACCCTGCCGCTGCTGGTAGGCATGATCGCCATGGCGGGGCTGCTGCCCTGGCATATGCCCGCCTGGCTGGAGCTGGTGCTGGCCACCCCGGTGCAGTTCTGGATTGGGGCCCGTTTCTATCGCGGCGCCTGGCTCGCCCTCAAGAACCGCGCGGCCAATATGGATGTGCTGGTGGCGACCGGCACCAGTGCCGCCTACTTCTACAGCCTCTACCTGCTGCTGACGCTGGGGATGGCCGCCAGCGGCAAGCTCTATTTCGAGGCGAGCGCCATCATCATCACGCTCATTTCGTTGGGCAAACTGCTGGAGGCCCGCGCCCGCCGCAGCACCCAGTCCGCCATTCGCGAACTGATGGCGCTACGGCCGGAAACCGCCACCGTCTGGCGTGGCGAGAGCTGGCAGAGCCTGGCCATCGACGAGGTGCTGCGCGGCGATCGGCTGCGGGTGCTGGTGGGCGAGCGGGTGCCGGTGGATGGCAAGATAGTGAGCGGAGAGAGTGAGCTGGATGAATCCATTCTCACCGGCGAGAGTCTGCCGGTGCCGCGGGGTATCGGGGAGAGCGTGCTGGGCGGCGCCATCAACCGCTCCGGCGTGCTGGAGATCGAAGCCACTACTGTGGGGGAGGATTCCAGCCTCAGCAAGATCATCGCCCTGGTGGAGAGCGCCCAGATGGGCAAGGCGCCGCTGCAACAGCTGGTGGACAAGGTGTCCGCCGTGTTCGTGCCTGTGGTGATGGCCATAGCCCTGTTCACCCTGCTGGTGTGGTACGCCATCGGCAACGACTTCGGTCAGGCGCTGCTGGCCGCCGTGGCCGTGCTGGTGATCGCCTGTCCCTGCGCGCTGGGGCTGGCGACGCCGGCGGCCATCGTCACCGGTACCGGAGTGGCGGCTCGCCACGGCATCCTGATCAAGGATGTGGATACCCTGCAGAAGGCCCACGCCATCAAGGCGCTCATCTTCGACAAGACAGGCACGCTCACTCAGGGGCGGCCCGTGCTGGCGAGCTGGAGCGGCAATGACGAGCAGTTGCGGCTGGCAGCCGCCCTGCAGCAGGCGAGCGAGCATCCGCTGGCACTGGCCATGCGTGAGGCGGTCGGCACAGACGTGGCGCTGCCCCAGCCGGAGGAGGTTGAGGTGCGGGTCGGTGCCGGGATCAAAGGCCTGGTGGCGGGCCATGAGGTGGCCATCGGCAACGCCGCCCTGCTGGCTCAGCTCGGGATTGAGCAGCCGCAGCAGGATGAACAGCCTGCCGACGGTGCGACCCGGGTCTGGGTCGCCATCGACGGTGTAGCCGTCGGCATCGCCGCCCTGGCCGATACCCTGAGGCCGGAGAGCCCGGAAGCCATCGCCACCCTGCGCCAGCGCGGCATCGCCAGCTGGTTGGTGAGCGGCGATGCGCCGGCACCCGTGGCCCATATCGCCGCCAAGCTGGGGCTGGACGGGGCGTTCGACTCCGTGCTGCCGGCCGGCAAGGTAGACAAGGTGGAGGCGCTGCGCGCACAAACCAGCGGGCTGGTGGCCATGGTGGGGGACGGGGTGAACGATGCCCCTGCGCTGGCGGCGGCGGATGTGGGCATCGCCATGGGCTCAGGCTCGGACGTGGCGATGGAGACGGCCTCCATCACCCTCATGCGATCGGATCCGCGGCTGGTGGCCGATGCCATCGACATCTCGGCGGCCACCTGGCGCACCATACAGCAGAACCTGTTCTGGGCCTTCGTGTTCAACATCATCGGCATTCCGCTGGCGGCACTGGGCTATCTCAGCCCCGAGCTGGCAGGCGCGGCCATGGCCCTGAGCAGCATCACGGTATTGAGCAATTCCCTGTTACTGAAACGCTGGCAGCCCAAGGCGGGCACCCATGCCGGCGCTCACCTGGATTCGTAAGGAGTCATCAATGAACATCAGCAAGGTTGCCAAGGCCACGGGGCTGACCGCCAAGACCATACGTTACTACGAGAGCATCGGCCTCATCTCGGCGCCGGTACGCAGCGATAACGGCTATCGCAGTTACACCGAGGGGGCGCTGCGGGAGCTGCGCTTCGTCAAGCGGGCGCGGGAGACAGGCTTCAATCTGGAGGAGTGCCAGGAGCTGCTGGCGCTCTACCGGGACGAGCACAGGACCAGTGCTCAGGTGAAGAAGCTGGCACAGGAGAAGATCGTCGATCTGCGGGCCCGCATCGCCGGCTTGCAGGCCATGCTGGCCTCCCTCGAGGGGCTGGTCTGCTGCTGCCACGGGGATGAAAGCCCCGAGTGCCCCATCCTGGACGAGCTGGAGCGCGGCTGACCAACCGCTTAATAACGGACGTTTTATTGTTGGCCCGGAAGGGGTAGTGGTAGACTGTGCGGCTCTTGTACAGGGAGTACGCAGTTGACTCAGAGTGTGACACGTCAGGTGAAGCAGGCCATCATGGCCCAGCTCTATACTCACGCCTCATTCAGCCTGCCTTGCCTGGGTCTGCTGGCGCTCGGCTGGAGCCTGTTGTTCCACGATTACCTGCCCGCCGGCGAGGCGCTCGGCTGGCTGGCACTGGTCAGCCTGCTGCTGCTGTGTCGCGGCTGGCACCTGCGCTGGCGTCAGCCCAGGCTGGCGCAGATCCCCTTGCCTGTGCTGGAGCGCGAGCTCTTTATCGGGGTCACCATCACCTCCATCATCTGGGCGCTCGGCGTGCTGCTCTACATGGACAAGCTGCCCGACACCTATCGCGCCGCCATGATGATGCTCTCCAGCCTGATCCTCACCGGCAGTGCCATCATGCTGTTTGGCAGCCGCCGCTCCCTCTACGGCGCCGTCTTGCCGCTCGGGCTCGCCATGCTGTTCGAGCTGGGGGCCGGCAACGAGCAGGAGCGGATCGTCTCCTGCATGCTGGCGGGCTATCTGTTTGTCTTCTTGCCGACCCTGCTGCGCCGTCTGCGGCGGGATCAGGTCGCCTCCCTCTATCACCGTTTCTCCAACGCCGATCTGGTGGCCGAGCTGAAGGCGGTCTCAGAGCACCTCAAGCTCACCTCCCGGCTGGATGGCCTGACCGGCATCGCCAATCGCGCCCATCTGGATTACAGCCTGGAGCGGGCCTGGCGCCGCTGTCATCGTGCCAGGGCGCCCCTGTCACTGGTACTGGTGGATGTGGATTACTTCAAGCAATTCAACGATCTCTATGGTCATCAGCTGGGGGATGAGTGCCTGCAGCGGGTGGCGGGCCTGCTGGCCGAGGTGCAGCGCCGCGAGGATGATCTCGCCGCTCGTTACGGCGGGGAGGAGTTTGCCCTGCTGCTGCCCTGTACCAGCATGCAGGGAGCGCTGCAGATCGCCGAAAATGTGCGGGTGGCGCTCAAGGAACTGGGCATTCCCCACCAGAAATCCCTGGTTTCCGGCCGGGTCAGTTGCAGCTTCGGGGTGGCGACCCTGGTGCCGGATCAGAGCGGCTCCATCGCCGAGCTGATCCAAAAAGCGGATGCGGCCCTCTATCAGGCCAAGCATAATGGGCGGGATCGTATCGAAGTAGCCTTGATGGGTAAGGTTGCCTGAGTTTCACATGACAGATTTAAAGAGGTTGTCTATGCAATGTCATCGTATCGAAGAGCTGCTGGAGTTGTTGCAGCCTGCCTGGATCAAGGAACAGGACCTCAGCCTGGTGCAGTTCGTGGCCAAGCTGGCGGCGGAAGCCGGCTATGAGGGTGCCTTGTCCGACCTGACCGACGACATGCTGATCTACCACCTCAAGATGCGGGAGTCCGACAAGCAGGCGATGATCCCCGGCCTGGCCAAGGATCATGTACCCGACTTCAAGGAAGCCCTGCTCAAGGCGCGCGGCATCAAGTAAAGATTGCTCCAGCTGGAGCCTTTGATGGTGTTCAAAGGAATCTCTGAGAAAGGCGTTTCGTCAACTGGCGACACGCCTTTTTTGTTGCTTGAAATTGCGACATCACTCGAACATTAGATACATTTTACCCACACAATTAGCAGGTTGTTTAAGATATAATCCGCCCCATAACAAATAAGGGAGCTGTGTCTTGCAATGGCCGATCATGAAAAAATTGATATCAAGGATGTCACCGGCGATGTAACGGGGACGTACAACCCCAATACCTTCAAAGCCGGCGATGACAGGTTCAATCCCGGCAACCGCATCTACGTGAGGGCGCAACCCGGTTACTGGCAGCGGGTGCGCAAGGCCATGGGCTGGTTCTTCGTGGTGCTCTTCGTCGCCTTGCCCTGGTTGCGTTATGACGGTCGTCAGGCCGTGTTGTTCGATATCGGCCATCAGCAGTTCCACATCTTCGGTGCCACCATCTGGCCGCAGGACCTGACCCTGCTGGCCTGGATCTTCATGATCGCCGCCTTCGCGCTCTTCTTCGTGACCACCTTCCTCGGCCGGGTCTGGTGTGGCTATCTCTGCCCGCAGACGGTGTGGACCTTCATGTTCATCTGGTTTGAAGAGAAGCTGGAAGGGGCGGCCAACAAACGACGCAAGCTGGATGCGGCTCCCTGGAGTGGCGAGAAGCTGGCCCGCAAGGGCGCCAAGCATCTGGCCTGGATCCTGCTGTCGCTGGGCACAGGTCTCACCTTCGTCGCCTACTTCCAGGATGTCTTCCAGCTGGTGCCTGATTTCTTCAGCCTGCAGGCGAGCGGTTGGGTCATCTTCTGGGTGCTGTTCTTCGCCGCCTGTACTTACGGCAACGCCGGCTGGATGCGCGCCATCATGTGTATCCACATGTGCCCCTATGCCCGCTTCCAGTCCGCCATGTTCGACAAGGATACCTTCATCGTCGGCTATGACACCAAGCGTGGCGAGACCCGGGGAGCCCGTGCCCGCAAGGCCGATCCCAAGGCGCTGGGGCTGGGTGACTGCATCGACTGCGATCTCTGCGTGCAGGTCTGCCCGACCGGCATCGACATCCGCGACGGCCTGCAGTACGAGTGCATCAACTGCGGCGCCTGCGTCGATGCCTGTGACCAGACCATGGATCGCATGGGCTATCCGAAGGGGCTGATCAGCTACACCACCGAGCACAAGCTGGCTCACAACAGCACCCATGTGGCGCGGCCCAAGCTGCTCGGCTACGGCCTGGTGATGGTCATCATGCTGGGGGTGTTCGTCTACAACGCCATGTCCATCATGCCGATGGGGCTCGACATACTGCGGGATCGCAACCAGCTGTTCCGCGAGAACAGCGAGGGGCTTATCGAGAACACCTACACCCTCAAGATCCTCAACAAGACCCTGCATGCCCAGACCTATCAGCTGGATGTGGAGGGGCTGCCGGAGCACCAGTGGTTCGGTCCGCGCGAAGTGACCCTGAAGGCGGGCGAGATCTACACCCTGCCGGTGAGCGTGGCCGTCGACCCCTTCAACCTGAAGAAGCCGACTCTGGACATCCAGTTCGTGCTCAAGCGGGATGGAACGGCACCGGATGACAGCAAGGGCACACTGCGCCAGGCCAGCAAGTTTATCAGCCGGCTATGATGCTGGAGAGAGCTGTGGGGGCCGGTCAGTTCAGGCCCCCAGTGACCGCAGTGATGGCAGGAAAGCGTGGCGCAACCGGTTGGGTTGAACGCCATTGAACCGAGTGGTGATAGACTGGGGCGCAACGGCGCCCCTTTCTTATGGTGGATGACATGCGTTTCAACTATTCCGACCTCAATCCCGATCTCATCATGGACGCGCTGGATCTCAGCGGCCTGCGTATCGACTCCGGCCTCATCGAGCTCAACAGCTACGAGAACCGGGTCTACCAGTTTCAGGACGAGGATCGTCGCCGCTACGTGGTGAAGTTTTATCGTCCCGGTCGCTGGAGCCGGGCCCAGATCCTGGAAGAGCACGACTTTGCCGCCCGCCTCAATGAGGCGGAGATCCCGGTCGCCGCCCCCATCGTCTTCGCCGGCGAGACCCTGCTGGAGCATCAGGGCTACCCCTTTGCCATCTGGCAGAGCGTGGGGGGCCGCCAGTTCGAGGTGGACAACCTGGATCAGCTGGAGTGGGTGGGGCGCTATCTCGGCCGCATCCACCAGATAGGCGCCAGCCGCCCCTTCCATCACAGGGTCCGGCTGGATGTGGAGAGCATGCTGCACGAGCCGCGTCAGCTGCTGGCGTCCGGCGAATGGCTGCCGAGCGGGCTGGCCAAATCCTTCTTCGGCGTGCTCGACGAGCTGATCAAGCACGTCTGTGACGCCATGACCCTGGATGTGGCACAGATCTCCCTGCACGGCGACTGCCACCCGGGCAACATCCTCTGGCGCGACGGTCCCATGTTCGTCGATCTCGATGACTGCCGTACCGGCCCCGCCATCCAGGATATCTGGATGCTGTTCAACGGCGAGCGTCACGAGCAGCTGATCCAGCTCGATACCCTGCTGGCGGGCTATGAGGAGTTCATGGAGTTCGACTCGCGTGAGCTGGCGCTGATCGAGCCGCTGCGGGCCATGCGCATAGTCCACTACATGGCCTGGCTGGCCCGACGCTGGGAAGATCCGGCCTTTCCACGCCACTTCCCCTGGTTCAATACCGACCACTACTGGCGCCAGCAGATCGCCATACTGCACGACCAGCTGGAAGCGCTCAAGGCACCGCCTCTGACGCTGACGCCGGGGTGGTGACGCAGCAGATCCCCATATCTGCCGCACGACCAGCTGGAAGCGCTCAAGGCACCGCCTCTGACGCTGACGCCGGGGTGGTGACGCAGCAGATCCCCATATCTGCCTGCACGACCCGCTGGAGGCGCTCAAGGCACCGCCTCTGACGCTGACGTCGGGGTGGTGATGCGGCAGATCACCATATCTGCTGCACGACCCGCTGGAGGCACTCAAGGCACCGCCTCTGACGTTGACGCCGGGGTGGTGACGCAGCAGATCCCCATATCTGCCGCACGACCAGCTGGAGGCGCTCAAGGCACCGCCTCTGACGTTGGCGCCGGGGTGGTGATGCAGCAGATCACCATATCTGCCGCACGACCAGCTGGAAGCGCTCAAGGCGCCACCTCTGACGCTGACGCCGGGGTGGTGACGCGGCAGATCACCATATCTGCCGCACGACCAGCTGGAGGCGCTCAAGGCACCGCCTCTGACGCTGACGCCGGGGTGGTGAGCAGGTTGGCCGTCGGCATATGCCCAGCGATTGTCAGCCGATGGCGCTCCCTGCCGTTGAGCCTGCCGGTGTGGTCCTTTGCCATTGACGCCGACATGGCGACACAATAGGCTTGGCACTGCTTCGGTTCGCCGGGCGTGCCTCACAGTGATCCCTTAACAGGAAACGTCATGAAAAAAGTACTATTTTTCCTCGCTGCCATGCTGATGATCCCCATGGTTCACGCCGCCCCCGAATTCAAGGAAGGCGTTAACTACGACGTGGTCAAACAGACGGGTAGCGCCCAACCTGAAGTGCTGGAGTTCTTCTCCTACTACTGCCCTCATTGCGCCAAGTTCGAGCCGATTGCCGCGGATCTGAAGAAGAATCTGCCGGAAGGCGTGCCGATGAAGAAAAACCCGGTGGCCTTCCTGGGCCGTGAGATGGGTCCGGAGATGCAGCGTGCCTACGCCGTTGCCAGCCTGCTGAATGTTGAAGGCAAGCTGACCCCGGCCATCTTCGACAAGATCCACACCCAGCGTCAGTACCCGCAGAGCCGTACCGACGTGAAGCAGATCTTCGTGGACAACGGCGTGCCGGCCGAAGAGTTCGATGGTGCCGTCGACAGCTTCGCCGTCTCCGGCATGGTCTCCCAGTTTGACCGCAACACCGAGAGCTACAACATCCGCGGTGTGCCGGCCTTCCTGGTCAACGGCAAGTACATGGTGAAGATCGAATCCATTACTTCCCAGGAGCAGTTCAACCAGCTGGTGAAGTTCCTGCTGGCCAAGAAAGACTGATGATTTCCTGACCTCATGAAAAAAGCCCGCCGGTGCAAACCGGCGGGCTTTTTGTTTGGCATCAGATTGGCTGGAGTCAGACTCCGACGTGGAAGGCCTGCTTGAGGTTGCGGATGAAGTCCGCATCCCGGCACAGGGTCTTGCCCGGGCTGTCGGAGATCTTGGCGACCGGACCGCCGTTGCATTCCATCAGCTTGAAGACGATGTTCATCGGGCTGACGCCGGGCAGATCGCAGGTGAGCTTGGTGCCTATGCCGAAGCTGGTGTTGATGCGGCCCCGGAAGTGGCGGAACAACTGCACCGCCTTGTCGAGGTTGAGCCCATCGGAGAAGACCAGCGTCTTGTCGGTGGGATTGATGCCGAGCTGCTGGTAGTGGCTGATGGCCTTCTCGCCCCACACCACGGGATCGCCTGAGTCGTGGCGCAGCCCCTGATAGCGGCTGGCCAGCTCGAAATCGAAGTCGCGCAGGAAGGCGTCCATGGTGATGCAGTCGGTCAGGGCGATGCCGAGGTGGTTGGTGAACTCGTCCAGCCAGCTGGTGAGGGCGGCGCGCTGGCTGTGCTCCAGCGGGAAGCCGAGCTGCTGGTGGGCCTGGAACCACTCGTGGGCCTGGGTGCCCACAGCCGACAACTGATACTTCTGGGCCAGCAGGTAGTTGCTGGTGCCGCGAAACGCCGGCAGGCGCTCCTTGAGGCGGCCCACCACGGCATCCTGCACCGCGTGGGAGAAGCGGCGGCGGGTGCCAAAATCGATGAGGTTGAACTCGCTCATCTCGTCGCTGCTCAGCTCATGTTCCAGCTTGTCGATCTTCTGATCGAGCCGATCCAGCGCCTGGCTGACGCCAAACTGGGGGTAGCGGAAGCGGTTGCGCATCTCGCTGATGATGGCGAGCACAGGGATTTCCCACAGGATCACATCCTGCCAAGGCCCTTCGACTCGCACATTGATGCGGCCATCCTGCTCGAACACCTTGAGCAGGGAGGCATCGAGCGGCTTGCGGCGCAGGTGATCCAGGTAGTCGGCGGTGAAGAAGGGGCGCTCGGCCAGAAAATTGAGCTCGGGTCTGGTCAGCCGCAGGGAGCCGGCGAGGCGCAATTGCTCCTCGATCTGGCCCATCATGGGCAGCAGATCCTCTTCGTTGCGGCTGTGGAACTCGGCCACCACCTCGGCATCCGGATAGCGATGGAACACCGCCTGCTGCATATGCAGCTTGTAGGCGTCGGTGTCGAGCAGGCTGGTGAGGATCGGTGGCATATCAGGCTCCCCGCAGGCTGGGGAGCGCGATGACGTTCCCCTGCCGCATAGGTAAGGTGCAGGCGCCGGTATCGGCTTGGCGGGTGAGGATAGGCGGCATATCAGGCGTCCAGCAGGCGTTGTACATCGATCAGGGTCTGGGCCAGTTCGGCACCCGCCTCGATCATCTGGGTGCAGGCGCAGGCAACCGTCTCGGGAGCTATGCCACGGCAGGCATCGAGATGGACGATCACCCGGAAACCGGCGTGGCGCAGTTGCAGCACGCTGGTCTTGACGCAGTAGTCGGTGGCGAGGCCGCCGACCAGCACGGTATTGACGCCACGGGCATGCAGAAACTCGATGAGCCCGGTGCTGCGCCGTTCGGCCAGATCGTGGAAGCAGGTGCCGTAGGGATGCAGATCCGGCTCGACCCCCTTCCAGACGAAGAAGTCGTAATCTATGGGGGCGGGCAGACCATCGAGCAGCTCGAAGCCCTGGGTGCCCGGCACGCAGTGCACAGGCCAGGTGAGATCGGCATTGGGCAAGTCCAGCGGCAGCAGCATGCCGGCGGGATCGCTGACGGCCCAGGCGGCGTTGGCGGGATGCGAATCCTTGCTGCCGATCCGCAGGCTGGCGAGGGTGGCCTGAGCGTTGAGCGCAGCCACAATATCATCCCCGCCCACGACGGGCAGTTCGTTCGGGCAGAGGGGGGTAAATCCCTTCTGCGCATCAATATCCAGGCTGGCGACGGTTCCCATTGAGTGGCTCCTGCACATACTATTCGTGTGATATTATCTACCAAACATTAATCGAAGGCGAGCAGGGCGATCGGCATGTTGAGAATGAGTCTGGATATGGTGGTGCTGCGGTTGAACGAGGAGCGGCTCGAGCTGCTGCTTGAAACCCGCGATCGCCCCCCCTTTGCCCACTGCTGGCAACTGCCGGCGCTGCGCATCGACGAGACTCGGGATCGGGACTTGGACGCGGCTCGCCACCGTCTGCTGGGGGAGTGGGGGCTGGGCCACTGCTACAGCGAGCAGGTCTGCACCCTCGGCAATCTGGAGCGGGATCCCCGTGGCTGGTCCACCACCCTGGTCTATCTCTGTCTGGTCGAACCGGATGTCGAGGCCATTCACGGCTGCTGGCATCCGCTCTCGGCCCTGCCCGGCCTCAGCCTCGCCTTCGATCACACCCAGCTGATCGCCCGAGGGCTGGAGCGGCTGCGGATCAAGAGCCGCTACAGCACCTTGCCGCTGCAACTGCTGGGGCCCGAGTTCACTCTCTCCGAGGTGCAGCGCGCCTTCGAGATCATCCTGCAAACTCCCATGAACACGGCAGCGTTTCGCAAGCGGATCCATCGCGCCGATATTCTGGTGGATACGGGCCGCAAGCGCACCGGCAAGCAGCGCCCCGCCATCCTCTACCGGATGGAGAGCCCCTGCTGCGTCATGTTCGATCAGGTGATGCATGGAGCTGAAGCATGAGCAAAACGCCGCCCCGGGTGCTGGTGAGTGCCTGCCTGCTGAGTCAGCCAGTGCGTTACGACGGCCAGAGCAAGGGGATCGTCAGCGACTGGCTGACGGCGCTGGGGGCCGAAGGGCGGACGCTGGCCTTCTGCCCCGAGGTGGCGGGCGGCCTGCCGACCCCGCGTCCCCCTGCCGAACGACAGGGCGAGCGGGTGCTGACCGCGAGCGGGCTGGATGTGACGACCGAGTTTGATCGCGGCGCCGAGCTGGCGCTGGCACTCTGTCAGGCGCAGGGCATTCGCTTCGCCCTGCTCAAGGAGGGGAGCCCCTCCTGCGGCAGCGGCCGCATCTACAATGGCCGCTTCGAAGGCGTGTCAGTGACGGGCGAGGGCAAGACCACGGCCCTGCTGCGTCGCCACGGGATCAATGTCTTCTCGGAGGATCAGTTGGCCGAGCTGGCCTCTGCACTCTCTTTGGATCCCTCTTTGGCGGCATCTGGCAGCGGTTCCTGATCCCGCTGCCAGCCGTCCAGCACCTCGTCCTTCTCCTGCCAGCGCTGGTTCAGCCAGCCCTGAAAACCCCGCTTGAACTGCTTGTCATTGAAGTAGTCACCGACCAGCGCCTCGTCCACCGGCAGCTCCTCGATGCGCACCCGAATGCGCTTCATCTGCCCCATCAGGAAGTCCTTGAAAGGGGTCTCTGCGTTGTCCGGATAGCTGATGGTGACGTTGATCAGGCTGTCGAACTGCTCCCCCATGGCCGCCAGGGTGAAGGCCAGCCCGGCTGCCTTGGGCGGCATCAAATGACGGTAGCGGGAGCGGGCCGCATCCCGCTTGGGCTCGGTGAAGCGGGTCCCCTCCACGAAGTTGATGACTGTGGTGGGGATGTGGCGAAACTTCTCGCAGGCGTTGCGGGTGGTCTCTATATCCTTGCCGCGCAGATGCGGATTTCTTAACAGAAACTCTCTCGAATAACGGCGCATAAAGGGCATGTCGAGCCCCCAGCAGGCGAGCCCCAGCAGCGGTATGTAGATCAGCTCGTGCTTCATGAAGAACTTGGGCACCGGCAGCCGATCCCGAAACAGGTGACCCAGCACCACTATGTCGGTCCAGCTCATGTGGTTGCTGACGATGAGATACCAGCCATCCTTGCGCAGTCGGGTGTCATCCTCAATCTGCCAGTCAATGCGGGTGGTGAGGCGGATCACCAGGGCGTTGCAGGCCAGCCAGAGGCGCATGAAACGGTTGTTGAGGCGGCTGCAGGCGCGACCAAAGGCCGGAATGGGCAGCAGCAGCTTGGCCAGCGACACCAGCAGGATCAGGCTGGCGCACAGGGCGGTGAACAAAATGGTCAGGCTGGTGCTGATGAGCAGCACCAGGGGGCCGGGGAGCAGGGTTGGCATGGGCGTCGTTTACTGCGTCTTGTCCGCCAGCAGCTGGTTCAGGGTCTGGTCCTTCTCGCGCCAGATCCCGTTCAGCCACTGTTGAAACTCTTGTTGGAACTCGGGGTCATTGAAGTAATCCCCCACCAGATTGCGTTCGATCGGCAGAAAGCGGACCCGAACCTTGATCTCCTTGACCCGACCGCACATGAAGTCCCAGTAGCTGGGGATGCCGCCCGGATAGGCGATGGTCACATCCACCAGCTTGTGCAGCTGATCGCCCATGGCCGCCAGGGTGAAGGCGATGCCGCCAGCCCTCGGGTGCAGCAGGTGGCGATAGGGCGCGGCCTGTTTGTCGTGCTTGCGGGCGGTGAAGCGGGTGCCCTCCACGAAGTTCATCACGCTCACCGGAATGTGGCGAAACTTGGCACAGGCCTGGCGCGTTGTTTCTATGTCCTTTCCCTTCAGATGCGGCCTTTTTTCCAGAAATTTACGGGAATATCGCCGCATGAAGGGGAAGTCCAGCGCCCACCATGCCAGACCGAGAAAAGGTACCCAAATCAGTTCTTTCTTGAGGAAAAACTTCAGGAAGGGGATTTTTTGATTAAAAATCCGCTGCAGCACCAGTATGTCGACCCAGGATTGATGGTTGGCAATGACCATATACCACTCATTCCGGTTCCCTTTGTCCACTCCGACCACCTCGAAAGGCGTTCTGATGATGGTTTTCTGGATCAGATTGTTGAAACCTATCCAGCAACTGGCACAGCCGTCCAGCAGGGCATTGCAGAGGGTGCGCCAGCCCTTGAGCGGCAGCAGCAGCTTGATCAGACCAAGCAGCAGTATGGGGACAAACCAGAACAGGGTGTTGAGGAAATAGAGCAGGGTCGAGAGGCTGCCGCGCAGCCGCTCTATCAGCTTGTTGTGCATGAGTCGGGTCCGTCTTCTTGTCTGTGGGTGGCAACCAAGTGGTCAGATCTGTGGCCATAATATCAGCCGATGACTCGCTAGACCATGCACAGGGCCATCGGCAGCCCGGGACTCATGTTTTCTGCATGGCGCCAGTCAGCCGCTGCGCAGCCGTGACAGCAGCCGGTCCATGGCGCGATAACCGAGGGCCTCGATCAGGTGCTCCTTCTCGATGGCGGGCCGTCCCGCCAGATCCGCTATGGTGCGCGATACCCTCAGTATGCGGTGCCAGGCCCGGATGCTGAGCCCAAGCCTCTGGATGGCATTCTCCAAAAACTCGGCATCTTGCGGTGATAATCGGCAAATGTCATCTATCTCGCGACTATCCAGCAGGTTGTTGAGCTTGCCATTGCGGCTCAGCATCCGCTCCCGCGCTGCCAGTACCCGATCGCGGATCTGCTGGCTCGACTCCCCCCGTTCCGCCTTGCCGGTGAGGCTGCCCTTGGGCAGCAGCGGCACCTCCACCGTCAGATCGAAGCGATCGAGAAAGGGGCCCGAGAGCTTGCCGAGGTAGCGCAGTATCTGATCCGGACTGGAGCGGGTCTGGCCGTCGCCATAGTGACCGCAGGGGCTGGGGTTCATGGCGCCGACCAGCTGGAAGCGGGCGGGAAAATCCACCTGACGGGCGGCCCGGCTGATGGTGATGTGGCCCGTCTCCAGCGGCTCGCGCAGGGAGTCGAGCACCTTGCGTTCGAACTCCGGCAGCTCGTCGAGAAACAGCACACCGTTGTGGGCCAGCGAGATCTCGCCGGGCCGCGGGTGGCTGCCACCGCCCACCAAAGCCACGGCGGAGGCGCTGTGATGGGGTGTGCGATAGGGCCTGTGGTGCCAGTGGCCGGCACGCGGGGTCAGGCCGCCGATGGAGTGGATGGCGGCGGTCTGCTGCGCCTCCTGCTCGCTCAGCGGTGGCAGAATGCCGGGCAAACGGCTCGCCAGCATGCTCTTGCCGGTGCCGGGCGGGCCTATGAACAGCAGGTTGTGGCTGCCGGCGGCGGCAATCTCCAGCGCCCGCTTGGCCTGGGACTGGCCGATCACATCCTGCAAATCCGGCACATCGGGCAGGGCATCCGTGGTCTGGGGATCCGGCAGCGGCAGCTCATACTGACCCGCCAGCCAGGCGGTGACGGCCAGCAGCTGATGGGCGGTGCGCACCTCGGCATCCTGGATGAGGGAGGCCTCCGGGCCGTTCTCTCGCGGCACCAGCAGGGTGCGGCCCGCATCGCGGCAGGCGAGCACGGCAGGCAGCACTCCGAGCACGGGCCGGATCTCGCCGGTCAGGGCCAATTCCCCTAAAAATTCATGATCGAGCAGGTATTTTGCGGGTATCTGCTTGGAAGCGGCGAGAATGCCGATGGCGATGGCCAGATCGAAGCGGCCTCCCTCCTTGGGCAGGTCGGCGGGGGCCAGATTGACCGTGATGTGTTTACTCGGGAACTCGAAGTTGCCGTTGAGCAGGGCGCTGCGCACCCGATCCCGCGACTCCTTCACCGAGGTTTCCGGCAGGCCCACCATGTTGAAAGCGGGCAGGCCGTTGGAGAGGTGAACTTCCACCGTGACTTGCGGTGCAGCTATCCCCAGGCTGGCACGGCTATAAACCACAGCTAATGACATAAATCCCGTCCTTGGTTTGATGTATGTGCTGGTTAACCGTTTTTTATTAGTTTTTTATGCCAGCTATCCCGATGCGGCTCAGTCAAAATCAGAGTCTTGTCAGGTAAAAAAGGCTTGCCCAATAAAAATCACCGTGCTAGTTCTAATAGCCATTCGCGGTGCAAACCGCCCCAATTTCACAGGATTTCCGGTTGTAACTATGAACATGGCCTCCCGTTTCGTCAGCATTATTGTGGTCCTAGTGGTGATTATTATCTCACCGCTCGGGGCTCGTTTAGCTGCACGGAACAAGGGATAGACCCACCACCGGACAGAACGAAACAAGCGACCCCCGAGCCTCACAGCTCGGGGGTTTTTTTTCGACTACAGGACAGGATTTTCCACATGAACGGCGCGCAGTTTTTGGTACAGGCTCTCAAGAAACAGGGTGTGACCCAGGTGTTTGGTTACCCGGGCGGAGCCATCATGCCGGTCTACGACGCCCTGTATGACGGGGGTCTTGCCCATCAGCTCTGCCGCCACGAACAGGGTGCCGCCATGGCGGCGGTGGGCTACGCCCGTGCCTCCGGCCAGGTGGGGGTCTGCATCGCCACCTCGGGTCCCGGCGCCACCAATCTGGTGACCGGGCTGGCGGAGGCGCTGCTCGATTCCGTGCCCCTGGTGGCCATCAGTGGTCAGGTGCCCTGTTCCGCCATAGGTACGGATGCGTTTCAGGAGGTCGACGTGCTCGGCATGTCCCTCTCCTGC
The DNA here is from genome assembly GCF_047780465.1 of Aeromonas sp. A04. Lineage (NCBI taxonomy): Bacteria > Pseudomonadati > Pseudomonadota > Gammaproteobacteria > Aeromonadales > Aeromonadaceae > Aeromonas > Aeromonas sp. A04. The sequence goes on along the minus strand of NZ_JBLNHP010000007.1, from coordinate 177,628 downwards.
ACCAAGCACTCCTTCATGGTGACGGATGCCGCCGATCTGGGACGGGTACTGGCGGAAGCCTTCGCCATCGCCACCGAAGGGCGCCCGGGTCCGGTACTCATCGACTTTCCCAAGGATGTGCAGCTGGCCGCCGTGCCTACCCAGAGCCCGCTGTTTGCGGTGGAAGAGCTGGAGGCGCTCAACCCGTCAGAGTTGACGGCTGCCCGCACCCTGCTGGCCGGTGCCGAGCGTCCCGTGCTCTACGTCGGTGGCGGTGTGGGCATGGCCAATGCCGAGCAGCAACTGCGCGAGTTTGCCGCCGCCACCGGCATGCCGGCCGTCACCACCCTCAAGGGGATAGGGGCGCTGGATCCCGACAGCCCCGTCTATCTGGGCATGCTCGGCATGCACGGCACCAAGGCCGCCAACTACGCGGTGCAGCAGAGCGATCTGCTGCTGGTGGTGGGTGCCCGTTTCGATGACAGGGTGACCGGCAAGCTGGAGGAGTTTGCCCCCGAGGCCAAGGTGATCCATCTGGACGTGGACGCCGCCGAGTTCGGCAAGCGCCGTGCCGCCGAGGTGGGCATCACCACTGATCTCAAGCGGGTGTTGCCCGCCCTGGCCATGGCGCTGGCCATAGATCCCTGGCGTGAGCACTGCGCGAACATGGCCCGCGACTATGCGTTTCGCTACGACCATCCCGGCCAGCCCATCTATGCCCCGGCCCTGCTCAAGCAGCTGTCGGCCCGTCTGCCAGACACCAGCGTGGTGGCCTGCGACGTCGGCCAGCACCAGATGTGGGTGGCACAGCACATGCGCTTTACCAGCCCGCGCAACCACCTCTCCAGCGCCGGCCTTGGCACCATGGGGTTCGGCCTGCCCGCCGCTATCGGCGCCAAGATGTCGCGCCCCGATGACGAGGTGGTGCTGGTGAGCGGTGACGGCTCCTTCATGATGAACGTGCAGGAGCTCGGCACCATACGTCGGGCCCAGCTCAAGGTGAAGATGGTGCTGATCGACAACCAGCGTCTCGGCATGGTGCGCCAGTGGCAGGAGCTGTTCTTCGATGGCCGCTACAGCGAAACCATACTCTCCGACAACCCGGATTTTGTCGCCCTGGCCGCCGCGTTCGGCATTCCGGGCGAGACCATCACATGCAAGGAGCAGATAGCCGGTGCCCTCGAGCGCCTGTTGGCAAGCGAGAGCGCCTATCTGCTGCATGTCGCCATTTCAGAGGAAGAAAACGTCTGGCCCCTGGTTCCGCCGGGAGTCGCCAACCACAAGATGATGGAGCAACGCCCATGAACCCGCACACCTTTGCACAGCCAGCAGCTGCACAGCACACCCTGCATATTCACGCCCAGCCCAGACCCGAAGTGATGGAGCGGGTGCTGCGGGTGGTTCGTCACCGCGGCTTCGCGCTCTGCGCTCTCACTATGGAAACGAGAGCGGAGCAGGATTGCCAACAGCTGCGGATCACGGTTACTGTCGAGTCGGAGCGTCCCATCCAGCAGTTATGGAGCCAGCTGGTCAAGCTGGTGGACGTCTCCCGGGTCGATGCACTGGAACAGCAACCCCGGATCAGAGCTTAAGGAGCAACTGCAATGTCACAGCCTTCCCAATCCCCCACTCAGCCCAAGTACATCTGGTTCAACGGCGCCCTGGTGCCCTGGCAAGATGCCCAGGTGCACGTCATGAGCCACGCCCTGCATTACGGCTCCTCCGTGTTCGAGGGTGTGCGCGCCTACGATACCCCCAAGGGCACCTGCATCTTCCGGCTGCAGGAGCACACCCGCCGCCTGTTCGACTCCGCCAAGATCTACTGGATGGACGTCCCCTACAGCGAGGCCGAGGTGAATGAAGCCTGCCGTACAGTGGTGCGCGAGAACGGCCTGAAGAGCGGCTATCTGCGCCCGCTGGCCTTTGTCGGCAACGTGGGGCTGGGGCTGCATCCGCCGCTGGATGCCAAGGCAGATCTCATGGTGGCGGCCCTGCCGTGGGGCGCCTATCTGGGGGAGGAGGGGCTGAAAAACGGGGTGGATGTGTGCGTCACCTCCTGGAACCGGCTCGCCCCCAACACCATTCCCACCGGCGCCAAGGCGGGCGGCAACTATTTGTCGTCCCAGCTGATCAGCAGGGAAGCCAAGCGCAACGGCTACGCCGAAGGGCTGGCACTGGATGTGAACGGCTACCTGAGCGAAGGGGCGGGGGAGAACCTGTTCCTGGTGAAAAACGGCGTGCTGTTCACCCCGCCCGCCACCGCCGCCATCCTGCCCGGCATCACCCGCGACACCATAATGACGCTGGCCCGCGATCTCGGCTATGAGGTGCGCGAGCAGGCGCTGCCCCGTGAGGCGCTCTACGTCGCAGACGAGATCTTCATGACGGGCACGGCCGCCGAGGTGACACCTGTGCGTTCGGTGGATCGGATGAAGGTAGGCGCCGGCTGTCGTGGCCCCGTGACCGAGCAGTTGCAGAACGCCTTCTTCGGCCTGTTCAACGGCCAGACCGAGGACAAGTGGGGCTGGCTGACGCCGGTCAACGACTGATGAGAGAGGGGAGGCGTGACGCCTCCCCGAGTCGCTTCCGGTCAGGGCATCAGCGTCATGCCCTGACCAGGATCGATTCCCGATCCGCGAGTCACACATTCAAGAAATCATGCGCCCCATGGGCATTCAGGGAGTAGAGACAATGCCGAAGTTGAGATCCGCCACCACCACCCACGGACGTAACATGGCCGGGGCCCGCGCCCTCTGGCGTGCCACCGGCATGACAGATCAGGATTTTGGCAAGCCCATCATAGCCGTGGTCAACTCCTTCACCCAGTTCGTGCCCGGCCACGTTCACCTCAAGGATTTGGGCCAGCTGGTGGCCCGCGAGATCGAAGCCGCGGGTGGTGTCGCCAAGGAGTTCAACACAATCGCCGTGGATGACGGCATCGCCATGGGCCACGGCGGCATGCTCTATTCGCTGCCGTCCCGGGAGCTCATCGCCGATTCCGTGGAGTACATGGTCAACGCCCACTGCGCCGACGCCATGGTCTGCATCTCCAACTGCGACAAGATCACCCCGGGGATGCTGATGGCCGCCCTGCGCATCAACATACCCGTGATCTTCGTCTCCGGCGGCCCCATGGAAGCGGGCAAGACCAAGCTTTCCGATCAGATCATCAAGCTGGATCTGGTGGATGCCATGATCCAGGGAGCCGATCCCAAGGTCTCCGATGCCCAGAGCGATCAGATTGAGCGCAGTGCCTGCCCCACCTGCGGCTCCTGCTCCGGTATGTTCACCGCCAACTCCATGAACTGCCTGACCGAGGCGCTGGGCCTCTCCCAGCCGGGCAATGGCTCCATGCTGGCGACCCACGCCGATCGCGAGCAGCTGTTCAAGCTGGCGGGCCAGCGCATCGTCACCCTGGCCAAGCGCTGGTATGAGCAGGATGACGAGACAGCCCTGCCGCGCAACATCGCCACCAAGGCGGCGTTCGAGAACGCCATGGCGCTGGACATCGCCATGGGTGGCTCCACCAATACCGTGTTGCACCTGCTGGCGGCGGCGCAGGAGGCGGGTGTCGACTTCACCATGGCCGATATCGACCGCATGTCCCGCAAGGTGCCCCAGCTCTGCAAGGTGGCGCCCTCTACCCAGAAGTACCACATGGAAGACGTGCACCGCGCCGGTGGCGTGGTCGCCATCCTGGGCCAGCTGGAGAAGGCGGGTCTGGTGCACGGCGATACCCGCACCGTACTGGGCGGCTCCCTGGCCGAACTGCTCAACGAATATGACGTCAGCCGCCAGCCGAGCCAGGAGGTGGTGGACTTCTACCGCGCCGGTCCGGCCGGGATCCGCACCACCAAGGCGTTCAGCCAGGATTGCCGCTGGCCCGAGCTGGATGTGGACAGAGCCGAGGGCTGCATCCGCTCGCTGGACAATGCCTACAGCCTGGAAGGCGGCCTGGCCGTGCTCTCCGGCAATCTGGCCCTTGATGGCGCCATCGTCAAAACGGCCGGCGTGGATGACGAGAACCTCTGCTTCCGTGGCCCGGCCCGGGTATTCGAGAGCCAGGACACGGCGGTTGCCGGCATCCTGGACGGTACAGTCAAGGCCGGTGAGGTGGTGGTGATCCGCTACGAAGGGCCCAAGGGAGGCCCCGGCATGCAGGAGATGCTCTATCCCACCACCTATCTCAAGTCCATGGGATTGGGCAAGCAGTGCGCCCTGATCACCGATGGCCGCTTCTCCGGCGGTACCTCGGGTCTCTCCATCGGCCACGTCTCGCCCGAGGCGGCCTCCGGCGGCACCATAGGGCTGGTGGAGGATGGCGACATCATCAACATCAATATTCCGGCTCGCAGCATGGTGCTGGAGGTGGCCGACAGTGTGCTGGCTGCCCGCCGCGTTGCCGCCTCTGCCCGTGGCTGGAAGCCGCTGGACCGTCAGCGTCAGGTCTCCTTTGCCCTGCGCGCCTACGCCATGCTCGCTACCAGTGCCGACAAGGGCGCGGTACGAGATCGCAGCAAGCTGGAGGAGTGATGATGACACTCAAGGCAAATTACCCGTATTCCGTCTGTGCCGTGCCGAGCATGGTGCGCGTTCATCCCGGCAAGGCGGAGGAGTAACCATGGTCTCTGCGGCAGATTATCTACGCAAGGTGTTGCTCTCCCCCGTCTATGAGGCGGCGCGGGTGACCCCCTTGCAGACCCTTAAAAAATTATCCGAACGGCTCGGCAACCAGGTCTCCCTCAAGCGGGAAGACTTGCAGCCGGTGCACTCCTTCAAGCTGCGCGGCGCCTACCACAAGATCGCCACCCTGACTCAGGAGCAGAAGGATCATGGCGTCATCGCCGCCTCTGCTGGCAACCACGCCCAGGGGGTCGCCCTGTCGGCGGCCAAGCTCGGCATCAAGGCCATCATAGTGATGCCCAAGACCACGCCGGACATCAAGATAGATGCGGTGCGCCGGCTGGGTGGCAATGTCATGCTGTTCGGCAACAGCTTCGACGAGGCTTATGCCGAGAGTCGCCGCCTCTCCGAACTGGAGGGCTACACCCTGATACCGCCGTTTGACGACGTCGAGGTGATCGCGGGCCAGGGCACCATAGGCAAGGAGTTGCTGGAGCAGGATACCCACCTCACCCACGTCTTCGTGCCTGTGGGGGGCGGCGGCCTGGCCGCCGGTGTGGCCGTCTACATCAAGCAGTTGCTGCCGGACGTCAAGGTGATCGGGGTGGAGGCGGAAGGCTCCGCCTGCCTCAAGGCCGCCATGGAGGCCGGTGAGCCGGTCAATCTGGATCGGGTCTCGCTGTTTGCCGACGGAGTGGCGGTCAAGCGCATCGGCACAGAGACGTTTCGACTGTGCAACCAGTATCTGGACGAGGTGGTGACCGTCTCCAACGACCAGATCTGCGCCGCGCTCAAAGACATCTTCGATGACTGCCGCGCCATCGCCGAACCCTCTGGCGCCCTGTCGCTGGCGGGGCTCAAGGCCTACAGCGAGCGCGAGCAGGTCAAGGGCGGGCGGATGGCGGCCATCTTGTCCGGCGCCAACGTCAACTTCCACAGCCTGCGCTACGTGTCGGAGCGCTGCGAGATAGGCGAGAAGCGCGAGGGCATGCTGGCGGTGACCATACCCGAGCGCAAGGGGGCCTTCCTCGACTTCTGTCGCCAGCTCGGCCCGCGCATGGTGACCGAGTTCAACTACCGCTACGCGGATGCGGCCCAGGCATCGCTGTTCGTCTCGGTGCGCCTCACCGGCGGCGACGAGGAGCTGACCCAGATCCAGCACCAGCTGGAGGGAAATGGCTACCCTGTGGTCAACATGACAGAGAGCGAGCTGGCCAAGAACCACGTGCGCTACATGATTGGCGGCCGCCCGGCCCGGCCCCTGGGTGAACGTCTCTACAGCTTCAAGTTTCCGGAGCAGCCGGGTGCCCTGATGCGCTTTTTGGAGACCCTCGGCTGTCGCTGGAACATCAGCCTGTTCCACTACCGCAACCACGGCGCCGACTATGGCCGCGTGCTCTGCGCCTTCGAGCTGCCGGACGAGGACGTGGCCGCCTTCCACGACTACCTGCGCGAGATTGGCTACGGCTGGAAAGAGGTCAGCGATGACCCCGCCTACCGGCTGTTTCTGGCCAGCTGATGACCCGCAGTACACAAGCAGGGAGGCCGCAAGCCTCCCTCTTTTTTTGCGGTCGTGGCGGCTGACAAGCAGGGGCAACCGGCTGGGCCCGGTTGCTGCCCGGACCTTTATTGCGATCCTGCATCTGCGCCGTTTTTCCAGTCGGGAATGTCGTCAGCTTCACACTCTTGAGTCCCAAGTCATTTGAGGCCGGCGAGAGATGGGATAACCTGATGAACGGGGCCGGGTTCGCCCCATCAGGGAAGATAAGCGCATAGCGCGCCCATAACGACTCATTGCAGAGGCTTTCACCATGAACAAATCGATACTTGCCGTGCTGGTCAGCGGCCTGCTTACGACGGGGGCCGTGCAGGCTGCCGCCCAGGACAACACCTGGTATGCCGGCGGCAAGGCCGGTTGGTCCAACTACTTCGATGTCGACCAGAAGCAGGTGGTCTCGGATACCCTGGGCGCGCTGCAAAACACCAGCACCAGCAAGGATGCACTCGGGCTGGGTGCGTTCGCCGGTTATCAGCTCAACCCCAACCTGGGTTTCGAGTTCGGCTATGACTGGTTCGGCAAGTACACCTCGTCCGGTGATCTGAGCGGGGTCAGGGTGGAGGGGGAAGCCAAGAGCCAGATGATCCAGGCCACCATGAAGATAGGTTTCCCGGTCAACGAGGCTCTGGATCTCTATGGCCGGATCGGCGGCGGCTACGCCTGGACCAACAGCGAGCTGTCGGCCCAGACCTCGACCGATTTCATCAAGGAGACAGGCAACAAGCATGGGGCCGCGTTTGTCGGGGCGCTGGGGGCCGAATACGCCATTGATCGTGACTGGGCCGCCCGTATCGAATATCAGTACACAACGCCGCTGGGGGACGCCTCCCTCGATCGCTCCGGCATAGAGATGGATAACGGCCTGCTCTCCGTCGGCATGCTCTACCGCTTCGGTCAGCAGGGGGGCGATGTGGTGGCCCCGGCACCTGCGCCGGCCGCAGCGCCCGTTCCCGCCGCAGTGGTCGTCACCCAGCAGTTCAGCCTGAGCTCGGATGTGCTGTTCGAGTTCAACAAGGCCACCCTGAAGCCGGCCGCCAGTCAGGCGCTCGATACTCTGTTCAGCCAGATAGTGGCGGCCAATCCCAAGGATGGTGTGGCGACCGTGATCGGACATACCGACCGTATAGGCTCCGATGCCTACAACCAGTCCCTGTCGGAACAGCGTGCCCGCAGCGTGGCCGACTACCTGATCGCCAAGGGGCTGTTTGCCGACAAGGTACGGGTCGAGGGGCGTGGCAAGTCCTCCCCCGTGACTGGCAACAACTGCAGCAGCGGTGCCAAGCCTGCGCTGATCGCCTGTCTGGCACCGGATCGCCGGGTGGAAGTGCGGCTGGAAGGTGTCTCCCAGGCCGCCAAGTAAGGGTATTGGCATGAATCACAACAAGGGAGGCTTGCCTCCCTTGTTGTTTATATGGCCTTGGGCCGCCGCAGCCGCACCCGCTGAAAGCCGTGGCCCAGCAGGATCAGCAGCAAGGCACCGGGCAGCACTGTGTGCCACAGGAAGGGCCACGTCTGTCCTGTCATCAACACCAGCAAGGGGTTGGCGCCGGCGGGCGGGTGTATGAGGTTCAGGCCCTGCATCAGCGCTATGGCCAGCCCCACTCCCAATGCCAGCTGCAGTTCCAGCGGCAAGGGGAGCGACTGTACCAGCAAGCCGACCGTGGCCGTCAGCAGGTGACCCCCGAGCAGATTGTACGGGCGGGCCAGCGGGCTGGCCGGCAGTGAAAACAGCAGCACGCAGCTTGCCCCGAAGGGCGCCATGATCAGGGCCGTGTGCCAGCTGACGTTCAGCCAGCCCAACACCCCGATCGCCAGTGCCGCGCCCACGCCTGCCCATAACGGGCCATACCATTTTGTCATCACGTTTCCCTCTTGGTTTGTCTGACGTGATTAGGCACATTAGGTAGACAGATCGGTGTACTTCAAGGGGAAAATGACGTGAGTGAAAAACGGCAGCAGCTGATGGAAACCGCCTATCGGCTGTTCAATCGTCATGGCTTTCACGCAACCGGCATAGATCGCATCTGGGCGGAGGCTGGGAGCACCAAGCGTACCCTCTACCGTCACTTTCCCACCAAGGATGCGCTGATCGAAGAGGTGCTGCTGTCCCGTGAGCGGGAGTTTTTTGCCCTGCTTGAGGCACGGCTCGCGGGTCGGGAGGGCAGGGAGGGTCGGTTGCACGCTTTGTTCGACGGATTCGGGGAGTGGTTTGGCCGCAGCGACTTCTATGGCTGCAACTTCATCAATGCCAGCGCCGAGTTTGCCGACCCGCGTCATCCGGTTCGCAAGCTGGTGGTAGCACACAAGCAGGCGCTGCTGAACTGGGTCAGGGCGCAGCTCGGGTGCAGCCTCTTGCACGCCACCGGGCTCTGCCTGCTGCTGGAGGGGGCAGTGGTGATGGCCCACAGCTATCAGCAGCCGTTGGCGCTGGAGCAGGCCAGATCACTGGCCCTGGCCTTGTTATGTGCCGATGGCGAGGCTGCCACGCTCTGATATAGCCAATCGGTGTTAAGCCTGATGCGACATCCGGTCGATAACTGACCAGATGTATGGCGCCGAGGATCAACGTATGCGCATCGATCACTACGATCTCCAGGGAGAAGTTCAGCACCAGTATCAACAGCTGCAAGCTCGCAAGGTACGCAACCTAGGGCCCGTCGCCCCTGCCGTGCCCGGGAGCCCTGCCGGGAATGAGGCCACGCCCACGACGGATCGGGTGGTGGCCGAGCTGATGCGCACCGTCAGCGCGAGCGTCATGCAGGGGAGCGTGAGCCAGCCAGGCGGCGCCAGTGCCGAGAGCGTGCCCTCTCTGGTCAAGCCGGAAGAGGAAGAGGCCAATCCCGACGACGGGCTGGATAATCGGCTGCGGCTCATCAAGCTGATGATAGAGGCCATGCTCGGCCACGAGATAGAGCTGCCGACGCCCATCAAGCCGGCCGAACAGAACGCGGAGGGGGTGCCGACTCCGCAAGGGGAGGCAACTCAGGCCGCCCCCGAGCCGGATCAGGCGGTGGAGGTAACCGATACCCTGTTGCAGCGGGAGCAGCTCAACGTGGTGGCAGCGGCCAGCGTGGAGACCAAGGATGGCCAGACCTTGCAGCTCGATCTCGGCTTTGTGCTCGACTGGCGCCAGCTCGATATCAGCCAGCGCCGCACCACCCTCAATGCCCTCAAGGATCCGCTGGTACTCAGTCTGGATGGCAAGATTGCCGATCTGACCGAGGCGCGGGTCAACTTCGACATAGATCAGGATGGCAAGGACGACAGCCTGCCGGGTCTGAGCGAGGGCAGCGGTTTCGTGGCGCTGGATCGCAACGGCAACGGCACCATAGACGATGGCGGCGAACTGTTCGGAGCCCGCTCGGGCAACGGCTTCGGCGAGCTGGCGGCACTGGATGAGGATGGCAACGGCGTGCTGGATGAAGGCGACAAATCCTTCTCGGCCCTGCAGTTCTGGCGCCCGGACAATGCCCCCGTTGCGCTGGTGGAGCTGGGGATAGGCGCCATACTGCTGCACCCTCTGGATACCCCCTTCAATCACCTGGGCGAGGGCGGCAATCAGGGGGTCTTGCGCCAGTCCGGTCTCTATCTCACCGAGCAGGGCAAGGGCGGCTGGGTGCAACAGATAGACCTGAGGGTCTGATCCCGGGCCCAGGCTGGCGCATAGCGGGATCGCGAGTCACCACTGCTGGCGAGTCGCCGCCAGCGCCTGAGTGGCAGATGAACTGGCTCAGTTCAACTCAGTGGGGTCTATGTCCAGACTCCAGCGCACCTTCTTGGTCTCGGGCCAGCCATCCAGCTCCTTGACCGCCCAATCCAGCAGTTGTGCCAGGGTTGCCCGGTTCGGCCCCTGCACCAGCAGCTGCATGCGGAATTTGCCCGCCTTGCGTTCCATGAAGCCGCTGATGGGCCCCAGCACCTGCACGTGGGGGTAACGGGCGCTGCGCAGTGTCTCGGCGAGGCGGGTGAGGAACAGCTGCACCTCGTCACGGCCAGTGGCCTCGGCCCGGAACAGCCCCTGATAGCTGAACGGCGGCAGCCCCAGCAGGCGGCGCTCCTTGAGCGCGGTATCCGCAAAATGGCCATAACCGTTCTGGGTCAGATCCTGCAGCAGGGCATGTTCCGGGTGGTGGCTCTGCAACACCACCAGCCCGGGCTTGCTGGCGCGCCCGGCGCGCCCCGCCACCTGGGTGTAGAGCTGGGCCAGCTTCTCGGCGGCGCGAAAATCGGCGCTGAACAGGGCGCCATCCACATCCAGCAGGCCCACTAGCGTCACATCCGGAAAGTGGTGACCCTTGGCCAGCATCTGGGTGCCGATCAGGATCTTGTACTTGCCCGCCTTGATGTCGCCGAGATGGGTCTCCAGCTCCCCCTTGCGGCGGGTGTTGTCTCTGTCGATGCGCACCACAGGGTATTGGGGGAAAACCGTGGTGAGCAGCTGTTCCAGCTGCTCGGTGCCGACTCCCGAGCCGATCAGTTCCTTGCTGCCGCACTCGGGGCAGCTGTGGGGCAGGGGGCGCACGCTGTCGCAGTGGTGGCAGTGCAGGCGACGCCCTGCCTGATGCCAGGTGTACCAGGCGTCGCAGCGCTCGCAGGCGGCGCTCCAGCCACACTGGTGGCAGATCAGCGAGGGGGCATAGCCGCGGCGGTTGAGAAACAGCATCACCTGGTTGCCGGCCACCAGGTGCTCCGCCATCAGCTGCTCCAGCTGGGGGGAGAGCCCGGCCTGCAGCCGCACGCTCTTGATGTCCAGGATCACCTGGCGGGCGGTCTGGGCGTTGCCGGCGCGCCGCGTCAGGCTGAGGTGGTGATACTTGCCGGTTCTGGCGTTGTGCAGCGTCTCCAGCGAGGGGGTGGCCGAGCCGAGCAGGATGGGAATGCCGGCGCGATGGGCCCGCATCACCGCCAGATCCCGGGCGTGGTAGCGAAAACCGTCCTGTTGCTTGAGGGAGCCGTCGTGCTCCTCATCTATGATGATGATGCCGAGGTTCTTGAACGGGGTGAACACCGCAGAGCGGGTGCCGATCAGGATGGCGGCGCCGCCGTCGCGGCAGGCGAGCCAGGCATCCAGCCGTTCCCGATCGTTCATGGCCGAGTTCATCGCCACCACGGGTACCTTGAAGCGGCGACGGAAGCGGTTGATGGTCTGGGGAGTGAGGCCGATTTCGGGCACCATCACCAGCGCCTGCTTGCCCGCCTTGAGCAGGGGCTCGAGTATGCTCAGGTACACCTCTGTCTTGCCTGACCCCGTGATGCCGTCCAGCAGGAAGGCGCCGAACTGGTTGCTCTGACTGGTGACGGCGGATACCGCCAGCGCCTGCTCGCCGTTGAGGCGCAGCCCCTCTCCCGCGTCAAAGTGCGTCGCCCAGTCGCCGTCGTGGCTCGGCTCCAGGATGCGCTTCTCCAGCAGCCCCTTCTTCTCCAGCGCCGTGAGTGCCGCGCTCTGGATCTCCTCCTGCTTGAGGGCGGACGGTGTCTGCGGCCCCTTGCGCAGCAGGGCGAGGGCCTGTTGCTGCTTGGCGGCCCGCTTGAGCTCGTTGAGATCGATCGCCATGCCCGCTTGCGTGGCAAACCAGAACTCCAGCTCCCGGTAGGCGGCGGGCTCCCCCTTGCGCACCAGCACCGGCAGGGCGTGAGGCAGCACCTCTCCCAGCGGATGCTGGTAGTAGCTGGCGCTCCAGGCCATCAGCGCCAGTATGTCCGGCCCCAGCACGGGGGCGCTGTCAAGCACTCGCTTGATGGGCTTGAGCTTGTTGCGGGGCACCTGGCTCTCGGTCGGATGCTCCACCACCAGCCCGACCAGGGTCTGGGGGCCGAAGGGGATCTCGACCCGACAGCCGGGCTCAGGCAGGGGCAAGGGAGAGAGATAGTCGAAGTGACGGCGTAACGGCACCGGCACAGCCACACGAACCAGATCCAGCGTTTGGGAAGAATTCACCAGGGATTGCCTATTTTTTCTGCGAAGCCACTTGCCTGATCTCAGGCATTTCCTATATTATTCGCAGCCTTTGAAACTGTGTTCAACAATCGTGTGGTGTCCGACAAGAGATCGGATGGCGACACGGCCTATTATCGAGGTTGTCCATGAAAGCTAATATCCATCCCGAGTACGTCGCCATCACCTGCAAATGCTCTTGCGGTAACGTCATCAATACCTTCTCTACCCTGGGTAAAGATCTGAACCTGGACGTGTGCTCTGCATGCCACCCGTTCTATACCGGCAAGCAGAAAGAAGTTTCTAGCGGCGGCCGCGTAGACAAGTTCAACAAGCGTTTCGGTGGTCTGACTGCCAAGAAGTAATTCTACTTCTGAAGAATTCTGAAAAAGGCGCCCATCGGGCGCCTTTTTTATTGCGCGGCGTTCTGTATTGAAGCGGTTTGCCCTATGGTGTTGGCTCACTCATGGGAGAAAAACAGATGCGCACATGTCTGGTGATGGGAGCGGCAGGATATATAGGGTCTTACCTGGTGCCCCACCTGCAAGGGCTGGGTTATCGGGTGATCGCCGGGGCTCGTCGTCCCTGCCGTCTGCCGCCGGGCGTGGAGTTTCGTCTCGCCGACAGCCTCAAGCCCATTACCCTGCTACCTGCGCTGGCGGGCATAGACACCGTCTTCTATCTGGTGCACGCCATGGGGGCCGGCGCCGATTTTCACCGGCTGGAGCAGCAGGGGGTGAAGAACTTCGCCGCCGCCGCCCGCGCCGCCGGGGTGCGTCGCATCATCTATCTGGGGGCCATCCAGCCCGAGCGCTGCAATAGCCGTCATCTCAACTCCCGCCGCCATTGTGGCGAGCTGTTTCGCGAGGCGGGTGTGCCGACGGTGGAGCTGCGCTCCGGCATCATCATAGGGCCGGGCTCGGCCGCCTTCGAGGTGATGCGGGATCTGGTGTTCAACCTGCCCATGATGGTCACGCCCAAGTGGGTGCGCTCCCGCACGCCACCCATAGCGCTCTCCAACCTGCTGCACTACCTCGGCGGGCTGGTAGAGGTCGAGGGGGTGGATGGCCGGGTGCTCAACGCCGTCGGCCCCGAGCTGCTCAGCTATCAGCAGCAGTTGCAGAAGTTCGCCGCCCATATAGGCAAGCGCTGTCCCATCATCCCCATCCCGTTTCTGAGCCCCCGTCTCTCCGCCTGGTGGCTGCAATTCGTCACGTCTGTGCCGCAACCCGTGGCCAAGGCGCTGGTGGGCGGCCTCAAGCACGACATCCCGGCCGATGACGGCCCGCTGCGGGCCCTGCTGCCGCAAACCCTGCTCAGCTTCGACGAGGCGCTCGGGGAGAGTCTGGCGCTGGAGCAGAAGCTGGGGGCCGAGCAGCAGGGGCAGGAGACGCCGCTGGGGCTGCGCTGGCGCCATCCCGAGTACGGCTTCTATGACCGCACCGCCAGCGGGGAGGCCATCTGTCTCGCCGCGCCCGAGGTGGTGTGGCAGGTGTTGCAGCAGCTGGGGGGCGAGCAGCGCTACTTCTATATGAACGAGCTGTGGGTGGTGCGCGAATGGATGGATCACCTGATCGGCGGCCCGGCCCGCACCCGAGGCCGCACCAACCCGGATCGCTTCGTGAAGGGGGACATGCTGGACTCCTGGCAGATCCTCGGGGTCGACGAGGGGCGCAGGCTGGATCTGCTGTTCAACATGAAGGCCCCCGGAGTGGGACGGCTGGAGTTCAACATACTGCCGGAGGAGTCCGGCCTGACCCGCATCAAGGTGACGGCCCACTGGCATCCTCAGGGTGCCTGGGGACTGGCCTACTGGCTCGCCATGCTGCCGTTTCATCTCTTCATCTTCCAGGGGATGACGGAGGCCATCGCCAGGCAGGCGGAGGCGAAAGCGGGCATCCCTGTGATGGGGTGAAACCATATCTATAACTAAATAGGTATTGGTGGTTGGCATGACATGCTAATTACTGGCTTGTCAGTGGCGGCGAGGCGATACTTTCCTCTGTGAAAGCCCGATGGTTTTCTTTATGATCCCCAGCCCTCGCCCGCTGGCGAGCCAATGCACCACTCCATTCACTTCCGTATCGGGGTCCCCCATGTCCGATCTGCGTCACGATCTTCGTCAACAAGCACTCGATTACCATGCCCAGCCCATACCGGGCAAAATTACCATCGCCCTCACCAAGCCCGCCGAGACAGCCCACGATCTGGCGCTGGCCTACAGCCCGGGTGTGGCCGAGCCGGTGCGCGAGATCGCCGCCAATCCCGATGATGCCTACCGCTACACCGGCAAGGGCAACTTGGTGGCCGTCATCTCCAACGGTACCGCCATCCTGGGGCTGGGTAATCTGGGCCCGCTGGCGTCCAAGCCGGTGATGGAGGGCAAGGCCCTGCTGTTCAAGTGCTTCGCCGGCATAGACGCCATCGACATAGAGGTGAAGCACGAGACCAGCCAGCAGTTCATCGACACAGTGGCGGCCATCGCCGACACCTTCGGTGGCATCAACCTGGAAGACATCAAGGCGCCCGAGTGCTTCGAGATAGAGCAGGCGCTGATCGCCCGCTGCGACATCCCGGTATTCCACGATGACCAGCACGGTACCGCCATCGTCACCGCCGCCGGTCTGCTCAATGCGCTGGAAGTGCAGGGCAAGCGCATCGAACAGAGCCGCATCGTCTGCATGGGGGCCGGGGCTGCCGCCACCGCCTGCATGGACCTGCTGATAAAGTGCGGCGCCGCGCCACACAACATCTTCATGCTCGATCGCCAGGGGGTGATCCACACAGGCCGCACCGATCTCAACCAGTACAAGCAGCGCTTCGCCAACGACACGCCGCTGCGCACCCTGATGGATGCCATTGAAGGGGCGGATGTGTTTGTCGGCGTCTCCGGTCCGGACGTGTTGCCTCCGGAGGCTGTGGCCCTGATGGCTCCGCGCCCGGTGATCTTTGCCTGCTCCAACCCGGACCCCGAGATCAAGCCGGCGCTGGCCCACGCGGTGCGGGGCGATCTCATCATGGGCACGGGCCGCTCGGATTATCCGAACCAGATCAACAACGTGCTCTGTTTCCCCTTCATCTTCCGCGGCGCGCTGGACGCCCGCGCCAGCCGCATCAACGATGCCATGAAGATAGCCGCGGTGGAGGCGATCCGTGGTCTGGTGAAGGAGCCGGTGCCGGCCGAGGTGCTGACCGCCGCCGGGGTGAGCGCGCTTTCCTTCGGCAAGGATTACGTCATTCCCAAGCCGATGGATGCCCGCCTGCTGCCACGGGTGGCCCGCGCCGTGGCGCTGGCGGCGGTAGCTTCCGGCGTGGCGCGCATCGCGCTGCCGGCAGATTACATGCTGGAATAAACTGGCGGTGCCATACCGACCACGACAGAAGGGGCCCCTGGGGGCCCCTTTTCATTACGGGAAGCTTGATACGTCTTTATTTGGTCTTGGGAGCGACCTTGACGGCCGGTGCCTTGGCATGAGTCGCCTTGTGGTGCTTTTTCACCACCTTGGTCTGGGTCGCCTGGGGAGCGGCGGCCTTGGTGGGGGTGGCTGCCATGGTGAAGCCGGAGGTCAGGGCGAAGACAGCGGCCAGGCTTAGGGGGATCAGCTTGTTCATATTCCAGTTCCTCATTCGGGTTGATGACATGGAGCGTTTCTCCATGACTTCATCCTAGGGCCGTTCCGCTGGCGGTTCAGTGAGTGGCTGGTGACGGTTTGTATCCAAATGTACGGGCAGCTTCAGGCAGAAGCGGGCGCCGCTGCTGCTCGGCAGCAACTGCACCTCGCCACCGTGGTGGCGGGCTATGCTGCGCACTATGGCGAGGCCGAGGCCGGCGCCGCCGGTACGGCGATCCCGGCTCTGATCCAGCCGCACGAAGGGCTCGAAGATCTGGGGCGCCAGCGCCGGATCTATGCCGGGGCCGTCGTCGGCCACCTCCAGCAGATAGTGATCCCGCTGCTGGCTCATGGCGAGGGTCACCCGGCTGGTGGCGTGGCGCAGGGCATTGCCGATGAGGTTCTCCAGCGCCCGGTCCAGCAATCGGGTATCGCCGCGCCAGGGCAGGGGATTGGCGGGGTGACTGAATTCGAGCCGGGTTTGTGGCCGCAGCGCCTGCCAGTCCGGGAGACGGCTGCCGGCCCAGCCGGCCAGCTCCAGCTCGCTGCATTGCAGCGGCAGCTCGGGACGATCCAGTCTGGCGTAGGTGAGCATCTCCTCGATGAGGGCGTCCAGTGCCCCCAGATCGCGATCCAGCCCCTGTTGTTCCTCTGCCGATGGCTGCGGGTCCAGCATGGCGAGCCGGTAGCGCAACCGCACCAGGGGGGTGCGCAGCTCGTGGGCGATGGCATCGGTCAGCTGCTTGCGACTGGCCAGCATGGCTTGCAATTGCTCCGTCATCTGATCGAAGGTGCGTCCCACCCGGCCCAGGCTGCTGCCGGCGGGCAGGCCAGTGCGGCTGGAGAGATCCCCGTCGCCGACCCGGCGGGCCGTCTGTTCGAGCCGCTGCAGGCCGCGCCAGTGCGGGCGCAGCCAGAGCAGGATCGGCAGACCCAGCGAGAGACCTATGGCCAGCAACAGCCCCACATCGACCCAGTGCAGCTCGTGCAGGTAGGAGAGGTAGGGGACGGGGCCGACGATCAGCACCTGATCCGTCTCCGGGATGCGCTGCAGGAAGGTGTCATCCTCCTCGACTATGACTATGTTGCCCGCCTCGAGAAAGGCCTGATCCTCCTTGGCCAGCGGCTGGTTGGCGAGGGCGCCTATCTGCAGCGGCAGGGTAAGCTGGCGGCTCTGCTCCGCCATGCGTGCGGGCCAGTGTTCCGGCGGCAGGCGGGCCAGTTCGCCGGTGAGCAGGCCGAGGGAGCCTTGCATCATCCGCTCCAGATAGCGGTCACCCGCCCGCTCGGCACTGACCTGATAGACGATGCCGACCAGCAGTATGGCCAGGGTGAAACAGCCGATCAGCAGCAGGTAGAACTGGATAAACAGGCGGCGCATGGGATCTTTCCTCTTTCCTGGATTGCGTCCGGGCGTTGCGTCTTTGCCCCCTCATCCCCCGCATGGAGAGAAGGGAGCATCAACCTCATTCCCAGGCGTGGGGCACCAGCAGATACCCCTTCTGGCGCACCGTCTTGATGCGGGTCGGGTTGTTGCTGTCATCTCCCAGCTTGCGGCGCAGGCGGGAGATGGCCACATCCATGCTGCGGTCCTGGCCATCGTAGTCGCGGCCACGCAGGCTGCGAAACAGCGCCTCCCGTCCCAGGATCTGGCCCGCATGGCAGGCCAGCTCCCACAAGAGGTCAAAATCGGCGGTGGAGAGGGGGATGCTGTCGCCATCGAGGCGCACATCCCGACCCGGCCCGTCGATCTGCAGGCGGCCGAACTGCAGGCGCTGGGGCGGCGTACTGGCCACGGCTGCTTGCGGTGCCTGTCCCTGCTGGCGGAACTGGACCCGCAACCTGGCCAGCAGCACGGGGGGCGGCGTTGTCTTGAGGATGTAGTCGTTGGCACCCAGCTCCAGGCTGAGGATCTGGTTCATGTCGCTGTCGAGTGAGGTGAGCATGACGATGGGGCCCTTGAAGCGCGGACGCAGATCCCGGCACAGGGAGAGGCCGTCCTGCCCCGGCAGCATGATGTCGAGCAGCACCAGGTCGGGCTGCTCGGCCAGGGCCCTGGCCAGCGCCAGGTCGCCTCTGGGTTCCAGCAGCACCTCCATGTCGTGGCGGGCAAGCCAGCTGCTGATGAGTTGGCCTATTTCGGGATCATCTTCAACAAAAAGAATGCGTTGCATTGTGGCATGACACCCAGGCTGTGGCGCGGATGCGCGTGCCGCCAGCATAACGGCTCCCGGCCCGGCATGCACTGGGATAAATAATCAAACAGGGCCCGCGGGCCCTGTCGTCATTCTGGTTGTGGAGACGGCTCGAATTCAGCCTGCTTGACGTCTCAAATAACCCCACCGGTTTCCATGTGATGGGCCCGGGGAGCTGGCCGGATTAGCCAGCCTTGCGCTTGAGATAGACCCCGGCTTCCATGTGATGGACCGGGGAGCTGGTCGGATTAGCCAGCCTTGCGCTTGAGATAGACGCCGGCTTCCATATGGTGGGTCCAGGGGAACTGATCGAACAGGGCGAAGCGGGCGATCTCGTGGGTTTCGCCCAGTACGGCCATGTTGGCCTGCAGTGTCTCTGGGTTGCAGGAGATGTAGAGGATGTTGTCGTACTCCTGTACCAGCCGGACTGTGGCGTCGTCGAGACCGGCGCGGGGCGGGTCGACGAAGATGGTGTTGCACTGGTAGGCGCCCAGATCGACCCCCTTGAGGCGGTTGAACTCCCGCTCGCCGCGCATCGCCATGGTGAACTCCTCGGCTGACATGCGCAGTATGATCAGGTTGTCGACGCCGTTGGCGGCGATGTTGAACTGGGCTGAGTCCACGCTCGGCTTGGCGATCTCGGTGGCCAGCACCTTGCGGAAATTCTGGGCCAGGGCGATGGAGAAGTTGCCGTTGCCGCAGTAGAGCTCCAGCAGGTCACCCTCGCTGCCTTTGGTCACGTCCAGCGCCCAGCCCAGCATCTGCTCGTTGATGGCGGCGTTGGGCTGGGTGAAGCTGTTCTCCACCTGCTTGTAGAGCAGCTCGCGGCCCTGGACCGTCAGCCGCTCGATGACGAACTCCTCCCCCAGGCAGATCTTCTGCTTGTGGGCGCGGCCAATCAGTTGCAGCTCGAACCCCTGGGCCCGCAGGTCGGCCTGCAGTGCCTCGGCGGCTTGCTGCCACTCGCTTTCGAGCTTGCGATGGTAGAGCAGGCTGACACAGATCTGGCCGGACTGGGTAGAGAGGTAGTCTATCTGGAACAGCTTGCGACGCAGCACCGGGTGCGGGCGCAGCCCCTCCAGCAGCACCGGCATCAGCTGGTTGATGAGGCGGCTGGCGGTGGGGAACTGGTCGACCCGGATGATCTCCTTGGTGGCCGGCGCATACATGCAGTGGAACAGGTCATCCCCTTCATGCCAGATGCGGAACTCGGCGCGCATCCGGTAGTGTTCGGCGGGGGAGGCGTGCACTTCCAGCGCAGGCAGGGTGAAGTCGGCGAACAGCCCGTTGAGGCGCTCGCGCTTCGCGTCGAGCTGGGCCTGGTAGTCGGCGGGAGTCCGCAGGGCCTGGGAGTCGGCGCCAGCTTGCTGGATTTGGGTCATGATATACCTCACATGCACACCGGCAGGGCCGGGTCGAAATCGGGGGAAGGCAACGGGCCACCCAAAGGGTGTGGATTTTAAAAGGCCGTTGCAGATTGTCCAGTATTTTGTGGTCAAGAAGTGTTCAGTCAGGCCGATACCTGATCTACAGGCATGGTGGGAGGACACATTATGCAAATCGACGGCGTGGGCTCAGCCCAATCCAAGGGAGTGGGTGTTTCGCCCAAGGCACCCCAACAGGCACAAGAGAAGCAGATCAGCAACGCAGAGGAAGTCTCTCTGCACAAGCCGCCCAAGTGGGCTCAGGTGCTGGTGCAGCAGGCGTTGCAGTTTGCGCTGGAGATAAACGGTCAGGGTTATCAGGCACCCAAGGCACAGGAACCCGAGGAGATAACCCCGGAGACCCTGTTCGACTTCCAGTCGGTAGCCGACAACGTGCTGCAGTTCGTCACCGGACGGCTGGGCGCCGCCCGTGCGGACGGCAAGTCCGACGACGACCTGACCGGCATGATGGAGCAGGCCCGCAAGGGGGTGGACAAGGGCTTCGGCGACGCCAGGAAGCAGCTGGGCAAGTGGGCCACCGATAACGAAGACATCAAGACCGGTATCGATCAGAGCTACAAGCTGATCCAGAAGGGGCTCGACGAGTTCGAGAAGGAGTTCTTCGGCAAGATCTCCTCCACCGACATGGGGCAGGCCGAGATGGCCAGTCGCCAGCAGGGCTCGCTGGAGATCCAGACCAAGGATGGCGACAAGGTGGTGCTGCGCTTCAATGACAGCTGGCAGACCAAGTCCCAGAAAGATGACAGCGGCAGCCAGTTCAGCCTCAAGTCGAGCCAGAGCTTCAGCTTCTCGCTGGAGGGGGATCTCAGCAGCGAGGAGATGGACTCCATCGGCAAGCTGGTCAAGGGGATCGACGATCTGGCGGGGAATTTCTTCTCCGGCAACTTCGAGGATCTGCTGAAGAAGGCGGGCGACCTGCAACTGGATGACAGCCAGCTCGCCTCCTACTCCCTCAAGCTCAAGCAGAGCGTCAAGCTGAGCCAGACCTACCAGGGAGCCCACTCGCTGCAGGATCTCCTCAAGCCGCTGGCGGACTATCTGCCCAAGCTCGATCAGGTGCAGCAACAGGCGGATGTCCTGCTGCCGGAATCGCAGCAGCAGGCGCTGACCCCTGCGGTGTTGGCGGCCCGCGGCCAGAGCGAACCGGCTCAGGTCAACAGCTTCACCAGCTTCAATCAGCGGATGCTGGAGGCGCTGCGAATGATAGGCCAGTTCCAGCCTGCGACCGAGCCTGCCAGCAAGAGCGTCTGAGTAGGCATCGCCCGGCTCAAGCCATAAGCTGCCGTTTGCCAGCTCCCCCGGGGGCTGGCAAACTGGCTCTTTTCCCAATCCGGCTACCTTATGAACCCCAAGAAGCCCAGAGACAAGCGCGAGCTCTGCTACCCCTTCATCTTCGAAACCCAGTTCCAGTGTGATTACGAGATCGCCACCGATGAGCTTTGCTGTCAGGTGGGGGCCGTACTCGCCCAGTTGCCAGTGGCAGAGGGAACCCGGGAGGTGGTGGCCGATCTGGGGGCCTTGCAGCGGCTCATCTACAACCTCAACGGTTCGGTACGGGGCAAGCTGGGTATTTTTGAAGAGGATCTGGCGTGGTTGAAAACGCGGTATGACCACTACAACGAGGCGAGCCGCGGCCGGGTCACGGGTTTTGTCTTGCCCCAGGGGCCCCAGCCCATTCCCACCCTGCATCTGTGCCGCTGCGGCAGCAAGAAGGTGGTGCGGCTGCTGGTGCGCCTCGAGGAGAGCGGGGTGCGCTTCGATCCCATCCTCTATCGCTTCGCCAACCTGCTTGCCAACTTCTTCTTCGTGCTGACCGTCTACCTCAAGCAGTTGTGGCAGGTGGAAGAGGTGCCCTACGTCAGCATCAATTACTGACCAAGTGGCTGAAAATACTTTTATTTTTCTGAAAGATAAAAGACGATCCAGCCATGCCGTTGCAATATGAATGGCGCCGATAGCGGAGCGGGGGAAGTCATGACGACGATTCATCTCAGTGGCAGTGCATTCTTGATGCCGGGCAACCTGGCCTGGCGGTCGCTGGCTGCCCATGGCGAGGTGCAGGTCGCACCACATGGGCAGTGGCTGCAAACCCTGATGACTCCAGCCGAAGAGAGCGCAGCCCAGACTCACATCATCATCTGGTTGTGGGAAGATCTGGTGCCGGCACGGACGCTGATCGGGTGGAGCGGTTTGGCAGAAGAGGCGCAGCAGCTGGCCGTGGCCGCCTTCATCGCATCACTCTGCCAGCCCCTGCAACAGCGTCTGCAGCGTCGGCCGCAGGACCATCTGCTGGTCGGGGTCTGCAGCCGTTCCCCTGCCTCCGTATTTGGCGCGGCGCCCTCCGCGCTTGCCTGTCTGGCCGGTGAATTTGAGGGTCAGCTTGCCCATTTGCGGCAGTTGCATCCCGGCTTGGATGACCTGCACCTGCCGCTCTGGTTGCAACAGCAGGGTCGCCACTACTGTTTCGACAACCGCAATCACTACCTGATGTCCTGCCCCTTCTCCATGGCCGGGTTGGCCTGTCTGGCGCAGTGGATTGCCCCCTTGCTGCAGCGGCTGCACAGGCCAGCTCACAAGGTGCTGGTGCTCGATTGCGACAATACCCTCTGGGGTGGCGTGGTCGGTGAAGATGGCGTGGGGGGCGTCCTGCTGGGGCAGGATGGGGTGGGGCGTCTCTATCAGGCTTTCCAGCAGGCCGCCTGCTACTGGCACGGGCAGGGCGTCATATTGGCGCTCTGTTCCAAGAATCTGGCCGACGATGTGTGGCGGCTGTTCGATCAGCACCAGGGCATGGTGCTTGAGCGCCGGCACATAGCCGCGGCCGAGATTGGCTGGGAGCCCAAGTCCGCCGGCCTGCGGCGCCTGGCTGCGCGGCTCAATGTGGGGCTGGACAGCCTGGTGTTCTGGGATGACAGCGAGCTGGAGCGTGCCGAGGTGCGTGCCAATTGCCCCGAGGTTACCGTCATCACGCCCCCTGCCGAGCTTTGGGGCTGGCCTGATGCATTGATGACGCTCGCCGAGCTGCAGAGCCGCCACCAGAGCCATGATGACAGCTTGCGCCAGGGCTCCTATCTGGCACAGGCAGAGGCGAATGCGGTGCGCCAGCAACTGGGCGACGAACACGCCTTCTTGCAACAGTTGGGGCTACGAGCGAGCTGGCAACCGCTCACCCAGAGCAATCAGCTGCGGGCCGAGCAGCTGAGCCAGAAGACCAACCAGTTCAATCTCTCCGCCCGGCGTTATCAGGCGGGGGAACTGGCACAGCTTGCCAGTACGCAGGGCGAGGTCTGGCTGGCATCACTGCAAGACAAGTTTGCCGATCACGGCATGACGGCCCTGTTGGTGGTGCGCCCACTCGATGACGGAAAGGCGCTGCTGGATACCCTGGCCATCAGCTGTCGGGTGCTGGGGCGAGGTTTCGAATACTGGCTGCTCGCGCAACTGGCTGCCCGACTGATGGCAAAAGGCGTTGACCAACTGGTGATAAGCCTGGTGCCCACGGATCGCAACCAGCCGGCGCGGGATTTTCTGGCGACCCTGCCGACCCGGCCGATAACCACTCCAGCGGGATTGACGCCGCTGGTGGACGAGATGTTCCTCTGCCTGGATCTCCCCTCTCTTTCTCTCCCGTTTCTGGAGTTTTATGCCAATGAATGATCTCATCGCGCTGGTACGCCAGCAATTTCCACAGGCCAGCATCAACGAGCAGGCCGCCCTCGGTCTCGGCAGTTTTCCCGAGTGGGACTCCCTGGGGCACTTCAATCTGCTGCTGCTCATCGAACAGCACTTTGCCGTGCGGTTCGAGCCGCAGGAGCTGGCCGAGCTGAAGAGCCTGGCCGATATCCGACAGGCTCTGCTGCGCAAAGGGGTTGCCGAGTGAAACAGGCCATCGAACAGGCGCTGAGCGAGCTGGGGATCCCCAAGGGGAGTGCCCTTATGGTGCACTCGGACGCCATGGTCGTGGCCCAGTTTCCCGGTATGGGCAATGCCCAGGGGATAGCCGCCTTCTGGATGCACCTGGAGCAGTGGCTGGCGGGTGATCTGCTGGTGCCAACCTTCACCTACAGTCCCATGGCGGGCGAGTGCTTCGACCCGGCCCTCACCCCGAGCAAGGTGGGGCTGATGACGGAGGTGTTCAGGCAGCGTGACGGCGTGACCCGCACGCGGGATCCCATCTTCAGCGTGGCGATCAGCGGCCCCCACGGGGCCGAGCTGGCGGCTCGGGAGTGTCACGACTGCTTCGGTCAGGAGAGCCCGTTTGGCTGGCTGGCGGAGCAGGATGGCTGGTTGCTGGGATTGGGCTGTTACCCTGTTCGAGTAACGTTCGCCCATTATCTCGAGCAGCAGTTGGGCGTAAAATATAGATATTTCAAGGAATTTGAAGGAGATATCGTCATTGGCTCATCAATTGAACGATGGTCTGGCCGATATTTTGTCCGCGACTTGGCAATAAGAAGCGACATTGATTTGACCCGTTTGGTCACTCTGTTGGAGACGCGGGGCCAGTGGCATCAGACGCTGTGTGGCCGGATGCCAGTCTGGGCTATGTCATGTAAAGACTTCATGGCTGCAGCCAGTGACCTGCTGGCCCATGATGCCTATGCATTAATAACTGCTGGCAAGTAATACTCACTTGGTTATTTCAAGGGGTGTCTGGGAAACCAGAAATCCTTCAGTCTGGAAAATTATGACAGCATCATGTTTTGAGTTACCAGAAGACTGGCACAATAGCCCGCTTGTTGGGACGTGTATCTATCGATTGATGGAGATGTTGTACCCCCTCAACCGCAGCCTGACCGGTGATGGCGTGCGCCAGACTCTGGCCCTGATTCGCCAGCACTGTCTGCCTGATCTGCAGATCCGGGAGGTGGCCAGCGGCACCGAATGTTTCGACTGGACTGTGCCCGATGAGTGGAACGTACAGCAGGCCTACATAGTGGGGCCAGACGGTCGCAAGGTGGTGGATTTCAAGGATCACAACCTGCATCTGGTGGGCTATTCGGAGCCGGTGCGCTGCACCCTCTCGCTGGCCGAACTGCAGCCCCATCTGCACTCCCTGCCCGACATGCCGGATGCCATTCCCTATGTCACCTCCTATTACAAGCGTCGCTGGGGCTTCTGCCTGCCACACAAGGTGCGCGAGGCGCTGCCGGAGGGGGATTATGAGGTGGTGATCGATGCCAGCCTGGCGCCCGGCTCGCTCACCTATGGCGACTGGGTGCTGCCGGGAGAGAGCGAGCAGGAGATACTGCTGTCCAGCTACACCTGCCACCCCTCCATGGCCAACAACGAGCTGTCAGGCCCCTGTGTCGGTGTCTTCCTGATGGCCTGGCTCGCCTCCCTGCCAAAGCGCCGTTACAGCTATCGATTGATGCTGGTGCCCGAAACCCTGGGGGCCATCGTCTATCTCTCCCGCCATCTGGCTCACCTCAAGCGGCACACCCTGGCCGGCTTCAATCTGACCTGCCTGGGAGATGAGCGCAGCTACTCCTTCCTGCCCTCACGCCAGGGCAACAGTCTGGCCGATCGCATCGGCCGTCATGTACTTGGCCACCTGGCGCCGGGTTACAAGGCTTACAGCTTCCTGGAGCGAGGCTCCAACGAGCGTCAGCTGTGCGCCCCCGGCATAGATCTGCCGGTCACTACCCTGATGCGCAGCAAATATGGCTGCTATGCCGAATACCACACCTCGCTGGATGATCTCTCGCTGGTGACCCCGGCTGGTCTGGCGGGCGGCTTCCTGGCGTTGCGCCGGGCCATCGAGTGTCTGGAGCTGGACGAGCGCTGCGAGGTCACAGTGCTGGGCGAGCCCCAGCTGGGCAAGCGGGGCCTCTATCCGGATCTGTCGACCCGCTATTCGGGTTGGCAGGTGAGGGAGATGATGAATCTGCTGGCCTACAGCGATGGCCAGCTGACCCTTTTCGAGATCGCCGAGACCATAAAGGTGCCTTTCTGGCGGGTGGCCCCACTGGCCAGCATGCTGCTGGAAGCCGGGCTGCTGCGTCGCCTCAGCCAGCGACCGGATTACTCTATCACCAGATAGGCCGGCCCCGGGTTGTGCGGGGTGCGGCGGATGGCGTAGCGATCCAGTCCCAGCACCTCCTTGAGGGCCAGGGTCTCCCCCGGAAAGGCGGGCCAGTTCAGCTCATCGAATGCCAGCACGGATCCCTTGGTCAGATGTGGCTTGATGAGCTCGAGGCAGCGGCGGGTCGGTTCGTAGAGGTCAAAGTCAAAATAGGCCAGCGCTATCATGGTCTCCGGCTGACGGGCCAGATAGGCGGGCAGCGTCTCGGTCACATCCCCCTTCACCAGCTCGTGCTTGACGATGTGACCCAGCGGACTCTCGGCCTCATGGGCGGCGAGCAGCTGCGCCAGGTGCTGTTCATAGTCGGGGGTGACGCCATAGGCGCCCGGCTGGATGGCCGCATCGGATCCATCCTGCGGAGCGTGGGAGGGAAAGCCGCTAAAGGTGTCGAATCCCACCAGCTTGCGATTGTAGTTGTAGGGCTCGTACATGCCGCGAAACGAGGAGAAGAGCGCCAGGTTCTGACCCCAGCGGGTACCGAAATCCATGATGACGCCGTGTACCGGAATGATCTTCTGGTAGAGCTCGTGCATGAACAGGATGCGGGAGAGCGACTGGCGCTTGAGGTAGAGGCCCAGATTGTTCTGCAGCTCGGCCGGGGGCAGCGGGCTGGCGCGCAATAGCTCGCTGAACGTCTGGCGACGAGACAGCTCCTCGTCTGAGGCATTGGAAATAGCCTTTATCATGAAACGTCTCCTGCTGTGGTGGGGGCGGAAGGGGTCGTCAGGGTATGTACCAGCTCATACTCGAGGTAATCGGCCAGCCCGAGCCAGTCTTGTCGCTCCTGGCTGCGGAGCAGGGCGGCTATCAACTCGGGGGGCAGGCTGCCCCGTGCGGTGAGGGCCTCCTGCAGCAAACCGGGCAGGGTCTGGCTCGCGGCAAGCGACTGCCCCAGCCTGAATTGGTGTGCCAGCGCCCTGATGCGGGTTGTCAGGCTATCACTCATGACAGGTACTCCGGGTGGTAGCTGCAGCCCGCGATCTCGGCCCCTTCCCGGCTGCTGTTCCAGAAATGCACCTCGGGATGGCGCGCTATGTATCGCTCAAGTTCGGTGCGATAGGCGGAGAAGTTAGGGTTGGTCTTGACCCGGCGCCCGTGCCCGTCGAGGGCCCAGCTGAGCGCCTGACTGGCAGTGGGGCCGAGCGCTCCATCCGCCCATCCTGAGTGGGTGAGCTCGCCGGGGAAGGCAAAATCCGTCCCCAGCAGTATGACCTGCTGGCAGCCCATCTGTACGGCAAGATCCACGGCGGGATGAATGACGCTGCCGCCCGAGTGCAGGGTTCCCTTGGGGATCTCCTGCCTCAGTGTCTGGTACATGGGACTGCGGGAATAGGCTGCCTTGCGCGGCCCCTGCCAGGCCAGCAGAGCTGCCGTCGGGACTGTGGGGTAGTAGACCAGGGTGGTCTGGGCCGATTGGTCGGCCGGCAACCGGCTGCCGTGGATGGCGTCATCTATGGTGACCACTATGTCTGGCCGGATGCCGTGGCGCAGCAAAAAAGCGAGCGCTGTGTCGACGCTGATCAGCAGATAGTCCTGACGCCGGGTCTGCAACTGGGCCTGCAAGGTGGCCAGATTGGTTTGCAGGGTCGGGCCGCTGGCGACGATCAGGGCATGTTTGCCTCGCGCCAGCCCGAACAGGCTGGCCACGTCGCCATCGCTTGCCAGCAGTGGCCGGTTCTCGGCCAGCCGGCGGGTCACCGCCGGATGCTCGGCATCGAACCTGGCGCTGGCAAACGGCAGCTCTATCTCGCTCACCAGCCTGTCCCGGATGCGGGCGGCGGCGTCTTCCACCAGCAGCAACTCGGGCGGCAGGGCGAAGAAGGGCAGACGGATCTCGCTCTCGTCCCCCGCCATCATCAGTTCGACCCTGGGGTCTGCCAGCCAGTCCTGCTGGTCCAGCAGCCGCAGCACCAGCGCAAACAGGGCGCCATTCATGATCTTCACTTCCAGCCGCTTGAGGCCGCTGCGGCCCAGCAGGGCGCGCGGCAGATCGCCGAGCCCGGTACCGTAGAGGTGCAGCACGGCCACCTCGGGCAGGCTGGCAGCCTGCAGCTCGGCCTCTTGCACCCTGTCATGACGACTGGTGAGCTGGATGCCGTCGATGCTGAGGGTCGAGCCCAGTCCTTCGGTCAGCTCGGCCTGGATGCTCTCCACGTCCTGCGCCAGCAGGCGGGGCCAGAGGGCTGGCCAGCGCAGGCTGATAAGCCTGCCGTGCTGGGCGAACAGTTCATCACTCATCTTTGTCTATCCACTCCCAGCTCAGCGGCTGATTGGCTGTCATGTCGTGGCTGACCCGCTTGCCGATGAGTCGATCGTAATCGGCGGGAGGCAGGCCGAGGGCGGGGCGCACCGACTTGATGTGGGCGGCGGTGAGCGCCTCTCCGGCCGCAATATCTTTGACCAGATAGAGGGAGCGGCGAAAGGCGCGGTTGCCCTGCTCGCTCTGGGTGAGCCGGTAGTCGGCCACCCCGAGCGCCGCATGGGCGGTGTTGACCGAGGCAATGAGCTCGGTGAGCTCGGCCGGCTCCATGGAGAAGGCGCAATCCGGTCCGCCGTCGGCGCGGGCCAGGGTGAAGTGCTTCTCGATGAGGGTCGCCCCGAGCGCTGTGGCGGCGATGGCGGTCGCCGCACCCAGGGTGTGATCGGAGAGCCCGACCTCGACACCAAAGCGCTGGCGCAGCATGGGGATGGTGCGCAGGTTGTATTCGGCCGCCGGCGCCGGATAGCCGCTGACGCAGTGCAGCAGCGCCAGCTGGCCGCTGCCGTGCTTGAGCGCCATCTCGACGGCGGCGGCGATCTCGGCCTCGTTCGCCATGCCGGTGGACATGATGAGCGGCTTGCCGGTCTGGGCGGCGTAGCGGATCAGGGGCAGGTCCACCAGCTCGAAGGAGGCAATCTTGTAGGCCGGGCAGTCGAGGGATTCCAGCAGATCCACGGCGCTGAAATCGAACGGGCTGCTGAACACCGTCAACCCCAGCTCGCGTCCCTTGGCAAACAGGGCCTGATGCCACTCCCACGGCGTGTGCGCCCACTCGTAGAGGTCGTACAGGCTGTGACCATCCCACAGGCCGCCGTGGATCTGGAACTCGGGCCTGTCGCTTTTGAGGGTGATGGTATCGGGTCTGTAGGTCTGCAGTTTGACCGCACTGGCTCCGGCCGCCTTGGCGGCGGTCATGATGGCCAGCGCGCGTTCCAGGTTGCCGTTGTGGTTGGCCGAGAGCTCGGCGATCACGTAGGGCGCCTGCGCCGGGCCTATGGATTGATGGGCGATCTGCATCTGTGGTCAGGCTCCTGTGTCAAGTTGCCAGCCTTGCGGCGCCGGCTGCCAGGGGGCAGGGGGCGCTATCTGCGGTGGCTCGGCAAGATAGAGGGGAAATTGGGAGAAAATGCTTTGCAAGCGATGTGCCAGCTCTTGCCACTCCGCTGGTTGAAGTGGCCGGGCGGCTTGCCATGTCAGCTGCTGACCGCTCAGAGTCAGGGTGAGCAGTGGCTGGTCATCGCAAAGGAGGTGCCACCGCGGGCCATCGGGCTGCAGCCGGTTACCGGCTTGAGGCAACAGCCAGGCGGCGAGGCGATCCAGCCCCAGGCCATCTACCTGTTGCTGGCCGCGCTGGCGATAGTCATCGGCCTGTCGCTCCAGCCGCTGCAGGGCCTGCAGGAGCCGCGCCGGCTCGGCCAGCTCGCTCAGTGTCAGCCGCTCGGCCAGCTGGAAGCGGGCTATCACTTGATCGTTGAACTGCTGGTTGTCGACTATGGGCACCGCCAGGGTCGGCAGGCCGAGGCAGGCTCGCTCCCAGGTCATGCCGCCGGCGGCGCCGATGGCGAAGTCGTGCTGATTCATCAACTGCGCCATCTGATCGCTCTGGCGCAGCAGCACGATCTTGAGCTCGGACAGCTCGGCCACCCTCTGCTCCAGCTCGGGCCAGAAGGGGTTGGCACCGCCTGCCACCAGGGTCCAGCGGATGGTTCGCGCCCAGGGCAAGCGGGCCAGACTGTTGAGGGTAGTGAGGCAGGCACCGGCCGGGTCGGCGCCGCCGAAGCAGATGAGCCCTCGCTGCCACTGGCTGGTTTGTTGACGTGCCAGCTGGCGATAGGCGGGCCTCAGCAGGGCATAGTCGGTGCCAAGCAATAGTCGGCAATCGGCCGGGATCAGCGGTTGGTAATCGGCGGCTGTGCGCAGTGGTCCCTGATCCAGCAGCAACTGGCAGTGGTGCGGGCGATCGGCCAGATCGTCGATCACCAGCAAGCGGCCACAGTGGATCGCCAGTTTTTGTTCGACCATGTGGTCAATTTGGTAGTGATCGAACACCAGCCAATCGGGCCGCAAGCCAGGCAGCGGGCCGGCGTCGTCCAGCGCGCTCAGGGAATGATGGTGATGGGGCTGCAGCAGCGGCAGCAGATGTGCGGGCAAGTCGTGGCAGAGAAAGTGGCACTCGGCCCCCGCCGCCCGCAGCCGATCGGCGATGGCCAGGCAGCGCATCAGGTGGCCCAGCCCTATTTCGGCGCCGGCATCGAGCCGGAAGGCGACGTTAAACGCCATCCTGGCTCAGCACCCGATAGAGCAGTTCGGCCAGGTGCCAGTCTTCCGGCGTATCTATGTCGACTACCCTGTGCCTCGGTAGAATATGGCCGATCCCTTCCCCGCCCACTGGGCTGATACCCCCCAGCCAGGCCGCGCGGTTGCCCCAGTAGAACTGGCCGGCATCCTGGTAGGCGGGCTCCAGATCCTGGGATCGTTTCGCCATCTGCTCCGGCCAGAAGGGGCTGACTCTGCCCTGTGCGTCCATGCGCACCGCCCGCTGGATGGGGAAGCCGAATTCGGCCACCGTGTAGACGAAGGGCGCCTGGCTGGCGAGCAGGCGGTCGTGGGCGGCGCTCAGATCGCTGGCCTGAATGAGAGGCACAGTGGCATAGATGCAGCAGTAGTATTCCGCCTGCATGCCGAGATCGTCGAGTCGCCGGATGGCATCGATCACCACCGGGGTGGTGCCGGTATGATCATCGGCCAGGCTGGCGGGGCGCAGGAAGGGCACTTCGGCGCCGAGTTGGCGGGCAACGTCGGCGACCTCCTCATCATCGGTGGAGACCACAATTCGGCTGAAGCAGCCTGCCGCTCTGGCCGCCTGAATGGCGTAGGCGAGCATGGGCTGGCCGCAGAAGGGGCGGATATTCTTGCGGGGAATGCGCTTGCTGCCGCCCCGGGCCGGAATGATGGCGATGGCCATGGTGCTCTCTCCCTGAGGGACGGGATCTGGCATCCCCGTCCGGATAATTGCTGACAACTCTTTGATTATTTTTGAGATTATACCGAGTTTTCATCTTATATTATTGAGCTTTGCTACGGAATCGCCCTGCTATGGTCGATAACATGGGCAAGTGATGGGAAGTGGGTGGTATTGAGCATGAGTTATGGTGTCGAGCTGCGCCCGGTTCAGCCGTGGGACTTGCCCACTCTGAGGCGCTGGCGCAATCAGGATGAGGTACGGCTGCAGATGGTCGAACAGGCGCTCATCTCCCCCCGCCAGCAACGGCAGTGGTTTGCCAGCAGCCGTGAGCGGCCGGATCAGCAGCACTGGGTGCTCTGGTGTCGGGGTCAGCGGGCAGGCTACGTCAATCTGAAGGGGGAAGCGCGCCAGCCGTTGCAAGGTCAGTCGGTGGCCGATGCGGGCCTCTATCTGGGCACCTCCAGCGTGCGCCATCCCATGCTGGCCGTTGCCGCCGCCCTGTCCCAGCTCGATCAGGGTTTCGATACCTTCGAGCTCGGCTGCATCCGTACCCTGGTGCGCGCGGGCAACTGCGCCGCCCTGCGCCTGAACGAGCAGCTGGGTTATCGCCAACATGGGCAGGAGGGCGACTTTCTCGCCCTTGAACTGCAACCCGCCGATTATTATGCCGCCCGTGAACGGCTACGGAGATTTTTCAGATGATTACAGCGTTGGAACAGGTTTTCGCCGATGCCCTCGGCATAGACGTCGGCACCGTCAGTGACGGACTGGCTTACAACAGCATTCCCCAGTGGGACTCCGTCGCCCACATGGGCCTGATCGCCCAGCTGGAGGATTGCTACGGCGTCCTGCTCGATACCGATGACATCATCGACATGAGCTCGGTCGCCAAGGCGCGGGAGATCCTCGCCAAATACGGGGTCGCCCTCTGATGCAGGGGCTGCTGCAGGGCAAGCGGGCGCTGATCACGGGTGCCGGGCGTGGCATTGGTCTCGCCATTGCCCGCCAGTTCGCCGCGCAGGGGGCCGAGCTCTGGCTGGGGGGCCGCGATGAAGCCGCCATGAGCCAGCTGGCGACCGCCCTCGGCGCCGAGTTCGGCATCCCCTGCCAGCCGCTCTGTTTCGACGTGGCCGAGCCGCAGGCGGTCAAGCAGGCCTTTCAGCAGCTGTTTGCCCAGACCCGTCAGCTGGATGTGCTGGTCAACAATGCCGGGATACTGGAAGAGGGGCTGCTCGGCATGGTCAATCAGGCCCAGCTGGAGCAGACCTTCAGCCACAACACCTTCAGCGTTGTCTATTGCAGCCAGTATGCCGCCCGCCTGATGCAACGCAGCGGTGGCGGCAGCATCATCAATCTCGCCTCCCTGATGGGGCGGGTGGGCGCCGCCGGGCTCAGCAGCTATGCCGGCAGCAAGGCGGCGGTGATCGGCATCACCCAGTCGCTGGCCAAGGAGCTGGCCGCCAGCCAGATCCGGGTCAATGCCATAGCCCCCGGCTTCATCAATACCGAGATGGCGCGTGCCATCCCGGACCAGAAGTTCGCCGAGCGTCTCGCCAGCATCGCCATGGGGCGGATCGGCACGCCGGACGAGGTGGCCAGGGTGGCGCTGTTCCTCGCCTCCGACCTGTCGAGTTACGTGACCGGTCAGGTCATAGGCGTGGATGGAGGCATGTTGGTCTGATGAAGCAACGCCATCCTCTACTCACCCATCTGCATGAGGATAACCCGGCGCCGGCCTGGCGGGATCCGCTGGATGGCTGGCTCTCCTACGGCGAGCTGGCACGGCGGGTGATGCAAGTGGCAGCGACTTACCCGAGTGAGCGCAGCCTCGTCTATCTGCCCTTCTTCACCCGTACCTCCCATCTGCTGCATTATCTGGCCGCCCTCAGGCTGGGACATGCGGTGATGCTGGCGGACCCTGCTCTCTCTTCGTGTCAGCACGATGCCAGCTGCCAGCAGTTCGCCGTGACCTGCCGGGTAAATGAAGCAGGGGAGTTGATCCGTCTCAGGGATACCAGCCCACTGCTGCACTCCGAGCTGGCGGTGTTGCTGCCGACCTCGGGCAGCACCGGCAGTGCCAAGTGGGTGCGCCTCTCGGGCCGCAATCTGGCGGCCAACGCTGCCTCCATCGCCGACTATCTGGCGCTGACGACGGCCGAGCGAGCCATCACCAGCCTGCCGCTGTTCTACTCCTATGGCCTCTCGGTGCTCAACAGCCATCTGCTGGTGGGTGCCTCTCTGGTGCAGAACGAGGGGAGCGTGCTGGAGCGCGACTTCTGGCAGCTGGTCGAGCAGCACGGCGTGAGCAGTTTTGCCGGGGTGCCCTTTACCTATCAGATGCTGGCCCGGCTGCGCTTTGACTGGGCCCGGTATCCCTCCCTGCAGACCCTGACCCAGGCGGGGGGGCGACTCGAACCCGTGCTGGCACAGCAGTTTGCCGAACAGGCGCTGCGGCTGGGGCGCCGTTTCTTCGTCATGTATGGCCAGACAGAGGCGACGGCGCGCATGGCCTGGCTGGCGGCGCACGAGGTGGTCACCCATCCGGATGCCATCGGCCGCGCCATTCCCGGCGGCCACTTCTCCCTGCGCGAGCTGGAGGGGGGCAAGCCCGGGGAGGGGGAACTGGTCTATCGCGGCGACAACGTCATGCTGGGCTATGCCACTACCGTCGAGGATCTGGTGCAGGGCGCCCTGCTGCAGGAGCTGGCCACCGGCGATCTGGCTCGCAGTGACGAGGCGGGCCGCTACTACATCTGCGGCCGTCTCAGTCGTTTTCTCAAGCTGTTCGGCAAACGGATCAGCCTGGCAGAGGTCGAGAGCCAGCTCCATCGCTGGGGCTGGTCGGGGGCCTGCGGCGGGCGTGATGACAGCCTGCTGGTGGTCGTCGAACCCCATGACGAACTGACGGCCGACGGCTTGCAGCGTGAGCTGGCGCAGTGGTTGCAGGCACCGCCACGGGCGGTGCGGGTGATACAGGTGGCACAGCTGCCGCGCACCGCCAACCACAAGATTGACTATGCCGCCCTGACCAGACTGGCGGAGGAGGCGTGATGGAAAGCTTGCTCGCCGCCCCCATCTTCGACCTGCCCCAGGACGCCAAACAGGCACTGTTGCTGGCGCGGCTCAATGCCCTGACCCGTCACCATGTCGAGCACTGCCCCCCTTATGCCAATGTGCTGCATGCCTTCGGCTGGACGGCAGAGGCTGCCGATTATGGCGCTCTGCCCTATCTGGCGGCCCGGCTGTTCAAGCTGGCCCAGTGGCAGAGCGTGCCCGAGGCTGAGGTGTTCAAGGTGCTCACCTCGTCGGGCACCACGGGGGCGCCGTCACGGATAGTGCTGGACCGGGAGACCGCGGCTTTGCAGAGCAAGGTGCTGGTGAAGATACTGCAGGAGTTTGTCGGCAAGCAGCGGCTGCCCATGCTGCTGGTGGAGCGGCCCGCCCTCATCCAGAACCGCAGCGGCTTTTCGGCGCGTGGCGCTGGCGCCCTGGGGCTCTCCTTCCTCGGCCGGGACCACACCTATGCCCTCGACGAGCAGATGCGGCCCAACTGGCCGGTGATAGAGGCGTTTTGCGACAAATACGCCGGTCAGCCTGTGCTGCTGTTCGGCTTTACCTTCATGGTCTGGCAATACCTGCTGGAGCCCCTGCGCGAGCGCGGACTGCAGCTGCCCTTTGAGCAGGGCATTTTGTTTCACAGCGGCGGCTGGAAGAAGCTGCAGCATCTGGCGGTGGACAATCCCGCCTTCAAGGCGCGTTGCCGCGATCTGCTGGGGCTGGGCCGGGTACACAACTTCTACGGCATGGTAGAGCAGGTGGGCTCCATCTTCGTCGAGTGCGAGCAGGGTCACCTGCATGCCCCCGTGTTTGCCGATCTGCAGGTGCGGGATCCGCTCACCCATCAGCCGCTCGGGGTAGGTCAGCCCGGTTTGTTGCAGGTGATCTCCGTCATTCCCGGCAGTTATCCAGGCCACAGCCTGCTGACCGAGGATCTCGGCGTGCTGCTGGGAGAGGATGACTGCCCCTGCGGCCGCCATGGCCGTTATTTTCAGGTATCAGGACGCCAGCAAGGCGCCGAGGTGAGGGGATGCAGCGACACCTTCCAGTGACGCCGCCTGCGGCGGCAGAGGGGCTTTGGTTGACGGGGCCCGACGTCAGCTTCGTGGCACCGGCTGCCAGCTGGCAGACGTTTTGCCCGCAGCCGCTGCCCTGTTTTGCCCCCCTCATCTGCGACTTCGTGGCGGCCCTGTCGACCCGACTGCAGCAGGAGGGGCGGCGTCATCCCGATCTGGCCGCGTTCGGTTTCTGGCTGCGGCCGCGCCAGCTGGCCAGAGAGCGGCAACGGCTGCAGGGGCGGGGGCCGGTGGGCATCGCTTTTCACCTGGTGCCCTCCAACGTACCGACAGTGGCCTTCTACTCCTGGCTGATGGCCCTGCTGATGGGCAACCCCTGCGTGGTGCGGCTGTCGTCGCGCCGCGATCCGGTACAGGATGCCATGCTGGCCATACTGAACGACCTCTTCAGCCAGGTCGAGTGGCAGGGGATCGCCACCCGCACCCGCTTCATTCGCTATGGCCATGACGAAGGCACCACCGGCTGGTTGTCGGCCCGCTGCCGACTGCGCATCATCTGGGGTGGTGACGAGACCATCCGCCAGGTGCGGGCCATTCCTCTCTCCCCAAGTGCGCAGGAAGTGGTATTTCCGGATCGCCGCTCCATGGCGGTGCTCGACAGCCACTGGCTGGCCGGGCTGGATGCAGTGGGCTGGCAACAGACCCTGGG
This sequence comes from Aeromonas sp. A04, assembly GCF_047780465.1. NCBI lineage: Bacteria > Pseudomonadati > Pseudomonadota > Gammaproteobacteria > Aeromonadales > Aeromonadaceae > Aeromonas > Aeromonas sp. A04. The sequence goes on along the minus strand of NZ_JBLNHP010000007.1, from coordinate 142,190 downwards.
TGCCCTGCAACAGGATTGCACCCGTTTCAATCAGCAGGCCTGTGCCTCGCCGACCACCCTCTGCTGGCTGGGCGAACCCGACGAAGCGTTGCGCCGCCGTCTGCTGGAGGCCCTGTTTGCGCCCTTTGCCGACGATCCCGCTCTGGTGATGGAGCGGCTCATTCACAGTCAACAAAATGCCGCCCTGGACGGTGAGATGCAGCTGAGCACATTCCCGGGTGTCACCTTATTGACTCCAGCCGCCTCCCTGCGGCTCGCACACGTCGGAGGAGGTACAGTCGCCGAGTTTGTGGCCGATACCCTGAATGAGCTGCTGTTGCAGCCGTGGGATATGCAGACCTGTGTCTGGGTCGGTGCACACAAGGCGCAGCTTGAGGATGCCTTGCCGAATGCGCCCACCTGCCGCATAGACAGGGTGGTGGTGCCGGGACAGGCGCTGGCATTCGAGTGGCACTGGGATGGGATAGACATGCTGCACGTTTGCAGCCGTGGCCTCGTCCAGCATGAATAATCGGGTGTGGCTCACATAAATCCCGCAGCTTCAATGGATTAGCTTGGTCAGGCATATCTCTTGCAGTAAAACCTGACAGAGAGGGGGGAAGGGTTGACAGGGACCGTGCGGTAGCCTTGCCCATTTTCTCCCATCCGCTTCTTTTCTACTCATCTTCTCTTGGATTTCCCTATGAAAGTCAGCGTATTGGTGCCTGTCTACAATCTGGCGCGCTTCATCGAACCCTGCCTGCTCAGCCTGCTCGAGCAGCAAACGGATTTCGAGTTCGAGGTGATCGCCATCGACGACGGCTCGAATGATGACTCCTGGGCTATCTTGCAGCGGCTGGCGCGGCAGTGGCCGACACTGCGCATTCTGCAGAATGAACAGAACATGGGGCTGGCCAAGACCCAGAAGCGGTTGCTTGCAGAGGCAAGGGGTGACTATCTCGCCTATGTGGATGGGGATGATCTGGCCTTGCCGGACAAGCTGCAGCGCCAGGCCGAGTATCTGGATGCACACCCGGGTTGCACCCTCTGCTACCACGAAGCCGAGATGTTCGATGATGAGACAGGGGCACGGATCAAGTTGTTTACCCGTGACTACTACAACAGCCGGCATCTCGAACCCGTCATGACGCGAGAGGCCTTGATCCGGTTCGGGGTATTCGTCAATGCCAGCTCCATCATGTTTCGGCGCTATGAGGGGATGGAAAATGCCATCGACGAGGGGTGCAAGATCATCCTCGATTACCCCTGGCATATTCTGAATCTCTCTCTCAACCCGGGAACCCTCGACTTTATCCCCGAGCTGCTGGGACGTTATCGCTTCCACACCCAGAGCTTTGGCGGGCAGACCCGCAAATCGGCCGAGCGTCGTGAGCAGTCGCTGCGCGACCTGCTGCGGGCTTGTGACAATGCCGGTGACTTTGGCGCTGATCCAGTGACCATTGCCCAGGGGCGTGCCCATCACTACTACTCTGCCGCGCTCTATTTCTTGCGGCAGGGAGACTACGCCCGTTTTCTCAACCTGCTTGAGCAGTCGGTGAGCGAGGTGGCCACGTTGGCACCGGGCTGGTTTTTCGACGAGCGGCACCAGCTGGCGTGGGAGGGGCGCACCAATCCGGCCGGCGTCGTGCAACAACTGTTTGGAGATGCAGCGTGAGTTATCAGGCGATTGTCATCGGAGCCGGGCTGTCCGGCGCCGTCATGGCGGAGCGAATGGCCAGCCAGCTTGGCTGGAAGGTACTGGTGCTGGAACAGCGCGACCATATAGGCGGCAACTGCTTCGATGAGTATGACGAGCATGGGGTGCTGATCCATCGCTATGGACCGCACCTGTTTCATACCGACAAACGGGAAGTGTGGGATTACCTGTCGCAGTTTACCGCCTGGCGGCCTTACGAGCATCGTGTGCTGTCACGGATCGATGGTCAGTTGGTGCCCATCCCGTTCAACCTGACCAGCATAGAGCGTTGCTTCCCGGCCGAGAAGGCAGCGGCCATGATTGAGGCTCTTCAGGCCAGGTTCGGTGAGGGGGCCAGAGTACCCATCATGGCACTGCGGCAGGAAGCTGAGCCCCTGCTGGCTGAGCTGGCCCAGTTCATTTATGAGCGTGCCTTCGTCAACTACACCAGCAAGCAGTGGGGTGTATTACCAGAGCAGGTCTCGCCCGAGGTCACTGCGCGAGTGCCGGTCGTCGTCAATCGTGATGACCGTTACTTCATCGATCCCTGGCAGGCGGTGCCCGAGCAGGGCTACACCGCCATGTTCGAGCGCATGTTGGCTAACCCCTTGATTGAGGTCAGGCTATCCACCCCCATGGGATCCCATGTTTGTCTGGATTGGCAACAGAAACAGATACTGCTGGATGGCGTGCTTTTTGCCGGACCTCTGGTCTATACCGGCATGCTGGATCAGCTGATACCGGAGGATCACTATGGTCTGCCGTATCGCTCGCTGCGCTTTGAGCACTGTCATCTGCCACAAGCCCAATTTCAGCCGGTGACCACGGTCAATTACCCGAATGAAGAGGCCTATACCCGCATCACCGAATTCAAGCATCTGACCGGGCAGCAACATCCCGGCACCAGCATCGTTTATGAATATCCCTGTGCCTATGTGCCAGAGCAGGGGCTGGAGCCTTACTACCCGCTGTTTACCAATATGGCCAAACAGAATTATCAGGCTTGCCGCGATGAGTTGGCCCAGTTCCCGCAACTGATTGCCTTGGGTCGCCTTGCCGAATATCGCTATTTTGATATGGATGATGCGGTGAATAATGCGTTGCAAAACTTCAGGTGCCTGCGTTTATCGCCTAGGGAGGGAGTTGAGTGAGTAGTTATCTATCTGAATTGAATGCAGCTCTGCAATCTCAGTCGATCACTGCCATTTCATGTGATGTATTCGATACCCTGATCTTCCGTCATGCCGGGACAGTCGAGCAACTCTGGCAACAGCTGGCAGTAAAGGCTTACCAGTTAGGTATTCTTTGCAATGACGATCCCGATGCCTTTGTGGAATACCGTAAAGAGGCTGAATCGATGGCGCGGCGTCAGATGATGCAGCGAGAAGGTCACAGAGAGGTACGGCTAGAGCACATCTATGCTTGCTGGCACAGCGCGCAGGGGGAGCTGTTGACCCAGCTGGAGCTGCAGTTGGAATACGACAACTGGCGGCTTAACTCGGTTCTGGCAGATTGGCTGGTCAGTCAGCAACAGCGTGGCCTTTTGATCGTGCTGCTCTCCGATATGTATTTGCCTGCCAGTCTGGTGCAGCGTTTCTTCAGTGCCAAGGCTCCGCAGCTGTTGCTGCACGAGATCTATATTTCCGGCGAATATCAGGCCAGCAAACAGGATGGCCGACTGTATCAGCGTCTGTTGGCCGCCCAGCAATGGCAGCCCGAATCGGTATTGCACATTGGGGATGACAAGATTGCCGACCTGCAGATGGCAAAGGCCTCCGGGCTAAGTGCCTGTCATGTCGGTTTGGGGGATGATTACCTGTCTCAATTGAAATACGAGCAACGTTTGTTTCCTCTTTGCATTCCAGGCTTGGAGCGATTGCGGCGGCAATGGCGCTGGTTGAATGATGGCTCGGCCAGTTCAGGAATATCCAGTCGTGTCTATGCGCCGCTGCTCTACGCATTTGCTCGCTGGCTTATCGTTTGCTGTCAGCAACAGGGGGTCTCCACGTTGTTCTGCCTGTTGCGTGAAGGAGATGTCATCGCACGTCTTATTCAGCAAATTTCTGGGCATACGCTGACTGTCAAGACGCTGGCAGTCTCCCGGCGTTCCAGCTTTCTGCCCAGTCGAGAGTGGTCGCTGGATCTTGTGCAGCAGCTCTGTGAGCGCCGTGGATATACGCTGGCCGAATTGCTGGAGGATCTGGGACTTGAGTGTTCACCGAGGTGGTTCCAGCATCGGCTTTGTACCTTGTCTGCGCTGGTACAAACACCACTCTGGCGTGAGATACTGGGTTGGTTGGAAAGTGTCCAGCCACAAATTATTGCCCACTTGCAGCAGCAACGGCAGTACTTGCTGCAATACCTTGTGCAGCAAGGGGTAAAAAATACGCCAGAGATAGCCATTCTTGATTGGGGCTGTGGTGGCAGCCTGTTGCAAAATCTCCATCAGCTGGTGGGGCTGGATGACGTCACCTACTTCATGTTTTATGCCAGTCCGCGTGCTAGCCGGGTGGCATTGAGTCAAAAACTGCAGGTGTTTCAGCCTGCCGCGTGCAAAGTATGGGCAACTCAACTGGCAGCTTATCCGGAAGTGAGCGAGATTTTGCTTAATGGTGTTCTTAATTCAACTCGGGCGTATCAGCGGGAGGATGGAGGGGGAATCACTCCTGTCGGCGTGCCACGGCCAGATGAATCTATTCGGCATGAGGTTGATCTGGATAACTTCACCAAAACGATCTTGGCCTGGGGGAAACTAGCCACAGAAGCCAATTGGCTTGAGCAAGGTCCATCCTTATCTGAGCGAAAGCACTTTGTTGCCATCCTGTATCGTCTGATTATTTATCCAATATGGCAAGAAGCGTGCGTTCTGGCGAACTTACATATTCCTCTGGCCGCAGGGGAAAGCATCCCCTTAGTGTCACCGCACGACATCATGTTGCTCAAAGATAGCGTCAGCTCAGGTGAACAAGCATACCAGCTTTTATTGGATGGAGTTCATCCTATCCTTCAGACCTGTTTTTGGTATCCAGGTACCGTGTCTCTTGCATTCCCGGATCAATTGCAGCTTTGCGGAGAGTTGGCCACCTACCAAGATGATGAGAAGGTGGCTCCTTTCTTGTTGCAGCTATTGCAAGAAAAGAAAATAGATGAAACGGCGATTTATGGTGCCGGAGATCTAGGATTACGAGTTTATGATCTTTTAATAAAACATGGGATTCGCGTAACCCATATTATCGACCGAAGAGCTGAGCGAGGCTCTTTATATATGAATGGTATCAAGGTTATTACACTGGCTGAGGCGTTAAATCTTAATTTAAAAACCTATAGCGTAGCGTCGAGAGCGTTCTGCAATGAAATAGTTAGGTCGATAAAGTCGACCTATGATAATTCCTCGCATGTCGTAGATATATTCACTTATAAAGGCTGTGTTTAAATGAAGAATAAAAGAAATCAACTGGTGACAATTGTTATCCCTTGTTATCAACAAGGGCATTTGCTTTCTCGTGCATTGCGCTCTGTACAGAGTCAAACATATGATGCTATTGAAGTCATTGTTGTAGATGATGGAAGCGAACCAGCGATAAACATCGAACAAGAGGAATACAGTTTTCCACTGGCCTTATTGAGGCAAAAAAATCAAGGCTTATCAGCGGCTCGTAATACTGGGTTGAAATTGGCAAAAGGAAGTTATATCAAGTTTCTTGATGCGGATGATGAGCTGTTACCAGAATGTATTGCTAATCAAGTAGCCATGATGGGATCAGAAAATACAATTGGCTGTATTGGCTTTCGTGAAATAAACGAAGACACGGGAAAAGAAGCTGATATTATTCCCGCATTTGGTGATGCTTTATCTGCATTGTTAATGGTGAATATTGGTCCTCCTCATATTTATCTATTCTGGACGAGTGAAATCCGTATATGCGGGGGTTTTTCTCAAGACAGCCGTGTAGATGGTGGTCATGAAGACTATGATCTGCTTTTGCGAAGAGTCATGCAAGGAGCTAATCTGATCACTCATCATTCAGTAGGCGTAATCTATTATCGTCGAGATGGTTCTATGTCAACGGTAAGAGACCGGATGGATAAAACCCGTTCCGCTGTATGGTCATATAATGTGAATCAATATTTAACTCATTCATTTAACTTAGTTTATTTAAATGTCATTCTTATCGCTCTTTGCAATATGCTCAGGATTACAATGCAAGAGTATAAATCCAATCTGCGTTCAGTTATTATACAACTTGAAAATATAGTTCAGAATGACAAGATAGATATAGATAGTACAAACCAAAAGTTTATTGTAGAACACCTTCGTAGTTTTCCTGAGTCCAACGTGTTGGCTGAGTTGCTTTCAGCTAAGAAAGCACTTAATACAGCCAGTATGACATTACATCCACAATCAATTATTGACCATCGTGTGACACTGATGCAGGCGTTCAGTGGATTTAGCGATAAATATATTATCGATGTAATGAAAATGGCAGCCAAACACAAGGATAAACTTGCAATATATGGTGCTGGTGAGATAGGTAATCGTCTGGTTAAAATAATTTCCGCAGCTGGATTCAAACCTGTAGCCATTTATGATAAGAGCTGGCGTACTATAAGCCCAATAGATAGTGTAGCTGTGTCTGCCCCCTCTTCGATAGACGAAAATTGTTGTACCGGAATAGTAATTGCGTCTTTTGCCTACAAGAATGAGATCAGGAAGTATATCGAAGAGCGCTCAAAGTCGATCGAGCTGCTGTAATTATTTTGATATAAATAGACCATAAGGAAATAATATGGGTATGGATCCATCTCTAGGTAAGGGGATCAGAATTATATCGGTTGATATCTTTGACACTTTGCTTCTGAGAAACGGATATAGCGAAGAGCGACGTTTTATGTTGGTAGCTAAAAAGATAAAAGAGCAATGTCCAGCAGTAAAAAGCAATGTGCGAGATATTTTTATGTCTAGATATATGTCCCATCATTGGTTATACCGCTTATATCAAAAAAAACAAATTAATAAAGAACCAACAATCCAAGAGATTCTTGGTGTTCAGTTGTCTATGTTAACTGATGACTGTATTATCCTACAGGATTTATTAGAAGCAGAATTAGCAGTTGAGAGTGAAGTCTTATCATTGAATGAAGACCTATATAGTTGGTTGAAGGTGCAAGTCCAACGCGGTATCAAAGTTGTTTTCTTTAGCGATATGTATCTGTCAACAGAAATCATCAACAAATTGTTATCGAGGAATGGTGTGGATCTTCCATTCGATCTATTTGTTAGTTGTGAGTCGGGAGTGTCTAAACACCAAGGCACAGCTTTCCCTTGGTTAAGTAAGAAATATAACGTGAGCGCTAAAGAAATATTGCACCTCGGTGATAATTATTCGACCGATTATAGCAATGCAATTGCCGCAGGTGTAAACGCATTGCATACACCACGAAGTGCTAAGTTTTATATCCTCGAAGATGCATTCAAATTTTTTGATAAGCTATGGTTAAGGAGTAATGAGTATGCCTAATAAAGAAGTTTACACTCATGGATTTTATGATGACCAGGCCATGGCTTCGCATCGCTCTGCAGAGTGTGTATTGAAACACATGCTGTCATTGTTTCCTGGTATTCAATCAGTTATAGATGTTGGATGCGGAACAGGATCTTGGCTTTCAGCCGCTAAAAATATCGGAATAGATAAAATATACGGTATGGAGGGTTCTCTGGCTGCTAAAGATATGTTGATGATTCCTGATGATAATTGGCATGCTGTTGATGTTACAAAGCCTTTTAATTGTGGACAACGGTTTGACTTGGCTATGTCATTGGAGGTCGCAGAACATCTTCCTTTTGAGAAACACGGCGTATTTATCGAGAATATAATTCAGCATAGTGATCTTGTTCTTTTCTCGGCTGCGATTCCCTATCAAGGGGGAACCGGTCATCAAACTGAAAACTGGCCATCCTATTGGGCTCAGCTGTTTAGCTCTAAGGGTTTCCGATGCTATGATTTACTTCGCCACCGAATTTGGAATCAACGAGGTATCAATTTTTGGTATAAGCAAAATTTGTTAGTGTTTATTCGTGAAGGCGCAGAAGAAAAATTCAATATGAAAATTGAATCATCCATAGAGAGCCCTATATCTATTATTCATCCAGAGCTATATCTGTGGGCGATTAACAGAGCTGGAGGTATTACCAACGCTGAATATAATAGAGATCTTGCATATTATATTCGTGTAAAAGATTTCGATCCAAATGTGCTCAGTGAAGAGGTAACATATGGAGATAAGTATAACAATGAATTCTGAAAATTTATATGCGGAGATATTTGGACCGTATTTTTTAGCGTGGTGTCAGCGACTACATAGCCTGGCAGAAATGTATGGCTCGCAGGGAAAAACAAAATTGTATTTTTCGACACGAGCCGGCTACGTCTTATATAAATTTTTCTCTGCATATGTCAAACAGAGAAATATTAACCAAGCATATCAGTGTGAATTATTTCCTGTTTCAAGATTGGCCGCTATAAAGGCAGGGTTTGGAGAAGAACCCATGTGGACTGGCCATCTCTGTAATAGCGTATTCTATGGGAAGACCTTAAACTATTTAATAACTCGACTGGGGCGCGACTCCGAGTACTTTGATGTTAGTACATACCTTCAATTAGTGCCAAAAAAATTGCAAGAGAAGATTATCACTCCAGGTGTTATTAAAGAATGGTTTGAAATAGATGCAACCTTGCCTCTAGATCAGCAAATTTCTTCCTATTTTAAACAACAAAAAATGAAACTGGACTGTATTATTAATTCTGGTGATGACATCAATGTCATTATTGTCGACTCAGGATTATACGGCTTGACAGTGGAATTGTTGGCGGGTTTGTATCCACATAAAAATGTAGTAGGGGCATTCGTATATCTTTCAAACTACAATAAGGTTAGACCTGTAACACATCTCGATAAGTGCTACGGATTGATGGGAGAAGCGCAAAAAGCAAACTATAAACATCCTCATACCTGTGTCTTACGGCATTGGCATCTTATTGAAGAATTACTGGAACCATCAGGGATTCCATCTTTGACTGAATATACTGACAAAGTAATGATTCGTGAGTATGTAAGTGATGATAGTCGGATCAATTCGATCATTGATTTCATTACAAGTGGTGAGCAAAAAAATCTAAGTAGCATTTTAAATAGGCTAAATTATTTTCTTGCAAATCCATCAATTGCGGTTGTCCGGTGTCTGTCACCGAATAGAAGAAAAAATGATGTCAATGATGAATCAATGCATGTGATTATTCCACATGACCTAGAAGTAAAGCTGCGTGAAAGAGATAAGTTGAGGCGATTTCGATATGGAATTATTAAAAGATCGCTATGGCGAGAGGGGCAGTATACGCAGAGTTATGGATTTATTGGTAGAGCAGTTAACGTTTTTAAATTATTGCGTGAAATAGTGCTTCCATAAGATGGAATATAAATATTGATGGGAAAAGAATCACCACACTTAATGATAGACTTTATCAGGAAATCCAATACATTGGTGTCCTACAATGTCAATGGTACCAACCCAGAAGATTTTAAAGTTTGCTTTGATAAAGCATGTGTTGCATTGAGAGTATTAGGGAAAAACGCAAGACTTGTTGCATTCAGATTCTATCCATCAGCATATGCACATCAGTTAGTCGATATCTTGAAGCAACTTCACCATTATAAGGATAATCGTTTTATACCTTTTGCGTTGATCACTTATGAGGAGTTCATCGCCACTCCAGAGTGGTATCAGCAAAATTTCAAGGATCTAAATGTATTTATATGTTGTGGTGATCATATAAAACACTTTGATTTTATTTATGCTGCGGTAATGTTGGAAAACTATATGATATATAAATCCAATCTACCGAAGCAAGTATATAAAATAGGGGTGACACATGGGATTGATGTTGACCTTGATATGTCTCTATACTTATTTGGTGGTGCATACGAATTTGATTATCTGCTAACTGCAAAAAGTATAAATTGTTATGATCCTGAACAGCTGATAAAACGATGTTATGCAAAATGTCTAATGCTTCATCAAGCTCCATCAGTTTCTTTGGTGCCTTTTGGAGTGCCAAAGCTAGATCAGTTTCTTGATTTATTAAAAGAAAAAAAAATAAAAGCTACTAGTATTGTCTATCATTTGTCGCACTTTTCTATGGAGGAAGATTGGGTCGTTGACTATATTCGTCCAACGATAGAGTTTATTCTCACTAACTTTCCAAACAATAAGTTAATATTTAGACCGTATCCAAAATATAAAAGTAATCAACTAATCCTTGATATCGTTGAACACTTCTCAGCATTCAAGAACTTTTTCTACAGTACAGATAGTAGCTATGTTGTCGATTACTCTGATGCTGCAGTAATGGTTACACATAGAGCTTATCAAGATCATATCTTTCTTGCATCTGGCGGGTATGGAGTTATATTTTCACCATCCGCCGGTAAGTTTTCATTGCCGACCATTGATAGATTGAAAGAAAGAGAATACATCGCCTGCACATATTCTAAACTCAAAGAATATATCAATTATGCATTGTCTTCAGCGCAGACTCTTAGTTATAAAAAACGATATGAATATGCAAGAAGTTCTGGGGTTCCACATGTTGGTAGTTCAATAAAGTTCTTGGCCAGCTTACTTTCCTCAGACGAGTTGAATAACAACAATGAATTCTCCAAATTCTCTCTTGCAACAAGTCAACATTTGTCAGCAGAAATATTATTAAGGTATAATTCGCTATTTGAACAACAACCTTTTCATAAGTTCGCATTATTATTAGTAGATAAATTTCCTGAACGGGCTGAGTTTCTTTTATTCCTGGCTGAAGCATGTCGGCGTTGTTTTAGCTATGAAGGTGAATATTGGTCTCTTGCTTTTCGTGCTCTTTATAGATTAATTCACCACCACCAATTTACACCACCTTTGCAAGCCAGTGCATGTAGATGGTGGCAACAATATGGTAGTGACTTGTTCATTGCTCACAGGACGGAGTTGAAACAACGGAACCTAGAGTGTAGTGATGAAGAGCTGAAGTGTTATAATTATTTTTCTAGTGTTGATGATTATTCTACTGTAATCCAGTCATCATATCTTGTTGAGTCTTTAGATGATGGGGCTATATTGAAGTCTGGGATTCTTTCACTATATTGTGCCGGTGAAATTGCTGAAGGTTTTTTAAACTGGAATATTTCATCCGGTGGTAATTTTAAAATTAACTATATCTTTGACTCTTCTGAAGATAAAGTAGGTAAATCATTCTATAGTATGAGGGTATTGCCAGGGAGATCTATAATCAACATCATTGATACTGATTCTAGTGACTTGCTCATCTGTTCACATAAATATTTCCTAGATATTTATGTTTATCTGAGAACTGAATTGAAATTTCGAGGGAATATATATCTTTGGCATGATCATTATATGCCTACCAATGTCAGCAAATTGTCTGATGATGTGTAATTGAGGTTATAAAGATGATAAACAACGAGCCATTCAGCTATCTCGAATTTGGTAGTATAGATCCTGCTACTGGTAAGCGTTGCATATATGATTACAAAGATCATGATAAAGCGTATGAATGGTTGATGCATGCGAGGTATTCTAATGACATCTATGCATATAAAAAAATGCTGAAAGAGCTATCCCATGCAGACCATGAACGAATGCTCAATATCTACCAGAACGAGATCCATCATCATGACGATTTCATAGTTAACAATAATAAGCTATTAGCTCTTGAAGTCGCTGGTAATTCGTTCTTTGAATTAGGTCAGACGTTGTTTGGGTGCATCGATGCTATGTCATTTATCCAGGAGTTTAACTTTAAATACTTGGGTATTACTTCTCCATGTATATTAGGCGATGTTTTGTGGCAGGGGGTTGATATTTCTGAGTTCTTCAACTTCACAGCGCTTCAACTGCATAATGATTATCATGTTAATGTTGTGAATGAGCTGAATATAATCCAACCTGACCAAGATGTATTTTTTGCTAAGGGTATTACATTGCTTTATGCGGTTCGGAGTGCTGATGAGTTATTTAATCTAACTCGGAGAAAAAAAATTTCTATATTCGATTATTCATTTAGCATGAGCGATGATATTTCAACCCAAATAGGTACTGGTAAAAATGTAAAGTACCTATCAAAACGTGAATTCCTTTCTTTTTACGAAATGGTGAAAATGGAGGGGAAAGACATATGGGTTAGAAATAATGCCGGCGTTAGAAATAATGGGAAGTCGTTTTATTTTGAAGCGATGGTGTGCTGTGCTGAGCTTTCAGAAAAATATATCAAGAGACAAGTGGATTGGATCAATGCCTTCAGGGGACAACCTGAAGAAATTTTGAAGCTTGGCCATCGGAACGATGATGAATACTGGTCTTGGACAAAACTGGATGCTGTGCTAGATAAGATATAGGAGCAATATATATGGTTATATGGCTAGTTGGATTATCTGGTTCAGGTAAATCGACAATTGGACAGGCTTTACATAAGCGAATGAAGTTGGTCAATACGGCAACAGTTTTTATTGATGGAGATGAAATTAGAGAAATATTTCATCATAATGATGCGACTCGTGATTATTCAGTGCAAGGCCGTCGAATTAGTGCAGAACGCATGCATGAGCTCTGTGGGTGGTTAGATCGGCAAGGTATCGATGTAGTATGTTGTGTGATCTCTATGTTTCCTGATATTGTTACAATGAATCGCGATAGGTATACTGAGTTTTATGAAGTATTTATTGATGTAGATGTAGATGTGCTAATATCTCGTGACAATAAAAATCTATATCTTCCAGCTTTGAAGGGAATAAAAAAAAATGTCGTTGGCATGGATATCCATTACAATGCTCCAGTTAATCCAGATATGGTGATAAAAAATAGTTTTAATTCAGATGATATTATTGCTTATGCAGATGATATTTATAAAATGGTGACTAAATAGACAATGTACAAGTATCAATACGCAAGCGGTGATCTACTAGTCAATCCCCAAACTTACCAATACTCTGAATATATTGGTACTGAGTTTATAGATGCTTGGACTACCCATCGAGCTGATATTATTTCGTCACTACCAGCACCATCTGTTCCAAGTTTGCAGCCTATGACTCGAACAGTCGATTTCGGTGATACCGTATCCTCTCTATACCTGGTGCTTTATTTTTTACGCAATAAAAATCCACTGGATAAAGAAATTGATAACTATGTATGGATGTTGGTTAGAAAATTTGAGGTAAGCAAAAGATTATACGAAGCATATGATAGTATATTTCCTAACAAAGCGGTGAAGACCTCCGATTTTAGTAACTATTCAATATATCTATTGTTTGCTGAGTGTTTGGTTCGGTCATGTCAGTTGATGGGAAATGATACTAGAAAACTAAACTGCTTGCTTAAAGTATGTGATACTTTATGTTCAGCAGTTAAAATGTTTAGTGTTCAGCAACGGGCTCAACTGTCGTGGATACTAAAAGAAGAAAAAATTTGCATTATCCGTCTTATCGACAGGAGTTAATATTTTGCCAAATAGGACATTTGTAATGCTATGTGCCAGAACAGCACGAAGTAGTGCGTATGTTCAGGCACTTGCTGCTGCGGGAATAGTACCTGCAATTGTAATTATCTATGGTAAAAAATCCTCAAAGATTAATAGTCGACGTCAACTCGACAGTCGTCTTTTTAATTGTTCGGTATGGTTACCAGATCTATCAATTGAGCTCGAGTCAACACTTTCGCGACTCGGGTGGCGTTATCTCTGCTGTGATGAAATAGAACTTAGTTCAGAATCATTGTATTCCATTCTTAATATTAAAAAGATGGACTTGTTGGTTTATTCCGGATATGGTGGACAAATAGTCCCAGCATCAATTCTCTCATTGACTAAGGTATTACATATTCACTCTGGCTTGCTTCCTGACTATCGCGGTAGTACCACTCTATATTATCAGGTACTAGACCAGCAACAATGTGCTGCGAGTGCAATATTTCTTGACGAGAATATTGATACTGGACCAATTTTACTTAGAAAAATGTATCCGTTACCTCCTAAAAATATCGATGTTGATTATCTCTATGACAGTGCGATACGAGCTGATCTGCTAGTTGATTATATGAGGGCATGGATAACTGGTGATAAGGAATGCACCTCTGAAGCCCAAGTTGAAGTAAACCAGCCATATTATGTCATTCACCCTTTACTTAAGCATATTGCGTTATCCTTGTGCGATAAAGAAGGAGATAAATATGAATAATCACCAGGGTGGATTTGTCTTTGGTACTAAAGCTGAAACTTTATCTAGTCTCAGACCGGTCGTGAGGTTGGCTAAAGTATTGCCTATTTTTTATTTCAGTGTCGATCAATGGGATACTGCAAAATCTTGGGTACTAGACTCAATTAGTCTGATGGGAAATTATGACTCATTAATTATTAGAAGTAGTGCACAAAATGAAGACGGTTTTCAACACTCGATGGCTGGTGCATTTACAAGCCTTTTAAATGTACCATCTAATGATCAGGTCGCTGTTGTGAATGCCATTCAACAGGTTATTACATCTTTTGGCTCTAACTCGAATGTCAATAATCAGGTGCTTGTTCAACCCATGTTAGCGAAGCCACAAATGAGTGGTGTGGTAATGACGCATGATCTTGAACATGGTGCGCCTTACTACGTTATTAACTACGATGATGAAAGTGGCCGTACCGATACAATTACGGGGGGGACTGGTGTTCAAAAAACGGTACTTATTTATCGCAATACTGACTCATCTATTTTCCGCTCTTCACGTATCCAGTCTATCTTAGCTGCGGTCAAAGAACTGGAGTTGATCTGTTCAAGTGTTCCTCTCGATATTGAATTCGCTGTTGATGATAAAGATGATGTTTATATATTCCAGGTAAGACGTATCACCCTGTACAACATCTGGCATCCTGTGACGGAGCGTAGAGTTGCGCGACAGTTGTATCATGTACAACGTTTCATCTCCCAACGGATGGCTCGCGATGGTGATTTATATGGTGCTACCACGTTACTTGGGGTAATGCCTGATTGGAACCCTGCTGAAATTATTGGTACGGCTCCCAGACCATTAGCAATTTCACTTTATCGGAAATTGATCACTGATTCTGCATGGAGTGAGGCTCGTAGTCTAATGGGGTATCATCATCCTGAATACAAGGCACTGATGGTTTTGTTGGGCTCTCAACCATATATTGATGTACGGAATAGTTTCAATTCCTTCCTTCCTGCAGGGCTAGATGCTTCGGTGTCTTGCTTATTAGTTGATGCATGGTTAGAAAGGTTGAACCGTCATCCTGAGTTCCATGACAAGGTTGAGTTTGAAATAGTACAGACCTGTTTCGATTTTAGTTTTGAAAAAGATTTTGAAGACAGATATTCTGGGGTGTTGTCCCAAAGTCAGTTTGACGAGTATGTAGAATCTATCAAAGTGTTAACCGAAAATGCCATTCTCGGATTTGGTGTTGGCAGTTTACCTTATACATTAGAGTTGGTAAATATTATAGCAAAGCAACAGGATGTCCGTCGTTCTGTTAATTATCAACTTACCGAATTGAGTAATATTAATAGGCTATTGACCGACTGCCGAAAAAATGGGACTGTTTGTTTTTCTATTCTTGCTCGTCATGCATTTATCGCCGAAGCTATGCTGCGATCAGCTTCCAGTTGTGGAGCAATCACGGGCGAACGTTTACAGGCATGGAGGCAATCATTTAGTACGGTTACTACTGAATTAACTTCAGATTATACGGCTGTGTGTAATGGTACTATGAGCCCAGATGATTTCTTTGCAAAGTTTGGTCATCTTCGTCCTGGTACATATGATATTACTTCTTTACGTTATGATGAACGACACGATCTATTCTCAATGGATAAGATTGCAACATGGTCATCCCATGCAGATGCGTCGTCTTCTACCTTTACTCTTTCCCATTCTGAATTGGATGCAACTCAGCAATTGATCGATTCAAGAGGCTGGGCGTTAACCTCATCTCAATTATTTGAATATGCAAAAATGGCTATTCAGGCAAGAGAGTATGCTAAGTTTATATTTACTAGAGACCTATCTGATGCACTGTCGATGTTAGTACATTGGGGGGCTGGGATGGGATTATCACGTGATGATTTATCTTATCTTGATATTTCATCTGTTCTAGATTTACTTGTTATGCATCCGTTGGATGATATGGACCGTGTATTATTGGATAAAGTAGGACGAGCAAAAGCTACATATCAGCAATCATTATCCATCAAGTTAGGACATTTGATCACTAGTGTTAATGATGTTTTCGTCGTTCCGTTACATCGAAGCATGCCAAATTATGTTACTCATAAATGTGTGGAGGGGGTCTGCATTCGTTTAAAACAGGATACTCCGACCTCTGTGCCGCTCAATGGTAAGATTGTTTGTATTGAAAATGCTGACCCAGGTTATGACTGGATTTTCACCCGTGACATCGCTGGTTTGGTCACACAGTTTGGTGGCGCTAATTCGCATATGGCTATTCGTTGTGCCGAGTTTGGAATCCCTGCTGCCATCGGTTGTGGAGAACAGTTATTCAATAAATTAAAAGATAACTATAAGATAGTCTTAAACTGTAAAGATAAAACCATCAATATGGTGTAGTTGATATGAAGAGAATTGGTGTTTCCATGCGGTCTTGTCCTGCGGAATCATATGTTGAAGCGAGGGATGGCTTGGCCAGAGATTGGTTTAGTCTTTTACACTTTCTTGGTTGGAACTGGTTGTTAGTTCCTAATCTAGGTATGAAGACTGCCGATTATGCTCAAGCTCAAGGCATTGAGGCACTTATTCTTACTGGCGGTGCAAACTTGGGGGATGATCCGATTCGTGATCAAAGTGAACTCGTGTTATTGCAGTACGCAACAAAGTATGAATTGCCGGTGCTGGGGGTTTGTCGTGGTATGCAGATAATGTGTCAGTTTCACGGCGGGAAAGTCATATCGGCGCCAAAGATTGAAATTGTGGGCTTACGTCATTCTGTTCAACTCTGTCATTTTCCTCTTTGGTTTGATTCATCGAACCCCTCTACCTTGATAGTTAATTCATTTCATCATAATGTTGTATCTATGCCTTTATCTGATGAGCTGGATCCGATTGCTCTTGATGAGGATGGATATTGTGAGGCTTTTGTACACAAACGCCTTTTGCAGGTTGGTGTCATGTGGCATCCGGAACGTGATTCGACGCTGAGCAGTTTTGACAAAAATTTAATTAAATGGTTATTTAAGTGAGAGTTTATGGATGCAATTATACTTGCTGCGGGACGTGGTTCTCGTCTTGGTAACCTTACACGTGAAGTTCCTAAACCGTTAACGCTGTTGGCGGGAAAGTCGCTAGTAGAGTGGCAGATCAATGCATTACAGGTTGCAGGCATTCAAAAGATTAATTTGGTAACTGGCTATGCTGGTGACAAGCTGATTCCCTATGGGGATGGTCATATTTATAATCCGTACTGGGCTACCAGCAATATGGTGCGGAGTTTGATGTCTGTAGATTCATTATTGAGTACACAGCCATACCTCATCAGTTATGGTGATATTGTTTATCGTTCAGACATTATTAGTGATCTGCTCGATAGTTCAGGCGATATTTCTATTACATTTGATGTGGATTGGTGGGATCTCTGGTCCATTCGCTTCATAGATCCTTTGTCTGATGCAGAGAGTTTTCAGCATGAGCATGGACGTTTACTGAGTATTGGTGAGCGTGTCTCGGATAGAGCACTGATAAATGGCCAGTACATGGGCTTGCTCAAGTTTAACCCTATGGGGTGGTTACAGGTTCGGAGCATTCTCGCGGGTTTGGATCGTGTCTCAGTAGATAAACTGGATATGACCAGTTTGCTACGGCTTTTACTTCAAAAAGGCATCAAAATCACGGTAGTTCCCATTCGTGGTGGCTGGGTCGAAGTGGATAATCCCTCTGATATCGCACTTTATGAACATATTATTCAGCAGCCTGGTTGGAGTCATGATTGGCGTGTATAACGCTTACCATGAAGTCTGAGTTTTGTTCTGGCTTCATGGGGTTATTAATTGAGTTGACTGAGCATGGTAATAATTGTAGTTCTATCTGACGTAGTAAGTGACGGAAAGAGTGGAATTGAAATGAGTGTCAATGAAAAATTGTTCGCATTATTGAGAGAATCACTGCTCCTTTGTTTCTGAGCATAAAAGGGCTGAGCCGGAATAGGGGTATAGTGTACGTTCACCCCGATCTCGTGAATGCGTAACCTCTCGAATAATTCACGACGTTGTGTGGTTGGTACCTTGATTATAAAAAGATGCCAAGCACTCAGCCGATCTTCTCTATTTGCTAAGACTTCCAGCCCGAGCCTGTGCAGTTCTGCTTGGTAATCTGCAGCAATCTCTCTGCGCTTGGCCAGAAATTCCTCCAGATTGGCCATCTGACTCAACCCTAATGCTGCCTGGATATCTGTCATTCGGTAGTTGAAACCCAGCATTTGCTGTTCGTAGTACCAGGGACCGTCCGGTTCGTTGATGAAGTCTTCCGGTTCACGGGTGATGCCGTGGCTGCGCAGCATGCTCATGGTCTTGGCGAGAGCGGGATCATTGGTCATGGCCATGCCGCCTTCACCCGTGGTGATAATCTTCACCGGGTGGAAGCTGAAGACGGTAATGTCGCTGTAGCGACCATTGCCGGTCGGTTCGCCGTGATAGCGGGCGCCGAGGGCGTGGCAGGCATCTTCTATGATGCGAAACCCGTACTCCTGGCCCAGACGGTGGATCTCTTTCATATCGCAGGGCAAGCCGGCGAAGTGTACCGGAATGACCACCTTGGGCAGGCGTCCTTGCGCCTTGGCGACAATCAGCTTGCGCTTCAGCTCCAGTGCGCACATGTTGCCGGTATCCGGTTCTATGTCGACGAAGTCGACCTGAGCACCGCAATAGAGCGCACAATTGGCCGAGGCGACGAAGCTGATGGGGGAGGTCCATACCCAGTCTCCCTGGCCAACACCCAACGCCAGGCAGGCGATGTGCAAGGCGGCCGTGCCCGAATTGACCGCTACCCCGAAGCGGGCACCGCAGTAATCTGCCACGGCTTGCTCGAAACGGGGGATGACCGGGCCCTGCGTCAGAAAGTCCGACCTCAACACCTCGACTACCGCCTCGATATCCGCCTCGCTAATCGACTGCCTGCCGTACGGGATCATTCCATTACCACCTTGTCATTCAACTCTTTCAGTTGTGCCACCGTCAGGAAGTCGCCGTTGTTGCGTGAGTTGTACTCGAATCCCTGTTCGACCATGCATCCCTTCTCGCCTGTCGCCGTGACCGAGAAGTCATTGTTGCGATTGTTGAAGTTGATGGTGGGGCCGATGATGAAGAAGTCGTCGAACTCGAAGGTATGATAGGAGTCGTCACTGGGGCACATCACCTCATGTAGCTTCTCGCCCGGACGAATACCGATAATTTCCTGGGTCAGCTGGGGTGCCATGGCGGTAGCCAGGTCGGTGATCCGCACCGAAGGCAGCTTGGGTACGAAGATCTCTCCCCCTTTCATGCGCGGGAAGTTGTTCATCACAAAATCCACCCCCTGCTGCAGGGTGATCCAGAAGCGGGTCATCTCGGCATGGGTGATGGGAAGCGTGCCGGCACCCTGGTCGATCCGTTTCTGGAAGAAGGGAACGACTGACCCACGTGAACCCACCACATTGCCGTAGCGCACGACCGCGAAGCGGGTCGGGTCCTGACCTGCGATGTTGTTGGCCGCCACAAAAAGCTTGTCAGAGGCCAGTTTGGTGGCGCCATACAGGTTGATGGGGTTGGCGGCCTTGTCGGTGGAGAGGGCGATCACCTTCTTGACCTGATTGAGCAGGGCGGCCTGGATGACGTTCTCTGCCCCATGGATGTTGGTCTTGATGCACTCCATGGGGTTGTATTCGGCGGCAGGAACCTGTTTGAGTGCGGCCGCGTGCACAACGTAATCGACGCCGCGCATCGCCATGTTCAGCCGGTTGGCATCCCGCACATCCCCGATGAAATAGCGCATGCAGGGTTCGTTGAACATCTGCTGCATCTCGAACTGTTTCAGTTCATCGCGGGAGTAGATGATAAGCCGTTTCGGCTTGTGGCGTTCCAGCACTGTCTTGACCAGCATCTTGCCAAACGAGCCAGTGCCGCCGGTAATCAATAGGGTTTTATTGTCGAACATGACGGATTCTCGCTAGTGATGCCAAGAGGCAAGCAATAAATGTGCCTTGAGCCAGTTTAGCCGAAAAGAGCTGAAAGCAGTTCTGCATGATGCCAGTTTTATTCCACTCTGCGTGAAGTAACTAGATGATTCATAGAGAAATCCAACTCAGCTCAAACAACTTTATGCGATTTTTGATGCTTTAACAAAAAGCGGAACACCTGGTTCCGCTTTTTTGACGCCTAGCTGGAGAGCAGCACCCTGGCCGAGTTGGCGGGTATGGTCAGTTGTACCTGTCCCTGCACCACTTCGTACTTGTCGCCGTTGAAGGCATCGGTGAAGCGGCTGGCGGGGCTGGCGGTCTGCCACAGGGGCAGCTTGATGGTGCGCGGTTCGGTCGGATGACGGTTGCAGGCCACCACCACCTGATCGCTTTGCAGGGTGCGGGCGAACACATAGCTGTGCGGGCCGGCGTAGAGGGTCTGGATGTCGCCACGGCGCAGGGCTGGCCGCTGCTTGCGGATCTGGATCAGCCGGCGGTAGTGATCGTGCAGCACGTGATCCCAGGCCGTGGTTTCCCAGGGGAAGCAGCGACGGCAATCCGGATCGTTGCCGCCAGAGAGCCCCACTTCATCGCCGTAGTAGATGGACGGCACGCCTATGTAGGTGAGCAGCAGGGTGGCGGCCAGGGTCATCCGCTGCTTGTCCTCCCCCAGCAGATGCAGGAAGCGGGCGGTATCGTGGCTGTCCAGCAGGTTGAACTGGGCCAGCTGGTTCTTGAACGGGATATGGGCCCGTGCCAGCTTGAGCCAGCGATCCAGCTCGTCGGCGCTGATCCTGATGGGGTGGTAGGCGATGTCCTGCCCCGCCAGGAAGGCGCGGATTGGGTGGGCGAAACCATAGTAGTTCATGGCGCCATCCTCCTGATCCCCCTGCAGCCACTGGCTCGCCTCGAAGAAGTGCTCGCCGAGCACATAGGCGTCCGGGTTCTCCTGTTTCACCGCGCCGCGAATGGCGCGCACATGGCCGCGATTGCCCTCGGCCGAGCCCCGCTCTCCCAGCATGTGGATGACGTCGAAGCGCCAGCCGTCGATCTGATAGGGGGCGCGCATCCAGTGGCGCAGTATGGCGTCGTCGGCCCGGTAGACGGCGTCCTGCACCTGTTCGCTGGCAAAGTCCAGCTTGGGCAGGCTGCGAATGCCCTTCCAGCTGACATAGTCCCCTTCGTTGTCAAAGGTGTAGAAGCTGCGCCACGGCGAGTCCGGGTTGCTCTGGGCCCCCTGTGGCGGGCAGAACCAGGGGTGTTGGGTCGAGGTGTGGTTGACCACGGCATCCAGGATGATCTTCATGCCGCGCTGGTGCAGGTTGCGGGTCAGCTCGGCGAACTGCGCGTTGCTGCCGAGGTGCGAATCCACCTTGAAGTAGTCCTGGGTATCGTACTTGTGGTTGCTCGGCGAGTCGAAGATGGGGTTGAGGTAGAGGGCCGTGACCCCGAGAGATTGCAGGTAGTGCAGCTTGGCATCGATGCCCGCCAGGTCCCCGCCGTAAAATTCACAGGCACCGTGTCCCTCTTCGTGACGGCTGACCGGCTCGCCCCACGCCTTGCTGATGACCGCCTTGCCTCTGTACTCATATTCGTGATGTTTGACGCTGAGCGAGGGATCGCCGTTGCAGAAGCGGTCGGGGAAGATCTGGTAGAACACCTGATCCTGCACCCAGGCCGGCGGCTGATGCAGGCTGTTGAAGCGAAAGTGTTGCTCCCGTGGCGGCATGGCCGGGCTGACGCCGGCACCGTGCAGCCACCACTGCTCCTCGTCGGTCAGGCACTTGAAGCAGTAGAGGTGGATATCCTGTCCCTTGGCCAGCGGCAGGGTTGCCTGCCACACCTGCAACCTGTCCCGGGTGGAGACAGGCGTCATGGCCACCAGATACTCCTCGTTGTCCGGCTCGTGGCGCAGCCACACCTCGCGGATCGGGGCGTCCAGCGCGCTGAACAGGGTGAGTTGCAGGGTGTCGGCGCTCTCTTTGAACCAGGGCGCCACCTGGGGATGAAACAGAAATGGATGGGTCATGATGCTTATTGAGTCAGAAGGTCGGCGAGGGCATTACCCTGTTCGTGGAGCGTTTCGAGCTGGCCTGCCAGTGACTTGGGATCCAGCCCCAGCTGATCGGCGAGCGGCTTGGGGAAGCGGGCTATGATGGCCTGGGCGGGCACGCCCGCATTCCAGGCGAAGGAGATGAAGACGGCGAGCCGGATCAGCACCGCCTCCTTGCTGACCGGATCGTGGGAGAGGGGATCCAGCTGCTGGGAGATGGCATCGACGAAGGCTTCCGACAGGTTCCAGCGCCGCGCCAGCTCGGCGCCGAGCTGGGCATAGTCGTAGCCCAGCATCTCCCGCTGGGCCTCGACCCTGCTGCTGCCCTTCTGGATCGCCATGTTGATGAGCTCGGCCTCTTCCGGCAGGGTGCTCTGGATGAGCAGCTCGCCTATGTTGTGGATCAGGGCGCAGGTGAAGGCGGTCTCGGGATCGAGCACCTTGGCCTCCTGGGCCAGCGTCTTGGCTATGGTGGCGACCTGGAAGGTTTCGGTCCAGAACTTGTTCTTGTCGAAGCTGGGGGGGGCCTTGAAGCTGCCTATGATGCCGGAGGCGACCACCACGGAGCGCAGCCGGTTGAAACCGAGGCGGATCACCGCCTGTTCGATGGAGGTGACCTCATTGCCGCGGCGCAGGGCGGCCGAGTTGGCCATGCGCAGCACCTTGACGCTGATCACCTGATCCATGGCGATCTTGGCCGCGATCTGGTCGATGCGGGCGTTTTCATCGTTGAAGCTCTGCATCAACTCATGCAGCAGCTGCGGGATAGTGGGGAGTTGTTTGATCTTGTCAAACAGACGATCCATCGACATGGCTGAGACAGCCTCCATTGCGAGCACTGCCTCATAGTGTGCCACAGGCGGGACACATGTTCCTGTTTGTGATGCCGGTTTGTGAGCGCTAGTGCACCCAGTCCCGCAGCTGGTATTCCAAACGGTGCCGTTTCCCTTCCAGGATCAGGGTCTGGGTGGTGCCGCTCAGGGTGGCCCCTTCGGTCAGGGTGGTGATGACGGCCTGCTCTATGGCCTCGAGCCGTGCCTGACAGGCCATCTCTGTGCTGCCCAGGCTGGTGACCCAGAATCTGTCGCCCTCGAGGTGTCCCTGGCCAAAGTAGCGATTGCAGCCAGCGATGCCGTTGACGGTGAAGTGCTCACCTATCTCGAAATCGGGCGGGTTGTCGCGAGAGGCCGTGATGGCCTGGCCATCCAGCTTGTCGAGCACCCAGTGATGGTGCTGCAGCTCTTGCTGGACGAACGAGGGTGTACTGCTGCAGGCGCTGAGCAGGATCAGGGCGAGCAACAGTAGCAAGAATCTGGGCATGGAAGGGCTCCAATAGTGGGAGCGACAAGCATACCTGCTGCGCAGCCCTCGGGGCAGGGCGAGGGGGGCCGCCCCCGACCGCTTCTGTCGCCCTGCTGGTCAGCCCTGTGTCGTTAAATGGCAACACTTGCAGGTTGCCGGGACACGTTCGATGCCAACAAGACGACAGAAACCCTTATCGCTCCGTATCAGCGGTTGAACAGCCGCTCGGCGTAACGGGCCAGCCCTGCGGCGACCGAGCCGAAGTCATCGCCGCCCTCAAGAGCAATGGCGGGCAACGTTCGGCATTATGGTCAGCGGTTGAACAGACGCTCGGCGTAACGGGCCAGCCCTGCCGCGACCGAGCCGAAGTCATCGCCACCCTCAAGCGGAATCGTGGGCAACTTCTGGCGAATGAAGGCGGCGATGAGCGGCGAGCGGGCGCTGCCGCCGGTGACGAAGATACGGTCGGGCTGCACACCCGCGGCGGCAATGGCTTGGTCCATCAGCTCGCCAATCTTCTCCAGCAGCAGGGCCGAGGCGTTGGCCAGCTGCTCGCGATTGAGCTCAGCCTCCAGTCCCTTCTCCAGCTCGCTCAGAGACTGATGATTCGATTCCTGCTCCGAGAGGGCGATCTTGCCCTGCTCGGCGCGCCACACCAGCTGGTGGCTCAGCTTGTGGGCCCGCAGATTGGCGAGGCGACCCAGCTTGCTGCCTGGCTGGCTGTCGAGCTGCAGATCCTGCAACTGACGGGCGGTATCCAGGCTGTAGAAGCGGCCCTGGGCGCTGACGTCGTTGATGGCGGCCGCATCCCAGAACAGGGGGTGGGGCAGTGGCTTGCCGGTCTTGAGGGTCTCGTGCATGCCGAGCAGCGGCATCATGCCTTCCACCGTCAGCCGGATGTCGAAGTCGTTGCCGCCGATGCGCTGGCCGCTGTGGCCAAGCAGATCGCCGCTGCGATCCAGCTGGTCGCGATGGCTCGGGCCCATGCGCAGCATGGAGCAGTCCGTGGTGCCGCCACCGATATCCACCACCAGCACGACGGCGTCTTCATCCAGCCGCGCCTCGAACTCGAAACCTGCCGCCACCGGTTCATAGAGGAACTCCACCTGCTCGAACCCGGCCAGACGGGCCGCCTCGGTCAGGATGGCGATGGCCTGGCTGTTGCTCTCCTCCCCGGCCAGCCCCTGGAAGTTGACCGGACGACCGATCACGGCGCGGCGCACCTGAGTGCCAAGCTGCTGCTCCGCCTCGCGGCGTACGTGCAGCATCATGGCGCAGACGATGTCTTCGAACAGCGCGATCTGGGGGGCCTTGAGGCCGTAGGCGCCGAGGAAGGATTTCGGCGACTTGATGTAGTAGCCGTCGTCCGGCTCTTCCAGATAGCGCTCCAGCGCCGCGGCGCCGAAGCTGAGTTCGTCGATAAGCCCCTCTTCCCGCATCTGGCGGCGCACGGATTGGGCCCGGGTGACGACGGGGCCGCGCAGCTTGAGGTATTCCGCCTGCTGGGCAGGGGCCAGTCCTTCGGCCAGCAGGCCGGCGATGGCCTCTCTGTGGGGGGCGTGCAGCGTGGAGGGGAGATAGCGGGAACCGCACAGGGTCAGCAGCCTGGGGCTGCCTTGTTCCATCACGGCGACGGCACAGTTGGAGGTACCGTAATCAAATCCGATAAACATGGGCTGCCAGACTCCTGAATAAAAAAGGGCTGGTAGCCTACCCGATGGCGTCGGGTCTCACAACCCGGCGCCATGGTTATTGCGACCGCAGGGGAGAATTGCATGACGAAGAGCAGGTCTGTGTACAAAACAGAGGGAGTGGCTCCCTCTGTCGTTCATGGCTGCGGGTGCGAGAATATTACTCCACCTCGTTGTCGCTGCGGCCCTGGCTTTCGATGGCCTTGAGGTTGCCGAGGGTGGTATCGGCGATGGCGTGCAGCGCCTCGCGGGTCAGGAAGGCCTGATGGCCGGTAAACAGCACGTTGTGGCAGGCTGACAGGCGACGGAAGACGTCATCCGTGATCACCTCGTTGGACTTGTCGGAGAAGAAGAGGTCTTCCTCTTCCTCGTAGACGTCCAGCCCCAGGGCGCCGATACGGGAGGTCTTGAGCGCCTCGATGGCGGCGTTGGAGTCGAGCAGGCCGCCCCGGCTGGTGTTGATGATCATCACACCATCCTTCATCTTGGCGAACGCCTCCTTGTTCAGCAGGTGGTAGTTCTCCTTGAACAGCGGGCAGTGCAGGCTGATGACGTCGGACTGGCGGAACAGGGTGTCGAGATCCACGTATTCGGCCCCCAGCTCGATGGCCGCCTGGTTCGGATAGGGGTCACTCACCAGCAGCCGCATGCCGAAACCCTTGAGGATGCGCAGGGTGGCGATGCCGATCTTGCCGGTGCCGATAATGCCGGCGGTGCGGCCGTGCATGTTGAAGCCGACCAGGCCTTCCAGCGAGAAGTTGGCATCGCGGGTGCGCTGATAAGCCTTATGGATGCGGCGGTTGAGGGTCATCATCAGCCCCACCGCGTGTTCGGCGACGGCTTCGGGGGAGTAGGCGGGCACCCGCACCACTTTCAGCCCCAGTTCCTTGGCGGCGACCAGATCCACGTTGTTGTAACCGGCGCAGCGCAGAGCGATCACCCTGGTGCCGTTGGCGGCCAGCTCGGTCAGTACTTCCCGATCGGCATCGTCATTGACGAACAGGCACACCACGGGGAAGCCGTGGGCCAGCCGGGCTGTCTTGGCCTCCAGCCGCACGTCGAAGAACTCCAGCTCGTAGCCGTACTGGCTGTTGGCCTGATTGAAGTGATCCTTGTCGTAGCTCTTGGTACTGAAAACGGCGACTTTCATGGTGCGCTCTCCGCAAATAATGATGTAGTTAAATTACAACAAATCAGGCGCTTCATCACGGCTTAAATGGCGGCTGCTCAGCCCCACGGCATGATGGGAACCGCGCTCACTGCGCTTTTATACGAGCCATCCACCAATTTGGTGCTGTAGGTCAGATAGACAAGTGCCTTGCGCTTTTCGTCGTAAAAACGCACCACTTTCTGCTCCTTGAACACCAGCGAGGTGCTGACGTCGAACACCTCTTCCCCCGCCTTCAACTTGGCAGGCAGTGTGATGGGGCCAATCTGGTGGCACGACAAAGAGGCGTGAGAGGGGTCTTCCGCCAGCCCCAGCCCGCCTTTGACGCCGCCGGTCTTGGGGCGTGCCAGGTAGCAGGCGACGCCCGCGATGCGGGGGTCGTCGAACGCCTCCACCAGGATCTTGTGGTTGGGGCCCACCAGCTTGAAGGCGGTGCTCACCTCACCTATGGGATCGGCCTTGTCGGCCAGCGCCGGGCCGGCGAGCAGGGCCCCCAGCAGCAGGGGCAGGGCAGGACTCAGCCTGTTACTGAGCGTGTGGCGGTATGACATTGTCTCTCCTGTTGGTCTCCCTCAGTAGGGAATGCCCAGACGACGATAGAGGCTGGCCAGCACCCAGGCGGGGCCGATCAGCAGAAATTGCAGGTCGGCGAGGAAGGAGGGGCGTTTGCCCTCGATCCTGTGACCGACGAACTGGGCTATCCAGAGCAGCCCGAAACCCACCAGGGCGGGCCACAGCAGTGGCCCCTGCCACTGGTAACAGCCCCACAGTCCCAGCGCGGTCAGCACCGCCATCCCCACAAACAGGGGGAACGACAGCCGCAGATAGAAGGCCAGCACAGGGATGGCCACCAGCGCCGCCCAGTTGAGCGAGGACGGCAGCGGGCCGATCGGCAGACACCAGAGCAGCGCCAGCGAGCAGAGGTAGATGCCGGGCACCGCCACCTTGTGGATCGCCACATTGACGGGGTGCTGGTGGCTCTGGCCGTAGTCGCTGAACCATTCATCGAGTCGTTTCATGGCACCTCCCTGGTGCTGCGGGTTGAAACCTCTGCTGGCTGGCGTGTCCCTGGCCAGCCCTGCCATCGCCTCTGCGTTTTTCTGCCCGGGCGGCTTGAGCTATGTCACTGCGCCGGGTAATCCCAATGCAGAGGTAGGGGAGCCATACTGCGGTGGATAATCCCCACGGCCCCGTAGCCCATTATTGGGGTGGATAATCCCAATATTGGGCCGGAATACTCCTGAGCAAGGGGGTCATGTCCGGATTGGGCAGCGAAATGGTGACCCGCTGGTTCAGATTGGCGCTGGCGAGGGCCTCACGGATCTTGGGGTTCTCCCGGAAGAAGGTCATGAAGCTGCCATCGGCATAGGCGCGTTCCAGTCCGGTCTGGATCGCCTTGGCCAGCTTGGGAGACTCGGGGCTGACGAAGAAGAACTCGGCGAAGGGATAGCGGATCAGCAGGTGCTGATCTATCACCAGATTGGGATATTGCGCCACCAGTTCGCTGCGTTCGGCGAAGATCTCCACCAGATTGCGCGGGAAGAAGTCGAGCTTGTCACCGTCGTTGATCAGGCGAAACAGGTTGCTGTAGCGCCCGGAATAGGTGGGAATGCCGGCATTTTCCAGGATCTTGTTGTCGGCCCAGCCGACCCCCTGGGCCGCCTTCAATCGCTTGAGATCGGCCAGCAAGTTGACCTGATTGAACTTCTCCTGGGCATCGCTGTGGATGAAGGAGAGGCGCAACCCTTCCAGACCGCGAAACAGCGGGATGGGGACGGCGATGAGGGAGGATTCGAGTGCGCTGGAGGTGCCCATCCAGAACACATTGATGGTTTGGCCCTTGCCCAGCTGTTGTTGCAGGCTGTACTGGTTGAGGTTGAGCTCCACCTGCTGGATGCGAAATGGCTGTCCGGAGCGGGTCAGCGCCAGTTCCAGCAGCTTGAGCTGGTATTCCTTGTCGAGATCGTTGATCGGTCGGCTGGGGACCTTGACCGTGAGGGTCTGTGCTTGTGCCAGCAACGGCAGACACAAGCACAGTTTGAGGAACCATTTCACTCTCTGCTCTCCTGTAGATTCCGGGCTTGCCCGGAGTCTAACAGAAGTTGTCACTCTCTTGTGCGACGCCGTGATCGGGGCTCATGTGCAGCTTTTGGTCCGCATTTATCAACATAAACGCCGGTTCCTGCGCTGCACCTTGCCGACGACTTATCGCGACCGGCCAGTGACGGCTCTTCGCAGGATCAGGCGACGCGACGATACACGTGGGTATCGTTGAACTCCTTGGTACTCTGGCATTCGACGCAGAAGCGGGACTCAGGTCGAGCCTGCAGTCGCTTGAGGGAGATCTCGTCACCGCAGGATTCGCAGTAACCGAACTCTCCTTCGCCGATACGCTTCAACGCCCCTCTCAGCTTGCGCAGATGCAGCTTGTCATGCTCGATGCGGTTCAGCTCCAGACGACGGGCTTCCTCGATACTGGCACGGTCAATTTCATCTGCCATCTCGTTGGTATCGGTGGCGATGGCCTGGCTGGCCTGGGAGTTGAGGCGATCCTCGAGTTCGAGGATTTGGCGCTCGATCTGCCCCTTGTAAAAGGCCAGTTGGTCTTTAGTCATGAAATCACACATACGGTTTACTACCAGTCAGTTACTAACCCAATTATCCCTGTTTATGGGGGCTGTCTGCCTGCAGACCAAGCCCTGTGTCCTGCATTTGCACCAAATCCAAGCAGGAGAGTGCAAATCAGGGCGGGCCTTGTACCAAAAAAATGCAGGCATGCAAAGCAAATAGGGCAAGGATTGTGCGCCCTTGCAAAAAAATGACCCGATTCGGACAGGGTCTGACTGAGAACATGGGGGATCAGGCCCCCTCGTTGGCACCGGGATTGCAGTGAGCTTTGAGGGGGTCTGGGTGTTTAGTATTTGGTGCCGCCATGGTCATTATATGCACCGTTATTTATAGTTTTTTAAACACCACCGCTTGACATTGGCCATAACGGCGGGCTTTTATGGTGGTGTTGATTACAATTTGATAACAAGGGTGTTCCATATATTAGACACCCTTGCCAATGGCAATCGTAAAGTCGGGGTTTAACATGGACAGTATCAAGGGCTGGATGGAGAGCAATCGCATCACGGAAGTGGAGTGCCTGTTTCCGGATTTCACCGGTAATGCCCGAGGCAAGATCATTCCAGCCAACAAATTTTTGCGCGAAGGGGGCATGCGGCTGCCCGAGGTCATCTTCACCCAGACGGTGACCGGCGAGTACCCGGATGACGACAGCATGATAGACCCGCTGGAGCGGGACATGCAGCTCTACCCGGACCCCAACACCATTCGTTTCGTGCCCTGGGCGCTGGAGCCGACCGCTCAGGTGATCCACGACTGTTTCGATATCAATGGCAAGCTGATCGACATAGCGCCGCGCTCCGTGCTGCGTCGGGTCCTGTCATTTTATGAGAAACAGGGCTGGAAGCCGGTGGTGGCGCCCGAGCTGGAGTTCTATCTGGTCAAGCGCAACGAAGACCCCGACTATCCGCTGGTGCCGCCCGTTGGCCGCAATGGCCGACCCGAGACGGCCCGCCAGTCGTTCAGTATCGATGCGGTCAACGAATTCGACCCCATCTTCGAAGACATGTACGACTACTGCGAGGCGCAGGAGCTGGAAGTGGACACTCTGATCCACGAATCCGGTGCCGCCCAGATGGAGATCAACTTCCTGCACGGCGATGCCATCGATCTGGCGGATCAGGTGTTCCTGTTCAAGCGCACCATGCGTGAGGCGGCCCACAAGCACGGCATCTACGCCACCTTCATGGCCAAGCCGATGAGCGACGAGCCGGGCTCCGCCATGCACATCCACCAGAGCCTGGAAGATGTGGACGGTCGCAACCTGTTCGGCACGGAAAATGGCGGCAATACCGAGCAGTTCATGCACTTCATCGCGGGGCTGCAGAAGTACACCCCGGCGGTGACCGCCCTGCTGGCACCGAACGTCAACTCCTACCGTCGCCTCACCTTCGGCGAGAGCGCGCCGCGCAACGTGCAGTGGGGGGTGGAAAACCGCACCTGCGGCCTGCGCGTGCCCTTCTCCGAGGCCGGTGCGCGCCGCGTCGAAAACCGCTTCGCCGGGGCCGATGCCAATCCGTATCTGGCCCTGGCCGCCACCCTGGCCTGCGGCTACCTCGGCATGATGGAGAAGCTGGAGCCGCTGCAGGAGATGAAGTCGAGCGCCTATGACCTGCCCTACAGCCTGCCCCGCTCGCTGGAGGAGGCACTGAGCCACCTGGAGCAGTGCGAGCCCATCAAGGAGATGCTGGGGGAGCGCTTCATTCGTGCCTTCGTCGCGGTCAAGCGCAAGGAGTACGAGACCTACTTCGGGGTGATCAGCCGCTGGGAGCGGGAGTTCCTGCTGCTGAACGTGTGATCCGGCTGCGTGCTTGCCACGCGCCGCCCAGATACGGGGAGGCCGATGACGGCCTCTCCTGCTCATATGGAATCAACACACTGCCCGTGAGTGGCAGTGACAGTGAGCGCGCCAGCCGCCCTCACCGACGGACGAAAGATTCTCGCTTAAATCGAAGGAACCGAGGAGCAAGCAATGAAGCAGACCACACGTGAGTGGCAACAGCTGGATGCCAGCCACCACCTGCACCCCTTTACCGATTTTCAGGCGCTCAACAAGAAGGGCAGCCGCATCATCACCAAGGCCGAAGGTATCTATCTGGAAGACTCCGAAGGCAAGCGCATTCTGGACGGAATGGCGGGCCTCTGGTGCGTCAACATGGGCTACGGCCGGCAGGAGCTGGTGGATGCCGCCACCAAACAGATGCAGCAACTGCCCTACTACAACCTCTTCTTCCAGACCAGCCACCCGCCTGCGGCCGAGCTGGCGACCCTGCTGGCCGAGATCACCCCCTCCCATCTCAATCACGTCTTCTTCACCGGCTCAGGCTCGGAGTGCAACGATACAGTGCTGCGCATGGTGCGCCACTACTGGGCCAGCAAGGGGCAGCCGGACAAGCAGGTGATCATCAGTCGCCACAACGCCTACCACGGCTCGACGGTAGCGGGTGCCAGCCTCGGCGGCATGAAGGGCATGCATGCCCAGGGTGGCCTGCCCATTCCCGGCATAGTGCACATCGATCAGCCCTACCACTTCGGTGAGGGGCAGGGGATGAGCGCCCACGAGTTCGGTCTGGAGCGTGCCCGCCAGCTGGAGCAGAAGATACTGGAGCTGGGGGTGGACAAGGTCGCCGCCTTCATCGGCGAGCCTATCCAGGGGGCCGGCGGCGTCATCATTCCGCCCGACAGCTACTGGCCCGAGATCCAGCGCATCTGCGATCACTACGGCATCCTGCTCATCGCCGACGAGGTGATCTGCGGTTTCGGTCGTACCGGTCACTGGTTCGCCAGTGAAGGGTTTGGCATCAAGCCGGATCTCATGTGTCTGGCCAAGGGGATCACCTCCGGCTATCTGCCGATGGGGGCCGTGATGGTGGGCGACAGGGTCGCCAAGGTGCTGGTGGAGGAGGGGGGCGAATTCAACCATGGCTTCACCTACTCCGGTCATCCTGTGGCCTGCGCCGTGGCCATCGCCAACATTACGCTTATGCAAAACGAGAGCATAGTTAAGCGAATTCATGATAACATCGGCCCCTATTTGCAGCGCCGCTGGCGTGAGCTGGCCGACCATCCGCTGGTGGGAGAAACCCGTGGCAAAGGCCTGGTGGCCGCGCTGGAAATAGTGCAGGACAAACAGACCAACAGCCGCTTCCCGGCTGGGCTGCAGGCCGGTATGACCTGCCGGGAGTTCTGCTTTAACAATGGCTTGGTGATGAGGGCTGTCGGCGATACCATGATCATATCGCCCCCCTTGGTGATCACCGAGGAACAGGTGGATGAATTGGTCAATCTGGCCAGGCTCAGTCTGGATCTGACGGCTGCAAAGCTGAAAGGGTAGGCGAGTGCCGGGCAGGTTGGCTTGCGCATACAATTTGCTTAGGAGACAAGGACTATGTCTTTCAAAACGGGAATGATTGCCGCTTCCGTGGCGCTGGTCATGATGAGTGCCGGGGCGATGGCCGAGGACAAGGTGTTGCACGTCTACAACTGGAGCGACTATATCGCGCCGGATACCCTGGAAAACTTCCAGAAAGAGACGGGCATCAAGGTGGTATACGACGTGTTCGACAGCAACGAGGTGCTGGAAGCCAAGTTGCTGGCGGGCAGCTCGGGCTACGACATAGTCGTGCCGTCCAACCCCTTCCTGGCCAAGCAGATCAAGGCGGGTGTCTTCCAGAAGCTGGACAAGTCCAAGCTCTCCAATTGGCAAAACATGGATGTCGACCTGTTGAAGGCGCTCGAGCCGAGCGATCCGGGCAACCAGTACTCGATTCCTTACCTGTGGGGCACCATTGGCTACGCCTACAACGCCGAGAAGGTGAAAGCCGTGCTGGGCAAGGACGCGCCTGTGGACTCCTGGGATCTGGTGTTCAAACCGGAGAACATGGCCAAGCTGAAGGAGTGTGGCGTCTCCTTCCTCGACTCACCGACCGAAATGCTGCCGGCTGCCCTGCAATATCTGGGCTTCAAACCGGATAGCCAGAAGCCGGACGAGTTGAAGAAGGCAGAGGCACTGTTCCTCTCCATCCGTCCCTATACCGCCTACTTCCACTCCTCCAAGTACATCTCGGATCTGGCCAACGGCAACCTGTGCGTCGCGGTCGGTTACTCAGGTGACTTGCAGCAGTCCAAGGCGCGGGCGGCGGAGGCCAAGAATGGTGTGGCGCTGACCTACACAATTCCGAAAGAGGGGGCTGGCAGCTTCTTTGACATGCTGGCCATCCCGGCCGATGCCAAAAACGTCGAGGCAGCTCACACCTTCATCAACTACCTGATGAAGCCGGAAGTGATCGCCAGCATCACCAACGTGGTGCAGTTCCCGAACGGCAACAAGGCGGCGACCCCGCTGGTGGATGAGCCTATCCGTACCGACCCGGGTATCTACCCGAACGCGGAGACACTCAAGAAGATCTACACCTTCCCGGATCTGCCGGCCAAGGTGCAGCGTCTGATGACCCGCAGCTGGACCAAGATCAAATCAGGTAAATAAGTGACGAGTGCCCCTCCCGGTCCGCAGTTCGGCCGGGAGGGTGGTGACAACCCGACAGGTTGAACGGCGCGTATGGATGCGCAGCTGGCATACCAAAAAACATGAGGACTGAGATACGTGCACACAACCAAGATAGTGACTATGGCCCTGGCGCTGGGGCTGGCAAACGTGGCCCAGGCAGCCCCTGTGGTTCATTTTTACAACTGGTCCGATTATATCGGCGAGACCACCCTCAGCGACTTCCAGCAGGCAACCGGGATCCAGACCGTCTACGACGTGTTTGATTCCAACGAGACCCTGGAAGGCAAGCTGCTGACCGGACGCACCGGTTACGATCTGGTGGTGCCTTCCAACAATTTCCTGGCCAAACAGATCAAGGCGGGGGCCTTCCAGAAGCTGGATCCTGCCCTGCTGCCCAATCTGGCCAATCTGGATCCCGTGCTGCTCAAGCAGCTCGACAAGGTGGATCCGGGTCATCAGTACGCCGTGCCCTACCTGTGGGGTACCAACGGCATCGGTTACAACGTGGACAAAGTCAAGGCCGTGCTGGGAGTCGACAAGATTGACTCCTGGGCCATGATCTTCGAGCCGGAAAACATGCAGAAGCTGGCCCGTTGCGGTGTCGCCTTCCTCGATTCGGCCGACGAGATGATACCGGCGGCGCTCAACTACCTCGGGCTTGACCCCAACAGCCAGGATCCGGCCGATCTCAAGCGTGCCGAGAGCCAGCTGCTCAAGGTGCGGCCGTATGTGGCCTACTTCCACTCCTCCAAGTACATAGGCGATCTGGCCAACGGCGACATCTGCGTCGCGGCCGGCTTCTCCGGTGACATATTGCAGGCGGCGGCCCGTGCCGACGAGGCGGGCAAGGGGATCAAGATTGCCTACAGCATCCCGAAGGAGGGGGGCAACCTCTGGTTCGACATGATGGCGATCCCGACGGATGCCACCAATGTGAAAGAGGCGCACGCCCTGATCAACTACGTACTCCAGCCCGAAGTGATCGCCAAGGTCAGCAACCATGTGGGCTATGCGAATCCCAATGCCAAGGCGGGCGAGTACATGGACGAGAGCGTGCGCAATGACGAGTCCGTCTATCCACCCCAGGCGGTGCTGGAACGGCTGTATGTGCAGCAGGCACATCCCCGTGCGGTGCAGCGTCTGATCACCCGGAGTTGGACCAAGATCAAGTCCGGAACCTAACCTTGGCGCCCATCCTGGGGCGCCAGACTGTTTTATGGATCGGCCCAGGCCGGTATCACGTTTGGGAGTTTGGTAATGGCGATAGCCTCCAGTGCCTACAAGAAAGCCCTCGAGGGCAACCAGCAGCGCAAAGAAGTGCTGGTGAAGATTGACAGGGTAAGCAAGCAGTTCGATGAAACGCTGGCGGTCGACAACGTGTCACTCAACATCCACAAGGGTGAAATCTTCGCCCTGCTGGGGGGATCCGGTTCCGGCAAGTCGACCCTGCTGCGGATGCTGGCGGGATTCGAGCGCCCCACCGAGGGGCGCCTGTTCCTCGATGGCGTCGACATCACCGACATGCCGCCCTATGAACGGCCTATCAACATGATGTTCCAGTCCTACGCCCTGTTCCCCCACATGACGGTGGCGCAGAACATTGCCTTCGGCCTCAAGCAGGATGGCCTGCCCAAGGCCGAGATCGATGCGCAGGTCGAGGAGATGCTCAAGCTGGTGCAGATGACCCAGTATGCGCGCCGCAAGCCGCACCAACTGTCCGGTGGCCAGCGCCAGCGGGTGGCACTGGCCCGCTCGCTGGCCAAGCGCCCCAAGCTGTTGCTGCTGGACGAACCCATGGGGGCGCTGGACAAGAAGCTGCGTTCCAGGATGCAGCTCGAGCTGGTGGAGATCATAGAGCGGGTCGGCGTAACCTGCGTCATGGTGACCCACGATCAGGAAGAGGCCATGACCATGGCAGAACGGATCGCCATCATGCATCTGGGTTGCATCGAGCAGATCGGCAGCCCTATGGACATCTACGAGACTCCGGCCAGCCGGCTGGTGTGCGAGTTCATCGGCAACGTCAACCTGTTTGACGGCCTGCTGGTGGAGGATGAACAGGACCACGCCACCATCGCCTGTGCCGATCTGGAGCAGCCCATCTACGTGGGCCACGGCATCAGCTCCCGCGCCGAAAACAAGAAGGTCACCTACGCCCTGCGGCCGGAAAAACTCTTGATGAGCACCCAGAAACCGACCGAGATCGAGCACCCCGATTTCAACTGGACCAAGGGTGAGGTCTATGACATCGCCTATCTGGGCGGTCACTCGGTTTATCACATCCAGCTGCCTTCGGGCAAAATCGTGCAGGCCTTCATCGCCAATGCCGAACGCCACGGCAAGCGGCCGACCTGGGATGACCAGGTGTTCCTCTATTGGGAAGATGACAGCGGCGTGGTATTGCAATCATGAAGGCATTGAGACGACTGAAGCGACTGGGCGGGCGCCAGCTGGTGATCGGCGTGCCCTTCTTCTGGCTGTTCCTCTTCTTCCTGCTGCCCTTCATCATAGTGGTGAAGATCAGCTTCGCCGAAGCGGACGTGGCCATCCCGCCCTACACGGACGTGGTGAGCTGGGCCGACAATCAGCTCACCATCTTGCTCAACATGGGCAACTACCTGCTGCTGCAGGAGGATGAGCTCTACATAGCGGCCTATCTGGGCTCCCTCAAGATGGCCTTCGTCAGCACCCTGCTCTGTCTGCTGATAGGCTATCCCATGGCCTATTCCATTGCGCGGGCCAACAAGGAGACCCAGACAGTTCTGCTGCTGCTCATCATGATGCCGACCTGGACCGCGATTCTGATCCGGGTCTACGCCTGGATGGGGATCCTCAGCAACAACGGCCTGCTCAACAGCCTGCTGATGAGCATCGGTCTCATCAACGAGCCGCTGACCATCCTCAACACCAACCTGGCGGTCTATATCGGCATCGTTTATTC
Organism: Aeromonas sp. A04; assembly: GCF_047780465.1. Lineage (NCBI taxonomy): Bacteria > Pseudomonadati > Pseudomonadota > Gammaproteobacteria > Aeromonadales > Aeromonadaceae > Aeromonas > Aeromonas sp. A04. The sequence continues at coordinate 105,944 of NZ_JBLNHP010000007.1, read as the reverse complement.
CTACCTGCCGTTCATGGTGCTGCCGCTCTACGCCAACCTGGTCAAACACGATCAGAGCCTGCTGGAGGCGGCCTCCGACCTCGGTGCCCGCAACCTGACCCGCTTCTGGCGGATCACGGTACCGCTCTCCAAGAACGGCATCATAGCCGGCTGCATGCTGGTGTTCATCCCGGTGGTGGGCGAGTTCGTGATCCCGGAACTGCTCGGCGGCCCCGAGACCCTGATGATCGGCAAGGTGCTGTGGCAGGAGTTCTTCAACAACCGTGACTGGCCGGTGGCGTCTGCCCTGGCGGTGGTGATGCTGGCGGTGCTGATAGTCCCGATTATCCTGTTCAACCGCAACCAGGCCAAGGAATTGGAGGGCAAGGTATGAAGCGTTTCGGTTTTGCCAAGCTGATGCTGTGGCTGGGGCTGCTGTTTATCTACCTGCCCATGCTGATCATGGTGATCTACTCCTTCAACGCCTCCAAGCTGGTGACTGTGTGGGGGGGCTGGTCGCTGAAGTGGTACTTCGGCCTGCTCGACAACAAGCAGCTGATTGGCTCTGTGTTGCGCTCGCTGGAGATCGCCTTCTATACCGCCATCGCGGCGGTGGCGCTGGGGACAATGGCGGCCTTCGTGCTGACCCGGATCCCGCACTTCCGCGGTCGCACCCTGTTCGGTGGTCTGGTGACTGCACCCCTGGTCATGCCGGAGGTGATCACCGGTCTGTCGCTGTTGCTGCTGTTTGTGGCCATGGCCCAGCTGATTGGCTGGCCGGCCGAGCGGGGCATGCTGACCATCTGGATCGCCCACACCACCTTCTGTACCGCCTATGTGGCGATCGTGGTGTCGGCGCGCCTGCGGGAACTGGATCTCTCCATCGAGGAGGCGGCCATGGATCTGGGGGCCAAACCCTGGAAGGTGTTCTTCCTGATCACCATCCCCATGATAGCCCCCTCGCTGGCGGCGGGCGGCATGATGTCTTTCGCCCTGTCGCTGGATGATCTGGTGCTGGCGAGCTTCGTCTCGGGTCCGGGTGCCACTACCTTGCCGATGGAAGTCTTCTCGGCGGTGCGGCTCGGGGTGAAACCCGAGATCAACGCGGTAGCCAGCCTGATCCTGCTGTCGGTGTCACTGTTCACCTTTGGCAGCTGGTATCTGATGGCCAAGGCGGAGAAGCGCCGCCGTGCCGAGATCGCCATGACCACCCAGATGCAGGCCGTCGCCTGACCCCGGGGAGGTTGATGCCGCAACACGGCTTGCACCAAAGCGTCAACAGCCCCTAAGATCCGCATTCTCTCATCCGTCAGGAGAATGGAATGCGGATCTCCCTCTTTATCGGCCAGAGCGCCGAGATGAATGCCGAACTGGCTCCCGCTCTCGTCAGTGCCATCGACAAGCATGTGGCAGGCAATCCCCTGTGGTGCAGTTTTTCTGGCCTGGAGGGAGATGAACAGAGCGACCAGCGCCATCACGGCGGCCCGGATCGTGCACTGCACTACTATCCCGCCGATCACTACCCCTGGTGGCACAACTGGCAAGCGGCGCTGGGCCTGGCCGCACCGCGCACGCCCTGGCAACCCGCCGCCTTTGGCGAGAACCTGTCCGGTCTCGGGCTGACCGAGGTTGAGGCCTGCATCGGCGATGTCTATCGACTCGGTGAGGCGCTGATCCAGATAAGCCAGCCGAGATCCCCCTGTTTCAAGCTCAACCAGCGTTTCGGCTATGGCCAGATGTCACAGGTGATGCAGCTCAATGGTCGTTGTGGCTGGCTGTTGCGGGTGCTGGAGGAGGGGACTGTCGCACCGCAGGAGACGATGGAACTGGTCGACAGGCCCTATCCCGCCCTGACGGTGAAACGCACCGCCGATATCCTGTTCAATCAGCTACGGGACGAAGCGGATCTGCTGTTGCTGCTGGAGAATCCGGCGCTCTCTCCCAATTGGCGCCAGCATGCGGCCAACTGGCTGGAACATGGGGTGGTGGCCGACTGGCGTCGCCGCTTGCTGGGGCCGGCCGAATTTCAGCTTCCCTAGGATGGGTTGGAAAAATGTCACGTCCCTGCACCCTTTCTGTGAACCCGGTGCCAAAGCGCTGAATAGTTGAACGAACGGCCATTTTTTTCCCTTAAAACACAAAAAAGGCTTGTGTCATGTCGGGGCATTAGGTAAATTCTCGCCCCGCAGACATCGGTGTGTAGCGCAGCTTGGTAGCGCACTTCGTTCGGGACGAAGGGGTCGGAGGTTCGAATCCTCTCACACCGACCATATTAGAAAAGGCCGCTCAATGAGCGGCCTTTTCGCATCTGGATTTTGCCGATCCCGGTACGGAATATCCTGCTGGTTGCTGGTTGCTGGTTGCTGGTTGCTGGTTGCTGGTTG
>NZ_JBLNHP010000007.1:0-103573 GCF_047780465.1 Aeromonas sp. A04 | reverse complement strand
TTGCTGGTTGCTGGTTGCTGGTTGCTGGTTGCTGGTTGCTGGTTGCTGGTTGCTGGTTGCTGGTTGCTGGTTGCTGGTTGCTGGTGGTGGCATATCGATACCGATGCGGCTTTCTTGCTCATCTATCCGGCTGCCGTCGTGGTGCGCAGACATTAAAAGGGCCACCGCTCGGTGGCCCAGGGTGGAGTCTGATCCTGACTCCGGCACTCTAGATTGTGGCAATCTCGCTATGGGTCTTGTCTATGGTGCCCTCCTTGCGCCCTAGGCGCTTACTCAGATATGCCAGTGCTGATGCCGCAATGCCTTGAAGCTGTGTTGAGGTTGCAAGGCCGCGTGCTTGGGGTACTCACTAATGAAATGTTCGATTCCCTCCATCAGTTGTGAACGTAATGAAGACACGGGCTCATGCCAGGCTTGCAGGCATAAATGGCCGGGGATCAACTGCTCCTGATAATCTTCCAGCAGCTGCTCTGGCCAGGGTTCAATACCGGAATTGCGTTGCAGTAGATAATGGGCGGCGGGTTCACGGGCATAGATGAACTGAATCTGGGCCAGATCGCGTTGGCTTAGCGTTTGACTGTTGATATGACAGGTCAAATATTTTCCCGTCTTCAGATCCAAGAAGTGACCGCGTTGCCGACAGGCTACGATGCGATACCAGGGCAGGGGCGAACAGAGAGAGTATCCCTCAAGCTCCTGTTCCAGCCAGTGGCGACACTCGGGTGTCTGCACCTCGTCGAGCATGGACTCGAGCTGTGTCAACAAGGCTCTGGATGGTTTGGTGGCCAGTTTCGCACTCATCGCCTGCAATCCTCCCTCTGCACACAATCCCGAATTTCAGTATGGACCCGTGGACGGCAGAGGGGGTAAGGATTCTAATGATTAAAATCAGATTAGCAGCGTGGTTTTTATGCAATGGGTGAGTCAGCCCACCAGATAGGTGCCGGTACCGAAGGCGATGTGGGTGCCCTCTTCGTTGTGCAGCTCCATCCGGGCGACGGCGACCTTGCTGCCGGCGCGGATGATGTGGGCGGTGGCGATGAACTCGTTGCCGCGGCCCGGGCGCAGGTAGTCCACCCGCAGATCTATGGTGCCGAGGCGGGAGAAGCGCTCCTTGAGGTAGTTGGGGGAGAAGTCTTCCAGCTCGTCGATGCAGGAGGCGGCGACTATCATGCCGCCGGCCACATCCAGCAGGCTGGCGGTGACACCGCCGTGCAAGATGTTGTGAAAGGGGTTGCCGATCAGCTTGTCATCCATCTTGATGCGCAGCTCCACCTTCTCGAAGTCGTAGTGGGTCACCTGCATGCCAATCAGCTTGTTGAATGGCATCCGCTCGGCGAACAGGTTGGCAATGCCACTGAGCGCCATCTTCTTCAGCATGTGTTTCATTCTCTGATACCGATCCCTGTCATCAAAGCCGAGTAAAAACTCCAGCCAGTCTGCAACACTTCCTTAACAGTCGCAATGGCAGGTTTATTGTGAGCGGCGGCTGCTTTAGAATGGCGACCCCAAAGGAGAGCCCATGACCGCCATTGCCGAAACCTTGCCCGATACACCACTTGCCTTGTTGCAGGCGGTATTCGGCTACCAGCAATTTCGGCCGGGCCAGCTGGAGATCATCGAGCAGATAGTGGCGGGACGCGATGCCATGGTGCTCAAGCCCACAGGTGGCGGCAAGTCACTCTGCTTCCAGATCCCGGCGCTGCTGCGACCCGGGCTGGGCGTAGTGGTCTCCCCGCTTATCTCGCTGATGAAGGATCAAGTCGACAGCCTGCGCGCCAACGGTGTGGCGGCCATCTATATCAACTCGGCCCTGAGCCGGGAGGAGATGATCCAGAACTTTGCCGCCATGCGTCGCGGCGAGATCAAGCTGCTCTACGTCTCCCCCGAGCGCTTGTTGCAGCACGAGTTCATGGATCGGCTGGCGGAGCTGCCGCTCGGCCTGTTCGCCATCGACGAGGCCCACTGCGTCTCCCAGTGGGGTCACGATTTCCGGCCGGAATACGCGGCGCTCGGGCGGCTCAAGCAGTGGTTCCCCCAGGTGCCCGTGGTGGCGCTCACCGCCACCGCCGACGAGGCGACCCGTAGCGATATGCTGCACCGGTTGGAGCTCAACGATCCCTTCATCCATACCGCCAGCTTCGACAGGCCCAATATCCGCTACAGCCTGGTGGAGAAGTTCAAGGCGGCGGAGCAGTTGCTGCGCTATGTGCAGAGCCAGAAGGGCAACTGCGGCATCGTCTACTGCTCCAGTCGCAATCGGGTGGAGGAGGTGGCCGAGCGTCTCTCCCGTCACGGCAGCAAGGCTGCGCCCTACCACGCCGGTCTGCCCCTGGCCCAGCGCCAGCAGACCCAGGATGCCTTCCTCAAGGATGACATCGAGATAGTGGTGGCGACGGTGGCGTTCGGCATGGGTATCGACAAGCCGAACGTGCGCTTCGTGGTGCACTACGACATCCCCAAGAACATCGAGTCCTACTATCAGGAGACGGGCCGGGCCGGCCGCGATGGCACGCCCGCCGAGGCGCTGCTGCTCTACGATCCCGCCGACATAGGCCGGGTGCGGCGCCTGCTCGACAACATAGAAAACCCCCAGCAGTTGCAGGTTGAGCAGTACAAGCTCAACGTGATGGCGGCCTTTGCCGAGGCGCAGACCTGCCGTCGCCAGGTGCTGCTCAACTACTTCGGTGAATACAACGACAAGCCGTGTGGCAACTGCGACATCTGTCTGGATCCGCCCAAGAGCTACGACGGCACCGAGGATGCCCAGAAGGCGCTCTCCTGCGTCTGGCGGGTGGGTCAGAACTTCGGGGTGGGTTACGTGGTGGAGGTGCTGCGCGGCTCCCTCAACCAGCGCATCAAGGATCATGGCCACGACAAGCTGTCGACCTACGGCATCGGCAAGGATCAGAGCCACGAGTACTGGATGAGCGTGATCCGCCAGCTGATCCACAAGGGGCTGCTGACCCAGAACATCACCCGCAATCTGGTGCTGCAGCTGACCGAGGCGTCCCGCCCCGTGCTGCGTGGCGAGATGAAGCTGGAACTGGCGGTGCCACGGCTGCAGCCCATCTCCAGTCGCAAGGAGAAGCGCAACGGCCTGCTGGACAACACCAACTACGACAAGCGGCTGTTCAAGGCGCTGCGCGGCCTGCGCAAGCAGATCGCCGAGGATGAAGAGGTGCCGCCCTATGTGGTGTTCAATGATGCGACCCTGGTGGAGATGGCTCAACTGATGCCGATGACCGAGGCGGAGATGCTGGCGGTCAATGGCGTCGGTCATCGCAAGCTGGAGCGCTTCGGTGAAGCCTTTATGGACCTGATCATCGACTACTGCCGGCGCTAGGGTCGATTAGCGAAGCCTAATCGACCCTAGCAGGTGCACTCCTGGATGAGGGCACATCAGGAGTGGGGCGCCCGTCCGCCGGGCGCCGAGAGGTTATTTCAAGCTGGCGTAATAGGCCGCCAGGTTCTCCATGTCGGCCTCGGTGAGCGGCGCCATGAAGGGCCGCATCAGGGGTTCCTTGCGACTGCCCTCCTTGAAGGCTTTCAGCTGTTTCACCAGATAGGCGGCATTCTGGCCGGCCAGATGGGGATAGTTGGGGATCAGTGCCTTGCCTTCGACCCCATGGCAGGCGGAGCAGACCGCCGCCTTGGCCTTGCCCGCCTCGATATCGGCCGCCTGGGCCTGTCCCCACAACAACATCAGCAGGGGCAGGACGCCCAACCATCTTTGCATCTTCTTCTCCTTGAAATGAAATAGCGCGATCGCCTGTTAGCCGAACTCGGCCGACGGCGGTATAAAGAGTGACACGAGCATACGCAGGGACGAATCGCACTACCATGAAGCTGATCAACACTTTCGCCACCGAACTGCCCTGGGCCTGTGAGCCCGTGGCCCCCCAGCCGCTGCGCGAGCCCAGCTTGCTGCACCTCAACCACGGCCTGCTGAACGAGCTGGGACTGGGCGATGTCGGCGCAACAGACTGGCTTGCCTGTTGTGGTCTGGGCCAGCCGCTGCCCGGCATGCAGCCGGTGGCCCAGGTCTATGCGGGTCATCAGTTCGGTGGTTACAGCCCGCGGCTCGGTGATGGCCGTGCACTGCTGCTGGGGGAGCAGCTGGCACCGGATGGTCAGGGCTGGGATCTGCATCTGAAGGGGGCGGGCAAGACCCCCTTCTCCCGCTTCGGTGACGGCCGTGCCGTGCTGCGCTCCAGCATCCGCGAGTATCTCGCCTCCGAGGCGCTGCATGCCCTCGGCATTCCCACCACCCGGGCGCTGGTGCTGGTTGGCAGCCAGGAGCCTGTCTACCGGGAACAGGAAGAACGCGGGGCGACAGTGCTGCGCACAGCCCCGAGCCACCTGCGTTTCGGTCATATCGAATATTTCGCCTGGAGCGGGCAGGGAGAGAAGATACCGCTGCTCATCGACTATCTGCTCCGTCACCACTTCCCCGAGCTGAACAACGGGGCCGAACTGTTTGCCGAGGTGGTGCGGCGCACCGCGCGGCTCATCGCCAAGTGGCAGGCCGCCGGTTTCTGCCATGGCGTGATGAACACCGACAACATGTCGCTGCTCGGGCTGACTCTGGATTACGGCCCCTACGGTTTCATCGATGCCTATGTGCCGGACTTTGTCTGCAATCACTCGGATCCGGGTGGCCGCTACGCGCTGGATCAGCAGCCGGCGGTGGGTTACTGGAACCTGCAGAAGCTGGCGCAGGCGTTGGCGGACCATGTGGACGGCGAGGCCCTGGCCGCCGCGCTGGCCGAGTATGAACATCAGCTGATGCTGCACTACTCCGAACTGATGCGCGCCCGGCTCGGGCTGGCGGTGTGGGAAGAGGAGGACCCGGCGCTGTTCCGCGAGCTGTTCCGGCTGTTGGCGAGCCAGGGAGTGGACTATCACCTCTTCCTGCGCCGGCTGGGTGAGGTTACTCAGCAGGGGGATTTGCCCGCCTCCCTGTTGGCACTGCTGCCGGATCCTGCGCTCTGGCAGCAGTGGCTCGCGCTCTATCGGGCACGACTGGTGCGGGAGGGAAGCGAGGATGCCGCCCGCAAGCGGCAGATGGACGCCGTCAATCCCAAGTATGTGCTGCGCAATGCCCTGGCCCAGCAGGCGATAGATGCCGCCGAGGCGGGGGATATGACACCGTTCGAGCGGTTGTTTGCGGCCTTGCAGCACCCCTATGATGAGCAACCGGAATATGAAGATCTCGCCACCCCTGCACCCGCGTGGTATTGCGGTGGCGAGCTTTCTTGCAGCAGTTGAGGGATGAGAGATGAATTGGCGTGTAACACGGACAGACATTGAGTCGGCCGTGCTGATACTGGATTGTCCCGGGCTCTGCTGGGATACCTTCCCGGCGCTGGCCGGTGCCTTGCTGCAGGAGTGGGAGCTCAGGCTGCTCGACAGGGAGTGGGGCGCCGATCGCCACGGCTGGTTGCTGGAATTTGAAGGCAGCCAGCTCAGGCTGGAGTATGAACACCATAGCGGTTGCTGGCTGACGGCGGTACAGCCGGTCGATCGCGAGGTCTTGCTCTGGCTCGGTCGCCAGCATAGAGGCTGAACGGGCTGCTTGGGGCGCATGACCTTGCCCTTCGATGGCAATGGCCGCTGGTCGAATCAACAGCATAAAGATTGAACTATCAGTTGGGGGGCGTATAATCTCGCCCCTCAATTATCGCCAATGGTGGCGGTATGGGTTCCCTAACCCCATTAACCAAAAAGGTCACAATATGAATTTGACCCCTGCTCAGCACCAGACGGCGCTGGTGCGCCTCTCGTTGTTCCACATCCTGATCATCGCCAGCAGCAACTACCTGGTGCAGCTGCCGATCACCATCTTCGGCTTCCACACTACCTGGGGTGCCTTCAGCTTCCCGTTCATCTTCCTGGCCACCGATCTGACGGTGCGGATCTTCGGTGCCGGTCTGGCGCGCAAGATCATCCAGACCGTGATGCTGCCTGCACTGGCCGTTTCCTATGCGCTCTCCGTGCTGTTCTTCGAGGGCAGTTATCAGGGCATGGGCAATCTGGCGGAGTTCAACCTGTTCGTGGCGCGTATCGCGCTGGCCAGTTTCATGGCCTATCTGGTGGGCCAGTTCATGGACGTGGTGGTATTCAACCGGCTGCGGCTGCTCAGGGCCTGGTGGGTGGCGCCAGCCGCCTCGACCCTGTTTGGCAACCTGGTGGACACCATCGCCTTCTTCAGCATCGCCTTCTGGCGCAGCACGGATCCCTTCATGGCCGAGCACTGGGTCGAGATCGCAACCGTGGACTATGTATTCAAGTTGCTGATAAGCCTTGGTTTGTTTGTGCCTCTCTACGGCGTCTTGCTGCGTTATCTCAGCCGCAAGCTGGTGGGCGAGGCCGGATTGGCCGGCTTGCAAACGGCGACGCGCCAGGCCTGATGCAATTGACCACCCCAGCGGTGGTCAATTTTTTTGCACGTTTGGCAAATAAGAGTTGCTTAGTTAAATGAGAATGATTATTGTTAACTTGTTTTCCGGGAAAGACTTCATTCGTTCCAACGTGATGGACTTCTTGTGAAGGCACGACATTGCTCACATTGCTTCCAGTTATAGGGCCAGTTCTTCTGGCCCTCTTTTTTTGCTTTTTTTCAGCAAGTTGCAGCCATAAAAAATGGGAGCCAAGGCTCCCATCGTCACAACTCAGGTTGCGGTTTACTCGATATCGAGCGCCTCAGGGGAGAGGATTACCCCTGTGGTGTCTGCGTAGAGATGATCATCCGGCAGGAAGGTGACGCCACCGAAGTTGACCGGCAGATCCGTCTCCCCCACGTCCTTGCTGTCGGCGCCCACCGGAATGGCGGCCAGTGCCTGAATGCCGATATCCAGATCTTCCAGGATGTCGACCTCGCGCACGCAGCCGTAGCAGACGATGCCTTCCCACTCGTTCTCGGCTGCCGTAGTGGCGATCTCGCTGTCGATCAGGGCGCGGCGCATGGAGCCACCGCCATCGATCAGCAGCACGCGGCCGACGCCGTTCTCTTTGACGAGTTCACGGATCAGGCCATTCGATTCGAAGCATTTGACTGTGGTGATGACGCCGCCGAAAGAGGCGCGGCCGCCGAAGGAGCAGAGCATGGGTTCGAGCACATCCACCATGTCCTGATAGATGTCGCACAGTTCTGAAGTGTTGTATTCCATAGTGTCAAATCCACGGCTGGAAACAGGTGGGATCCAGTATAAGGAGTGGGACTGGCATTTCAATGAATATTCCTTGAACAACAACAGGGATGGCGTTTTCTGCATAAGCTCAATGCAGTTCATTCCTTGTTCGTGAGAGGTCCATCGTGCTGATCCGTCATAAGTTGATCCTGAACACAGTGCTGGTGGCCATTGCCATGCTGGTGCTGAGTGGTTTGTTTCTCTATTCCAGCCAGGTGAGCCGCCATCTGACAGAAGCCCAGCGCAACGTGGATGCGCTCGAGATTGCCATGCTGAACCTGCGACGGGCCGAGAAGGATTTCCTGATCCGCAAGGATTTGGCCTTCGTCGATCGCTTCAACCAGGGGTTGGCCGATTTTCACAAGCTGGACCAGACCTTGAGTGCCGATGACAACCTGAGGGCCGTGAACGGCGAGCTGGCCCGGCTGGATCAGCAGATGGGGGCCTATGGCAAGGCCTTCAACGATCTGGTGGCGCAGCAACAGACCATAGGGCTGGGGCCGGAAGATGGTCTCTACGGCCGCCTGAGGGCGGCTGTGCATCAGGTCGAGGAGGGGCTCAAGCAGCTGGATCAGCAGGGGTTGATCATCACAATGCTGCAGCTGAGGCGGGCGGAGAAAGACTTCATGCTGCGCTCCGACATCCAGTATCTGGAGCGTTTCCAGACCTTGCACAAGAGCTTCCAGGAGAGCCTGGCGACGCTGCCGGAGGCGGACCGCGGCAATCTGGAACAGGCCAGCCTGCAGTATCGGCAGGACTTCGTCGCCCTGGTGGAGGGCATGCAGGTGCTGGGGCTGAAAGAGGATGAGGGGCTGCGCAACCAGATGCGGGACTTGGTGCATCAGACCGAGCAGGGCTTCGCCGCCCTCGGTCAGCACATAGCCGACGAGCTGGTGCGGCAGACCTCGCGCCTCAACAGCCTGATGCTGGTCTGCGGTGGCGTGATCATAGTGCTCATCGGCATCATGAGCATCTTGCTGGGCCGCAGCATAGACAGGCCCATCTCGCGGGTGAACGACACAGTCAACCGCATCCGCCAGGACAACGACCTGCGCCTCAAGATAGAGCTGCAAGGGGCCGACGAGATGGCCCAGCTGGCAGGCAATCTGGACGTGATGCTGGGAGGCTTTCGCCATCTGATCGGCGATGTGAAGCAGAGCGTGCACACCCTGACCGAGGCGGCGGATCACCTCTCCAGCAACGTCAGACGCACCAGCGAGGGGGCGTCACGCCAGTTGCAGGAAACCGACATGGTGGCGACGGCCTCCACCGAGATGGGATCCACCATAGAGGAGATAGCCCGCAACACAGAGCAGGCCGCCAACAATGCCCAGGCCACCAACAACAAGGCGATGGAGGGGCGCACCGCGGTCGAGAACACGGTTCGCCAGATCCGCTCGCTGGCCGGCAATCTGGAGAGCTCCTCCCAGGAGGTGGCCCAGTTGCAGAAAGAGAGCGAGACCATAGGCTCCGTGCTGGACGTGATCCGCGGCATCGCCGAGCAGACCAACCTGCTGGCGCTCAATGCGGCCATCGAGGCGGCGCGGGCTGGGGATCAGGGCCGAGGTTTTGCGGTGGTGGCGGACGAGGTGCGCAGCCTCGCCATCCGTACCCAGAAGTCGACCCAGGAGATAGCCGGCATCATCAGCTCGCTGCAGAAGCAGACCGGCAGCATAGTGGGCATGATGGCGACCTGTCGCGAGCAGGGCAACAGCAGCTCGGAGCAGGCCAGCACGGCGGGTGAGCTGCTGGGGCAGATCACCCAGGATGTCACCCACATCATGGATATGAGCACCCAGATTGCCGCGGCCATCGAACAGCAGAGTCTGGTGGCCAACGAGGTGAACCGCAACGTCAACAACATCCGCGACATAGCCCAGGAGTCGAGCCTGATGGCGGAGGAGAATGCCAAGTCCAGCCAGGGCCTGACCGAGCAGGCCAAGTTGCTCAACCAGGCGGTGGCCAAGTACCGGGTCTAGCGGTCAGACCCCTGGAACAGCAAAAAGGGAGCCGTGCAGGCTCCCTTTTTCATAGAGACGGCTCGCCCCTACTAGATGAGGAACAGGGTCGCCAGCCCGAGGAAGATGAAGAAGCCGCCGGTATCCGTGATGGCGGTGATCATCACGCTGGCACCGATCGCCGGATCCCGGCCGAGACGCGACATCGTCATGGGGATGATGACCCCCATCAGGGCGGCGACCAGCAGGTTGATCATCATGGCCAGCGTCATCACGGCGCCCAGCGCCGCATCCTGATAGAGGGCATAGGTGGCCAGCCCCATGGTACCGCCCCACACCAGACCGTTGATCAGTGCTACCCCCAGCTCGCGCCACAGCAGGAAGGAGACGTTGCCCGCCTGTATGTGCTGCAGCGCCAGCGCCCGCACTATCATGGTGATGGTCTGGTTGCCCGTGTTGCCGCCTATCCCTGCGACGATTGGCATCAGGGCCGCCAGCGCCACCAGTTGCGATATGGTGTGCTCGAACAGGCCTATGACCCGGGAGGCCACGAAGGCGGTACAGAGGTTGATGGCGAGCCAGGCCCAGCGGGTCTTGACCGCCTTGTTGACCGGGGCGAATACGTCTTCATCTTCACTGATCCCCCCCATGCGGCGCAGATCCGTGTCGCTCTCCTCATACACCAGATCCACCACCTCGGCGACTGTGAGGCGGCCCATCAGCTTGCCGCGGCCGTCGATGACGGCGGCGGAGACCAAGTCGTCCCGCTCGAAGGTTCGGGCGGCGGCTTCATCGTTGTCCTCCGGATCGAAGGTGACAGGATCCCGCTCCATCACCTCGCCGACCAGGGTCGCCGGCTTGTGCAGCAGCACAGTGGTGAGCGGCAGCTCCCCCTGCAGCCGGTTGCGCCTGTCGATGACAAACAGCTTGTCGGTGTTGACGGGGATCTTGCCGCGCAGGCGCAGGTAGCGCTGCACGGTCGCCAGGCTTACCTCGGCGCGCACCGTGATGAGCTCGAAGTCCATCATGGCGCCGACCGTGTGCTTGCCGTAGCGGATCACCTCTCTTACCTGGTCGCGCTGGGGGGGCGCCATGGAGGTGAGCAGTCGGCCCATCAGGTTGCGGGGCAGGTATTGGCCCAGATAGATCTGATCGTCTATGTCCAGGGTGCGCAGGGCGTGCAGCAGCGCCTTGTCGCTCATGCCGCTGATCAGGCTGTCCCACACAGTCTCCGAGGCCTCGACCAGCACCTGGCCATGTTTCTCCGGGTCTACCTGCTGCCAGAGCACGTGGCGCTCGTCCGGCGGCAGGGATTCCAGCGCATCGGCGATGTCGGCGGCCGGCAGGCTGTTGACCAGTCGCGTCAGCTCGCTGGTCTGATCCCGCAGCTCGGCATCCTGTACCGTCTGCGGATCCAGCAGGCTGTCGGTGAGGGCATCATCGGCCAGCAGCAGGGTGAGAATGCGCGATCTGTCTTGTTCACGCTGCTTGGCGCTGTTCTTGACGGGGAGAGACATGAAACAGAATTCCTGAATTCGGTTGGCCGGATGACCTTCCCCATAGGATACCAGACTCAAAACAAGAGGTTATGACCATGAATGCGGTAAGTGCGGATAAAAAAACCGCCACCATGGTGGTGACGGTCTCAATGGCGAGGCTGACGGCCGGCTCAGGCCAGTGCGGCGGCCTGCGAGGGGGCACCAGTCTGACCGAACCAGGCGAGCTGGTCGGCCAGGGTGACCACGGATCCCACCATGATGAGGGCCGGGCTCTCGACGCCAACCGCCAGCTCGGCCAGCTGATCCAGGGTGCCACGAATGACCCGCTGGCTCGGTTGGGTGCCGCGCTCGATCAGCGCCACCGGAGTGGCGCCGCCCTTGCCGTGGGCCATCAGCTGCTCACGGATGGTGGCGCAGCTTGAGAGTCCCATATAGAACACCAGCGTCTGCTGATCCCGGGCCAGCAGGGGCCAGTCCAGATCCTGGGTGCCGCCCTTGCCGTGGGCGGTGACGAAGCGCACGCTCTGGGCGTGATCGCGGTGGGTGAGCGGGATGCCGGCGTAGGCGGCGCAGCCGCTCGCCGCCGTGATCCCCGGCACCACCTGAAAGCCCACGCCGCTGCCGACCAGCGTCTCCAGCTCCTCGCCGCCCCGGCCGAAGATGAAGGGGTCGCCCCCTTTCAGCCGTACTACCCGTTGCCCCTTGCTGGCTTCCTCCAGCAAGAGTTGGTTGATCCCCTCCTGGGGCACGCAGTGGTTGCCCGCCTGCTTGCCGACGAAGATGCGTTTGGCATCCCGTCTGACCAGCGCCATCACCTCGTCGGAGACCAGACGGTCATGGACCACCACGTCCGCCTGCTGCATCTGGCGCAGGGCGTGCAGGGTGAGCAGACCGGGATCGCCGGGGCCTGCGCCCACCAGGATCACTTCCCCCTTGGCAGCGGCATCCTCGGCAAACAGAGCGTCGGCCAGCTGGTTGGCCGAGGCCTGGTCACCCCGCGCCAGCGCCTGGCCGAGCCGGTCGGCGCCAAGCAGCCGCTCCCAGAACTGGCGGCGCTCTCCCATGCTGGCGAAACGGGCCTTGACCCTATCCCGCAGGCCACCGGCGAAGGCCGCCACGGCGCCGAGATGCTGGGGCAGCAGGGCCTCGAGTTTCTCGCGCAGCAAGCGGGCCAGCACCGGTGCCTTGCCGCCGGAGGAGATGGCCACTATCAGGGGCGAGCGGTCTATGATCGACGGCATGATGAAGCTGGAGCGTTTGGGGTCATCCACCACGTTGGCAAAGATCCGCGCCTGATTGGCGCTCTGGTAGACCAGCGCATTGACTTCGCGCCTGTCGGTGGCGGCCACCACCAGCCACTTGCCCGTCAGCTGCGCTGGCTCGAATTCACCGGTCAGCCACTCGATCGTCCCGCTGGCGGCAAGGGCTGCCAGCTCGGGGTCGAGCTCGGGAGAGACCACAGTCAGGCGGGCACCTGCGTCCAGCAGCAGGCGCGCCTTGCGCTCTGCGACTTCGCCGCCGCCAACCAGCAGCACGGGTTTATTGTCGAGTCGGCAAAAGATGGGCAAGTAGTCCATGGGGCCTCCGGATCAGGCGGTTTGGGTCTGGCTGACGGTGTTCTCGGTCACGGCAACCGGGCGATCCGCCTTGGGAGTGGCATACCAGTAGCCCAGCCCCATGAAGAGGGCGCCGGAGACGGTATTACCGAGGGTCACCCACAGCAGGTTGTGGCCTATACCGCCCAGGGTGTAGGCGTCTGAGTGAGCGCCGAACCAGGAGAGGGCGAACAGCGTCATGTTGGCGACCGAGTGCTCATAGCCGGAGGCGATGAAGGCCAGCAGGCACCACCAGATGGCGATGAACTTGGCGGCACCCTCGGTGCGCAGCGCCATCCAGATAGCGAGGCAGACCAGCCAGTTACACAGCACGCCTTTCATGAACAGGGTCAGCGCCGGTGCCTGGGTCTTGGCCAGCGCCACCTTGTGGGCCAGGCTGCCCGCGTCCGGCAGCAGGCTGCCGCCGTAGGAGTAGATCAGCGCCACTGCTATGGAGCCGAGCAGGTTGCCGGCCCAGGTCTGGGGCAGGATGCGCAGCAGGTCGCCCATGGTGATCTTGCCGCTCTTCACCCCGAAGGTGAGGAACATGGTGTGGCCGGTGAACAGCTCGGAGCCGGCGATGACAACCAGGGTCAGGGCTATGCCGAAGGTGGCCCCCATCACCAGCGGGCGAATGCTGGGGTCGACCAGGTTGCCCAGAGTGAAGATGAGGATGATGCCCAGGCCCACATAGGCCCCGGCCATGGCGGAGCTGAGCCAGAAGCCCAGCTTGTCGCTGCGCTCGAAGCGGTTGATGCGGGCCGCGTTGGCGGCGCACTTGTTGATGGTTTCGGTATACATCTTTGTTTCCTTCAAGAGGGCCGCCCGCGGGCAGCCCTGATATGCATGGTGTTAGACGGCAACCCAGACCTGCTGGTCGCGTACTTCAACGGGATAGCTTTGCACCGACATGGCGGCGTTCTCGAGGCAGTGGCCGTCGCGCAGACGGAAGTGCTGCTTCTTGAGCGGGCTGGCAACCCAGAGCTCGCCCTCGTGTTCACCTATGATGCCGCGCGACAGCACGTTGGCAGCGAAGAAGGGGTCCCGGTTGTCGATGGCGAACACCTCGGCCGCGTCGTTCGGGCGGAACAGGGCGATCTGACGACCCTCGATCAGGGCGCAGACGCCGGTGCCCGGAAATATGTCATTGAGTTGACAGGCTAATTTCATCACTTTGCCTCCACTTCGATCTGATAGACGGGAATGCGCTCGACCGGGGTGGCTGGTCTGTGCTGGTCGCGCTCGGTGACGAACTGCACGTCCGGATCGCGTTTGCCGCTGTTGATGAAGTGGCTGAAGCGCTTGAGCTGCTCCTCTTCATTCAGGGTGCGGGACCACTCGCACTCGTAGCTGTCGATCAGCACCTGGATGTCGTGCTCCAGGGTGGCATTCAGTCCCAGCTTGTCGTCGACGATCACCTCGCGCAGGTAGTCGACGCCCCCTTCCAGGTTGCCGAGCCAGACCGAGGTGCGCTGCAGTTTGTCGGCGCTGGTGACGTAGAACATCATAAAGCGGTCAATCAACCGGATTAACGTCTCGCGGTCCAGATCGGAGGCCAGCAGGTCGGCGTGGCGCGGTTTCATACCGCCGTTGCCGCCCACATAGAGGTTCCAGCCCGCGTCCGTGGCTATGATGCCGACATCCTTGCCCTGGGCTTCCGCGCATTCGCGGGTACAGCCGGAGACACCGAACTTCATCTTGTGGGGGGTGCGAATGCCCTTGTAGCGGTTCTCGAGGAAGACCCCGAGGCCGACGCTGTCCTGCACGCCGAAGCGGCACCAGGTGCTGCCGACGCAGGTCTTGGCCATGCGCAGCGCCTTGGCGTAGGCCTGACCTGTCTCGAAGCCCGCGGCCAGCAATTTGCGCCAGATGGCGGGCAGATCGTCCTTCTGGGCGCCGAACAGGCCGATGCGCTGGGCACCGGTGATCTTGGTGTAGAGCTTGTAGTCGCGGGCCACTTCGGCCACCGCCAGCAAGCCTTCCGGGGTCACCTCACCACCGGCCATGCGCGGGATGACGGAGTAGCTGCCGTCCTTTTGCATGTTGCCGAGGAAGATGTCGTTGGTGTCCTGCAGCTGGGTGTTGAGCGGGCTCAGCACATAGCCGTTCCAGCAGGAGGCGAGGATGGAGCCGACCGTGGGTTTGCACACCTCGCAGCCATAGCCGTGTCCGTGTTTGGCCAGCAGCTCGTCGAAGCTCTTGATCCCTTCCACCTTGACCAGGTGGAACAGCTCCTGGCGGGAATGGGGGAAGTGGGCGCAGAGGTGGTTGTTGACCTCTATGCCCTGCTTCACCAACTCGGCGTTGAGCACCTGGCTGATGAGGGGCACGCAGCCGCCACAGCCGGTGCCGGCCTTGGTGTGCTGCTTGATGGCGGCCAGGGTGGTATGGCCCTCGGCGACCGCATTGGCTATGTCGCCCTTGGAGACGTCGAAGCAGGAGCAGATCTGGGCGGTGGACGGCAGGGCATCCACCCCCAGGGTCGGCTTGGCACCGGCGTAGGCGGGCAGGATCAGGGTGTCCGGGTGGGCGGGCAGCGGCATGGCATTGAGCATCAGCTGCAGCAGGTTGCCGTAGTCATCCACATCGCCGACCAGCACGGCACCGAGCAGGCGGCTGTTGTCTTCGCTCACCACGATACGCTTGTAGACGCCGGCCTGATCGTCCTGGAACACATAGCTGTGGCTGCCGGGCGTGCGGCCATGGGCATCGCCGATGGAACCGACGGAGACGCCGAGCAGCTTGAGCTTGGCACTCATGTCCGCCCCTTCGAAGCGGCTGTCGCCGCCGAGCAGGTGGTCGACGGTGATCTGGGCCATCTTGTAGCCGGGCGCCACCAGGCCGAAGAAGCGACCCTGCCAGGCGGCGCACTCGCCGATGGCATAGATGTCGGGGTCGGAGGTGAGGCAGTGATCATCGACAGCTACGCCGCCGCGCTCGGCGATGGCCAGTTCGCAATAACGGCCCAGTGTATCCTGCGGGCGGATACCGGTGGAGAAGACCACCACATCCACTTCCAGCTGGCTGCCGTCGGCGAAGGCGAGGCGATGCTGGGCGTCACGACCGCCGTGCATCAGGATCTCGCTGGTGCTCTTGCTGGTGTGAACCTGCACCCCCATGGATTCGATCTTGCGGCGCAGCAGCTGGCCACCCTGGCCGTCGAGCTGTTCCGCCATCAATACCGGGGCAAACTCCACCACGTGGGTCTCGAGACCCAGAGCTTTGAGGGCACCGGCGGCTTCGAGACCAAGCAGACCGCCCCCAATGACAACGCCACTCTTGCCGCTCTTGGCAGCGCTGCGGATGGCTTTCAGATCCTCTATGGTGCGATAGACGAAGCATTCGTGGTGCTGACTGCCCGCAATGGGCGGCACCCAGGGGTAGGAGCCGGTGGCCAGCACCAGCTTGTCGTACGCGACCACAGTGCCCTTGTTGGAATGCACTTCGCGGGCCGCCCTGTCGATTTTTTTCACCGCTTCGCCGAGCAGCAGGCGGATGCCGTGCTTCTCGTAGAAACCGGGTTTGACGAGGGAGAGATCTTCGCTGGTGTGGTGGGAAAAGTAGGAGGAGAGATGGACACGATCGTAGGCGGGACGCGGTTCTGCACCGAAGACGGTGATCTCGAACCGGTCCGGATCGGACCGCTCGATCAACTCTTCGATGAAGCGGTGCCCCACCATGCCGTTCCCTATGACGGCCAGCCTGATTTTGCTCATGATTGCCTCTAGTTTGGAGTAATAAAACATCATTCTGAGGCTAGGCTACCCAGTCGCAGGGGCGGGACGATTGATGCAAATCAAGTGTCTATTTATATATCTCCTCAGGGGTAATTCGATACAATTCAAAGCTATACATAAATAGGTATACCAGTGGTGCATTCTGGGCTTTGGTTGTCATGGAGCAAGGGGGGCAAGAGGGGGAGCCCGTCTGGCCAGGCATGATGAAAGAAAACACCTCGGCAGAGGTGCTTTCACTGTGCGGCATCCGGGTGGCGCTGCGGGTTGTGGCGGCGCAGATCAGCGCTCTTTCGGGATGGCCTGATAGGGGGCGCGGGCGCAGGTTTCACGGATGAGGGTGCGCAGCCAGCGGTGAGCCGGATCGGCGTCCAGCCGTGGGTGCCAGAGCAGGGCCAGGGTGATGCCGGGCAGGGGGAAGGGCAGGGGCAGAGTCACCAGATCGGCGTGCAGGGAGGCGCAGTGCAGGGCGGGCACGGTGGCCACCAGATCGCTGCCCCGCACCAGCGCCAGCGCAGTGGCAAAGCCCGGCACCAGGGTGGCGATGGCACGCTCCAGCTTCAGGGCGGCGAGCGCCTCATCGACGGGGCCGTGCTCCTGCCCGCGCCGCGACACCAGCACATGGCGGGCGGCGGCATAGCGGACTGCGGTCAGGGGCCCCTCGCACAGTGGATGGCCCGGCCGCACCACGGCGACGAAGCGATCCTGGAACAGCGCCTGGGTATGCAGCTCGGGTGCCGTATTGGTGCCGATCACGCCGGTTTCAAAATCCAGCTCACCGCCGCGCAGGGGCTGACTCTCCTTGTCGGGCTTGGCCATGAAATGCAGCCGCACCCCGGGCGCTTCGGCGGCGAGCCGCGCCAGCAGCGCCGCCCCGACACTCTCCACGAAACCGTCGCTGGATCTGAGACGAAAGGTGCGCACCAGGTGAGCCGGATCTATCTCCTGCTGGGGGCGCAGCACGGCCTCGGCCTCCTGCACCAGCTGGCTGACCCGCTCGCGCAGGGCCAGGGCGCGTGGGGTGGGCACCAGCCCCCGGCCCGCCCGCACCAGCAGCGGATCCCCGGTCGTCTCACGCAGGCGGGCCAGCGCCCGGCTCATGGCGGAGGGGCTGAGGCGCAGCCGTCTGGCGGCACCGGCCACGCTGCCCTCATCGAGCAGCGCATCCAGGGTGATCAGCAGGTTGAAATCAGGGGTGCTCATGGTCGTGCCCTCGCCGGCCTGGTATGCGGGGTGATCAGCCGATGGCGATCATATCTGTGTGCTGACTCATCATACGCGAGAATCCATGGCTTCATATGGCGTGTCGTGCAGCTATAAGCTGCATCTCGTGCGTCTTCCGCCGGATCAGCGTCAGGGCTAGCCTTGTGGTCATCCTGGTTCGCTTGAGGTCACATCCATGTCATACCCCAGCATAATTCCCTCTCCCTGGGTTCGCCGTGCCGGCTTGCTGGCACTCGGCCTCGCCACCCTGTTGCCCATGCTGGCGGGGAGCATGGCCAACATGGCGCTGCCCGCGCTGGGACAGGCGTTTGCCGCCCCCTTCGCCAGCCTGCAGTGGGTGCTGGTGGCCTATCTGCTGGGGATCACCAGCCTGACCCTGATGGCCGGCCGGCTCGGCGACAGGTTTGGCCGGCGCCGTCTGCTGCTGGGGGGCGTGGCGCTGTTTGCGCTGGCATCCCTGCTGTGTGCCCTGGCGCCGACCATAGGCTGGCTGATTGCGGCGCGTGTCCTGCAGGGGATCGGTGCGGCCTGCATGCTCTCTCTGGCGCTGGCCATGGTGGGGCAGCTTGTACCTGCGGCGCAGCGTGGCCGGGGCATGGGGCTGCTCGGTACCCTGTCGGCCTGCGGCACTGCCCTTGGTCCCTCGTTCGGTGGCCTGCTGATCGGCGGGTTTGGCTGGCAGGCCCCCTTCCTGCTGCTGGTGCCCGTCAGTCTGCTGGCGCTGGGTGCCGGCATGGTCGGCCTGCCACCTGAGGGGGCTTTGCCACAAAGAGAGAGGGTGACGCTGGTGAGCCTGTCGATGCTGGTGGTGGCGCTGCTCTGCTACGGGCTGGCGCTGACCTCGGGGGGCGCCCTGGCGCTGGGCTGGTGGGCGGGAGCACTGCTTGGCACTGCCTTGTTCGTTCGCCGCGAGCGCCGTGCCCGTTTCCCCCTACTGCCGCTGGCACTGCTGGCCGACTCCCGGCTCAAGGGTGGCCTGCTCGCCAGTGCGCTGGTGGCCAGCGTCATGGTGCTGACCCTGCTGATCGGCCCCTTCTACCTGCACGGCGTGTTCGAGCTCGACATGGCGATGGTCGGGCTCATGATCTCCGGCGGACCCCTGCTGGCGGCCCTGACGGGCATGCCTGCCGGCTGGCTGGTGGACAGGTTAGGTTCGCGCCGGGTCGCTCGGCTGGGGTTGATGGCCATGATGAGCGCGCTCCTCGGGCTGGCCACCCTGAGCGCCGGATATGGCCCGCTCGGTTATCTGCTGCCCATACTGCTGCTGACCGCCGGCTATGCCCTGTTCCAGACCGCCAACAACAGCGCCGTGGTGGGGGCGGCAACCGAACAGGCGCGGGGGGCCGTGGCCGGCTTGCTGACCCTGTCGCGCAATCTGGGCCAGCTGACGGGGGCGGCCGGACTCGGTGGCCTGTTTGCCATCCTGGTGGGAACGCCCAACCTGGCCACGGCCATGCCGGCGGATCTGGTGTTCGGCATGCAGACTAGCTTTGCCCTGAGCGGCCTGCTGATTGGCGCCGCGATCTGGCTGACGGGAAGAGGCCACAGTGGCGCGCCGGTCGAAACTATCCAGGGGGGAGCCGAAAACGAAGACGCCTCCGCAAGGGAGGCGTCTTGAATGATGACGGTAGGGCGCGCTTACAGGATAAAGCGGCTCAGATCCTCGTCTTCGATCAGCGCCCCGAGGTGGGCGTTGACGTAGTCGGCGTCTATGGTGAAGGTCTCGCCGGACTTCTCGGAGGCGTCGTAGGAGATGTCTTCCATCAGTCGCTCCATCACTGTGTGCAGGCGGCGGGCACCTATGTTCTCGGTGCGCTCGTTGACCTGCCAGGCCGCTTCGGCCAGACGGCGGATGCCATCCTTGGTGAACTCGATCTTGACCCCTTCGGTGGCCATCAGCGCCTGGTACTGATCGGTGAGCGAGGCGTTCGGTTCGGTCAGGATGCGCTCGAAGTCATCCGTGGTGAGCGCGGTCAGCTCGACCCGGATCGGCAGGCGACCCTGCAGCTCGGGGATGAGATCCGACGGGCGGGCCACCTGGAAGGCACCGGAGGCGACAAACAGAATGTGGTCTGTCTTGACCATGCCGTGCTTGGTGTTGACGGTGCAGCCTTCCACCAGCGGCAGCAGGTCGCGCTGCACCCCTTCGCGGGAGACGTCCGGGCCCGAGCTCTCGCCACGCTTGCAGATCTTGTCGATCTCGTCGAGGAAGACGATGCCGTTGTTCTCGACCGCGGCGATAGCCTTCTGCTTCAGTTCCTCCGGGTTGACCAGACGGGCCGCTTCCTCTTCGATCAGCGCCTTCATGGCCTCTTTGACCTTGATCTTGCGCTTCTTCTTCTGGTTCTGACCCAGGTTCTGGAACAGCCCCTGCAACTGGCTGGCCATCTCTTCCATGCCCGGCGGGGTCATGATGTCGACGCCCATGGGGCTGGCTGACAGCTCGAGTTCTATCTCCTTGTCATCCAGCTGGCCTTCCCGCAGCTTCTTGCGGAAGATCTGGCGGGTGTTGGAGTTGTCGGCCTTCTCCTCCTCGCCCCAGCTGTTGCGCGGGTTGGGCAGCAGGGCGTCGAGGATGCGCTCCTCGGCGGCTTCCTCGGCGCGGTATTTCATCTTCTCCATCTCGGTCTCGCGCACCAGCTTGATGGCGACGTCGGTCAGATCGCGGATGATGCTGTCCACTTCCTTGCCCACATAGCCCACCTCGGTGAACTTGGTGGCTTCCACCTTGATGAAGGGGGCGTTGGCCAGCTTGGCCAGACGACGGGCGATCTCGGTCTTGCCGACCCCGGTCGGGCCTATCATCAGGATGTTTTTCGGGGTCACCTCGTGGCGCATCTCTTCATCGAGCTGCATCCGGCGCCAGCGATTGCGCAGGGCGACGGCGACGGCACGCTTGGCGTCGGCCTGACCAATGATGTGTCGGTCCAGCTCGTGGACGATTTCTCTCGGGGTCATCTCGGACATGATGGCATTCCTGTATCCGGGGCGGGCAGGGCCCACCCCTTGCAAATGGGGGGCTTACTTGGGCTCGGCTTCTTTCGGATCGTAATTCAGCACTTCGACCGTGTGATGCTGGTTGGTGAAGACGCAGATGTCGCCCGCGATCTTGAGGGACTTCTCGACGATGCTCTTGGCGTCGAGATCCGTGTTCTCCAGCAGGGCGGTGGCGGCGGACTGGGCGAAGTTGCCGCCCGAGCCGATGGCGATCAGGTCATGCTCCGGCTGCACCACGTCGCCGTTGCCTGTGATGATGAAGGATTTGTTTTCATCGGCGACCGCCAGCAGGGCCTCGAGACGGCGCAGGGCGCGATCGGTGCGCCAGTCTTTGGCCAGCGCCACGGCGGCGCGTTCCAGATTACCCTGATGGGCCTGCAGTTTGGCTTCGAAGCGCTCGAGCAGAGTGAAGGCATCGGCGGTGCCGCCGGCGAAACCTGCCAGCACCTTGCCGTTATAGAGACGATGAACCTTGCGGGCGTTGCCCTTCATGACGGTGTTGCCGAGGGATACCTGGCCATCACCACCTATCACGACTTGGCCGTTGCGGCGGACAGAAACTATGGTAGTCACTTTACTTACCTCGCTTGAGCCGAATAACGGCCTGACTGTGCATGGCAAGAAAGATGGGGATGGGTTTGGCGCTTTTCAACCCTGGCGGATTATCCGCAACGGGTCGACTGCCGTTGAGACGCGTGGCGCAGAAAAGAAAAGGGCCGAGTCTTCAACCCGGCCCTGATCACTCATCCGCTGGCGGCGGTCACCCCTTTTTGGGGATACAGCCGCTGATGCCGGAGCCTTGCAGCTTGCGGTTGGCCGCATCGACGGCCGCCTTGCCGCTGAAGGGACCCACCATCACCTTGTAGACGGTGCCGTTGGCGCCATTCACCACCTGCAGGCTGGAGGAGAGGCCGGCACCGAAGGCGATACGTGCCTTGAGCGACTCGGCAGAATCCTGCGAGCGCAGGGCGGCGCACTGCATCATGTAGCGACCGCTGTCCGCCGCTGCGGTTTGTGCAGACTGGGTCGCTGCCTGAGCCCTGGCGGCCTCGGCGCGCTCCCGTTCCAGCTCGGCCCGCAGTTCACGCTCCATCCGTTCCCGCTCGGCCTTGCGGTCGATCACCTGCTCCTGGGCACTGGCCACGGGGGCTGGCTTGGCGGGTTGAACCGGTTGCGGCTTGTAGGGCTGCACCTGACCAATGGGCGTACCCGGCTGGGGAATGTCGGTCGGCACCGGCTGCGGCAGTTTCTCCGGTTGCAGAGTCAGGGTCTGGGCAGGGGGCGGTGGCAGCACACCCGGTTGGGGGGGCGGCTCAGTGATATCGACCTGCTTGTTCTCCAGCCGTTCGATATAGCTCCACTTCTCCTGCGGCAAGCCGTTGTTCTGCGTCTTGGGCTTGTTGGCCTTGACCTGTTCTTCAATGGTGGGGGCATCGCTGCCCTTGCCGTTGATCATGTAGAGGAAGCCGCCGAACCCTGCCAGCAGCACCCCGGCCAGCAGTGCCGGGATAACAGGAAAGCGGCGAGGTGCCGCTTTCTTGGTGTTACGACCACCGGCCCGTCTTCTCGGGCTGTTGCCGACGTAATCCCGGGTTGCCATCTATTACATGCGCTCCAGGGTATGGATACCCAGCACGCCCAGACCCAGTTTCAGGACCTTGGCGGTGGCTGCGCACAGCAGCAGACGGCTCTGGCGGGTGGCTTCGTCGACGCCATCCTTGTTGATCGGGCAGGCTTCGTAGAAGGTCATGAAGTTGCCGGACAGCTCGTACAGGTAGGTACAGAGCAGGTGCGGCATGCCCTTGTCCGCCACACCGTTGACCGCATCGGAGAACTGGATCAGCTTCTGGGCCAGCACCTCTTCGGCTTCCTCGTTCAGGGTCACAGTACCGGTCAAGGTCTCGGCATTGACACCGGCCTTGCGGAAGATGGACTGGATCCGGGTGTAGGCGTACTGCAGGTACGGCGCCGTGTTGCCTTCGAACGACAGCATCATGTCCCAGTCGAAGATGTAGTCTGTGGTGCGGTTCTTGGAGAGATCCGCATACTTGACCGCACCCATGGCGATGGCGTGGACCACTTCGGCCTTCTCTGCGGCGGAGAGATCGCTGTTGCGGTTCTCCAGCAGGGCGCTCGCGCGCTCCTCAGCTTCGTTGAGCAGATCGACCAGCTTGACGGTGCCGCCGGAACGGGTCTTGTAGGGACGGCCATCCTTGCCCAGCATCATGCCGAAGGCGTGGTGCTCGAGCGGCACGGATTCCGGCACATAGCCCGCCTTGCGGGTGATGGTCCAGGCCTGCATCAGGTGCTGGTGCTGACGGGAGTCGATGAAGTACATGACGCGGTCGGCACCCAGTGTCTCATAACGGTATTTGGCACAGGCGATGTCGGTGGTGGTGTAGAGGAAGCCGCCATCGCTCTTCTGGATGATGACGCCCATGGGCTCGCCATCCTTGTTCTTGAATTCGTCCAGGAAGACGACAGTGGCCCCTTCGCTCTCGACCGCCAGCCCGCGGGCTTTCAGGTCGTCCACGATTTGCGGCAGCATGTCGTTGTACATGGACTCGCCCATGATGTCCTTGTTGGTCAGGGAGACATTCAGGCGGTCGTAGTTGATCTGGTTCTGCTCCATGGTCATGTCGACCAGCTTCTTCCACATGGTGCGGCAGTATTCATCGCCACCCTGCAGCTTGACCACGTAGTTACGCGCACGCTCGGCGAAGACTTCGTCTTCGTCATAGCAACGCTTGGCCTGGGTGTAGAAGGCTTCGAGATCCTTGAGTGCCATGTCGGAGGCGTGCTCGTTGGCCATCTTCTCCAGATAGGCGATCAGCATGCCGAACTGGGTGCCCCAGTCACCGATATGGTTGGCGCGTACCACCTTGTGGCCGAGGAATTCCAGGGCACGGGCGGCTACGTCACCGAGCACGGTAGAGCGGATGTGGTGCACTGCCATCTCTTTGGCCACGTTCGGCGCCGAGTAGTCCACCACCACTGTTTGTGGGGTCGGCAACTTCACGTTGGCGTTGGCAGAGGTCACCATGGCTTCCACCTGGCCGGCCAGCCAGCGCTGGTCGAAGAAGAAGTTGATGAAGCCGGGGCCGGCGATCTCGACCTTGGCGATCAGGTCCGAGGCGGGCAGGTGCTCTATGATGGCAGCGGCCAGCTCACGGGGGTTCTTGCGGGCCGGTTTGGCCAGCAGCATGGCCAGGTTGGTGGCCAGGTCACCGTGAGCCTTCTCCTTGCATCGGTCTACTTGCACCCGGGCTTCCAGGTCCGCCGGCAACACGCCCGCTGACTTGAGATTGGCTACCGTTTGTTCAAGTAGATGATGAATATGCTCTTTCATAACTGACCACCAAGGTTGCGCGTCGAAAAATGACTGATATATAAGGGCGTGAATTTTACCCGCATCGGCCCGAGAAAACTATAGGGACGGCCCGCCGGAGTTGGTCGGGCGGATATTTCACTGCATTTGTCACCAGTATCCAGAATATTCAATGGATTAAATGGTGCTTATCCATTTCTACTGCATATCGAAGCGGCTTGTCCAGGCTATTTTCCCCTGATTGTTAAGGGTTTTTTTATTCCAACTCGGTCTGAATGATCTGCCCGTCCACGGCGGTCGTATCAACAGGTATCTTCCACAGAGGAATATCCTGATGAAACTGGCGCTGTTTCCCCTCTCGGCTCACCTGCTGCCCGGTGGCATCATGCCGCTGCGCATCTTCGAGCCCAGATACCAGCGCATGATCGCCGAGGCGGGAGATCAGGGCTTCGTGCTCTGCATGCTAGACCCCCGCCAGCCCGATGCGCTGCGCAACATGTACCCCATCGCCACCCGGGTGCGGATCATCGATTTCGATCAGCTGCCGGACGGTCTGCTGGGCATTACCGTGCTCGGCATGGAGCGGATCAGGATCGTCGATCTGTGGCAGGAGCCCGATGGGCTGAGGGTCGGCGAGGTGGCGCTGCTGCCGCCCTGGCAGACGGGCAGGCTCAATGCCGATCAGCACTCCCTGGCCAGGGCGCTGCAGGAGGTGTTCAACGACTACCCGGAATATGCGGCCCTCTACCATGATCCCGACTGGGACGATGCCAGCTGGGTGGCCCAGCGCTGGCTGGAGGTGCTGCCCATTCCCGTGGAACAGAAGCAGTGGTTGCTGGCGGCGGACGACAACCAGCCTGCGCTCTCCCTGCTGAGCGGCCTGCTGGTTGCCAGCCATTGAGTGCCAATTTGCGGCCCGCCTGTGATCCTTTTGCCACGCCCGGCGTAATGGTGATGACCACAACATTCAAGGCATGGCGCAATGGCATATACTGGCCAACCCCAATCGACTCAGCGCAGGATATCGCCCCCCATGGACAATCCAGATGGCGATCTGAAGTCTCTTCTCATCCGGGTTGCCGAGCAGGCCGACAAGGCCGCCTTCGCCCGCCTGTTTCATCACTTCGCGCCGCGCATCCGCAGCTATGGGTTGCGTCACCTCGGCAGCGAGGCTAACGCCATGGAGCTGGTGCAGGAGACCATGCTGCTGGTGTGGCAGAAGGCCCGCCTCTACCACCCCGAGAAGGGGGCGCCGACCACCTGGATCTACACCGTCATGCGCAACCAGAGTTTCGACATGCTGCGCCGCCGCCGTGCCAGCAAGGAGGATCTCTGCGCCGAGGAGCTGTGGCCCATGCTGGAGTTCAGGGCGGAAGAGGAGCACCTGAGCGGTGGTGAGGATGCCGTGCTGACCTGCCAGATGGCGCACTACCTCGCCACCCTGCCGGAGCCGCAACAGCAGGTGGTGCGTGGCATCTATCTGCAGGAGTTCTCCCAGCAGGAGCTGGCGGAGCGACTCGGCGTGCCGCTCGGTACCATCAAATCCCGCCTCAGACTGGCATTACAGAAATTGAAAGAGCAAGTGGAGCAAGGCCATGATTAAAACTCATCCGACTCACGCCATGTTGCGCGCCTTCGCCGCCGACGAGCTGTCCCTGCCGCTGGCCGTCGGTGTCTCCGCCCACTGCGAGTTCTGCCCCGAGTGTGCTGCCAGTCTGCGAGCCTGCGAAGAGGAACTGGCCCGCCAGTATCTGGAGCCGGCAGAAGATCAGCCGGCAACGATGAGCGAGGGCATGCCGGTGGCACTCGATGCCATGCTGGCCGGCATACTGCAGCAGCCGGTCGCCACTGTGGCAGCACTCAGCCAGTTGGCGCCCCCCCAGCCCGAGTTGCAGGTGGCGGGCCAGTCATACCGCTTGCCCAGGGTGCTGGCGCGTCACCATGCCCCCAAGTGGCGTCACATTGGCGCCATTCGTCAGCACAGTCTGCCGCTGGACGAGCTGGGGGCCCGCGCCAGCCTGCTGCACATAGAAGCCGGTGGCCGCATCCCCGAGCACACCCATCAGGGCTATGAGCTGACCCTGCTGCTGGCAGGCACCATCGAAGATGGCGACACCTGCTATCAGGCGGGGGACTTCATCTGGCGCGATGCCAGCCATGCCCACAGCCCGCACACCCCGGACGGCTGCCTCTGCTACACGGTGCAGGATGCGCCGGTACAGTTCACCAAGGGGCTGTCGCGGCTGCTCAACGGCATCACCCATCGCCTCTATTGAGGACGGGCAACAATAGAAAAAGGGACCGACAGGTCCCTTTTTTCATGGTGTCGCGGCCGGATCAGGCAACGAATACCAGGTAGACGGCGAAGGCCACCACGAAGCGGTAGATGGCGAACGGGATGAAGTCGAGACGACGGATCAGCGCCAGGAAGGTCTTGATCGCTATCATGGCGACCACGAAGGCGGTGACGAAGCCCACCGCAAACATGGGGAAGTCGGCCATGGAGAGCAGGTCGCGGCTCTTGTAGAGATCCAGTCCGCTGGCGGCCACCATCATGGGCACCGCCAGGATGAAGGAGAACTCGGCCGCCGCCTGGCGACTGATCCCCATCAGCATGCCGCCGCTGATGGTGGCGCCGGAGCGGGAGAAGCCGGGCCAGAGCGCCAGGCACTGGAACAGGCCTATGCCAAACGCCTGCTGGTAGCTGATGTCATCCAGGGTCTCGGAGCGTACCGCCGGGCGAAACTTCTCGGCGATGATCAGCAAGATGCCGCCGGCGACCAGGGCATACATCACGGTTTCCGGGCCGAACAGGTTGGCCTTGATCCAGCTGTGAATGGCGAGACCTATGAGTACGGCGGGCAGCATGCCGAGGATGATGTGGACCAGGGAGAGGGTGGCGTGATCCTGCGCCGGCTTCTGGCCGAAGTGGATGCCAATCAGGCCGAACAGGCGGCGCCAGAAGACGGCCACGACCGCGAGAATGGAGCCCATCTGGATCACCACTTCGAAGGTGGCGGCCTTGGGGCCTTCGAAGCCCAGCAGGTGGCCGACGATGATCATGTGGCCGGTCGAGGAAACGGGCAGAAACTCGGTCAGGCCCTCTACTATGCCCAGCACGAAGGCGACAAACAGGGCGTAAGACTCTGTCATGGTTCAGATCTCTTGGTTGATTGGTCCGGATGAAGTCGGCCCCGGGCTGAGCCGGGGCGACCAATGATGGAGGAAAATCAGACGGGCAACCAGTGAATATTGGGGCCTCCCCCTGGCAATGGGGGAGGTTGAGAGCGGGTCAGGCCAGGGTGGCTTCTATCTGTCGTTGCAACGCCTCGTCCAGCGGGGGCAGGGCCAGGGCTTCGACCGCGCTCACTATCTGCTGGGGGCTGCTGGCGCCGATCAGGGCGCAACTCACCACGGGATCGCGCAACACCCACTGCAACGCCAGCTGTGACAACTCCTGCTCCCGCTGTTGTGCCAGGGCGTGCAGGGCCTGGATCCTGGCCAGCTTGTCCGCGGTGATCTGCTCCGGCTTGAGGAAGGGGCTGCCGCTGGCGGCGCGAGAGTCCGCCGGTATGCCGGCCAGATAGCGGTTGCTGAGCAGGCCGCCCGCCAGCGGCGAGAAGGCCACCACGCCCACCCCCTGTTCGCGGCAGACCGGCAGGGTGTCGGCTTCGATGTCGCGCTGGAACAGCGAGTATTTGAGCTGATTGACCAGACAGGGGGTGCCCAGCTCCGCCAGCCGGGCGGCGGCCTGTGCAGCGAGTGGGGCCGGGTAGTTGGAGAGGCCGACATAGAGCGCCTTGCCCTGACGCACCATGAGCGCCAGCGCCTGACAGGTCTCCTCCAGCGGGGTGCGGGGATCCGGCCTGTGGTGATAGAAGATGTCCACATAGTCGAGGCCGAGCCGGCGCAGGCTCTGGTGCAGGCTGGCAAACAGGTACTTGGCGCTGCCGCCATCTCCGTAGGGGCCGTCCCACATCACATAGCCCGCCTTGCTGGCGATGATCAGCTCGTCTCTGTAGGGGGCCAGACTGCCCTTGAGCACGCGGCCGAAGGTAGTCTCGGCGGAGCCGGGGGGCGGCCCGTAGTTGTTGGCGAGATCGAAGTGGGTGATACCGAGATCGAACGCCTGATGGACCATGGCCTTCACCCTGGCGGGATCGCTCCCCTCGCCGAAGTTGTGCCAGAGCCCGAGACCAATGCTGGGCAGGCGCAGGCCGTGGCGGCCCGCGGGTCGATAGGGCTGGCGCTGATAGCGGTCGGGCGCGGCCAGGTAGTGTTCATCCATAACGACTCCTTGCGTGGACTTGTTTACGAGCTGATGTAATGGGTAACCCCGGGCCCTCTTCATTCGCTATGTCTGCGTGGGAGAAGAGGGCGCGGGGCCAGAGTGTAGCTGCATGATGACGCCATCTCGGCCTCGCCTGTGGTTGTCAGCGTAGGTCTGCCGGAGGGCATCGGGGTCAGCTGGCGGCGATAAAGCGATAACGGGTCTGGTGGTGGTAGTAGTGCCCCGGTAGCAGCCAGGGGTTGCCGAGCTCGGGCCGGTTGGGGCTGTCCGGCAACTGCTGTGCCTCCAGACAGAAGCCGTCATAATCCTGATGCGGCTGGCCGCTGCGGCTCGGGGTGTTGGCCAGCCAGTTGCCGGTGTAGAACTGCAGCGAAGGCTGGTTGCTGTAGACCTCCATCGCCAGCTGCCGATCGCCGGAGATCACTCGCGCGGCCCAGGTCTGCTCCGGGCCATCATGCTGCGGATGATTGAGCAGGAAGGCATGATCGTACCCCCTGGCCTGCCGTTGCTGGGGATGGCTCAGCCAATCCTGGCCCATGGGGCGCGGGGCGCGCAGATCGAAGGGGCCTTCCACCGGCGCAATGGCCAGCGGCAGACCGCTCTCATCGGTCGGCAGAAAGCGATCGGCGTTGAGGCTGATGGTGTGGTCGCGCACATCGCCGCCCCCATCCAGGTTGAAGTAGGCGTGACTGGTGAGGCTGACCGGGGTCGGCGCATCCGTGCTGGCCCTGAAATCGACCACCAGATCGTACTGCTCCAGCCGGTACTCCAGAGTCACCCGCAAGTTGCCGGGAAAGCCCTGATCGCCCGCCTTCGACAGCAGGACGAGCTTGACCCTGTCCGCCTCCAGCTCCTTGATCTGCCAGCGCTGGCGATGAAACCCCTCCCGTCCGCCGTGCAGGCAGTGAGGGGCCTGATTGGCATCCAGCGGCCAGTGCTGGCCATCGCGCACCAGTTCGGCGCCGCCGATGCGGTTGGCAAAACGCCCCGCCACCGCACCCAGCCACACCTGCTGCGCAGGATAGGCCTCATCGGCGCAGCCCAGCAGCACCTCGCGGTGCTTGCCCGCGACCGGCAGGGTGAGGGAGGTGAGGGTGGCGCCCACATCGAGGCCGCGCAGGCGCAGCCCCTCTTCGTTTTCCAGCTCGAACGGGATCATGGCGTTGCTCATAGCTTGCCTGCAGCTGTGTCGCCGATCCGGCAGACGTAGCCGTCGGCCTGCATCATAAATGGGCTCATAGTTTTCCCGCCCCCGCGCTGGCACGGCAGACATAGCTGTCGGCCTTGAGGCCGAAGCGGGCCGGATACTCGGCGTCGACGGCGGCAATCACCTCGGCGACCTGTGCCGGGCGCAGCAGGGCAACCACGCAGCCGCCGAAGCCACCGCCCGTCATCCGCACACCGCCTTCGCGGCCAAGCCTGGCCTTGATGATCTCCACCAGACCGTCGATGGGAGGCACGGTAATCTCGAAGTCATCGCGCATGGCGGCGTGGGACTCGGCCATCAGTTCGCCGAGACGCACCAGATCGCCGGACTCCAGCGCATCGGCGGCGGCCAGGGTGCGGGTATTGTCGCCCACCACGTGGCGAGCGCGGCGGTAGCAGACCTCATCCAGCCCGGCCTTGCCCGCCTCCAGCGCGGCCATGTCGAGGTCGCGCAGTGCCTTGACCCCGTAGTGGCGGGCGGCGGTTTCACACTGCTGACGGCGGGTGTTGTATTCGCTGTCCACCAGGCCGCGGCGCACGTTGGAGTTGACGATCAGCACCGCCAGATCGGGGGGCATGGGGATGAGGCGGGTCTGGAGCGAGCGGCAGTCGAGCAGCAGGGCATGATCCTGCTTGCCGCTGGCGGAGATCATCTGATCCATGATGCCGCAGTTGCAGCCGACGAACTGGTTCTCCGCCTGCTGGCCGTTGAGCGCGATCTCGGCCTGGCTGATGTCGAGCCCCAGCGCCTCCTTGAAGGCCTGGCCTATGGCCACCTCCAGCGAGGCGGACGACGACAGGCCTGTGCCCTGCGGCACGTTGCCGGAGACCACCAGGTTGAGGCCGCGCAGCGCATGGCCGCGCACCTGCAGGTATTTCACCACGCCGCGGATGTAGTCGCTCCAGCGCTGATCTGCATGGTGGGTGATGGGCTGGTTCAGATCGAACAGGTCGCGCTGGTTGCCGTAGTCGGCGGCGATCACGTGCACCAGGCTGTCATCGCGCAGGCCGATGGCGACGCAGGTCTCGTAGTCGATGGCGCAGGGCAGCACGAAGCCGTCGTTGTAGTCCGTGTGTTCGCCGATGAGGTTGACGCGACCGGGGGCGCGCACCAGCAGGTCGGGTTGCTGCTCAAACTGCTCTGCAAAAACGGCGCTGACGCGTTGGCTGGGGGTCATAAGGCCTCCTCATTGGCTTGGCTGATCGGGTTGTAGTGAATGGGGCTCAGGGCGTGCAGCCGTTCCGCGGCTTGCTCCGGGGTTGGAACACATTGACTGGGTTTCATCGCTTCTCCCCGTCGGCCTGGTTGTAATGAATGGGGCTCAGGGCACGCAGTCGTTCTGCCGCTTGTTCCGGTGTCAGATCGCGTTGGGTTTCTGCCAGCATCTCGAAGCCCACCATAAATTTGCGCACCGTAGCGGAGCGCAGCAAGGGCGGATAGAAGTGGGCGTGCAGTTGCCAGGCTTCCGGGCAGTCGGAGCGAGGCGGCGCGAAGTGCCAGCCCATGGAGTAGGGGAAGCTGCACTCGAACAGGTTGTCGTAACGGCTGGTGAGCTCCTTGAGCGCCACCGCCAGATCCTGCTGCAGCTCGGGGGTGAGGCCGAGCAGGGAGGGCACATGGGTCTTGGGCAGCAGCAGGGTTTCGAACGGCCAGGCGGCCCAAAAGGGAACGACGGCCAGCCAGTGTGCTGTTTCCACTACGATGCGGGTGCGATCCGCCAGCTCCCGCTCCACATAGTCGACCAGCAGCGGGCGGCCGTGCCCGGCCAGCCAGTCGCGCTGGTGCTGCTCTTCGCGGGCGATCTCGTTGGGCAGAAAATCGCTGCCCCACAGCTGGCCGTGAGGGTGGGGGTTGGAGCAGCCCATGACGGCGCCCTTGTTTTCAAACACCTGCACCCATGCCCACTGGGCTGACAGCTCGGCCACCTGTTCCATCCAGGTGGTGATCACCGCCTCTATGGCGGGCAGCGGCAGCTCGGGCAGTGTCTTGCCGTGATCCGGCGAGAAGCAGATGACCCGGCTGGTGCCGCGGGCGGCCTCCAGCTTGAGCATGGGATCCTGTGCCGCGTCGGTGGCCGGGGTGTCCTGCATCAGGGCGGCGAAGTCGTTGGTGAAGACGAAGGTGCCCTGATAGTCCGGGTTCTGGTCGCCGGTGACGCGCTGGTTGCCCGCGCAGAGGAAGCAATCCGGATCGTGGGATTGGCTCGGCGCCTGACTGACCTTCTCGACCTGGCCTTGCCAGGGGCGCTTGGCCCTGTGGGGGGAGACCAGCACGTATTGACCGGTCAGCGGGTTGAAACGACGGTGGGGGTGATCAACCGGGTTGAACATCATCACTCCTCATTACCTGATGAAATGGATGGATTGGCCGCCTGCTGGGCGGACGAGGGAGGGCGAGTCGCACTGGGCCTGTTCACGCCTAGTACCCCTGCGGATTGGCGGACTGCCAGCGCCAGCTGTCGGTGCACATGGTTGCGAGGTCGCGGCTGGCACGCCAGCCCAGCTCGCGCTCGGCCTTGGCTGGATCGGCCCAGCACTCGGCGATGTCGCCTGGGCGCCTGGGTTCGATGCGATAGGGCAGCGGCCGACCGGAGGCGGCTTCGAACGCTGCGACCATCTGCAACACGCTCTGGCCCTGGCCCGTGCCCAGGTTGTAGACGTGTACGCCCCCCTGCCTGGCGCAATGTTGCAACGCCTTGACGTGCCCCTCGGCGAGATCCATCACGTGGATGTAGTCGCGCACCCCGGTGCCATCGACGGTGGGGTAATCGTTTCCAAAGACGGAGAGAGAGTCGCGGCGGCCGATGGCGACCTGGGTCAAAAACGGCATGAGGTTGTTGGGTATGCCCTGGGGATCTTCCCCCAGGGTGCCTGAGTCGTGGGCGCCGACCGGATTGAAGTAGCGCAACAGCGTCATGCTCCAGTGGGGCTCGGCCCGCTGCAGATCCTCGAGGATCTCCTCGATGATCAGCTTGGATCGCCCGTAGGGATTGGTGGCGCTGCGGGGGAAATCCTCCCGGATGGGCGTGCTGGCCGGATCGCCATAGACGGTGGCCGACGAGCTGAACACCAGGCTGCTGACCCCGGCGCGTTTCATCGCCTGCAGCAGGGTGAGGGTGCCGCCCAGATTGTTCTCGTAGTATTCGAGGGGGAGACGGGTTGATTCACCGACCGCCTTGAGGGCGGCGAAGTGGATCACGGCGGCTATCTGTTGCTCGCCGAAGATGCGATCCAGCAGGGCCGGATCACGAATGTCCCCCTGATAGAAGAGGGGTTCACGCCCGCTGATGGCGGCGATGCGAGCCAGTACACCCGCCTTGCTGTTGCAGAGGTTATCCACCACCACGGGTTCCATTCCCGCGGCCTGCAAGGCCAGACAGGTGTGGCTGCCGATGTAGCCGCAGCCGCCGGTGACCAGTACTTTCATCCTCTTCTCCACGCTAAAAAAGCCTGTGAAGGAGTCTAGCCGAGGCTCCGACGGGTAAACTGTGAACTGGTTAACAAATATGTGGAAACGATTACACTTGTTGATGTGGTCATAAATGCAGCTATGTGGCTTTTTCCCCTGTTATCAGTGACATTGCTCGGTATAATGGCGCCGTCTTGAACCGTGAAATAAGTGAAAACAGCATGAGCACCATCAAGGATGTCGCCCGTTTGGCCAAGGTATCTGTGGCAACGGTTTCACGGGTGATGAACAACTCACCCAAGGCCAGTGCCGCCTCCCGCGAGGTGGTGCAGAAGGCCATGGCCGAGTTGGGCTACACCCCCAACGCCAATGCCCGTGCGCTGGTCAGCAGGACCTGTGACACCATGGGGGTGCTGGTGGGTGACGTGGCGGATCCCTTCTTCGGCGCCCTGATCAAGGGGGTCGCGGCGATTGCGGTGGAGCAGGGGTTGCACCTGTTGATGGGTAATGGTTTTCACCGGGCGCAGCAAGAGCGGGAATCCATCGAGCTGCTGATCGGCAAGCGCTGCGAGGCGCTGGTGGTGCACAGCAAGGCACTGAGCGATGAGGAGCTGATCGACTACGCCCAGCGGGTGCCCGGCATGGTGTTGATCAACCGCGACATCCCGGCCCTGAAGGGGCGCTGTATCGCCCTCAACAACCGGCAGGGGGCCGCCACGGCGACCCGTCATCTGCTGGAGCTGGGCCACCGCCACATCGCCTTCCTCAGTTCGGATCACGTCATCGAGGATGCCACCTTGCGGCTGCAGGGTTATCAGGATGCGCTGGCCGAGGCTGGGCTGTTCGCCGATCCCGAGCTGGTGGAGAGCGGCATGCCCAACGAGGAGGGGGGGGAGCGCGCCATGCTCAACCTGCTGGCCAAGGGACAGCCCATCACGGCCGTGGTGGCCTACAACGATGCCATGGCGGCCGGCGCCATCTCTGTGCTGGCCGACAACGGCCTCAAGGTGCCGGAGGAGGTCTCGGTGGTGGGTTTCGATGACATCATCTACGCCAGATACCTGAGACCCAAGCTCTCCACCATGCGCTATCCCATCGAGCTGATGGCGGCCCAGGCGGCCAAGCTGGCATTGCAGCTGGCGGCGGGTGAGTGCGAGTCGGTGCAGAGCCGCATTTACACGCCGACCCTGATCAATCGCCACTCCGTGGCACCCGTGCGGGCCTGACCCCCTCTATTCACGCCTCTTTCCTCCCCCGGATCGCCGTTTTTCAGGCCTGTGATCCGGGGGCTCGGTCTTTTACCTTCATTTAGCTCATTTTTACCCTGTTTTACTTAACAAAATCAGTGTAATCGTTTACATCTGTGTGAGCGGGATCGCCGATCACCGGGCAAAACTCCCCTACACTGCATACGTTTTCGGCGTTCATGCAGGGAGAGAGAAGAATGCTCAGGGAGATAGTGGCCCGTCAGGATTGGCAGACTCAGGCGATTACATCGGTGAATCGTCTGGCTGCCCATACCCCCTTGTTCAGCTGGCGCAGTGAGGCCGACGCCCGTGCCGATCTCGCTTCGCCGTCCCGCCTGCTGCTGGATGGCGAATGGCGCTTTTCCTTCTTCGAGGCGCCCGAGCGGGTGCCCGATGGCTGGCTGACGCAGGATCTGCCGCAGGCGTGTGCCATCAGGGTGCCGGGCAACTGGCAGCTGGATGCCGCCTACCCGGCGTCGCGTCCGCTCACGGACGGCCCCATCTACACCAACATCAAGTATCCCTTCCCCTGCGATCCGCCCAGGGTGCCGGCCGCCAATCCGACCGGCTGCTACTCTCGCGAGTTCGAGTTGCCTGCCGACTGGCTGGTCGGCGGCCAGACCCGCATCATCTTCGACGGCGTCGACAGCGCCTTCTACCTGTTCTGCAACGGCCGCTGGGTGGGTTACTCCCAGGACAGCCGGCTGCCTGCCGAATTCGATCTGAGCCCCTTCCTGCAGGCCGGCGGCAACCGGCTGGCTGTGCTGGTGCTGCGCTGGTCCGATGGCTCCTATCTGGAGGATCAGGACATGTGGCGCCTGAGCGGCATCTTCCGCTCCGTCAGTCTGCTGCACAAACCGGCCCGTCATCTGATGGATATCCGGGTTACGCCCGAGCTGGATGCCTGCTATCGGGATGCTCGTCTCAAGATCGAGCTGCAGGCCGCCAACGCAGCGGGCCTGTCGGTGGAGGTCAGCCTCTACGACGGCACAGAGCGGGTGGCCAACCTGCGTCAGCGGCTCGGCACGGCAGCCATCGACGAGAAGGGGGCCTATGACGATCGCGCCGAGTGTTGGCTCGAGGTGGCGGCCCCACGCAAGTGGAGCGCCGAGACGCCTCACCTCTACCGATTGACCCTGACCCTGCTCGGCGAGCAGGGCGAGCCCATCGAGAGCGAAGCCTATGACGTGGGCTTTCGGGCGGTGGAGATCAAGGGCGGTCTGCTGCGGGTCAACGGCCAGCCCCTGCTGATCCGCGGCGCCAACCGGCACGAACACGATGCAGCCAGGGGCCATGTGGTAACTCCTGCCGCCATTGAGCAGGACCTACTGCTGATGAAGCGGCACAACTTCAACGCGGTGCGCTGCTCCCACTACCCCAATCACCCCGAGCTTTATCGCCTGTGCGACCGGCTCGGCCTCTATGTGGTGGACGAGGCGAATCTGGAGACCCACGGTATGACCCCCATGGGGCGGCTGGCGCGGGATCCGGCCTGGAGCAACGCCTTCCTGGAGCGGGTCACCCGCATGGTGGCGCGCGACTTCAACCACCCCTGCATCATCATCTGGTCCCTTGGCAACGAGTCGGGCTATGGCCCGGCCCACGATGCCATGTATGGCTGGGCCAAGCAGGCGGATCCGAGCCGTCCGGTGCAGTACGAAGGGGGCGGGGCCGACACGGCCGCCACCGACATCATCTGCCCCATGTATGCTCGCACCCATCAGGACCAGCCCTTCCCGGCGGTGCCCAAGTGGGCGCTGGCCAAGTGGATCGGCCTGCCGGGAGAGACCCGGCCACTCATCCTCTGCGAATACGCCCACGCCATGGGCAACAGCCTGGGGGGCTTTGCCCACTACTGGCAGGCGTTTCGCGATCATCCCAGGTTGCAGGGTGGCTTCGTGTGGGATTGGGTGGATCAGGGGCTCGACAAGCAGACCGACGATGGCCGTCACTACTGGGCCTATGGCGGCGATTTCGGCGACCAGCCCAATGACCGCCAGTTCTGCTGCAACGGCCTGCTGTTCCCGGATCGGACGCCCCATCCCGCCCTGTTCGAGGCGAAACGGGCCCAGCAACCTTTCGTGCTGACACTGCAAAGCCTGCAGCCCCTGGTCGTTTGTCTGACCAGCGAGCATCTGTTCCGCATTACGGACAACGAGTTGCTGCGCTGGCAGCTGTGCGAGAACGGCCTTGTGCTGCGGCAGGGTGAATGCCCACTCAGTCTGGCGCCCCGGGCCAGCGTGGTGCAGACCCTGCTGGATGCGCTGCCAGCCTTTGCGGCGGGCTCCCTCGCCTGGCTGGATCTGGCCATAGTGCAACCCGCCGCCACGGCCTGGGCCGAGCCGGAGCATGAGGTGGCGCGTCAGCAATTTATGCTGCCAACGCCGATGGCGATACCGGCGGCGTTTAACCCCGCCGCGATAAAGGAGCAGCCGGATCATTGGCTCGTCTGCGCGGCTGGCAGCGAGTGGCAACTGGACAAAACCAGTGGCCGCATCCGCAGTTGGCAGAAACATGGCCGCGAACGGCTGCAGGATGCCATTGCCGATCACTTCTATCGCGCGCCGCTCGACAACGACATAGGCGCCAGCGAGGCGGATCACATAGATCCCAACGCCTGGATTGCCCGCTGGCAAGGCGCCGGACTCAACGAACTTGAGCATCGCTGTCTTGGACTGGAGGTGGATCCCCATCATGGCCGCGTGCTGGTCAGGCACGGTTACTTTGTCCAGGGGGTACTCAAGCTGTCGACCCGCTGGCAGCACAGCTTCGGTGCGGACGGCGCCATGGCGCTCACCATAGCCGTCGAGGTTGCGGCCGGCATGCCGTCGTTGCCCCGCATCGGCGCCCTGCTCTGGCTGGTCGACGAGGTGGCAGAGTTGAGCTGGCTGGGTCTGGGCCCTTACGAGAACTATCCGGATCGCCTGCTCGGTGCCGACTTCGGCCGCTGGCAGTTGCCGCTGGCGGACCTGCATACCCCTTATGTGTTCCCGACCGACAACGGGCTGCGTTGTGATACCCGTCAACTGCAGCTTGGCGAGATTGCCGTCGAGGGCCAGTTCCATTTCAGCGTCAGCCGCTACAGCCAGCAGCAGCTGGCCCTGGCCCGTCACCAGACAGATCTGGTGGCCGAGGGGGGCCTGCATCTCTGCCTCGATGGCTTCCACATGGGGATTGGGGGCGATGACTCCTGGAGTCAGAGCGTGCGACCGGAATATTGGTTGCAGCCGGGCGGCTACTATTGGAACTGTGTTCTACGCTGAATCTGAGCCATGGTTGGGTCGACTGAGGTGGCGATAAGGCCTCAGTCGAAAATGATTACTCATAACCATATGATATTTAATTGTTTTGTTGCTATGTAACAGAGTGTAAACGTTTTCATTTTGTTGTCAGGATCACAGAACATCACACAACAAACTGATTACATTAGGCTGGCGCCAGTTCAATTGGTGTACAGCATTCCCTACAAAAAACAGATAGAGAGATCGGAGCATAACAATGAAAAAAATCACGACAATTGCCGCCGTGCTGATGAGCCTGATGGCAGGAGCCACTGCCCATGCCGAAACCCGTATCGGGGTGACAGTCTATAAGTACGACGACAACTTCATGGCTGTGGTGCGCAAGGCAATCGAGAAGGAAGCAGCGGCAAACCCGGGTGTGGAGCTGCTGATGAATGACTCCCAGAATGACCAGTCCAAGCAGAACGATCAGATCGACGTGCTGCTGGCCAAAGGGGTGAAGGCCCTGGCGATCAACCTGGTTGACCCGGCGGCGGCCCCTGTCGTGATCGAGAAGGCCCGTGGCGAAGATGTGCCCGTGGTGTTCTACAACAAGGAGCCGAGCGCTGCCGATCTGGCCAGTTATGAGAAGGCTTACTACGTGGGTACCGACTCCAAGGAGTCAGGCATCATCCAGGGTCAGCTGATCGCCAAACACTGGAAAGCCCATCCCGAGTGGGATCTGAACAAGGATGGCGTCATCCAGTTCGTACTGCTCAAGGGCGAGCCGGGCCACCCGGATGCGGAAGCCCGTACCACCTATGTCATCAAGACCCTGAACGACGGTGGCGTCAAAACCGAACAGCTGCACATGGATACAGGTATGTGGGATACCGCCATGGCCAAGGACAAGATGGATGCCTGGATCTCCGGCCCCAACGCCAGCAAGATCGAAGTGGTCATCGCCAACAATGACGGCATGGCGATGGGTGCCGTTGAATCTCTGAAAGCGCAAGGCAAGACCGCCATCCCGGTATTTGGCGTCGATGCGCTGCCGGAAGCCCTGGCCATGGTCAAGAGCGGTGCCATGGCGGGTACAGTGCTGAACGATGCGGCCAACCAGGCGAAGGCCACCTTCGAGCTGACCAAGAACCTGGCTGAAGGCAAACCGGCCGGTGAAGGCACCAAGTGGAACATAGTCGACAAGGTCGTCCGTGTTGCCTACGTCGGTGTGGATAAAGACAACCTGTCCCAATTCGAGTAATTCCCCCCTCCAGGGCAAGGGAGATCCCCTTGCCCTTTTTTCAACCAGATGTGATGGCTGATATGACAACACAGCAACAATCAGAATGGCTGTTGGAGATGATTGACGTCAGTAAGAGTTTTCCTGGCGTCAAGGCACTCGATAAAGTCAATTTACGGGTCCGTCCTCATTCTGTGCATGCGTTGATGGGCGAGAACGGGGCAGGAAAATCCACGCTGCTCAAATGCCTGTTCGGCATCTATGAGAAGGATGAGGGCAAGATCTTCTTCAAGGGACAGGAGATCAACTTCACCTCCTCCAAAGAGGCGCTGGAGAATGGCGTCTCCATGGTGCACCAGGAGCTGAACCTGGTGTTGCAACGCACTGTAATGGACAACATGTGGCTCGGTCGCTATCCCACCAAGGGCTGGTTCATCGACCACGGCAAGATGTATGACGACACCAAGCACATCTTCGACGAGCTGGATATCGACATAGATCCCAGGGTCAAGGTGGGCACGCTTTCGGTGTCCCAGATGCAGATGATCGAGATCGCCAAGGCGTTCTCCTACGATGCCAAGATCGTCATCATGGATGAGCCGACCTCCTCCCTGACCGAGAAAGAGGTCAATCATCTCTTCAAGATCATCAACAAGCTGAAAGAGAAGGGCTGCGGCATCGTCTATATCTCCCACAAGATGGAAGAGATCTTCCAGCTGTGTGACGAGATCACCATATTGCGGGATGGCCAGTGGGTGGCGACCCAGCCGCTCGAGGGCATGACCATGGATCAGATCATCGGCATGATGGTTGGCCGTGAACTGACCCAGCGCTTCCCGGAAAAAACCAACCAGCCGAAAGAGGTGATCCTCGAGGTGGAGCATCTGACGGCCAAGAACCAGCCCTCCATCCAGGACATCACCTTCGATCTGCACAAGGGGGAGATCCTCGGCATCGCCGGGCTGGTGGGGGCCAAGCGTACCGATATCGTCGAGACCCTGTTCGGCATTCGCGATCGCAACGAGGGCGTCATCAAGCTGCACGGCAAGGTAGTGGCGAATCACACGGCGCACGAGGCCATTCAGAACGGATTCGCGCTGGTGACGGAAGAGCGCCGTTCCACCGGCATCTACTCCCGCCTCGATATCGCCTTCAACTCCCTGATCGCCAACATGGACAGCTACAAGAGTTCCATGGGGCTGCTCAGCAACAACAAGATGAAGAGCGATACCCAGTGGGTCATCGACTCCA
This sequence comes from Aeromonas sp. A04, assembly GCF_047780465.1. Taxonomy (NCBI): domain Bacteria; kingdom Pseudomonadati; phylum Pseudomonadota; class Gammaproteobacteria; order Aeromonadales; family Aeromonadaceae; genus Aeromonas; species Aeromonas sp. A04. The sequence continues at coordinate 64,177 of NZ_JBLNHP010000007.1, read as the reverse complement.
TGCGCGTCAAGACCCCGACCCAGCAGACCCAGATCGGCTCCCTGTCCGGTGGCAACCAGCAGAAGGTCATTATCGGCCGCTGGCTGCTGACCCAGCCGGAGATCCTGATGCTGGATGAACCGACTCGCGGGATTGACGTGGGTGCCAAGTTCGAGATCTACCAGCTCATCCTGGAGCTGGCCAAGAAGGACAAGGGCATCATCATCATCTCCTCAGAGATGCCGGAATTGCTGGGGATCACGGATCGCATCATGGTGATGAGCAATGGCCGGGTCGCCGGGATCGTCAATACCAAAGAAACTGACCAGAGCGAGATACTGCGCCTGGCATCTCTGTACCTTTAGAGACAGGAAGACATTTATGGAGTCGGCTAAAAATTTCAATCTGATGCAGGCGCTCAAAGAGAACGGCATCTATGTGGTGTTGCTGGTGCTGCTCATGATCATAGTGATCAAGGAGCCATCCTTCCTGAGCCTCACCAACTTCAGCAACATACTGACCCAGTCCTCGGTGCGGGTCATCATAGCGCTCGGGGTGGCGGGCATCATCATCACCCAGGGTACGGATCTGTCGGCCGGTCGCCAGGTTGGCCTGGCGGCGCTGATTGCGGCCACCATGTTGCAGGCACTGACCAACGTCAACAAGGTGTTCCCCAGTCTGGGGGAGGTGCCCATTCCTGTGGTGATCCTGCTGGTGTGTGCCGTGGGTGCCCTGATAGGCCTGGTCAACGGTCTGATCGTGGCCTATCTCAATGTGACCCCGTTCATTACCACCTTGGGTACCATGATCATCGTCTACGGCATCAACTCCCTCTATTTTGATTCCGTGGGCGCCTCACCGGTGGCCGGCTTCGATCCTCGTTTCTCGAGCTTCGCGCAGGGCTTCATCAAGCTGGGAGGGTTCAAGCTATCCTATCTCACCTTCTATGCCGCCATCGCCAGCGTCTTTGTCTGGGTGCTGTGGAACAAGACCCGCTTTGGCAAAAACATCTTCGCCATCGGCGGCAACCCCGAGGCGGCCAAGGTCTCCGGCGTCAATGTGGCGGTCAACCTGGTGATGATCTATGCCCTGGCGGGTGTCTTCTACGCCTTCGGCGGCATGCTGGAAGCGGGTCGCATCGGCAGTGCCACCAACAACCTGGGCTTTATGTATGAGCTGGATGCCATCGCGGCCTGCGTGGTGGGCGGTGTCTCGTTCGCCGGGGGCGTGGGGACGGTTGCCGGGGTGATCACAGGCGTGCTCATTTTCACCCTGATCAACTATGGTCTGACCTATATTGGAGTCAGCCCTTACTGGCAGTTCATCATCAAGGGCGGCATCATCATACTGGCGGTGGCCCTGGACTCCATGAAGTACGCCAAGAAGAAATAACGATTGGCAGAGGGGGCTGGCCATGCCGGCCCTCTCTTCTGGAGGGATCCCATGCCATTCAAGGTCAAGATTTACGTCTTGCTGCTGCTGGCCATTCTGGTCACCATCGGCACCGCCTGGCTCAGCGTGAATCACTTCATCAGTGGCTACATTCGCACTCAGGCCACCCAGAACATCAACGAACAGATAGCCCTGGTCAAAGAGAAGCTGGCGGGGGACATCAATCAGAAAATCCTGCTGGCGGCCAACCTCAACTTCGGGGTGACCAACGTCAAGAAGACCCTGGAAGAGACCGGCTTTCATAACATAGTCAAGGTGATCGGCGACATGGCGTTCGACGTGAGCGGCGTCATCAACGACACGGCCAGGGTCGACGCCCTGCGCAAGCTGATCCCTGAGGCGAACAACCGGATCACCGTCAGCCCGCTGCAGCAGCTGGATGGCAAACCCGTCATCTCCATCCTGGTACCGCGTGGTGCCGACTCTGCCTACCTTTATTACCTCGACATGAGCGAGTTCAAGAACCTGCTGGAGAAGGTGAGCGGGGAGGGGCGCTACTTCTCCCTTGCCGACGGTCAGGGCAATGTGCTCTACAGCAGCAAGCCGCAGGGTGAGAGCGAGTCACGCCCCAACCAGCTGGATATTCGCGGCAGCAGCTGGACGCTGACCGGCTACATAGACCTCGACTACATCCGCACCATGACCCAGGCGCTCAATGGCCAGATCGTCATGGCCCTGCTGGCGGTCGCCGTGCTGGTATTGCTGCTGGCCATGCTGGCGCTCAATGTCGCCTATCGTCCCATCCTCTCGCTGCGGGATCTGGTGCTGGAGCTGTCTCGTGGCAGCGGCGATCTGACCCGCCGCCTGACGGTGACCAGCACGGATGATCTGGGCCAGATCTCGGCCGGCATCAACCATTTCATCGAGCGTCTGCAGGAGATGATGGGGGAGGTGCGGCAGGCGAGCGGCCAGCTCAACAACGGTATCGAGGGGTTGGCCAGCCAGACCGGGGCTGCGCAATCCCTGCTGGCGGATCATGTGCGCGAGACCGAGCAGGTAGTGACCGCCATCAACGAGATGAGCCGCACTGCGGTTTCCGTCTCGGAGAGTGCCGCCAGCACGGCCCAGCTGACCGGCCAGAGCCAGCAGCTGGCAAGCCAGTCCCGCCAGGTGGTCGATCAGGCTATGGCCAGCGTGATGGCGCTGGTGGACGAGGTGGAGGAAACAGCCAGATCCATCGAAGCCATGCAGCAGGATGTGCAGCAGATTGGCTCGGTGCTCGGGGTGATCGGCAGCATTGCCGAACAGACCAACCTGCTGGCGCTCAATGCCGCCATAGAGGCGGCTCGCGCCGGTGAGCAGGGACGCGGCTTCGCTGTGGTGGCGGACGAAGTACGCTCGCTGGCGGCTCGCACCCAGAAGAGCACCGCCGAGATCCAGACCATGCTGGCCAGCCTGCAGCGGGGTACCCGCACAGTGGTGGAGGCCATGAGCAACACCAAGCAGAGCTGTCAGGGTGCCGCCGAGAATACCACCAAGGTCAACGAGTCGCTGGACCTGATGGCAGGCGAGGTGGTGGAGATCAACGATCTCATCAGCCACATCGCCACGGCGGCCGAACAGCAGAGTGCGGTAGCGGAAGAGATAAATCGCAACATGAGCGCCATCGCCGAGGTGATCCGTCAGCTGACGCACAATGGAGAAGAGACAGTGACCAGCTCGGCTTCGATGCAGCAGACCTATCACAGACTGAGGGAGATAGTGGGGCACTTCCGGCTGGAATAACGGCATCTGGGGGGCCAGGTAAAAAAGGCCAAAAAGATGGGGGCGACTTGCGTCGCCCCCGATAGTCTTATCGCTCATGTCCTTGAACGAAGTTGCTCCCTGCAATCCCTGACTATACCTCTTCCTTTAGGTTTCCCCTTCCCAATCCTTTGGGGTGTCCTTTAGCCATCATGGCCTGACGAGTCATCCGTTCCCGTCGCACTTTCTCCGTCCTGGGAGGTGTCCTTTACCACATCCTGTGGTGAGTCCATTTGCCCAACCCTGGCAGCCAGTCTTCCAGACCGACTTCATTGCGTCCGTGCATGAGTAACTATAAGGATTTCGCAGGGGACGACAACGGCAGCATGAAAAACGTTTTTACGCATCTCGTTACGCAAGAAACTTGTTGTGATTTTTATCATTTAAAATCATATGGTTGAGTATTAAACGTTCAGGTTTTTGGATCCTATCTTCCGACTATCGCGGGATCTTTTTCGGCGTCTGGCTCACAGAGGGAATAGCGAATGTCTCACACGTCGTTTAACTCGGGTTCAGAAAGGGGGGAAGAGGCATATGTATGGTCGCCGAAAAGGTGATACTGACTACCAATATGGCGGGTCAGATGGTGGGTCAGCTGTGCTCCTGCAGCCGTTCATAGATGGTCTGACGCTCTTCCGGGCTCAGTGAAGAGAAATAGTGGGTGAACAGGCGCAGCAACAGGGATTTGTTCATGCCGTCCTGCTGGGTCAGGCTGCCAAGCTCGTCGATGGCGGCAGTGCTCAGGGAGAAGGTGGCTTTTTTATAGCTGGGTTTCAGGTAGTCGCCGCTTTCGATAAAGGCGAGTGCCGTCAGGGCTTCCTCCCGATGCAGGTTCAGCTCAAGGCTGACCACCTTGGGTTTGCCCTTGGCATAGAAGTCCGCATCCTCGATGAACTCGTCTATGGTGAACTTCTTCTGATGATGCAGATTGTGTTTCTTCTTCAGGTCGGCAAGGCCCATCTCACACCTCCAGCTCCAAAAACTCCTTGGCGATGGCCCGGATCTCCTCGGCCGACTTGCCATCGGGTTCTATCTCCATGACGGAAAGGCCCTTCTCCTCGCTGTCGTCATAGACATTGCGACCATAGGTGATGGCGTTCAGCACATCGACCCCGAACGAGGCGCATACCTCCTTGGCCTCCAGGATCCGTTTTACCTGGTTGGGTAGGGCCGGGCACTGGGTCAGCACCACGGCGGCCTTGAGGGTGGGATTGACCATCTTGCAGGTGGTGATGAGATCTTCCATGTGTGGCAGGGTCTTGAGATCGCGGCGTTTGGGTCTGAGCGGGATCAGGCCATGGGTGGCCACCGCCATGGTGGAGCGCAGCGCCCGGTTGTCCTGGCCGCCACAGTCGACGATGACATAGTCATAGCGGTTCTTCAGGCTGAGCAGGTCGTTGCGAATATTGCCGTAGAGCTGAACGCAGTTTATCTGGGGCAGATCCGGGTTGTCGTTGCGCTCCTGGATCCAGTCCGAGGTGGTGCGTTGCGGGTCACAATCGACCAGCAGCACTTCGCCATGAAACCGGGTTCTGAGGTAGACCGCCAGATTCTGGGCCAGACAACTCTTGCCGCTCCCTCCCTTCTCTCCACCGACCAACAGGATCATGACTATCTCCTATCCCTATGAAAAATAGCTGCCTTGAGTATAGGAGGGGGTTGAAGCATGACAAGCCAAGAGGAGGTGACCTCCTCTTGGGCTCTCACTTTCAGTAGTGCTGGCTGCCGCCGTACCACTGGCACACGTACTCGGGGACCAGCATCTGGGGAGCCTGGTCGACATGGCAGACCACCATGGGGATGGCGGGGGCTCCCTCAGCGCTGACCAGCGATGGGGTCATGGGCAGGATCAGGGCGGCGAACAGGAACAGTGACTTGATCTTCATGGCTATCTCCTTGGTGACAGAGCACGGCGTGATCTGGATCACTTTCTGAGTTAAGCCGAGCCGGCCCGCGACGCAAGGTTATGAAATAAATTCAACGAATGAAAAAAGTTTGAAAAGAGGGTGTAGCGGTGCCGCTGAGAAATACATGACCAAGATGCGGGCTTTGTGCATATCCATATAACAGGCATGTTGCTGACAACTTGTGCCGCGAGCCTGTGCTGGCGGGTTTGGCACAATGCCATGATCTGGGACAAGAAGCAGATTATTCAGCGCCTCGCCTGCTTATGACTATTTATCTCGGTGCCCATCCCTCAAAAACCAGTGAAAAATTCAGTTTAATGCATATTAAATTCAGGTGACGAGTTTATGTTTTGTATCGCTTTGAAAATAAGGAATTTTTGTTTTTTGTTATATCCCTTAGTAGATATTTGCCGTGAATGAAACAGGATGAAATATGAAATAAAAGCGTGGATTAATGCGTATCAATGCATGATGTCTGAATGGGAGATTGTCAGTTCTGTTACCCTCATCAAAGAATAAACCGTGATTTTATTCAGTTCAGAGTGAATGTGATCAATGTCTAAGTTTATCGTGATTGGCAGGTCTAACCTCGGTCTCGAAAGGCAAGGGCAGGATAGAACACAAGCTGAGTACCCTACATAAAGAATATCCCGCCTTAGCCACGAGCATGAATAGAAGGGATCTATTCAATCACTCGCAGGGACCACTGCTAGACGGAATATAATCATGAGCAAATTTTATGTAGGTTCTGAAGTTGGCCAATTGCGCCGTGTCATGCTGCACCGCCCCAACCTCAGTCTGAAGCGTCTGACCCCTTCCAACTGCCAGGACCTGTTGTTTGATGATGTCCTGTCGGTTGAACGCGCCGGTCAGGAGCACGACAAATTCGCTCAGGTACTGCGCGATCAGAATGTCGAAGTTTTCCTGCTGACCAACCTGCTGGCCGAGACTCTGGATGTGCCGGAAGCCAAAACCTGGCTGCTGCAACATCAGGTCTCCGATTATCGCCTCGGTTCTTCCCTTGCCAACGACGTGCGCTGCTTCCTGGCTGACATGCCGCACCGCGAACTGGCCCGCATTCTCTCCGGTGGCCTGACCTACTCAGAGATGCCTTACAGCGGCGTCAACATGGTAGTGGGCATGCACGCCCCGACCGACTTCATCATAGAGCCGCTGCCCAATCATCTCTTTACCCGTGACACCTCCTGCTGGGTCTATGGTGGCGTCTCCATCAACCCCATGGCCAAGGCCGCCCGTCGCCGCGAGACCAACCATGTGAAGGCCATCTACCGCTGGCACCCGCAGTTTGCCGGTCAGGACTTCATCAAGTACTTCGGTGACGAGGATCGTGACTACGACAACTCCACCATCGAAGGGGGTGACGTGCTGGTCATCGGCCGTGGCGCCGTGCTCATCGGCATGTCCGAGCGCACCACGCCGCAAGGGGTCGAGCACCTGGCGCGCAGCCTGTTCAAACACGGTCAGGCCAAACAGGTCATCGCCATGCAACTGCCGAAACACCGCAGCTGCATGCACCTGGATACCGTCATGACCCACATGGACATAGACACCTTCTCCGTCTATCCGGAAGTCATCCGCAAGGATGTGAACTGCTGGAGTCTGACTCCGGGCGGTGCCACCGGCATGAACATCAAGGAAGAGGGTTACTTCGTGACCGCCATCGAGAAGGCGCTGGGTGTGGATCAGCTCAAGCTCATCACCACAGGTGGTGACACCTTCGAAGCCGAACGCGAACAGTGGAACGATGCCAACAACGTGCTGACGGTGCGTCCTGGCGTGGTCGTGGGTTATGAGCGCAACACCTACACCAACGAGAAATATGACAAGGCCGGCATCACAGTTCTCTCCATCCCGGGTGAAGAACTGGGTCGTGGCCGCGGCGGCGCCCGCTGCATGAGCTGCCCGATGGAACGTGACGGCATCTAACAAGACGGCGTGGCGCCGGCAGAGGCTGGCGCCACAGATACCAAGACTCGAGATCAACACTCATGAAAAAACCAACTGTCGTCGTCGCCCTGGGTGGCAATGCCCTGCTCCGTCGTGGTGAGCCCCTTGAAGCGGATATCCAGCGCAAGAACATCGCCACCGCCGCCAAGACCATCGCCTTGATCGCTCAGGAATACAACGTGGTGCTGGTGCATGGCAACGGCCCGCAAGTCGGCCTGCTGGCCCTGCAAAACAGCGCCTATACCAAGGTCGCGCCCTATCCTCTGGATGTGCTGGGTGCCGAGTCCCAGGGCATGATCGGCTACATGCTGATCCAGGAGCTCAAAAACCTGATGCCGAGCCGCAACGTCACCGCGCTGCTGACCCAGGTACAGGTCGATCCCAAGGATCCGGCATTTGCCAATCCGACCAAATTTATCGGACCCGTCTATGACGAAGCCGAAGCCCGCATCCTGGCCGAAGAGAAGCACTGGGTGGTCAAGGCTGACGGCAAGTTCTTCCGCCGCGTGGTGCCGTCTCCGTTGCCCCAGCGCATCGTCGAAGGCGATGCCATCGAAACCCTGATAGCCCAGGGACACCTCATCATCTGTACCGGTGGTGGTGGCATTCCCGTGACTTGGGATGGTCAGTGCCTGACTGGCATCGAAGCCGTCATCGACAAGGACATGTCTGCCGCCTACCTGGCCAAGCAGATCAAGGCCGATGCCCTGCTGATCCTGACCGACGCCGATGCCGTCTACCTGGATTGGGGCAAACCGACCCAGCACCCGCTGCGCGTCACCAGCCCGGCCGAACTGGCTGGCGTCAAGTTCGATGCAGGCTCCATGGGACCCAAGGTCGAAGCGTCCTGCGAATTTGTCAAAGCGACCGGCGGCATGGTCGGGATCGGTTCTCTGGAAGATGGCCTGGCCATCCTCAAGGGCGAAGCCGGCACCAATATCGTTGCCACCCGCACCGTGAATGCCTAGTCAACAACACTGCCCGAATGGGGCCTGAACAAGTTTGTACTGTGTATGCGTAGTCAATAACACTGCCCAAATTGGTCTGAACAAATATAGAGAGAACTCATCATGGCTTTTAATCTGCGTAACCGTAACTTCCTGAAACTGCTGGACTTCACCCCGCGCGAAATCCAATACATGATCGACCTGGCCATCGACCTGAAGAAAGCCAAGTACGGTGGCTATGAGCGCAAGCACCTGACCGGCAAAAACATCGCTCTGATCTTCGAGAAGACCTCCACCCGTACCCGTTGTGCGTTTGAAGTGGCGGCCTTCGACCAGGGCGCTCAAGTTTCCTACCTCGGCCCAAGCGGTTCCCAGATCGGTCACAAGGAGTCCATGAAGGACACAGCACGTGTACTGGGCCGCATGTATGACGGCATCGAATACCGTGGCTATGGCCAGGAAATCGTGGAAGAGCTGGGTGCCTATGCCGGTGTCCCTGTCTGGAACGGCCTGACCAACGAATTCCACCCGACCCAGATCCTGGCTGACTTCATGACCATGCTGGAGCACGGCAAGGGCAAACGTCTGGATCAAATCAAGTTCGCCTACCTGGGTGATGCCCGCAACAACATGGGCAACTCCCTGATGGTCGGCGCCGCCAAGATGGGCATGGACATTCGCCTGGTCGCACCGAAAGCCTTCTGGCCGGAAGAAGCGCTGGTTGCCAAGTGCCGCCTGATCGCCGAAGAGACAGGCGCTCGCATCACCCTGACCGAGGATGTGAAAGAGGGCGTGCTGGGTACCGACTTCCTCTACACAGACGTTTGGGTTTCCATGGGCGAAGCGAAAGAAGCCTGGGATCAACGGGTGAAACTGATGACCCCGTACCAGATCAACATGGATGTCATCAACGCCACCAAGAACCCGGATGTGAAGTTCATGCACTGCCTGCCGGCGTTCCACAACGATGAAACTACCATGGGCAAGGAAGTGGCTGACAAATATGGGATGAAAGGTCTGGAAGTGACCGAGGACGTGTTCGAATCCGAGCACAGCATCGTGTTTGACGAGGCCGAAAACCGGATGCACACCATCAAGGCAGTGATGGTTGCTACGCTGGGCGACTAAGGTCGCAGTAGTGGTGCCGGGGGGCGACCCCCGGCTTTTCGACCATGTGACGGCGGCATAATACCTCTAACCCTACGACCCGCAGCTTGCATGGATACCACACCACAGAAGGAAGCTGGACCATGACCAAATTCAAGTTCCCATCAGCCTACACCATACTGTTTGTGCTGATCGCCTTGGTGGCCGCCCTGAGCTGGGTAGTGCCAGCCGGCAAATACGACATGATCATGAACGACGCCCTCGGCAAGGAAGTGCCGGTGGCCGGAACCTACAAGCTGGTAGAGGGGAATCCCCAGGGGATAGTCGACGTGCTGCTGGCACCCATCGACGGTCTCTACAACCATGACACCTATCAGGCTGGCGCCATCGACGTCTCCCTGTTCATCCTGATCATCGGTGGTTTTCTTGGCATTGTGACCAAGACAGGTGCCATCGATGCCGGGATAGAGCGCGTTACCGACCGCCTGCGCGGCCGTGAAGAGTGGATGATCCCGATCCTGATGGCGCTGTTCGCCGCAGGCGGTACCATCTACGGCATGGCTGAAGAGTCGCTGCCTTTCTATACCCTGCTGGTCCCCGTGATGATGGCCGCCCGCTTCGACCCCGTGGTTGCCGCCGCGACAGTGTTGCTCGGTGCAGGTATCGGTACTCTGGGCTCCACCATCAACCCGTTTGCGACCGTGATTGCCGCCAACGCCGCCGGCATCTCCTTCACCGACGGTATCTGGCTGCGCGTCGCCATGCTGGTTGCCGGCTGGCTGCTGTGCGTGGCCTATGTCATGCGCTATGCCAAGATGGTGCGCAACGACCCCAGCAAGTCCCTGGTGGCTGACAAGTGGGAAGAGAACCGTGCCCACTTCCTCGGCAACAAGAGCGACCAGATGCTGGAGTTCACTCTGACTCGCAAGATAGTGCTGGGTATCTTCGTCGCCGCCTTCGCCGTGATGATCTACGGGGTGGCCGTGCTCGGCTGGTGGATGGCGCAGATCTCCGGCGTCTTCCTGGCCGCCGCCATCATAGTCGGCGTCATCTCCCGCATGAGCGAGGAGGAGCTGACCTCCAACTTCATCGACGGTGCCCGTGACCTGCTCGGTGTGGCCCTCATCATAGGTATCGCCCGCGGTATCGTAGTGGTGATGGACAACGGCATGATCACTCACACCATTTTGCACAGCGCAGAAGGAATAGTGACCGGTCTCTCCACAGTGGTGTTCATCAACGTCATGTTCGTGCTGGAAGTGGTGCTCTCCTTCCTGGTGCCATCCTCATCCGGTCTGGCCGTGCTGACCATGCCTATCATGGCGCCGCTGGCCGACTTCGCCAACGTGGGTCGCGAGCTGGTGGTGACCGCTTATCAGTCTGCCTCCGGTCTGGTGAACCTGGTGACCCCGACCTCCGCCGTCGTCATGGGCGGTCTGGCCATCGCCAAGGTGCCTTATGTGCGCTGGCTGAAGTGGGTGGCTCCGCTGCTCGGTATCCTGACAGTGCTGATCGTGGTCTGCCTCAGTCTGGGCGCCGTGCTCTCATGACACCGATGACATGCAATATGAAACGGGAGCCTGTGGCTCCCGTTTTTTATGGCCGAGAAACAGGACAGGGAATCCGGCACTCCTCTTACATGAGCCCGCAATCACAGGTGGGCAAGACAACAAAAAGGCGACCCCAGGGTCGCCTTGCTGCATTCAGGGGAGGAGCTCAGCGGGCCTGCTCCAGGGTGCGCACCACGGCGGCGTGGGCCTGACGGGTACGGCTGATATGGCGCGGGGCGACCAGCACAACATCGTTGCCGGCGACGGCGCCCATGATCTCGGGATTGGCGTTGCGATCCAGCAGACGGGCCACGACGGTGGCGGCGCCCGGTGTGGTGTGGATCAGCACCATCTGCTGGTTGTGTACCACTTCGCGCACCATGTCGTGAATGGAGCGGGTGCTGCCGGCGGGTTCCAGCTGATCGTCCACCAGGGTGTAGACCTTCTTGCCGTTGGCATTCTGGGCCTTGGCCACGCCGAGGCGACGCAACAGACGGGAGATGGTGGACTGGCTGATGTCGGCAAAGCCGCGCTCTGATAGCTCGCGGCGGATCTCTTCCTGGGTGCTGTAGCAGTGCTGGCCGATGATCTGGCGACAGGCATCCAGCTGGGCCAGATCGGGCTCTTGTTCAACGGGGCGACTGAGGGTTTTGACCACGGCGATTTCCTTTGACTGTGACCGGAGGCTATCGCTCGATATCTGCCATCAATGCTTTTTTATAGCTAAAAATTCTGATGGTAAGACCTGAGGCAGGGAATCAACGATGTTTAGCCTTTATAGGATGGCAAATTATAGCTAAACGGAGAATCTGTGATGTGACAGGGGTCAAAAATGGGCCCGTTGGGGCCCACTTGGATATCAGTAACGTTCGCTGACGATGTCCTGGGTGAAGGACTTCTCGCAGTATTTGCACTTCATGCGTACTACGCCCTTCACCTCGCGCACCCGGAAGTAGCTGTCGACCGGCTCGTTGTGGGAGATGCAGTTGGAGTTGGGGCAGTGGAACACACCGGTAATGAACTCAGGCAGTTCCAGCTGATGCTTCTTCACCACGGCGAAGTCTTCGATGATGTTGACGGTTGCCTTGGGGGCGAACAGGGCCAGCTGGTTGGCCTGCTCCGCGGTCAGGCGAGTGTTCTCTATCTTGATGAGATCCTTCTTGCCCAGCGCACCGGATTTGAGGTTGAAACCGACGGTGATCCGCTCCTGAGTCTCGATCAGCTGGAACAGCTTGAGGATCTTGATGCCCTGGCCGGCGGGGACGTGGTCGATGACGGAGCCGTGACGGATGGCTTCGACTTGCAGTTGATTCTTCTCGGACATGATGTTCCCCTTTTCCCTTAGACGGTTTCGTTCAGTACCAGAGCCAGCAGTGCCTGGCGCGCGTAGACCCCGTTTTCCGCCTGCTGGAAGTAGTAGGCGTAGGGCGTCTTGTCGACCGCCACATCGATCTCGTCGACGCGGGGCAGGGGGTGCAGGATCTTCATGGTGGGCTTGGCCCCTTCCAGGGTGGCCAGCTCCAGCACGAACTTGGCGGCCATGTGCTTGTATTCGGTTTCGTCGAAGCGCTCTTTCTGGACCCGGGTCATGTAGAGGATGTCGAGCTCCGGCATCACCTCTTCCATGGTCTCGTGCACGCTGAACCGTATGCCCTTCTCTTCCAGCTCTTCGCAGATGTAGTCCGGCATCGCCAGCGCTTCCGGGGAGATGAAGAAGAAGCGGCAGTTGAACAGGCTCAGGGCCTGGGCCAGGGAGTGAACTGTACGGCCGTATTTCAGGTCACCCACGAAGGCCACGTTGAGGCCATCGAGCTTGCCTTGGGTCTCATGGATGGAGAAGAGGTCGAGCAGGGTCTGGGTCGGATGCTGGTTGGAACCGTCACCACCGTTGATGACAGGCACGCGGGAGAACTCGGAAGCGAGACGGGCGGCACCCTCTTTCGGGTGGCGCATCACCACGGCATCCGAGTAGGAGCCGATGATCTTGATGGAGTCGGCCAGGGTCTCGCCCTTCTTGGCGCTGGTGTTGCCACCGTCGGCGAAGCCGATGATGTTGCCACCCAGGCGCTGAACCGCGGTCTCGAACGAGAGGCGGGTACGGGTGGACGCTTCGAAGAAGCAGCTGGCAACCAGCTTGTCTTTCAACAGGCGGGTGTCGGGCTCGGCCTTCAACCGCTGTGCGGTTGCGACCACCAGTTCCATGTCGGGCCGGGTCAGGTCCGAAATGGAGATGACATGTTTCTTATAGAGTGGATTGGTCATCGTCTGCATTCCCTTTGACATCAATGAAGGTTTTTCGGGCACAAAAAAAAGCCCCTGAAACAGGGGCTTTTTTTAAAAATAACTGGGGATCTGTGGGTCGGGAACCGGAAACAACGGGGCCGCTCTGGTGCGCTCCACCCGTCTGCAAGGCTGTTTTCTGAATCAAAAACTGCATCGTCTCGTCTCGACCTTTTTCAAAACCGGACAGATTATAGAGTCGCATTTTGAATTGTCAAAAATTTATTTCAAAGGCAAGATTTGCACGGGAAAACGTTTAAGTGTCGTGAACGGGTCGGCAAATCCACACGCTGTGTTCCGTTTGCAGGGGCAGGGCATCTTCGGCCATGCAGCGCAGATAGGCGAGTCTGTGGTGCCCTTCCAGCAGGCAATAGGGTTGCGGCAGCGGCTGTCCGTCCGGGTAGCGGCTATCCGGTGCGGGGGCCAGCACTATGATGGGTTCGGACCAGGTGCCCTGGGTCAGCATGTATTCGCCGAGCCAGGATCGACGCACGTAACGATTGTGGCGCAGCATCTCGCCCCAGCGCTCGATCACCTCCATATGGCGGGAGCTGACCTGGGTCACGATCTGCTCCGTGGGCCAGGCTTCGCACTCGAACTGGTGACGGGCCAGGTCGATAAAGCTCCAGTTGGACTCAAAACCGCGCCAATGGCGATAAATCCACTGGGAAAGCACGCTGTGGGGAATGAAGGGCACTCGCGGCGCGACCCGGTCGAGATAGTCGGGCAGGGACTCCGTCTTGCGTTCATCCCTGAAGTTGAGCGGTGCCAGTTGTTGGAGCAAGCGGTAATTGAGCATGAGTAGCCTCCCGGATCCAGACTTAACCCTACCCCCATTTATGTGGCTTTCCTACCCTGACAAGGCTGTAAATACAGCAAGTTACCCCGTCAGGCTGCGAAAATTGCCGCGAGTTGCTCGTCATTTGTGCAATCGAATCGAAAGTGAGAAAAAAGCCTTTACCTTTGAACCCGGCTTTGTATAATTCGCCTCGTTTGTTGCAGGGGCGTAGTTCCAATTGGTAGAACAGCGGTCTCCAAAACCGATGGTTGCGGGTTCGAGTCCTGCCGCCCCTGCCATTTTCAGAAAAGCCAGCTCATTGAGCTGGCTTTTCGCATTTCTGCGTTCCCGGTTTTCCTCCCGTCACACCTGCTCCTATGGTTGCCGTTTTACGGCGGCGTCAGCCCGTTCCCGGCGCCTCTTTCCCTTCAGATCCCGCACCGCCCCTGACCGCTAGTCGTTATTGCGCCAATTTGCCCTGTCGTTTCTGGCAATCGTGCTTCACGGGCTCGTGTGCTACACCACATGGGCGGTGTCATTGCGTGTTGATGGCAAACCGGTAGCCAATGCTCAAGCCGTGGATTGTGGGCGTGAACATCATTTGAGGAGATAGACTCATGAACAAGGCAGTTGAAACCCGACTGAACAAGTCTCGCCCCGGCGGCTGGGTGCCACAGGATAGTGCCCATATCGAGCGCTGGATCCGGCGGATCAGGCACTATGTCGCCAACCAGCCGAGCGCGCTTGTGCCGCCCATCGCCGAGCTGCGGGATCTGGTCAACGCCGACCCTTCGCTGCACGCCCAGGCCGAAGCCATGTTCAAGGAGGCCTGGCGCCACAAGCACCTGACCCCGCTCGGTCAGGTCGAGGTGCGCTCCTTCGAGGAGTTTCTGGGGCTGCTCAACGGCATCATGACCACGGCCCCCGAGGCGTATCAGGACATTCCGACGCACGAGCCCTCCGGCCTCATAGGTTTTCCCATCAATGCGCTGCTCGACTGGCCCATGGCGACCCAGTCCGGTTATCACTTCTTCGCCAACGCCCTGATCAACCAGCAGTTCAAGAAGATCCTCGATTACTGGGCGCTGTTTCTGCAAAGCCCGGCTTCGCGTTACGTGTTGAACGAGCCGGTCAGCCGGCTGGATCATGAGACACTGGTGGTGCCCTGGCTCGGCAAGGTGGCCAAGGCCGAGATGGTCAAGGTGGCGACCGGCGCCCTGGGTGAGGGCCCCAATCCCACGCCAGCCAGCTTCGAGACCATCTTCCAGTGCGATCCGGCGGCCGAGTATCATGGCTTCGGCAGTTGGGATGGGTTCTTCACCCGCACCTTCCGCCCCGGTGTGCGGCCTGTCTCGGCGCCGGCGGATGACAACGTCATCGTCAACGCCTGCGAATCGGCGCCGCTGCAGGTGAGAAAAGAGGTGAGCAGCAGCGATCAGTTCTGGCTCAAGGGTCAGCCCTATTCGCTGGACAACATGCTCGACTTCGATGATCTGGCGCCTCGCTTCGACGGCGGCACAGTGTATCAGGCCTTCCTCAGCGCCCTCAGCTATCACCGTTGGCACAGCCCGGTGAGCGGCACCATTCGCAAGGTGCGCGTGGTCAACGGCACCTACTATCTGGAGAACCAGTTCGAGGGCTTTGTCGACCCGCAGGGGGCGGATCCCAGCGCCCCCAACAACTCGCAGCCCTTCCTCACCTCGGTGGCAACCCGGGCGCTGATCTTCATCGAAGCCGACAATCCCAAAATCGGGCTGATGTGCGTGGTGCCTGTGGGCATGGCCGAGGTATCGAGCTGCGACATCACTGTGCGGGCGGGGGACAGGGTGAAGAAGGGGGATCAGCTCGGCATGTTCCACTTCGGCGGCTCGACCCACTGCTTGCTGTTCCGCCCCGGGGTCAAGCTGGAGTTCGACTTTTACGGCCAGACCCCGAGCCTGGATGCCGGCAACATGCGGCTCAACACCGCCATAGCCCGGGTGCGCTAGCGCATTTTTCTGCGGGTTGAATGCACGCTGGCCACCTACTGGAGGTGGCCTTTTTTACACCTGCTGAGGGGGCATCGGCCGGGGTTTTGCGGGGATTTTCCCATGCCGGATGGCAAGGGGCATTGCCAGGTTTCACTTACTGATTCATTTAAAATCAACGGATTGAAATTCATGGATCGGGATTTTCTGTCGATATAGTCCACACAGGGCGTGCAGCTTTGTTTGACGCCATTGAGACAGCCATAAGGATATCCCATGAATCTCTCCCTTCGCGGCAAGTTGTTGGCCACCAGTCTTGGCGTGGTCCTGATCACGGTCTGCCTGCTGGGCATGACCGCCTTCTATACCCTGAAAAACCAGACCCTGAGCGCCATCGACAGCGAGGCGCGCAACTATGCCAGCGCCTACGCGGAGGGGATAGGCAAATGGATGCAGGACAGGCGCGAGAGCCTGACCGCCCAGGTCGATGTCATCGCCAGCCACCCGACCTCCGAACTGGTGCCCCATCTGCAGCAGACCCTGCGCTCCGGCGGCTTCGGGCTGGCCTACTACGGCTCGGAGGAGGGGGTGATGACCCGCAACGATCCCTCCCTCAACAAGGGCAACTATGACCCGCGCGAGCGGCCCTGGTATCAGGACGCGGTCAAGGCGGGCAAGCTCATCATCACCGAACCCTATGTCAGCGTGACCATGCAGCAACTGGTGGTGACCCTGGCCGAGCCCGTGATGCAGCAGGGCCGGCTGGCCGGGGTGGTCGGTGCCAACCTGGCGCTGGAACAGCTCATCAAGGATGTGCTGGCGATGCGGGTACAGGGGGATGGCTACGCCATGCTGCTGGACAAGGGTGGCCTCATAGTCGCCCACCCGGACAAGGCGCTGGCGCTCAAGAAGAGCCAGGATCTGGCACCTGAGCTGGATGCCGGCCGACTGGTGAGCATGAGCCAGCAGGGCGGCCTGCAGCTGGTGCAGATCGGCGGACGGGATGCCCAGATGCTGGTGCTGCCTATTCCCAACACCGACTGGCTGCTGGCCATGGTGATGCATGAAGATGTGCTGATGGCGCCGCTGCAGAGCCTGCTGTGGGAGCTGTCACTCATCAGTGCCGGCCTGATCCTGGTATTCGGCCTGGTGCTGACCAGCACCTTCAAGTTCCTGTTCCAGGATCTGGGGCGGGTGGCCGGGGCCTTGCACGACATAGCTCACGGCGAGGGGGATCTCACGGTCCACATCAATACTCGCAGCAAGGATGAGGTGGGCCAGCTGGCCGAGAGTTTCAACCAGTTCGTGGCGCGGCTGCACGGCATCGTCAGCCGCCTGCGAGACGTGACCCTGGAGCTGACGGCCCAGTCCCGCACCCAGGCGGCCGGTGCCCAGGCCCGCAGCCAGCGGGTGCGCCAGCAGCAGGACGAGATCGTCATGGTGGCGACCGCGGTGACCGAGATGGCCTCCGCCACCCAGGAGATTGCCGGCAACGCCGAGTTCGCGGCCACCACCTCCGGCGATGCGGTCAAGCTGGCCGTCGCCGGTCAGTCCCAGGTCGGCCAGAGCCAGCGCAGTATCACAGGGCTGGCGGACGAGGTGGCTGATGCCAGCCAGATCATTGTGGAGCTGGATGCCCACGCCCAGAAGATCAGCGGCATTCTGGCCACCATCAGCGGCATCGCCGAGCAGACCAACCTGCTGGCGCTCAACGCCGCCATCGAGGCGGCCAGGGCCGGTGAGCAGGGGCGCGGCTTTGCGGTGGTGGCGGACGAGGTGCGGGTGCTGTCGCGCCGCACTCACGACTCCACCGACGAGATCCAGCAGATGATAGAGACGTTGCAGCAGACCACTCGTCGCGCCGTAGGGGGCATGGAGACCAGCCGTCAGCTGGCGGGCACCAGCGTGGAGGATGCGGAAGCCGCCAATCTTAGCCTGGGGCAGATCAACGAGGCGATCGGCGCCATCAGCGACATGGCGACCCAGATAGCGGCGGCGGCGGAGGAGCAGACCTCGGTCACCAGCGAGATCAGCCGCAACACCGAGAACATACGCCACGTCTCCCAGGAGCTGGCCGAGCAGGCCAATCAGGAGGCGGCCCAGGCCGCCGAGCTCAAGGCGCTGACCGAGCGGCTGGAGCAGGAGATAGGCCGCTTCCGGCTCTGATCATCAGGTAAGAGAAAGGGCAGCCCGCGGGCTGCCCTTTGCTATTTCTGACGCTTATCCTGGCTGTTTGACCCAAATCAGCTGGTCGGTGGCAAAACCCAGCTTCTTGGCCTTGGCGATCAGCGCATTCACCTTGGCTTTTGGCGGATTGGGGGCGCGGGAGAGGATCCAGAGGTAGTCGTGGTTGTAGCTGGTTACCAGGGATAGCTGGTAGTCGGGGTCCAGATCGATGACGTTGTAGCCGCCGTAGAAGGGGCCGAAGAAGCTCACCTTGAGCCGCGCCTCGTCCGGCTTGTCGACGAAATAGGCCTTGCCCTCGGCCTCGCGCCAGCTGCCATCGCTCTGTTTGCCGCGATTGATCACCTTGACGCCGCCATCGTCACGCAGGCTGTAGCTGGCGCTGACCTCTTCCAGTCCCCGCTCGAAGCTGTGGTCCAGGCGGGCTATCTCGTACCAGGTGCCGAGGTAGCGATCTAGCTGGAAACCGGTGACGGGGCGTATACCCTCGGCCACGCCGGTACAGGCCGTCAGCAGTAGGGCGGTGAGCAGGCAAAGCAGTGAACGCATAGGTAATCCCTCTCTCGTATTTATCCTTCGATGATGCGCAGCTGGCCATCCCGGAAGCGGGAGGCCTGAACCGTCGGCGTGCTGCCGAAGAAGCGCTTGTACTCCCGGCTGAACTGGGAGTTGCTCTCGTAACCGACTCTGGCCGCCGCGGCACCGGCCTTGATACCGTCGTGCAGCATCATGATGCGCGCCTTGTGCAGGCGAAACGACTTGATGTACTGCAGCGGCGAGGTGGCCGTGACCGCCTTGAAGTGGTGGTGAAAGGCGGAGACGCTCATGTTCACCTCCCGCGCCAGCTCCTCCATGGTGAGGTTGTCGGCGAAGCGCGACTCTATCATACGCAGCACACGGGCGATCTGGCCCACATGGTTGTGACGGTTGGCCAGCGCCTGCAGCGCCGGGCCGCCGCCCTCGTGCAGGGCGTAGAACAGCATCTCCCGCACCGTCTGCGGTCCCAGCACCCGGGCGTGGTGGGGTTTGTCCATCAGGTCGATCAACCGTTCGGCGGCGCAGAACATGGCCTCCGACAGGGGCACAGAGTGGACGCCGCTCTTCTGCGGGGCAGGGGCGGGCAGGGCGTCGCCCAGCTCCAGCAAGAGTGCCTGCAGGGTGACCAGATCGATCTCGAGGGAGAAGCCGATGAGAGGCTGCTCGGGGGAGGCGAAACACTCGCACTCGCACGGCAGCGGCAGCGTCATCAGCAGGTAGTGGTTGGGATCGTAGCGAAACACCTGATCCGCCAGATAACCCACCTTGTGCCCCTGCAATATCACTATCATGCGTGGCTGGTAGAGCACAGGGGTGCGGCCGTGGTACTCGGTGGTGTAGATGAGGTTCACCTGCTCCACCGGAGAGGGGGTGATGCCGGGGGCTGTGACGTGACGGGTCAGCTTGGCGGCGAGGTCGGCGTAGCGGCTCTGCATTGTCTCTCTTTTGTTGTGGTTCTGGCTGCTTTGTAGAAATAGGCAAGAATCAAGCAGGATGTTGCCTTGATGGTGGAGGCTGTCTGGAGAAAAATGCAATCACATTTCGCGGCCAGACCGCTAGGAACATGAAAAGGCAATGTCGATGAACAATTTTACCCTGCATACCCCGACCAAGATCCTGTTCGGCAAGGGCCAGGTTGCCCAGCTGCGCGAACAGCTCCCCCCCGACGCCCGCATCCTGATCACCTATGGCGGTGGCAGCGTGGTGCGCACCGGTCTGCTGGCGCAGATCCGCAGCGAGCTGGCCGGCATGACACTGTTCGAGTTCGGCGGCATCGAGCCCAACCCCACCTATGAAACCCTGATGGGGGCGGTGGCGCTGGCCCGCGCCGAGCGCATCGACTTCCTGCTGGCCGTCGGCGGCGGTTCCGTGCTGGACGGCACCAAGTTCATCGCCGCCGCCGCCCACTACGACGAGGCCAGAGATCCCTGGCACATACTCGAGACCGTGGGCAACGAGGTGCGCTCCGCCATTGCGCTCGGCGCCGTGCTGACCCTGCCGGCTACCGGCTCAGAGATGAACATGGGCGCCGTGGTGACCCGTCGCAGCAGCGGCGACAAGGTGCACTTCTTCTCGCCCTTCGTGATGCCGCGCTTCGCCGTGCTGGATCCCGTGCTCACCTACACCCTGCCGGCCCGCCAGGTGGCGAATGGCGTGGTGGATGCCTTCATCCACATTCTGGAGCAGTACCTCACCTATCCGGTCAACGCCAAGGTGCAGGATCGCTTCGCCGAAGGCCTGCTGCTGACCCTGGCCGAGGAGGGCCCCAAGGCGCTGCTGGAGCCGGAAAACTACGAGGTGCGCGCCAACATAATGTGGAGCGCCACCCTGGCCCTCAACGGCCTGATCGGGGCCGGTGTGCCCCAGGACTGGGCGACCCACATGCTGGGCCACGAGCTGACCGCCCTGCACGGTCTCGACCACGCCCAGACCCTGGCGGTGGTGCTGCCCGCCCTGCTGCAGGCCAAGCGCCAGCAGAAGCATGCCAAGCTGCTGCAATATGCAGAGCGGGTGTGGGATCTGCGCAGCGGCAGCGAGGAGGATCGCATCGACGGGGCCATCGCCGCCACCCGTGACTTCTTCGAGCGAATGGGGGTCAAGACCCGGCTGCGGGACTATGGTGTCGCCTCGCTGGGGATAGACACCCTGATCGGCAAGCTGGCGGAGCACGGCATGACCGCCATCGGTGAGCATGGCGACATCGACCTGGTACAGAGCCAGCATATTTATGAAGCGGCCTGGTAAGGGCGTCGCGGCAGGGCATCAGGATCGAAACGATTGAACCTAAGGGGCCGGATCCTGCCATTTGACGGGGGATCGGCCCCTTGTCTGTTACAAAACAGTTACTTTTTCCACTTTCACCCCGATATCTGTGATCGGAGTGAATTTCGTAAGAACAAAAAGCGCTAAGATAGAGGGCCGGTAAAACATTTTTTTTGACTGGTTGGATCACTTTTTCCAGCGCTTTTTACTGGTATAAGTCGCTAATTTGGTTTGTTTTTTTAAATCATGCTCCGGGATGGGCTGAATTCTGTACGCGCACCATCGGGACTGCGGTTGTAATAAAACTCCAAAATTTGATACTAATCACCTTCGCGCCTGAAAAGCGGGGGCCTGGCCATGACAGGAGGTTGAGGTAAAGCCTACTGATTTTCATAACAAAGGGCCCGTGACCTGCACTTTGGTCATGTCTTGTTTCGCCAGAAATGCGACACTGGGCAGCGATTGTTTATTAACCATCAGGGAATAGTCATGCAGATTGGAATACCGAGAGAGAGTCTCGCCGGTGAGACCCGGGTCGCAGCGACCCCGGCCACCGTTGAGCAGCTGAAAAAGCTCGGCTTCGAGGTCGCCATCGAGGCCGGTGCCGGCCAGCTGGCCAGCTTCGATGATGCCGCCTTCGAGGCTGCCGGTGCCAGCGTGGTGCCGAGCGTCTGGCAAGCCGACCTTATCTTCAAGGTCAATGCGCCGACCGATGCCGAGATCGCACAAATTAAAGATGGTGCCACCCTGGTGAGCTTCATCTGGCCTGCCCAGAACCCTGAGCTGGTCAAGAAGCTGTCCGAGCGCAACATCAATGTGATGGCGATGGACATGGTGCCGCGGATCTCCCGTGCCCAGTCCCTCGACGCCCTCTCCTCCATGGCCAACATAGGCGGCTATCGCGCCGTGGTCGAAGCCGCGCACCAGTTCGGTCGCTTCTTCACCGGTCAGATCACCGCCGCGGGCAAGGTTCCGCCTGCCAAGGTACTGGTGATAGGTGCCGGCGTGGCCGGCCTGGCTGCCATAGGTACTGCCGGTTCCCTCGGCGCCATAGTGCGGGCGTTCGATACCCGTCTGGAAGTGGCCGAGCAGATCGAATCCATGGGGGGTGAATTCCTCAAGCTGGACTTCGGCAGCGAAGACGGTGCCTCCAGCGATGGTTATGCCAAGGTCATGTCCGATGAGTTCATCGCGGCCGAGATGGCGCTGTTTGCCCAGCAGGCCAAGGAAGTGGACATCATCATCACCACAGCCCTGATCCCGGGTCGCCCCGCTCCCAAGCTGATCACCAAGGAGATGGTCGACAGCATGAAGCCGGGTTCCGTGATCGTGGATCTGGCGGCGGCCACCGGCGGCAACTGTGAATACACTGTGCCGACCGAGCTGTTCGTGACCCCCAATGGCGTCAAGGTGATAGGTTACACCGATCTGCCGGGTCGTCTGCCCGCCCAATCCTCCCAGCTCTACGGTACCAACCTGGTCAACCTGATGAAGCTGATGTGCAAGGAGAAGGACGGTCAGGTTGCCATCAACTTCGAAGACGTGGTGCAGCGCAACATGACGGTGATCCAGGCCGGTGAAGTCACCTTCCCGCCGCCCGCCATCGCCGTCTCCGCCGCCCCGCAGAAGCCTGCCGCTGCCCCGGTCAAGAAGGCCGAGGCGAAGCAGCCGTCCAACAAGAAGTTCGTGTTCGGTGCCCTCGGCATCGCCGCCTTCGGTTGGGTCGCAGCCGTGGCGCCTGCCGCCTTCCTCTCTCACTTCACCGTATTCATCCTGGCCTGCGTGGTCGGTTACTACGTGGTGTGGAACGTTTCTCACGCCCTGCACACGCCGCTGATGTCGGTCACCAATGCCATCTCCGGCATTATCGTGGTCGGTGCCCTGCTGCAAATCGGGCAAGGGTCGACTTTGGTCACCGCATTGGCCTTTATCGCCGTGCTGATTGCCAGTATCAACATCTTCGGTGGCTTCACAGTCACTCAGCGCATGCTGAAGATGTTCCGTAAGGATTAAGGGGGTTTAACGTGTCTCAAGGACTGGTAACAGCATCCTATATCGTTGCCGCCGTGCTCTTCATCCTCAGTCTCGCGGGACTGTCGAAGCAAGAAACGGCCAAGCATGGCAACTTGTTCGGTATCGCGGGTATGGCCATCGCCCTGCTCGCCACCGTCTTCAACCCGGAAACCAGTGGCGTGCACTGGATCATCCTGGCCATGGTCATAGGTGGTTCCATCGGCGTGCGGCTGGCACTCAAGGTCGAGATGACCGAGATGCCCGAGCTGGTCGCCGTGCTGCACAGCTTCGTGGGCATGGCGGCTGTGCTGGTGGGCTTCAACAGCTTCATCGATCTGCACCCGTCTGCTCCCGCCGAGGTGGTGGTTTCCGTCGGTTCCAACCTGGATGCGACTCTGGCTGCGGCCCGGGCGGCGTTCGAACAGGCGGCCAGCGTCGCTCAGGTCGAGCACCTCTCCGGCGCCATGCTGAACATCCACCTGGTCGAGATCTTCCTGGGCGTCTTCATCGGTGCCGTGACCTTCACAGGTTCCGTGGTTGCCTTCGGCAAGCTGCGTGGCCTGATCTCTTCCAAGCCGCTGATGCTGCCGCACCGTCACAAGCTGAACCTGCTGGCCGTGGTGGCCTCTCTGGTACTGATGATCTCCTTCGTCAACGCCGGTGGTTCTACCTTCGCCCTGTTGGTGATGACCCTGATCGCCTTCGCCTTCGGCTGGCATCTGGTGGCCAGCATAGGTGGCGCCGACATGCCGGTCGTGGTCTCCATGCTCAACTCCTACTCGGGTTGGGCGGCGGCAGCGGCGGGCTTCATGCTCTCCAATGACCTGCTGATCGTGGTGGGTGCCCTGGTAGGTTCCTCCGGTGCCATCCTCTCTTACATCATGTGCAAGGCGATGAACCGCTCCTTCATCTCCGTTATCGCCGGTGGCTTCGGCTCCGACGGCGTGGCCTCCACGGCCGACCAGGAGATGGGCGAATACCGCGAAACCAGCGCCGAGGAAGTGGCTGATCTGCTGAAGAACGCCAGCTCCGTCATCATTACCCCGGGCTACGGCATGGCGGTGGCGCAGGCCCAGTATCCGGTGGCTGAAATCACCCAGAAGCTGCGTGATCGCGGCATCAAGGTGCGTTTCGGTATCCACCCGGTTGCCGGTCGTCTGCCAGGCCACATGAACGTGCTGCTGGCGGAAGCCAAGGTCCCGTACGATATCGTGCTGGAAATGGACGAGATCAACGACGACTTCAACGATACCGATGTGGTATTGGTGATCGGTGCCAACGACACCGTCAACCCGGCTGCGATGGAAGATCCGGGCAGCCCGATCGCCGGCATGCCGGTGCTGGAAGTGTGGAAGGCGCAGAACGTCATCGGCTTCAAGCGCTCCATGAACACTGGCTATGCCGGTGTCCAGAACCCGCTGTTCTTCAAGGAGAACACCCAGATGCTGTTTGGCGATGCCAAGGCCAGCGTCGAGGCCATCCTGAAAGCGCTGTAAGCGTCGGTCAGGAGAGACAAAAGGAGGCTTCGGCCTCCTTTTTTATTACTCACTTTTTGGTATATCCTCAGCCAATGCATGGATGGAGATCACGGCATGATGTGGCGTAAAGGATGGATCCTGCTCTGCCTCTGGTGGGGATGGACGGTACAGGCGAACGAACAGCCGAGCCTGACTCTGTTGACCGAGTTGTGGCCGCCCTATGTGATGCGGCTGGACGATGGCAGCCTGGGGGGCGCCGATCTGGAGCTGGCCCGCAAAGTACTCACAAAAATGGGCTATCGCACCACAGTCAAGGTACTGCCCTGGAAACGGGTGCTGCAGGAGGCCAGATTCCAGAACGGAGATGCCATCGTCGATGCCTTCTTCGAAGAGCGGCGGCTGGAGTGGCTGCACTACCCGGATGAGCCGCTCTCCCAGAGTGGCGAAGTGATATTTTTCCCCCTGAACAAACCCGTCGACTTCCAGAGCTTGGCCAGCCTCAAGGGGCTGCATATAGGCACCCAGGCGGATTATGCCTATGGCGAAGCCTTCCTCACCGCGACCGAGTTCACCCGCTTTCCCATGACGGGAGAGAGCAACATGATCAAGCAATTGCACATGATGATGGCGGGCCGGCTCGATGCCGTTGTGATGAACCAGAGGGTGGGGTTGCATCTGCTCAAGGGGCAGGGGTTGCAGGATCTGGTGGGCCATAGCATCAAGACGGTGACCGACAACAACCGCAACTTTCTCGCCTTCACCCACAAACCCGGCCACGAGCGTCTGGCCTATCAGTTTTCCCTCGCCCTCAAAGCCTTCAAGCAGACCCCCGAGTATCAGGCCCTGCTAGCCCGCTACGGGCTCTGAGGCACGGTCACGTCCCGTTTGTTGAGTCGTGTCACCAGGCGGGTCCTTTTGTTGTGCTCTCGTTCACAATCTGTGGCACTTTGCCGCCACTTGGGCATAATGCCTGCGCAAAAAGCGATGTGGCTCAACTTTATTTGAGTCTTATTGCTTTAGCGTTACCCCAAGTTGACTGGATGACTCCTATGATGCAGGCCACCCCATTACGCCAAACCAGTGCGTTGACCGATGAAGAGCGCCACCTGATCGCCAGCTTCGAACCTGCCGTGGAGGCGCTCTCCGCCCTGTTCGGCCCGGGTTGTGAAGTGGTGCTGCACGCTTTTGACAGCCTGCACGCTTCCGTCATCAAGATCGCCAACGGCCATATCACAGGCCGGGAAGAGGGGGCACCTGTCACCGACTTTGCCCTCAACAAATTGCAGAGCGCCGCAGGCAGCCAGTGGAGCAGCTACTTTTCCCGCACCCGGGAGGGGGGTCTGCTCAAGTCTTCCTCCATCACCATCAGCAACCGGGAGGGCAAACCCGTCGGCATGCTGTGTGTGAACTTCAGCCTGGAGACGCCGCTCGGGGCCCTGCTCGATACCTTCTCGCTGCCCGCTGCGCCAGCGCCCCTCAACAACGAGACCTTTGCCAGCTCGGTTGACGATCTGGTTGCCCAGGTGATCCACAAGGTGGATCAGGATGCGAGCCTCGGCAGCAGCGTGCGCAACAAGGCGATTGTGCACCGGCTCTACGACATGGGCATCTTCGAGATCAAGGATACCGCCCAGCTGGTGGCCGAGATGCTCGGCATCTCCCGTCATACCGTCTATCTGCATATCCGCAACCGCAAAGCGGATCTGAACGAACAATAAGAGCCCGATCGTGGGCGCCAGAACATGAGAAACACAGCAATGAAAGCACAATGGACCGACTTTATTACCCTGCTCAAGCGTGAAGTGGTGCCGGCCCTGGGCTGCACCGAGCCCATGTCGGTGGCGCTGGCTGCTGCCAACTGCCGCAAGCTGCTGGGACAGACGCCGACCCGTGTCAGCGTCTGGGTCAGCGGCAACCTGTTCAAGAACGGCATGGGGGTCGGCGTGCCGGGTACCGGCATGATAGGGCTGCCCGTGGCCGCCGCCGTCGGGTTCACGGGGGGCAACCCGGATGCGGGGCTGGAAGTGCTCAATACCCTGACCCCGGCCCAGGTGGAAGAGGCCAAGGCGCTGCTGCCCATCATCAAGGTGGACGTGAAGGATGTGCCGGATGTGCTCTACGCCGAGGTACTGGCCGAGGTGGAGGGTCACAGTGCCCGTGTGGTGATCTGCACAGATCACACCCGCATCGTCTTGATGGAGCTGGATGGTGAAGTGCTGATGGAGCAGGCCAGCGCCCCCGGCGTGCAGATCCAGCCCGCCAAGTCCGGCAAGCCCGCCATGACGCTGCGCGAGATAGTGGCGTTTGCGCTTGAGGTACCGCTGGCGGAGATCGACTTCATTCGCGCCGCGGCCACCATGAACCAGGCGCTGGCGGATGAAGGGCTGCAGGGTTATGGCTTGCAGATCGGCAAGATCCTGACCGAGCAGGTGGAACGCAAGCTGCTCTCCGACGATCTGATGACGCTGGCCATGCGGCTCTCCTCCGCCGCATCGGACGCGCGGATGGACGGCGCCATGCTGCCCGCCATGTCCAACTCCGGCTCCGGCAATCAGGGCATAGCCGCCACCATGCCGGTGGTCGCCGCCGCCCGCTTCCTCAAGGCGAGCGACGAGCAGCTGACCCGGGCGCTGGTGATGAGCCATCTGGTGGCCATCTACATCAAGACCCATCAGAACAAGCTGTCGGCTCTCTGCGCCGCCAGCACGGCTGCCATGGGGTCGGGGGCTGCCATCACCTGGCTGCTGGGCGGCCAGTTCGAGCAAATTAGTCACTGCATCAACAACATGATCGGTGACGTTTCCGGTATCATTTGCGACGGCGCGGGCAGTGCCTGTTCCATGAAGGTCTCTACCTCCACCTCGGCGGCAGTCAAATCATCGCTGATGGCCATCAACAATCTGCACGTGCCCCAAAGCGAAGGCATAGTCTCCGACGACGTGGACGAAACCATCGCCAACCTGGGTCGCCTCTCCAAACTGGGGATGCTGGATACCGATATCGAGATCATCAACATCATGCGGGCCAAGCAACAAGGCAAGGCCCAGTGATGCAAGGGGTGGCGCAGGCCACCCTCTGTTTTTTCGTCTGCTGACGCCACTCCGGCCACTCCGGCCACGGAGCGTCCGATGCGGTCGATGTCAGGGAGGTGCCTGCCCGGCACGTCCCGATTTTGCGTCACCCCGGTTGCACCGGGGGACGTGCCGCCACGATGCGGCGAGTTTCAGGGAGGAGTGTGCGTACAGGGCACTCGTCCGTACACCTCGGGCCCGGCCCGATTATTTTGGGGAATATCGTCATGACTCTTAGCGTTATAGGTAATCTGGCCATCCTGGTCATGTTGCTGCTGTTTCTCTATCGGTTGCAGCAAACCCACGTCAGCTTCACCCGCCGGGTCTTCTCGGGGCTGGGGCTCGGCATCCTGTTCGGCGCCGCCTTGCAACTGCTGTATGGTGCCGGCTCCAGCGTGCTGGTGCAGACCGGTGACTACCTGGATATCGTCGGCAGCGGCTATGTGAAGCTGCTGCAGATGATCATCACCCCGCTCATCATGGTCTCCATCATAGGCGCCATCCTCAAGCTCAACGGCGGCACCGCCCTTGGCAAGATCAGCGCCATGACCATAGGCGTGCTGATCTTCACCACCATGATTGCCGCCGGGGCGGGCATACTGATGTCCAACCTGTTTGGCCTGACGGCGGAAGGGCTCACCGCCGGCGCCGCCGAGACCGCTCGTGGCGCCGCGCTGCAGACCACACTCGGCAGCGTCGAGGGAATGTCCTTTGCCAAGATGGTGCTGGAGTTCATCCCGGCCAACCCCTTCCTCGACATGACGGGGGCGCGCAAGACCTCCACCATAGCCGTGGTGATCTTCTCCATCTTCATCGGCCTCTCAGCCACCGGCATCGCCCGCAAGAAGCCCGAGATCTTCGCAAGCTTCGGCCACTTCATGCAGGTGGCCCACGTCATAGTGATGCGGATGGTGACCCTGGTGCTGCGCCTTACTCCCTATGGCGTGCTGGCGCTGATGACCAAGGTGGTGTCCGGTTCCAACTATGCCGACATCCTCAACCTGCTCAGCTTCGTCATGGCCTCCTACGGCGCCATCGCCATCATGTTTGCGGTGCACCTGCTGCTGGTGAGCCTGGTGGGCATCAACCCGGCCCGTTACCTGAAGAAGATCATGCCGGTGCTGGCCTTTGCCTTCACCTCCCGCACCAGTGCGGGCTCGATCCCGATGAACGTGCAGACCCAGACCAAGGCGCTCGGCATTCCGGAGGGGATCGCCAACTTCGCCGCCTCCTTCGGTTCGACCATAGGCCAGAACGGCTGCGCCGGCATCTATCCGGCCATGCTGGCGGTGATGATAGCCCCGACCGTAGGGGTCAATCCCATGGATCCGGGCTTCATCATGACGCTGATCGCCATCATCACCGTCAGCTCGTTCGGGGTGGCCGGGATCGGTGGCGGTGCCACCTTCGCCGCGCTGATCGTGCTCTCCGCCCTGGACTTTCCGGTGGCGCTGGCGGGCCTGCTCATCTCCATAGAGCCGCTGATCGACATGGGCCGCACCGCGCTGAACGTTTCCGGCTCCATCACGGCCGGTACTGTCACCAGCCGCCTGTTGGGCGAGACCGACATGGCGGTGTTCAACAGCGAGCACGAGGTGTGTCTGGACGGCGAAGAGTCCACCATCTGATCCGCTTGCCAGGGGAGGGGCCAGCCCCTGCCCATCGATAGACCAGAGGGAGGGCATGCCCTCCCTCTGCCATTGAAAGGAGAGAGTATGAGAATCCTGATCATAGGTGGCGAAGCCGCCGGCATGAGTGCGGCGGCCAAGGCCCGTCGTCTGGCCAAGGATGCCGACATTGTGGTGTACGAGGCCTCCGAGGTGATCTCCTTCGGCGCCTGCGGCCTGCCCTACTTCGTCGGCGACGAGTTTCAGGAGCCGGGCTACATGGCCGAGTTCACCCCCGAGCAGTTCGCCGCCAAGGGGATAGAGGTCAAGACAGGCCACCGGGTGCTCGGTATCGATGCGGCCGCCCAGACCCTGCGGGTGGAGCACAAGGGCGACACCTTCACCGATCGCTACGATCGGCTGATGATAGCCACAGGTGCCCGTGAAGTGATGCCCCCCATCCCCGGCCTGCAGCAGCAGGGGGTATTCGGCCTGCGGCGCATGGCCGACGGGCTGGCGCTGAAGGAGGCGGTGCAGGACAAGCGCAACACCCGCGCCCTGGTGATCGGCTCCGGCTTCATCGGGCTGGAGGTAGTCGAGGCCCTGGTGCATCAGGGTAAAGAGGTGCGGCTCATCGAGCTGGCGGATCGGGTCATTCCCGACGCTTTTGATGGCGAGATCACCCGCCACATAGAAACCGAACTGCGCGAGCAGGGGGTCTGTGTCCATCTGGGTGAGCGGGTTGAAGCTCTGCTGGGGGATGGCAGGGTCACGGGCGTGAGAACCAGCCAGGGCGAGTATGAGGCCGATATCGTGGTGGTCTGTACCGGGGTCAAGCCCAACACCGAGTTCCTGGCCGACACCGGCATCAAACGGCTGGCCAATGGCGCCATCGAAGTGGACAGGCAGGGCCGCACCTCGCTGGCCAACGTCTGGTCTGCCGGCGACTGCGCCAGCGTCTGGCACAGCGTGAAGCAGCAGCAGGTCTATGTGCCGCTCGCCACCATAGCCAACAAGCTGGGCCGCATGGTGGGTGAGAACCTGGCTGGGGCCGAACAGGTGTTCCCGGGCACGCTGGGCTCTGCGGCGCTCAAGGTGCTGGGGCTGGAGGCAGGTCGTACCGGTCTTTCTGAGCAAGAGGCCAAGGCGATGGGCATCGACTATCGCACCGTCGTCATCAAGGACAAGTGCCACACCAACTACTGCCCCGGCCAGTCCGACATCCACGTCAAGCTGGTCTATGAGGCGGGCAGCAAGCGGCTGCTGGGGGGCCAGATCCTGGGTCGCAAGGGGGCTGTCCACCGCATAGATGCGCTGGCGGTCGCCATCACCATGGGAGTGACCACGGAGCAGCTCGGCATGCTGGACTTTGCCTACGCTCCGCCCTTCTCCCGCACTTGGGATGTGCTCAACGTGGCGGGCAATGTGGCCAAATAGCTGACTGAAGATGGCGGCGCATACACGGCGCCGTCATGCCAATTGCCCTCTGCAGGTAAATGGCAGACATAAAAAAACCGATGCCTGGGCATCGGTTTTCTGTTGCGACCTGTCTAGCCGTTGAACTCAGCCGCGGCCGAGACGGTTGTCCGGGTAGTTCTTGGCCAGCACTTCGCGGGCATGCTGGGCCAGGGCCGGCATCTTCAGCGTGTCGTAAGACTCGACCATGATCTCCAGCGCCTTCTCGGTTTCGGCCGTGTCGGGATAGGTCTCGACAATCAGCTTGGCCCGGTTGGCAGCGGCGATCAGCGCATCGCGCTTCACGTAGTACTCGGCCACGCTCAGGTCGTAGCGGGCAAGGCGGTTCTTCAGGCCGATCATGCGAGCACGGGCATCGGCGGCATAGACGCTGTTGGGATAGTTCTGCAACAGGGTCTTGAAGTCCTGGAAGGCCTGACGGGCATAAGAGGGGTCTTTATCGTCCCGATTGATGCCCAGGAAGTCCTGGAAGAAGTTGTAATCGCCGGCCATGTTGGTCAGGCCGCGCATGTAGAACACATAATCGATATTTTTATGCGCCGGATTGAGGCGGATAAAACGGTCGATATTGGCGATCGCCTGGGCGGTATCGTCCTGTTTGTAGTAGGCGTAAATGAGGTCAAGCTGTACTTGGTTGGAGTAGGCACCGAAAGGATAGCGCGAGTCCAATGCTTCCAGTAATTCGATAGCATTCAGGTAGTTACCGGCATCCAGCTTGAGGCGTGCTTTCTGGTACAGGGTCTCCGGCGGTTCGTCGGGGACCTTGGGTTTGGTGCTGGAACAGCCCGTGATCAAGGTAGCAACCAAGGCGAGCGACATCAGCAGGTGAGACTTCTTTCCCATCAACAACATCCGGTCCATTTCCACGAAATTGGCAAAGTATCCGTTATGCTTGGCTAAAAGAAAAGCTAGAATACCCGGATTATTTCGAATTGATACCCCCCGCTCAAGAGACCATACATGAGCCAGCATATTGAACTGACAGGCGAATTTCAGGATCACCAATTCGGGCAGCGACTCGACCAGGCCCTGGCCGAATTGTTTCCAGACTACTCCCGAACCCGCATCAAGGAGTGGATTTTACAGGACAGAGTGACCCTGGATGGTCAGGTTGCGAACACCCCGCGCGAGAAGGTACTGGCCGGGCAACAGGTACATGTAGATGTCGAGCTGGAAGATGACACCCGCTGGGATGCCCAGGACATAGCGCTCAACATCGTCTACGAAGATGAACACATTCTGGTGATCGACAAACCGGCCGGTCTGGTGGTTCACCCGGGTGCAGGCACGCCGGATGGCACCATACTCAACGCCCTGCTGCACCGCTATCCGGGCATCGCCGAGGTGCCCCGCGCCGGTATAGTGCACCGTCTGGATAAAGACACCACAGGCCTGATGGTGGTTGCCAAGACAGTGCCCGCCCAGACCCATCTGGTGGAAGCGCTGCAGGCGCGCCAGATCACCCGTGAGTACGAAGCCATCGCCATCGGTCACATGACCGCAGGCGGCACAGTGGATGCGCCTATCGGCCGTCACCCGACCCAGCGCACCCACATGGCTGTGGTGCCGAACGGTCGTCCTTCCGTGACCCACTACCGGGTACACGAGAAATTCCGTGGCCACACCCGTCTGCGTCTGCGTCTGGAAACCGGTCGTACCCACCAGATCCGTGTGCACATGGCTCACATCAAGCATCCGCTGGTGGGGGATCCCGCCTACGGTGGCCGTCTGCGCCTGCTGCGCAATGCGACCCCTGAGCTGACCCAGATGCTGCGCAGCTTCAATCGTCAGGCGCTGCATGCCACCATGCTGCAACTGGCGCACCCGATCACGGGTGAAGTGATGCAGTGGCACTCAGAGACGCCGCAGGACATGGTGGATCTGATGGAAGTGCTGCGCGCCGACACCCTGGCCAATCCGGACGATTTGGTCTGGAACTGATGAAGAGGGTGGTTCTGCGACGATTCCTGCCGTAGCCCTGCCCTTGAATCAGGCCTGAAACGGGGCTCCTTGACTGGCAACAGCTAAGGAGCCCCGTTATATGAATAAATGAAAGGAGCCACAGATGAAATGGATCGAACCCGACTGGCCGGCACCGGCTCGTGTCAGAGCCCTGTCGACCACCCGGGATGGCGGCGAGAGTGAAGGGGTCTTCGCCGGCCTCAATCTGGGCGCCCATGTGGGGGACGCGGCGGCGCGGGTCGAGGGCAACCGTGCCCGCCTGCAGCAGGCTGCGGATATTCCCGGCCCTCTCAACTGGCTCAATCAGGTGCATGGCACCGCAGTGCATCCGGTCAGCAACCAGTATGATGCCGTGCCGGATGCCGATGCGGCTTGCGCCCATGAGGCGGGGCAGGCCTGCATAGTGATGACCGCCGACTGCCTTCCCGTGTTGTTTTGCGATCGGGCGGGCACCGTGGTGGCTGCTGCCCATGCCGGTTGGCGCGGGCTGCAAGGAGGCGTATTGGAAACCAGCATCGCGGCCATGGGTTGCGATCCTCGCGATCTTCTCGTCTGGCTTGGCCCGGCCATAGGCCCCACGGCGTTCGAGGTGGGGGGCGAGGTGCGCGACGCCTTTATGGCGGAGCAGGTCGACGCCGCCGCTGCCTTTGTGCCTTCCCCCAACGAGGGCAAGTGGCTGGCGGATATCTACCGGCTGGCCAGGCTGCGCCTCGCCCGGGCCGGTGTGAGCGCCGTCTACGGCGGCGAGTTCTGCACCTTCGGCGATGGCGAGCGGTTCTACTCTTATCGTCGCGACGGTCAGACCGGCAGAATGGCCTCCATCATCTGGTTGGCCCGCTAAGAGCCGGACAAGCACCCGGTCAGCCATCACCCCGCTCTTCTCACGACCAGATCGGCGTGAGTGGGGCGGGGATCCTGCCTTCTCACAGCTTTGCAGAAAAAATAACCAGGCCAGACCCTTGAAATAACCCGTACGGGCCGCATCTTTCTTGTCAGAAAGTCATGTTGTTTGCCGCACGAGCGGCGTCTGTCTGAAAGGGGGAGTGCGATGCGCCTCGATCGCCTGACCAGCAAATTCCAAGTTGCTATTTCCGATGCCCAGTCCCTTGCACTGGGTCGTGATCACCAATTTATCGAACCCGTCCACCTGATGACCGCCCTGGTCAATCAGGACGGCGGCTCCATTCGTCCACTGCTCACCCTGACCGGGATGGACATCAATGCCCTGCGCTCTCGCCTCGGCGAAGAGCTGGATCGGCTGCCCAAGGTGAGCGGCGTGGAGGGCGATGTGCAGCTCTCCAATGGCCTGGGTCGCCTGCTCAACGTCTGTGACAAGCTGGCTCAGCAGCGCAAGGATCAGTTCATCTCGTCCGAGCTGTTCGTGCTGGCCGCCCTCGACGAGAAGGGCAACCTGGGCGAGCTGCTGCGTGCCCAGGGCTTGAGCAAGGAGAAACTCGAAGCCGCCATCGACAAGGTGCGCGGTGGCAGAAAGATCGAAGATGCCAACGCCGAGGAGAATCGCCAGGCGCTGGAGAAGTACACCATAGACCTCACGGAGCGGGCCGAGATCGGCAAGCTGGATCCCGTGATAGGTCGTGATGAAGAGATCCGCCGTACCATCCAGGTGCTGCAACGCCGTACCAAGAACAACCCTGTGCTGATCGGTGCCCCCGGCGTCGGCAAGACCGCCATCGTCGAAGGGCTGGCCCAGCGCATCATCAACGGCGAAGTGCCGGAGGGGCTCAAGAACAAGCGGGTGCTCTCCTTGGACATGGGCGCCCTGGTGGCCGGAGCCAAGTACCGCGGCGAGTTTGAAGAGCGGCTGAAAGCCGTGCTGAGCGATCTCGCCAAGGAGGAGGGCAACGTCATCCTCTTCATCGACGAGCTGCACACCATGGTCGGCGCCGGCAAGGGCGAAGGGGCCATGGACGCGGGCAACATGCTGAAACCTGCGCTGGCCCGTGGCGATCTGCACTGCGTCGGTGCCACCACCCTGGATGAGTACCGCCAGTACATAGAGAAGGATGCCGCGCTGGAGCGCCGCTTCCAGAAGGTGCTGGTGGAAGAGCCGAGCGTGGAGGACACCATCGCCATACTGCGCGGCCTGAAGGAGCGTTACGAACTGCACCACCATGTGCAGATCACGGATCCGGCGATCGTGGCGGCGGCCCAGCTGTCGCACCGTTACATAGCCGATCGCCAGTTGCCGGACAAGGCCATCGACCTGATCGACGAGGCTGCCGCCAGCATCCGTCTGCAGATCGACTCCAAGCCCGAGTCCCTCGACCGGCTGGAGCGGCGCATCATACAGCTGAAACTCGAGCAGCAGGCGCTGATGAAAGAGGATGACGACGCCAGCCGCAAGCGACTGGATCTCATCAATCAGGAGATTGGCGAAAAGGATCGGGAATACAACGAGCTGGATGAGGTGTGGAAGGCCGAGAAGGCTGCCCTCGCCGGTACCCAGCACATCAAGGCGGCACTGGAGCAGGCCCGTCAGGATCTCGACGTGGCGCGTCGCGCCGGTGATCTCGGTCGCATGTCCGAGCTGCAATACGGCCGCATTCCCGAGCTGGAGAAGCAGCTGGATCTCGCCACCCAGGCCGAGATGCAGGAGACCAGCCTGCTGCGCAACCGCGTCACCGACGTGGAGATAGCCGACGTGCTGGCCCGTGCAACCGGCATTCCGGTGGCGCGCATGCTGGAAGGGGAGCGCGACAAGCTGCTGCGGATGGAAGATCAGCTGCACAGCCGGGTGATAGGCCAGGAGGAAGCGGTTGAAGCCGTCTCCAACGCCATTCGCCGCTCCCGTGCCGGGCTCTCGGATCCGAACCGTCCCATCGGCTCCTTCCTGTTCCTCGGTCCCACCGGGGTGGGCAAGACCGAGCTGTGCAAGGCGCTGGCCGAGTTCCTGTTCGATACCCAGGACGCCATGGTACGGATCGACATGTCCGAGTTCATGGAGAAACACAGCGTGGCCCGTCTGGTGGGTGCACCTCCGGGATACGTGGGCTATGAGGAGGGGGGTTATCTGACCGAGGCGGTACGCCGTCGCCCCTACTCTGTGATCCTGCTCGATGAAGTGGAGAAGGCGCACCCGGATGTGTTCAACATCCTGTTGCAGGTGCTGGACGACGGCCGCCTGACCGATGGTCAGGGTCGTACCGTTGATTTCCGCAACTCGGTCGTCATCATGACCTCCAACCTGGGGTCGGATCTGATCCAGGAGCACCACTCCGAGAAGGATTACGACGAGATGAAGGCCATGTTGATGGAGGTGCTGACCCGCAGCTTCCGGCCCGAGTTCATCAACCGGATCGACGAGACTGTGGTGTTCCACCCGCTCGACGAGGCTCACATCAAGTCCATCGCCCGCATCCAGCTCAAGAGCCTGATGGGCCGCCTGGAGGCTCAGGGTTACGAGGTGGAGGTGAGCGAGGCGCTGCTCGAGAAGCTGGTGCACGCCGGGTTCGACCCCGTCTACGGGGCACGTCCCCTCAAGCGGGCGATCCAGCACAAGGTGGAGAACCCGCTGGCCCAGGCGCTGCTCTCCGGTCGCATCGTTCCCGGCAAGAAGTTGCTGCTGGGGGCCGACAGCAACGGCCTGACCATGACCCAGTAACGGGATTGTCGATGAAAAACGCAGGCCTGGTGCCTGCGTTTTGTTTTGTGGGGAGGTGGCATGCTCAAGTTTTCTGTACTGGTCGATGACGAGGTGCATCAGCCCGGCTGCTTGCCGGAGAGGGGGTTGGCGCTGGTGCTGGAGTGCGATGGCCTCAAGGTGCTGTTTGACAGCGGGAGGGGGAGGGCCTTGCGCCATAACGCCGGGGTCATGGGGATGGATCTCACCTCCCTCACCCACGTGGTGCTGTCCCACGGTCATTACGACCATGTGGGCGGTATCGGCTCGCTGCCCGTCTATCCCGATCCTGTCCCCTTGATAGCCTGTCCGGATGTGTTCTGCGAACGTGGCTATTTTCTGTCGTTCCCCTTCTTGCGTCGCAACCTCTATCGACTCTCGGGCGATCTTGCGCCGGAGGCTCTGGTGGCCAGAGGGCTGCTGCCCCGCTGCTCTGCCGAGCCGGTCTGGCTGTCCGAGCGGTTGGTATTTCTGGGGAGTATCCTGCGGCGCGACAAGGCGGCGCCTTCCCTGCTCGGCTACATAGTGCGTGGCGGGCGAATAGAGAAGGATGTCATATCGGATGATTCGGCGCTGGCCTACAAGAGCCCACGTGGCCTTATCATCTTTATCGGCTGCGGCCACTCCGGGGTCGAGAACATAGTGCAATGGGCCCAGGAGGTGTGCGGCGAGGAGCGGGTGCATGCCGTCATAGGTGGTCTGCACCTGAAGTTTTCCGGCACGCAGCGGGCTGCTGCGCTGGGCATGTATCTGCAACAGGAGGGCGTGGAGAGCCTCTTTGCCTGCCATTGCACCGGCAAACGGAAGGCAGGGCTGCCACGGCAGACCAACATAGGTGCGGGGTTCACACATGTATTCCCGCCATAAAAAAGCGGCAATCCGAAGATTGCCGAGAGGAATGTAGTGACGCGACCTGACGTGGGTTGAGCGGGTCGCAGGGGCAAGCCCCGGTTTCGCAAAGGGCCATCAGGGATGTCCACTCTGCTTACAGCATGCCCGTGATGCGCTCTCTCATCCCGGGCGGCCACACACCTGTCAGGCCTGACCCGCGCGCCGCGGCTCGCAGGCCAGACCCATTGAATTGCTTACAGCATGCCCGGGATGGCGGCCTTCATTTCGGACGGCCATACCCCGCCCTGTGCATGCCTATGTACTCCTTTGCGGCGACATGAGATGACCAAACACTCATGTGCTTACAGCATGCCCGGGATGGCGGTTTTCATCTCCGCCGGCCAGACGCCGACCTGCACCTGACCTATGTGTTCCTTTTGCAGCAACAACATGGCCAGACGGGATTGGCCTATGCCGCCGCCTATGGTTTGCGGCATGCGCGCGGCCAGCAGATCCTGGTGCCAGTCGTATTGCAGGCGATCCTCATCGCCCGTGATGGCGAGCTGGCGGCGCAGGGCCTCGGCATCTACCCGGATACCCATGGAGGAGATCTCGAAACTGTCTTCCAGCACAGGGTTCCACACCAGGATGTCACCGTTCAGGCCGGCCAGACCCAGCTCGCTGTGGCTGCTCCAGTCGTCATAGTCAGGGGCACGCACATCGTGGCGCTCGCCGTGGGAGAGGGCGCCGCCTATGCCGATGAGGAAGACGGCCCCCAGCTCCTTGGCGATGGCGCGTTCGCGCCCCTTGGCATCGAGATCCGGGTAACGGGTCAGCAACTCTTCGCTGTGCAGGAACTGGATCTCGCCTGGCAGGAAGGGGGTCAGCGCGTGTTCGGCACAGACGGCGCGCTCGGTGGCCTTGATGGCGGCCCAGATGCCGCGCACCGTCTCCTGCAGATAGGCCAGATCGCGGCGCTCGCTCGGCATCACCTTCTCCCAGTCCCACTGATCCACGTAGACGGAGTGGATGGGGGTGAGACGATCCTCGTCCGGACGCAGCGCCTTCATGTGGGTGTAGATGCCTTCGCCCGGGCCGAAACCGAAGCGGCCGAGCGTCTGGCGCTTCCACTTGGCCAGGGAGTGCACCACCTCGTAGCTGTGTTCAGGCAGGGTCTTCACCTTGACCTGCACCGCATTCTCGTGGCCAGAGAGGTTGTCTTGAGTGCCATCACCGACCCGGCTCAGAATGGGGGCTTGCACCTCCATCAGGCCCAGTTGCTGGGCGAGTTGGCGGGAGAACATCTCTTTGACGAAGCTGATCTGTTGCTGGCTGCGAATGTAGTGCTGTTTCATGCTGAATACCTGTCTCAAATCCGTTGGATGTGACGATTCTTCAACAGATTGCCAAGTAAATTCAATATTCGATAATAGAAATAGGCTTTGTGTGTTTTTTTCTTCAAAATAAACCCATTATTAATGAGGTATCGTCAACGGGAGTTCAAAAAAGTGCCGGAAAATTATCGGATCGATAATCTCGATCAGGCCATCCTCACCGCCCTGATGGACAATGCGCGGATCCCTTACGCCGAGTTGGCCAAACAACTGGCGGTCAGCCCGGGCACCATCCATGTGCGGGTGGAGAAGATGAAGCAGGCGGGGATCATCGAAGGGACGCGGGTGCAGGTGAATGCCAAGAAGCTGGGTTATGACGTCTGCTGCTTTATCGGCATCAACCTCAAGAGCGCCAAGGATTACCCCTCGGCCCTGGCCAAGCTGCAGGCGCTGGACGAGGTGGTGGAGGCCTACTACACCACGGGCCACTACAGCATCTTCATGAAGGTGATGACCCGCTCCATCGACGAGCTGCAGACTGTGCTGATCCACAAGATCCAGACCATAGACGAGATCCAGTCCACTGAAACCCTGATTTCACTGCAAAACCCGATCTTGCGAGACGTGAAGCCCTGAGGCTTGTTGCGTGGGGGGATGTGCGAGATCCATGTCACATGCGAAACCCTGATCTCGCTGCAGAACCCGATATTGCGAGACGTGAAGCCCTGAGGCTTGTTGCGTGGGGAGGGATGCGGGAGATCCATTTCACATGCGAAACCCTGATTTCATTACAGAACCCAATATTGCGAGACGTGAAGCCCTGAGGCTTGTTGCGTGGGGGGATGCGCGAGATCCATGTCACATGCGAAACCCGATCTTGTGTGATGTGAAGCCCTGACTGTCGGGATCAGGGTTCGATATAGGGGATGCCGTACTTGTCGTAGATGGCCTTGAGCCTGCCGTCGCGCTTCATGTGCAGCAGTTCGGCATCATAGGCCGCCATCAGGGCCGGGGTGCCGGCATCGGCCCTGGCCTTGGTCCAGACGGTGTAGTAGGGGCTGGCCTTGAGTGGCTTGGGCAGGTAGTCGAGCTTGCCCTCCAGCCCCTCCTCCTTGATCTGGGCGAAGGCGGTGACCAGCGGCATGGGCACGGCATCTATGCGTCCGGCGATCAGCTTGCGCAGTTGCAGCTGGTTGATGGGGATCTCCTGGAAGTGATAGGCCGGATCGGCCAGGGCCGCCGTCAGCTCAGGGGTGTAGGAGAAATCTTTGGTGACACCGATGCGCCAGGGTTTGAGATCGTTCAGGGTGTCGTAGCGGATCTTCATCATGTCGGCCTTGCGCACGAAGAAGTGCCAGCTGTGGCGCAGGTGGGCCTGCTGCGGGTAGAGCAGATAGCGCTCTCGCTCCGGCTTGTAGGAGTGGGTCATCACCAGGTCATACGCGCCGGTTTCGGCATTGCGGGTGAGGCGGGCGCCCGAGTCGGTCAGCTCGATCCTGATGGGGACCTTGAGCTTGCCGAAGATGGCGGTGACCACGTCCACATCCAGCCCGCAGGGGCGGGCCTGGTCGTCCAGAAATTTCAGCGGCGGCTCCAGCGTGCCACCTATGATCAGTTCTTTGGCCTGGAGCCAGAGGGGGAGCAGCAGGCAGAGCAGAATGAACCTTCGCAAACCACATCTCCTGCACTGAATAGGGAATCGCCCACGGGCATAATTCAAGTATATTGGCCCGGATATTCAACAGAGACGACCCCGGATGGCAAATCCTGAAATCGAAAGTGAACTGGACGGTATCGACAGCTTGTCGGTCTGCCTCTATCGCCTTGGCCTGAGTCTGGCAGCTTTATTGCTTGTGTGTCGAGGGGCCAGCCTGCTGATTGGGCAGGATTTTTTACCGCCTGCGATCTGGCTGGCTGCCATGGCGGTGGCGAGCGGGGTGTGCGGGCTCTGCCTGCATATCTATGACAAGCGTATTCGCTTCATCCTGCAGGCGACGGCCTGGGGCGGCCTGATGCTGAGTGCCTGCGGGGCGCCGGACGTGCTGGTGCTGGGGGCTGTGCTGGCCACGCTCTCCGGCCTGGCGTTCAAGGAGCAGTTCTGTTTCGCCATTCCTGGCATCAAGGCGGTGCCCCTGCTGCTGCCGCTGTTATGGGGGCTGGAGTGGGCCCGGCTCGGCTGGGCCGCCGCCCTGGTTGCCCTGGCGTGCGGCCTGTTGCTCTGCCTGCTCAGTCTGGCCAAGTGGCGCATGCCCCTGCACTTCGACATAGGTGACAAGGGGCGCTATCAGAGCTAGGTCTGCTGACAGCCCTTCATCTGGTGGTTGAGGGCCTGCATCACCTGATGGCGGCTGATGATGCCGATCACCTTGCCCCCTTGTACTTCGACATAGGTGACAAGGTGCGCTATCAGAGCTAGGTCTGCTGGCAGCCCTTCATCTGGCGGTTGAGGGCCTGCATCACCTGATGGCGGCTGATGATGCCGATCACCTTGCCCCCTTGCAGCACCGGGTAGATCTTGGGTCTGGCCTCGCTCATCTGGCGCGCCAGCTCCAGTATGCTGTCGTCCGGGGCGACCGAGAGCGGCGTGTGGCTCATCAGATCTTCCACCCGGGTGCGGGTGTCGCAGTGATAGCTGCCGGTGAGCAGGCTGGGAATGCAGTCCTGCTCGGAGAGAAAACCGATCAGCCGCTGCTGCTCGTCCAGCACCGGCAGGCCGCTCAGCCCTGAGTGGTGCAATCTGTCCAGCGCCTCGGCCAGGCCGAGTTGCGGGGTGAGGGAGTGGGTCAGGCGGCTCATGTGATCGCGGATCTGCAGCATCTGGGTGGCTCCAAAAGAGGTAAAGTGGTGTCACTATGGCCGCTGGGCGGCGGACGGGGCCAATGGCTTGTGCCGTGGAGATTGATAGGCAGGGCCCTGCCACGGGCCGGCAAGCAATGACAAAAGGAGAGGTTATGCGTGCATTGGTGACGGGGTGTGGCCGCCGGCTCGGCTTCTATCTGTGCGAGCAACTGGTGGCGGCCGGCTGGCAGGTGACGGGCAGTTATCGCAGCGAGCGGCCCGAGCTGGCCAGACTGGCGGCGCTCGGGGTCGAGCTGGTGCAGGCGGATTTCGCTCGTGAAGAGGAGGTCGGCAGGCTGATCGAGGTGCTGGCCGCCCATCAGGATCTGGGGCTGGTGATCCACAACGCCTCGGCCTTCGAGCCCCAGGCCGCGGATCCGGCGGTGCAACTGGCCCAGTTCGAGCAGTTTTATCGGGTGCACATGGCGGCCCCCTTCCAGCTCAACCGGGCGCTGGCGCCCCAGCTGGCGTGCAACGCCAATGCCGGCATCATCCACATCACGGATATCTATATTCACGCCCCGGCCCCCCAGTTTGCCAGCTATGTGGCCACCAAGGCGGGTGCTCACTCCCTTGCCATGAGCTTTGCCCGCGAACTGGCACCCGCCATCCGGGTCAACACCATAGAGCCTGGCCCCATCCTGTTTCTCGACGAACATGGCGACGCGTGGCGCCAGCAGGTGCTGGCGAAAACGCCGCTGGCGCGGGAAGGGGGGTTGGAGCCCATCTGGCAGGCGGTGCAGTTGCTGATGGAGAACGACTACATGACGGGCGCCAGCATCCGGGTCGATGGCGGCCGCAGCCTGGCCGTCATCTGAGCCCTGAGCGGGGCGCTCAGCTTCTGGCGACAGAGGCCTCTGCCGCCTGCTGCAGGGCCAGGGGGGTGAGGCCGACCTGCTGCTCCTCAATCACCTTGCCCGCCATCAGCCGGGTGTGCAGTGGCAAGGTGACCTTGCGATCGCGCACCTCCCCCTGCCCATACAGCTCGGCCAGCAGCTCGTCGAGGTAGGCATCGACCCGGGTGGCGGCGAAGTCATCGGTCGGGTTGCTGGCCAGAATGTCGATGTCCAGCGGCCGGTCGAGCACCTTGCAGTTCGGATCGCTGCGATCCCGGCCGTGCGCCAGCTCCATGGCGATGAAGACGGTTTTCAGCTGCAGGGGCGTCAGCGTGCTTTCTGTGACGAACAGGCAGTTGAGGAAGTCGTGGCGGGAGTGCATCCCCACCGGCTTGGTCTGGATCACCGAGCTCAGTTGCAGGCGACCGAAACGCTCGAGCAGTTCGCCGACCGCCTGGCTGACATGCTGGTGGGGATCCAGATTCGATCCAATGCTGCACAGATAGAACATCTTCATCGGTCCTTGAGTAGGGCTCATCTGAAATGTATACACGGCTCACGGTAATCGGATTAACTATGCATTAACATCAAAATGTCTGTTGTGATCAGGCTCTATGTTGGCAAGAAAGGAGGTTTGCATGAGTGTGGAACTGAAGTGGGCACTGTTAACCGCGTCTGGCGCGTTGGCGATGATCCTGATTATCTGTGTGGCATCCGTCGGTCTGGCGTGAACCCCATCCCTCATTTTGCAGTATGAACCGGCCTCCTGGCCGGTTTTGCTTTTTGGGGGAGTGCGGATATGCTGGCCCACCCATGATGAATCGAGACAGCCCAAGATGACCAAGGTACGTCCACGCTCCCTGTTGCAAGTGGTATTGATGGGCTTCGTCCTGGTATTGATGCCGCTGGGCGGCATGATCTGGCACGACAGCCAGGCTCTCGAACACCTCAGCCAGTTGACCAGCGACGAGCTGGAAAGGGCGGTGCGCGATACCCGGCGGGCTACGCTGCTCACCACTCAAGCCATTGATCTGGAACGTACTCTTCGTCGTTATGCCGTGCTGGGGGATGATCGCATCCTGGCCAGCTATCAGCAGCAGCTGGCGAGCTATCGCGGCCTGCTCGCCGCCCATCAGAGTTCGATCCCGGATGCCGAGGCCTACACGGGTCTCGAGCAGGCACTGACCTGGCTCGATAGCCTGCAGGATCTGGCTCGTGCCAAGGCCGAGTCGACCAGTCCGAAGTTTGATGAATTTAACCATGTTAATCAGCAGCTTGAGATCATCACCCGCAGCCAGGTAGACGAGCATGTCAGCCGGGTGCGGGCCACCATAGCCGACCTGATGACGGAGATCTGGTGGGTCAGCGGTTTCGTGGCCGTACTCAGCCTGCTGCTGGTATTGCTGTTTACCT
Source organism: Aeromonas sp. A04 (assembly GCF_047780465.1). NCBI lineage: Bacteria > Pseudomonadati > Pseudomonadota > Gammaproteobacteria > Aeromonadales > Aeromonadaceae > Aeromonas > Aeromonas sp. A04. The sequence goes on along the minus strand of NZ_JBLNHP010000007.1, from coordinate 21,017 downwards.
ATCTGATCATCCACCCGGTACGTCAGATTGAGTCGCGGATCTTGAGCCTGGGTGCCGGGGTGGAACCGGACAAGCGCCCGGTGGACGGGCCTGCCGAGCTGGTGTTGCTGGGGGAGCGGATCGGCTGGCTGCACGACAAATTGAAGGAGCTGGAGCAGCAGAAATACCAGTTCCTGCGCCACGTTTCCCATGAGTTGAAGACCCCGCTGGCGGTGCTGCGGGAGGGGGCGGATCTGCTCTCAGAGCAGCTTGTAGGGCCCTTGACCCCGGATCAGCAGGAGATCTGCCAGATGCTGGAGGAGAACAGCCGCCGGTTGCAGACCCTGATTGAGCGCCTGCTCGATTTCAACCGCCTCAGCCAGCAGGAGGTGTTCAGCCTGACCCCGGTGGCGCTGGCGCCCCTGTTGTCAGAATTGTCTGCAGAGTACCGGCTGGCGCTGGAATCCAAACAAATCAGTGTACACTTGCCGACCGATCCGATCATGCTGCAGGCCGAACCGTATCGCTTGCGGCTGATCCTCGATAATCTGTTTTCCAACGCGGTCAGTTATGGCGCCATGGGCGGCCAGATCTGGATCCGCGCCGGGCAGGATGCCGATGGCGGCTGGCTGGAAGTGGCCAACGAAGGGCCCTCCATTCCGGTGGCCGAGCGGGAACGGATCTTCGAGCCGTTCGAGCAGGGCAGCATAGTGCGGCAAGGTTTGTTGAAGGGCTCCGGCATGGGGCTCTCCATCGCTCGCGAGTCGGCGATGAGCCTGGGCGGCGAGTTGGTATTGGTTGAAGATGAACAGGCGGATGTCTGTTTTCGGTTGACGTTGAAGTGAAGCCTAAGATGAAACAATGTGTTGTTCCGGTATTGATGATGGGTCTGCTCACAGGCTGCTCCCTGTTGCCCGCGGGTGAACCGGCGGCGTCGTCGGATCTCGCCCTCGCCAAGCGGATGGAGTTTGCCAACAAGGAGATGCAGGTGCGCCTGCAGTACTCGGACTGGCTGCTGGCCAGCCATGCCCAGCAGCGGGTGCAGGAGCGTCAGCGCCTCAAGGGGGCGAGCGACATCGAGAGCCGGGTCAGCCTGGCCATGGTCAACACCCATCCGTCCGAGTCGGTGGCAAATCGCCGGGCCGGACTGGACAAACTCAAGAGCCTGCTGCCCGAGCTGGGGCTGGATGCCCAGGCCTTCCTGCGCAGCTGGATTGCCCTCGGCGAGGAGCTGCTGGCCCGTGACAGCCGGCGTGACGATCAGAGTCAGGAGGTGCAGCGTCTGCGCCGCCAGATCGAACAGCTCTCCGCCATCGATGAACAGCTCAATCAGCGCAAGCTGAACGGCAATGGCGAGGCGCTAAAATGAGTCGCATCCTGCTGGTCGACGACGATGTCAGCCTGCTCAAACTGATGAGCATGCGCCTGCGCAGCCAGGGCTACGAGGTGGATACCGCCGACAGCGCCGAAGGGGCGCTGGACAGACTGCGCCAGCAGCGTGCCGATCTGGTGCTGAGCGATCTGCGCATGACCGGCATGGACGGACTGGCGCTGTTCGAGCGCATCCAGTCCCAGTGGCTGGGGCTGCCGGTCATTATCATGACAGCCCACGGCACCATACCCGATGCCATTCAGGCCACCCGTTCCGGGGTATTCAGCTTTCTCACCAAGCCCATCGACAAGGATGAGCTGTTTGCCACCATAGAACATGCGCTGAGCCTGACTCGCCCAAAGCAGCGGCAGGATTGGCAATCGCTGATCCTGACCCGCAACCCGCAGATGGAACAGTTGCTGATCCAGGCCAACAGCATAGCCGGCATGGAAGTGCCCGTGCTGATCATGGGTCCTTCCGGTTCCGGTAAAGGGGTGATGACACAGGCGCTGCATCAGGCCAGCAGTCGCCGTGACAAGCCGCTGCACGCCATCAACTGCGCCGCCTTGCCGTGGGCCGCGCTGGATCTGCAGCTGTTTGGCGAGGACGGTCAGTCCGGCCTGTTCGAGCAGGCCAAGGGGGCGACCCTGTTTCTCGACGAGATAGGAGATCTGTCTGAGTCATTGCAGGCCAAGCTGCTGCAGGTGCTGCAGGAGTATGGTCAGGGCATCCCCGAGGTGCGGGTCATCAGCTCCAGCCATCAGGATCTGGTGGCGGCGATGGAGGAGGGGCGCTTTCGGGAGGATCTCTTCTACCGCCTCAACGTGGCCAATATCACCTTGCCGCCCCTCAGTGCCCGCAGCGAAGACATTCCGCTGCTGGCCAGACAGGCGCTGGACGAGTATCGCAGCCGTCACGACGACTGTGCCGCCCTCGGCTTCTCGCCGGAGGCGCTGGCCCTGCTGGCCGCGGCGGGCTGGCCCGGCAACGTACGCCAGCTCTACAGCGTGGTGGAACAGCTGGCCAGCCTCTGCTGCAGCCCGGTGATCGGCGCCGCCATGGTGGAGTCCGCCCTGAGCGGCGGCAGCGGCGGCATCCCCTCGTTCAACGAGGCGCGGGCCGAGTTCGAGAAGGAGTATCTGATCCGCCTGCTGCGTACCACAGAGGGCAACGTGACCCTGGCGGCCAACATGGCGGGCAGAAACCGCACCGATTTCTACAAGCTGTTGAATCGGCACGGCATTGAAGCCGCGAACTTCAAGTCGAAGGGATAAATGACAGAGGGGCGGCCCGTCGATGACGGACCGCCCCTCTTGTTTCAGACCGAATCGGCCAGGTCGGCAGGATCAGGCCGGGTCGGTGACGCCAGCCGTGGCCTGGGCTTTCTGGGTTTTCTGGGAGAGCCAGAGGCCGCTCGCCTTCATCAGGTAACCGAACAGCGCGCCTATCACCAGGGAAGGCAGTATCAGTCGCCACTCTCCCGCCGCCCCGAAGGTGGCGCAGCAACCGGCGAAGGTGCCGGGAATGTAGCCGAGCCACTGCTGCTTGGCCTGTACGCACATCAGGGTCGCGACCACCCCCGTCATCATGTAACCTGCCACACCGGCGCCCCACCAGGCATCCCCGTGGATCAGCAGCAGGGCCCACAGCATGCCGCTCACATTGCACAACATGGTTTGCAGCAGCGCCTTGTAGCCACCGCTGGAGGCGAAGTAGCTGGTACAGCCGAGGAAGCCGACCCAGGAGATGAGGCCGAGGGCGACGGCGACCCAGCCCCAGATGGCGGAGAGGATCCCGGTCGTGATGGCGATGGCGATCAATGGGCTCATGGTGTGACTCTTCAACGTAGTGACATCTGGAAAAAGGGGGAGCCTACCCCTCGCAGGGGGGGCGGCAAGCAGGGGCGGAATTGTGTGTGATCTTCATCACTCATTTCAACTCAGGAATACGCTTGCGCTCGCGAAAAAAATTCATTGGTGGCGTCTTTGGCCCTGCACCATAGTTAGAGGCCCTGTCCTGCTCATGGAGTGAGTCTGATGGTGCCTAATGTGATCGTCCCTCTGCTGGTGTTCGTAGTGCTGTTCCTGGTCGGAACCATGGCCAAGGCCCTGCCCCTGCACCAACTCATGTAAATTTGTGTGAAATAAAACTCGGCCGGGGCGGGTCTTATGATTATCACCCTCATAGCCCCGGGAGTTTTTCATGTTGATCAAGCGCCGCTCTTTCCATCACCCCACCGAGCAGGATGTCACCCCGGAAGCCGTCTATCAGGATCGCCGCCTCATCCTGAAGGGGCTCGGGCTGGGGGCCGCGACCCTGGCGTTTCCCACTCAGGCGAGTGTGCTCGATCTCTTCTCCGCCGACAAGCCGACCCCTGCCGCCGCGACCAGGCCGCTCAACATCCATGCCGCCCCCCGGCCCGAGGGCGTGATCATCACCCCGGAGGAGAAGGCCACCACCCACAACAACTTCTATGAGCTGGGCACCGACAAGGGGGACCCGGCCCGCAATGCCCATTACCTCAAACCCGAGCCCTGGACCCTCAAGGTGGAGGGGGAGGTGGCCAAGCCGTTTACCCTGGACGTGTGGGATCTCATCAACAAGAGCACGCTCGAAGAGCGCATCTACCGGCTGCGCTGCGTGGAGGCCTGGTCCATGGTGCTGCCCTGGAGCGGCATCTCGCTGGCGGACCTCATTCGCCGTGCCGAGCCCACCAGTCGCGCCAAGTTCGTGGCCTTCGAGACCCTGTATGACCCCGAGCAGCTGCCGGGCCAGGCCTCCCGCTCCCTCGGTGGCGGCATCGATTATCCCTACGTGGAGGGGCTGCGCATGGACGAGGCGATGAATCCGCTCTCCTTCCTGGCGATGGGCCTCTACGGCAAGACGCTGCCTGCCCAGAACGGGGCACCGATCCGGCTGGTGGTGCCCTGGAAATACGGCTTCAAGAGCATCAAGAGCATCGTCTCCATCCGGCTGGTGGAGGAGATGCCGCCCACCACCTGGAATCTGCTGGCGTCGAACGAATATGGCTTCTACGCCAACGTCAATCCACAGGTGGATCACCCGCGCTGGAGCCAGGCCAGCGAGCGCTTCATCGGCGAGGGGGGCATCTTCGGCGCCAAGCGTCAGCCGACCCTGATGTTCAACGGCTATGCCGACGAGGTGGCCTCGCTCTATCAGGGTATGGATCTGAGAACATGGTTCTGAGACTGACATCTGCCCATATCGAGGGGCGCCCCCGTGGGGTGGATTCTTCCTATCAAGTCATGGAGCCAGAAAAATGGTACTGAGATTGACGTCGACCCATATCAAGGGCCTGCGGGCTCTGGTGCATCTGGGCTCCCTCGGCTTTCTGCTCTGGCTGGGATACGCCCTGCCAGCCGGATTGCTGGGGGGAGACCCGGTGCAGGGGCTGACCCACTACCTCGGCAAGGGGGCGTTGCACCTGCTGCTGCTCACCCTGCTGGTGTCACCGCTGGCCAAACGCTGGCGCCAGGGCCAGCTCATCAAGCTGCGCCGCCCCCTCGGGCTCTGGTGCGCGGCCTGGGCCGGGTTGCACTTTATGGTCTGGCTGGGGCTGGATCTGCAGTTCGACTGGGGCCTGATTGGCGGCGAGCTGGTGAAGCGCAGCTACATACTGGTGGGGGCGCTGGCGCTTTTGCTGCTGGTGGCGCTGAGCATCACCTCGATCCCGGCCCTGCTGCGGATCATGGGGCCGGCCTGGCAGAAGCTGCACAACTGGATCTATGCGGTGGCCCTGCTGGTGCCTGTGCACTACTGGTGGTCGGTCAAGAGTGGCTGGCAGGAGCCGCTCATCTATTTGCTGCTGGCCTGTGCCCTGCTGTGGCCGCGGCGGGACAAGCTGCTGCGCCCCTGGCGCCAGCGTCAGCCACAAAAACTGAAAGAGGCGTGACTCGTCGCGCGCTCATCCGGCGCGCGCAGCGCACATAGCAAAAGAGGCCTAGTCGGCCTCTTTTTTGGTGATCTCCCCCGTGTAGGCATCGACCAGCAGCTGCACTCGCTGCTCCTGGGCATCCAGGGTTTCTACCTCGAATTTATCCCCTTCCAGCTCCACTTCCCGAATGTCGTGGTACCCTTGGGCCAACAGCAGCTTGACCAGCGCCGGCATGTCGAGACGCGTCTGGGCCGCCCAGCCAAGGGTGGAAAAGAGGCAAAGGATCAGCAGGATACTGCGTGGGATCATATTCATTCCGGATTCATGGCTGGCAGACTATAAACGGCATTATGTTAGGTTTTTGGAGATGAATCATCCATGAATAGAGCCCTGTCTCTGCTTGGGTTGCTGCTGCCCGTGATGGCGCAGGCAACCACGCCGAACGAGGCCTTGCTGCAACAAGCTGTCAGCGAGGGTCGGATCAGGCCCTTTCATGAGGTGATGGAGGTGGCCTCTCGCCTGCCGGTGCGCGTGCTGCGCGTCGATCTGGGGGAAGAGGACGGCATCTGGTTGTATGAGCTCAAGCTCATCGACAGCGAGAACAGCGTCATCAAGGTGGGCTATCGCGCCGACAACCTGGAGATGGTGTGGCTCAAGGGCCATCATCTGGAGCGGCTGTTCGAGCCTCGCCCTCCACCGGAAGAAGAGTGACCCGGTTGGGCGCTCTGGCAGGCATGGCTGCCCGACCCCCTCTCCGCTGACGCAAGTGTAACCCTGCTTTGGATACCCATTTATATGCGCATTCTGATAGTTGAAGATGAGAAGACACTGGCGGGCCAGCTGGCGGAACAGCTGCGTCTGTCCGGTTTCGTGACCGACCTTTGTCATGATGGCAACGAGGCCGGCTTTCTCGGCGAGACCGAGCCCTATGACGCCATCATCCTGGATCTCGGTCTGCCGGGTCGCGATGGCCTGAGCGTGCTGAAAGAGTGGCGCAGCAAGGGGATAGATACCCCTGTGCTGGTGCTGACCGCCCGCGGCCAGCTGCACGAGAAGATTGAAGGGCTCAATGCCGGTGCCGACGACTACCTCACCAAGCCGTTCCAGGTGGCCGAGCTGGTAGCGCGGGTGCAGGCGCTGGTGCGGCGGGCGGCGGGCAATGCCAGCTCGATCCTGGAGATAGGCGGAGTGCGGCTCGACATGGCGGCCTCCCAGGTGTGGTACGAAGGCACCCCCATCAAGCTCACCGCCCACGAGTTCCGGGTGCTGGGTTACCTGATGCAGCACAGGGGCAAGGTGGTGTCGCGCAGCGAGCTGATCGATCACATCTATGCCCAGGATTTTGACCGCGACTCCAATACCGTCGAGGTGTTCATCGGCCGGATCCGCAAGAAGACCCACGCCGATCTGATTGAGACTGTGCGTGGCCTCGGATACCGGATCAACGAATGAGTCAGGCTTTGATGCAATCGCTGCCAGGGTGCGGTGAATGAGGCTGGTACGGACCCTGCGGGGGCGGCTGGTGGTCATAGCCCTGGTCTGGTGCGGCCTCTTCCTGTTCGCCACAGGTTTCAGCCTGCAGACCATGATGCGCAACTACTGGCAGGAGGCGGAGGCCGACGGCCTGCGCCTGCAGCTCTATGATCTGCTCTCCCGGCTCGAGATCCAGCCGGACGGCCTGCCCATAGTCACCGAGCCCATGGCCGATCCCCGTTTTCGTCAACCTTACTCCGGCTACTACTGGCAGCTGGAGCTGGGAGATGCCGTGGTCAGCCGCTCCCGCTCCCTGTGGGATGTGCACCTCGACGTGCACGGCCTGAAGTCGGCGTTTGGCGACCCGGATCTGTTCGTCGGCAAGGGGCCCAACAAGGAGCCCCTGCTGATCATGACCCGTGCCGTGCTGCTGCCGGGCTCTGACAAGGTGTTTACCCTGGTGATGGCCAAGGACAGCAGCGCCCTGACCCAGACCCTGAAGAAGACCCGGATCAGCCTGTTCCTCGGCCTCGGCTTTGCCGCCACCGGCCTGGTGCTGGGCTTCATGTTCCAGATCGTCTATGGTCTGCGCCCGCTGCATCTGCTGCGCCGCGAGCTGGGGCGGGTGCATCAGGGGCATCAGGAGGGGTTTCGGTTGCGTTATCCGCTGGAGATCCAGCCGCTGGTGGAGGACATCAACCGCCTGCTGCACCACTACGGCGAGCTGCTGCAACGGGCCCGCTCCCACACCGGCAACCTGGCCCACGCCCTCAAGACGCCGCTCAGCATAATGCGCAATCAGGTGGCCCAGTTGTCACCCGAGGATCAGGCCGCCATCGGCGAGCAGCTCGACCAGATCCAGCGCCACATCGACTATCACCTCGGCAAGGCCAGGGTGACGGGCGCCGCCAAGATCCTCGGGGTGTCGACTCCGGTGCGGGCGCGGGTGGAGTACATCTGCCGCGCCTTCTCCCGGCTCTATCCGGGCAGGGAGGTGGATCTGCAGGTGCCGGCCAATCTGGCGGTCGGGGTGGAGGAGCAGGACTTCGACGAGATGGTGGGCAACCTGCTGGAGAACGCCTTCAAGTGGTCGGCCGGCCAGCTGCGCATCTCCAGCGCCGAGCTGGGGGGCTGGATCACATTGCGCATCGAGGATGACGGCCCCGGCATGAGCGAGGATCAGATCGCCAAGGCGGTGCTGCGCGGGGTACGGCTCGACGAGAAGGTGCCGGGCTCCGGGCTCGGCCTCAACATAGTCTCCGATCTGGCCGAGGCCTATAGAGGCAATCTCATCATGGGCCGGGCGGAATTGGGTGGCCTGGCGGCGTCTCTGTCACTGCCCAAGGTGGCAAGGGTGGATAGCTAGGGATCACGCCCGTTATGGGGCAATGGAATTGGGGTGGCCCGTTCCCCGTCTCCGCTCAAGGTGGCCTGGGTAGAGAGCCAGGTATTATCAAGCCTTGTCATGAGGCAATGGAATTGGGGTGGCCCGTTCCCCGTCTCCGCTCAAGGTGGCCTGGGTAGAGAGCCTAGTATTATCAAGCCTCGTCATGAGGCAATGGAATTAGGGTGGCCCGCGCCCCGCCACCGCTCAAGGTGGCACGGGGAGCGGGCCAAGCATAAGATAAGGCACTTGTTCAAGCCTGAGGAAGGGTAGCAATGACAGACGATCCATGGGCACTATGTCATCTTGATGACTCGTTCGATTCCTCTGTACTGGGGATCAAGGGGGCTCAGCTCCAGTGGTTCGAGGACAGAGATAGCCTGATCGCATTCCTGCTGGAAGATTTCATCGATCTGCTGGCCGATGTGGGTGAGCTGGACGAAGACGAAATCGCCAGCGCCCGCGAGCGCTTCACCCTGCTGGTGGAGCAGATCAGAGACGATCGCGGTCTGGTGGATGCGCTCAACGATCTCGCCTCCGGCCTGCGCCGCATCGCCTGGCTGGGACCGCTCTCCGAGCTGGCCGAGGTCAGCGACGACTTCGCCGCCGGCCTGCGCCGCTATTTCTGGACCCAGTACGACGGCGACGAAGATGACCCGGATGCCTGGGTGCCGGAAGAGCTCTGGCCCCAGCTGGTGGAGTGTGCGGAAGAGTACATGCAGGAAGGGGACTTCTGAGTCACCTTGCCCGTGCTCCGGCTGCAGAGCGGGTGGCGTGTGCGGAAGAGTACATGCAGGAAGGGGACTTCTGAGTCACCTTGCCCGTGCTCCGGCTGCAGAGCGGGTGGCGTGTGCGGAAGAGTACATGCAGGAAGGGGACTTCCGAGTCACCACTGCCACAGTAAATTGACAGCAATAAAAAACGGCGCCTGATGGCGCCGTTTTTGTTGGTCGAGTGTGAACTCAGCCGTTGGCCGGGACCGCGTGAGCGGTATTGGCCAGTGCCGGGCCTCTGTATTTCTCGATCTGCAGTTGAGCCATGTGGCCGCAGTTGCCTTGCGCCAGGCTGGAGGTGCCCTCGTCGAAGGTCAGGCAGTTGACGTTGCCGTTCTTGCAGATGGCACCCGCCTCACCCGGTTTGGCCGGGTCGAACCAGGCCCCTTCACAGATGCGCACCACACCCGGACGTATGTCTTTCGACACCAGGGCGCCCACCAGGATCTGGCCGCGATCGTTGAAGGCGCGCACCAGGTCCCCATCCTGAATGCCACGGGCCTTGGCATCATCCGGGTGGATCAGGATGGCCTCGCGATCGGCGATGGCGAACTTGTCCCGCAGCAGCGTGTTGTCCAGCTGGGAGTGCAGCCGCTGGGTCGGGTGCGAGGTGTTGAGCGACAGCGGATAACGGCTGGCCGCCTCGCTCTTCAGCCACTCCTTGGGCTCATACCACTTGGGATGGCCGGCGCAGTCGGCATAGCCCATGCCGGCGATGGTATTGGAGAAGATCTCGATCTTGCCGGACGGGGTGCCGAGCGGGTTGAGCAGCGGGTTCTCGCGAAAATCGGCGTGACGGATCCACTGGCGATTCGCCTCCGGAATGGGGAAGCGGATGTAGTTGTTGGACTCCCAGAACATGGTGAACGGCGGCAGTGCCACCCGGGCGCCACGGGCCTGGGCGGCCATGCCGTCATACATCTGCTTGAGCCACAGCATCTCGTCCTTGCCTTCGGTGTAGGCCTCCAGCAGGCCCAGCTTGGCGGCAATGGCGCTGAAGATGTCGAAGTCGTTGCGTGACTCGTGCTGGGGCGGCACGCACTGGTGCATGGGGAAGACGTAGCGCTGGGAGTAATCGCCGCCCATCTCCAGATCGTTGCGCTCGTAGCTGGTGGTGGCCGGCAGCACTATGTCTGCGTGCTTGGCGGTGGCGGTCCAGTAGGGTTCATGGACTATCACAGTCTGCGGCTTGCGCCAGGCCTTGAGCAGGTTGTTGGTGTCCTGATGGTGGTGGAAGGGATTGCCACCCGCCACGTAGACCAGCTTGATGTCCGGATAGCTGAGCTGACGGCCGTTGAAGTCGATGGTCTTGCCAGGATTGGCGAGACAGTCGGCGATGCGGGCCACCGGGATCGGCGCCGGGCTGTTCTTGGGTGCGTTGCCGGCCGAGATACCCGCCAGTATGCCGCCCTTGGCGGTGGGGCTGCCACCGGAGGAGTAGTGGTAGCTGAAGCCGTAACCGCCACCGGGCAGGCCGATCTGGCCCAGCATGGCGGCCAGGGTCACCAACATCCAGTTGGGCTGCTCGCCGTGATGCTGACGCTGCATGCCCCAGCCCGCCATGATCATGGTGCGCTTGGACGCCATGTCGAGGGCCAGCTGACGGATCACGGCGGCATCGACACCGCAGACTGTGCTCGCCCACTCGGCGCTCTTCGGCTGACCATCCTCCTTGCCCAGCAGGTAGGTGAGGAACTTGTCGAAGCCGCTGGTATAACGGTCGAGGAAGGCCTGATCGTGCTTCTGCTCGGTATAGAGGGTGTGGGCCACCCCCAGCATCATGGCCACGTCGGTATAGGCGTTCGGCGCAATCCACTCGGCCCCGGCCAGCTTGGCAGTCTCGTTGTAGACGGGGTCGATGCTGATGATGCGGGTACCCTTCTCCTTCAGCGCCTGGAAGCCAGCCTGACCCTCGTGGTCCGGCATGTTCCAGCTGTTCTTCAGGGTCACCTGGGCGTTGACGCCCCACAGCACCACCAGTTCGGCGTGTTCGATCACGTTCGGCCAGGCGGTCTGCTGCTCATACACCTCGATGGAGCCCATGACGTGAGACATGATCACCTGGGCGGCGCCGGCGGAGTAGTCACCGGCATAACCGGTGAAGCCACCGGCCAGGTTCATCAGGCGGTGCAGCAGGGTACGGCTGTTGTGGAACATGCCGACGCTCTTCCAGCCGTAGGAACCGGCGTGGATCGCCTGCGGGCCGAAGTCGCTCTGCACCCGGCTTATCTCGCCGGCCACCAGTTCGATGGCCTTGTCCCAGCTCACTCGCACCCATTCGTCGGCGCCGCGCAGCTCGGGTCTGGCGCCCGGGCCCTGCTCCAGCCAGCTCTTGCGCACCATGGGGTACTTGATGCGGTTCTTGGCGTGAACTTGGAACGGGGCCATATCGATGAGATCGTTCGGCGCCGGATCATCGGCCACCGGCTGGACGCGCACCATGCGGCCCTCTTCGACTATGGCTTCGAAGGCGCCCCAGTGGGCACCGGTCAGTATGCCTTTCTGGGCCGGCACCAGGGTCGGGAACTGTTCCAGCGCCGTGCTGATGGCCTGGGCCAGGGCGCTCTTCGGGAAGATGCCGGCCAGCAGCGGCAGGGCCGCGCAGGCGCCGAGCCCCTTGAGCAGGTTGCGGCGGGACAGATTGGTTTTCTTATCGGTAAAAAAAGTCATGACGATTTCCTCTGTGCCAGCCTTAGTGCGCCGCGCTCATGTCACTGGCATGTTTCTGGACGTATTGGGTCAACATGCGAGCCTGTTCCGGGGTCAGGGAGGTACGGGATTCCATCCCCTTGATTACGCCGATCCACTGGTTGGCATTGAAGTGATCCAGCGCCGTGAGGCCGTGGCAGCCGGTGCAGTTGTTGGACATCAGAGTGGAGGCGTATTGCCACAGCTTGCCCTGATCGCCGATGAGCTGGCTCTGATCCACCCAGGCGGTCAGGCTGACTTGATGCCAGGTAAGGTTGGTGGCGCTGTCGGTTTCGCTCTGGCCGGTGACCAGGGATTTCTTGGCGTTATCACCGACCAGCACGCTCAGGATCCGCTTGCCGGGGGCGGCGTAGAAGACTTCGCTCACGCCGTCTTGCTGCCAGCCTTCGATCTGCACCTGGGCGCGGCCATTCTCGTTGGCCAGCACTTCCACCCTGGTGGAGGGCATCAGGGTGCCTTCGTCTGTCTTGGCGGCGGCATCGAGGAACAGCGGCGCCGTGGCGATGGCGTAACGGGTGGTGACGTTGGCCGGGGTCTGGGCGGCAGCCTGGGCCAGCTCGCTCGCGCCGGCGGCGGCCAGCTCGCTCATGTCAGGCATGATGTGGGCGACACCGCGGTGGCAGTCGATGCAGGTCTGGCCTTCCTTGATGGCGACCGGGTGCTCGGCCCGGGCATTGGGGCGCTGGGCCAGAATGTCCATGGCGGCGTAGCTGTGGCAGCTGCGGCAGGTGGCAGAATCGTTGGCCTTGAGCTCGTCCCAGACGGACTGGGCCATGCGCAGCTTGTGCGAATCGTATTTCTCCGGGGTGTCCAGGGTGCCGATCGCTTCGTGATAGATATCCTTCACGGCGCGGATCTTGGTCCACAGATAGGCGCTGGGTTCATTGGGGATGTGGCAGTCTGCACACTCGGCCCGGATGCCCTTCACGTTCTGGAAGTGGACGCTGCCCTGATACTCGGCCAGCGGTGTCTGCATGGAGTGGCAGGAGACGCAGAACTCGGTAGAACTGGTTTTATGCATCACTGTCACTGTGACACCCAATGCCGCGACGCCCAGCAGGGCCCCGAGCAGCAGGAGCCAGAACCAGGTCTTTCTCAATAATTTTCCAAGCATGGCGGCGTTTTCCTACGATCAAATATTACCAATATAGTAGTAGCTAGGGAGAGGTAGTGGCTTGACCTCTATCATGATTTTTATTTCGTATTGTTATTTTAAATGCATTTATTATTTTGTATTTTATCATTTAATTGAATTTAATTTAACTTCGGTGCTTTTATCATCCTGTTCGCACTCGTTCGGACCAGGTTTCATCATCTGGCTCGCATGAGCATCCTCAAGGGTAGCTGCATCCTCGACCCCGAGTCGCGGCGCTGACCGACAGCGTGCTCGCGATCACCGGATCCACGGGTGGCCGGGCTTGGGCTTTGCAAAAGGCTCGGTATATACTGTTCGCATATACAGTATTCAGGTGTGTTTGCCATGCGACTCTTTATCGCCGAGAAGCCCAGTCTGGGCCGCGCCATTGCCGATGTGTTGCCCAAGCCCCACAAGAAGGGGGACGGTTTCATCGAGACAGCCCAGGGGGACGTGGTGACCTGGTGCATCGGCCACCTGCTGGAGCAGGCCGAGCCCGATGCCTACGACGCCGCCTTCAAGCAGTGGCGCATGGAGCAGCTGCCCATCATCCCCGCCCAGTGGCAACTGGTGGCCAAGCCCAAGACCAAAACCCAGCTCACCGTCATCAAGCGGCTGATCAAGCAGGCCGACTGCGTGGTGAATGCGGGTGACCCGGACAGGGAAGGGCAGCTGCTGGTGGACGAGGTGATCGATTTTCTCGGCTACCCCAAGACCAGGCCCGTGCAGCGCTGTCTCATCAGCGATCTCAACCCGCCGGCGGTGCGCCGTGCCCTCGACAAGCTCAGGGACAACAAGGAGTTCGTGCCGCTGGCGGTGTCTGCGCTGGCCCGCAGCCGTGCCGACTGGCTCTATGGCATCAACATGACCCGGGCCTACACCCTGCTCGGTCGCAAGGGCGGTTGCAGCGAGCTGCTGTCGGTCGGCCGGGTGCAGACCCCGCTGCTGGGGCTGGTGGTGCGGCGGGATCTGGAGATAGAGGCCTTCGTGCCCAAGCCCTTCTACGAGGTGCTGGCCCATGTGGTGACCGAAGGTAACGAGCGCTTCAGCGCCAAGTGGCTGCCTTCCGAGGCCTGCCTGCCCTGGCAGGATGAGGAGGGGCGGGTGCTCAACCGGGCACTGGCCGAGAAGGTGGTCAGTCGCATCAATGGCCAACCAGCCGTGGTGGAAGAGGTCGAGGAGCAGGCCCGCAAACAGGCGGCGCCGCTGCCCTACAACCTCTCCAGCCTGCAGATCGATGCCGCCAAACGCTTTGGCATGGATGCCAAGCGGGTGCTGGATGTGTGTCAGGGGCTCTACGAGCGCCACAAGCTCATCACCTACCCGAGATCCGACAGTCGCCACCTGCCGAGCGATCACTTCAACCGGGCCGCCCAGGTGCGGGAGGCCATAGCCGCGACCGCGCCGGCGCTGGCCAGGGCGGTGAGCGAGGCGGACGGCAAGATCCGCAGCAAGGCGTGGAACGACAGCAAGGTGGATGCCCACCACGCCATCATCCCCACCGAGAAGCGCGGCAACGAGGCCAGCCTCAGCGGCGATGAGGCCAAAATATACGGTCTGGTGGCGCGCCAATACCTGCTGCAGTTCTACCCGCCGTTCGAGTACAACGACAGCAAGGTGCTGCTGCGCATTGCGGGCGGCCTGTTCCAGGCCAAGGCGCGGCGGATCCTCAAGGCGGGCTGGAAGGCCCTAATGGGGGTGGAAGAAGATGACGACGAAGAGAAGGCCGGTACCCTGCCCTCCCTGAAAGAGGGGGAGCAACTGCTGTGCGAGCGGGGCGAGCTGCTGGAGAAGATGACCCAGGCACCCAAGTCGTTCACCGATGCCACCCTGCTGGCCGCCATGACCGGCATAGCCCGCTACGTGCAGGACCCCGAGATCCGCAAGACACTGCGCGAGACCGATGGCCTTGGCACAGAGGCGACCCGGGCCGGCATCATAGACCTGCTGTTCAAGCGCCGTTTTCTGGTGCGCCAGGGCAAGAGCATCAAGGGCACCCCCACCGGACGGGCGCTGATCCTGGCATTGCCTGCCACCGCCACCACGCCTGACATGACGGCCCTGTGGGAGCAGAGCCTGGGCCAGATTGCCGAACGGCACGCCAGCTACCAGCAATTCATGGGGCCGCTGACGGAGCAGTTGAACGGCTTGATCGAGGGGGCAAGGCAGGATTCTGGCGCCAGCTTCAGCGCCCTGCCCAAGGCGGCGCCGGGTGCCAGCAAGCAGCGCTTCACCCGCCGCAAGAGCAGCGCGGGGACGGCTGGCACGGCTCGCAAGAGTGCGGGCAAACGGCCGGCCAAGGCCAAGGTGGCCTGAGCCGTTGCACCGGGCGTTAATGCCGGGAAAGAGCAAGGGGCCACGATGGGCCCCTTTCTCTTTATGGCAGCGTACTCAGCCCGTATAGACACCCTCTTCCGGGTACTTGATGCGGGTTTCGCTCGGGCGCGCCAGCATGAAGGCCAGGGTCAGCGGGCCGAGACGGCCGCAGATCATCACCAGCACCAGAATGAGCTTGCCCGGTTCGCTCAGGCCGGCGGTGATGCCGGTGGAGAGGCCCACGGTGGCAAACGCCGATATGGTCTCGAACATGATCTTGTCGAAGGATTGCTGCTCGGTGATCATCAGCAGGAACATGGCCAGCATCAGCACCATGGTGCTGACTATGATGATGGCGAGCGATCGGGTCACTATCTGGGGCGACAGGGTCCGGCCGAAGGCGGTGACGTGGGGGCGCTTGGTCAGGAAGGCCTTGGTGGCCAGCAGCACCACCGCAAAGGTGCTCACCTTGATGCCGCCACCGGTAGAGGTGGCACCGGCACCGATAAACATCAGCATCATCATGAACAGCAGGGAGGCGGGTACCATCTGACCTATGTCGATGGAGTTGAAACCCGCGGTCCGCGCACTGGTGGACTGGAAGAAGGCCGCCAGCCACTGGCCCCCGAAGGAGGCCTTGCCGAGGGTGCCCGGGTTGTTGTGCTCCAGCAGCCAGAACATCAGGGTACCCAGCAGCAGCAGGGCCGGCGTCATGATCAGCATCAGCTTGCTGTGCAGCTTCAGCTTGCGCCAGCGGCGGTTGCGTACCAGATCGACGATGACGGTGAAGCCAATCCCCCCCAGGATGATCAGCGCGGCTATGGTCAGGCTGATGACGGGGTCGTCTCTGTAGTCCATGAGATTGTTGGCAAACAGCGAGAAACCGGCGTTGTTGAAGGCCGATACCGCGTGGAAGAAGCTGACATAGAGGCCGCGCCCCCAGCCCATCTCGGGTACCCAGCGTATCGCCATCAGGCCGGTGCCGATCAGCTGGGCGATGAAGGCGAACAGCACTATGCGCTTCACCAGCTGGATGATGTTGACCGAGCCCTCCTGGCCCAGCGCCTCCTTGGCCAGTACCTGCTGGCGCAGGCCGACCCGTTTGCTGAACATGGCGATCAGCAGCAGCGTCATCGTCATCTGGCCCAGGCCGCCAATTTCCATCAGCATCAGCAGGAAGATCTGCCCCTGCAGGGTGAAGGCAGTGCCGGTATCCACCACCCCGAGGCCGGTCACGCTGATGGCCGAGGTGGCGGTGAACAGGGCGTTGACGAAGGTGACCTCACCCTTGTGGCTGGAGGGTTGCACCAGGAACAGGGTGCCGACCAGCAGTATGATCAGGAAACTGCCCAGGATCAGCTTGGCCTCGCTCCAGCGGGACTCATCGTCCCGGTGCAGGGCGAAGGCGTAGCTGCTACGCCAGCGTGTCATAAGGTTTCCAGCCAGTGGTCGATGGCATGCTTGTTGCCAGCCAGGATCAGGATGTCACCCAGTTGCAGCTCCATCTTGCCGGTCAGCACGTTGTGCAGCACCTGGCCACGCTTGATGGCCAGCAGTTGCAGCTCGGTCTGTTGCAGCAGGTGCAACTCGGCCAGGGTGCGGCCGTTTTGCGGCAGACCTATGACGAACTCGGTCAGCACCATGTCGTGACCCAGCTCCAGATAGTCGAACAGCCGGTTGTCCAGCATGCTCTGGGCGACCCGGCGACCCATGTCCCACTCGGGGTTGATCACCTTGTCTGCGCCGACCTTTTGCAGGATCTTGGCGTGGAACTTGTCGCGTGCCTTGACCCAGACCTTCTTCACCCCGGCCTCCTTCAGCACGAGCGTGGTGAGTATGCTGGTCTCGAGGTTGTCACCTATGGCGACGAAGACGATGTCGAAATTGGCCAGCCCCAGTTCGGCCACCGTGGACTCATCGGTCGCATCGGCGACGACGACATGGTTGCACAGGGTGGCGATCTGGCGAGTCTTGCTCTCGTCGATATCAATCGCCAGCACCTCGGCATCCTGCCGTTGCAGCTCTTCGCACAGGGCGCTGCCAAACAGTCCCAGGCCGATGACGGCAAATTGGTTGTTCATGAGTACTTCCTCAAGAGTCGGAGCCGCATACTCTACTCCAGCGGATCGAGTCCGAAAAGAGGGCCGGATTTTTCGTCCGGCGGGAATATAAGGTAGACTGCCCGCTCGCCATTGTCGGGACACGCAGATGAAACTCACCCCTCACGCCTCCTTGTTGACGCTCAACACCCTCGCCCTCGATGCCCATTGCCTCTGGCTGGCGGAGGTGGCACAGGTCGACGACCTGCAGCAACTCGTGACCAAGCCTGAACTGACCGACCTGCCTCGCCTGGTGTTGGGTGGCGGCAGCAATGTGCTGTTTTGCAATGATTTTGCCGGGCTGGTTGTGCTCAACCGCTTGAAGGGCATCCAGCTGCAGGATGAGGGGGAACACTGGCTGCTGCACGTGGCGGCCGGGGAAGAGTGGCATCAGCTGGTGTGCCACGCCCTGCAACAGGGCTGGTACGGCCTGGAGAACCTGGCGCTGATCCCGGGCACGGTTGGTGCCGCGCCTGTGCAGAACATAGGCGCCTACGGTGTCGAGCTGGCCAGCTTCTGTGCCTATGTCGAGGCGTTCAACTGGCAGAGTGGCCAGCTGGAGCGCATCGATGCCGCCGATTGTCACTTCGGCTACCGCGACAGCATCTTCAAGCATGAGTATCAGGATTCCCATTTCATCACTGCCGTCAGCCTGCGCCTGCCCAAGGTCTGGACGCCGGTGCTGGGTTACGGTCCGCTGGCGGCGCTCGGGGACGCGCCCACCGCGCAGGCCATCTTCGATACCGTCTGCGCCACCCGTCGTGCCAAGCTGCCGGATCCCGCCGTGCTCGGCAACGCAGGTAGCTTCTTCAAAAACCCAGTGGTGACGAGGGCGCTGGCCGACACGCTCAAGCAGCAATATCCGCACATGCCCTGCTACCCGGCCGGGGAGGGGCAGGCCAAGCTGGCCGCGGGCTGGCTCATCGATCAGTGCGGCCTCAAGGGCTTTGCCATCGGCCGCGCCGCCGTCCATCAGGAGCAGGCGCTGGTGCTGGTCAACCTGGGGGGCGCCAGCGCCATGGAGCTCATCGCCCTGGCGGCCCATGTGCGCGACAGTGTGGAGCAGAAATTCGGAGTGGTGCTGGAGCACGAGGTGCGCTTCATGGGCCTGACCGGTGAGACTTGGCTCGATGAGGTACTGGCATGACGCTGACTCCCACCAGACAGACGCTGATCACCCTGCTCAGCGATGGCCAGTTCCACTCAGGCGAACAGCTCGGCGAGCAGCTCGGCATCAGCCGTGCGGCCGTGAGCAAGCACATGGCCGCGCTCAAGGAGCTGGGGCTGGACTTGTTCAGCCTGACCGGCAAGGGCTATCGGCTGGCGGTGCCCATGGCGCTGTACGATCAGGTGCAGTTGCAGGCGATGGCCCCCATGGCGCCGGTGCACTGCTTCCCGGTGATCGACTCCACCAACCAGTACCTGCTGGAGCGGGTTAACCAGCTGCAGTCCGGCGAGAGCTGTCTGGCCGAGTGCCAGACAGCGGGGCGCGGTCGCCGTGGCAAGCCCTGGGTCTCTCCCTTCGGCTGCCAGCTGATCCTCAGCATGTACTGGCGGCTCGAGCAGGGCATGGCGGCGGCCATGGGCCTGAGTCTGGCGGTCGGTGTGGCCGTGGTGCAGGCGCTGGAGTCGCTCGGTTATCCGGGGGTCGAGCTGAAGTGGCCGAATGACCTCTATTATCAGGGCCGCAAGCTGGCGGGCATTCTGGTGGAGATGAGCGGCAGCGCCGGTGCCAGCTGCAACCTGGTGATCGGGGTCGGCCTCAATCTGGCGATGCCGGCCCGGGAGGGGGAACGGATCGATCAGGCCTGGTCCGAGCTGCGCCACATACAGCCGGAACTGGTGGATCGCAATCTGCTGGCCGCCCGCATGCTCGAGCACCTGCAACAGGCCATGGTCACCTTCGAGCAGAGCGGCCTGGCCAGCTTTGTCGACGACTGGAACCGGCTCGATCACTTCGCCGGCCGGCCGGTGCGGCTCCTGATGGGGGAGCAGGAGATCCGCGGGGTGGCTCGCGGCATAGACGATCGCGGCGCCCTGCGCCTGGAGACAGGTGAAGGGACAAGATTCTATCTGGGGGGTGAAATCTCCCTGCGCCGGGGCGACTGAGCCCTTGTCACAGCGACAGCAATGAAAGAGGGGGCCTGCGGGCCCCCTCTTCGTTCAGGTACTGTGTGCCTCGGCCATCACTTGCGCAGCTTGATCTGCTCGATGGCGTGCTCGTGGCCCTTGGTCAGGATCAGGTTGGCCCGTTCCCGGGTCGGCAGGATGTTTTCCTGCAGATTCAGATAGTTGATATCTTGCCATATGGTGTTGGCAATCTTGCTGGCTTCACTCTCCGCCAGTTTGGCGTAGTGATGGAAGTAGGAGTCGGGATCCGAGAAGGCGCCGCTGCGAAACTTGAGGAAGCGCTCGACATACCAGGTACGCAGCAACTCGGCCTCGGCATCCACATAAATGGAGAAGTCGACAAAATCCGACACGAAGACGCGATGGGGTTCCTGCGGGTAATCCATGCCGCTTTGCAGCACATTGAGCCCTTCCAGGATCAATATGTCAGGCTGCTCTACCACCTTCTTCTCATCAGGAATGATGTCGTAGATGAGGTGGGAGTAGACGGGGGCCTCGACCTTCTCGTGGCCGGCCCGGATGTTGGCGACAAACTCCACCAGATGACGGATGTCGTAGGATTCCGGGAAGCCCTTGCGACGCATCAGGCCGCGCTCTTCCAGCACCTTGTTGGGATAGAGGAAGCCATCCGTGGTGACCAGCTCCACTCTTGGGTGTTCGGGCCAGCGCTCCAGCAGCGCCTGCATGATGCGGGCCGTGGTGCTCTTTCCCCCCGCCACGCTGCCGGCGATGCTGATGATGTAGGTGCCCTTGCCGCGCGACTGGCCGAGGAACTGCTCCAGCACCCGGCTGCGGCGCTGCTTGGCCTTGACGTAGAGATTGAGCAGGCGGGAGAGGGGCAGATAGATCTCTTCCACCTCCTGCAATGACACCTTCTCGTTGATCCCGCGCAGGGTCTGCAGATCGTGTTCGGTCAGGGTCAGGGGGACAGCATCGCGCAATAACGCCCATTGTTCGCGGGTGAATTGCAGATAGGGGTTATGCTCTGTCGTCATGGTGTCATCACTGTTTCTTGGGCAGGGCGACCATACACCAAGGGGTGGGGAGCGACAAGAGACGCGGCGGATTCGAGGAGAGAGTGAGTCCTTTTTTGCATGCTTCCCGGCAATAATGCACATTTTGCAAGGCGCAATGGTTGCATCCCCAAAATCCTTACAATAAAATGCGCGACGCTTGGATGTCTGTCGCCTATTTGCCCGGCAAAAGCGACAAAACAACGGGTGCAAGCAGAATTACCGTTGTGGCATTTATGCACTGGAGGGGTTCCCGAGCGGCCAAAGGGATCAGACTGTAAATCTGACGGCTCTGCCTTCGAAGGTTCGAATCCTTCTCCCTCCACCATATTTCTCTGCGGTTTGAGTTCTTTGGGTTAGAGAAATGCGGGCATCGTATAATGGCTATTACCTCAGCCTTCCAAGCTGATGATGCGGGTTCGATTCCCGCTGCCCGCTCCAAGATGCTGATACGGCTCAGGCGATACCAAGAGTCACACCTTCGGGTGAGTTCGGCAATCGAACCTGGCTGTCAGCACCAACCTCTCTTCCCCACCAGATTCAAATCCATCATATAAACTGTTCTGTGGTTAGCTTGCCACCGCGTACTCAGCGTTAGTTTAGAGGGACGATCATGTCTAAAGAAAAATTTGAGCGTAATAAACCGCACGTTAACGTGGGTACCATCGGCCACGTTGACCACGGTAAAACCACCCTGACCGCCGCCATCACCAACGTGCTGGCCAAGCACTTCGGTGGT
>NZ_JBLNHP010000006.1:0-222656 GCF_047780465.1 Aeromonas sp. A04 | reverse complement strand
TGGTTGCGGGGGCCAGATTTGAACTGACGACCTTCGGGTTATGAGCCCGACGAGCTACCGAGCTGCTCCACCCCGCGTCCGTATTTTTTCCGAAGTGGCCGAGCAGTAGCCAGTTCGAATTCTCTTTATCTTCAATGCCTTAATTGGCGTTGTCGACTCGGAAACTCAGATGGTTGCGGGGGCCGGATTTGAACCGACGACCTTCGGGTTATGAGCCCGACGAGCTACCGAGCTGCTCCACCCCGCGTCTGAGGTCGCCAATAATAGGCGCCAGCGCTCAGATTGCAAGTAAATATCCTAAAAAAACTTCATTCGTAGGTTAAAGCGGCACAAAGTGAAGGAATTTGCAACAGGGCGCTGTTTTTTCAGACAAGCAGGTTTGGGGCCAGCTTGGCGCACTACACTGAATTGGATTGTCACTCCTCGTTTTGGGTAGGTTTATCATGCGCATATCCGCCGGTCATTGCCGTCAATTGGGGGCCACACCCGAGCACGACGGCGTCAACTTTGCCATCTGGGCCCGCCTGGCCAGTCGGGTCGAACTGCTGCTGTTCGCCAGTGCCGACGATACCGCCCCTGAAGTGATCCCTTTGTCACCCCGTCTCAACCGCACCGCTTACTACTGGCACATCCATATAGAAGGCCTGCCACTGGGTCAGCGCTACGCCTATCGCATTCAGGGCCCCTGGCGTCCCTACTACGGCACCCGCTTCGATGCGGACAAGGTGCTGCTGGATCCCTATGGTCGCAGCATTGAGCTGGGGCCGACTTACGATCGCTGGGCCGCGGCCCGTCCCGGCAGCAATCTGGCTGTGTGTGCCAAGAACCGGGTGGTGGATACCCGCGACTACGACTGGGAAGGGGACAAGCTGCCCGCCCACTCCCTCTCCCGCTCGGTGATCTACGAGCTGCATCTGGGGGGATTTACCAAGTCGCCGAGCTCAGGGGTGGATCCCGCCCTGCGCGGCACCTATCTTGGCCTCATCGACAAGATCCCCTATCTGCAATCCCTCGGCGTCACCGCCGTCGAGCTGCTGCCGGTGTTCCAGTTCGATCCCCAGGATGCCCCCAAGGGGCTCTCCAACTACTGGGGTTACAGCCCCATGTCGTTTTTTGCCCCCCACGCCCAATATGCCAGCGGCCCCGATCCGCTCACCGAGTTTCGCGACATGGTCAAGGCGCTGCACAGGGCCAATATCGAGGTGATCCTGGACGTGGTTTACAACCACACCGCCGAGGGGGGCGATGATGGCCCCACCTTCTCGTTTCGCGGCATAGACAACGAGGCCTACTACATACTCGACAGCAACCAGAAGGACACCAACTACTCGGGCTGCGGCAACACCTTCAACGGCGCCCATCCGGTGGTGCTGCGCATGATCATGGACAGCCTCCACTTCTGGCGCCAGGAGATGCACGTGGACGGCTTTCGATTCGATCTGGCCGCCATCTTGTCGCGGGACGAGTCCGGCATGCCCCAGGCCAATGCACCGACCCTGCGCACCATAGACACGGATCCCCGCATCGCCGACATCAAGCTCATCGCCGAGGCCTGGGATGCCGGGGGCCTCTATCAGGTGGGCAGCCTGGCCGGCGCGCGCTGGCGTGAATGGAACGGCCAGTTCAGGGACGATGTGCGCCACTTCCTGCGCGGGGATGACAACGCAGTCGCCACCTTCGTGGAGCGACTGTGCGGCAGCCCGGACATCTACCACTATCACCACGCCGATCCGGAGAAGAGCATCAACTTCGTCACCTGCCACGACGGCTTCACCCTGTGGGACTGGGCCAGCCATGATCACAAGCACAACGAGGCCAACGGTGAAGAGAACCGGGACGGCTGCGATCACAACTTCAGCTGGAACCATGGCCAGGAGGGGCCGACCGAGGATCCCCAGATCAATGCCCTGCGGGTGCGTCAGGCCAAGAACATGATGGTGGCGACCCTGCTGTCGGTGGGATCTCCCATGCTGCTGATGGGGGACGAGGTGCTGCGCACCCAGCACGGCAACAACAACGGCTACTGCCAGGACAACGAGACCTGCTGGATGAACTGGCAGCCCAGCGTCATGGGGCAGGAGATGTTCCGCTTCATGAAGGAGCTGATCCAGTATCGCAAGCACCTGTTCCAGCGACCCGAGCAGGAGAGCATGCCGCTGTCGCTGACCGAGATCCTGCGTCACAGCGAGATCTGCTGGCACGGGGTCAATGCCGCCCAGCCGGACTTCAGCCCCCACTCCCACGCCATCGCCATGTCGGCGCTCTCCAGCGAAACCAAACTGGCGCTCTATGTGCTGTTCAACGCCTACTGGGAGCCGCTCACCTTCAACCTGCCAAGCCCGCCCAAGGGGGTCGGCGGCTACTGGCGCCGGATCCTGGATACCGCCCTGCCCTCACCCCATGACATCTGTACCTTCGGCATGCCGCTGGAGGGGCTGACCCGGGAATACCTGGCCCAGCCACGCAGCAGCTGCCTCTTTATCTGCGGGGCCGACGACTTCTACTAGGCCCGGGTTGCGGCCAGCAAAAAGCCCACCCCGGGCAACCGGGGTGGGCTTTTTCATGACGCCAGTCGATCAGGCCAGCTGGTGCAGCACGCTGGTCGCCGCTATCTGGGCGATGATGAGGCCGCACAGGGCGGTGGAGACCACCACGGGCGCCGTCTCCCGCTGTTGATAGATGGGGCTGAACCAGAGCAGCAGGGCCGCAATCAGCAAGCTGGCCTGGGTCAGCACGCCGGGGATCAGGGCATCCAGCTCAGCGCCACTGCCCTGCCAGCCCACCAGCACCGCCAGCCAGAGCAGGCTCAGGATGGCAGCCACCAGCCCGGCCACCGGCAGCAACAGATTGAAGGCCTGCAGGCGGTGACGCGCCCGCAGCAGCATCAGGTGCGCGAAGGCCGCCCCCAGCAAGGTCATCTGCAGCAGGCCGCTCAGCCAGCCCTGGATTTGCAGCAAGCCGACGCCATAGACCAGCAGCGGCATGGCAGGCAACCAGAGCAGGGTGGACGGGATGGCCCGCTTGCCCTCCAGCCGGGACTGGGCCAGCGACAGCACTATCCCCAGGATCAGGGCGGCCCCCCCGCTCCAGATCAACCAGCTCGCCACCCTGGCCTCCACCGCCAGCATCAGGGAGAGGCCGGTGATCACCCAGATGGAGAAGAGCTGGGCCGTGATCCGCGAGCGCTGGCCCGGGCAGATGTCACCGCGCCACAATACCAGGCCGAGGGCGATGAGCGCCCCCAGCGCCATCAATCCGGTCAGGGGAAAGAGCCAAAAAGGGAGTTGGACGAACATGACGCCTCCAGCAGCAAGGATTCGGGATGCGCCTATGGGGCGCCAAGAAGGGGCCGAGTATACCCAAACCGACTCCCAACCCCAATCCCTGCCACCGGCGAGGGAGTGGGTGGCCGGCGCCCCGTCAGCCTGCCGGGACAACAGGGGCGATTCCCCTGGCCTGCATTCTCCTGCGTCAGGGTGCAGACGGGCGGATCAGCCCTGACCGCGCGCCAGCGCCACCACCTTGGCAAACATCTGGCGGATCACAGGCGGAATGTGCTCACCGCCGAGGCGCTCCGCCTCCTCCACCACCGCCAGCGCCATGCCCGGCTTGCTGCGGTGATGAATCGCCTTGTTGATGATGCGCCCGGCATTGAGGGTCGAGCGGCCACCGACGCCGGCCTCGCGCCTGAACACCGCCTCGAAGCCATTGTGATAGAGGTAGTGCTCTATGTCCGCCGCCGGCAGCTGGGTCAACCGATCCCGCTCCCGCTCCCCCTTGAGCAACGCCCGGGCCGAGGTGGCGTATTTGATCCCCGCCTCGTCGCCATCGGTGAGCAGATGCCACTCTATGCCAAAGTCGCGCGCCACCTTGATGAGGGGCGACTGGCCGCACTGGGCGAACTCTATGATACGCACCCCTTCCGCCCGCAGGCTGTAACCGCAGATCTGGGCCAGCTCGGAGAGCAGCCAGATCTCCGTCTCCCCCTCCACCAGCAACCAGCAGCGGGCAAACATCGACATGGGGCGGTTGATGCGCACGTGAAAGGCAATCTTGCGCAAGTCATCGCTGCTGTAACGCTCGCCACCGAGCTGATGGCAGACGATGTCCTGCTGGCGACGCACCAGACGGCGCACCTGATTCAGGGGCAGGGAGGAGAGCAAGTCTCCCGAGTTGGTGGTGAGCAATTTCTGGCCAGGCAATTGTTCGAGCAGGCCCCAGGCCAGAGCCAGCATGGTGGGGTGCAGACGACTCTCGGGATCTTCCAGGATCATGATGGGGCGCGCGCCCTGCTCCAGCTCGCGGTTGCCACGGGCGTTGAGCAGGGTGGCTGCCATGCCCGCCATCGCCAGCTGCAGCGCCCGGTTGTCGGCATTGCGCAGCAGTGCCTGCAGATTGCCGGGGTTGCGCAGCGTCATGGGGCGATTGACTATGTCCCGCTGGCTGCGGGGCTTGTTCTTGATGGGGGCAAGGGCATTGAAGTAGTGATCCATCAGCTGGCGCACCGCCTGCAATGCCTCTTTGAGCTCGGGCTCGCCGATGCGCTGGGGCTCGTCGATCAGCTTGTTGGCCAGCTGGCTCAGCCGGTTCTGCGACAGATCGCTCCACTTAAGCACCTCCACCCCGCTGCGGGCGGTGCGGGCATCCCGCAGCCGGAATACCGGGTTCATGGTGATCAGCAGGCAGACCAGTTCATGGGCATTGTCGATGGGCAGGCTCTTGCCGATGCCGTCGAGAAAGTCATGGGTGGTGGTCACGGAGCCGTCGGCCTCCAGCTCGGCGCTGGCGCGATAGTGGATGCGGTGGAATTTGTCTTTGTGCTTGACCCAGGAGGCGCCCAGCCGGGCCAGACGATGGGAGTGCAGGCACATCTGGGGTCTGTGCTCACTGAAGGTGAGCACCAGTTGCAGATTGCGGGCGGGTGCGAGTTCGGGGTCTTCCGGCTGGTGAAAATCGTCGGCCTCGAACTGATAGGGTTCGGCATCCTGCCCCAACAGGCACCAGAGGGCGCGCAGCAGACTGGACTTGCCCCAGGCGTTCTCACCGATGAGAACCGTGGTGTTATCCAGCCCGAGCGAGAGGCGATTTATCCCGCGAAAACCTTTGACTTCAATGCGTTCCAGAAACATGCGGCCATATCCAGTCCATCCTGATGGCGCAATAGTGGCAAAGTTGCCGGAAAAATCCTATCGGGTCGTGTCGATTTTCAGCGGGAACTGTGAGGCACTACGGGTTCGGGAGGGGTGGGAATACAGGTGCGATCTTGGGGGGCATTCCAGTGGCTGAACCACAGGTGGCGGGTACGGGTCTGACGTTTGCGATAATTCAATGGGCATTCCTTTCAATGGGTAAGTGGTAGATGGTACACCTGTTTTACCCAGAGTCTCAGCGTTATCTGTGACGATAGGATGACAATTGCGCGCGCCACTGGCCCGGCGTGAGGCCAAATGCCTCGCGAAAACGGTTGCCAAAGTGGGCCTGGGAAGAGAATCCGCACAAGATGGCGATGCTGGCCAGGGGCTCGGGGCCCGCCAGCAGCTGCTTGGCCCGTTTGAGGCGCAGCCCCTGCAGGTAGCGATGGGGCGGACACCCCAGACTCTGGCCGAACATGCGGGCGAAGTGGTATTCGCTCAGACCCGCCTCCTGCGCCAGCTGGGCCAGGGTGACGGGCTCGGCCAGATGGGCCAGCAGGTACTCCTGCACCCGCCGGATCACCCCGGGTGCCAGGCCGCCACGCACCTCGGGCAGGCTCGGCGCCTCCCGGGTGTGGTGGCGATAGGCGTGCAGCATCAGCATCCAGGCGCCGTGGGAGAGCGCCATGCGATCGACGCCGTGCTGCCACTCCAGCTTCATCAGCTGGGCCTGCACCAGTGCCGCCGCCTGCGGGTCGTCGATGAAGGTCTTGTCTTCCAGCAGCAGATGGCGCCCCTCCTTGTCGCAGGCCTGTTCGGCGATGCGGGTGAGGTGGGCCGGAGTAAAATAGAGGTGGAAGAAGCGGAACTCTTCGCGCACCAGCCATTCAGATCTGTGGTGATCCGGCATGATGCACACCTTGCCGGTGCCGCCATGACCGCCGGGGCCATCGAGGCGCTCGGTCTGCTCGCCCCCCTGCAGATAGACGCTCAGGGTGTGGTGGCCCGGCTTGTGGTAGCGGGTCTGATCGTAGCGGTTGCGCCAGCTGGCCACCCCAAGGCCGGGCTCCAGCCAGCAGGAATCTTCCAGCCGCGCCCCCGTGCTGACCAGTGCATCGAATACCCCTGCCCCTCTCATCTGCTGCACCCTTTATGCCCCGCTCTTCATGCCTGATGGCCATCTTACCGCGCCGCCGGACCAAACGCTGCGGCCCTGCGGAAAAAACCGCAAGATGGTGCAAGCCAGTCGCGCCGGCCCGCGCCATGCTGATCCTCATGCCCTCTTCACACCACAGGATCCCTCATGAACCTACTGCTCTACCTTGCCACCGTCCTTATCTGGGGCAGCACCTGGATCGCCATCGCTTGGCAGCTCGGCCCCATTCCCATCGAGGTCTCAGTGCTCTATCGCTTCCTGCTGGCGGCGCTGGCGCTGTTTGCCCTGCTCACCGTCAGCGGCCGTTTCCCGCGTCTGCCCTGGGCGGGCCAGCGCTACGCGGCCCTGCTCGGCGCCCTGCTCTTTTCCACCAACTTCCTCTGCTTCTACCACGCCACCCTCTATATCCCGAGTGGCCTGTCGGCGGTGATCTTCGCCAGTGCCAGCATCTTCAACGGTCTCAATCTCTGGCTGTTCGAGGGCAAACGCCCCAACCTGCGCTGGCTGCAAGGATCCTTGCTGGGACTGCTTGGCACCCTGTTGCTGTTCTGGCCCGTGCTGGCGGATGCGCAACTGGGTGCAAACGGCTGGAAGGGGCTGCTGCTGGCCTGTGGCGGCACCCTCTGCTTCTCGCTGGGCAACCTGGTCTCGGCCCGCGGCCAGCGTCATGGCTACCACGTGCTGCAACTGGTGCCCTGGGGCATGGTGTACGGGGTTGTGCTGTTGCTGGGCTGGGTTACCCTGCTCGGCCAGTCCCTGACCATACCGACCGACGGTCACTATCTGGCGGCCATGGTTTATCTCGCCCTGTTCGGCTCTGTCATCGCCTTCACCGCCTACCTCACGCTGGTGGGCCGGATTGGTGCCAGCAAGGCCTCCTACGCCACTGTGCTGTTTCCCCTGGTGGCCCTCAGCCTCTCCACCCTGTATGAGGGATTCGTCTGGCAGACTGTCTCTGTGGTGGGGGTGGTGATCAGCCTGCTCGGCAACCTGGTGATCTTCGCCCCGCCCGTGCGGGAGTGGCGCTGGCGGCCAGCCAAGGCAGCAAACGACACTTGCTCCTGAGGCCGTCAGCCCCTAAGGTAGCGCCATTCGATCTGCGTGATGGCAACACTAGGGGGCAGGATGTTACTGGAAGGGCTGGAGACACTCAGTCTGCTGGCAAGCGAGGGCACCATGGCCAAGGTGGCCAGTCGCCTCTACATCAGCCAGTCGGCGGTGAGCAAGCGCATTGCCCAGCTGGAGCAGCGCCTCGGCAAGAAGCTGATAGAGCCGGATGGCCGCCAGATCCGGCTCACCCCGCAGGCACAGGAGTTGCTCGACCGGGTGGCCCCGAGCCTCGCCGAGATGAAGGGGGTGCTGGCCGACAGCCAGACCCTCACCGATCTGACTCCCCTGCCCGTCGCCTGCTCCGAAACCCTGCTGGCAGGCTATCTCGCCCGCTTCATGCACGACTACCTCGGCCGCGATCCTCATATTGCCCTCTCCACCCATCACACCCCGGTGATCCTGGCGCGGGTGCGCAGTGGCGACGCCCTGCTCGGCATCTGTGCCGGACGCCTGCCTCCCGGCCATGGCCTGGGAGCCGAGCTGTTGCTGGAGGAGCCCTTCTATCTGGTGGGAAACGATCAGGATGAGGGGCTGCCGGCAGATCAGCGGCCGTTCGAGCAGGGGCACAGGCGCAAGATCCTGACCATGGATCTGGATAATCCCTCCAACCGCTACCTGCGTGACCCCCTGGCGCAATTGGGCATGGTGCCCGCCATGGAGCTGGACTCCTATCTGGCATTGATCGAACTGGCCAAGGCGGGCATAGGGCCCGTGTTACTGCCGGCCGGCCTGCTGGCGCTGGTGGGGGAACAGGGAGAGAAGGCGCGTCCCTTGCCCGGGCTCGCCCGCCCGCTGCACCTGGTCTACCGACCCAACAGCCTCAAGCGCGCACGGATTGCCCATCTGGTGCAGGCCCTGCAGGCCCATTTCCGCCCGCTGACCGTGTGAGCGCCACCAAGCAACAGGGCCCGATCCAGCGGATCGGGCCCTGTTGGCTGGCTCATGCCACGAAGCGGCCGTTATACCAGCCAGGCAAACAGCTCGGGATACTGGCTCCAGGCCAGAATGCTGCAACAGACATCAGCAGGTGACATCACCTAGCCGACCCAGGCAAACAGCTCGGGATACTGGCTCCACACCAGAATGCTGCAACAGACATCAGCAGGTGACATCACCTAGCCGACCCAGGCAAACAGCTCGGGATACTGGCTCCACACCAGAATGCTGCAACAGACATCAGCAGGCGACATCACCTAGCCGACCCAGGCAAACAGCTCGGGATACTGGCTCCACACCAGCTTGGCGGACATCAGCAGGGAGACGGTCACCAGCAGCGGCTTGATGAGCTTGACCCCTTTCTTCAACACCAGCTTGGAGCCGGCACGAGCGCCGATAAACTGGCCCAGCGCCATGCAGAAGCCGACGCTCCACACCACCTTGCCACCGAGGGCGAAGAACAGCAGGGAGGCGATGTTGGAGGTCAAGTTGAGCAACTTGGTGTGGGCCGTGGCCCGCGCCATGCCAAAGCCCGCCAGCGCCACAAAGCCGATGGCAAAGAACGACCCCGTGCCCGGCCCGAAGAAACCGTCATAAAAACCCACCCCGCCGCCCACCAGCAGCGCAAACAGCATGGGAGTGAGGCGGCGCTGGCTCTCGGCATCGCTCACCCTGGGGGAGAAAAAGAAGTAGCAGGCAAACGCCATCAGCAGGAAGGGCAGCAGCCGCTCCAGAATGGCGGCATCTATGGTCTGCACCGCCAGGGTGCCGATGGCCGCCCCGATGAAGGTGCAGATCACCGCGGGCCAGATCATGTCCCACTCCAGCAGCCCCTTGCGGGCATAGAACCAGGTGGCGGAGAAGGAGCCAAAACTGCTCTGCAGCTTGTTGGTGCCGAGCACCAGGGCCGGCGGCATGCCGGTAGCCAGCAGGGCCGGCACCGTCAGGAGGCCGCCGCCGCCGGCGATGGCGTCGATAAAGCCGGCGATGAGCGCCACCCCGAACAGGGCGACAAGCGTGTACAGTTCCAATTCCATCCATAGACCTCGTGTGATTGTGGTGCCCGCCGCACCCGCGCCGGGAACCTGAATGAGTCAAGCTGGTCGCTATCCTAGCGGGCTCTCGCTCATGAGGCTAACGAAACGATGGCAGCCAATTGATTCCTGATTTTCATCAGTTTTGTTGATCTCTCCTCGTCAGTCCCTTACCCCCATTAGGCGGCGCTATCGGCCAACGCCTCAGCGAGTATGTCTTCCTTTATCGCCGCCAGCGCCTGTTGCAGTTGCACTTCATCCTCACCGGGCGCCCGGCTTACGCGACCGGCCATGTAGCGGCAACTGAACAGATTGAACCAGAGCTGCAACGCCTGGCCTGCCTGCAGCTCGCCAGCCACCTCCAGCACGCAGGCCGCCACCTCGGCGGTGCAGAGGTGCTCGTCGCAGTTGGCGACCCGCATACCGTAGGTGGAGAGCGCATCCGGCTTGACCGCCAGCACGGGGAAGCCATCCAGATAAGGGCTCATGTTGAACATCTTGCGCGCCTCGGGCCAGGTGCCGTCCAGCAGGATGAAGAGCGGCTTCTTGCCGGGGGCGAGCGTGACCCGTTCGGTCACGCGTGCAGGGTTTTTCTCGCAGGCGGGAAAGACCACATAGGGCTGCCAGGCAGGATCGGCCAGCAGTGCCAACAACTCGGGATGGGGCTGGGTGCGCTTCCAGAGGAAGGCCCAGGTGGTATCAGGCAAGACGTCGGCGATCAGGCGGCCCGTGTTGGAAGGCTTCATCGGCTCGCTGTCATACATCAGCAGGCAGAAGCCGGCCTCGGCCTTGAGCTCGGGGCGCCATTCGCAGGCGCACCAGTCGCGGCGCAGTTGGCACGCCTCGCAGCGTGGCACTGTGCCACCACGGGCGAGAAAAGGACGGGTGGAGATGCTCTTGCGCCATACGCGCAGGCGATTGACGGCGTGATCTGGGATTGGCTTCATGGGGCGCGGCTCTGGCGGTGCACGTTGCGGGAAAAAAGGGGGCAGATTGTAACGAGCCGTCCGCCGCGCAGCAAGGCCCCCCATCCGGGGCAAGCCGGGGCACCACGCCTCTCTATACTTGGTCGTCAACCCATGCACCCACGCATGGGACACAGGAGGACGACGATGGCAGAACAAGACATTGCCCGCGAGCACGCCCTGGCCGAAGGCACTACCTTCACCTGGCACGAGCTCTATCTCCCCGACGCCGAGGCCGGGATCCGTTTCTACACTGAGGTGCTCGGCTGGGAGAGCCAGACCATGGCGATGGAAGGCGGCAACTACCCCATGCTGGTTGCCAATGGCAGGCCAATCGCCGGCGTGCAGGCCACCCGGGGCAATCCCGAGATGGCCGGCGTACCGCCCCACTGGGCAACCTATATCGCAGTGGATGACGTGGATGCCAGGGTACTCAGGGTCAATCAGCACGGCGGCACCCTGGTGGTGCCTGCCATGAATATCCCGGGGGTCGGGCGCATGGCCCTGATTGCAGATCCACAAGGGGCGCATATCTGGCTGTTCACCCCTGAATCCATGTGACATCGCCAATCGCAAAAACAACAGAGGGGCCCGCGGGCCCCTCTGTTGTTTTCGGCAAACCGTCAGGCGGGCTTGCGCAGGATCTGCTCGAGGTAGCGGGCAAAGCTGTGGCCGTGATGCTCCAGCAGTTTCGGGAACATGGAGATGGAGGTCATGCCGGGGAAGGTATTGATCTCGTTCAGCAGGATCTCGCCCTCCTCGGTCAGGAAGAAGTCGATGCGCGACAGGTGGGTCAGTTTGAGCTGACGGAACGCCTTGAGGGCATACTCGTGGATCGCATCGGCCTGCGCCTGGGTCAGGCCTTCGGCCTTGAGGCTGGTCGCCGTGTGGCTGGCGCTGCTGTACTTCTCTTCATAGGTGTAGAACTTGTCCTGCGGCACGCAGATCTCGCCAGGATAAGTGGCAATCAGCTCGTCACCGTACTGGTAGACAGCCACTTCCAGCTCGCGGGGCTTGACCGCTTTTTCGATCAACACCTGCTCGGAGTAACCGAAGGCATCCTTGATGCCCTGCACCAGGTCGGCTTCGTTGCTGGCGGAGTAGCAGCCCACGGAGGAGCCCTGGGAGGCGGCCTTGATGAAGACCTTGCCCCACTTGGCCAGGGCGGCTTTTGCCTCGGTCAGGGCGGCGTCGTTCTGTTCGGTCAGGAACAGATAGGGGGTGTTGGGAATGCCGATGGCGGAGAGCCACAGCTTGGTGCTGATCTTGTTGAAGCAGATCTTGCTCGCCTCGGCATCACAACCGAGATAAGGCAGGCCCGCCAGCTCGAGGAAGGATTGCAGATCGCCGGTCTCACCCGGGTAGCCGTGAATGCAGGGCACCACGTAGTCCACCGGACGGGCCACGCTGTCAAACGAGAGCAGCTTGTCCAGCCCCAGCTTGCACTCGCGACCGTCGGCAGAGAGCCAGCGATCGGCGAACATCTCGACCCGGGTCACCTCGACGCCAGGCAGGAAACCGAGTTGTTGCTCGAGGAAATTGGCGCTGCGCAGAGAGACTTCGTGTTCTGAGCCACCGCCGCCGCACAGCAGCAAGACATGCATGTTCTTCATTAGATGTGATCCCTTGGGAAAAGCGGCCTCGTCATGACCATCTGATAATCCAACCGTACTGAAAAACCGGACGAAGCCAAGTGCGGGCCAGTGTAGCAAGGGAAATCAAGCCTTGTCAGCCGATGGGAGCCCCATCCGCCGACAACAGCCTGAAAAATTCCTGCCTGTGTCAAAAATTGGACAAAAAGGCGTCAGCGGGGCGGATCCAGCCGTCCCACGCCGTTGCCATTGACCCGAAACCAGCCGGCTATGCTGTAACGCTCCCGATTGGCGGGCAGCACCTCGTGGGGAAATTCCTCCGACAGGAACAATACCAGCCGCCCCCCTTTGG
Organism: Aeromonas sp. A04; assembly: GCF_047780465.1. Classification (NCBI taxonomy): domain Bacteria; kingdom Pseudomonadati; phylum Pseudomonadota; class Gammaproteobacteria; order Aeromonadales; family Aeromonadaceae; genus Aeromonas; species Aeromonas sp. A04. The sequence continues at coordinate 210,379 of NZ_JBLNHP010000006.1, read as the reverse complement.
GAGAGACATCCATCAGCAACTGCTCGTCGTTGTCGTAGACCCTGAGCACACCGCCCGCCTCCGGTTGCCAGTCGTTGTTGAGATAGAAGACAGAGGTGAGACGGCGGTTGGAGCGACCGGCGAAGGCATCGCGGTGGGTGGCATAGAAGTCCCCGCTGCGATAGCGGGCAAAGTGGGCCTCGTAATCGAACAGCCCCAGCATCAGCAGGCGGTTGGCGGCGAGGCGCAGGGATTCCATGCGGGCCAGATAGGCTGCCACAGGCGCGCCAAGATCGGGCTCCAGCCAGTGGATCTGATCACGGCGAATGTCGGGGTTGCCCTGATGCAGCGCGGCGCGTCCGATCCCGGCCGGTTGCCACTCCCCTGGCAGGCAGGCTTTCAGCTCATCCACCTCGGCAGCGGTTAAAAAATCATCCACTATCACCCATCCCCGGGTGTAAATGGCATCCATGACGGCTTGATAGTCCAAGAGTGACTCACAATAAGTGGAGAGAGGGCGCTTTTTAGCGACTTCCCGGCCTGGGCACAAACCAGATTGCTTCTCCTGAGAAGTCCCACCATCAATACGCTATTCCGCCACAGAAGGCGCCCTTTATCGTACCGACCTGGTCACCCTGTGATCCGGCTCCCCAAAAGGATGGGAACATGCCACACGAGAGCCATGGCGCAAACGGGGCACCTGCCACTTGCCCCCGACGCCCTGGCCCGTTAACGTGCATGATAACCGCCCTGAATGGGCCCCATCCTCCCAGGAGTGCACCATGCCTTTGCCCGACCTCACCCTGCAACACCTAGATGGTTCCGAACTCTCGCTCACCGCCCTGCAAGGCCAGGTCATCCTGGTTGTCAACGTGGCCAGCCGCTGCGGTTTTACCCCCCAATACACGGGGCTGGAGGCGCTCTACCAGCAACTGGGGCCCAAAGGGCTGGTGATCCTCGGCTTTCCCTGCGATCAATTCGGCCATCAGGAGCCGGGGGATGCGGACGAGATAGCCCGCTTCTGCTCGCTGGATTACCCGGTGAGCTTCCCCATCATGGCCAAGTGCGAGGTCAACGGCGAGCACGCCCACCCCTTCTATCGCTGGCTGAAACAGCAAAAACCCGGGCTGCTGGGGCTGGAAAACGTCAAATGGAACTTCACCAAGTTCCTCATCAACCGTGACGGCGAGGTGGTGGATCGCTTCGCCCCCCAAACCAAGCCAGAGAGCCTGCTGGACGAGATAAGCGCCCTGCTCTGAGCCTCGCCAGGGAACCAGACCCGCCCCCCGGCCCGGGCAAGTGACACGGCTGCTGCGTGCAGGTCGCACATCTGCTATATTACGCCCCCATTATCTTTTCTATGTTGTGGCTGGCTGCCAAGGTGGCCCGCCGCACCTTATGTTGTGGCAGAGCAGGCGTCAGCGCATGTCTGTCACGCGTTGAGCCCAAGGCTCACCTCAGGAGTCTCTCTCGAACATGTCATTTAACGAACTGGGTCTGTCACCGCATATTCTGCGGGCCGTCAAGGAATTGGGTTACGAACAGCCAACCCCCATCCAGCAGCAAGCCATTCCGGCCGTGCTGGCAGGTCAGGATGTGCTGGGCGGCGCCCAGACAGGCACAGGCAAAACGGCCGGTTTCACCCTGCCCATGTTGCACCGTCTGCTGGCCAACCATGGCCGTGGTGGCCGTCGTCAGGTACGCGCCCTGGTGTTGACCCCGACCCGTGAACTGGCCGCCCAGGTGGGCGAAAGCATCATCAAGTACGCCCATCACCTGCCGTTTCGCACCCTGATCGCCTACGGCGGCGTCAGCATCAAGCCCAACCTGGACGCCATCAAGCTCGGCGTCGACATCTTGGTCGCGACCCCGGGCCGGCTGCTGGATCTGCTGACCCAGCGCGCCCTCACCCTGACCGAGCTGGAAGTGCTGGTGCTGGATGAGGCGGATCGCATGCTGGACATGGGCTTCATCACCGACATTCGCCGCATCATGAAGGCGCTGCCGGAAGAGCGGCAAACCCTGCTGTTCTCTGCCACCTTCTCCAACGAGATCAAGGAGCTGGCCGACGATCTGCTGAAGAGCCCGACCCTGATCGAGGTGAGCCCGAGCAACAGCACGGCCGAGCAGGTCAATCAGCGCATCATCAAGGTCGACCGCGAGCGCAAGCGCGAGCTGCTCTCCCACATGATCGGCCGCAATAACTGGCAACGGGTGCTGGTGTTCGTGCGCACCAAGCAGATCGCCGACCGCCTCGCCCAGCAGATGGAAAAAGACGGCCTCAATACCGTCGCCATCCACGGTGACAAGAGCCAAGGTGCCCGCAACCGGGCGCTGGCGGATTTTCGGGAAGGCAAGGTACGGGTGCTGGTCGCCACCGACATCGCCGCCCGTGGTCTCGATATCGATCAACTGCCCCATGTGATCAACTTCGAGCTGCCCCAGGTGGCCGAGGATTATATCCACCGCATCGGCCGTACCGGCCGTGCCGGTCGTGGAGGCGAAGCCATCTCCCTGGTCAGCCAGGATGAACAGGATCAGCTCAAGGCCATCGAGGCCCTGATCGGCCTCAGCATACCGAGCGAGATCCAGGCAGGCTACGAGCCGAGCGGCAAACCGACTCGCCAGACCCTGCCAGGCAGCAAGCCGGTACAAAACCCGCCGCGGGATCGCGGCCATGCCAACGCCAAGCACAATGCCAAGGCGCCCGCCAAGGGCAAAGGCAAGCCGGGAGCCGGCAAGCCCAAAGCCGATGGCAGCAAGCAACCGGCGCCGGCGCGCCAGAAGGATCGCGGTGGCGTGGACGCAGGGCTCACCCCTATGCGCCGCCTGCCCCGGGCCCAGCGCGACAGCTATCAGGACAACTCCAACGAGGAGTAAGGCCAGCCGTGAGCTGCCCGCACTGAAAAACAAAAAACCGCCTTTCGGCGGTTTTTTTATTGGCGGGATAGATCACACCGTTTCGACACCCGCCAGCACCATATGCAGCAGTGGATAGGGTTTGCCCTGGCCATCCAGCGGCGAGCGCCCCGTCACGACGAAGCCCATGCGCTGGTAGAAGCCAAGCGCCTGCCCATTCTGCTCGTTGACGTCCACCCGGGTCGCTCCTTGGCGGCTGATGGCATGGGCCACCAGCTGGCGGCCAACACCGCAGCCCCTCGCCTCGGGGGCGATAAACAGCATCTCGATATTGCCATCGTGTACCCCGCAAAAGCCGACGATGCCAGCGGCCTCATCCCTGCCACAGACCAGATCGACGGCGGCGAAATAGTGCTCCAGGATCAGCGGCTTGAGGACATCTATCTCAGCTTCTGGCAGAAAGTGGTGAGTGGCGCGCACCGAGGCTTCCCAGAGGGCGATCAGGGTCGGATAATCCTGCGTCTTTGCTTGTTCAATCTTCATGCTCTGACTCTTGTTGGCTGGAGTGGATAGTCTCATCAAAGAGGCTCGGCTGTGCCTTTGGCATCCGCTTGCTTGATGACGAATCCCTTCTCGATGCCGGCCTTGAAACCCAGTTTTTCATACAGGCGGTGGGCCGCCTCGCGCCCTTCCCCCGACAACAGCATCACCTTGTAGCAATCCTGCTGCCAGGCGAGAGCCAGCGCCTGCTCGAGCACTTGCTGGCTCAGCCCCTGGCGCCGAAAGCGGGCCGCCGTGATCACGTGCTCTATGATGCCAAAGGGCCGGCCACCATTGGTGAGCGTGGGGATCACCCCCAGCTGGCAGGTGGCGGCAAGCTGCCCCTCCACCTCGGCGACGATAAGCCGCACATGGGATTGGGCCAGCAAGGCGGCAAGAGCCGCCTCGGCTTCAACCAGCGGCGGATCATGGGGCCTCAGCTCCCGATAAAGGGTCAGCAAACCGGCTATATCTTGTTCATTGCACGCTCTGATCACCACCATGGCACTCCTCCTGATCTGATTGCCGACACGGCTTCCCCCACGAGCCCTAAGCGGGCCTTGGCGCAAACATGATGATGGCCATGCCGAGCAGGGCCACCAGCGAACCCACCAGATCCCACAGCGTGGGCCTGATGCCATCCACCAACCAGAGCCAGAGGATGGCCACGAAGATATAGACGCCACCATAGGCGGCATAGACGCGACCGGCGGTGGTAGGATGCAGTGACAACAGCCAGGCAAACAGCACCAGACTCAAGCCCGCGGGCAGCAGCAGCCAGATGCTCCGGCCCTGTGTCAGCCAGAGATAGGGCAGATAACAGCCGACGATTTCGGCCACCGCCGTGATCAGAAACAGTCCGATCGTTTTGAGTTCCACCATGATGCGCCTCTATCACCCCCCGTTAAACAGGCTGAATGTTAAAGCAAATCATCGCGTTATGTAAGCGCAGCAGGAGGGAGCCGAGTGGCGGGAGGACCCGGCTTCCCCCGCGGGTGCAGGGGAAGCCGGGGTGGCATCAGCGGGTCTTGACCGCCTGCAGCAGGACAGACAGATCCGGCCCGAACTGGCGGGTGCGAATGGCTTCGCGGATGTCACTGTCGCTATAGCGGCTGGCCGGATAGACCAGCACGCAGGACGTATCACCGGGCTTGAGGAAGTGGGTCTCGCCAAAATGGGTATAACGGGTGGCCCCTATGCTGATGAGCGCATGGGACGGGTAGCCAGCCTGGGCCAGCAGCCCCTGGATATGCTCCGCCGGGCCCTCGTCCTGCTGATGGTTGAACTTGTCGATGGCCCAGTCCAGCAGTTGTCGATGAAAATAGCTGTAATCGACGGCGGCGCTGTCTACCCCGTAAGCATGCAGCTCGCCGTCACGCTCCAGGTAACAGGCGATGCGATAGTCATCGAGCTCACAGCCGGCTGCAAAATGAGACAGTGGCAGCAGAGTGGCCGCCAGCCCCTTGCTCTCTTCCCCCCAGTTCTTCTTCTCGCTGATCTTCTTGGCATTGGGACGACGGATGGAACAGTCGTTGTAGGCCCCAAAGGCGCGGGGATGGATGGCCACCACCTGGGTGCCTGCGTATTCCAGCTCGCACCAGAGTGCCACTTCCGGCTCGATCTGCACCTTCTCGTCACCGCTGACCGCCGCCTCTGGCAGGAAGATCGCCTTCTCGCTCAGGGGGAAGACACCGAGCTGGCCCGGATGACTCGGCACATAGAAGGGGAACAGCGCCTTGGGGGCGTTGGTGTCACGCACCACCACAGCCACGAAATCCGAGGCCTCTCCCGCCTGCTCCAGATGACCGGCGAAGTTGCCCGCCACCCCGAGTCCGATAAATTTGCTCTCTGCTGTCACTTGCATCTGATCACCTGCATCTTGCCAAAGCGGGGGCAGCCGATCCACCAGACGGGATCCGCTACCGCGAAAGTGGCAAGGATTAAACCACAGGGACCCGCCCCCGCCCAGCCCGGGCGCCCCATCCTGTGCGCCAGCCCGAACTTTTCGGCATCCGCCGGCGCGTCTGTGGGCAGAGGCTCACGGCCAGTTGACGGCCCCCTTGCCTCACGCAAACAAGGTCATAGATCAAGAATAAATGCACCCAGCTGATCAACCTGAGCACAGGGAGAGGATGCACTGAGAGCGAATGCAGCGAGAAACAGATCGTTTCCACAGAGTGCACGGCTGCCCCTTGGGCCTGCCGGTCAACTTTGCTAGGCTGCCTGCCATGCAAAACAGCACACTCAAGGATGCCTGCCGATGTCATCACAACACTTTCAGGGCCGCTTCGAGGTCGAGTTCAAGTACCGGCTGAGCGATGTCGATGCCTTCACCACCGCCCTCGCCGCCCTCAACCCCGAGGTGATGCTGGAAGACAACCAGGAACAGGATAGCTACTTCGACACGCCAGAACATAGCCTGGCCGCAGAGGGCAAGAGCCTGGTGCTCCGCACCATGCAGCCTTCCGGCATCCAGCTCTGGATAGTGAAGGGACCCGAAGCCGATCGCTGCGAGGCCGTCAATATCACGGACGCCGACAAGGCGGCCAGCATGTTACGCACCCTGGGCTACCGGCAGGTACTGGCCATCAGCAAGCGGCGCAGCATCTACTTTGTCGGCCCCTTCCATGTCACCCGGGATCATCTCGAGGGGATCGGTGATTTTGCCGAGCTGGCCATCATGACCGACGATGAAGATCGGTTGGAGGAATACAGAACCGAGTTGGAGCATCTGGCGATAAAGCTGGGCTTGAAGCAGCGAGAATATCGATCATATAAAAAATTATGTGAGCTTAATCAATAAGTTACATCTTTACCTCTGGTATAAAAATCACGCTTTTATCTAAAAATCAAAAAACAACTCATTAAACAAAGGAATGTATTTTGAAGCCCTATCTCAGTGCCCTTTTCTCCTTGCTTGCTGTCGGCTGTAGCTCGACCTATCAACAAGCCGATGTACAAACGATGACCAATAAACTCGATGCCAGTCAGGGGGTACTCATTTCTCAACCCCAAGATGGGTCATATGAAACTACGCAGTATCAGAATTCGGGGCAAATGACGGCCCAGGCAATCTATGCGGCATTTTCCAAGAAGGCTCACAGAGTCGAGATCACGACCCGTTGTCATGGAGACCCTTGCCTGAACACCATTGAACCGACTCAGTTCAGATATTATGTGAAACCCGTCATTCTACATTGGGAGGAACGGGCAACAGAATGGTCTGGAAAACCAGATGTGATTGAAATTCAGGTAGTTATATACGACACCCTGAGCAAGAAGAGCATAGCCAATAGCTCATTCAAGGGAGCAAGCAAATGGGCTACGTTTGGTGGCGATCATCCGCAAGATCTACTGCCGGAACCGACTGAAAAATACGTAAAGGCTCTCTACTGACCATTTTCACCACCGGGACACAACCATGATCGACAAACTCGCCTGGCTGACCTTCCAGGATCAGCAACTGCTCTGTGCCCGCTCCCACGGCAAGGCCATCTACTACATCCCCGGTGGCAAACGTGAGGCAGGAGAGAGCGATGAAGCGGCCTTGGTTCGGGAAATCGAGGAAGAGCTGAGCGTGACCCTGCAAGCCGACACCTTGCGCCTTGCCTGCGAATTCAGCGCCCAGGCCGATGGCAAACCCGAAGGCGTGCAGGTCCGCTTGCGCTGTTACACCGGCGAGGCCAGCGGTACGCCCGTTGCCTCGGCCGAGATCGCCGAGCTGCGCTGGCTGGACAGCCGCCATCTGGCCGAGATCTCCCCCGTTTCCCGCCTGCTGTTTGCCTGGCTGGCAGAGCAGCGTCTCATCCGCTGAGGCATAGCGCAGCGGTGCAAGCGTGATCCGGCGCAACCAACGGGAGCCTTCGGCTTGAAATCGGCGCCAGAAACGGCGAGGCTAACCCGTCATGTGGCAAAACACGGATACCTTATCGCTGTTTGCCGCACAGCGGTGCATGCCGCTGTCGTGACCACGTTTGACAAGGACTCTCGATGGACATAGTTGAGGTTGATACCACCCTGGGCATCAAGCCTGCGCTCATCACCCTGCTGCAAGACAGCGTGGCCAGCGGCGCCTCCGTGGGATTTCTGCCGCCGCTGACGGAAGAGCAGGGGCTGGGATACTGGCAAGGGATAGAGACGGAGCTGGCGGCAGGCAACCGCCGGCTCTGGGTCGCCTTCGAGCAGCATCAGCTGGTCGGCGCCCTGCAACTGGCGCTCTGTACCAAGGCCAACGGCCGCCACCGGGCCGAGGTGGAGAAACTGATGGTACACAGTCACGCTCGTGGCAAGGGGGTCGGCCGCGCCCTGATGGTGGCCATGGAGCAGGGGGCCAGTGACGCCGGGCGTACCCTGCTGGTGCTCGATACCCGGGTCGGCGACGTGGCATCCAGCCTCTATCGCCAGCTGGGCTATCAGGAGGCAGGCCAGATCCCGGACTTTGCCCGCAGTGCCGACGGCACCCTGGCGGCTACCCTCTTCTTCTACAAGCAGCTCTGAGTTTCCCCTGCAAAGATGGCCTTGCGCCCGGCTTCCATAGCGGGCGCAGGCTGGCCATCGGCACCTCGCAGCCCGCATCTCTTTACCCCAGACAAACCATCCAACAGGTTATTTGATTAATTTAATCGAGGGATGAACCCCACTCTCCCTTCACCTGATGGCGGACCAGGCGTATGGTGTGGCAGGAAGACCCGTTTGCATACCAACCGGGTGCCACTCACTGCCTTGAGGAATCCTGCATGCCTATCCTGCCTCGTACCGTCACCTCCCCCAAAAAGTTCATCATCGGCCACGACCTTCTGCCCCAACTCCATGATCATGTGAAAGATTTTGGCGACAACGCCCTGCTCGTCAGCGACGAGTTCATCCTGGAGCGGGTGCGTGAAGAGGCGCTGGCCGGCCTGCTGCAAGCGGGCCTGAAGGGGGCGGTCGAGAAGTTCAACTACGAGTGTACCGACATCGAGATCCGCCGCCTTCTGGATATCGCCGAACAGCAGGGTGCCAACGTGATCGTCGGGATCGGCGGCGGCAAGACCCTGGACGTGGCCAAGGCGGTCGCCTTCTACCTGCGCCGCCCCGTGGTACTGTTCCCCACCATAGCCTCCACCGATGCCCCCTGTACCGCGCTGGCGGTCATTTACAATCAGGCGGGCGAGTTCGAGCGCTATCTGTTCCTGCCCCAGAACCCGGACGTGGTGATCGCCGACACCGCCATCATAGCCGCAGCCCCCGCCCGCTTCTTCGCCGCCGGCGTGGGGGATGCGCTGGCCACCTATTTCGAGGCCCGCGCCTGCTATCGTGCCGATGGCATCAATCTGGTGGGCAAGCGCCCCTCCCGCACCGGACTGGGTCTGGCCCGGCTCTGCTATGAGCTGCTGGGGGAGAACATCGAGATGGCGATGGATGCGGTGCGCCATCACGTCACCACACCGGCGCTGGAGCAGATCATCGAGGCCACCATCTACCTGAGCGGGGTCGGCGCCGAGGCCGGCGGTCTGGCGGCGGCCCATGCGGTCAACAACGGCATGTCTGTGGTGCCCGACCTGCACAGGGCCCAGCACGGAGAGAAGGTGGTATTCGGCCTGCTGACCCAGCTGGTACTGGAGCGCGCCCCCCAGGCCGAGCTCGACGAGGTGATGCGCATCATCCATGTCGCCGGTCTGCCCATGACGCTGCAGGAGATGGGGCTGACCCGCTTTGTCGAGAGCGAGTGGCGCAAGGTGGCAGCGCTTGCCTGCGATCCCCTCGACACCATGGGCAACATGCCCATGGCCGTGAACGAGCAGGATGTCTACGGCGCCATGATCGCGGCCAACGCCATGGCAGAGCGCTATCGGGCCCGCCATCCCCACCATTGATCAATGGATAAAACGCACCCTTGATCAACAACGACAAGGCCAGCCGTGCGGCTGGCCTTGTCTATTGCGTCCCGAACTGCTGGAATGCCTCTTCCCCTCTCAGGACAAGGAGTCACCATGATATTGGAAGTCGCTCATCTGCAGGTCATTCCGGGCCAGGCTGCCGCCTTCGAGCAGGCCTTTGGCCAAGCCCAGGCCATCATCAGCGCCATGCCGGGTTATGCCGGGCACCAATTGCAGCACTCGCTGACCGATCCTCACCGCTATCTGTTGCTGGTCAGCTGGCAGCGGCTCGAAGATCACACCCAGGGCTTTCGCGGCTCGGTCCAGTACCAGCAATGGAAGGCGCTGCTGCATCACTTCTACGACCCTTTCCCCACGGTGGAACACTATCAGGCGGTGGCGCAGTGCCAGGGGACCGGACCAAGACAGGGCGCCGGGATCTCGTAGCAAACAGCCAGGGCCGGCGGGTCACCATCCATCCCCCGCAGGGCCTGGCAATGACATGACCAGCTGGCCCAGGCGTGATCACTGGCTGGAGAATTATGATGATCACTACACCCTGCTCGCACAGGGAGGCCGCATCAGGCCAGCCGTTCGGCGCGCACGCTGATCACGGGCTCGGCAAATGCCCCCTGCGCCGAAATCAGCTGCAACTCGTAAGCCTGCGCCTGCCAGGTGTGCAGCAGCACAGTGTCCACAGCCGCATTGGTGCGCTCAAACGCCGTCACGGCATCAAAGCCCGCCTGCAGATTGGCCAGCATCAGGGCACTGATGAGATCCCCCACCCCCACAGGCTGACGGGCAAATTCGTAGAGCGGACGGGCGATCAGGTAATCCCCATCCGGGGTAGCCAAGAGCATCTCAAAACGACCCGGCTCGCGAGCGGCGCGACCCAGATGCTTGACCAGCACCATCTTCACTCCCCGGGCCAGCAACTGATGCGCCGCGGCGCGGGTCTGGGCCAGATCCGCCAGGTGGGTATCACACAGTGTTTCCAGCTCCAGCAGGTTGGGGGCCATGATGTCGGCCACCGGCAACGCCTGCTCGGTGAGAAACCGGGTCACCCCGGGGGCAACTATGCACCCCTTCTCCGGGTGGCCCATGACGGGATCACAGAAATAGATGGCGTCAGGATTGGCCGCCTTGACCGCAGCCACCACGGTCAGGATCTCGTCCCCCTGCTCGGCCGAGCCCAGATAGCCGCTCAGCACGGCGTCACACCGGCCCAGTACTTCTATATCCCCCAGCCCCTTGCACAGGGCGCTGATGTGACCGGCGGGCATCGCCATCCCCTGCCAGCCTGCCGCGTACTGGGTGTGGTTGGAAAACTGCACCGTGTTGACGGGCCACACCTCCATGCCGAGACGGCGCATGGGAAACACGGCGGCGCTGTTACCGGCACAGCCAAACACCACGTGGGACTGGATAGAGAGAATGCGTTTCATCGACATCACCGCAGAGAAGAGTCAGGGGAAAGGCGCAATATATCGGATGAAGATATTGAACTTCCACTTTTGTGCAGCACAAACCCGTATTTGGTCTTAAAAACTGCCGATCTAAGCTCCATTTGCCAGACCTGCCTCCTTGGCCACAGTTGCCGCCGTTTTCCTGCCTTGCCAGGTGTTGATCGGATGAGGGGTCGCGGCTCCTGCTTCATGAAGTGGTTTCAGCTTCTTGTTTGATGGCATATGAGAACAATAAATCAGCACATGCCGAGGCAGGTGCTGAAGGGGAAGAAAATGGGAGCCCGGTGGGCAATCGGTCGATATCAGCGCCCGCCAGCAAGGCATGGCGGGCGCAAAATGGGAAGAGGGCAAGATCCGCTGGAACCATCAGATCCGCCTTCTGCTCAAGGGCGCGCGAAGTGGTAGACCCAACCCTCGTCCAAAGCCATCTCGGCGGGTGGCGGCACCAGTGCCGGCAGCAGGGAGACACTCCCTTTGGCAGCGTATTGCAATGCCATCAGGGCGCAGATGGCGGCATCGTAGCGATCCGTGCCCGCCGTCACATCGGCCGGCAGATGGGGGTGCAGCTCGGCCCTGACCGCAGACGCCTTGCCACCCACCTTGGCCAGGGCGGGATAGACCTCCAGCACGGCGCGATCGGCCTCTGGCTGCAGTCTGGGTACCAGTTGCAAATCCGCCAGCCGGGGCAGCATGGCGAGCGCCAGGGTGGCGTTGTTGCCGAGCCGGTCGAAGGTGGCCGAGAGCGGCTTCTTGCCATATTGCCGGTGCAGCCAGCGCTCGCAGTCGCGATAGGCATAAGGGTTGTCTATCTCCCGCTGGGGCACGACGCACTCGGTTGCCCTCCCCGCCAGCAGATCGCCCAGGGCGCGTGGAAATGCCAGCGGCGCATCGATGCCCAACGCCAGTTGCGGGCAAGCCAGCACCTGCAGCAGGTTCATCTCGTCCTGCAATGCCGGGCGCAGCAGGGCATCCAGATCCGGCGCCACCCGCGAACTCAGCCGAAACAGGGGCGATACCCCAAACCAGTGCAGGCGCTGCTCGCGCGCCTGCCAGCCCACCACGGCCACCGCCTGGGCATTGCCCTGCCAGCCTCTCACATCCCAGCCGATACCGATGGCGTCCATGTGTTCCATTGTCATGCCCGTGTCACCTCTGCGCGCTATCAATGGAGCACAGGGTAATGGCTGCGTCTCCTAAAGCAAGGCCGGGAGCGCGCCTTAGAAGGATTTCTTGAAATTGATCAGCGGCAGTATGGGGAAAATGCCGTTCTCGGCGTAGTTGGCAAGGCCTATCTGCAACCCGTCCAGATGCTTGGTGGCGTTGATGAAACCCAGCTGGAAGGTGGTGCGCTCGGCATAGTTGACGAAGCCGACGTTGGCCAGGGCGTTGCCCTTGGCGATGTTGACGGCGCCCCAGTTCAGGCCCTGCACATTGTTGGTCAGGTTGACGAAGCCAAGGTTGATCCCCTTGTCCTGTCCCTCGTGCCAGTTGACGGCGTTGATGGCCACCCCGTTGAACTGGTGGCGCACCCGTCCGGCACCGAGGAAGACGCCAAGCTGCAGGCCGCTGAACTGATCCACGTCGGAGAGGGCCAGGATGGGCAGATCTATTCCCTTCACCTGACCGGTGCGGCCATAGAGAAAGGAGGCTCTGGCGCCTTCGACCTGATGGGAAGCGGGCAGATTGACGCCGGGCAGCGAGACCTGGATGGGTGTACTGGCATGGGCGACACCACCCAGGGCAAGGGAGCCGCAGGCAAGCAGCAGGTGGGCAGGTTTCATCGGGGCTTTCCTTAACAATCAGGGAGGGAGGCCAGCCTATCAGCACTCGCGTGCGGGAACGAGGCCGGGCAGGCGCTGCTGCGTCATCCCCCGTCTGAATTCATTCGCACAAACTGGACAGACCAGAGTCAAACTTAAAGCAAAAATTAACATTTATATTATTTACATCAAGCCTCATTTGGTAACACAATGCCTAAACGTGCGTTTGAACAGAGCAAACGACACGTGACGACTTAAGGATGTAGTCGAACGGATGTAACCGAAGAATGGGCCCATCGGCCTTTTGCAATACCCTTCTGCCAACCACGGAGACACGCGATGAATATGGACGTAATCAAGACCTTTACCGAGCAGATGCAAGGCTTTGCTGCCCCCCTCACCCGTTATAACCAGCTGCTGGCCAGCAACATCGAACAGCTGACCCGGTTGCAGCTGGCCTCCGCCAATGCCTATGCCGAACTGGGATTGAGCCAGTTGCAGGCCGCCGGCAAGGTGCAGGATGCCCAGAGCCTGGCGGCCCTTGGCACAGTGCAGCTGGAGACCGCCAGCCAGCTCTCCCGCCAGATGCTGGATGACATCCAGAAGCTCAATGCGCTGGGTCTGCAGTTCAAGGAAGAGCTGGATACCCTGGCGGCCGACGGCATCAAAAAGAGCACGGGCAAGGCCTGATATCCCCCTGGCTGCCCGCTAAGGGCAGCCACATCTCCCCATGACCCGACACGACAGGCTCGCCCTGTCACGGGTGTGGGTGAAGGAGAGAACATGAGCCAATCATCTTACGGCCCGCTGTTCGAGGCCCTGGCCCACTATAACGACAAGTTGCTGGACATGGCCAAGGCACAGACGGAGCGCACGGCGCAGGCGCTGCTGCAGACCAATCTGGACGATCTGGGCCAGGTACTGGAACAGGGCAGCCAGCAACCCTGGCAACTGATCAATGCCCAGATGAACTGGTGGCAGGATCAGCTCAAGCTGATGCAGCACACCCTGCTCAAAAGCGCAGGCCAGGAGAGCGAGCCGGTGATCACGCCGGAGCGCAGCGATCGCCGCTTCAAGGACGACGCCTGGCGCGATCAGCCCCTTTATGACTACCTCAAGCAATCCTATCTGCTGACCGCCAGGCACCTGCTGGCCTCGGTGGATGCGCTGGAAGGGGTACCCCAGAAGAGCCGGGAACGGCTGCGATTTTTCACCCGCCAATACCTCAACGCCATGGCGCCCAGCAATTTTCTGGCCACCAACCCCGAACTGCTCAGACTCACCCTGGAATCCGACGGCCAGAATCTGGTGCGCGGACTGGCCCTGCTGGCCGAGGATCTGGAGCGCAGCGCCGATCAGCTCAACATCCGCCTGACCGACGAGTCCGCCTTCGAACTGGGGCGGGATCTGGCGCTGACGCCGGGCCGGGTGGTGCAGCGCACCGAGCTCTACGAGCTGATCCAGTACAGTCCGACCACGGAAACCGTGGCCAGGACGCCGGTGCTGATAGTGCCGCCCTTCATCAACAAGTACTACATCATGGACATGCGGCCCCAGAACTCCCTGGTCGCCTGGCTGGTCGCCCAGGGCCAGACGGTCTTCATGATCTCCTGGCGCAACCCAGGTGTAGAGCAGGCCGATATCGATCTCGACGACTACGTGGTCGATGGGGTGATCGCCGCGCTGGACGGCGTGGAAGCGGCCACCGGTGAACGCGAGGTGCACGGCATAGGTTACTGCATCGGCGGTACAGCCCTCTCCTTGGCCATGGGCTGGCTGGCGGCGCGGCGCCAGAAGCAGCGGGTTCGCTCCGCCACCCTGTTCACCACACTGCTCGATTTCTCCCAGCCGGGGGAACTCGGCATCTTCATCCACGAGCCCATCATAGCGGCACTGGAGGCCCAGAATGAAGCCAAGGGCATCATGGACGGGCGCCAGCTGGCGGTCTCCTTCAGCCTGCTGCGGGAAAACAGCCTCTACTGGAATTACTACATCGACAGCTACCTCAAGGGCCAGAGCCCGGTGGCGTTCGATCTGCTGCACTGGAACAGCGACAGCACCAACGTGGCAGGCAAGACCCACAACAGCCTGCTGCGTCGCCTCTATCTGGAGAACCAGCTGGTGAAGGGGGAGCTCAAGATCCGTCACACCCGCATCGATCTCGCCAAGGTGAAGACCCCTGTGCTGCTGGTCTCGGCCATGGACGATCACATCGCCCTCTGGCAGGGCACCTGGCAGGGCATGAAGCTGTTTGGCGGCGAACAGCGCTTCATCCTGGCGGAATCGGGTCACATCGCCGGCATCATCAACCCGCCTGCGGCCAACAAGTACGGCTTCTGGCACAGCGATGCGAGCAGTGACACGCCAGCCGCCTGGCTCGAGCAGGCCACCCATCAGAGCGGCTCCTGGTGGCCCCAGATGGCAGCCTTCATCCAGGCGCGAGAGGAAGAGGCCACGCCCGTGCCCGCCCGCATCCCGAGCGAGGGACTGGAGGCAGCCCCTGGCGGCTACGTCAAGGTGCGGCTCAACCCTGTCTTTGCCAAGACCCCGGAGGAGGAGCCCGCATGAGCACACTCCCCTTTGAGATTGGGCAAAAAGCCAGTCTGACCAAACGGTTCGGTGCGGCCGAGGTCGAGGCCTTCGCCGGCTTGTCGGAGGATTTCAATCCCCTGCACCTGGACCCTGCCTTTGCCGCCACCACGCCGTTCGAGCGCCCCATAGTGCACGGCATGTTGCTGGCCAGCCTCTTCTCGGGGCTGCTGGGCCAGCAGTTGCCCGGCAAGGGCGCCGTCTACCTGGGGCAGAGCCTCTCCTTCAAGCAGCCGGTGTTTGTGGGGGATGAGGTGACGGCCGAGGTGGAGATCATCGCCCTGCGCAGCGACAAGCCCATCATCACCCTGGCCACCCGCATAGTGACGGCGGCCGGGGCCCTCGCCGTGACTGGCGAGGCTGTGGTAAAGGTTGGCTAAGCACTGATCACCGACCCTCCTTCAGCCCGGCTCCGCCGGGCTGACTTTTATGGTGCAACCTCATGTTCCACCGCGATGACGGCTACGGTTGCTGGCCTTGAGCCCTGCCTGCACGTCCAGAAAGAGGTCCAGACGCTCAGTTGCGACCACAATTGCCCGCAGACAGGCACCCTTGCCCTTTCATTGACGGCCCGAACTGCCTAGAATAACCGCCCTGCTGTTTCAGCCATTCATCCATCTAGAGGATTTCCCATGGAGACGTTTCTGCTCGAAGGCCACCCCTTCGTTGCCTTGTGTGACCTTATCAAGCATCAGGGTTGGGCCGATTGTGGCGGCGCAGCCAAGGCGCTCGTCGCCGACGGTCTGGTGGAAGTGGACGGTCAGGTCGAGACCCGCAAGCGCTGCAAGATAGTCGCCGAGCAAGTGGTCAACTTCAACGGCATGAAGGTGGTGGTGAAAGAAGGCATCAGCCCCGAGATCCTTTGATCCCGACGCTCTAGCACGCAAGCGCTACCCAGCACAGTGGCCGAGCAGGTGGTCAACTTCAATGGCATGAAAGTCGTGGTGAAAGCGGGCGTGAGCCCGGAGATCCTCTGATCCCTGCTTGAATAAGGGCGCCGACGCGCCCTCTCGCATTCAGCTGGCCTTGATCGACAGGGTCAGCACGAAGCGCGCCATCGCCTCATCCCCGTTCAATGACGGGCAGGTGGCCACCACCTGGATGGGGCGATTGATGCGCTGACCGCTCGCCAGCGACTCGTCTATCATGGCGTCGATCTCCTCCCCGGCGGCGCAGTCAAATTGCACGTCCCCCTCGGGCCGCTTCAGAAACTCCCCCTGCACATCCTTGAAGGCGAAGTGCACCTTCTTGCCCCTCGTCCGTCCCTTCTCCATCACCAGCAGGCCGCCCACCAGATCGGCGCCGGTCGCCAATGCGCCAAAATACATGCTGCCCAGGTGGTTGCGGGTGCGCCAGCCAAGGGGAATGCGAATGCGCAGCGCCTTGGCGTCCATCCGTTCGATGACGGGGGCACAAAAGCCGATGACGGGAATATAACGCCAGGCAAACAGCCGCAGCGCCAGATTGGCTTTGAAACGTTGCAAGTCCATATGCGAACTGATCCGATGAGTTGATGTAAACAGCATGTTGCCACGCAACCACCCTGCTCTACAAGGTTGCCGATCACGCTTCTGCTGCTTGTCGGCCAACACAAAAAAAGAGGGAACCTCAAGGCTCCCTCTTTTTTGTACGACGGGCCTCTCGATCAGGCCCGCTTCTCTTCCAGCCAGGCCCCCTGGCTCTGCATCTCGAACAGCTGGGCGTAGTGCCCTCCCTGCACCATCAGCTCGCCATGAGTGCCCCGCTCATTCACCTGGCCACGGGAGAGCAGCAGGATCTCGTCGGCATCGACTATGGTCGAGAGCCGGTGGGCAATGGCGATGGTGGTGCGGCCACGGCGGGCCGCCGAGAGCGCCTGAGAGAGCGCCAGCTCGGTCTGGGAATCCACGCTGGCGGTGGCCTCATCCAGAATGAGGATGCGCGGATCCCCTACCAGAGCGCGGGCAAAGGAGAGCAGCTGACGTTGACCGGCGGAGAGGTTCTTGCCCCCCTCCTCCATCAGGGTGCTCAGGCCCTCCGGCAGGCTCAGCACGAAATCGGCCAGCTGTACCTCGGTCAGCGCCTGCCAGAGGCGCGCCTCGTCGATGCCGTCACGGCCGAGCCGCAGGTTCTCCGCCAAAGTCCCAACGAAGATAAAGGGATCCTGCTGCACCAGGCCTATGCTGCGCCGCACCGCCGAGAGCGACAGGCCCTCCATCGGGTGATCATCGAAACGAATGGTGCCCTGATCCAGCGGGTAGAAGCCCATCAGCAGGCTGATGATGGTGGACTTGCCACTGCCGGTGTGGCCCACCAGCGCCAGCATCTGGCCGGGGTGCACGGCAAAGCTCACCTCGCGCAGCACCTGTTGCTGGCCATCGTAGGAGAAGCTCACCTTGTCAAAGCTGACCCGCCCCTGCAAAGACTGGCTCTCGCCCTCCGTGCTCTCGCGGGGCTCGTCGAGCAGGGCAAATACCCGCTCCCCGGCCACCATGGCCTGTTGCAACTGGTTGAGCTGGTTGGTCATCTCGATCAGCGGCTCTATCATGCGCCCCAGATAGCTGATGAAGGCATAGAGCACCCCCACCTGGATGGCGCCACTTGCACTCAAGCCCTCGCGTGCAAACAGGGCCAACAAGCCGATCAGCACCATCATGTAGAACAAGTCGATGAGGGGGCGCAGCAGAATGCCGTTGATCTTGAGGCTCTTGAGCCGCGCCGACCAGTGCTGCTGGTTCACCTCGGCAAAGGCATTGGCGAAGTGGCGCTCCTGCACCATGGCCTGGATCACCGGCATCCCCTGCAGCGATTCGTTGAGACGGCTGTTGATCTCGGACAGCAGGCTGCGGGTCGCCCGCACCACGGGCACGCTCAGTTTCTGATAGAGCCACATCACAGCCGCCACTGCCGGCAACAGGCAGGCGCACACCAGCATCAGCCGCACATCCAGCAGCGCCATGGAGATGAGGATGCCGCACAGCAGCACCACCTTTTGCACCAGCAGGCCTATCACCTGCACGTAGAGGTTCATGATCGCCTCGGTGTCGTTGGTGATGCGGGAGATGAGCGAGCCCGAGCGATGCTGGTCAAAGTAACGGGCCGGCAACCGGATGGCGGTGGCAAACACCTGCTCGCGCAAGCGCTGCACCACGGCCTGGGCAATGCGGTTGAAGCGCAGGGATTGCAGGTAGAAACCCGCCGCCGAGAGCACCTGCAGGCCGAGATACCCGGCCGCGATGGCGGCGATGGCGGGCCACACCAGCTGGCGCGGCGCCAGGTAGTCATCGATGAAGAGCTTGATGAGCAGGGGGCCCGCCACTTCGGCACCTGTGGCCAGCAGCAGGCAGATCCCGGCCTGGATCAGCCAGCGCGGGTAACGGGCGCAATAAGCGAGCAGGCGTTTAATCGTTGGATTCACAGACTTGCCTCCAGTGCAGCGCTTTTGCTCCCTTCTCCCCTTGCGGGAGAAGGGTTGGGGATGAGGGGAACCACTCGTCTAATCATCATGCTCACAGGCTCTCCTCCACGTCTTGTTCCAGCCGCTGATAGCGAACCATGTCTGCGTACCAGCCGTTGTGAGCCATCAGGGCGCCGTGACGGCCCCGCTCGCTGACGCGACCCTGCTCCAGCACCAGGATCTCGTCGGCCTGCTCCACCGCCGTCATGCGGTGGCTGACCAGAATAAGCGTCCGTCTATGGGTCTTGAGGGCCTGCAGTATCTGCTGCTCGGTATGGGCATCCACCGCCGACAGGGCATCGTCCAGCACCAGGATAGGTCCCTCCAGCAGCAGGGCGCGGGCAATGGCGAGCCGCTGCTTCTGGCCGCCGGAGAGGGTCACCCCCTTCTCCCCCACTTCGGTCTCATAGCCCTTGGGGAAGCGGCTGATATCGTCATGCACACAGGCAATGCGCGCCACCTGCTCTATCTCCTCCGAACTGGCGTCTGGCCGGCCGAGGGCTATGTTGGCGGCTATGGTGGTGGAGAACAAAAACGGCTCCTGCGGCACATAGGCAAACTGGCCACGCAGCTCGCCAAGGGCCAGCTGCGCTATGGGCACGGCGCCCATGCTGAGCTCGCCGGCCGTGGGATTGGCGAGGCGCATCAGCAACTTGAGCAAGGAACTTTTGCCCGCCCCCGTGCGGCCCACTACCCCCAGCATGCCGCCGCTGTGCAGGGTGAAATCGATATTGCGCAGCAAGGTACGCTGCTCCAGCTGGTAGCTCACCCCCTTGGCCTGGAGCGGGAAGGCGGAGACAAACACCGCCGGCTCAGCCGGTTCTTCGATGTCGCTGCGCTCGGCCAGCAGGCTCTCGATGCGCGAGTAGGCGGCGCTGCCCCGCTCTATGATGTTGAACAGCCAGGCGATGGCAAACATGGGCCAGATGAGCTGGCCCAGATACATGGTGAAACTGGTGAGCTCCCCCAGGGTCAGCTCGCCACGCACCACCAGCACGCTGCCACCGGCAACGGCGAGAAAGTAGGAACAACCGATACAGAGATAGATGACGGGGTCGAACTTGGCATCGATGCGGGCCACCGCCATGTTGCACGCCCCCGCCTGCCGGGTCAGCTCGGCAAAGCCCTTGTCCTCCAGGGATTCAACCGCATAGGACTTGAGCACCCGCACGCCGGAGAGCGCCTCCTGGGTCTTGTTGTTGAGACGGGAGAAAGCCCCCTGCGCCGCCTTGAACTCCTTGTAGATCTGGGTGCCAAAACGGTTCATGAAGAACGCCATCACCGGCAGGGGCAGCAGGGAGAGCAGCGTCAGCTGCCAGGAGTACTGGCTGCACATGATGGAGAGCACCAGCACCCCGACTATGATGGAGTCCACCAGGGTCAACACCCCTTCCCCGGCCGTCATCTCCACCGCCTGGATGTCGTTGGTGGCGTGGGCCATCAGATCGCCGGTACGGTGACGCTGGTAAAAATCGGGGCTCATGCGGGTGAAGTGGCTGAACAGGCGATTGCGCAGCACATAGGCCAGCCGGTAAGAGGCGCCAAACAGCATGACCCGCCACACGTAGCGCAACAGATAGATGAGCAGACCCAGCACAAACAACCCCGCCAGATAGCCCATCAGGGTGTCGTTGTCGAGAGAGCCTTTGGCAATGCCATCCACCACCCAGCCCACCACCTTGGGCGGGATCACGGTCAACAGGGCCACCATCATCAGCAGCGAGATGGCGACCAGATAACGCCGCCACTGCTCCTTGAAAAACCAGCCCAGCCTTGAGAATACGCTCACGTAGATATCCTTTGTCGCGATCAGCCAGAAGCTGCCGCCCGTCACGGGGAAACGCAATGCAATCGCCCCCAGAAGGGGGCGATACGAGAGGGTCATGATAGCCTGAAGTGGCTGGCTTGAGAATAATTGCTATTTATCCCGTCACAATAAGCGATCATCTCGCTGTGCAAAGGGGCTGTATGGCGTTTCCTGCTGCTCGCCGGTCAGCAAGAAGTGGGACACCTCATCCCGAGTCAGACTGAATACACGCTGCAATTGCTCCAGATCCGGCTCGGTCAGCTCTTCATTCTGGCGCAGGCGCCACTCCAGATCACCCGCCATGATCTGCAGGCGGGAGGCTGAAATATTGGCCGACACCCCCTTCAGGGTATGCAGCAACCGGCAGGCGATGTCGGGCTGCTGGCGGCGCAGGGCGGAGCGGATCTCCCACAAGTCATCCTTGTGCTCGGACATGAACAGCTTGAACAGGATCTGCAGCGCCTCCTTGTCCTGCTCCAGCCGTTTGAGGGCATCCTCCAGATCCAGCACCCCCATCAGATCCGGCGGTTTCACCTCCAGCGGTACCCGGCATTCGCCGCTGGCACTCTTCACCCACTGCAGCAGGTTGTTGTAGAGATCCAGCTTGCTGACCGGCTTGGTGACATAGCCATTCATGCCGACCCCGAGACAACGCTCACGATCACCGGGCATGGCGCTGGCGGTGAGCGCTATGATGGGGACGTCGTGCTTGTCCACCATCTTGCGGATCTGGCGGGTCGCATCCAGGCCGTCGAGCACCGGCATCTGCAAGTCCATCAGGATCACGTCGAACGGCTGCTCGGAGACCCGCTCGACTGCCTCGCGGCCGTTGCCGACCACGGTCACCACGGCATCCACCCGGCGCAGGTATTCGATGATGAGCTGCTGATTGACCCGGTTGTCCTCCGCCAGCAAGACCCGGACGCCTTGCAACAGCTCACGGAAGTGTTGCTGATCCCCCTGGGCTTCTGCCTGGCGGATCTGCTGATCGTGGGAGCTGCCATTGAGCAGCTCGTCCACCTTGGCCAGCAGGGCATTCTCCGTCATGGGTTTGGCCAGGAAGTGGGTCAGCCCCATGCTCTCCATGCGCCCGTGCAGCCCCTCCTTGGCCCAGGCGCTGGTCATCAGTATGGGCAGGCGCCGCCACTGGCTGTGCTGGTACATCTCGAGGGCCAGATCCAGGCCATCCTCCTGCCCCATACGCCAGTCCAGAATGGCCAGCCGTATGCTCTGGCCCTCCTCGCGCAGCACCTGACGAGCCCGGGAGAGGCTGTTGACCGCCACCACCCGGACACCGGCACGGCCGAGAATGTCCTTGGCCAGATCCAGCACAAGTTCATTGTCATCCATCACCAGAATGAGCGGTTGATGCTCGAAGAAGACCCGACGACCGGACACCCCATAGACGGCCTTGGTCATGGGGATCTCGAACTGGAACACTGAGCCGGAGCCCGGCTTGCTCTGTACCGTGATCCGCCCCCCCATCAGCTCGACCAGACGCTGGGAGATGTTGAGACCAAGGCCGGATCCCCCGTATTTTCGGGTGTTGCCCGCCTCCAGCTGGGTGAAGGGCTGGAACAGCTGGGCCTGTTTCTCCTCGGCGATGCCGATCCCGGTATCCCGCACGCTGAAACGCACCCGCATGGGGTGCTGGTTGACCAGGGTGATGGCCACTTCCACCTCTCCCCGCTCGGTAAACTTGATGGCGTTGTTGACCAGATTGACCAGCACCTGACCGAGTCGCAGCGGATCGCCGCGCAGGAAGTCGGGCACGGCCGGTGACTTGTTGATGATGACCTCGACCTGCTTGCGCTCGGCCAGATCGGCAAACATGCCGGCGAGCGAATCTATCTGCTCGCTCAGATCAAAGTCGATCTCTTCCAGGGTCAGCTTGCCGGACTCGACCTTGGTCAGATCCAGAATGTCGTTGATAAGCAGCAACAGGGTGTCTGACGAAGACTTGATCTTGCTGAGGTAATCCCGCTGCTGCTGATCCAGCTCGGTCTGCAGCGCCAGCGAACTGAAGCCTATGATGGCGTTCATGGGGGTGCGGATCTCGTGGCTCATGTTGGCCAGAAAATCGCTTTTCGCCTGGGCCAGCAAGCCGGTCTGACGCGACAGCTCGCTCAGCTTCTGGTTGCGACGCCACAGGGTGACGGCCACCAGTGCGAAACAGAGCATGGCACCCCCCAGCACGATCAGATAGAAACGGCTCTTGAGGGAGGAGGCCTGGTCCATCTTGCTCTGCTTCCAGACCGACAAGCCATCGAGCTCATGCATGTCGATGACCTGGTTGCGCAGCACGTGGTAGTCCACCACCTGGTGGCTGACGTCTTCGCTCAACTGGGCGAGACCGGCCACCTCGGGGTGTGACGGATAGGCCGTCTTGAGCCGTTGTTGCAGTTTTTGCAGCTGCTTCTGCTCGCCCTTGTCCCAGCTGCGCTTGAGGTAGTGGCTGAGTTGCGCCAGCTCGGTCAGGTCGATGGCCAGGGGGGCATCGGCCGGCAGGGTCGCCAGCAAGGCATTGAGCTGTTTTTGAAACGGCTGCTCTATGTACTCGATGGCCATCTCCATGGAGTAGAGTTTGGCCAAGTCCAGCAGGTAGCTGTCGATGTCGTGCAGCAGGGATTGGGAGTGGGGATTCTCAGCGGCGTCGGGGTCATTGCGCACCTGGCGCACGAAGCTGTCGAGGTTGCTCGACAGCTGGTTGAGACGCTGCTGAACATTGCCATCATTGGCCTTCTCCCGCCCCAGCAGATAGACGGTATCCGTGTTGACCCGGTTGAGGATCAACTCCGCCGCCACGCTGAGTTCGGAGGCCTTCTGCTGCTGACTGAGCAGTTGCCAGCAATAACCGGAGAATGCCAGCAGCGATACGATGATCAGGCTCAGGACAACACGATTGACCCGTGTCACATTATTCATCCCGTCTCGATTCTCATGTCATGGCCGTGTATCCGCCGACAGAATGCCGAAACCGGATCACTGGCTGTGAAAGATAACTGACTGCTATGTTACCGTTACTCGGCCCTGTCAGTGCAATAAAGATGTTGCAGGGCTTATGCATACAGGAATCAATTATGTCATTTATCACTACCTATTGTAGTCATTGCTTCACCAGGAACCGCCTGCCTGACGAAAAATTGGATTCAAACGCGAAGTGTGGCCGCTGCAAGGCACCGCTGTTTGGCATCACGCCCGTCACGGGTCGCGAGCAACAGTTCGATACCCTGATCCAATCCGACCTTCCGGTCGTGGTCGACTTCTGGGCCAGCTGGTGCGGACCATGCATACAATTTTCACCCATTTTTCAACAAGTTGCCAGTGAGCTTGAACCAAATATTCGCTTTGTCAAAGTCGATACCGAGCAGCAGCAAGCCATCGCGGCCCGCTACGCCATCCGCAGCATCCCCACCCTGATGGTGTTCAAGCAGGGCAAGATGGTGGCGCAGCGCAGCGGCTCCCTGCCCAAGAGCCTGTTCAAGGAGTGGCTGGCCTCCTTCATTCCCCCCGCCAAATGATGCCCAGATGTTTAATTTGTGTTTATTTAATGTTTTTATTTGCCTTGACTCTGTGAGTCCCGGCATGCTTTGACGACTTCCCCCTGTTTCAAACAGGGGGATAAATGTAATCTCGGCAACACAACAACAACCATAAATTAACCGAGAGAACATTATGCACACATCTGCTGTACCCTCCGCTCCCTCACCTCGCTGGCTCGACATCAAATCCGGGATCGTCATCCTGGATGTGCTGCTGCTCTGCGCCATGCTGGCCTGGCTGCCGTTTGATCCCATGGTCAACAAGGGGCTGGGCATTCTGGTCTTCATCGCCATTCTCTGGCTGACCGAAGCCCTGCACGTGACCATCACGGCCCTGCTGGTGCCCCTGCTGGCAACCGTGCTCGGGGTGTTTGACATGAGCAAGTCCCTCACCGACTTTGCCAACCCCATCCTGTTCCTGTTCTTCGGGGGCTTCGCCCTCGCGGCGGCCCTCTCCAAACAGGGGCTGGACACCCTGATGGCGGGCAAGGTGATGCACCTGGCCAACGGCCATCTGGGCTGGGGCGTCATACTGCTGTTCACCATCACGGCCGCCATGTCCATGTGGATCAGCAACACCGCCACCACCGCCATGATGCTGCCACTGGCCATCGGCATGCTGACGCGGCTCGACAGCCAGAAAGATCGCGCCACTTTCGTCTTCGTGCTGCTGGGGATTGCCTACAGCGCCAGCATTGGCGGCATAGGCACCCTGGTCGGCAGCCCGCCCAACGCCATCGCTGCCGCCCAGATGGGCATTGGCTTCACCGACTGGATGAAATTCGGCATCCCTGTGGTGCTGATCCTGATGCCCTGCGGCATTGCCCTCCTCTATCTGGTCACCCGCCCGCAGCTCAACCACAGGGTCGAGATCCAGGATGTCACCATCAACTGGACTCGTGAACGCAAGGTCACGCTGGCCATCTTCCTGACCACAGTGGTGCTCTGGATTGGCTCGCAGCCCATCTCCAACGCCTTCGGCGGCATACCTCAACTCGATACACTGATTGCCATGGGTGCCATCATCGCCATCGTGGTCAGCCGCGTCGCCAGTTGGGATGACGTCAACCAGAACACCGACTGGGGCGTGCTGATGCTGTTTGGCGGCGGCCTGACCCTGAGTGCCATCCTCAAGGCCACCGGTACCAGCGCCTTCCTGGCCAGCCACCTGTCGGCCGTGCTCTCCCATGCCGACATTTTCATCGTGTTGCTGATGCTGGCGGCCTTCGTGGTATTCCTGACCGAGCTGGTCTCCAATACCGCCACCGCCGCCCTGCTGATCCCGCTGTTTGCCGGGGTGGCCGAGGCGCTGGGCGTCTCCCCCATCGTCATGGCGGTGCTGATCGCCATCGGTGCCTCCTGCGCCTTCATGCTGCCGGTGGCCACCCCACCCAACGCCATCGTCTTCGCCAGCGGCCATATCCGTCAGCGTGAGATGATGCGGGCCGGGATGGCACTGAACGTCGTGTTCACCGTGCTGCTGGCCGGGCTTGCCTACTTTGTCGGCGACATTCTCTGATCCGCTGACTCGCCCCCAGCAAAAAGCCCTCGCAATGCGAGGGCTTTTTCATATCCAGAGGGGGATCAACCTGCGATGTTGCAGCTCTTGAGGTTCCAGATCCGATCCACGTAGTCCTGGATGGAGCGGTCGGAGTTGAACTTGCCCATGGTGGCCGAGTTGATGATGGCCTTCTTGGCCCAGAGCGCCGGATCCCGATACCAGGTATCGATCAGCTTGTGCGCTTCGGAGTAGGAGGCAAAATCGGCCAGGGTCAGGTAGGGATCGCCCCCTTCCAGCAAGGAGCGCTTGATGGAGGAGAGTTCGCCCGGACGACCCGGCGTGAAGTAGTCGGTATCGAACCAGTCCAGCACGGCCTTGAGCTCGGAGTTGGCATAGTAGAAGTCATACGGGTTGTAGCCGCGTCCCTTCAATGCCTTAACCTCGTCCACGTTCAGACCGAAGATGGCGCAGTTTTCGGCACCCGCCTCTTCCGCTATCTCTATGTTGGCCCCATCCAGCGTGCCTATGGTGATGGCGCCGTTCAGTGCCATCTTCATGTTGCCGGTACCGGAGGCTTCATAGCCGGCGGTGGAGATCTGCTCGGAGACATCGGCGGCCGGGATCAACTTCTCGGCCAGGCTGACGCGGTAGTTCGGCATGAACACCACCTTCAGCTTGCCCTGGATGCGGGCATCGTTGTTGACTCGCTCCGCCAGCTTGTTGATGGCGTAGATGATGTCTTTGGCCAGCTTGTAACCGGGCGCCGCCTTGGAGCCGAAGATGAACACGCGCGGGTGCATGTCATAGTCAGGGTTCGCCAGCAGGCGACGGTAGAGCGCCATGATGTGGATGAGGTTCAGCTGTTGGCGCTTGTACTCGTGCAGACGCTTGATCTGGACGTCAAAGATCGCCTCGGCGCTCACATCGATGCCGGTTTCGGCCTTGATGACCTTGACCAGTTTCTCCTTGTTATGACGCTTGATGGTCATGAACTGCTGCTGGAACGCCTTGTCATCGGCAAACTTGGTGACGGCGCGCAGCTTGTCTAGCTGCAGCGGCCACTCCTTGCCCACCACTTCGTTGTACAGCTCGGCCAGCTCGGGGTTGCAGGCCAGCAGCCAGCGACGGGGGGTCACGCCGTTGGTGACGTTGCACATCTTCTCTGGCCACAGCTCGGCATACTCGGGGAAGAGATCCTCTTTCACCAGCTTGGAGTGGATCTCGGCCACGCCGTTCACCTTGGAAGAGCCGACCACGCACAGGTTGCCCATGCGCACCTTGCGCACGTCCCCTTCTTCTATGATGGAGAGCTTGGCCTTGATGGCATCGTTGCCTGGCCACTTGGGTTCGACCAGCTCGCTCAGGAAGCGGGCGTTGATCTCGTAGATCACCTCGAGGTGACGAGGCAGCACCTTCTCGAACAGGCTGACGGACCACTTCTCCAGCGCTTCCGGCAGCAGGGTGTGGTTGGTGTAGGAGAAGACCCGATAGCAGATGGCCCAGGCGGCATCCCAGTTCAAGTCTTCTTCATCTACCAGCACCCGCATCAGCTCGGGGATGGCCACGGTCGGGTGGGTATCGTTGAGCTGAATGGCGATCTGGGCGGCAAAGTTGCTGAAATCCGAGCCATGCACCCGCTTGTAGCGACGCATGATGTCCTTGATGGAGCAGGCACAGAAGAAGTACTGCTGGATCAGGCGCAGCTCTTTACCTGCATCTGTCTCATCGTTCGGATAGAGCACCTTGGAGATGGTCTCGGCCTGGGCTTTCTCGGCCTGGGAGTCGATGTAACCACCGGCGTTGAACACGTCCCAGTCAAAAAACTCGGAGGCGCGGGATTCCCACAGGCGCAGTATGTTGACGGTATGGCCGCCAAAGCCGACAACCGGGATATCCCAAGGCACCCCTTTGATCTTGCGACCGGCGTGCCATACCTTCTTCAGGCCGCCATTGTCACCAAACACGGTTTCCACATAACCGTAGAGCGGTATCTCCTGCACGGATTCCGGACGGCAGATTTCCCAGGGGTTGCCATATTCGCGCCAGGAGTCCGGACGCTCTATCTGACGACCATCCTGGATCTCCTGACGGAACAGGCCGTGCTCGTAATGGATGCCGTAACCGACGGCCGGGTAGTTCAGGGTCGCCAGCGAATCGATGAAGCAGGCAGCCAGGCGGCCAAGGCCACCGTTGCCGAGCGCCATGTCCGGCTCTTGTTCACACAGGTCTGTCAGTTCCAGACCGAGTTCACCCAACGCCTCTTCACACACTTTGTACAAGGAGAGGTTGTGCAGGTTGTTGGAGGTCAAACGCCCCATCAGGAATTCAGCAGAGAGATAGTGAATCGCACGAGTATCTTTCTTGAAATGAGTCTGCTGAGTGCGGGTCAGGCGCTCGTACACCTGTTCGTTGACGGCGGCTGCGGTCGCTTTCCACCACGCTTCTGGCGAGGCTTTCTGTTCGCTTGTACCCAAGGTAGAACGCAGGTGACGCACGATACTCGCCTTGAGCTGATCTTTATCCAGTTGGAGATCCTGGTCTGTCTTCTTCTTGGTAGCCATAAACCATTTCCTTCGTTACAGAATAATAAAATTGTTATCCCATCAGGGACCGGTGCTGTTGTTATCTCAGAATATGTTCCGGCGTGGGCATACTAGCTAAAGCCGATGGTTGAAAAGTTAACGCAAGTCACACTTTAACGCATAAAAATGACAG
This sequence comes from Aeromonas sp. A04, assembly GCF_047780465.1. Lineage (NCBI taxonomy): Bacteria > Pseudomonadati > Pseudomonadota > Gammaproteobacteria > Aeromonadales > Aeromonadaceae > Aeromonas > Aeromonas sp. A04. The sequence continues at coordinate 182,327 of NZ_JBLNHP010000006.1, read as the reverse complement.
TTCAAGCTTGAAAACCCTTTCCTGAAACTTATTAAGCAAGAACGCTCATTCCATTTAAAATCAGCAACTTAACAAACTCATGCAAATATAAATCCGTGAATAGGTTTTCAATCATTGCCAAGTACTGAAAATCCATGAAAATAACTGAAAATACAGCGCACATTGAAATCGTTTTCAATGTGCGCTGTTCATAGGACCAGACTGACGATGCCCTGTGATGGCTATATCCCCTTTAACCATGCGCCTTGAACTGATTACTCATGGGGTCGTAGTGATAGCCTATCTGCAATAAACGGGTCGCGAGCTGATCCTCCGTCATGTCGTAATAGGCCAATAACTCCTCCAGACCATCGCACTCCAGCCGCAGCTTCTCATTGATGATCCCGAGCAGGATATTGGCATCCAGTCGTTGCAAGGTGCTGACGTCCATCCTCATCTCTCCTCTTCACAAACCGACTGTATAACCATGAGCGCCTGCTCCCGCTTTGTCCATAGCCTAAAAAACACGCACACCCAGATGCAAGTAAATATTAATTAAAATCAATAACATGAACATAAACCCTGCCGATTAGATCACATTTTTGACCATAAATGGCTTGTCACTGGTGTGAGTTACAACTACTGTATACGCATACAGCATGGTTATTCATACAGGACAAATATATGAGCCAGCCCATGAGTCATCCCCCTTTCGCCGCCTCTGTCAGCATGAGCAATCCCTGGCCCACCCGGCATCAGGGCAAGGTGGAAGATGAACGCCTCATCGCATCTGCCAGCCAGGAACCGCCGCTGCTCGACGAGTTGGTGAGACTGAGCCACGGCGACACGGGCTGGATCCTGCTGATTGCCCCGCCGGGCCTGCCGGTAGCCAAACAGCTGCAGGCACAGGGGATCAATCCCGATCGAGTGCTGGTGGTACACAGCCCCAAGATCAAGAACTGGCAACGCATGCTGGAGCAGAGTCTGGGCAATGGCCACTGTGCGGCCGTCCTGACCTGGCTGCCTGAGCAGATCTCGCTGGATCGCGCCAAGCTGAGCAAGCTGGGGCAACGCTTCGGGGTGCTGACTCGCTTCTTCGAACCGGCAGGGACTGCCCTCCCCGTTCACAACTGCGCACTGGCCTATGGCGGACAGGATATCTACCTCAACCATTGATGCCGGCGAGAGGATGAAACCGTGCAGAGGCTGGGTCGTATGAAGAGTCGTAGGCACAGACCAAGACACCAACAGAGGTGGCAGGACGGAAAATGTTCAAGTAAACAAGGTTCAGCAGGACAACCCAGCCAGTGAACCGGTCGCCAATCCGGCCTGCCACTCATAGAAAAAGGCGACCCTGAGGTCGCCTTTTTGCGCAGTGCCTATTGTTGAACTCGATCTGCGAGTTGGCCGCTTCACCTTATGGCAGTAAAGCGGCTACCGGCAAGTTGGGCCACTCAGGAGAGCTTGCCATCGAGCTCGGCAATCTTGGCCGACCAGTAGGCCGGGCCTGTCTCGTGTATGTTGTTACCCTGAGAGTCCACCGCCACTGTCACCGGCATGTCTTCCACCTCGAACTCATAGATGGCTTCCATGCCCAGATCGGCAAAGGCCACCACACGCGCCTTCTTGATCGCCTTGGCCACCAGATAGGCGGCGCCACCGACGGCCATCAGATAGACGGCCTGGTGCTGCTTGATGCTCTCGACCGTCTTGGGGCCACGCTCGGATTTGCCTATCATGCCGATGAGGCCGGTTTCACCCAGCATCATATCGGTGAACTTGTCCATCCGGGTGGAGGTGGTGGGACCGGCCGGGCCGACCACTTCGTCACGCACCGCATCGACCGGGCCGACGTAATAGATGAAGCGGTTGGTGAAATCGACCCCTTCCGGCAGTCCTTCTCCCTTCTTGAGCATGTCGGCGATGCGCTTGTGGGCGGCGTCGCGACCGGTGAGGATCTTGCCGGAGAGCAGTACAGTATCGCCGCTCTTCCAGCTGGCGAGCTCGGCCTTGGTGATGCCGTCGACATTGACGCGACGCACGTTGGCCCCCGCTTCGCGGGTGATCTCCGGCCAATCAGCCAGTGTTGGCGGGGTCAATTCGGCCGGGCCCGAGCCATCCAGTTCGAAGTGGACATGGCGGGTGGCGGCGCAGTTGGGGATCATCACCACCGGCTTGGAGGCGGCATGGGTCGGGGCGCTCTTGACCTTCACGTCCAGCACGGTAGTGAGGCCGCCCAGGCCCTGAGCGCCAATCCCGAGCTTGTTGACCTTGTCATAGAGCTCGACCCGCAGCTTCTCTTCGGTGGTCTCGGGACCACGAGCGATCAGCTCCTGAATGTCGATATGCTCCATCAAGGCTTCCTTGGCCAGCACGGCCGCCTTCTCGGCGGTGCCGCCGATACCGATGCCCAGCATGCCGGGCGGGCACCAGCCGGCGCCCATGGTCGGCACGGTTTTCAGCACCCACTCGACCACATCATCGGAGGGGTTGAGCATCACCATCTTGGATTTGTTCTCGGAGCCGCCGCCCTTGGCCGCTATGCTCACTTCCACCTTGTTGCCGGGGATCATGTCGATGTGCACGACAGCAGGGGTGTTATCCTTGGTGTTCTTGCGGCTGCCGGCCGGGTCGGCCAGTACCGAGGCGCGCAGCGGGTTGTCCGGATTGGTGTAAGCGCGGCGGGTGCCTTCGTCCACCATCTCCTGCACCGTCATGTCGCTGTCCCACTGAACCTGCATGCCGATCTTGACGAAACAGGTGACGATACCCGTATCCTGACACAGGGGGCGATGGCCTTCGGCGGACATACGGGAGTTGATCAGGATCTGGGCCAGGGCATCCTTGGCGGCCGGGTTGATCTCGCGGTCATAGGCAGCCTTGGCGGCATGGACGAAATCGAGGGGGTGATAGTAGGAGATGTACTGCAGGGCGTCGGCGACGGAATCGATAAAATCCTGTTTTTTAATGATGCTCATATCATCCTCACTGGTCCTTGTCTTCGCCGTGACGGCAGAGCAAGGGCTTCCATATGAGCCGTGCTTCGGTGTTGTGATGCCAGGCGAGGTGCCTGCCGATCCGATAGACAACGGCGTGTTTTTTCTAAAAATTCCGGCGCCTATGATACGCTTGCCCCCCCGTACCGGCTAGGGAGCAGGGTGCAAACTGTTGCCTGTGTAACAAAAAATGAAACCAACTCTTCATATCCACCATTTTGATCACCAGACGGCGCTGCATGCGCTGTTTGCCCGCCTGCATCATCAGCCCTGGGCCATGTTGCTGGAGTCGGCCGGCCCTCAAGGGGCGGACAACCGTTTTGACATCATCACAGCCGACCCGCTGGCGACCCTGCAGACCGAGGGGTCCTTGACCTGGATAGCCCAGGGTGAACAGCGCCAGTCGTTTGACGCCGATCCCCTGACCCTGCTGGCACAACGGCAGCGCGAACTGCTGGGTGAGCTGGCGCCACACAGCGACGCGCTGCCTTTTATTGGCGGCGCCCTCGGGCTGTTTGGCTATGATCTGGGCCGCCGCTTCGAACGACTGCCGGTGCAGGCTGAGCGGGATGTGTCCGTGCCAGACATGGCGGTGGGCATTTACGACTGGGCGCTGCTGCGAGAGGTGGCGAGCGGCGCCTGGCAGCTGGTGCACTGGGGTGACGAGGCCGGCCTCCATCGCCGGCTGCAGTGGCTGGCCGCGCAACACGAGCTGTCAGCGCCGCCATTTGCCCTGCAAGGGGAGTGGCGCAGCAACATGAGCCGCGCCGAATATGGCGAGAAATTTGCGCGGGTACAGGCTTACCTGAGTGCCGGGGACTGTTACCAGATCAACCTGACCCAGCGCTTCAGCGCAGCTTATCGCGGTGATGAATGGCAGGCTTATCAGGCGTTGTCCCGCGCCAACCGGGCCCCCTTCTCGGCCTTTATCCGGCTGCCCCGGAGCGCCATCCTGAGCCTCTCCCCCGAGCGGTTCCTGCTGCTCGATGATCGCCATATCGAAACCAAGCCCATCAAGGGCACCCGCCCACGGCTTGCCGATCCGGGGCAAGATCAGGCCAGCGCCCTCGAACTGGCTGGCGCCGACAAGGACAGATCGGAAAATCTGATGATCGTGGATCTGCTGCGCAACGATATCGGCAGGGTGAGCCGGCCAGGTTCAGTCCATGTGCCCAGCCTGTTCGCGGTGGAGTCATTCCCGGCGGTGCACCATCTGGTCTCCACCATCCACGGCGAACTGGACAGCCGCTGGCAGGCGGTGGATCTGCTGCGCGCCTGTTTCCCGGGCGGTTCCATCACGGGTGCCCCCAAGATCAGGGCGATGGAGATCATAGAGGAGCTGGAGCCCCAGCGACGCAACGCCTACTGCGGCAGCATCGGCTACCTGAGCCAGCATGGCCGGATGGACACCAGCATCTGCATCCGCACCCTGATAGCGGCGGATGGCCAGCTGCACTGCTGGGCCGGTGGCGGCGTCATCGCCGACTCCGAGGTAGACAGCGAGTATCAGGAGACCTATGACAAGGTGGCCCGCATACTGCCGCTGCTGGATGCGCTGCGCTGAGCGCCTGACGAATGGACAGATGGATCGCCACGCGAGAGACTCAAGGGCAGATCCAAGAGAAGAGTTGAGAGACATAGCCCAGATGGACCGCACCGAACTGCTGACCCGCTTCTTGCTGCAACGCCCCGCCCCTGCCCATCGGCTGACGGTGGCAGGACTCAAGCCCGCCGCCGTCTTGCTGCCGCTGGTCGAGCGGGCCGACGGCCTGCAACTGCTGCTGACCCGTCGCAGCCCGCACCTGCGCCATCATGCGGGCCAGATAAGCTTCCCCGGGGGCAGGCAGGATCCCGACGACCGGGATCTGATCCACACCGCGCTGCGGGAAACCCAGGAAGAGCTCGGCATAGCGCCTGCCCAGATCGAGATCATAGGCACCCTCAGCACCCTCAATACCGTCTCCCAATACGAGGTACTGCCGGTGCTGGGACTGGTGGCCGCCGATTATCAGCTCACCCTGAGCCGGGATGAGGTGGCGCAGGCCTTCGAAGTACCGCTCAATCACCTGCTGGATCCGCACCACCATATCGCCCTGACCATTCCCAGAGCCGATCACCGCCACACCATCTACTGGATACCCTGGCAGGACCACTTTATCTGGGGGGCGACCGCCAGCATGATCCGCCAACTGTCTCGCCAGATTTCGATATAACATTTCGTCAACAGATTACTGTGCAACATTTGCTCGTTAACACTAAAATAACGAAGCGCTTTATAAAAAATAATTGATTAATTCTTCCTTCGATCACATTTCCGCAAAAGAGTACGGGTCTGGCCCTCATTAAGATGAATTTCATCAACATTTTTGATTAAAAAAACCGTATCCTTGCGCCGACTAATTAAAACCACACATTCGGGGTGAGATACATGACTAATACTGTCACCGGCGCACAGGACGTTGCGACCTCACAGGAGCAAGGAACCCGCTCCATCCAATCTCGTGGTTGGACCAAACAAGACACCAGTTGGGTGATCAGCCTGTTCGGCACCGCCGTCGGCGCTGGCATACTGTTCCTGCCCATCAACGCCGGCATGGGTGGCTTCTGGCCACTGGTGGTTATGGCGCTGCTGGTCGGCCCCATGACCTACCTGGCTCACCGCGGCCTGGCCCGGTTCGTCCTCTCCTCCAGCAAGCCCAATGCCGACATCACGGAAGTGGTGGAAGAGCACTTCGGGGTCGGTGCCGGTAAATTAATCACCCTGCTCTACTTCTTTGCCATCTATCCCATAGTGCTGATCTACGGTGTCGGTATCACCAACACGGTCGAAAGCTTCATGGTCAATCAGTTGCAGATGACGGCGCCACCGCGCTGGATCCTCTCCATAGTGCTGATCATGGGCATGATGTCGGTGATGCTGGCCGGCGAGAAGCTGATGCTGAAGGTCACCGAGTTCCTGGTCTACCCGCTCATCGCCATCCTGGTGGGGATCTCCTTCTACCTGATCCCGGACTGGACCGGCGCCGCCCTCTCCCAGGTGCCCTCTGCCAAGGATTTCGCCACCACCCTGTGGCTGACCATCCCGGTACTGGTGTTCTCCTTCAACCACAGCCCGGCCATCTCCAGCTTCTCCCTGGCCCAGCGCCGTGATCATGGCGAGCATGCGGTCGAGAAATCCGACGCCATTCTCAAGCGCACCGCCACCATACTGCTGGGCTTCGTGATGTTCTTCGTCTTCTCCTGCGTCATGAGCCTGACCCCGGCCCAGCTGGCTGAAGCCAAGTCCCAGAACATAGCCGTGCTCTCCTACCTGGCGAACCAGCATGCCAGCCCCATCATCTCCTACTTCGGCCCGCTGGTTGCGTTCGTGGCCATCGTCTCCTCCTTCTTCGGTCACTACCTGGGTGCCCGTGAAGGCCTGAAAGGGATGATAGTGCAGAACCTGCGCAAGTCCGGCAAGGAGCCAAACCACAAGAAGGTCGAGATCTTCATCATCGCCTTCTTCATCCTGACCCTGTGGGGCACGGCGGTGGCCAACCCCTCCATCCTCGGCATGATTGAATCTCTGGGTGGCCCCATCATAGCCACCATCCTCTTCATCATGCCGATGTACGCCATCAAGCGCGTGCCAGCCATGGCGAAATATCAGGGCCACATCAGCAACGCCTTCGTCGCCCTGATGGGCACGATCGCCATCTCAGCCATCCTCTACCAGATGGTCGGCTAATCGCCAGAAGCTGACGACAAGGCCGATGCCTGCCGCAAATGCCCGCCCATGATGGCGGGCATTTTTTATGGCGCCCCCAGCCCAAGCCGGTGACCTGACCAGGGCTGCCAGTTTGAGCACCCTATCCCCGGCTGGCGTGTTGTTCGCAACCTCAGGGCCGGTCTCGGCAAGGCAGACGGATGGCATGACCTTCATCACGCCCATGATTTTCCTCAGATAAACCTCGCGCCGCCCGTATGGCTCACGTCCATGGGTCTCTTGCCATGTCGCGGCCGCACGCTTGCAAACCGTTGATATGGCTGACCGCACTGGCCTGACGTTGCGGCCTTGCAGATAGACAAGCCGCCGCCATGGCTTTACTTGCACGCGGATCTCCTGTATTCGGCCGTGGCAAACCGGCATAAAAAACGCCCTCCGAAGAGGGCGTTGTCCATGGAGCCATGAAGCTGGCTATCAGGCTTCGGTATTGGGTACCGGCGAGGCATCCAGCAGGGTTTCATCCTCGGCCATGCAGGCCGCGGCGGTAAACAGCACGTCGGTGGAGCTGTTGAGGGCCGTTTCGGCGGAGTCCTGCAACACCCCTATGATGAAGCCCACGGCCACCACCTGCATAGCGATGTCGTTGCCGATGCCAAACAGGCTGCACGCCAGCGGGATCAGCAGCAGGGAGCCGCCGGCCACGCCGGAGGCACCGCAGGCGCTGATGGTGGCAACCACGGAGAGCAGCACGGCAGTGGCCAGATCCACTTCCATCCCCAAGGTGTGTACCGCCGCCATGGAGAGCACGGTAATGGTGATGGCGGCGCCCGCCATGTTGATGGTGGCACCCAGCGGGATCGAGACCGCATAAGTGTCTTCCGGCAGACGCAGTTTTTCACACAGCGTCATGTTGACCGGAATGTTGGCGGCGGAGCTGCGGGTGAAGAAGGCGGTCACGCCGCTCTCTTTCAGGCAGGTCAGCACCAGCGGATAAGGGTTGCGTCGGATCTTCCAGAACACGATGAGCGGATTGACCACGAAGGCGATGAACAGCATGCAGCCGATCAGCACCACCAGCAGCTGGGCATAGCCAAACAGCGCATCGAAGCCGGTCTCGGCCAGGGTCGACGCGACCAGCCCCAGGATACCGAGCGGCGCGCAGCGGATCACCGCCTTGACGATGGTGGAGACGCCGTGGGAGAGATCGGTGATCATCGCCTTGGTGCTGTCATTGGCGTGGCGCATGGCGATGCCAAGACCGATGGCCCAGGCCAGGATACCGATATAGTTCGCATCCATCAGCGCCTTCACCGGGTTGGTCACCACGTTGAACAGCAGGGTCTGCAGCACCTCTGTGATGCCGCCCGGCGGGGTGATCTCGGCGCTGCTTGCCACCAGATGCAGGTTGGAGGGGAACAGGAAGCTGGCCACGACGGCGACCGCAGCAGCCAGGAAAGTGCCCAGCAGATAGAGCAGCAGGATCGGCTTCATGTTGCTCTTCTGGCCCTGCTTGTGGCCGATGATCGCCGCCATCACCAGTACAAAGACCAGCAGTGGAGCAACCGCCTTCAAGGCACCGACGAACAGGCTGCCAAGCAGACCCGCCGTTTTGGCCCATTCCGGCATGAACATGGCAAGCAGGATACCGAGTACCAGACCGACCAGGATCTGGCTAACCAGACTGGTGCTGTTGACCAGTCGCATGAGGGGGTGTTGTTGTGTCATCAAATAGTCCCTGAGCACCTAAGTGCGTGAATCATTAGTCCTGTTGGCAACCGCTACGCCAGGCGACACCCATGTCACAGGCTGGCGTCATCTGCCCCGGCAAGCCTTCTGTTGAGCCTGTCCGGAAACACACGTGATTGCGGACAAGGAATATCCCATCTGCAATCGCTTTTTTCCACATAATCACTGAAAAATATCCGGTTAACCTCACAAAAAATCTACAACAATGCGATAACACAATATCAACAGCGCCCAATTGGATGCTGTTTTCCCCCGGATAGCCGTCCAGACACTCACTGGCGGTGGTATCATGCCGGTTTTGTACTGGAGTCCTGCCATGATCTCGTCCCTGTTGACCCGCCACTTCGGCTTCGACCAGTTAAGGCCCGGTCAGGAGGCGGTGATCAGCCGGTTGCTGGCAGGCCAGAGCGCCGCAGCCATCTTCCCCACCGGCTCCGGCAAGTCTCTCTGTTACCAGCTGCCCGCCCTTGCCCTGCCCCACCTGACCCTGGTGATCTCCCCGCTGATCGCGTTGATGCACGATCAGCTCGCCTTCTTGCGCAGCAAGGGGATAGCCGCCGCGACCCTGGATTCGAGCCAGACGCCGGAGGAGAGCCGCCGGGTGATGCAGCAGGTCAGTGACGGTCAGCTCAAGATCCTGATGATCTCGGTGGAGCGGCTCAAGAACGAGCGCTTTCGCCGCTTCATCCAGCAGGTGCCGCTGTCAATGCTGGTGGTGGATGAAGCGCACTGCATCTCGGAGTGGGGTCACAACTTTCGACCCGATTACCTCAAACTGCCGACTTACCGCCGCGAGCTGAAGATCCCCCAGGTGTTGCTGCTGACCGCCACCGCAACACCGGCTGTCATGGCCGACATGCAGGCCAAGTTCGATATCGAAGATGAGGGGCTGATCGTCACCGGCTTCTATCGCGCCAACCTGGATCTGGCCGTCGTGCCACTGCCCGCCGAGGCGCGCGATGGCTGGCTGCAAGCGGAAGTGCGACGGGAGCCCGGCGCCCCCACCATCGTCTATGTCACCTTGCAACACACGGCGCAACAGTGCGCCGAGCTGCTGCAACGGGCGGGGATCAGGGCGCGTGCCTATCATGCCGGGCTCGACTCGGCCCTGCGCAGCCAGATCCAGCATGACTTCATGGCAGGCAAGGTGGATTGCATCGTGGCCACCATCGCCTTTGGCATGGGGATCGACAAGGCCGATATTCGCCGGGTCATTCACTACGATCTGCCCAAATCCATCGAGAACTACAGCCAGGAGATAGGCCGTGCCGGGCGGGATGGGCTCCCTTCCCGCTGCATAGTGCTGGCCAATCGCGCCCAGCTCCCCGTGCTGGAGAATTTCGTGTACGGGGATACGCCCGATCGCACCGCCATAGTGGCGCTGCTCGAGATCCTGCAGCAAAGCGGCAACGAGTGGGAGTTTGGTCTGCTACGTCTCTCCAACGACACCAACATCCGTCAGTTGCCGCTCAAGACGCTGCTGGTCTATCTGGAGATGGCGGGCATCATAGCGCCTGCCTACAGCTATTTCGCCGAGTATCGCTTCAAGTTCGTGCTGGACAAGGCCGAGATCCTGGCCCGTTTCAATCCGGATCGCCGCCAGTTTCTGGAGCAGCTGTTTGCCTGCGCCCCGCAGGCGCGCAGCTGGTGCACCATGGACTTCGATGCACTCTGGCAAGGCTATCAGGGGGAGCGGCAGCGAGCGGCGGCGGCACTGGATTATCTGCAACAGCAGGGCTGGATAGAGCTGGAAAGCAAGCAGATGACGGATGTCTATCGGATCCTGCGCCAGGGGGTGGATATCGATGTTCTGGCCAATGAGCTGTATGCCCTGTTCGAGAAAAAGGAGTTGAGTGAACTGGCCCGGTTGCAGGCCTTGCTGGCTTTCTTTACATCGACTCGCTGCCTGAGCCATGAACTGGCCCGCTACTTTGCCGATGAGCAGGCGCCAAGCCAGTGCGGGCACTGCTCAGTCTGCCGTGGCGAGGTCGCAGTCCTGCCACCACTACCTAGCCTCACCCTGCCCAACGAAAGCGGGTTGCGCGCCTGGTGCGATCCCCTGATCGCCTTGTGCCACAGCCGCCATCCTCGCATTCTGACCCGTTTTCTGTGCGGCATCGCCACGCCACTGACCACCCGGGTCAAGGCAAAAAGCCTGGCGGGCTTTGGTCAGCTGGCCATGCATCCGTTTGCCAACGTGCTGGCGGCCGTGTCACGGATCTACCCTGCCCATAACGACTGATCATCTCTGTGCATGTTCACACTGCGCTGAAAAAATAAGACCCTCGCTTTTGCGAGGGTCAAGCCAACGGAAACGTGCTTAAACAGAGCTTTGTATCCAGCAACCAACCACTCTCTTGCTAAAGCGCTGACTGCCTGACACAGGGCCAATCTAGAGCAGCCGCAATGTAGCGTCAATGTAAAAATTAGAGCCAAAGCACCAAACAGACTACATTACGCTGACGTAAACGTAATGCATTTCCCTCTTGCCATTCCCCCTCCCCTTGCCCTGTCTAGGCTGCAGCCAGATGACCCGATAAATTCGATCTTCTTTCCATTTTCTGGCAAACATTTATTTTTTATGTCTTTGACATTTACCTCACTATCGTGGCAAAAATAATTTAACAGTCAGTAACATAGGTGTGTCACTGATTGCGCCTTCCCGCATCAGGATCGGGAAGTACCCTTGCAAATTTAAACCAATAGATGGTGATGGATTACTGGGGGCTGTTGACTAGGCTTAATGAGGTAAACAGAACAAAAGTAGTGATCCACTCTTTTCAGGGTAAGCGACTATAACGAGGGCAAAGTTATGGGCATCTTCGAGCATTATCAACAGCGATACGAGAAAGCCAGGGAAGAGGAGTACAGCATCCAGGAGTTTCTGGATATGTGTAAGCAGGACAAAGCCTGCTATGCCTCCGCTGCCGAACGCTTGCTGGTCGCCATCGGCGAGCCGGAAATGATCGACACCTCGGTCAATCCCAGACTCAGTCGCCTTTTTTCCAACCGCGTCGTCGCACGCTATCCCGCCTTCAAAGATTTCTACGGCATGGAAGAGGCCATCGAACAGATTGTCTCCTACCTCAAGCACTCGGCTCAAGGGCTGGAAGAGAAGAAGCAGATCCTCTATCTGCTGGGGCCGGTTGGCGGCGGCAAATCCTCTCTGGCTGAAAAACTCAAGTCTCTGATGCAGAAAGTGCCTGTCTATCGCATCAAGGGCTCACCGGTCAACGATCACCCCTTCTGTCTGTTTGACATCGAAGAGGATGGTGAGCTGCTGGAAAAAGAGTACGGTATCCCGCGCCGCTACCTGCGCCCCATCATGTCACCCTGGGTGGCCAAGCGACTGCACGAGTTCGGTGGCGACATCTCCAAGTTCAAGGTAGAGAAGGTCAATCCCTCAATCCTCGATCAGATTGCCATCGCCAAAACAGAACCGGGCGATGACAACAACCAGGATATCTCCTCTCTGGTCGGCAAGGTCGACATCCGCATGCTGGAGCATTTTGCCCAGGATGATGCCGATGCCTACTCCTACTCGGGGGCGCTGTGCAAGGCGAACCAGGGGATAATGGAGTTCGTGGAGATGTTCAAGGCGCCGATCAAGGTGCTGCACCCGCTGCTGACCGCGACCCAGGAGGGGAACTACAACGGCACAGAGGGGCTTTCCGCCCTTCCCTTCGACGGCATTCTGCTGGCTCACTCCAACGAATCCGAGTGGCAGCAGTTCCGCAACAACAAGAACAACGAGGCCTTCCTCGACCGTGTCTACATCGTCAAGGTGCCCTACTGCCTGCGCGTCTCGGAAGAGGTAAAGATCTACGAAAAACTGCTGATCAACAGTGAGTTGACCGACGCCAAGTGCGCGCCCGGCACTCTGGAGCTGCTGGGTCAGTTCTCCGTCCTTTCACGACTGAAAGAGCCGGAAAACTCCAGCCTCTACTCCAAGATGCGGGTCTACGATGGCGAGAGCCTGAAAGACACGGATCCCAAGGCGAAGAGCTATCAGGAGTATCGCGACTATGCCGGTGTGGACGAGGGCATGAATGGCCTGTCGACCCGCTTCGCGTTCAAGATCCTCTCCCGCGTCTTCAACTTTGACCACGCGGAAGTAGCGGCCAACCCGGTGCATCTCTTCTACGTACTGGAGCAGCAGATTGAACGTGAGCAGTTCCCGCAGGAGCTGCATGATCGCTATCTCGAGTTCATCAAGGGCTATCTGACCCCGCGCTATGTGGAGTTCATCGGCAAGGAGATCCAGACCGCTTACCTCGAATCCTATTCGGAGTACGGCCAGAACATCTTCGATCGCTACGTCACCTATGCCGACTTCTGGATCCAGGATCAGGAGTACCGTGACCCGGAAACCGGTCAGCTGTTTGACAGGGCATCGCTCAACAGCGAGCTGGAGAAGATTGAGAAACCCGCCGGGATCAGCAATCCGAAGGATTTTCGCAACGAAATCGTCAACTTCGTGCTGCGGGCCCGAGCCAACAATGCAGGCCGTAACCCCAACTGGACCAGTTACGAGAAGCTGCGCACCGTGATCGAGAAGAAGATGTTCTCCAACACGGAAGAGCTGCTGCCGGTTATCTCCTTCAACAGCAAAACCTCGGCCGAGGAGCAGAAGAAGCACGATAACTTTGTCGAACGGATGATGGAGAAAGGCTACACCCGCAAACAGGTGCGACTGCTCTCCGAATGGTATCTCAGGGTACGCAAGTCATCCTGACCCTGCCGTGGTTCAAGGGGGAGTTATGGCGCATTTTATCGACCGCAGGCTCAACGGCAAAAACAAAAGCGCTGTCAATCGGCAGCGCTTCATCCGCCGCTACAAGAAGCAGATCAAACAAGCGGTCTCGGATGCTGTCTCCAAGCGCAGCATTCAGGACGTAGACAAGGGCGAGAGCATCAGCATCCCGACCAAGGATATCGGCGAACCCCATTTCCATCAGGGGCAAGGCGGTAAACGGGAGATGGTGCATCCCGGCAATGATCAATTCGTCTCTGGTGACAAGATTGACCGCCCCAAGGGAGGGGGAGCAGGCCAGGGATCGGGCGAAGGTCAGGCATCCAATCAGGGAGAAGGTGCTGACGATTTCGTGTTCCAGATCTCCAAGGATGAGTATCTGGACCTGCTGTTTGAAGATCTGGAGCTGCCACGCCTGCAGAAAACCCAGCTCAACCAGCTGATGGAAGTGAAAACCTACCGGGCGGGCTACACCTCCAACGGGGTGCCCGCCAATATCAACGTGGTGCGCTCGCTGCAAAACTCATTGGCCCGGCGCATGGCGCTGCAGTCGGGCAAGAAACGCCAGCTCCATGAGCTGGAAGAGCGGCTGACCCTGCTGGCAGCCGATCCCAACGAACACTTTGCCGAAATTGCCCTGCTTGAGAAGGAGATCAGAGAGCTGAAACGGCGGATCGCAGCCGTGCCCTTCATCGACACCTTCGATCTCAAATTCAACAACTTCGTCAAACGGCCCGTGCCTTCCAGCCAGGCGGTGATGTTCTGCCTGATGGACGTGTCGGGCTCCATGGATCAGGCCACCAAGGAGATGGCCAAGCGCTTCTATATCCTGCTCTATCTGTTCCTGAGCCGGACCTACAAGAACGTGGAAGTGGTCTACATTCGCCACCACACCCAGGCCAAGGAAGTGGACGAACACGAGTTTTTCTACTCCCAGGAAACGGGCGGCACCATAGTCTCCAGCGCGCTCAAGATGATGAACGACATCATCAACGAGCGTTACCCCGCCCATCAATGGAACATCTACGCGGCGCAAGCCTCGGATGGTGACAACTGGGCCGATGATTCACCGCAATGCCGGGAGATCCTGACACGGGACATCATGCCGCGGGTGCGGTACTACTCCTACATCGAGATCACCACCCGCGCCCACCAGACCCTGTGGCACGAGTATGAGTCGGTGGCCAGCCAGTTCCCCCACTTCGCGATGGAGCACATTCGCAAGGTCGAGGATATTTATCCGGTATTCCGGGAGCTGTTCAAGAAGCAAGCGGCGTGAGGGAGGCCATATGGTAGAAACCGCAAGAAAAGTACCGCCACTGGACGATGGCCCGGACTGGAACTTCGATCTGCTGGAAACTTATCATCAGGAGATCGCCCGGGTCGCCAGGTTCTATCGACTGGATACCTACCCCAACCAGATCGAAGTGATCACGGCAGAACAGATGATGGATGCCTACTCCAGTGTCGGCATGCCCATCGGCTACCAGCACTGGTCATTTGGCAAACGCTTCATCCACACCGAGCGCAACTACAAGCGCGGCCAGATGGGACTGGCCTACGAGATCGTCATCAACTCGGATCCCTGCATCGCCTATCTGATGGAGGAGAACACAATGCCGATGCAGGCGCTGGTGATGGCGCACGCCTGCTATGGCCACAACTCCTTCTTCAAGAACAACTATCTGTTCAAGACCTGGACCGACGCCTCCTCCATCATCGACTACCTGCTGTTCGCCAAGAACTACATCACCGAATGCGAAGAGAAACACGGCATAGATGCGGTGGAGAAGCTGCTCGACTCCTGCCATGCGCTGATGAACTTCGGTGTAGACCGTTACAAGCGGCCGCAGAAGATCTCGCTGGCGGAGGAGAAGCGTCGCCAGAAGGCGCGGGAAGACTACCTGCAGACCCAGGTCAACGAACTGTGGCGCACCTTGCCCAAGCAGCACAAGGCCTTGGGGGTTGAAGACAGACGCTACCCGGCCGAGCCGCAGGAGAACATCCTCTACTTCATCGAGAAGAATGCCCCTCTGCTTGAGCCCTGGCAGCGCGAGATAGTGCGCATAGTGCGCAAGATCAGCCAGTACTTCTACCCGCAAAAACAGACTCAGGTGATGAACGAAGGCTGGGCCACCTTCTGGCACTACACCATCCTCAACCACCTGTATGACGAGGGCAAGATCAGCGATCGCTTCATGATAGAGGTGCTGCACAGCCATACCAACGTGGTGTACCAGCCCCCTTACAACAGCCGCTACTACTCGGGGATCAACCCCTACGCCCTCGGTTTCGCCATGTTCACCGATCTGCGCCGCATCTGCGAGAACCCGACCGAGGAGGACAGATACTGGTTCCCCGATTACGCCGGCACCAGCTGGGTAGATACCCTGCATTTCGCCATGCAGAACTTCAAGGACGAGAGTTTCATCAGTCAGTTCCTGAGTCCCAAGGTGATGCGGGAGATGAAGCTGTTCGCCATCGATGATGACGATCTGAAGAACTACCTCAAGGTCTCCGCCATCCACAACGAGGAGGGTTATCGACTGGTGCGCAATACCTTGTCGGCCCAGTACAACTTGAGCAATCTGGAGCCCAACATTCAGGTCTACAACGTGGCGGTGAAGGGCGATCGTTCGCTGACCCTGCGCTATGTGCCGCACAACCGGATCCCGCTGGGGGATTCCCGCCACGAGGTGCTCAGGCATCTGCATCAGCTATGGGGATTCGATGTGGTGCTGGAGCAGGATAACGGCGACCTGCCTGCCGACATCATAGGCCGCTGTCCGGAGAAGAAACCGGCCTGAGGCCACTTTCAGCCATAAAAAAACGCGCCAGAAGGCGCGTTTTTCTTTGCATCAGCAATCAGTTATCGCACAGATTGCTCGGCATGTCCTGGCGCAGACGGGTCCACAGCTTGCCGGACTCTATGCCGTACTGGCGTACCGTCATGAACACGGCTTCGTGATTCTTGGTCTCGGCCAGACCCAGCAAGGTCTTGTAATAGGCATCCGCCGTTTCACGAGCCTGCTTGTCAGAGAAGTAGTAACGTCCAACCCGACTATAGAGCCCCTTGAAGCCATTGAGGATCAGGGCGTAGATGGGGTTACCGGAGGCAAAGGAGAGCTGGTGATGCAGACGGTAATCAAACTCCGCATACGCTTCCGGAGTGCTGTCCACCGCATTGGCACCACGCAGTATCTCGGCGGCTTGCTCAGGGTTGTTGCGGATCGCGCCACGGATGAAGATGGTGCAGATATTGGTGCGAGCCGACAGCAGCTGGGCCACCAGATCCGGTACCTTGTCCTGATCCAGACGGGCCAGGGTTTCCAGGATGTTGAGACCCGAGGTCTCCCAAAAATTGTTCACCTTGGTCGGTTTGCCATGCTGGATGGTGAGCCAGCCATCGCGGGCCAGACGCTGCAGCACTTCGCGCAAGGTAGTACGAGTCACCCCGATCAGCTCGGACAGCTCGCGCTCGGCCGGCAATATGGATCCTGGAGGAAAGCGATTGTTCCAGATGGACTCGATGATGTATTCCTCGGCAAACCCTGCAGGGCTCTGCGCTTTTATGACCATGTAGTGACTCTGTTGTAGTACGTAAAAAGGCCCACGAATAATAGCAAAGCAGAGAGGGCTGGCAAGCAGAAGGTCAGTCCTCTGCTCACATAAGCAGGCTATTTTGTTAAATAAATGTATGCATTTCCGCAATAGGTGCCAGCCAACCCCGCCATCTGGCGATAAAACGGACATTCTCTTGGGCAAGGGACACTATGTTATTTATAGTTAAGGCCATTTTTGATTAAAATCATGAGGAATCAATCTGATAAGGGACAACATCCGGATGTTCTGGTCGAGCCTGTCTTGACTGCATAGACGCAGATACCCACAACAAAACAGAGACCCATTATTATGCCAATCAGCTTAGGCCAAGCCTTTGCCAGGAACTTCCTGGGCAATGCGCCCCAGTGGTACAAGGCCGCCATTCTGCTATTTCTGCTGATCAACCCGATCGCCTTCCATCTCGACCCTTTCGCCGCCGGCTGGCTGCTGGTGGTTGAATTCATCTTCACCCTGGCCATGGCGCTCAAGTGCTATCCACTGCAACCCGGTGGCTTGCTGGCCATCGAAGCCGTGCTGATCGGCATGACCTCGGCAGAGCAGGTCAAGCATGAGCTGGTGGCCAACATAGAGGTGCTGCTGCTGCTGGTGTTCATGGTGGCCGGCATCTACTTCATGAAGCAGTTGCTGCTCTACGTGTTTACCAAGCTGCTGATCAGGATCCACTCCAAGACCCTGCTCTCCCTGGCGTTTTGCCTGGTATCGGCCTTCCTGTCTGCCTTCCTCGACGCCCTGACCGTGATCGCCGTGGTGATCAGCGTCGCAACGGGCTTCTACGCCATCTACCACAAGGTCTCCTCCGGCAAGGATTTCGGTAATTCACACGACTACACCAACGACAATTCCGTCAACGAACTCAATCGCCAGCATCTGGACGATTTCCGTGCCTTCCTGCGCAGCCTGATGATGCACGCCGCCATAGGGACGGCCCTCGGCGGTGTCTGTACCCTGGTGGGAGAGCCGCAAAACCTGATTATTGGTGAACAGGCTGGCTGGCATTTTGGTGAATTTGCCATCCGCATGTCACCGGTCACAGTCCCCGTGTTTTTCTGCGGCCTGCTCACCTGCATCCTGGTCGAGAAGTGCCGCTGGTTTGGCTATGGCGCCCAGTTGCCGGATGCGGTGCGACGCATCATGGAGGATTACAACCGCTACGAAGAGGCCGAGCGCTCCCCACAAGACAAGGCCAAGCTGATCGTACAGGCGCTGATCGCCCTCTGGCTGATCTCGGGGCTGGCCATGCACCTGGCGGCCGTCGGGCTGATCGGGTTGTCTGTCATAGTACTGGCGACCTCACTGACCGGCATCACGGAGGAGCATTCGCTCGGCAAGGCATTCCAAGAGGCCCTGCCCTTCACCGCCCTGCTCGCCGTCTTCTTCAGCGTGGTGGCCGTCATCATAGATCAGCAGCTGTTCAAACCCGTGATCCAGTGGGTGCTGGCCGCCGAGCCGGACGATCAACTCGCCCTCTTCTATCTGGCCAACGGCCTGCTCTCCATGGTCAGCGACAACGTCTTCGTCGGCACCGTCTACATCAATGAGGTGAAGACGGCCCTGCTCAACAACGCCATCAGCCGTGAACAGTTCGATCTGCTGGCCGTCGCCATCAATACCGGCACCAACCTGCCGTCAGTCGCCACCCCCAACGGCCAGGCCGCCTTCCTGTTCATGCTGACCTCGGCACTGGCTCCCTTGTTGCGCCTCTCCTATGGCCGCATGGTATGGATGGCGCTGCCCTATACCCTGGTGCTGGGGCTGGTGGGTTTCGTCTCGGTGGAGATGCTGCTCGGCCCGGTGACCGAGTGGTTCTATCAGGCCGGTTGGCTGGTGCTCGACAAGGTCACGCCTGCGGTGCTGCCGGCGCTGCACTGATCCCATAAGGGCCCGCCTGGGCCCTTTCTTTTTAGCCCCTGCTCTGCTCTAATTCAGCCACTGTTTTTTCTGTGAGATCAACCAGATGATTGAGTTTCTGCGACGTATCGCCGCCCATCGGCTGGCATGGGGCCTGCTTGCCGCCTCCGCCCTGTTCCTCGAGTTGAGCGCCCTCTTCTTCCAGCACGTGCTGGGCCTGCATCCCTGTGTCATGTGTGTCTATGAGCGGATCGCCACGCTGGGGGTCATATCGGCAGGCCTGCTCGGCATGGTGGCACCGCAGAAGTGGTATGTGCGCTGGAGCGCCCTGCTGCTGTGGGGCTACAGTGCCTTCCGCGGCCTCCAGCTGGCGCTCAAGCATGTGGATTATCAGATGAACCCCTCCCCATTCAACGTCTGCAGCCCCTTTGCCGACTTCCCGAGCTGGGCCCCCCTCGATCAGTGGGTCCCCTGGCTGTTCTTCCCGGATGGGGATTGCAGCGAGATCAGCTGGCAGTTCCTGAGCTTCTCCATGCCTCAGTGGTTGGTGGCCATCTTCGCCGCCTACCTGCTGGTCTTCGTGGTGGTAATCATCGGCAACCTGGTCAAGGGTCGCTGCTGCAGCTAAACCAGACTGTGTCATTAAAAATGGGAGCCATTGGCTCCCATTTTTTCAATCATTATCCATCACCAGACCCAGCGCTCATCCGCTTCCAACACGTACTCACCATGCCGTAGCCAGCTTAGCCGCCTGCACGCGGATCTATGCGGTAGTGGCCATCGGCAATCTGGTCAAGAGTCGCTGCTGCAGCTGAGGCTGCCAATACCATATAAAAAGGGGAGCCACTGGCTCCCCTTTTTCTCATGCTGATCTATCCCCCATACACGATGTGGATCAGGATGCCGCCTTGCTGGCGTTCATCCTGGCCTTCACCATGCCGATCACCATGGGCAGCAGCGAGATGCCGATGATGCCGAAGATGAGCAGCGTAAAGTTCTGACGCACCACAGGCAGATTGCCAAAGAAGTGGCCGGCGTAGACGAACGAGAGCACCCAAAACAGGCCGCCCACCAGGTTGAACACCAGGAAGCGCGGGTAGGTCATGGCGCCCATGCCCGCAACGAAGGGGGCAAAGGTACGCACGATCGGCAGGAAACGGGTGATGATGATGGTCTTGCCGCCATGACGCGCATAGAAGGCATGAGTCTTGTCCAGATAGTCCCGACGGAAGATCTTGGAGTCCGGATTGCGGAACAACTGCTCGCCGAAGAAGTGGCCAATGGTGTAGTTGACCACGTTGCCGAGCACGGCGGCGATGATCAGCAGCCCAGCCAGAGTATGCACGTCCAGCACACTGCCCACGGTGAGGGCTCCGGCCGCAAACAGCAGAGAGTCACCCGGCAGGAAGGGTGTCACTACCAGCCCTGTTTCACAGAAGATGATCAGAAACAGGATGGCGTAAACCCAGACACCATAGTTTTCGAACAGCTCTTTCAAATGCACGTCAACGTGCAGGATAAAGTCGATTGCAAACAGGATCAGATCCATTTTTTCATACTCATAAAGTGAACGGCGTGGAGTCTACGCCAATGCATTCAGGGTCACAATCTCCCTATTATGCTCTTTTTAATCAGTGGACAACGAAACCTAATCGGTTCCCTTTTTTACCTGAAAAAGATAAAAAACCGGCGCCTGTTCACCCCTGATTAAGAGGGGAACTGATTCAGTTTTGTTTATCCAGCGTCAGCCTGACGTGTTCAGGCAGGCATTTCTCCCAGCCCCACAGCAACACCAGCAGCAGAGTCACATCATCGAGCCAGCCGAGCAGAGGCACCACATCGGGGATAAGATCCACCGGGCTGATGCCATAGAGCAAAATGAGGATCACCAGCCCCTTGGCCCACCAGGGGGTGGCCGGATGGCGAAAGCCCAGATAGAGGCGACGCACGCGCCGCCAGATGAGCCAGCGTTTGCCCATCAACTTTCGATCAACTCGTGGCGCAGCCGCTGGATCTGGTCTCTCAACGCGGCCGCCTGTTCGAACTCCAGATCCCGCGCATGCTGGAACATCTGCTCTTCCATCCGCTTGATCTCTTTGGCGATCTCGCTGGCGGAGCGGGCATGGTATTCCCCCTGCGGCTCGGCTGCCTTGCGACCGCCCCTGCCCACTTTGCCCGCGCTGCGGCTGCCCCCCATGTCCATCACGTCCCCCACCGACTTGTTGAGCCCCTTGGGAGTGATGCCGTGTTCGAGGTTGTGGGCATGCTGCAGGGCGCGGCGGCGCTCCGTCTCCTCGATGGCCACCCTCATGGAATTGGTGATGGTATCCCCATAGAGAATGACCTTGCCGTTGAGGTTGCGGGCGGCGCGGCCGATGGTCTGGATCAGCGACCGGGTGGAGCGCAGGAAGCCCTCCTTGTCCGCATCCAGAATAGCCACCAGGGAGACCTCCGGCATGTCGAGCCCTTCGCGCAACAGGTTGATGCCCACCAGCACGTCGAACTTGCCGAGGCGCAGATCGCGGATGATCTCCACCCGCTCGACGGTATCGATGTCGGAGTGCAGGTAGCGCACTCGCACATCGTGATCGGCCAGATACTCGGTCAAGTCCTCCGACATCCGTTTGGTGAGCGTGGTCACCAGCACCCGCTCCTCCACCGCGACCCGCAGCCGGATCTCGGAGAGCAGATCATCCACCTGGGTGGTGACAGGCCGCACCTCTATCTCGGGATCGAGCAGGCCGGTGGGACGCACCACCTGCTGCACCACGTCGCCACCGGACTTGTCCAGCTCGTAGGGGCCAGGGGTCGCCGAGACAAACACCGTCTGCGGCATCAGGGCCTCGAATTCATCGAACTTCAGCGGCCGGTTGTCGAGCGCCGAAGGCAGCCGGAAGCCGTACTCCACCAGGGTCTCCTTGCGGGACCTGTCCCCTTTGAACATGGCGCCTATCTGGGGCACGGTAACGTGGGATTCGTCGATGATGAGCAGGCCATCCCCCGGCAGGTAGTCAAACAGGGTGGGCGGCGGCTCCCCCGGCGCCCGGCCCGAGAGATAGCGGCTGTAGTTCTCGATGCCGGAGCAGTAACCGAGCTCCTGCATCATCTCCATGTCGAACTGGGTGCGCTGGCTGATGCGCTGCTCTTCCACCAGCTTGTTGAGCGACAACAGCTGCTCCCGGCGGCTCCGCAACTCCTCCTTGATGTGTTCGATGGCGCCCAGTATGGTCTCGCGCGGGGTGGCGTAGTGGGTCTTGGGGTAGATGGTGTAGCGCACCACCGTCTGCTCGATGGCACCGGTCAGGGGATCGAACTGGGAGAGCCGCTCCACCTCCTCGTCAAACAGCTCCACCCGCAACGCCAGCTTGTCCGATTCGGCGGGATAGATGTCGATCACCTCCCCCCGCACCCGGAAGGTGCCGCGCTGAAACGCCATGTCGTTGCGGGTGTATTGCAGCTCGGCAAGGCGGCGCAGTATGTCCCGCTGATTGATCAGGTCCCCGACTTTGAGGTGCAGCATCATGCTGAGGTAAGCCTGGGGATCCCCCAGACCATAGATGGCCGACACAGAGGCGACTATGATCACGTCCCGCCGCTCCAGCAACGCCTTGGTGGCCGACAGCCGCATCTGTTCTATGTGATCGTTGATGGAGGCATCCTTCTCGATGAAGGTGTCCGTGGTCGGTACATAGGCCTCGGGCTGATAGTAGTCGTAGTAGGAGACGAAATACTCCACCGAGTTGTCGGGGAAGAACTCCTTCATCTCGCCATAGAGCTGGGCCGCCAGCGTCTTGTTGGGGGCCAGTATCATGGTGGGACGGTTCAGGGTCGCGATCACGTTGGCCATGGTGAAGGTCTTGCCCGAGCCAGTCACCCCGAGCAGGGTCTGGTGGGCGAGGCCGGACTCTATGCCATCGAGCAGGCGGGCGATCGCCTCTGGCTGATCGCCCGCGGGTTCAAACTGGCTGGCCAACTGGAATAACTTGCTCATGACGACTCCCGGCAAAAAACGGCAAGGCAGAAGTGTACTCCGAGTTGGGGTGGCCTGGGTATCCACTCTCCTGCCCAAGCGGCTATTGACCTCGAAAAGCGAGCTCTGTATAGTGCCCCTCCTTGCCTGATGTTCCCCCGTAGTTCAGTCGGTAGAACGGCGGACTGTTAATCCGTATGTCACTGGTTCAAGTCCAGTCGGGGGAGCCAATTCCTCACCATCTCGGTGCAAGTTATCCACTTTAGTGCTTTCCTCTGCCAATTTTAATGCACAAGCCGCGCCCTGCGGTGACAACCTCTCATTGCTCCCTCTCCCGCCCCGACAGCGTTTTGTTCTGTCACACCTAACCATTTGATTTTTATAGAAACATTTTTTTGCCGGTATTTTTTGAACAGCCCTTGCGCCCCAGTATTGGCGCGGCCTGCAGGCTGATCACCAAGTTTCACGCACAGGGTTATCCACAGATTCTGTGGGTAAGTCAGCCAAAGCCAGTCGCGGCCTAGCCTCGCAGGCCATCGCCGCCAGCGAGAGCCGATTTTCCTTGCCACCCCCATTTTCTGCTGTTTTTGAGCGCCCCCCCGAATGGGTCAAAAGGCCAGCGATCAGATACTTTTTCCAGATATCTTTTCGCCATCCCGTACGCCATGGGTCACCCCCCATCCTGCCCCCCAATACTCGTTTCCATTGCGGTCCATCGCCCCCAGTCAGATATGCTGAAAAAACGCCAAACCTGGCCGCCAAACAGCAGGGAATAAATTTTCAAGCGGGGTGTGCGGGCCGGGATCACAGATAGCAGGAATCACTCATTGACAGCGGGGCAGGCAGAGGGAAATAGAGGTCATTTTCCTGCCAGCCCCGAGGTTTCCCTCGACCATGGCGGCAGCGGAACGCTTTACTGCCGATTAATCCTCCTTTGACGCTTCTTTATTGGTGAGGGATCCGGCACAATATCGGCCCCACTTTTTTCCTCGGTTTTTCCGGGCATGACCATAGATTTCGTGACACTGCTACATCAAAGCGACTCCCTGCTGCTGTTCGTGGTACTGGCCTTCGGCCTGCTGCTGGGCAAAGTCAAACTCGGCAATTTCCAGATTGGCAACACCATAGGCGTGCTCTTTACCGCCCTGCTGTTCGGCCAGATGGGCTTCGAGTTCACCGCCACCACGGAGAACGTCGGCTTCATGCTGTTCATCTTCTGCGTGGGCATAGAGGCGGGACCGCACTTCTTCAGCGTCTTCCTGCGCGATGGCATCCACTACATCACCCTCACCCTGGTGATCCTGCTGACGGCGCTGCTGTTGACGGTGGGGCTGGCCAAGTTCTTCAACCTGGGACCAGGCATGGCCGCCGGCATACTGGCCGGTTCGCTGACCTCGACCCCGGCCTTGGTGGGGGCACAGGATGCCCTGCGCAGCGGCCTGCTCAACCTGCCCCATGGCACCGACATGCAACCCGTGCTCGACAACATGGGGATCGGCTATGCCCTGACCTATCTGGTGGGTCTGGTGGGGCTGATGCTGGTGGTGCGCTACCTCCCCTCCCTGGCACGGCTGGACCTCAACACCGAGGCCCAGAAGATAGCCCGCGAGCGGGGGCTGTCCGACAGCGAGAGCCGCAAGACCTATCTGCCCATCATCCGCGCCTACCGGGTCGGCCCCGAGCTGGCAGCCTGGATCGGGGGACGCACCCTGCGCGAGACCGGCATCTATCCCCACACCGGCTGCTATGTGGAGCGGATCCGCCGCAACGGCATACTGGCGAGCCCGGATGGCGACGCCGTCATCCAGGAGGGGGACGAGATCGCCTTGGTGGGCTATCCCGAGAGCCACGAGAAGCTCGACGTCAACTATCGCAACGGCAAGGAGGTGTTCGACCGCAACCTGCTTGACCTGCAGATAGTCACCGAAGAGATAGTGGTGAAGAACGATGCCGTGGTGGGCCGCCATCTGGTGGAGCTCAACCTCACCGAGAAGGGCTGCTTCCTCAACCGGGTGGTACGCTCCCAGATAGAGATGCCGTTCGATCGCAACATCATGCTGCAAAAGGGCGACGTGCTGCAGATCAGCGGCGAGAAGCAGCGGGTCAAGCTGCTGGCCAACAAGATAGGCTTCATCAGCATCCACAGCCAGACCACGGATCTGGTGGCCTTCACCACCTTCTTCGTGCTGGGCCTGCTGATAGGCTCCGTCTCCCTGGTGTTCGGCCAGCTCGAATTTGGTCTGGGCAACGCCGTCGGCCTGCTGCTGGCGGGGATCCTGATGGGCTACCTGAGAGCCAACCACCCCACGGTCGGCTATGTGCCGCCGGGCGCCCTGCGTCTGGCCAAGGATCTGGGTCTCGCCGTCTTCATGGTAAGCACAGGCCTCAAGGCGGGCGGCGGCATTCTGGATCACCTGAGCCAGGTCGGTGCCGTGGTACTCTTCTCCGGCATGCTGGTGACCACCTTGCCGGTGCTGGTGGGCTATCTGTTCGGGGTCTGGGTGCTGAAGATGAACCCGGCCCTGCTGCTGGGGGCCATCACGGGTGCCCGCACCTGTGCCCCGGCCATGGACGTGGTGAACGAGGCGGCCAACAGCTCCATCCCGGCGCTCGGCTATGCGGGCACCTATGCGGTGGCCAACGTCATGCTGACCCTGGCAGGCTCCTTCATCATCGGCTTCTGGTTCTAGCGCCGTATCGCACCGCAACAAGAAGGGAGCCATTATGGCTCCCTTCTTCATTTCATCCCCATCACCCGCACACAGCCTAGACCACTGCCTCCCCCTTCCTGACCCGGCCAATCCGATAGGGCCTATTGTGCTATTCGCCCTCGTTTATCAAACCCAATGAGCTAAAGCGCCCGCTGCATGCCGCTTACACTCAATGAAACACACGAGGGCATCGTCATGATACGGTTATGGATCCTTCTGATCTGGCTGCTGTGCGGCCCGCTTCAGGCCGCCACTGCACCGCAAGCCTCCCCCACAAAGGAGGCCGACCCCGAGCCAGCCTCGCTGGCATTCAGCACCGAAGAGCTGGCCACCCCCATGCTCGGCGACCTCGATGACATGCTGGCGCGGCGCACCCTGCGGGTGCTGACCACCTACAACAAGACCGGCTACTTCATCAACAAGGGGGTGCAAAGAGGCGTTACCTACGACGCCTTCATGCAATTGGAGAAACGGCTCAACGAACAGCTGCGCAAGGGAAAAAACCTCAAGCGCCACCTCAAGCTGCACATCGTCTTCATCCCGGTAGCCAGGGAGTCCCTGCTCAAGTCCCTTGTCGAGGGCAAGGGTGACATAGCCGCCGCCAACCTCACCATCACGGATCAACGCAAGAAGCAGGGGGTGGAATTTACCGCGCCCCTGCTGGAAAACGTGCGGGAGCTGCTGATCTCGGGGCCGGCCTCCCCCAAGGTGGAAAGCGCCGCCGATCTGGGGGGCCAGACCCTCTATGTGCGCCCCTCTTCGAGCTACTTCGAGAGCCTGATCGCCTACAACCAGGCGCGCAAAGCGGCGGGTGAACCCCTCATCGACATCCAGCCGGCCCCGGAAGCGCTGGAAGATGAAGATCTGGTGGAGATGGTCAACGCCGGCCTGCTGCCCTTCATCGTCATGGACGAGCACAAGGCCCGTTTCTGGCAGAAGATCTTCCCCGCCATCCGCATCCATGAAGACCCCGTGTTCCGGGAGGGAGGCATCATCGCCTGGGCGGTGCGCAAGGAGAGCCCACAGTTGCTGGCCATGCTCAACGAGCAGATAGCCGCCCTGCGCGGCAAGGCGACGGGAGAGGCCATCCTGGCCCGTTATCTCAAGCAGAACAAGTTCGTCAAGAGCGCCGCCGCCGAGGCCGAGCGCAAGAAATTCCTGCAGGTGGTGGAGCTGTTTCGCCAGTATGGCGATCGCTATGATGTGGACTGGCTGCTGATGGCAGCCCAGGGTTATCAGGAGTCGGCGCTCAACCAGAAGGCGCGCAGCCACGTCGGCGCCATCGGCATCATGCAGATCATGCCCGCCACCGGCAAGGGGTTGAAGGTGGGCGATATCCGCCAGATCGAGCCCAACATCCACGGCGGCGCCAAATACATGCGCTGGATGATAGATCACTACTATGCGGACGAACCCATGACGGCCCTCGACAAGGCGCTGTTCTCGTTCGCCTCTTACAACGCCGGCCCCGCCCGGGTGGCGCGGCTGCGCACCGAGGCGAAGAAGCGGGGGCTGGATCCCAACGTCTGGTTTCACAACGTCGAGTACGTGGCGGCGGAGAAGATAGGCCCCGAAACCGTGACCTACGTGGGCAACATCTACAAGTACTACATTGCCTACAAGCTGGTGATGGAACAATTGCAGCTCAAGCAGCAGGCAACCGAGGCCATCAAGCAGCAGGGAAGCCGCGACGACAAGGTGTCCACCACGCCATCAAAGGGATGAGCCACACCCGGCATCCGCTGGGCTCACCACTTTCAGGCGGGGAGCCTAGCGCATTTTCACCCTGCGGCAGGGTTCACACATGCCCGCCATGGCCAAGCCCCTCACACCGCCATGACCAGAATGAACACAATGACCACAACAGCCTTAATAGCCATTACGGCCAGATTGTTTTCCCGTCAGATATGATTAATTAACCTTCTTGCAACAATCACAAGGAGTACACCATGTTGCAAGGAACCCTCAAACGCACGTTGCTCTGCTGCCTGCTGGGCGCCAGCCTCGGCGCCCAGGCCAAGATAGACGAAATCCACTTCCTCATTCCGGGCGGTGCCGGCGGCGGCTGGGACAACACGGCCCGCGGCACCGGCGAGGCGCTGACCAAGTCCGGCCTCATCACCACCGCCTCCTACCAGAACATCTCGGCCGGCGGCGGCGCCAAGGCCATCGCCCACCTGATCGAGACCTCGGCCCAGTCCGACAAGACGCTGATGGTCAACTCTACCCCCATCATCGTCAAATCCCTCTCCAAGGAGCTGCCCCAATCGTTCCGGGATCTCACCCCGGTGGCAGCCATCATCGCCGATTATCAGGCGCTGGCCGTGCCGCTGGACTCCCCCTACCAGAACTGGCCCCAGCTGCTGGCCGCCTATGAGGCCAACCCCGCCAAGGTGAAGATAGCCGGCGGCTCAGCCCGTGGCAGCCTGGATCACCTGGTAGCGGCCATGACCTTCAAGAATGCCGGGGCGGATGCCGGCAAGCTGCGTTACGTGGCCTATGACGCCGGCGGCAGCGCCATGGCGGCTGTGCTGTCAGGGGAAACCCAGGTGCTCTCCACCGGCTTTGGCGAGGCGATGGAGGCGGTCAAATCCGGCCAGATGCGGATCCTCGGCATGACGGCACCGACGCGCATGCCGGATGCCAGCGAGATCCCCACCTTCAGCGAGCAGGGCAACCCGACTGTCTTTGCCAACTGGCGCGGCTATTTTGCCTCCCCCGCCGTCAGCGCCGAAAAATCCGCCGAATTCGCCGCCCTGCTCAAGCAGATGTATGACAAGCCGGAGTGGGAAACGGTCCGGGCCCGCAACAGCTGGACCAATCTCTACCAGGCCGGCCCCGAGTTCACCGCCTTCCTCAACCAGCAGGAGCAGCAGATTGGCGGCCTGATGCGCGAGCTTGGCTTCATCAAGTGATCCCTCAACCTGTGGCGGGCCAGCCCCGCCCAACGGAGTCATCGTCATGCACCTGACCAAGGAGCGACTCGGGGGGCTGCTGTTTTTGCTGCTCTCCCTCGCCTACGGCTATCACGCCACCCTGATCCCCGGCTATCCCGGGGACGAATATGAACCCTTTACCGCCAGCACCCTGCCCTATGCCCTGGCTGGCGTCGGCGCCCTGCTCTCCCTGCTGCTGATCTGCTTTCCGGGCGGGGAGCGGCTGCAGCGTGAAACGGGCAACTGGCGACTGGTCTTTGCCCTGCTGCTGTTGATGCTGGTTTATGGAGTGGCCCTCGGCTGGCTCGGCTTTGTCATCGCCACCACCCTGTTCCTCATCGGCGGGATCCGCTTGATGGGCGAGCAGAGTCTCGCCTTCGCCTGCAAGGTGAGCCTGCCCTTCACCCTCATCTTCTGGGCCCTGCTCACCAAGGGGCTCAACGTCTACCTCGAGCCAGGCCGGCTATTCACGCAACTGCTGGGATAAGGAGAATTCATGTTAGACGGCATTTTGCAAGGACTGGGCACCGCCATGCTGCCCATCAACATCTTCATGGTGATCGTCGGCTGCTTCGTCGGCACCTTCATCGGCATGCTGCCGGGCCTGGGGCCCGTCACAGCCATCGCCCTGATGATCCCCATCACCTACGGGCTGGACCCGGCCTCCGGCATCATCCTGATGGCCGGGGTCTATTACGGATCCATGTTTGGGGGCTCCACCTCCTCCATCCTGATCAACACGCCGGGCTGCTCGGCCAGCATGATCACCGCCATCGACGGCTATCCGCTGGCCTGCAAGGGCCAGGCGGGCAAGGCGCTGGCCATCGCCGCCTACGCCTCCTTCACCGGCGGCACCCTGTCTGCCATCTTCCTGATGGTGGCGGCGCCCCTGCTCGCCAAGGTCTCCCTCTCGTTCCAGTCGGCGGACTACTTCGCCCTCATGGTGCTGGGGCTCTCCGCGGTGGCGGCCTTTGCCGGCAAGGGCCAGGTGCTCAAGGCGCTGATCATGGCGCTGTTTGGCATCATGCTCTCCACCGTCGGCATCGACCGCAGCGTCGGGGTGGACAGGTTCACCTTTGGCCTGCCGGACTTGCGCGATGGCTTCTCCTTCCTGCTGTTGGCCATGGCCACCTTCGCCCTGGCGGAGATCCTGATGACGGTGCTGCGCCCGGGCAAGGACACCAGCAAGGAGGAGGCGAGCAAGATCCAGCAGCTCGGCTCCCTCAAACTGAGCAAGGCCGAGGTAAAAGAGATAGCGCCGCCCATAGTGCGCTCCTCTGTGCTGGGCTTTCTCATCGGGGTACTGCCGGGAGCCGGCGCCACCATCGCCTCCTTCATGGCCTATGGCGCCGAGCGCAATTTCGCCAGCAAGCGCAGGCAGGAGGCCTTCGGCAAGGGCAGCCTGACCGGCATAGCCGCACCGGAGGCGGCCAACAACGCAGCCTCCAGCGGTGCCTTCGTGCCCCTGCTGACCCTGGGGATCCCGGGCTCGGGCACCACGGCGCTGATGCTGGGGGCCCTCATCGCCTACGGCATCCAGCCGGGCCCGCGCCTGTTCATGGAGCACCCGGATGTATTCTGGTCGGTGATCATCTCCATGTATCTGGGCAACGTGGTGCTGCTGATCCTCAACCTGCCGCTCATTCCCTATCTGGCCAAGATACTGCAGGTGCCGCGCCCCGTGCTCATCCCCATGGTATTGCTGTTCTCGCTGATCGGGGTCTATCTGGTCTCCTTCAACACCATGGACATCTATGTGATGGCGCTGGTGGCGCTGATCGCCATCGGGCTGCGCCTGTTGGACTTCCCCATGGCCCCCATGCTGCTCGGTTTCATTCTGGGGGGCATGCTGGAGGACAACCTGCGCCGGGCCCTGGTGATCAACGACGGCTCCCTGAGCTTCCTGTGGGAGCGGCCCATCACCCTCGGCTTCACCCTGGTGACCCTGGTGATGCTGCTGTTGCCGGTCTGGCAGTGGTGGCAGGCCCGCCGCACACCGGCCACCACGCTGCAATCCGATCCGAGTTGAGTTCGCGGAACTCATAAAGCAAAAGAGCGCCAACAGGCGCTCTTTTTATTTGCAAACAAGATAGGTGGCTATCCCATTCAGGGCTGGCGATAGCGCCGCTCCGGCCGCCCGACAGTGCCATATTCCAGCTCCGGGCTCGCCAGCTGCTGCCCCACCAGAAACTCCAGATAGCGGCGCGCCGTGGTGCGGCTCACCCCCACCCGGTTGCCTATCTCCTCGGCGCTGGCCCCGATGCCGGTCAATGCCGCCAGCACCCGTTGCAGGGTGAGCGCGTCTATCCCCTTGGGCAGACCAGCGGCCGCCACCTGCTGCAACGGTGTACCGAGCAGGGTATCCACCGCCTGCTGATCGATGTCGGCAAGGGCCGCCAGGGCGGCGCGGCTCTCGGCATAGTTGCCCAGGGTATCGCGCAGTCGCTCGAACACCACGGGTTTGAGGATGAAATCCACCACCCCGAGCCGCATCGCCTCCTGCAGGGCACTCGCCTCCCGCGCGGCAGTGAGCAGGATCACATCCAGGCTGGCCCCGGCCTGGCGCAATTCACGCAAGAGGGAAAACCCTTCGCCATCCGGCAGCCACACATCCAGCAGCACCAGATCGGGTCTGAGGATGTCTATCTGCTCTCTGGCATCGAACAGGGTGAGCGCCACTCCCAGCACCTCGAACCCCGCCAGCCGCTGCACGAAGCGACGGTGGATCTCGGCGATGGCCGGATCATCTTCGACGATCAGGATCTTGATCACTCACACCTCCTTGGGAATGTAACAGACGACGCAACTGCCCTGCGCCGTGGCTTCGATGGTGATGGTCCCCTGCAAGGCATCCAGGGTCTTGCGCACCAGGGAGAGGCCGATGCCGTGATCCGGCTCCGTCTTGCTGCTGACCCCGCGCTCGAACAACCTGTCCGCCAGGGCGGGATCTATGCCGCCCGCCCCGTCTTCCACCTCCAGGATGAGATCCTGGCCGAGATCGCTCAGGGCCACCCGCACCGGCTGGTAGGGCGCGCCGTGACGACGGGTGGCCTCGAAGGCATTGTCGATGAGATTGCCCAGCACTGTCACCAGCTGGGAACCGCTGACGCGAAGGGGGATGTCGTGCAGATGAGAGTCTGGGTCCACCACCAGTACCAGCCCCAGCTCGTGGGCCCTGTGATACTTGCCAAGCAGCAGGCCCGCCACCTTGGGCTTGGCGATGGCCCCCATCAGGAAGCTGAGCAGGGTCTGCTCGGTGGCGGCCTCCCGTCCGATGAAGGCGAGCGCCTCCCGGGTGGCACCGAGTTCGATCAGGCCGGCTATGGTGCCGAGCTGGTTGTTGTGTTCATGGGTCTGTACCCGCAGCAGGTCGCTGTAAGCCTGCACCTGGGAGAGCTGGGCGCTGAGCTCGGCCAGCTCGTCCTTGCGGCGAAAGCTCGACACGGCGCCGATCAGCTTGCCGTCTCGCACCAGCGGCAGCCGGTTGACGATGAGCTGCTGGCCGTTGAGCACTATCTCTTCATCAAACTGGGGACGGGGATCCTGAATGAGGGAGAGCATGCGGCTCTCCGGCAGCAAGCGGGTGACGGGCTGACCTATGGCCGCCCTCGCCGCCTGCTCGTCAAGACGCAGCAGGCGGATACCGTTGGGGTTGAGAGAGGTGAGCCGCCCCTGTTCATCTATGGTGAGGATCCCCTCACGCACGGTGCGCAGGGTGCAATCCAGCTCCGCATAGAGACGCCCGATCTGCTCGGGCTCGAACCCCAGCAGGGCGCGCTTGTAGCGCCGTGCCAGCCAGGCCGCCGCACCGCTGTTGAGCAAGACGATGAGCAGAGTCATCGCAAGGCCAAAACGCAGGAAACCCTGCAGATCCGCATCTATGTCGCGTACCAGATAACCGACCGACACCACGCCAATCACCTGTCCCATCTCGTTGCGGATCGGCCCCTTGCCGCGTACCGAGACCCCGAGCGATCCCTGGGCACGGGAAATATAGGCTTCTCCTTGCAGGGCACGCCTGGGATCGTCCCCCACCATGGGCTGGCCGATGCGATCCGCATTGGGGTGCACCAGCCGCCGCGCCTCGCTGTCACCGATGACGATGTAACTGGCGCCGACCTCGGCGCGGATCCGCTCCACCAGCAGGTTGAGCCTGGCGGTATCGCCGCGCTTCACCCCGGCGATGACACCGGGTTCACGGGCCACCAGCCGCGCCACGTCGAGGGCCTGATCCCCCACCTCGCGGTAGCGTTGCTCGGAGACGTAGTAGTAGCTGGCCCCGCTCAGCAACACCAGTTGCAGCAGACTGACCAGACAGAGCATGAGCAGGAAGCGTCCTTGCAACCCGAGTCTCATGCCTCCTTGTCACCTCGCAACAGGTCGAGCAGCAGGCTGCCGTCGCGCAGGGCCTTGTGCACCTGCACCGAGGTGGGCTTGGTGGGATCTTCGTAGAAGTGGGTGGATTCGATTTGCAGCCGCACCAGGTATTCGGCCGGCAGCTGGCTGGCCAGGGACTGGTGCAGCATGGGGAACAGCAGCCGATCGGCGCGGGTTATTTCCCCCCCCAGCAGCAGCTTGCCCGGATTGAGCAGGCAGATGAGGTTGGAGAGCACCCGGGAGAGACGACCGGCCGCCTGATGGAGAATGTCCTGGCACAGGCTGTTGCCCGCCAGCGCCAGCTCGCACAACTCGCGGATGGTGACGCTCTCGGGCAGATCATGCTCCTGCATCCGCTCGCGCAGATCCCGGTATTGCGCCTCCAGCGCCTGGTTGGTCACTAACGTGCAGGCGCAACCAAAGCCGCCGCAGTAGCAGCGCTGGCCATAGGGCTCGAGCTGCAGGTGGCTGAGATCGCCGAGCAGGGCCGACTCGCTCTCGATGAGCTGGCCATTGACCACCATGCCGACCCCTATGTCGTTGTGCACAAATACCAGCACAGCATCGGCGCAGTTTTTGGCCGCGCCCCATTCCCGCTCGGCCTGGATCCAGGTACGCACGTCGCCACTGACCAGCACGGGCACCGCGAACGCCTCCTGCAGGGTGGGGCCAAGCGGCCAGTTGCGCAGATCATAGAAGGGGAAGTGCTTGACCATGCCGGAGTGGCGCTCCACCTGCCCCGGCAGACAGAGGGCGATGCAGGCAAGGCGCAGCGCCTTCTTGGGCAAAAAGCCCTCGATGGCGCGCACCAGGCTGGCCAGCAGGTCGGCACGCTCGGCCTCGCTGAAAGTGTGACGATGACGGGCGAGGGAGCGACCGGCCAGATCGAACAGGGCCATGTCCACATAGCCACGGCCCAGACGCATGGAGAGAAACTGGAAGCGGCGCTCGTTGATGCGCAGCAGGGTCTGACGGCGACCACGGCCCACCGAGCTCTCGCCACAGGTCACCACCAGACCGCCATCGAGCAGTTCACGGGTGATCTTGGTGATGCTGGCCGGAGAGAGGCCGGTCAAACGTGACAGATCGGTACGGGACAGCTCCTTGTGCTCCTCCAGGCTGGCGTAGACCAGGCCATAGTTGAGCTGACGGATCAAATCGATACTGCCTTTCACGATCTCATTCATAGGATATGGGTTAACGAAAAGAGCGGATGGTGACAATTTTCCCACATTCTCCGCCAATCCCCAAATTTGCCGTCTGGAAATCACGTCCAGACGGCAAAAATGCGATCAGTAGCGGAATTGGGAGACGAGTTTGCGCAATTTGTCACCCGTGCTGGCCAGATCGCGGGTGGTGCTGTTGGACTCCACAGCAGCGTCGGTCAGCTCGCTGACGATCTGCTGGATGGCCACCAGGTTCTTGTTGATCTCCTCGGAGACCGCATGCTGCTCCTCGGCCGCCGTCGCTATCTGGATGTTCATGTCGTTGATGGTGCTGACCGCCATCACCATGCTGTCGAGGGAGGTGGCGATGTGGCTCGCCTCCTGTACCGTCTCCTGGCTGCGCTCCTCGCTGGCCTGCATCACGTCCACCGCCTGTTTGACGCCGCTTTGCAGCCGCTGCAGCATCTCGTTGATCTCCTTGGTGCTCTGCTGGGTGCGACCCGCCAGGGAGCGCACCTCGTCAGCCACCACAGCAAAGCCGCGCCCCTGCTCCCCGGCCCGGGCCGCCTCGATGGCGGCGTTGAGCGCCAGCAAGTTGGTCTGTTCGGCAATGCCGCGAATGACCTCGACCACGGATCCTATCTTGCCGGTCTCCTGCGCCAGCTGCTCGATGACGCCGGAGGCGGTATGCACCTCGCCCACCAACCTGTTGATGCTGTTGATGGCGCTGCCCACCACGCCACGGGCGGCATCGGACTCGCGCGCCGCGTCGCTGGTGGCGGTGGCCGCGTTGGAGGCGCTGGCCGCCACTTCCTGGGCGGTGGAGCTCATTTCGGTCACGGCGGTGACCACCTGATCCGTCTCCCGGCTGTGGCCGTGCATCTGATGGTCATAGTGCTCGCTCAGGTGGTGCAGCTTCTCCACCGCACTGAAGAGGTGATTGCTGGTCTCTCCCACCTGACTCACCACCGACTGGATCCGCTCGACGAAGCGGTTGAAGGCGGTGGCCAGCTGGCCAATCTCGTCATGACTCTGCACCTTGAGGCGCTGGGTCAGATCCCCCTCCCCGTCGGCTATGTCGTTGAGGGCCGACACCGCATCCGCCAGCGGCCGGGTGACCCGATTGCCGATCACCACAGTCACCGCCAGGGTGATCCCCAGGATCACCAGAATGAGCAGCACGCTGCTCTGCAGGGAGTCGTGCATGTTGCTCTCACGCTCGGTGCGCAGCGCCGCCAGTTCGTTGTCGATGTCATCGATGTAAAAACCCGTGCCTATGACCCACTGATACTTGTCGAGCACCAGGTTGAAGGAGAGCTTGGGCGCATCCCGCCCGATGGAGGGCTTGGCGGTCCAGTACTCGGAGAAACCATCCCCCTGGCGCGCCGCCTTGACGATCTCCTGGATCAGCAGCTTGCCCTTGGCATCCTTGTCCTGCCAACGGTTCTTGCCCTCCATCTCGGGGCGGGTCGGCAGCAATACCGTATTGCCCTGGAAGTCATAGACGAAGAAGTAGCCGTCGCTGCTGTAGCGCAATGGCCGCAGGATCTCGGTGACCTGCTTGCGCGCTTCCGGGGTGTCTGGCTGGTTGTAGGCCGTGTCGACGGCCGTCTTGGCGAGCATCAGGTAGCTGCTGAGCAACGCCTTGCGCTCCTTGATCGCATTCTCCCGCGCCGCCACCAGATCGGCTTCCAAATCGCTCTTGGAAATCATGTAGTTGCTGAGGTTGACCACCAGGGCCATCAGGAGCACGGGGATGGCTCCCAGCAACAGAATTTTCTGCTTTAGCGTCATCATTCACATCCTTGCAGCTGTTTTTATTGGTGTTCCGTTCCTACCCAACCAGTATAGGGCGCTGGTCGGCGGGGACCCGCTTTCGCTACAATCCCCGCACCTTTATCTATCGACCCTGATGGGCTGACACATGAACAAATGTCCTTGCGGTTCAACTCTTTCTCTCGAACTGTGCTGTGGATCACTGCACCAGGGGGCCGAGGCGCAGACCCCGGAGCAGCTGATGCGCTCCCGTTACAGCGCCTTCGTGCTGGGGCTGGGCGACTATCTGGTGCACAGCTGGCACCCTGATCACCTGGGGGGATTGACGGCGGATCAGCTATCTCAAACCGACACCCGCTGGGATGGGCTGGAGGTCCTCGCCGCCCAAGGCGGCCCCTCGGACGAAACCGGCATGGTGGAGTTCAAGGCCTGGTTCAAGGAGGGGGATGAGCGCCACTGCCTGCATGAGCGCTCCCGCTTCGTGCGTTATCAGGGACGCTGGGTCTACACAGATGGCGAGCAGGACCCGGCACCGCTGCAGGCAGGGCGCAACGACCCCTGCCCCTGTGGCAGCGGCAAGAAGTTCAAGAAATGCTGTGGCTGAACACCCGTCTCATGCCAAGAGAGGGGGCCCTGGTGGCCCCTTCTCTGTTATGGGAGTGTGACCAGAGTCACGATTTGCTCATTAGCCAGCGCACACGTGAGCGTTTACGAGCATTAATTTGGCCCATATCAAACATTTTCGGCCAGAGAGGCGCCACACTGGCGTCATCTGGAAGAGATGAGACGGGCAAGAATGAAAAGAATAACCACACAAGTCGTCATCATAGGGGGTGGCGCCACCGGAGCCGGCATCATGCGCGATTGCGCACTGCGCGGCATCGACTGCATCCTGCTGGAGCGGGATGACATCGCCGCCGGCACCACGGGCCGCAACCACGGCCTGCTCCACTCGGGCGCCCGCTATGCGGTGACGGATCCGGAGTCCGCCCGCGAGTGCATTCAGGAGAACCGCATCCTCAAGCGGATCGCCAGCCACTGCGTCGAGGACACGGGCGGCCTCTTCGTCACCCTGCCGGAAGATGACATCAATTTTCAAAGCACCTTCATGGACGCCTGTGCCCTGGCGGGTATCGACGCCCGCCAGCTGGATCCGGCCGATGCGCTGCGCCTCGAGCCCAACGTCAACCCGGCGCTGATCGGCGCCATTCAAGTGCCGGACGGCACTGTCGATCCCTTCCGCCTCGCCGCCGCCAACGTGCTGGATGCGAAAGAACATGGCGCGCGCATCTTCACCCACAGCAAGGTGCTGGGACTGCTGCGCAATCAGGACAGAGTCCATGGCGTCAAGGCCATCAACACCCGCACCGGCGAGGCGTTCGAGGTGGAGTGTCAGGAGGTGATCAATGCCGCCGGCATCTGGGGCCAGCAGATCTGCGAGTACGCCGATCTCGGCATCCGCATGTTCCCGGCCAAGGGCTCCCTGCTCATCATGGATTACCGCATCAACCAGATGGTGCTCAACCGCGCTCGCAAACCGGCGGACGCGGACATTCTGGTACCGGGCGATACCATCTCCCTCATAGGCACCACCTCGAGCCGCATCGACTACCAAAAGATTGACCAGCTCACCGTGGATCCGGACGAGGTGGAAGTGCTGCTGCGCGAGGGGATCAAGCTCGCCCCCATCATGGCGCGCACCCGTCTGCTGCGCGCCTACGCCGGGGTTAGACCCCTGGTGGCGGTGGATGGCGACGAAACCGGCCGCAACATCAGCCGCGGCATAGTCCTGCTCGATCACAGCGAGCGTGACGGCCTGCAGGGCTTCAACACCATCACAGGCGGCAAGCTGATGACCTATCGGCTGATGGCCGAGTGGGCCACCGACCTCATCGCCAGGAAGATAGGCAACACCAAACCGTGCCGCACCGCCGAGCTGAGTCTGCCCGGCTCGCGGGATCCGGAGAAGGTCTCCGCCCCCGGTCTGTCGGCCCCGGCAGAAGGCTCGGCCCAGTATCGCCACGGCGAGCGGGTCATCGCCTTCTTTCGTGACAACCCCAAGGCCAACGCCCTCATCTGCGAATGCGAGATGGTGACGGCCGGCGAAATCGAGTACGCCCTGCGCGAGCTGGACGTAGACAACCTGGTGGATCTGCGCCGCCGCACCCGCCTGGGCATGGGCCCCTGTCAGGGTGAGCTCTGCGCCTACCGGGCCGCCGGCCTGATGCAGGAGTACGGCAAGGCCGATGGCCGCCAGGCCTGCGTCATGCTGCGCCAGTTCCTGGAGGAGCGTTACAAGGGCACCCGTCCCGTGCTGTGGGGCGATGCCCTGCGCGAGGCGGAGTTTACCTACTGGATCTACGAAGGGCTGTTTGGTCTGGGAGAGTGGACGGCGCCCCACCTGGTGGCCGAGCCCCCCTTCCCCCTCGACCCCGTCACCAGGACAGAAGACCACAGCCAGGCCCCATTGACTCAAGGAGTGCAGTCATGAAATTTGACAGTATCGTGATAGGTGGCGGCATGGCGGGCCTCTCGGCGGCGCTGCGCCTCGCCGAAGCGGGTCAGAAGACGCTGCTGATGGCCTCTGGCCAGAGTGCCTTGCACTTCTCCTCCGGCTCCATCGATCTGCTGGAGAGCGACGGCGATCCCCGCGCCGCCCTGCCCGCCTTCATGGCCGAGCACCCGGATCACCCTTACAGCAAGGTGGGCCTGACCAACATAGAGGCGAGCCTCGCCGATCTGCAGCGCCACTGCCATGAGCAGGGGCTGCCCCTGTTTCGCCTGGAGACCAACCACCAGCGGCTGACCCCCATAGGCACCCTGAAATCCACCTGGCTGTCGCCCCATACCTGCGCCTGCCAGACAGATACACCAGCCCCCGATGCCATCCTGCTGGCTACCCTGGAAGGGTTTCGCGACTTTCACCCGGCACTCGCGGCCGCCAACCTGGCGACCCATCCGCGCTTCGCCCACTGCCGCATCATGACGGGTGAAATTCGCCTGCCCCAGCTCGCCGAATTCAGCCGCAATCCCCACGAGTTTCGCTCCGCCGACATAGCCCGCCTGTTTGACAAGCAAAAGGGCGACCAGCCCGATCTGCTGGCCGATCTGGCCCGCGAGATCTGCCGTATGGTGCACGAGAGCAGCGATCCCGGTTGCCGCCATGTGGTGTTGCCCGCCTGCCTGTCGCTCGGGCTGGTCGGCCCCCGTCTGGCGGAGCTGGAAAAACGCACCGGCTGCACCATTAAGGAGGTGGCGACCATGCCGCCGTCACTCATCGGCATGCGGATGCAAGAGGCGCTCAAGCGTCGCTTCCAGGCCCTGGGCGGTACCTTCCTCACCAGCGAGCGGGTGCTTGGCGCCCGTTACGAAGGGGACAAGGTGCTCGGTGTGCACAGCCAGAACGGCGACGATCAGCTGTTTGAAGCCGATCATTTCGTGCTCGCCTCCGGCAGCTTCTTCAGCCGCGGCCTCGAATCCCGTCTGCGCGGCATTCGCGAGCCCATCTTTGACGCCGATGTACTGAGTCTGGAGGAGCGCGATGCCTGGGCCGGTCGCCGCCTGTTCGACCACCACCCCTTCATGGGCTTCGGGGTCAAGACCGACGACAAGCTCAGAGTGATGCGCGGCGGCAAACCGCTCACCAACCTCTATGGGGCAGGCAGTGTGCTGGCGCACTATGACCCCATCAAAGAGGGCTCAGGCTCCGGGGTGGCGGTTGCCACCGGCTGGCAAGTCGCCGGCCATATTCTGGGCGCGGCCCAATGATTACTTCGTCCCATATCCCGTGTCTTCATCATCGCCGGGAGGAGAACTGACATGCTACTGGATCACGCCAACCAAACTTTCGATCAGTGCATCAAATGCACCGTCTGCACCGCCTACTGCCCTGTGGCAAAGGCCAACCCCGCCTACCCAGGCCCCAAACAGGCGGGCCCGGATGGCGAGCGGCTGCGCATCAAGAGCCCGGAGCTGTTCGACAGCGCCCTCAAATACTGTACCAACTGCAAGCGCTGTGAAGTGGCCTGCCCGAGCGGGGTGCGCATCGGCGACATCATCGCCAAGGCCAAGCACAAATACAGCGACTTCAAGCCCGGGATCCGCGAATTCGTGCTCTCCCATACAGACCTCATGGGCGGCATGTCCACCCTGATGGCGCCCGTGGTCAACTTCACCACGGGGCTCAAACCGATGAAGCTGGTGCTGGACAAGGCGCTGGGGGTCTCCTCCCACCGCGACCTGCCCAAGTATTCGCAAGGCACCTTCCGCGGCTGGTACAAGAAGCAGAAAGCCAGCCAGGCCCAATATGAGCGCCAGATCGCCTATTTCCACGGCTGTTACGTCAACTACAACCACCCGCAGCTTGGCAAGGAGCTGATGCAGGTGCTCAACGCCATGAACATAGGCATGCAACTGCTGGAGCGGGAGAAGTGCTGCGGCGTGCCGCTGATTGCCAACGGCTTCATGGACAAGGCCAAACAGCAGGCGGCCTTCAACATCAAGCAGCTGGAGAACACCCTGCTCGGCAACGAGATGCCGCTCCTGGCCACCTCCTCCACCTGCGGCTTCACCCTGCGGGATGAATACCCCCACCTGCTGGAGCAGGACAACCACAAGGTGCGGGATCGCATCTCGCTGGTGACCCGCTTCCTGTGGAACGAGTTCTACCGGGGCAACAAGCCGGCCATGAAGCCGCTCAATCTGCACATCGCCTATCACACCCCCTGCCACATGGAGAAGATGGGCGGCGTCATCTACACCCTCGAATTGCTGCGCGCCATTCCCGGGGTCAAGGTGACGGTACTGGAGTCCCAGTGCTGCGGCATCGCCGGCACCTACGGCTTCAAGTCGGAGAACTACGAGACCAGCCAGGCCATAGGCGAGGGGCTGTTTGATCAGATAAACCGCCTCAAGCCTGATCTGGTCATTACGGACTGCGAGACCTGCAAGTGGCAGATAGAGATGAGTACGCCGTTTCGCTGTGAACACCCCATCCACCTGCTGGCCCAGGCGCTGGCATAAGAGATCACAGCAGCAGATGGATATAGAGATGAGCACACCTGCTGGCAAAAGCGCTGATCCGATAACGCCATCACCCACAAATAGATAAAGAGAGCCGGCAATCGCCGGCTCTCTTTATTCCCCGTATCCATCGAGGGGCTGGGTGATCAGGCGCGGATCACCCTGCATGGAAACGGGTGATGACAAGGGCGCTCAACATGATTGAATCCGCTGGTTCAGCCCTTGTTTTGCCTCTCTTTGGCGCCATCAAGATTGAGTATTTATGCAAATTTACTTTTATATCCCGAAATGGATAGACCACCCCCTACCCCGCAGCACATTCCTTGCAGGACAAGGCTTGCCGACCCCACTCACCGGCAAATGACAATAGTGTCGGTTAACTGTGGTCCAATAAGTTGAGTTTCCTCATAATTTAACCGGGATCTCATTTCCGGCACTTGCCTCCCCCGGCAATTGATCTAGCGCAAGCCCCGCCTCGATAAATCATCATTCATTTTACCCATTTGGTAATATCCAGCCCGAGCAATCGCATAATTACATGGGTTTTATTCACTAATAACAATTAATCGGCCTGC
The DNA here is from genome assembly GCF_047780465.1 of Aeromonas sp. A04. Lineage (NCBI taxonomy): Bacteria > Pseudomonadati > Pseudomonadota > Gammaproteobacteria > Aeromonadales > Aeromonadaceae > Aeromonas > Aeromonas sp. A04. The sequence goes on along the minus strand of NZ_JBLNHP010000006.1, from coordinate 141,142 downwards.
CTGCTCCTGCCTAGTGCGGGGGCTGATGCCCACATCCAGGATGGAACGGTCAGGTCTGGCAATGAGATCGATTTGGGAGTGATGATCGTGAGTTCACACAACAGACAGACCAGACTGGGCCTCGCCGCCCTGCTGCTTACCACCTGCCTTGGCGCCAGCGGCTTGGCACGGGCGGCCGACGAGGCTCCGCTCAAGGGCAAGATAGAGGCGCGCAGCGAGCTGTTCGCCAAGGATCACGCCGATCAGTTCAGCAGCTGGAAAAGCACCAGCGAGAGCAAGGAGCGCACCGACGCCCTGGCGGACGATCCGCAGATGGTGGTGCTCTGGGCCGGCTACCCCTTCTCCAAGGATTACAACAAGCCGCGCGGCCACTTCTACGCCCTGACCGACGTGCGGGAAACCCTGCGCACCGGCGCTCCCAAGACCGCCGAGGATGGCCCCCTGCCCATGGCCTGCTGGAGCTGCAAGGGCCCGGACGTGGCCCGCGTCATCAATGAAAAAGGCGAAGATGGCTACTTCAAGGGCATGTGGGCAAAAGGCGGACCCGAGATAGTCAACACCATAGGTTGCGCCGACTGCCACGACACCGCCTCGAAAGAGTTCAAGGAGGGCAAACCTGCCCTGCACCTCTCCCGTCCCTATGCCGACCGCGCCATGACCGCCATCGGCAAGCCGTTCAAGGAGCAGGGGCGTTTCGATCAGCAGTCCCAGGTGTGCGGCCAGTGCCACGTGGAGTACTACTTCAGCGGCCCCACCAAGGCGGTGAAATTCCCCTGGGACAAGGGCACGACTGTTGAGCAGATGGAAGAGTACTACGACGAGATCGGTTTCGCCGACTGGACACATGCCCTCTCCAAGACCCCCATGCTCAAAGCCCAGCATCCGGAATATGAGACCTGGCGCGCCGGCATCCACGGCCAGAACAACGTCGCCTGCGTCGACTGCCACATGCCCAAGGTGCAGAACGAGCAGGGCAAGGTCTACACGGATCACAAGGTCGGCAACCCCTTCGATCGCTTCGACCAGACCTGCCGCAACTGCCACACCCAGAGCAAGGAGATGCTGCAAGGCATAGTCCAGCAGCGCAAGGATGCGGTCACCGAGATCAAGCTCAAAGTCGAGAAACAGCTGGTGCACGCCCACTTCGAGGCCAAGGCGGCCTGGGATGCCGGCGCCACCGAAGCCGAGATGAAGGACATTCAGCAGGACATCCGTCACGCCCAATGGCGCTGGGACTTCTCCATCGCCTCCCACGGGGTGCAGATGCACGCACCGGAAGTGGCGCTGCGCATGCTGGGTACCGCCCTGGACAAGGCAGCAGACGCCCGCACCAAGCTGGCTCGCCTGCTGGCGGCCAAAGGGATCAGCCACGAGATCGCCATTCCTGACATCTCCAGCAAGGAGAAGGCCCAAGCCGCCCTTGGCATGGACATGAAACAGATGAACAGCGACAAGGCCCAGTTCCTCAAGACCACAGTCCCCGCCTGGGATGCCGAGGCCAAAGCGGCCGGACGGCTCGCACAGTAACGAGATTTGCGGGCCCGCCGAGTCGGGCCCGCAATCGGATGGAGGCTTCCTATGGGTGATTTAACGATGGATTTCTTACGACTGATGCTGATGGCAGCCATGCTGCTAACCAGCCTGCAGGGCCAGGCCGCCGATGCGGCGAGCGCGCCTGCGGCCCTCCCCGCCACGCACGAGGTGGAGTTTTTGCGCAATCCCGATACGGCCTGTACAGACTGCCACAAGGAGCAGGCGTACGGCATGCACGGCAAGCATGGCCAGGCAACCAACCCCAACAACCTGGCGCCGGTCACCTGCACCAACTGCCACGGTCAGCCCTCCCCCCAACACAGGGAAGGGGTCAAGGATGTGATGCGCTTTAGCGACAGCTTCAATGACAAGCAAAGCGGCTTGGCAGAGAAGCAGAGCACCGAGAGCTACCCCATCGCCGAGCAGAACGGGGTCTGCATGAGCTGTCACGAGCCCAAACCCCTGCGCGAGGCGCTCTGGGCCCACGACGTGCACGCCACCAAGCTCACCTGCACCAGCTGCCACCAGCTGCACCCGGCCAGGGAGCCCATGGTGGAAATCCCGGAGAAGTCCCGTATCAAGCTCTGCGTCGACTGCCACAGCAAGCAGCATGAAGCCGTCAAGGCGGCCAAGGCGAACACCACCCCGGGCAAGGAGGCACAATGAGCTGCTCTCGCCGTCACTTCATGGCGGGGATGAGCGCGGGGGCCCTCATCATGATGACGGGGCCGACCCGCTCCCTTGCCACTACCCTCGCTCACAGCCAGACCATAGACGGGGTCCGCTATGGCATGATCCACGACGAGGCGGCCTGCATCGGCTGTGCCGCCTGCATGGATGCCTGCCGGGAGGTGAATCAGGTGCCGGAAGGGGTCTCGCGGCTCGAGATCATCCGCTCCGGCCCCATAGGCACCTTCCCCGATGCCGAGTACCACTTCTTTCGCAAGTCCTGCCAGCACTGCGACAACGCCCCCTGCGTGCACGTCTGCCCGACCGGTGCCTCCCATATCCGCAAGGAGGATGGCATAGTCGACGTGGACCCGGACTTGTGCGTCGGCTGCATGTACTGTCTGGCCGCCTGCCCCTATCAGGTGCGCTTTATCAACCCTGTGACCAAGGTTGCCGATAAGTGCGATTTTTGCCGCAAGACCAACCTGGCGGCGGGCAAGGAGCCGGCCTGCGTGGCCTCCTGCCCCACCAAGGCGCTGGTGTTCGGCAATCTGGATGACCCAGACAGCCCCATCGCCAAACGGTTGGTGAAGGAGACCACCTATCGCTACAAGCAGGCGCTCGGCACCTCGCCCAAGATGTACCGCGTGCCCAAAGGGGAGATAAAGTCATGACGATGCAAGCGGCGTTTCACTTCCCCTCGCTGGTGTGGGGGTTTGCCCCATCACCATCTACCCCGGCCGTAACAGATGGAGGGAATGACCATGTGGCATGACGCATTTCACTTCCCTTCCCTTGTCTGGGACTGGCCCATCGCCATCTATCTGTTCCTGCTCGGCATCTCCGCCGGGGCCACCAGCCTCTCTGTGCTGCTGCGCCGCAAAGGGGCCGGCAGCGAGAGCGGCATCATCAAGGCGACCGCGATTCTGGCGCCGGTGAGCGTGGTTCTGGGGTTACTGATCCTTATCTTCCATCTGGCCCGCCCCTGGACCTTCTGGAAGCTGATGTTCCACTACCAGTTCGACTCAGTGATGTCGATGGGGGTCATGCTGTTCCAGGTCTATATGGCGGTGCTGTTTGCCTGGCTGGCGGTGGTATTTCGCACCGAGATCGAGACCCTTCGCAACCGGTTGCTGAAAGAGAAGTTCGCCTTTGTGGATGGGCTGATCGCCCTGCTGGCACGCTTTGAGCGGATACTGGCGCCGCTGCTGTTGCTGCTCGCCGTGCTGCTGGGGGCCTACACCGGCTTTCTGCTCTCGGCGCTCAAGACCTATCCGCTGTTGAACAACCCTGTGCTGCCAGTGCTGTTTCTGGTCTCCGGCATCAGCTCCGGCATCGCCTCCACCATCTTGCTGGCGGTGACCCTGTTCAAGGAGAACCATCACAGCCAGGGGGTGAGCTTCGTGCATCGCTTCGAGCGGCCGGTGCTGGCGGTGGAGGTGCTGCTGCTGGTCTGCTTCTTTACCGGTCTCTACTTCGGTGGCGGCCAGAAGGAGGTGGCCATGTGGGCTGCCATCGGCGGCGGCTTCTGGGCCCAGGTGTTCTGGGTCGGGGTAGTGGGCATCGGCATGCTGCTGCCCCAGCTGGTCGGCCTGTTGGCCCCGGCGCCCCTGCGGGCAAAGAGCGGCTATCTGGTGCTGGTCTGCAGCCTGACCCTGGTGGGGATACTGCTGCTGCGCTACTTCGTGCTCTATGCCGGCCAAATGACGGTGGTATAAGAAACAGGTCACAAGCGCCAGCCGCCCTCGGGCGACTGGCGTTTGTTTGTTGCTGGCCCAATGAATTTCTGGTGATGCCACACCCGCTGCCTGCCGAGTCACCCCGAAACGGGGGACGACGCGGCGTGTGTGCCATGACATGAATGACATCGAAGATTGATCCTGGAGGTTGTGTGCTGGCTGAGCTCGGCTATCTCTCACTGTTGCTGGCAACGGCGCTCTCCCTGCTGCAAGGCACTCTGCCCTGGCTGGGGCTGCGGCTCGCCTCCCCGGCTCTGCTCGGCTGTGCCAAGCCGCTGGCACTGCTCAATGCCGCCCTGCTCGGGGCTGCGCTGGGGCTGCTCGCCAGCTGTTTTGGGCTCGATGACTTCACTTTGGTCTATGTGGCCCAGCACGCCAACAGCGCCCTGCCCATGGGTTTCAAGCTGGCGGCCGTGTGGGGCGGCCACGAGGGCTCCATGCTGTTCTTCGTGTTTGCGCTGGGGCTGTGGGGCGCCCTGGTGGCGCTCTGTTCGAAGCGAGTCGATCCATTGATCCGCACCCGGGTATTGGCCATCATGGGGCTGATCGTCGGGCTGTTCGGCCTCTATACCCTGATCTTCTCCAGCCCGTTTGACCGCCAGTTCCCGGGACCGCTGGAGGGGCGCGATCTCAATCCCATGCTGCAGGATATCGGCCTCATCATTCACCCCCCTCTGCTCTATCTCGGTTACGTCGGCTTTGCGGTCAACTTCGCCTTCGCCATGGCGGCGCTGCACTCGGGTCGGCTCGATGGCGCCGTGGCCCACTGGAGCCGCCCCTGGGCGCTCGGCTCCTGGGTGTTTCTCACCGCCGGTATCGTACTCGGCTCCTGGTGGGCCTATTACGAGCTCGGCTGGGGCGGCTGGTGGTTCTGGGATCCGGTGGAAAATGCCTCCCTGCTGCCCTGGCTGCTCGGCACTGCCCTGCTGCATGCCCTCGTGGTCTGCGAGAAGCGTGGGGCCTACGGCCACGGCGTCTTGCTGCTCTCCATCTTCACCTTCTCGCTGAGCCTGCTCGGCACCTTTGTGGTGCGCTCCGGGGTGCTCACCTCGGTGCACGCCTTCGCGGTGGACCCCAATCGCGGGCTCACCCTGCTGCTGTTGCTCGGCCTGCTGCTGACCACGGCATTGACCCTGTTCGCGCTGCGGGCCGATACCCGCGCCCCCTACGCCCGCTTCGGCTTACTGTCAAAAGAGGGGCTGCTGGGCGCCGCCATACTGCTGCTGTCGGTGGCCTGCGCCTGCGTGCTGCTCGGCACCTTCTACCCCATGGTGTTCCAGTCGCTGCACCTGGGCTCGCTCTCGGTCGGTGCCCCCTATTTCAACGCTGTTTTCGTGCCGCTAGCGCTGGTGCTGATGGTACTCATGACCCAGATCCCGCGCCTGCGCTGGCAGGGGCTGATGACATCTTCCCGCCTCAAGATGCTGCTGCCGCCCCTGCTCGGCCTGCTGGGGGGGGGCCTGCTCAGCCTCAGTTATCGCGAGCAGGGAACCCTAGGCTGGAGCAGCCTGATCGCCAACATGGTGAGCCTCTGGCTCATCGCGAGCCTGCTGCTCAATGTCTCATTCAAGACTCGCGACCTGAGTGCCAGCCGGCTCGGCAGCCTGCTGGCCCACCTCGGGGTGGCGGTGTGCGCCCTCGGCATAGCGCAGGTGAGCCACCATAGCCAGGAGGGGGGCACTGTGCTCAGTCCGGATACGCCCTACCGGCTCGGCGCCCATGAATTTCGCTATGAGGGGAGCGAGCCGCTGATCGGCCCCAACTACACGGCCGAGCGCATCACTGTCAGCGTGCACAAAGATGGCCAGGAGGTGGCCAGGCTCACCCCGGAGCGGCGCCACTATAGCGTGCGCACCATGAACATGAACGAACCCGGCATCCAGGGGGGACTGTTTGGCGATCTCTACGTGGTGCTCGGCGAAAAGATGGGGCCGAACGCCTATGCCATGCGCCTGCACTACAAGCCGCTGGTGCGCTGGATCTGGCTAGGTGGACTGTTGATGATGGCGGGCAGTGCCCTGCGTTTGCTGGGGCGCAAGCCGTTGCTGGCAGCCCAACCGCAGACCTCTGCACATCAAGTCGCGGGCTTGCTCCCCAAGGAGGCACCATGAGAGCCCGCCTGCGCCTCTTCATGCCGCTGCTGCTGACACTGTGCCTCGGCGTCCTGCTCTGGCTCGGCCTTGGCAACGACCCTTACCGCCGGGACGAGGCGACCCAGGGGCGCAGTTTGCCGGCCTGGCAAAGCGAGAGTTTGTTTGGCGGCGACCCCATCCATACCGAGGCGCTCCAGGGGGAGCCCTTCGTGCTCAACGTCTGGGCCAGCTGGTGCCCCAACTGCCGCGCCGAGCACCCGCTGCTCGCCGAGCTGGCCAAGACAGTGCCCCTCTACGGCCTCAACTACAGAGACAAGGGCGATGCTGCCCGCGCCTGGCTTGAGGTGGCAGGCAACCCTTATCGCGCCGTGCTGGCAGATCCAGACGGCAAGTTGGCGCTGGAGCTCGGCGTCTACGGCACGCCCGAGACCTATCTGTTTGCCGCCGATGGCACCCTGCTCACCCGCCATACGGGTCTCTTGACCACGGATATCTGGCAGCGCCAGTTTGTGCCCCTGCTTGCCGAGACCCGCATCAGCACAGCAGGTCAGGCCCAAGTGCAGGAGGGTAAACAATGAAGGGTTTTACGCTGATCTCTTCCCTGCTGTTTGGGTTGGTGCTCTTCATCAGCCCCATGGCCCTTGCAAGCGGCGTCGATACCTATCAGTTCCAGCACCCCGAGTTGCAGAGCCGCGCCCAGGATCTCGCCCGCGCCCTGCGCTGCCCCCAGTGCCAGAACCAGAACCTGGTGGAGTCCAACTCCCCCATAGCCCGGGATCTGCGGCTCGAGGTCTACCGCTGGGTGGATGAGGGGCAGAGCGACGAACAGGTGATCGCCCGCATGACCAGCCGCTTTGGCGACTTCGTGCGCTACGATCCCCCCCTCAAGGCCAGCACGGCGCTGCTGTGGGGAGGGCCAGCCCTGCTCTTGTTGCTGGCGCTTGCTCGCCTGCGCGCCAGTCTGCAGCGCCGGCAACCGGCGCGGGTGCCACTTATCGGCGACAGAGCCGAGGGGGCGCTCACCCAGGATCCCAGGACCGAGCTGAACCGGCGCATCATGGCCGAGCAGCAGGCCGGACTCGCCCCCCACAGCCGCCTCTACCGAGAGCTGGCACTGGCCCGGCTCGCCAATGCCACCCCGGCCACCGAGCAGGCCTTGCACGCCCGGGTGGCCAGCTCGCATACCGCAAGCCGCCCCCTGCCCTGGCTGCTGCTCGGCGCCCTGCTGCTGGCGCTGATCGTCGGCGTCTATGCCGGCACAGGCCGCTATCAGGCATGGCAGGCGTATCAGGATAGACCCGATCCCCTGGCGGGATTGAGCCCCCGGGATCTGCAGGACAAGGAGCTGGGCGCCCTGCATCAGCGGCTGCAAAGCAACGCTCAGGATCTCGATGGCTGGGCCGAGCTCGGCCAGTTGTATCTGTATCGGGACGAATACGAGGATGCCTGGCTCGCCTATCAGCGCCTGGCCCTGCTGGAAGGGGGCGCCAGCGCCGCCACCCTGGCCGCCCAGGCTACGGTGCGCTACTACCAAGCGGGCCAGCAACTCACCCCGGAGGCGCGCCGCCTGCTCGACGCAGCCCTGGCACTGGACAAGGGGGAAGTGAGCGCCCTGATGCTGCTCGCCGCCGATCACTTCCTGCACGGACGCTACCCCCGGGCCATCGCGCTGTGGCAACGGCTGCTGGACGAGGAGCGCCCCCGCATCAACCGCGCCGCCCTGATCCAGGCCATTCAGACCGCCCGCATCATGGGGGGATAACGAGCCATGGCAGATGGCCCGGCGGCCCCTCGCCGGACGGATCGCCATCTTCTATCCAGAGGCCGCCCATACCGGCGGCCGATCCACGCTGCCCAATGGCAGGCGATAACGGATATTCATGGTCTATTCTCTGCGCCATAATGCAGACCCTTAGCCAGCAACGACAAGGTGCACACATGATCCCCATTCGCTGTCACGCCGTCTCCGGTGTGGCGTTATCGGAAATCGACGGCCAGATAAAAATACTGCTGATGAAGCGGGTCAAAGGCGGCTTCTGGTGCCATGTGGCGGGGACGGTCGAGGCGGGGGAAACCGGCTGGCAGACCATAATGCGCGAGTTTGGCGAAGAGACAGGCATCGCCGTCACCGAGCTCTATAACGGCCAATATCTGGAACAGTTTTACGAGGCGGCCACCAATACCGTGATGATGGTGCCCGTCTTTGTGGTCTATTGCCCACCCAATCAGGTGGTCACCCTCAATGATGAGCACACCGAATATCGCTGGTGCACCCTGGCCGAGGCCAAGGGAGTGGTGAGTTTCCCCGGCCAGCAGGCGCTCTATGACCATGTCTGGCACTATTTTGTCGAGCGCACTCCCTCGGCGCTGATGCGAGTGGCGACAGAGGCCTGAAAATGCAGGATCTCTCAACGCAGAGGGCGCCGCCTGCACCACGGCAAGGGGGATTAACGGGCCGTTAGGCCCCCGGAGGCGCAATAAGACGTAAAAAGAGTGGTAACCCATGGCCATAACAGGCATATAGTGCGCCACCATGACGGGTGACGCTGACGACCATCAGACTCGCTCATGGCTGGGTATTTCCCGGATCGGGTCGCCATTTGGCCGTCAACATGGGCATTTCAAGGCGCAAGATCCCATAAAATTGAAATATCAGGCCATTAGACGTTGTGAAGCGTCAATTACCGTCATATAACTTACCCAAATGTCCCTGTCAGTCGTACGGTAGCGTCAAATCATGATTATTCGCCCTTTTCTTACCCTGTTGCTCGGTGCCTTCCTCGTTCCCGTCAGCATGGAGAGCGCCCAGGCCAATCCGTTTTCAGCCCAGTCCCACTCCCCCAACAGCTTTCTGGAACAACGCAACGATCTGGCCCTGAGTTCGGCCGCCTTCGTGGTGGCCAATCCGCGCACCGGTGAGGTGTTGTCCGAGCGCAACGCCAACCGGGTGATGCCCATCGCCTCCATCACCAAGCTGATGACGGCGCTGGTGGTGCTCGATGCCAATCAGCGCCTCTCCGAGACGCTGACCGTCACCATGGCCGACGTGGATCGCCTCAAGGGCACGGGCTCGCGGCTGGCGGTAGGATCGCGTCTGAGCCGGGCCGACATGCTGCACATAGCCCTGATGTCGTCGGAAAACCGCGCCGCCTCCGCCCTGGCCAGAAATTACCCGGGCGGCCAGCGCGCCTTTGTCGAGGCGATGAATGCCAAGGCCCGCATGCTCGGCATGTGGAGCACCCAGTTCGCAGACAGCACTGGCCTCACCCCGCGCAATGTCTCCAGCGCCCATGATCTGGCCAAGCTGGTGGCGGCGGCTTCTGCCTACCCACTCATTCGCCAGTACTCGTCCACCGAGGAGCGCATGGTGCGCAACGGCAAGCGCCAGTTGCACTACCTCAACTCCAACCGCCTGGTGCGTGAAGGCAGCTGGCCTGTCACCCTCTCCAAGACAGGCTACATTCGCGAGGCGGGTCGCTGCCTGGTGATGGCAACCCAGATCAACCGCGAGCCTGTGATCCTGGTGCTGCTCAATGCCGATACCCCCAATTCACGGGTGGCGGATGCCAAGCGGATCAAGTCCTGGCTGGAGACCTCGGGCCGCATGAGCCTGACCGCCCAGTCCAGCCCCCAGACCAAGCTGTTCAGCAGCCAGTAATCCGCTTCAGACGCTCACGTTAAAAAGCCCCCGCACCAAGGTGCGGGGGCTTTTTCATTGGGTCTTGTTGTGGCCAGGCCACTTGGCTGCAGCGGCAGTCCGGTAGCCGGTCAGACCGGTTTGAGCCGCGCGGTGAAGTGGCGCAGCAGCGGCGGCTCGTAGTCGAAGGTGAGACCACGGATCTCGCCGGCCCGCGCCTTGACCGCGATGAGGCAGTCGGCCACATAGTCCATGTGATCCCGGGTGTAGACCCGGCGCGGAATGGTGAGGCGCAGGAGCTCAAAGTCCGCCGCCTCCTGCCTGCCGGTGGCGGGATCGCGCCCCAGCAACAAGGAACCTATCTCCACCCCGCGCACGCCCCCTTCCAGATAGAGCGCGCAGGCCAGGGCATGGGCCGGGAACTGCTCCCCCGGAATGTGGGGCAGCAGCTTCTTCGCATCCACAAAGACCGCATGACCACCGGTCGGCGTCTGGATGGGGATGCCCGCCTCGGCCAACCGCTCGCCCAGATAGGCCACCTGACCGATGCGATAGGTCAGATACTCCTCGTCCATCCCCTCGCGCAGGCCTATGGCCAGCGCCGCCATGTCGCGACCGGCGAGGCCGCCATAGGTGACGAACCCCTCCATCGCCACGCAGCGCACCTGCACGGCGCGGAACAGGTCGAGATCCTCCTTGAAGCAGCACAGCCCCCCGATATTGACCAGCCCGTCCTTCTTGGCCGACATGGTGAACATGTCCCCCAGGGCAAACATCTGGCGCACTATCTCCTGGATGCTGCTGTTGGCATAAGCGGGATCCCGCTCCTTGATAAACCAGGCGTTTTCGGCGAAACGGGCGGCATCTATCACCACAGGAATATGGTGGCGGTGGGCCAGTGCCGAGACCGCCTGCATGTTGGCCATGGAGACCGGCTGGCCGCCGGCGCTGTTGCAGGTGACAGTGATGATGACAGCGGCCACGTTGTCGGCCCCCACTGTCTCTATGGTGTCAGCCAAACGGCCCAGATCGAAGTCCCCCTTCCAGGCATAAGGAGCCGTGGTATCGAGGGCCCTGGGGGTGAGCAGGTTGATGGCCCGCGCCCCGGCCAACTCCACATGGGCCTTGGTGGTATCGAAGTGGTAGTTGGAGATGAACACAGGCGCCTTGCCCTGGCAGCGCTTGACCAGCTCGGGGAAGAGGATCTGCTCGGCCCCGCGCCCCTGGTGGGTCGGCATCACATGCTGGTAGCCAAACAACTCGCGCACTGTGCGCTCCAGTTCGACGAAGTTGCGGCTGCCCGCATAGGCTTCGTCCCCCATCATGATGCCGGCCCACTGGCGATCCGACATGGCACCCGTGCCGCTGTCGGTCAGCAGGTCGATATAGACATCCTCGGCCAGCAGCAGGAAGGGGTTCCAGCCTGCGGCCTCGAGGGCGGTGCGGCGCTCGGCGCCTGTGGTCTGCTTGATGGGCTCGACCATCTTGATACGAAACGGTTCGGGTATACGACGCATGATCTTCTCCTTGCACCAGCCGCGCGAACGCCTGGCGACAGTCACCAATATGAAATGAAAACAAGTGGGGTTAACGCAGGGAGATCAGCGGCGAGGGAAGTCGCACACCAGCACTATATCTTGCAGATACCAGGGCAGTGTGTGGTGACTGGCGGTGGGCCAGCCGGATGGGGCGTCAGCAGTTCGGGTCATCACATCCTTTCCTGTGGTGGTCTAACACGAGCGAGCCTGTGAAACGCGCATGCACCATGCGATGCGCAGTCCACTCTAGGCAGGGGCGGCTGGGGGCGACAAGCGGCATGCATCGCCGTTGCGATCGGGCGCACAAATTTAACAATCCCCTTACCTTGGCCGTGCAGACGATCATGGGGTGAATGCGGCGCCAGCCAGCCCCAGGCGCCCATCAACGCATCTCGCTGCAGTCATAAACATCACATTATTGTGATTAATCGTCATTATCATCCGGCTATAAATGTTAATGTAGTGATAAATCACATTTTCAAACGGGTGGATTTGCCGATCACGCTGCCGGTGATAACGTGTGGCCTGTGCGCTGGGCCCCCTCCTTGTCCGCGAGCAACAATCGCAGCGACGGGAGCTGGCAGGCCCTCATAACAACAGCAGGATCTGCCGGTGGCGCCTGCATGACGACAAGGATGGAGTGATGAAGATAGTGGTGTTGGGTGGTGGCGTGATTGGCGTAGCCAGCGCCTGGTATCTGGCCAAGGCGGGTCATCAGGTGACCCTGCTGGAACGACGGGATGGGGTGGCGCTGGAGACCAGCCATGCCAACGCCGGTCAGATCTCCCCCGGTTATGCCTCCCCCTGGGCGGCGCCCGGCATTCCCCTCAAGGCCGCCAAGTGGCTGCTGCAAAAACATGCCCCCTTCACGGTGCGCCCGACCTCGGATCCGTTCCAGCTGCGCTGGATGCTGAAGATGTTCGCCAACTGCACCCCGGCTGCCTATGCCATCAACAAGGGGCGCATGGTGCGCCTTGCCGAATACAGCCGCGACTGCATGAAGGGGCTGCGCGATGAGCTGGCGCTGGATTACGAGGGACGCCAGCTCGGCACCCTGCAGCTGTTTCGCAGCGAGATCCAGCTCGATGCCAGCAAACGGGATATCGAGGTGCTGGAAGAGTACGGCGTGCCCTACCAGTCGCTGGATGCCAGCGGTTGCGAGGGGGTGGAGCCGGCGCTGGCACGGGTACGTGGCAAGATAGTCGGTGGCCTGCGCCTGCCGGGTGATGAAACCGGCGACTGCTTCCGCTTTACCAAGGCACTGGCCGCCGAGGCACAAAAACTCGGGGTGGAATTTGTCTTCAACTGCGCCATCGACGAGATTGAACTGGCTCAGGGACGCGCCGTCGCGGTGCGGGCCGGTGAGCAGCGTTTCAAGGCCGATGCCATCGTCTGTGCGCTGGGCAGCTATGCCACCGGCTTGCTGCGCCCGCTTGGGCTCGATCTGCCTGTCTACCCGGTCAAGGGCTACTCCCTCACCCTGCCGATGACCAACCGTGATGCAGCGCCCCGCAGTACTGTACTGGATGAAACCTACAAGGTGGCCATCACCCGCTTCGATGAGCGGATCCGGGTCGGCGGCATGGCGGAGCTGTCGGGTTTCAACCTGGCGCTCAACCCGAAACGCTACGACACCCTGGCCATGGTGGTGGGGGATCTCTTCCCCGAGGGGGGCGACATACAGCAGGCCGAGTTCTGGACCGGGCTGCGGCCCATGACGCCGGACGGCACCCCGCTGGTGGGCCCAAGCCCTGTGCCTGGGCTCTGGCTCAACACAGGCCACGGCACACTGGGCTGGACCATGGCGGCAGGCTCGGGCCAGCTGCTGGCGGATCTCATCAGCGGCAACACGCCCACCATCAGCGATGAGGGGCTAACCCTGGCCCGCTACGGCTGAGGCTGGGGCTGGGGCTGCTACAAGGTCGCAAATGACAGAGGGAGTGCCAGGCACTCCCTCTTCACATCCGTCTCTCGACCCCCTCTCAGCTCGCGGTATCCGTCAGCGGCCTGGGCACCGCCTGCCACACCCGCTCGGGGTCGGGCTCGGCAATGGCCGCCGCCAGCAGTTGCCCCAGCCACTGCTGATGCAACTGCCACATCCGCTGGCCTTCTGACCCCTGCTCCTTGGCACTCTGCTTGACCACATCCGCCGTCCGGTAGAAATAACGCACCAGCGCCGTCAACGCGGGCTCGGGCCAACGGCAGCCGAAATGACGCAGTCGCTCCGACCAGAAGGCAATCTGGCCTCGCTCGTGCACCCGCTCCACCTCGTGCAGTGCCGGAATGAGATCCATCGCCTGCCACAGCGCCCCATAACCGACGAAACGGGCATCCAGCGCGTCCAGCGCCTGATCCAGCAGCAACAGCGTCTCCTGCAAGCCGCACTCCTGGGTGCGGATCGCCTCCTGCGCCGCGCACACCGCCGCCAACCAGTCCATGGCCAGCCGGCAGATGATGGCTTCCTTGTTGGGAAACAGGTGATAGAGCGACTTGATGCCGACCCCGGCCCGGGTGGCGATGGCGTTGGTGTTGAGCGCCGGAAAGCCCTGCTCCTGCAACAGGGCCAGGGTGGCCTGCTCGATCCGGGCGACCGTCTCCTGGCTGCGCTGCTGTCTGGGTTGACGCCGCATGCAGAGATCGGCGGGCAACGGCTGTTCTGACATGGGTTCTCCCTCACCTTGGTCGCGGCATGGTTTTATAACTACATGATGAAACAAGGAAAATATAAGTCAAAAAGAATATTTTCAGTAATTGCTGGCTTTTATCCCAACAGCTGCAATAAACAAGAGTGCTCATATTTGCAGTAAAGACTGCATTATAACCAGGGAGAGCAATGGCATATGGATGGCAAGCAATCAGGTTTTAGGTTGACAACAAGCGCTGCACTGCTGCTGGTGGCCGGCGTGCTGACCGGCTGCAATCAGGAGAGCACGGGGACAGAGGCGCAGCGAACCCTCTACCTCAACGGCACAATTCACACTCAGGACGGGCAACGCAGGGTTGCCGACGCCATGGTGGTCGCCGATGGCAAATTCCTCTACGTGGGCTCACGCCAGGGGGCCGAGGCCTATCAGGGCAAGGATGGCAAGGTCGTGGATCTGAAGGGTCGCATGGTGCTGCCCGGCCTGCACGACAACCACATTCACCTGCTCGGCACTGTGGCGCTGGATATGTGCGATCTGGACGGTCAGAGCGTCACGCTGGATCAGCTGGCCGACAAGATCCGCACCTGTCTGCCTCGCTACGCCCCCACCAAGGGGGAGTGGCTGGCGGTCAATCAGTGGTCCCCCTACGATGGCAATACCCCGACTGCAAACTACGCTACCCTGCTGGCCACCCTGGATGCCGTGGCGCCGGACAACCCTGTGGTGCTGCTCGGGGCCGATGGACACGCCAGCGCCTACAACTCGCAGGCGCTGGCCAGCGCGCAGGATGAAGATGGCAATACCGTGGGTTTCAACAGTGTGACCCTGGCACCGGGCGGGGTGTTCGAGGCCTTTATTCCCTACGTGGATCTGACCAGCGGGGTGATCCGGGAGGGTGCCCGCAGCGCCATACCGGTACCCGACACCGGGGTGCTCAGCGCCAGCGATGAGCAGGCCGCCAGCCAGTACGACAAGATCCTGCCCGCCATCTCTACCCTGATGGCCTCCCGTGGCATCACGGGGATCCAGGATGCCTGCGCCACCGACTTCATCCGTCAGCGGCTGCTCAAGATGCAGTCGCTTGGGCTGCTGCACATGCGCATCACGGCAGCCACCTGCTTTCACCAGGATGACTACAGCGGCAAACTGGACATAGCCGGTCACCTGGCCAAGGCCAGCCAGGTCAGAAGCGCCTTTGCCGGCAATCCCCTGATCAAGGCCGATGCGGTCAAGATCTTCCTCGATGGCGTACTGGAAGGGGATCCCTTTACCACCCCGCCTTTCCTGCCCAATGCGGGCATGCTGGAAAACTACCAGAACCCGCACCTGGCCATGGATCTCGCCACCGAGCAGGTGAGCATCACGGCCGATAGCGAGGATGCGGGCAGCAATGGCATCGTCAACTACCGGGACGCCGACCTGAAAAACTATGTCACCGCCCTCGATAGGGCCGGTTTCAGCATTCACATGCACAGCATCGGCGATCGCAGCACCCGGATGGCGCTGGATGCACTGCAAGCCGCCCGCGCCAGCAACGGTGACAAGGGGATCCCCCATACCCTGGCTCACCTGCAGGTGGTGCACCCCGACGATCAGAAAAGGCTGGGAGAGCTCGGTCTCTACCTCACCTTCACCTACGCCTGGACCACGCCCCAGCTCGCCTACGACATGCTGGTGACCCCCTTCATCCAGCCCACCCGCGCGGGACAACCCTTGCGCGAGGCGCTGTATGACCCCCTGGGCTATCTGCACAATGCGCTCTATCCGGTGGAAAGTGCACGCAAGGCGGGGGCCATCCTGGTGGCGGGCAGCGATGCCCCCGTGGACAGCCGGGATCCCCGCCCCTTCGTCAACATGGCGGCCGGCATCGCCAAAGCGGCGGGAAGCGGTGAGGATTTTCGCGCCAACCAGCGTACCTCGCTCGTCGAAATAGTGGCCGCCTACACCATCAATGGCGCCAGGGCGGTACGTCAGGGGGAGATCACCGGCTCCATCGAGGCGGGCAAGTCGGCCGACTTCATTGTGCTGGACAGGGATCTGTTCGCCCTGGTCGAGACTGGCACCCCGGAGCAGATCGCCGATACCCGAATCGAGCAGACGGTGTTTCAGGGCGAGACCGTCTATCTGGCGCCCTGAGCCCACGCATCAGCCCCCATCAAAAGGCCCCGCGAGGGGCCTTCTTCGTTAGCCGCCGGCTCCCTGATCAGCCTCGGCCAGCGCGGGCTGCAGGGCCAGGGTGAACAGGGCAGCCACCATGTCCGACTGGGTCAGCATGCCGACCAGCTGCTCCCCGTCCACCACCGGCATGTGGTGCAAGCCGCCATCGGAGAAGGCGGCCACCAGATCGTAGAGGGGCTGGTAGCGGCGGGCCGTCGACACGTCGCGGGTCATCAGATCCGCGACCCGCAGTGCTGCCAGAGCCGCGGCGCCCCGCGGTTGTTGCAACACCCGATCGATCATCAAGTCGTGCAGCGTGATGATGCCGGCGAGGCACCCCGCCTCATCCGCCACCGGCAGCGCCTTGATCTGATGGTGGGAGAGCAGCCGCCACGCCGCCATGGCCGGCTGATCCGGCCCGATCAGGATCAGATCCCGCGACATCACATCCTGCACTCGCACCGTACCCACCCTGGCACGCAGGGCGTGCAGCTGGGCCTCCTGCAGCAAGGCCTGCAGATCCTGGCGACTGATGTCGAGCAGCTCACCGTGCTGCTCCAGCGCAAGATCGATCGCCGTGGCCTGGGTCGCGATGCGCTCGCTCGGCTGGGGATCGGCGGTCTGGTGACGATTGGGCTGAGCCTTGCCGCTATTGGGGTAACGGCGCCCCAGCAGCCGGTTGTAGAGCAGGGCCAGCATCAGCAACAACAACGAATTGAGCAGCACCGGCAGCAAGACGTAGCCCACCCCCAGCTGGCGGATCCCCTCGCCGCCGATGACGGCGGTCAAGGCCACGGCGCCCCCGGGCGGATGCAGGCTGCGGGTGAGGAACATGGCCGCGATGGCCAGCATCACGGCTGCGGCAGAGGCCAACGCCATCTCCGGGATCAGCTGGGCACTGAGCACCCCCATCAACGCCGATACCCCGTTGCCCACCAGGATGGACCAGGGCTGGGCAAGCGGGCTGGCGGGCGCGGCAAACAGCAGCACGGCGGACGCCCCCATGGGCGCGATCAGCCAGTGAACATTGAGCCCCAGCCCCCACTGGCACACGAAGGCGGTGCCGAACAGCCCGACGAAGGCACCGAGGGCGCCATAACAACTCTCTTTGACACTGGTATTGGTCGATACCGGAAAGAAATCCCTGAACTGCATGCGGTTTCCAACGGATAAGGTTTATTTCAAATGCGTAATTCTAGCGAGTCACCCTCACTCAATGCCAGCACGCAGGCAAGCGGATCACGCAGAAATCCCATCCGGCCCGTCGACCGCCGTCATGCAGGCGTTTTTCATCAAAAATGGCCTCCCGGATCCGCCCAGCCGCCTCCAAACTGTGACGCCGCAAAAAATTCTTACAAAAAAAGGGGTGACGACCACTTTTTTCTCTCCTCTTAACGCTTTCTTAAGACTTGCCGTGTCACCTTGATGTCATTGTCATCAACAGAGCCACTCATCATGAGCACCATCAGAGATGCCCTGCGTCGCTTCGACGGCCAGCGCCGTTGCTGGACGGCCGGGCTGGAGCGGGCGGCCCTCGCCTGGCTTGCCAGACGAAGCAGGCTGCCGGCCTCAAGCCAGCCAGCCCGACGGATCCTCATCATCCGCAGCACCAACCGCATCGGCAACAATCTGTTCCTGCTGCCCTTTTTGCAAAAGGTACGCAGCGCCCACCCCAACGCCGAGATAGAGCTGGTGTGCAGCGGCGGCCAGCTGCTCCCCTTTCTGGCCGATCTGCAACTGCACCAGCTTCATCAGGTCAGATTGCAGGGCAAGCGCCTGCTCGCAGCCCTGCCCGTGCTGTGGCGCCTGCGTCGCCGGCAGTATGACAAGGTCTATGTGCCGTTCGCCTCCAGTACGGATCACCTGATCGCCGCCTGGGTGAAGGCCTGCGAGAAGCTGGGCTTTGCAGAGGCAAAAGGCGATGCGCTGTTCGATCGGCCGCTCGCCGCCAACGACCACTGCCACTATGCCCACCAGCCGCTGCAACTGCTCGGCATGCACGCCAGCCTGGCCGATCAGATTGAACTGGGCAGCGTGTTGCGCACCGCCTGCCCACACCTGACGGCGTTGGCACAAAGCCATCCCGGCCGGCCCCTCATCGGCTTTTTCACCGGCGCCCGCAAGGGCAAGGGGCTCTCCCTTACCCAATGGCAGCAGCTGCTCGGGGAGCTGCGCCGCCAGTGCCCGGATGCCCTGCAGATCCAGTTCAATGATCCGGCCGATCCCCTGCCCCTGCTGGGCGACATGCAGGTCTCCCTGGGCAACTTGAGCGAATTGGCCCGCTTCGCCAGCGGCCTCGCCCTCTTCGTCAGCTGCGACACGGGCCCGCTTCATCTGGCCGCCGCCAGCGGCGTACCTTGCCTGGGTCTCTTTACCCAGACAGATCCCGCGCGCTACGGCTGCCTCGGGGCCCAGCACCTCAACCAGGTGGTCGACGATCGCAACGCCATTCCCCTCGATGCCCACTGGCTGGCCGAGACGCTGGCGCGGGAGCAAGCACCTCGGGAGCTGCAACCCGCCCTCTCCCATGTGCACTACCTGAACCCGTCCCCGGCGCCCTTGCTGATGGCGCGCTGACGCAGATACAAGGAGGGCGGCCCTGGCCGCCCTCCTTGTTTTAACAAGCCGTTATCCGGTGCCATGGCGCAACCGCCTCACCGATAGTGCGCCTCGATGCGGGCCAGCTCACCGCTCTGGCGCAGCCTGATCAGGACGCGGGAGAACTCGGCCGCCCGGCGGTGAAAGGGAGAGGTATGGGCGAGGCAGAGGGTGAGCGGGGTCAACCCCAGCTGAAGCGGCACCTCTATGATGTGTCCCGTCAGC
This sequence comes from Aeromonas sp. A04, assembly GCF_047780465.1. Taxonomy (NCBI): domain Bacteria; kingdom Pseudomonadati; phylum Pseudomonadota; class Gammaproteobacteria; order Aeromonadales; family Aeromonadaceae; genus Aeromonas; species Aeromonas sp. A04. The sequence continues at coordinate 122,308 of NZ_JBLNHP010000006.1, read as the reverse complement.
CCCAGCTGGCGGAGCTTGAAGTTGGCCACGATGGGATCCGTGATCATCAAGTCCCCCCGGCCGGCCGAGAGCATCCTGAAGACGTTGTCCACATTCATGGTCAGATGGACCTTGAATCCCACCAGATTCTCCTTGCCCCAACCATTGCCTATGTAGTCGAGGATGGTGAACGCCTTGAGATCCGCCAGGGCGCGAGCCTGATTGAGTCGCGCCAGCTGGGGGTGGCCCGCCTGGGTGAACAGGGTCAGGGTAGATACGGCGACCGGCTCCTCCACCACCTGGGTATAGCCCCGCCGCTCCTGGGTCGGCACTGTGACAAAGCCATCGGCCTGGCCGGAGCGCACCAGTTTCTGGGCCCGCAGCCAGGGATACCCCTGATGAGTGACGCGGATACCGAGCTCGGCCGCGACCCTGTCCATCACATCCACCATGATGCCCCGCATCTTGCCCTGCTCGTCACGCCAGGAGTAGGGAGCAAAATCATTGAAATAGACCATGTTGAGCGAGGGGGCAGGAGCCGCCAGAGGGCAAGTGGCCAATAACAGTGCCCATAGACTCCCGATCCAGACACCTGCGTTCATTTTTCCTGCCCCGCCCACATCACCCTGTCCTGAGCCTAGCGCACACAGGGTTGGCGCGGGCCTGCCCGCACAAAAACAGAGGGAAGGCGTGCGCCTTCCCTCTTTCGTTATACCCGAACTCTGTTGTTATTTGCTGATTTTTGGCCGGCCTGGCTGCCTAACTAGGCCAGTTCTGCCCGCAGTGCCCGGGTTGCCTCCACCATCACTGTGAGGGCGGCTGTGGTCTCTTCCCAGCCGCGGGTCTTGAGGCCGCAGTCCGGGTTGACCCAGAGCCGCTCGGCCGGGATCTGCTTGGCCGCCTTGCGCAGCAGGCCTTCAATCCAGCTCTGGCTCGGCACGTTCGGCGAGTGGATGTCGTAGACGCCCGGGCCGATTTCGTTGGGGTAGTTGAAGCGCTCGAACGCTTCGAGCAGCTGCATCTGGCTGCGGCTGGTCTCTATGGTGATCACGTCCGCATCCAGCGCCGCCACCGCCTCTATGATGAGGTTGAAGTCGCTGTAACACATGTGGGTGTGGATCTGGGTACTGTCCACCACAGGGCTGGCGCTCAGGCGGAAGGCGCGCACCGCCCAGTCGAGATACGTCTGATGATCCTGCTTGCGCAGGGGCAAGCCTTCACGGATCGCCGGCTCGTCGATCTGGATGATCTTGATGCCGGCGGCTTCCAAGTCAGCCACCTCGTCGCGAATGGCCAGGCCAATCTGCAGGGCGGACTGCTCGCGGCTCACATCTTCCCGCGGGAAGGACCAGCAGAGTATGGTCACGGGCCCGGTCAGCATGCCCTTGACCGGCTTGTCGGTCAGGCTCTGGGCAAACTTGGTCCATTCGAGCGTCATCGGGGTCGGGCGGTCGATATCCCGGGTGATCACCGGCGGCTTGACGCAGCGGGAGCCATAGCTCTGCACCCAGCCGAAGCGGGTGATGGCAAAGCCATCCAGCAGCTCACCGAAGTACTCCACCATGTCGTTGCGCTCGGCCTCGCCGTGCACCAGCACGTCCAGCCCTATGGCTTCCTGGCGCTCAATCGCATCCTTGATCTGGGCCTGAATGCCCGCCTCGTAAGCACTGTCGTCGATGCGACCAGCCCGCCAATCCTGGCGCAGTACCCGAATTTCCGAGGTCTGCGGGAAGGAGCCTATGGTGGTGGTGGGCAGCAGCGGCAGCTTGAGATCATTGCGCTGCGCCTGCGCCCGCACCGGATAGGCGCTCTGGCGGTCGAAATCGCTGTTGGTCAGGCTGGCGAGCCGTGACTGCACCACTTTCTTGTGGACCCGGCTGTCGGACTCCCGATCCACGATGGGCTGGCTGTAGGCGGTGATCTTGTCGATGTCACCACAGTCCAGGTAGTCGGCCAGCAACCCCAGCTCGTAGCACTTTTGCAGGGCGAAGGCGAACCAGCTGCGGGTCTGGCCGTCCAGCTCGTGCTCCAGGGTGAGATCCACCGGGCTGTGCAGCAGGGAACAGGAAGAAGCCACCCATAGCCGCTCGCCGAGCTTGGCTTTCAATGCGTTGAGCGTCGGTGCCAGCTTGGCCAGATTGGCACGCCAGACGTTGCGACCATTGATCACCCCGGCGGAGATGACCCACTGGGCCGGCAGATGAGGAACCAGCGTCTCCAGCTGCTCGGGCGCCGCCACCAGATCCAGGTGCAGGCCATCCACCTTCAGGCTGGTGATGATGTCGCGCTGATGGGCCACGGAACCGAAATAGGTGGTGAGCAGCAGCTTGCAGGGGCCGCTCAGGCGCTCATAGGCATTCAGATAGGCCAGACGCCACTCATCCGGCAGGTCCAGCGCCAGCGCCGGCTCGTCGATCTGTACCCACTCCACTCCCTGGGCCGAGAGCCTCCCCAGGATCTCCTGATAGACGATGAGCAGGCGCTCGAGCAATTCCAGACGAGAGAATCCGCTCTCTTTCTCCTTGCCGAGCCACAGGTAGGAGATGGGCCCCAGCAACACCGCCTTGACCGGCAGCCCCAGCGCCTTGGCCTCTTCCACCTCGTCAAACAGCTGACTCCAACCCAGCTTGAAGCGCTGGTCACGGCTGAACTCGGGCACCAGGTAGTGGTAGTTGGTGTTGAACCACTTGGTCATCTCGGCGGCGGCCGCCGCCGGGCCGGTCGGCGCACGGCCACGGGCCACCCGGAACAGGGTATCGAGATCGGTGTCGCCATGGCGGTGACGCTCGGGGATGGCATCCACCAGCAGGCTGGTGCCGAGCACTTGGTCGTACCAGGCGAAGTCGCCAACCGGCAGCAGGTTGACCCCGGCGGTACGCTGGGCCTGCCAGTGACGTTCACGCAGGCTCTTGCCGGTGGCGATGAGTTCCGCCTGAGTTGTCTCGCCACGCCAGTAAGATTCGAGGGCAAATTTCAGCTCGCGCTTGGCGCCGATACGGGGAAAGCCCAGGGTGTGTGCTCGTGTCATAGGTCCAATTCCTTATGCTCGTTCATCTGATGGGAAACTGGATGATTTAGCCATCCAGATGTTTACACATCCAAAATGACAAGATAAGGTGGCGTTGGCTATTGAATCCTTTTCAACAGCCTCTCAAGAAATCCGCGATTGATGCAACAAGGAGCCATGTTATGGCAGTGCCAAGCAATTCAGGCCTGGAAATCAAGCACTTGAGAACCCTGACCGCGCTGGCCGAGCAGGGTTCGCTGGCCGGCGCGGCGCTGACTCTCAACCTCACCCAGTCAGCCCTCTCCCATCAGCTCAAGGAGCTGGAGACCCGCCTCAACCTGGAGCTCTACCTGCGCAAGAGCCGCCCCCTGGTGCTGACGGCGGCGGGCCAGCAGTTGCTGAGTCTGGCCCGCCAGGTGCTGCCGGCGCTGGCCCAGACCGAGAAACAGCTGCAGGCCCTGCACAGCGGCGACGCGGGCCGGCTGCACCTGGCGCTGGATTGCCACAGCTGCATCCAGTGGTTGCTGCCGCTCTTGCCCGATTTTCGCCGCCAGTGGCCCGGGGTGGATCTGGAGGTGGAGTCTGTGCCCGGCTTCGATGCCATCAGCGCCCTGCTCGGCGGCCAGCTCGACCTGCTGCTCACCTCGGATGTGCAGGCACGCGGCGATCTGCACTTCGAGCCGCTGTTCGCCTTCGATCTCACCCTGGTGATGGCGCCCGATCACCCCCTCTGTCACCGGACCCGGATCACCCCGGACGATCTCAAGCAGGAGGTGCTGCTGGTCTACCCGGTGGAGCGGGCCCGCATGGACGTGTTCAGCCGCTTTTTGCAACCCGCCGGGGTGGAGCCCGCCCGCTGCAAGCTGGTGGACAACACCTCTGTCATGCTGCAGATGGCCGCCGCCGGGCTCGGGGTCGCCGCCCTGCCGCGCTGGGCCAGCGAGGAGTTTGTGCGTCAGGGGCTGCTTGAGGCCAGGGCACTCGGCAACGGTGTGCGCCGCCATATGTATGGGGCCGTGCGCGCCGCCGACAAGGACCAGCCCTGCCTGCAGAGCCTGTTCGAGCGCATTCGCAGCAAGATGGGCGAGCAGAAAGAGGCGTAAAAAAGCCGCCCCTGGGGGCGGCGCTCACGCCTCTCGACACGCCGGCGCCTAGGCGCCTCAGGATCCCTCGCCGCAACTTGCAGCCCCCTGCCGCCTCGGGCAGTTGGCGCAAAGCTCCCCATCACGGCGCTTGTAGTGCAGGCAGCAACGCTGGCGCACATAGCCAGGAAAAGCGCCATCTTGCGGCCATGACGCCGGACGCCACCCCGCCAGATGCTCGGCCGGCAGACCGCAGGCGGCGAGCCAGCGCGGCGCGTGTTCGCTCACCTGTTCACGGCTCACATGGGTGAAGAAGTCGGGTACCCGCACCAGGGCCGCCAGCAGATCGTCCGCCAAGAGCGGGCGCACGAAACCGGGTCTGAGCCGCTGCACCCCGCCCAGCAGCGTGAACAGCGCCTGCCAGTGGGCCTGCAGCCGTTCGCCCGCGGCCTTGATCAAGGCATCCAGCTCCCCCTTGATCATGGGCTCGGCCGGCAGGATGAAACCGGATACCAGCCCATCCTGATAACCCTGCCCCAGCTTGTCCAGCGCTGGCACGGCCCCCAGTCGATAGATGGCCACCATGGCGAGATAGAGGGACTGCCAGCACAGCATGCCCCAGCTGCGGGTCAGCCAGTAGGCGGGCCCCGCCTCCGGGTGCGCCAGCCGCCAGTGGTCATGCAGCGCCGCCGCTACCTCGGCCGGGGTTGAATGAGGGGAAGCTGTCAGCAAAGGGGGCGAGTCCCCCGCCTGCGCCAACCGCCCCTTGAGCGAAGGAATAAGCCCGCTGGCTGCCGCAAACAGGGCGCCATGATCCGCCAGCGCACGGATCTCCGTGTGCACGGCCAGCGCGCCGAGTCCGCGGGGCAAGGTGCGCGGACGATCATCTGCGGCGGCTAGATGATGAGCATGCCCCGGACGCGGCCCGGGGCGCAGGGTCAGAATACGTATTTGAGTCGCGCCTCCACGTTGCGCTCTGCCCCGAACCAGCAGTTGTTCTGGTCGTAGCAGGAGTAGTAGGTCTTGTTGAACAGGTTGCTGGCGCTCAGCGAGGCCTCCACCCCTTGCAGGCGCTGGCTGAGTTGGGCCAGATCGTAGGAGGCGGACACGTCCATCAGCAGATAATCCGGTACCGTATCCGTGTTGGCGGCATCGAGCTGGGCCTCCCCCACGTAACGCAGGCCGGCGCCAACCCGCATCCCCTCCAGCTGGCCACCCGGCAGGTAGTTGCTCCAGAGCGAAGCCATCTGCTTGGGCACCCAGACCGGGGTCTTGCCCTGCAGGCTGGTGGTATCGCGAGTGATCTCCATGTCCTGGCGGGTATAGCTCAGCGCCAGATCCAGCCGGCTGGTGAGATCGACGCGCCCCTCCAGCTCAACCCCCTTGGAGACCATCTCGCCGGTCTGCAGCTTGGGCCCGTAGACGTTGTCCGGATCCGTCACCAGGGCATTTTGCTTGGTGATGTGGAAGACCGAAGCGGTAAAGGTCTTGCTCATGTCCTCGGCGAGAAACTTGAGTCCCCCCTCCCACTGATGGCCTGTGGCCGGTTTGAACGCCTGGCCATTCTTGTCCGCCCCCGCCACCGGCTCGAAGCTCTCGGCATAGCTCACGTAGGGCGAGAGGCCGTGATCCAGCTCGTACAAAGCGCCGAGGCGCAACGAGAGGTTGTCCTGATCTATCTGGGCCAGGGTGTTGCTCGCCGCCCCCTGATAGAGGGTCTGGCTGTCGGTGTCCATCCGGTAGCTGTCATAGCGGGCACCGCCTATGGCCACCAGCCGGTCCAGACGCACCTGATCCTGCAGATAGACGCCGGTCTGGGACTGGCGGATGGTCTTGCTGTCCTGATAGTTGAAGGTGAGGGCCGCCGGCACTATCTGGCTGTGGTTCGGGTTGAAGATGTCGATGCCGGGCGCCGAATAGTCGAGGGTGTCCCGGTAGAGAATACGGGCATCCAGATACTGGTAATCGACCCCGAGCAGCAGGTTGTGCTGGGCGCTGCCGGTCATCACCTTGCCCGCCAGCTGGTTGTCGATGACAAAGCCGCGAGAGTCTTCATCGGTCAGATAGGCGTTGCGGGCCAGGGTGCGGTTGTCCGCCGCCAGGGCCGCATTGTAGGTGTTCTGCTGGTTGGCCGAGGCATCCATGTAGCGGGCGTTTTGCAGCAGCTGCCAGTTGGCGTTGAAGTCGTGGCTCAGCTTGTAGCCGAGCAGGGTCACCTCCCGGCTGTAGTGGTTCCAGTTTTCATCGCCAAGGAAGGTGTCGCTGCCAAGCTGGCCCAGAGGATTGGATTTGACCGAGCCGCTGGCCGGTACTGTGGTGTAGATACCGGCTTGCGGATCTTTCTGGTAATAGAGGTTGAGGTTCAGCAGGGTACGGTCACTCAACTGCCAGTCGAGGGACGGCGCGAACACGTAGCGCTCCTCCTCTGAGGTCACCGCCTGGCCGTCTTTCTGACGGGCCAGTCCCACCAGCCGATAGGCAAGCTGATCATTGATGGCACCCGTGCTGTCGAGGGTCAGCTCCTTGAGGGTGCCTGTGCCCGTCGCCACACCGACGCTGTGCCTGGCTTCCCGCTGCGGCCGCTTGGCGATCAGGTTGACCATGCCCCCCGGCGGCATGCTGCCGTAGAGCACAGAGGTCGGCCCCTTGAACACCTCCAGCTGCTCTATGGCCACCGGATCTATCTGGGGTTGCAGGTTCCAGTCGTTGTATTGCAGCAGCAGGCCGTCGTAGAAGTTCTGGTAGTTGTCAAAGCCGCGAATATTGAACAGATCCAGCCGGTTGACCGCCCCGCCGCGCAGCTCGGTATTGACGCCGGGCACGTAGCGCAGCGCCTCACTCACCGAGCTCACCCCGCGCTGCTCCAGGGTCTCGCCGTCCACCACAGAGATGGCCTGGGGCGTCTCCATGGGGTCGAGCCGGGTCTTGGTCGCCGTGTTGCGATAGGTCTGACCCAGTACCGTCAGGGTTTCATCGACCGCCGCGTTTTGCGCATTGGACGTGGGTGCGGCCAGCACTGGGCCTGCCAACAGGGCGGAGAGGGTCGCGGCGACCAGGGTCAAAGGGGGGTGAGTGGCGTACATCTGATCCTCGAATGCAATGATTGAATAGTAACAAATCTCATTTGCATTTTATTGGGTCAATTTGCCCTTGAATTAACAATTTGGGGCATGTTGGCAGGAAAAACGGCAAAAAAGGGGCAAGACAAGCCCCATCCGACGACCTTCCATGTCGATGGAAAAAAGGGATTGAATTCAAATGGCTATTTTCTCTGAGGGAAGGCTGTAATGAGATGGCGGTCAATGGCAAGGCGCCACAGTGCTTTATGCAGACCGGGGGATGGGCGCCCTGCCGCCAAACCGCTCACAGGGTTCAGCCCTGGCGGGGCGCTATGGGCAACCAGTACTCCATGCGGGCATAAGGCTGTTGGCCATCGAAGTCGGGGGTGTAACGCTCCAGCTCGAAACCATCCAGCCCCCGATAACCCGAGGCGGGCAGCCAGTGCAGGATGAACCAGTTGAGAGTCTGCCCCAGCTGGCTGATGGGGCCCACATGGCTGAGCACGGCGTACTCCTGGGGCGGGATGGCCAGACGAGCCAGCCCGCTCGGCGGCTCGCTCCCCTCCTCTGCCGCCACGCCCGCCCAGTAGACCAGCTGCTCTCCCGCGCCTGACACATCCACCACGCCGATCAGATCGCGGGCCCTGTCCAGACCGCCGGCACTGCGCAAGGCATGCCAGATGGCGGGCACCGTCTGCTGGAAATCGGGCTCGCTGGCGAAGAGCCCGCGGATCAGCCCCTTGACCCCCTGCAATATGAAGCCCGGCTGACTCTCGACCCGTACCTGCACCAGTCTGGGGGCGCTGGCGAGCGGCGTATGGGCTCGCACCAGCGGGGTGCGCAACCCCAGCCGCATCCCCCGCTTGCGATAGGCCAGCGGCGAGCAGCCGAACTGCTGCTTGAAGGCGCGGCTGAAACTCACCTCGGAACCAAAGCCGTAGCAGAGCGCCAGATCCAGCACCCGCTGGCGGCTCGTGAGCAGCGCCTCCGCCGCCAGGCTCAGCTTGAGCTCGCGCACATAGTGGGCCACCGTCTGCCCTGTCTCGTGCAGGAAGACCCGCTGCAACTGCCAGCGCGACCAGCAGCTCTGCTCGGCCAGCTGCTCCAACGACAACGGCTGATCCAGATGCCCATGGATGTAGTCGAGCACCCGCTCGATGCGGGTGAAATGGGCGCTAGCCTGTGGCGCGGGGCCCGGGGATGCGAGAGGGAAGGTAGGTGTCATTGGGTGGTCGGGATCGCTGCCGGCAGAGGGGCACGCTCGCCCAAGTGGCCACATTAAACATGGCCGTCGCCCCGGCGGCAAGTGGCCTGCGGCCACCGGCAGGCAGCGCACGCCGCTTGTCACTCGACGCCATGCCGTCACCTGGGCCTTCAACAAGGCCGTCACGCCAGCTTGGCAGGCTGTCACAAAAATGACGCATTTCCCTGTCAGATTGTTTGAAAACAAATATATCAATTAGCCTGAAAAGCCAATAAAGTCCTCGTTCGAATCTTTTGCAGGGAGAGCCAAGATGAAAAAAATTGCCTTGATCACCGGAGCCCGTGGCGGCATAGGATCCGCCATCACCACCGCCTTGCTGGCCCAGGAGTATCGCATCATAGCCACTCACTCCAGCGGCAACAGTGCGGCGGCCCATGACTGGTACGGGGAGCAGGGTTATCGGCCGGAGCAGGTGCGGCTGCTGCCGCTGGACGTGGCCGACACCGCCATGTGCCGCGAGACCCTGGGTCGCCTGTTGCAGGACGAGGGCCGGGTGGACGTGCTGGTCAACAACGCCGGCATCACCCGGGATGGCGCCTTCAAGCGCATGGCGCCGGAGCAGTGGTTCGAGGTGATCCACACCAATCTGTGCAGCCTCTACAACGTGACCCAGCCGCTGTTCGACGCCATGTGCGAGCAGCGCGATGCCCGCATCATCAACATCTCCTCGGTCAACGGCCAGAAGGGGCAGTTCGGTCAGGTCAACTACTCGGCGGCCAAGGCGGGCATGCTGGGCTTCACCAAGGCGCTGGCGGCGGAAGGGGCCCGCTTCGGGGTCACGGTCAACGCCATCGCCCCCGGTTACACAGCCACCCCCATGGTGGAGGCGATCCGCAGCGATATCCTCGACAGCATCAAGGCCGACATTCCCATGCGCCGCCTCGCCAAGCCGGAGGAGATAGCCGCCGCCGTGGCCTTTCTCGCCAGTGAGGCGGGCGCCTATATCACGGGGGAAACCCTGGCCATCAACGGCGGCCTCTACATGAAGTAATGCCGGGAGTTATCTCATCGACAGAGGGCAGCCAACCGGCTGCCCTCTGCTTTTGGCAAGTTGAGACAAAATGGCGCAGCCCCTGCCTGCCACCCGGCTCAGGGGCGCGCCGCCGCGGCCCCCACCGGCTCGGCGAAGTGGCTGCGCAGGGCCGTGATCACCCGCCGCACCTTCTCCGGGATCTCCCGCTGGGGAGTGATGGCATGGATCTCCATGGGCGGCACCCGATAGCCCGGCAGCAGCTCCAGCAGCCGCCCTTGGGCGAGATCCTCGGCGATCTCCCCCTCGGGTTGCAGCGAGACCCCCTGCCCCGCCAGGGTGAACTGGCGCAGCGGCAGCACGTTGTTGCACACCACCCTGGGTTTGGGTTTGACCTTGTGGCCCTGCCCCTTGTCGTCGAAGAAGGTCAGGCCTCCGCTCAGCATGTCCGCCGCCAGCCAGTCGTGTTCCAGCAGATCTGCCGGGCTGCGTGGGGTGCCCTTGCGCGCCAGATAGGCGGGTGAGGCACACAACAGCATCCGGGTCTGACCTAGCTTGCGCGCCACCAGGCTGGAGTCGGAGAGGGTGCCGACCCTCAGTGCCACGTCGATGCGCTCGGCGATGAGATCCCGCTTCTCGTCGTCCGCGATGATCTGGATACACAGGCCGGGATGGGCCTGCAACAGGGGCGACAAGGCCCGCGCCAGCGGCTGGCCCGCCATCCCCACGGGCGCCGTGATCCGCACTTCACCGAGCAGGCTGTCGCGCACCTCCGAGAGGCGCAGTTCGGTCTGATTGAGGGTCTGTTGCAACGACTGGCACCCCTGCCACACCACCTCCCCCGCCTCGGTCAGGTTGAGGCGGCGGGTGGAGCGATGCAACAGGGTGAGGCCGAGCAGACTCTCCAGCTGGCTGATATGCTGACTGACGGCGGAGGGGGTCATGCCAAGGGCCTTGGCGGCGCCCGTCATGCTGCCCGCCTCCACCACGGCGGCGAAGATGGCGTAACGTCTGAGCTGTTCCATTATTAAATCCAGCTTACAAGTGAATCAATTTTATAGCCGATTATTAAATCACATTCGGCGGCGTAGGATAGCCTCATTCCAACAGTGAAGGAGAATTCCCCATGAAAATTGCCCTGATCGGTGCCAGCGGTTTTGTCGGTACAGCCATCCTCAATGAAGCCGTCAGTCGCGGCCATCACGTCACCGCCATCGTCCGTGACACAAGCAAGGTGGCCGCCCACCCGCAGGTCACCGCCGTCGCCGTGGATGCCCAGCACCCACAGGCGCTGGCCGAGGTACTCAAGGGGCACGACCGGGTGATCAGCGCCTACAACCCGGGCTGGACCGCACCGGACATCTACGACCAGTACCTCAAAGGGGCCAAAGCCATAGTCGCGGCGGCCGTGACCGCCCACAGCTGGTTGCTGGTGGTCGGTGGTGCCGGCAGTCTGGAAATCGCCCCCGGCGTACAGCTGGTGGATACCCCGGACTTCCCGGCCGAGTGGAAGCAGGGCGCCCTGGCAGCCCGCGACGGTCTCACCGCCCTGCGCCGTGAAACCACCCTCGACTGGCGTTTCGTCTCCCCGCCCGTGTTCCTCGAACCCGGCGACAAGCGCGGTGGCTATCACCTCGGTGGCGATCAGGTGCTGTTCAGCGGTGACAAGCCTGCCGGGATCACGGTCGGCGATCTGGCCGATGGCGTGCTGAACGAGGTGGAAAAACCGGCTCACCTGCGCCAGCGCTTTACCCTGGGCTACTGAGTGGGCAACTGAGCAGGCTCACCGATCAGGTCTCAGCCTGATCCCCGCTCAACGCGCGAAACAGGAAGGGAGGCCTCAGCCTCCCTTCCTGTTTCGCGTCTCCGATAGCCGGGCCCGCTCCCGCCCGTGAACGCTCGTGCCAGCCAGCCACTTGTTTTCGCACTAACTGGGTGCCCGCAGCCCTATGGGACAGCCGGTACACGACCCCGTGAGCCGCTCAATAAACACCCAGCCGAATGGGTGTCGAATTCTATTTCGATTTTTGTATATAACTAAGAATAATTTGTTGTTTCCGTCTTATAACGCCGAACAGTAGCATCACCCTCAATCCAAATGGCGCCATCTTTACCGATCGGCCAGGTGGCTCACCACCGATCGGCGCGCTGTCGTTTTTGCACTGAGTGGCCGGGAAACGTCCCGGCGCTCAGAAAATGAGGAGGTGCACATGGAACATTCACCACTGCCGATCATCGATCTCGCCGCGCTCGAAGGCGCCCCTGACACTCGTCGCCAGATGCTTGCCAAGCTTGGCCGGGCGGCCCGCGACATCGGCTTTTTCTATCTGACAGGCCATGGCCTGAGCGAGGTGCAGCAGCAGGAGACCCTGGCGCTGGCGGCCCGCTTCTTCGCCCTGCCGGAGCAAGAAAAACGCGCGGTGCAGATGGTGCACTCCCCCCATTTTCGCGGTTACAACCAGGTGGGTGCCGAGCTCACCCGCCAGCAGCCGGACCGGCGCGAGCAGTTCGACATCATGAATGAGGCGCCTGCGCTGGCAGAGGACGAGATCCATACCCCCTGGCAGCGGCTGATAGGCCCCAACCAGTGGCCCGCCACCCTGCCCGAGATGAAAACGCAGCTGCTGGCCTGGCAGGAACGGCTGAGCGACATCACCCTCACCCTGCTCGCCGCCTTCGCCGAGGTGCTGGCGCAGCCGCAGGGGGTGTTCGATGCCAGCATCCAGGGCGCCCCCTATCAGCACATGAAGCTCATCCACTATCCGGGCCGGGAAGCGGGCAGCAGCAGCCAGGGAGTGGGCGCCCACAAGGATCCCGGCTACCTGACCCTGGTGATGCAGGACGATCACTCCGGACTAGAGGTGGAGACGGCGGCAGGCTGGATCCCGGCGCCGCCCCTGCCGGGCGCCCTGGTGGTCAATATCGGCGAACTGCTGGAGCTGGCTTCCAACGGCTACCTCAAGGCCACCCTGCACCGGGTGGTGAGCCCGCCGCCGGGGGTATCGCGCCTCTCCTGCGCCTTCTTTATGGCGGCGAGACTCGATGCTAACGTGCCTTTGTTGCAGCTCTCCCCCGAGCTGGCGGCGCAGGCACAAGGGCCCGAGAGCGACCCGACCAACCCGCTCTTCTATCAGGTGGGTGAAAACGTGCTGAAAGGGAGGCTGCGCTCCCACCCGGACGTGGCGGCGCGCCACTATACCGCCGCCCCGGCGTCGGCCAATCAGCAGACAACAAGTGGGCAGACGACAAACAGCGAGCGGCGCGAACCGCAGCCAGCCTGACTCTGCCATACCTATTAGACGGGGGACGCCGCGGCGTCCCGCCACCCGGATGACACAAGCAGTTAAGCCACAGCCTGGCAATGACGGAGTAATAGAATGAAATTCAAAACCATGAGCGTGCACAGCGGCCAACGGATCGATCCCCAGACCGGCGCCCTCACCACCCCCCTCTACCAGAGCAGCACCTTCAGCTACTTCAACGCCCAGGCGGGCAAGGAGCGTTTCGCGGGTCAGGCCCCCGGCTTCATCTACAGCCGCTTTGGCAACCCCACCACAGCCGAACTGGAACAAAAACTGGCAGCCCTTGAGGGTGCCGACGAGGCACTGGTGGTAGCGAGCGGCATGGCGGCGGTGAGCGCCATCATGTATGCCCTGGCCGACAGCGGCGACGAGGTGGCCTACATAGGCCCGCTCTACGGCGGCACAGATGCGTTTCTCAAGCAGACCTTCAGCCGCGCCGGCATCAAGGTGACCGCCTACGAGAGCGATCAGGATCTGCTGGCCAACATCCGTCCCGCCACCAAAGTGGTACTGTTCGAAACCCTGACCAACCCCACCCTCAAGGTGGTGGATCCGCGGGTGGTAGTGGAAGCGGCCCGCAAGGTGGGCGCCATCAGCGTGTGTGACAACACCTTCCTCACCCCCTATCTGCTGCGCCCGCTGGAACTTGGCATCGACATAGTGATGCACAGCGGCACCAAGTACCTGGGCGGCCACGGCGACATCATCGCCGGTGTGGTGGCGGGCTCTCACGCGCTGATGAAATCAGTGCGCACCGTGGCCCTCAAGCACATAGGCTCCCCCATAGGCCCGCAGGAGGCCTACCTGCTGCAGCGTGGGGTCAAGACCCTGCCACTGCGCATGGATGCCCACCTGCACAACGCCCAGAAGGTGGCCGAGTTCCTGGCCGATCACCCGGCGGTGAAGAAGGTGATCTACCCGGGCCTTGCCAGCCATCCGGGTCACGACGCCCTCGGCGCCTTCGCCAGCGGCTTTGGCGGCATGGTGAGCATAGAGCTGGAAGGCGGCTTTGCGCGCTGCGCCACCCTGCTCGACAACCTGCAGCTGTTCGTGCAGGCGGTGAGCCTGGGGGATCTCGAGAGCCTGGCCTGCCATCCGGCCAGTACCACCCACGCCGCCATGGACGAGGCGAGCCGCCTCGCCGCCGGGGTCAATGACGATCTCATCCGCTTCAGCATAGGGGTGGAAGATGCCGACGATCTGATCGCCGATCTGGCGGCGGCGCTGGCCGTCGCCTGATGCCCTAGCCACCTTTCACGGCTCAAAAAACAGCCCGCCCCATGTGAATGGGGCGGGCTGTTTGCATCAAGGAGTGGAGAGCCGCTTGTCAGGGGACAGAAGAGATCCGCTGCACCGGCCAGCCCAGCGCGGCGAGCTCGGGGGCCAGCACCTTGGCATCCCCCACCACCAGGATCACCATGTCGTCGGGGTCGAGCCAGCGACGAGCCAAGTCTCGCAAGGTGAATGTCGACAACTGGCTGACCGTCCGTACCCGCTGCTCCACATAATCCTGCGGCCACTGCGCCAGCAAGATGGGCAGCATGTACTCCACCTCCTGCGGCAGCGTCTCGTAATCCAGCGCCTGGCGGTTGAGCACACCTTCACGCAGGGTACGCACCTCCAGTCGGGTCGGGCCCTGCCGCTGGTATTTGTCGAGCTCCTGCAGGATCTGCTGCAGGGCGGCCCGGGTCACCTCGGTGCGCACGCTGCTCTGCAGCAGAAAATAGCCCGCCTGACTGTTGCCGTTGAAGGCGGTATCGATGAAGTAGGTGTATCCCAGCTCCTCACGCAGGCGGATATGCAGCCGATCCGCCAGGGAGGCATTCATCAACCCGGCCAGGAACTGCTCACCAAACCCGTCGCTCGCCATGGCACGGCGCCCCATGCGAACAAGGCTCTGGCTGGCGCCGGGATTATCCAGCAGATAGATGGCCCGCTTGGCCTGCTGGCCGGCAAAGCCGAGGGGCCTCAGGATGGGCGATTGCCCCTCTGGCTCAACCAGAAAAGAGAGTGCACTCACCACCTTCTCCTGCGCCAGATCCCCGCTCACCACCACCCGAGCCTCCCCGCTGCGATAAACAGCCCGATAGAAGGCGCGCACATCGTCCAGGGTCAGGGATTGCCACTGTGTCTGCGGATCCGGCACCCTGGCCAGGCCGTCGATCAACGCATGAAACTGCTGATCGGCCTGCCACTGGGGCTCTCGCACTTGCTGCTTCAACCATTGCTGGGTCTGGAGCTTGAGGCGCTGGAAATCCGCCGGTCGCAAGGCCGGCTGCAGCAACAGCTCCCGTACCAGCGCCAGCGTCTCATCGAAGTGAGAGGTCACCCCCTGCACAGTGATCTGGCTGTAGCCTTCCTCATAGCCAAAACTCAGGCTGGCGCCCAGCTGACGCGCCCGCTCCTCAATGGCGGCAGCCTGCCACCGCTCACTGCCCTGGGACAGCATGCTGGCGGTCAGTTCAGCCAGTCCGGCCTTGCCCTCTGGCTCGGCCCGGTACCCGCCGGGCCAGTTGATGCGCATGACAAAGGCTGGCACCTCGTCGCTGTAGTGACCGAGCAGGGAGACCCTATCCCCCAGACTGGCCTGCCACAGGGTGGGCAGTGGCACGGGCAGCGCCCCGCCACTGGCGGGTTCCTGGCGCCTGTCCAGGGTCTCCCTGACCGGACGTGAGCGCAAGAGAGGCTCAGCCAGGGTGCGCGGCAAGGGGGGCGGCTCGACAAAATTGGCCTGGCCGGCCTGCCACCCTTGATGCGCCTCGGGCACCACGCTCAGCACCACCCTGGGTTTGTGCAGTACATAGTGGTCCAGTACCCGCTTTACCTCGGCGGGCGTCACCCGCGCCATCCGGTCGAGATAACGGTGCAGGTAGTTGGGCTCCTGAAACAGGCTGTGGCCCGTGCCCAATAATTCCGCCTTGCCGGCCACGCTGTCCAGCGACCAGACCAGGTTGGCACGCAAGGCATTGGCAGAGTGCTCGAGCCGGGCTCCGGGGATGCCCTCCCGGGCCAGTCTGGCGATGACACCGTCTATCTCGCGCTTGATGGGTTCGAGCTCGGCGCCCTGCTCCAGATTCGGAATGGCCTGGATCACCAGCATGCAGGCGAGCACACCACACTCATGGCGGGCAGAGACGAACACCAGCTTGCCGCTCTGTTGCAACTGTTGTTGCAGCAGGCCACTGGCGGAGCCCCCCAGTTGATCGGCCAGCAGATCGAGGGCTTCGAAACCCGGGTCCCGGGCCGAAACGGTCGGATAGGCCAGCACCAGCATGGGGTCCTGTACCGGGGCCGTCAGGGTACGATATCGACTCTTTTTCAGCGCCACAGGCCGGGGCACTGAGCGAGCCTGGCCGGGGGCTGGCGACAAGGCGCCGAAGTAGCGCTCGACCCAGGCCAGGGTTTGCGCCGGCTGGATATCACCGCCGATCACCAGGGTGGCATTGTTGGGGCCATACCAGCGCAGGAAAAACTGGCGCACATCCTCCAGGGTGAGGCGCTCCAGATCCGCCATCCTGCCAAACGGCGTGTTGAAATAGGGGTGATTGGGAGGATAGAGAGTGCGGTTGAGCACTTCCAGCACCCGGCCATAGGCAGGCGTGTCGACCAGGTCGGCTCGCTCGTTCCTGACCACGTCACGCTTGGCATCAAACTTTTGCTGATACAGGGTATCGAGCAGGAAGCCCATCCGATCCGCCTCCAGCCAGAGCACTTTCTCCAGTTGATTGGCCGGCACAGTCTGGTAGTAGCGGGTCTGATCCCGTGTCGTCAACCCGTTGATGTCACGCCCCCCCACCTGCTGCAGCAGGCGGATATGCCCCTCCTCCCCCACATGGGCCGAGCCCTGAAACATCATGTGTTCGAACAAATGCGCCATGCCGGACTGGCCCGGCGCCTCTTCGGCCAGCCCGACCCGATAATTCACTTCCACATGCACCAGAGGATCCGAGTGATCCTGGGTCAGGATCACCGTCAGGCCGTTATCCAGCCGATATTGCTGGTAAGGCACGATCAGCGGATTGGTGCCTTTCTTTTGCTCCTTGACCAACACGGGGCCGGCCAGGGCCAAGGCACTGAATAAATACAATAAACTCCACGCGACTCTCATTTCGTTTCCCAATTCTCAAGTCTGAACATTATTATTGTTATCTGTTGTTGCACTCACGCCATATTCACGCAAATTCGCCAGCGGCCCCATTATTCATCTCTATTTGTGTGGTGATATGAATCATGCTGGCAGATCAGCGTGCTGGCGACATATCGTCAGATGACTGACCCTTGTATCAATATTTGCACGCCATGGGTGCCATGCCTGCGCACGGGTAGCACCCGGGGCCAAGGCCACCAGTGTAATCAATCGGGGCCTTCAGGGATATCTCGCGGGCACCGTCATTTGTAACAAGCCATGAGATGACCAGAGATAAGCGTTAATCATGGCCATCACAACCCTTATTTCCGAGCCGGATTCATCGCCATTTTTCAATGTGTCAAAAGGCGCACACGGATGCATTTCTCACCGGGATGACTATTTACCATTGAGTCAGGAGAAAATACGCGATCGGAGATGAATAATATCAATTCAATTAATAACGAGACTCGGCCTCTCCATGCGCACAGTCCAAGTGAATATGCTATTGCGCCGGAACGCCCGCGCTCTGCACGCCCAAACGGGCAAAAAAACAGGGGGCCTAGGCCCCCTGCTTCACACTCACCCAAGTTGGATCAACCACGAGCCAGCAGTATGTTGAGCATGCGGCGCAGCGGCTCGGCGGCGCCCCACAGCAGCTGATCCCCCACGGTGAAGGCGGCCAGGTATTCCGGACCCATGTTGAGCTTGCGCAGACGACCCACCGGTATGCTGAGGGTGCCGGTGACGGCAGCCGGGGTCAGCTCGCGTGCCGTGATGTCGCGATCGTTGGGGATCACTTTCACCCAGTCGTTGTGAGCGGCCAGCAGGGCTTCGATCTCGGGGAGCGGCACATCCTTCTTCAACTTGATGGTGAAGGCCTGACTGTGGCAGCGCAGGGCACCGATCCGCACGCACAGACCATCCACCGGGATGGCGGCATCTTCTACCCCTAAGATCTTGTTGGTCTCGGCCTGGCCCTTCCACTCTTCGCGGCTCTGACCGTTGTCGAGCTTGGTGTCGATCCAGGGGATGAGACCACCAGCCAGCGGTACACCGAAGTTGTCCACCGGCAGGGTGCCGGAGCGGGTCTTCTCGGTGATCTTGCGCTCTATGTCGAGGATGGCAGAGGCGGGATCCGCCAGCTCCACCGCCACTTCGTCGTGCAGCAGGCCCATCTGGGTGACCAGCTCGCGCATGTGACGCGCGCCGCCGCCCGATGCGGCCTGATAGGTGGCCACGCTCACCCACTCCACCAGATCGGCCTTGAACAGACCGCCAAGGGCCAGCAGCATCAGGCTGACGGTGCAGTTGCCGCCGACGAAGGTCTTGAGCCCCTTGTCCAGCGCCTGTGCTATGACGTCGCCGTTGACCGGATCCAGAATGATGACGGCGTCCTTCTCCATCCGCAGGGAGGAGGCGGCGTCAATCCAGTAACCCTGCCAGCCGGCGGCTTTCAGGCGTGGATAGACATCCTTGGTGTAGTCGCCGCCCTGCGCCGTGATGATGATATCCTGCTTGGCCAGCGCCTCGATATCGAAGGCGTCCTGCAGGGTACCGGCATCGACGCCGAAGTTGGGGGCGGCCTCACCGGCCTGGGAGGTGGTGAAGAAGGTGGGTTGAATGCGGGCAAAATCCTTCTCTTCCTGCATCCGGCTCATCAGTACCGAACCCACCATGCCACGCCAACCGACCAAACCTACTTTTTTCATAATGTCCTACCCTGGATAGCTGCTATAGAAAATTGTGTATTGAAACCCGTAACCCCTTGTCCGGCGCGGGCCGTTCACAAACAGATTACAAAATACGTGTTGCGAAAAATGCGTCTATCCACATTACGGATTGTGACGACGGGTGCAAGTCGAATTGCGCAATATTCTGTGCCGTTCGCTGCAATATCCGCCAGCCAGCTCCCGGCTGATGCGATCTCTTGGCACCCGGCGTCAGCTTGGGGCATGATTGAAACCGACTGGCAGCCACTGCCCCCTGGGGACGACCCCGGGGCCTCATGATGTGCAGGGACGACCCTGCTTCCTGCGGAATATCCTTATGTCCTGGTTACTCCTGTTGCTGGCCGGCCTGTTCGAGGTCGCCTGGGCCATTGGCCTCAAATACACCGACGGTTTCAGCCGCCCCCTCCCTACCCTGCTGACCCTGAGTGCCATGGGTGTGAGCGTTGTGCTGCTCGCCATGGCGGTCAAACAGTTGCCGCTTGGCACCGCCTACGCGGTCTGGACCGGCATAGGTGCGGTCGGCACAGTGCTGATGGGGATCTGGCTGTTCAACGAGCCCGCCACCCTGGCCCGGGTGCTCTGTCTGCTGCTGATCATCGGCGGGATCCTGGGTCTGAAGTTTATCGGCTGAACCGACGGCAGATCCCGGATCTGTGGATAGCTAAACGGGGCTCTTGCCCCGTTTTTTGCCTGCCAAACGCGCCGACCCCTGCTATTATCTGCGGCCAAACATGAGCCAATAAAAATCAGGATATTGTGATGACCGACCACACTTTTATTCCCGGCAAGGACGCGGCACTGGAAGACTCCATCGACCGCTTCCAGACCAAGCTGCAAGCCCTGGGGTTTGATATCGAAGAGGCCTCCTGGCTCAATCCCGTGCCCAACGTCTGGTCCGTGCACATCCGGGACAAGGAGTGCGCCCTCTGTTTCACCAATGGCAAGGGTGCCAGCAAGAAGGCGGCGCTGGCCTCGGCCCTTGGCGAATATTTCGAGCGTCTCTCCACCAACTATTTCTTCGCCGACTTCTATCTTGGCGAGCAGGTCGCCAACGGCGACTTCGTGCACTACCCCAACGAGAAGTGGTTCCCCATCGAGGGTGATCAGTTCCCGGCCGGTCTGCTCGACAGCTTCACCCGCAAGTTCTACAACCCGGACGGCGAAGTGACCGCCGATATGCTGGTGGATCTGCAATCGAACAACGAGGAGCGCGGCATAGTCGCGCTGCCGTTCGAGCGCCAGTCCGATCACCAGACCGTCTACATCCCGATGAACATCATCGGCAACCTCTATGTATCCAACGGCATGAGCGCCGGCAACACCCGCACCGAGGCCCGCACCCAGGCACTGTCCGAGGTGTTCGAGCGCCACGTGAAGAACAAGATCATCGCCGAAGCCCTGAGCCTGCCGCTGATCCCGAATGAGGTGATTGCCCGTTATCCCGGCATCAAGGCCTCCATCGATGCGCTGGAAGGCGAAGGCTTCCCCATCTACAGCTTCGATGCCTCCCTGGGCGGCCGTTATCCGGTCATCTGCGTGGTGCTGCTCAACCCGGACAACGGCACCTGCTTTGCCTCCTTCGGTGCCCACCCGCGCTTCGAAGTGGCCTTCGAGCGCACCGTCACCGAGCTGCTGCAGGGCCGTGGTCTCAAAGACCTGGACGTGTTCGTGCCGCCCTCGTTCGACAACGAGCAGGTAGCGGATCACCACAACCTGGAGACCCACTTCATCGACTCCTCCGGCCTCATCAGCTGGGATCTGTTCAAGCAGGATGCGGACTTCGAGTTCGCCGACTGGGATTTTCGCGGCACCTCGCAGGAGGAGTTCGACCACCTGATCGGCATCTTCCACGAGCTGGAGCAGCCGGTCTACATCGCCGACTACGAGCATCTGGGTGTCTACGCCTGCCGCATCCTGGTGCCGGGCATGTCCGACATCTATCCGGCCGAAGACCTGCTGCTGGCCAACAACAACATGGGCGCCAACCTGCGGGAAGTTATCCTGGCGCTACCGTCGCTGGCGTGGGATGCCGAGCAATACATGGCGCTGTTCGACCAGCTGGACGAAGAGGGGCACGACGAGCGCACCCGGGTGCGTGAGCTGCTCGGTATCGCCGCAGCCAAGGGCACAGCCCTGCACACCCTGCGCGTCGGCGAGCTGAAAGCCATGCTGGCGCTGGCCGCCGGTGAGCTGGAGACGGCGCTCGATCTCATCGACTGGACCATGGAGTTCAACCAGTCGGTGTTCCCGGCGGATCGCGCCAACTACTACCGTGCCCTGCGCGCCTGCGTCGAGCTGTTCATCGACCTGGAGCGGGATCCGGAGCAGTACCGCGCCGTGTTTACCCGCATGTATGGCGAGCAGACCCTGGCCGATGCCTGGGCCAACGCCAGCGGCGAAGCACGTTTCCATGGGTTGACGGCGGCCGATCTGTCCCTCGTCCAGTTCCCGCAGCACCAGAAGCTGCTGGCAGCCTATGAAAAGCTGCAAAAGGCCAAGCGAGCCCATCATTGGGCCTGATGTGGTAGTATTTGGGGGGGCCTTGATGGCCCCTTCTGTTTTATGGCACCCCGGCTGGACATTTGTTATTCAAGGATGAAATAAAAAACAAAAAATACCCCTTAGGGGGTTGCCAACGCCGAGTCCATGATGCGGGGGGGATGCAAAGATGCCTTGCCAGTACCTTTTTTCAGACTTGACAAATAAATTCTTTAAAATCATTACATTAAAAAACCAGCATTTCTGTTTCAGCTGAAACCTGGTGTAAAGAGAGGCTTCCAGGGGACTCAAATTTTTGTAGTAAAATTACATTCACAATCTGCAATTCTTGATCGGAGTCAATTTTGACGATCTGGCCCTTTGTTATGATTTCCACAGGCAAAACAGCAGGTACATGAGAATTGAAAGCAGAATCTCCCTTTGATTGTCTCAAGCCAGAAGCCATCGCTGCACTGGCAGAAGATATAACCTATGCCAAGGCCACCAAGCCGGCATACAAGGTCATCCCCCTGGCCATCACAGCAGGCGCTTTCATCGCCATCGCTTTTGTCTTTTTCATCACAGTCACCACGGGTGCCGGCAATGTGGCCTGGGGCCTCAGCAAGCTGGTCGGCGGTCTCTGTTTCTCCCTCGGTCTCATTCTGTGCGTGCTGCTCGGTGCCGAGCTGTTCACCTCCACCACCCTGACGCTGGTGGCCAAGGCGGCCAATCGCATCACCTGGGGTCAACTGCTCAAGAACTGGGGTCTGGTCTACTTCGGCAACCTCATCGGCGGTCTCATCATAGTCGCGCTCATCATCATGTCGGCCGAGTACATGGCGGCGGATGGTCAGTGGGGCCTGAACGCCCTGAAAGTGGCCCAGCACAAGATCCATCACACCTTCTTCGAGGCCCTCGCCCTCGGTATCCTCTGCAACCTCATGGTGTGTCTCGCCGTGTGGATGGCGTTCGGCGCCCGCAGTGCGACCGACAAGGTGATGGTCATGCTGCTCCCCGTCGCCATGTTCGTGGCCTCCGGTTTCGAGCACAGCATCGCAAACATGTTTATGATCCCGGTCGGTATCGCTATCCATGCGGTAGCAGGCCCGGAATTTTGGCAGGCCATCGGCCAGGATCCGGCGACCTTCGCCGACTTGACCGTATCCAACTTCGTCCTACACAACCTCATTCCCGTCACCATTGGTAATATCATTGGTGGTGGCGTCATGGTTGGTCTGACTTACTGGTTTATCTTCCGTCGTCATCATTAAGGATGATTGCGGGATACTACATCAATACCGTGTGAGGTAATGAAAATGGCAGAACTTAACGAACAGTTCCAAAAAGCATGGGAAGGCTTCGCGGCCGGTGAATGGCAGTCCTCTGTCAACACCCGTGACTTCATCCAGAAGAACTACACCCCGTATGAAGGTGACGAGTCCTTCCTGGCTGGCGCGACCGAAGCTACCACCAAGCTGTGGGACAAGGTCATGGAAGGCATCAAAATCGAGAACCGCACTCATGCGCCGGTCGATTTTGATACCGACCTGCCCTCCACCATTACCGCTCACGATGCCGGCTATATCGATCAGGGCCTGGAGCAAATTGTAGGTCTGCAGACCGACAAACCGCTCAAGCGCGCCATCATCGCCAACGGCGGTATCAAGATGGTTGAGACTTCTTGCAAGGTGTACGGCCGCGAGCTGGACCCCATGGTCAAGAAGATCTTCAGCGAGTACCGCAAGACTCACAACCAGGGCGTGTTTGACGTTTACACCAAAGACATCCTGAACTGCCGCAAGTCTGGCGTCATCACCGGTCTGCCGGATGCCTACGGCCGTGGCCGCATCATAGGTGACTACCGTCGTGTCGCCCTGTACGGCATCGACTTCCTGATGGCTGACAAGCTGTCCCAGTTCAAATCTCTGCAAGCTGACCTGGAAAACGGCGTCAACCTGGAAGCCACCATCCGTCTGCGCGAAGAGATCTCCGAGCAGTACCGTGCCCTGGCCCAGATCAAAGAGATGGCCGCCAAATATGGCTGCGATATCTCTGTACCTGCCAAGAACGCTAAAGAAGCCGTGCAGTGGACCTACTTCGCCTACCTGGCGGCAGTCAAGTCCCAGAACGGTGCCGCCATGTCCTTCGGTCGTACCTCCAGCTTCCTGGACGTGTACATCGAGCGTGACCTGAAGAAAGGCGTGATCACCGAGCAAGAAGCCCAGGAGCTGATGGACCACATGGTCATGAAGCTGCGCATGGTTCGCTTCCTGCGTACTCCTGAATACGATTCACTGTTCTCCGGCGACCCCATGTGGGCTACCGAGACCCTGGCCGGTATGGGCGTTGATGGCCGTACCCTGGTCACCAAGAACAGCTTCCGTATGCTGAACACCCTGTACACCATGGGCCCGTCCCCTGAGCCGAACCTGACCATTCTGTGGTCCGAGAAGCTGCCGGTCGGTTTCAAGAAGTACTGCGCCAAGGTATCTATCGAGACCTCTTCCGTTCAGTACGAGAACGACGACCTGATGCGTCCGGACTTCAACAACGATGACTATGCCATCGCTTGCTGTGTGTCCCCGATGATCGTCGGCAAACAGATGCAGTTCTTCGGTGCCCGTGCCAACCTGGCCAAGACCATGCTGTATGCAATCAACGGCGGTATGGACGAGAAACTCAAGATCCAGGTCGGTCCCAAGACCGAGATGGTGACCTCCGAGTACCTCGACTACAACGACGTGATGGATCGTCTGGATCACTTCATGGACTGGCTGGCCAAGCAGTACGTGGCTGCCCTGAACATCATCCACTACATGCACGACAAGTACAGCTACGAAGCCTCCCTGATGGCGCTGCACGACCGTGACGTGTACCGCACCATGGCTTGCGGCATCGCCGGTCTGTCCGTTGCGGCTGACTCCCTGTCTGCCATCAAGTACGCCAAGGTCAAGCCGGTTCGTGACGAAGATGGCGTTGCCATCGACTTCGAAATCGACGGTGAGTACCCGCAGTTCGGTAACAACGACGCTCGCGTCGATGACATCGCCTGTGACCTGGTAGAACGCTTCATGAAGAAGATTCAGAAGCTGAACACCTACCGTGGCGCCGTGGCTACCCAGTCCGTACTGACCATCACCTCCAACGTGGTGTATGGCAAGAAAACTGGTAACACCCCGGATGGCCGTCGTTCCGGTGCACCGTTCGGCCCGGGTGCCAACCCGATGCACGGTCGTGACCAGAAGGGTGCCGTTGCTTCCCTGACTTCCGTCGCCAAGCTGCCGTTCGCTTACGCCAAAGATGGTATCTCCTATACCTTCTCCATCGTGCCGAACGCCCTGGGCAAAGACATGGAAGCGCAGAAATCCAACCTGGCGGGTCTGATGGACGGTTACTTCCATCACGAGACCAACCTGGAAGGTGGTCAGCACCTGAACGTGAACGTGATGAACCGTGAAATGCTGCTGGACGCCATGGAAAACCCGGAGAAATATCCGCAGTTGACCATCCGCGTATCCGGTTATGCCGTTCGCTTCAACTCTTTGACCAAAGAGCAACAGCAAGACGTCATCACCCGTACCTTCACCGCTTCTCTGTAATCGCTTATTGCTAAGCAAGAGTCGCAGTGACTAAAAACCGGCGCCCAGGCGCCGGTTTTTTTATGTCTGATTGCCAGCAGGCATCGACTCGAAAGAGTGATGACGGCCCTCCTTCCCCTTCATCCAAAAGGAACTGGGGTGGATTCGCCCCTCACCCTTTTGTTCCCCGTCTCTTCCCTCTTTTCAATGAAACGGAAAGCAGCAACGGGATCCCTCGACAGGCCCCATAGTCCCCGTACTACGCGCTTGGTGCACTCTCCCGCAGGAAGGGGACACAGAAGCCCGTCTATCGCTCGCAGCAGGCCGCCAGATAGCAACAGGGGCAGAAGAGTATGAACTCCCCTGCCCCTGCGGCATATCAACGGCACTGTGGACCGGATAACGGCTTGGCTAGTCTGATTTAACTCGCCCAGGTGATGATGTGATCGATCCACTCACCGGCATGGGCTTCGTGTATCACCTTGCCGCGCACCGACTGACCCGCCTGATGCATGGCGGAGCGACTGCCGGTGATCAGCGGATGCCATTCGGGCAGGGTCTGCCCCTCGGCCAGCAACCGGTAGGCACAGGTCGAGGGCAGCCAGTCATACTCGGCAATCTTGTCATGGGTGATCTGCAGGCAGTCCGGCTCCTTCTTGAATCGGTTGCCGTAATCGGAGCACTGGCAGGTCTTGGTGTTGAGCAGATCGCAGGCGACATTGGTGAACACCAGCTCATCGGTGTCCTCGTCAATGAGCTTGTTCAGGCAGCACTTGCCGCAGCCGTCGCACAGGGATTCCCACTCCGCATCCGTCATCTGCTGCAGGGGCTTTTCCTGCCAAAAAGGAGTTGGCTGCATTTTCTCGACTTGCTGCATGGAAGGGGCTCGCTAAATAGACCAGTAAAGCGCGTGGTTATACGCCTTATGGCCCGATTTTTCAAGGTTGATGGCAAAACCCTGCCCGTTCACTCTGAGTGCTATCAGCAAAAGACAAGGGGATAAATAGGAGCCAGACCATAAAATCTGAAATCGCCATGCTCTCAGATTGATTGGATTGAATGACTCTATTGAGTATTCACAGTAGACTCTCCGCGCCAGGGATCAACCTTGTCAGTTACCACATCAAAAAAGATGTGTAATCAAGGCTGGCACCTCACCCGAGAAAATGAAAAAGCATAAATACTACCTTCTCGAACGCCCGATTACGCCACGTTAATCGAACCTGTAGATCTGTACTCTTCTATCCGAAACAGTTACTGAAAATGACTTGAGAATTACCCCCGCAAACTTATTTCCTAAAGAGTCTATACGTACAGAAAACTCATATAAACTGTCTGTGCTTATCTGAAATAAAAACTATTTCCTCTCAATCATTTTATTAAGCTCATCTAACTTTGTCATGGTTGCATAGAACGTTTGATATCCATGATCTTCTATCTTACCCGGCGCTCCCCACGTCGGTACATCTTTAATTTTTTTATCTACAGTGTGAAACTGACCTTCATTACTCAGGCTGCTTACATAATTGAAAGCTGCCGCCAGTTGTATTTTCTGAGTTCCAGACAAAGTGCTTATGATGTCACTGAATTGAGTTGGTGTTAGCCCTAAGCGAGCTTGCACCGTAGCACTAATGCTTCGGGTACTTATATAAGCTATTCCTTGAGCCTGCATGACAAATGTTGCTAACTTGGTATCTTTGGGCAGATTTTTATAAATACTACTGATATCATTTCCCACTAAAAGCTGGGATATGCGTAAACCGGACACTATGGTAATTCCACTGTTCTGATAGCCACCCTGCCCATCAACTTTTCCATAGGGTTCAGCTTCTACATCGAATCCACCACCGGCTGTACTACTCCACTGGAATATAAACGTATTACCATCTGACAACTTTGATAATACTTCCGCCTGTAAAGATTGAAATTCTGACTGAGCAATAGAAGCACTCTCAATTCCCGCTGTACAATCTTCTTTTTCTGTATTTTGGCAAGTAGCCTTAACAAGCAACTTGGTAACTAAATCTTGTGACTTTTTTTCTAACTTAGTGAGGCTATTTTTAAGATTTTTTATTTTTTCACCAGGATTTCCAGTCACGGGGTAGTCATATTCGATGACTTTCGACTTATCGGTACTTAGACATATCATTGAATATGGCACTCGATAACTACTCGCAACGCAAGGCATTCCTACGGTATCAATAGGAAGTTGGCCATTAATTGCAAGAAAGCGACTTTGAAATGGAATGTCATTAAAATAAGATGAAATACCGCCATCATTTTGAGTCGAGCTAGTCAGTTTATCTACCGCACTTAGATTACTAGAGCAGCCAGTAATAAGTGCAGATGAAAAACAAAAGAAAAACATACATTTCGAAGTCATCACATTACCTCCCCAACAGTACTGACACAAAAATCAATTGCGAGCCATAAAAATATAGCCAGCCATTCAGCATGTGCAAACTTTATTATTATGACTGTATCGATTACATCATGTACTTCGATTCATCGCTTGAAGATCCGAGTATCTCCATCTCGTCCCTTTGGGCTAAGAGTTGTACTGAATGAAGTTACGCATAACATTAACTCCATAAAAAATGCCGCCCTAGGGCGGCATTTTTCTATCAGAGATAACGGGCTGAAAGGAATTACCAGCCGGTCACTTCACGCAGGGCTTTGCCGATATCGGCAAGGGAGCGCACGGTTTTCACGCCGGCATCTTCCAGGGCGGCAAATTTCTCTGCTGCCGTGCCCTTGCCACCGGCGATGATGGCGCCCGCATGACCCATGCGCTTGCCAGCCGGGGCGGTAACGCCCGCGATATAGGAGACCACCGGCTTGGTGACGTTGGCCTTGATGTAGGCCGCCGCTTCTTCCTCGGCGCTGCCGCCGATCTCGCCGATCATCACGATGGCTTCGGTCTTGGGATCGTTCTGGAACATCTCCAGGATGTCGATGAAGTTGGAGCCAGGGATGGGGTCGCCACCGATGCCGACGCAGGTGGACTGGCCGAAGCCCTCGTCCGTGGTCTGCTTGACCGCTTCGTAGGTCAGGGTGCCGGAACGGGAGACTATGCCCACCTTGCCCGGCTTGTGGATGTGGCCCGGCATGATGCCGATCTTGCACTCACCCGGGGTGATGACGCCCGGGCAGTTCGGACCAATCATGCGCACGCCGGTTTCCTGCAGCTTCACCTTGACCTGCAGCATGTCCAGGGTCGGGATGCCTTCGGTAATGGTAACGATGAGCTTGATGCCGGCATCGATGGCTTCCAGGATGGCGTCCTTGCAGAAGGGCGCAGGCACATAGATGACGGAGGCGGTGGCGCCGGTGGCCTCGACCGCGTCACGGACGGTATTGAACACCGGCAGGCCCAGGTGGGTGGTGCCACCCTTGCCCGGTGACACGCCGCCGACCATCTGAGTACCGTAGGCAATGGCCTGTTCGGAGTGGAAGGTACCCTGACCGCCGGTAAAGCCCTGGCAGATCACCTTGGTGTCTTTGTTGATCAGAACGCTCATTATTTGGCCTCCGCTGCTTTAACCACTTGCTGAGCTGCGTCAGTCAGACTCGTTGCGGCGATGATATTGAGGCCGCTGTCGGCCAGTTTACGAGCACCCAGTTCGGCATTGTTGCCTTCCAGACGCACTACCACGGGCACCTTGACCCCCACTTCCTTGACCGCACCGATAATGCCTTCCGCGATCATGTCGCAGCGCACTATGCCGCCGAAGATGTTGACCAGCACGGCCTGCACCTTGGTGTCGGAGAGGATGATCTTGAAGGCCTCGGTCACGCGCTCCTTGGTGGCGCCGCCGCCGACGTCCAGGAAGTTGGCCGGTGAGCCGCCGTGCAGGTTGACGATATCCATGGTGCCCATTGCCAGACCGGCGCCGTTGACCATGCAGCCGATGTTGCCATCGAGCGCCACATAGTTCAGCTCCCACTGGGCGGCGTGCGCTTCGCGGGGGTCATCCTGGGAGGGGTCATGCATCTCGCGCAGCTTGGGCTGACGATAGAGGGCGTTGGCGTCGATGTTGATCTTGCCGTCGAGGCAATGCAGGTTGCCCTGAGCGGTGATCACCAGCGGGTTGATTTCCAGCAGGGCGAAGTCGCAATCCAGGAACATCTGGCCCAGACCCATGAAGATCTTGGTGAACTGCTTGATCTGATCGCCGACCAGGCCCAGCTTGAAGGCCAGCTCGCGCGCCTGATAGGCCTGCGGGCCCACCAGCGGATCGATGGCGGCCTTGTGAATCAGTTCCGGGGTTTCGTGGGCGACTTTCTCAATCTCCACGCCACCTTCGGTAGAGGCCATGAAGACCACGCGACGGCTGCCACGATCGACCACGGCGCCCAGATAGAGCTCCTTGGCGATGTCGGTGCAGGATTCCACCAGGATCTTGGTAACCGGCTGACCGTTGGCGTCAGTCTGATAGGTCACCAGGTTCTTGCCGAGCCAGTTCTGGGCAAAGGCGCGGATCTCGTCCTTGCTCTTGGCCAGCTTGACGCCGCCCGCTTTACCGCGGCCACCGGCGTGGACCTGGCACTTGACGACCCAGGTATTGCCGCCAATCTTGTCGGCCGCTTCAGCCGCTTCCTGCGGGGTAGCACAGGCATAACCTTCGGAGACCGGCAGGCCATACTCGGCAAACAGCTTTTTTGCCTGATATTCATGCAGATTCATAGATGCTCTATCCGTGTTGTAGGTATTTCCGTCCGGGGCTCGTGTTTCTCAATCCCCTGTGAATGGGGGCCTGGGCGGCCCCTCGTTATCTTTCTAATTCGCTCAGAATGTCGCTGGTTGCCTAGACATCCAGCAACAGACGGGTCGGATCTTCCAGCAGCTCCTTGATGGAGACCAGGAAGCCCACCGACTCGCGACCATCGACGATGCGGTGATCGTAAGAGAGGGCCAGGTACATCATCGGCAGGATCTCGACCTTGCCATCGACCGCCATGGGTCTGTCCTGGATCTTGTGCATCCCCAGGATGGCGCTCTGCGGCGGGTTGATGATGGGGGTGGACATCAGGGAGCCGAACACGCCACCGTTGGTGATGGTGAAGTTGCCGCCGGTCAGTTCGTCCACGGTCAGCTTGCCGTCACGGCCCTTGCCTGCCAGATCCTTGATGGCCTTCTCGATGTCCGCCAGGCTCATGTTGTCGCAATCGCGCAGCACAGGTGTCACCAGCCCGCGCGGGGTGGAGACGGCGATGCTGACGTCGAAGTAGTTGTGGTAGACGATGTCGTCACCGTCCAGCGCCGCGTTCACTTCCGGGTAGCGCTTGAGGGATTCAACGACCGCCTTCACGTAGAAGGACATGAAGCCGAGCTTGATGCCGTGCTTCTTCTCGAAGATCTCGCCGTACTGCTTGCGCAGCTTCATGATGGGCGCCATGTTGATCTCGTTGAACGTGGTCAGCATGGCGGTGGTGTTTTTGGCTTCCAGCAGACGCTCGGCGATGCGCTTGCGCAGACGGGTCATGGGCACACGCTTCTCGGTGCGACCGACCAGCGGCGCTACCGCAGCTACAGGGACAGCCGCGACCGGCGCGGCGGCAGGCTTGTTGCCACCCTTGATGAAGGCTTCCACGTCTTCCTTGCTGATGCGACCGCCCTTGCCGGTACCGGTCAGCTTGGTCACGTCGATGGCGTGCTCGGCCACCAGGCGGCGCACCGAGGGGCTCAGGCCATCGGCGCCGTCATCGGCCACGGCTTCCACCGGCTTCTCCCTGGTCTCTTCACCGGCCACGGGAGCCGGCTTGAGCATGGCGATCAGCTGGCGGGACAACACGGTCGCCCCTTCCGCTTGCAGGATGTCACCGAGGACGCCGGCTTCCGGCGCGGGCACTTCCAGCACGACCTTGTCGGTCTCGATGTCGACCAGTACTTCGTCACGGGCAACCAGATCACCCGGTTTCTTGTGCCAGGTGGCGATGGTGGCGTCCGCCACTGATTCCGGCAGGTCCGGTACCTTGATCTCGATAGTCATGTAATCAGTTCCTTGTTACTTCTTGTTCAGGGCTTAGGCCAGAGTAAGGGCGTCTTCCACCAGGGCTTTTTGCTGTTTGGCGTGGACCGACATGTAACCGACGGCCGGCGAGGCCGAGGCCGGGCGACCGGCATAACGCAGACGGGCATGGCTTGGCAGCACGCTGTCATAGTGATGACGGGTGCTGTACCAGGCGCCCTGGTTCTGCGGCTCCTCCTGACACCAGACGAAGTCGGTGACATGGGCATAGTCGGCCAGAATGGCGCGCACTTCCTCCTCCGGGAAGGGGTAGAGCTGCTCGATCCGCACCAGGGCCACATCGTGCTGCTCGGCCTTGCGACGGGCATCGAGCAGGTCGTAGTAGACCTTGCCGGAGCAGAACACCACCCGCTTGACCCCGTTGGGATCCAGGGCGTCGATTTCGCCAATGGCGTTCTGGAAGGTGCCGGTCGCCAGCTCTTCGAGCTTGCTCACCGCCAGCGGGTGGCGCAGCAGGGATTTGGGCGTCATGACAATGAGCGGACGGCGCATCGGGCGCACCACCTGACGGCGCAGCATGTGGAACACTTGCGCCGGGGTGGACGGCACGCACACCTGCATGTTGTGCTGGGCACACATCTGCAGATAGCGCTCGAGACGGGCGGAGGAGTGCTCCGGGCCCTGCCCCTCATAACCGTGGGGCAGCAGCATGGTCAGACCGCACATCCGGCCCCACTTCTGCTCACCGGAGGAGAGGAACTGATCCACCACCACCTGGGCGCAGTTGGCGAAGTCGCCGAACTGGGCTTCCCAGATGGTGAGACCGGCCGGCTCCGCACTGGCGTAACCGTATTCGAACGCCAGTACCGCGTTTTCGGTCAGCACTGAGTCGTAAATTTCAAAGGGACCTTGCTCGTCGTGCAAGTTGCACAGCGGAGTGTAGGTACTGGCATCGCTCTGGTTGTGCAGCACGGCGTGGCGGTGGAAGAAGGTGCCACGGCCGGAGTCTTCCCCGGTGAAGCGGATGCGGGAGCCCTTGTCCACCAGGGTGGCGTAGGCCAGGGTCTCGGCAAAGCCCCAGTCCAGCAGCTTGTCACCGGCGGCCATCAGGCGTCTGTCTTCGTAGATCTTCTCGACCTGGCGCTGCAGCACGTGGGTGGCCGGATACTGGCTGATGCGCTCGCCCAGGGACTTCAGGTGATCCATGGGCACAGTGCTGTCATAGCTCATGGCCCAGTCGTGACCGAGATAAGGGGTCCAGTCGACGGAGTGCAGCTCCATCGGACGCCACTCCTTGCTCACCCGCTCGCCCCGATCCAGGGTATCGCGATAGTCATTGACCAGGGTAGTGGCCAGCTCCTGACTGATGCTGCCTTCCGCCACCAGCTGGTCGGCGTAGATCTTGCGCGGGGTCGGGTGCTGTTTGATCTTCTGGTACATCAAGGGCTGGGTCGCACTGGGCTCGTCCGCCTCGTTGTGACCGTGACGACGGTAGCAGACCAGCTCGATCACCACGTCGCGCTTGAAGGTGTTGCGATAATCCAGCGCAATCTGGGTCACCAGCACCACGGCTTCCGGGTCATCCCCGTTGACGTGCAGCACGGGGGCCTGCACCGCCTTGGCGATGTCGGTACAGTATTCGGTGGAGCGCAGGTCACGTTGATAAGAGGTGGTGAAGCCTACCTGGTTGTTGATGACGATGCGCACAGTGCCACCGACGCCGTAGGCACGGGTCAGGGACATGTTGAAGGTTTCTGCTACGACGCCCTGCCCCGCGATGGCGGAGTCACCGTGGATGGTGATGGGCAGGACGCTGGAGCCATCCTTGTCACCGCGTCTGTCCATGCGGGCACGGACCGAGCCGATGACCACAGGGTTGACGATCTCGAGGTGAGACGGGTTGAAGGCCAGCGCCAGGTGGACGTTGCCGCCCGGGGTGGCGAAGTCGGAGGAGAAGCCCATGTGGTACTTCACATCCCCTGTGCCCCAGGATTCACCGTGCTTGCCGGCGAACTCGTCGAACAGCTCCTGGGCACGCTTGCCGAGCACGTTGATCAGCACGTTCAGGCGACCACGGTGGGCCATGCCGATGACGGCCTCTTTGCAGCCCTGCTCACCGGCACGGCGAATAAGCTCCTTGAGCATGGGCACCATGGCATCGCCCCCTTCCAGGGAGAAACGCTTGGCCCCCGGGAACTTGGCGCCCAGGTATTTTTCCAGCCCTTCGGCCGCGGTCAGGCTCTCGAGGAAGCGGGTCTTCTCCTCTGTGCTGTAGTTGCCCGTGGCTTCGATGGATTCAAGACGGTCTTGCAGCCAGCGCTTCTCCTCGGTGGAGGTGATGTGCATGTAGTCTGCACCTATGCTGCCGCAATAGGTTTTCTTCAGCGAGGCATAGAGATCGGAGAGCACCATGGTCTCGCGACCTATGGCGTAGGAGCCCACGTTGAAGGTGGCCTCCATGTCGGCGCCCTGCAGATTGTGGAAGGCAGGATCCAGTTCGGCAACGGTTTCACGGGTCCAGAGTCCAAGGGGATCCAGATTGGCATTCTGGTGACCACGGAAGCGGAAGGCGTTGATCAGTTGCAGCACGCGCACCTGTTTCGCATCCACTTGCGGATCGGACACGGGGGCACTGTAACGGGAGGGATCCTTGGCCAGACGACGGAAATAATCGCGGACTTGGGAGTGAGGTTGTTCAACCGCATGGCCATTGACCTGGGGCAGCGAGCTAAACAGGCTGCGCCACTCGTCGGCTACGGATTCGGGGTCTTCCAGGAAGGATTCGTACAAATCCTCAATATAGCTTGCATTCGCACCAGCCAGGTGAGATGACTCCAACCAGGCCTTCATCACGCCGTTATGCATTTCTATCCCTTGTACATCTTGTTCACTGCAGCGCAGCTTGTAGGGTTTAAATAGCCATCCAGCCATGGGGTCGGATGGCTATCCAGAGGTCGGGCCTGGCGCGTGACGCCCTGGCCCTGATACTAAACAGCCCGATTGAGCAGCATCGACTTGATCTGACCGATGGCCTTGGTCGGGTTCAAGCCCTTGGGACAGACGTTCACGCAGTTCATGATGCCGTGGCAACGGAACACGCTGAAGGCGTCATCCAGGTTACCCAGTCGTTCGCTGGCGGCGGTGTCGCGGCTGTCGGCCAACCAGCGATAGGCGGCGAGCAGCCCGGCCGGGCCGATGAACTTGTCCGGGTTCCACCAGAAGGAGGGGCAAGAGGTGGAGCAGCAGGCACAGAGAATACACTCGTACAGGCCATCCAGCTTGGCGCGCTCTTCGGGGGATTGCAGGTGCTCACGCACGGGCGGCAATTTCTCATCGTTGATGAGGAAGGGTTTGACCTTCTCCCACTGGGTGTAGAACTGGGTCATGTCGATCACCAGATCGCGGATCACCGGCAGGCCGGGCAAGGGGCGGATAACGACGTTATTGCCCTTCTTCAGCAGATCGGAGAGCGGGGTGATGCAGGCAAGACCGTTCTTGCCATTCATGTTGAGACCGTCTGATCCACAGACCCCTTCGCGGCAGGAGCGGCGGAAGGCGAGCGTGGGATCCAGCTCTTTCAGCTGGATCAGTGCATCGAGCACCATCATGTCGGAACCTTCAGGAATATCAAGACGATATTCCTTCATATAGGGGACGTTATCAACATCCGGATTGTATCTGTAGACAGAGAATGTGACGTTCATGTTGTTTGGCTCCGCAATCGTTAAGTCCGCACCTTGGGGAAGAGAGATGGGAATGCCTCCCACCTCTTCACAGACCGGCACATGCTGCGATAAGCCGACTGTCTGCTCTTCATGGTGCTTGTCTCCGCCATCGGTCAGTAAGTCCGGACCTTGGGTGGGAATGCCTCACGGGTTTTCGGAGACATGTTGACAGCGCGACGGGTCATGGACTCTGTGTCCGGATGATAGAGGCTATGGCACAGCCAGCCCTCATCGTCGCGATCCGGGAAATCGAAGCGGCTGTGGGCACCCCGACTCTCGGTACGGAAGTTGGCCGCCACCGCGGTGGCAAACGCCGTCTCCATCAGGTTGTCCAGCTCCAGGCACTCGATGCGCTGGGTGTTGAACTCCTTGGAGGTGTCGTCCAGACGGGCATTCTTCAGCCGCTCGCGGATGCGTTTCAGCTCGGCCAGCCCTTCGGCCATGGCGTCACCTTCACGGAACACGGAGAAGTTGTTCTGCATGCAGGTCTGCAGATCCTTGCGGATCTGGACCGGGTCTTCCCCGTCACGGTTGTTTTCCCAGCGATTGAAACGGGCCAGCGCGGCGGCCAGATCAGACTCGGAAGCCTCGCGACCATGTTCCATCTCGCCCAGGGTGTTGACCAGATGCATGCCCGCAGCGCGGCCAAACACGATCAGATCCAGCAGTGAGTTGCCGCCCAGACGGTTGGCGCCGTGCACCGAGACACAGGCTATCTCGCCCACCGCGAACAGACCGACCACGGGGACGTCATTGCCGTCCTTGTCCTGGGTCAGGCACTGGCCATTCACGTTGGTCGGCACGCCGCCCATCATGTAGTGGCAGGTAGGTATGATGGGAATGGGTTCCTTGACCGGATCCACGTGGGCGAAGGTGCGAGAGAGCTCGCAGATGCCAGGCAGACGGGATTCCAGTACCTCTTTGCCGAGGTGATCCAGCTTGAGCTTGATGTGCGGGCCCCAGGGACCGTCACAGCCACGGCCTTCGCGGATCTCGATCATGATGGAACGGGCCACCACGTCGCGACCGGCCAGATCCTTGGCGTTCGGCGCGTAACGCTCCATGAAGCGTTCGCCGTCTTTGTTGAGCAGATAACCGCCTTCACCACGACAGCCTTCAGTCACCAGCACCCCTGCCCCGGCGATGCCGGTCGGGTGGAACTGCCAGAACTCCATGTCCTGCACGCCGACGCCGGCGCGCAGCGCCATGCCGACGCCGTCACCCGTGTTGATGTGGGCGTTGGTGGTGGACTGATAGATGCGACCAGCGCCGCCGGTGGCCAGCACGGTTGCCTTGGCCTTGAAGTAGACGACTTCACCGCTCTCCATGTCGATGGCGGTACAGCCAACGATGTGGCCGTCCTGGTTTTTCACCAGATCCAGCGCATACCACTCGGAGAAGACTGTGGTCTTGTTCTTGACGTTCTGCTGATAGAGGGTGTGCAGCAAAGCGTGACCGGTACGGTCCGCTGCGGCTGCGGTACGAGCCGCCTGCTCGCCACCAAAATTCTTGGACTGGCCGCCAAACGGACGCTGGTAAACGGAGCCGTTGTCGAAGCGGGAGAAGGGCAAGCCCATGTTCTCCAGCTCATAGACGGCCTCGGGGCCCGTTTTGCACATGTATTCGATCGCTTCCTGGTCACCGATATAATCGGAGCCCTTGACGGTGTCATACATGTGCCATTGCCAGTTGTCGTCGTGGGCATTGCCCAGCGCAACCGTGATCCCGCCCTGGGCAGAAACCGTGTGAGAACGGGTCGGGAAGACCTTGGATAACAGAGCGCAGCTCTTGCCGGACTGGGCAATCTGCAGCGCGGCGCGCATGCCGGCACCACCGGCACCGATCACGACCGCATCAAATTCACGAGTTGGAATAGTCACCTTACACCCCCCACAGCACAACGAAGCCGGTCATCAGGTAGACAAACAGCACCACTACCAAGGCAAATTGCAGCGCACCGCGCAGCCCCACCGGCTTGATATAGTCGGTCAGCACCTGCCACAGACCGATCCAGGCGTGGATCAAGACGCACAGCAGGGTCAGCAGGGTGAATACCTTGGTGAAGGTTTTGGCGAAGAAGCCGGTCCACACCTCGTAGCTGATGTCATTGAACGCGACAAAGCCAACCAGATAGAGGACGTAAGCCGTCATGATGAGGGCGGTGGCGCGGATCAGGATGTAATCATGAACACCGCTGCGCCCGAATGTTGCAGAATTGGTTACCATACCAGTACTCCCGCCAATACCGCCAAAACCGCGGTGATCACGAAGGCCACACGGGCACTCTGATTACCGGATTCCAGCTCTTCCCAATAGCCCATGTCCATGACCAGATGACGCAGACCGCCCACAATGTGGTAAGCCAGCGCAGTCAGGATCCCCCACAACACGAATTTGACCAGGAAGTTGTCCATGATGGACACCACGGTTTCAAATCCTTCGGGAGAGGCGAGTGAAGTACCAAGCATCCACAGCAAGATAGAGAGCGCCACAAAGGTGATCACCCCTGAGACACGATGCAAGATGGAAGCAATGGCGGTGACAGGAAAGCTGATCGTCTGTAGGTCGAGGTTTACAGGTCTCTGTTTATTTTTCACGGCTTTGCCCACTCAGCTCCATTGAGCACGTTAGTTATTGTTTTTACACGCTTATGAGGGCACGGAGTGGCATTTGTTAGGTTTTTGTTACCAAAACAACTCAAAAAAGCCAAAAACAACATTTTCAATATCGCATCCGACTTTGCGCAAGCGTTTCAAACACCGACAGCCATCACCCACGAGGCGCAGTATATCGGCGGGCTTAACCAATGACAATCAATTAGCTACAAAGAAAACCCAAAACCGTAAACCAGATCTCACAACTCATTTAACAACTCATTAATGATCATCCAGAAAAATTGACAGCGCCCCTGAACTCTGTTTCAAATAAGGCGCTCCAGCCGCCCTGGTACGGGTCAGAACCTTTGCCAGCGTCATCAAACTCGTAATAAAGTAGAGCTGGAATCAAATTATAAAAGAGCAAAGGAGACGTGCTATGGCTGATAAGATAGCCACCCTACATCTGCCCGGTAAAGACCCGGTAGAACTACCGATCCTGTCAGGGACTGTCGGACCCGACGTGATCGACGTCAGAAAATTGGGCGCGCAAGGGTACTTCACCTTTGACCCCGGTTTTATGGCCACCGGTGCTTGTAAATCATCCATTACCTATATCGATGGCGATCAGGGTGTCTTGCTGCACCGTGGTTACCCCATCGCCCAGTTGGCCACCCAGGCCAGCTACCTCGAAGTCTGCTATATCCTGCTGTACGGCGAGGCGCCCACCAAGGCGCAGTACACAGAGTTTGAACGTCTGGTCACCCGCCATACCATGGTGCACGAGCAGATCGCCTTCTTCTTCCGCGGCTTCCGTCGTGACTCCCACCCCATGGCAATCATGTGTGGCGTGGTCAGTGCGCTGTCCGCCTTCTATCACGATGCGCTCGACATCAACAACGAAGAGCACCGCGAGATCTGTGCCTTCCGTCTGCTCTCCAAGATGCCGACCCTGGCCGCCATGTGCTACAAGTACTCCATCGGTCAGCCGTTCATGCAGCCGCGCAACGCCCTCTCCTATGCCGGCAACTTCCTGCACATGATGTTTGGCGTGCCGACCGAAGAGTACAAGGTCAACCCCATAGTCGAACGCGCCATGGACCGCATCTTCACCCTGCATGCGGATCACGAGCAGAACGCCTCCACCTCCACAGTGCGTCTGGCCGGCTCCTCCGGTGCCAACCCGTTTGCCTGCATCGCCGCCGGGATCGCCTCCCTGTGGGGACCGGCTCATGGCGGTGCCAACGAAGCCTGCCTCAAGATGCTCGAAGAGATAGGCTCAGTGGAGCGTATCCCCGAGTTCATCGGCCGCGCCAAGGACAAGAACGATCCCTTCCGTCTGATGGGCTTCGGTCACCGGGTCTACAAGAACCACGATCCCCGTGCCACCGTGATGCGCGAAACCTGCCACGAGGTACTGACCGAGTTGCAGATCAAGGATCCGCTGCTGGACGTGGCCATGGAGCTGGAGCGCATCGCGCTGTCGGACCCCTACTTCATCGAGAAGAAGCTCTACCCGAACGTGGACTTCTACTCCGGCATCATCATGAAGGCCATCGGCATCCCCATGTCCATGTTCACCGTGATCTTCGCCATCTCCCGCACCATCGGCTGGATTGCCCACTGGAACGAGATGCACTCGGACCCGGATCAGAAGATCGGCCGTCCGCGTCAGCTCTACACCGGCCTGGCCCAACGGGAATTCACCCCGCTCGATCAGCGTTGATGCGCTGAGTCGACATGGTTTGTTACCAAGGCGGTCATTGACCGCCTTTTTATTTGCCGCTCTAATGCCCCCTTTCGATCAGAAGGAGTCCATCATGAGACCATTGTTCATCAGCGCCGCCCTGCTGCTCAGCGCCTGTCAGAGCGCCCCCACGCCAACCACAGGCGAGACCCTCTACATCAACAGCCAGCTGGTACACTGCGTCGGTGTCGGCCCCATGCAGTGCATGCAGGTTCGCAGCGACGAGCAGCAAGCCTGGACTCTCTTTTATCAGCAGATAGAAGGCTTTCAGTTTGAACCCGGCTACCAGTACCAGCTGACCGTCAGCAAGGAGCAACTCACCGACGTGCCGGCGGATGCCCCTTCCCTGCGTTATCGCCTGATCAAGCTGGT
The DNA here is from genome assembly GCF_047780465.1 of Aeromonas sp. A04. Classification (NCBI taxonomy): domain Bacteria; kingdom Pseudomonadati; phylum Pseudomonadota; class Gammaproteobacteria; order Aeromonadales; family Aeromonadaceae; genus Aeromonas; species Aeromonas sp. A04. The sequence continues at coordinate 83,320 of NZ_JBLNHP010000006.1, read as the reverse complement.
CAGCAAGCAGGCTGCTCGTTAAGACGCCCGCCATAACGGGCATCGTTTGGAAATGATTGTTCAGTTCATGGCCGCATTCTGGTACGCTGGCTGACGCACACATTATTTAATCAGCGTACCCAGGCAGCGATGCCCATGACTATGATCCAGATCCGCACTACCCGGGCCAATGACTGGCCCACCATCATGGCCATTCAGGATGAGTGTTATCACCAGCTGGATCCTGAACCCCTCGAGGTCATGAGCAACAAGGCCGAACTGGCCCCCGACTGCTGTTGGGTGGCCGAATATCAGGGCAAGGTACTGGGTTACCTGCTATGCCATCCCTGGCGTGCCCACCAGCCCCCCTCCCTCTCGGTACCCATGCAGACACTGGCGGGGAACGACGAGTTCTATCTGCACGATCTGGCCGTGTCAGCGCAGGCGCGCGGCAAGGGTATTGGCCAGCGGTTGCTGGAGACAGCCCTCGCCTTTGCCAGTGATGAGGGTTACGAGCATGCCGGACTGGTGGCGGTGCAGGATGCCCCGGCCTTCTGGCGCAAGCAGGGCTTTGTACCCGCCAGGACCCCAAAATCGTTGGACGAGTACGGTGAGGGCGCCGTCTATATGCGGTTGCCCTTGACCGGCCCCGCCTGAGGGTCGCCCGATTGCCAATAAAAAAGGCGCCTTGCGGCGCCGTTTTTCACATCATCGACTCATCAAGCTTTGAACTTGCTGAATACCAGGGAGGCGTTGGTACCGCCAAAGCCGAAGCTGTTGGACATGATGGTATTGAGATCGGCCGCTTCGTACTCGCGTACTATGGGCAGACCTTCAGCCTTCTCGTCCAGGGTCTCGATGTTGATGCTGGGAGCGATAAAGCCATGCTCCATCATCAGCAGGGAGTAGACAGCTTCATGCACGCCGGCAGCGCCCAGGGCATGACCCGTCATCGCCTTGGTGGCAGAGATCTTGGGACCCTTGGTGCCAAACAGAGTCTGGATGGCTTCCAGCTCCTTGGTGTCACCGACCGGGGTAGAGGTGCCGTGGGTGTTGATGTAATCCACCTTGCCAACACCCTGCATCGCCATCTTCATGCAACGCACGGCGCCTTCACCGCTCGGGGCGACCATGTCGTAGCCATCGGAGGTGGCACCGTAACCGGTCAGCTCGGCATAGATGTGAGCACCACGGGCCAGAGCATGTTCCAGCTCCTCGACCACCAGGATGCCGCCGCCACCTGAGATGACGAAACCATCGCGGTCGGCGTCATAGGTACGGGACGCTTTTTCCGGGGTGTCGTTGTACTTGGTGGATAGGGCGCCCATGGCGTCGAACTGTATGGTGGAGGACCAGTCCAGCTCTTCACCGCCGCCGGCGAAGACCACGTCCTGCTTGCCCAGCTGGATCAGTTCCATGGCGTGACCGATGCAGTGAGCAGAGGTGGCGCAAGCGGAACTGATGGAGTAGTTCACACCCTTGATCTTGAACGGCGTGGCCAGGCAAGCGGAGGTGGTGGAAGACATGGTGCGCGGCACCATGTAAGGGCCAACCCGCTTGACGCCTTTCTCGCGGGCAATGTCGCAAGACTCGGAGGTGTTCTTGCCGGAGGCACCACCGGAACCGACCACCAGGCCGGTACGCTCGTTGGAGACCTGATCTTCCGGCAGACCGGCATCTTCGATGGCCTGTTGCATGGAGAGATAGGCATAGGCCGCAGCGTCACCCATGAAACGCATGACTTTACGGTCGATCAGTTCAGACGGCTCGAGTTTGATGTTACCCCAGACACGGCTGCGCAGGTTGTGCTGCTCGAACTGCTCGGAATAGGTGATGCCGGATTTACCTGCTTTCAGGGAGGCCAGCACTTCTTCCTTGTTGTTGCCGATACTGGAGATGACGCCGATACCGGTGATCACTGCTCTTCTCATTAATTCATCTCGTCTGGAAAAACTGGCGCCAAGTCTACCCGCTTTTGGCTGCCAAACTGGTCTGCTTTCACGTAGAATGCCCGCGTTCTTATGACGCGAGCAGAGGAAAACGTGAGTCAAACATCCTTACATCATGCCCGATTGGACTGGAATGAAGCGGGAACTCCAGTCTCCAGTGACTTTGGGGATGTGTACTTTTCCAATGATAACGGTCTAAGTGAAACCCGCTACGTCTTTTTGCAGCAAAATCGGTTGCCAGCGCGATTTTCGCACCACGATAGTGACAGTTTCGTGATAGGTGAAACAGGTTTCGGCACAGGCCTTAACTTTCTGGCGACAATGGCCGCCTTCCTGGAACAGGCGCCCCAAACCGGCAACGGTGCCCGCCTGCACTTCATCAGCTTCGAGAAATACCCCCTCACCCAGCGCGATCTGAGCAAGGCGCTGGCGGCCTGGCCCGAGCTTGCTCCCTTGAGCCAGGATCTCATCGCCCAGTGGCCGCTGCCGGTCCAGGGCTGCCATCGCCTGCAGTTTGCCAAGGGCCGCATCCGGCTCGATCTCTGGTTTGGCGACATCAAGGAGATGTTGCCGCAAGTCCCCCATCGGGAGGGCGGGCTGGTGGATGCCTGGTATCTGGATGGCTTCTCCCCCGCCAAGAACCCCGAGATGTGGACGCAAGACTTGTTCGATGGCCTGGCCCGTCTCGCTCGCCCCGACGCCTCTATTGCCACCTTTACCTGCGCCGGCTTCGTGCGCCGGGGCCTGATTGCCGCCGGCTTTGCCATGAAAAAGGTCAAGGGCCACGGCAGCAAGCGGGAGATGCTGATAGGGGATCGCACCGACAAGCAACCGGTGCAGACCATAGCCCCCTGGTATGCCCGCCCCGCAAGCCCGGACGGCGAGGTGCTGATCATAGGTGGCGGCATCGCCTCGGCCATGACGGCGCTCTCGCTGGTGGAGCGGGGCCGCAGGGTGACGCTCCTGTGCGAAGGCCACGAGCCCGCCACCGGTGCCTCCGGCAACCGGCAGGGCGCCCTCTATCCCTTGCTCAATGGCGAGCACGATGCGCTGTCGCGCTTCTATTCGCTGGCCTTTGGCTATGCACGCCAGCGGCTGCTGGCCCTGGCCGAGCGCCACCCCATCGCCTTCGATCTGTGCGGCGTGGTGCAGCTGGGCTATGACGATAAATCCAGCGCCAAGCTGGCCAAGATGGGTCAGGGCCCCTTCCCCCCCGAGCTGATGCACTCCCTTTCGGCCACAGAGGCCGAACGGATCGCGGGCCTGCCCAGCGGCCATGGCGGCGTCAGCTATCCGCTGGGGGGCTGGCTCTGTCCGGCCGATCTCACCCGCGCGGCCATCAGGGAGGCGCAGGCCAGCGGCCTGCTGCAGGTGGAATATGACGCCCCCATCACGACGATCGATGAGCGAGCGGATGGCTGGCGGGTGGAGAGCGACACCGGCCGCCACTGGCAGGCTCCCATTCTGGTGGTGGCAGCCGGTCACCAGCTGCCCGCCCTGCTGCCCTTTGCCGAACTGCCGCTCTATCCGGTGCGCGGCCAGGTGAGCCATGTGCCGACCACGGCCAGTTTGAGCCGGCTCAAGACGGTGCTCTGTTACGACGGCTACCTCACGCCCGCGCACAACCACCAACACTGCATCGGCGCCAGCTACGGCCGCAACCAGAACAGCCTCGAGTTTCGCGCAGAAGAACAGCAGCAGAACCAGGCCAGGCTGCAAGCCTGCCTGCCGGATCAGAGCTGGCCAGCCGAAGTGGATATCAGTGGCAATGAGGCGCGGGTGGGTGTGCGTTGCGCCAGTCGGGATCACCTGCCGGTGGTGGGGCCAATCGCCAGATTGACAAACCTGGCGGATCACTACGCCCAGCTTCAGCGTGATCAGCAAAACGCAGCACCACTGCCGCTGCACCCCGGCCTCTATGTGCTGGGGGCGCTCGGCTCACGGGGCCTCTGCTCGGCACCGCTATGTGGTGAGCTGCTAGCCAGCGAGATCTGTGGCGATCCACTACCGCTATCTGCCGATCTGCTGGAGGCGCTCCATCCGGCGCGCTACTGGGTGCGCAAGCTGCTCAAGGGCAAACCCCTCAACTGACCGCCAGCCCCGGTTGGCAGATCCAGTCCAATAAAAACGGGCTCCCTGATGGGAGCCCGTTTTTATCTCAGTCAACAGCGACCGATGCGCTAGATGCCCTTGGGCCAGATCAGCCCCAATTTGCGGCCGTGATCCGTCTGCTGCTGCAACCGGGTGAAACGCTCGCGCGAGCTGGCCAGCACCCCCTGCCCCTGTTGCCAGGCCTGATATTGCAGGGCGGCGCAATCGCGCTCCACCGGCAATTGTGCCAGCTGGATGCCAAGCTGGCTGACGCTTTCCAGCAAGATGTCCTTGTGACGGCTCTCATAGTCGAACATGGCGGCCACCAGCTTGTCCCACTTCTGGCGCTCGGCGGCGGAGGCCCTGGCCTTGTCCATCCAGTTCGGCACCATCACCTTGATCCGGGTGGTGACCCTCACCTGCTCCAGCGCACAGCGGTCGGCCTCGGGGCGGGTCTGCAACTGCCAGGAAAGTTGGTAGCTGGCCATGCCGATATGGCCTCTGGCCTGGGTTTGTCCCTGCTTTGCTATCTGGCGGGCCACGCTGACCACATCCGGTCCAAAAACCCGGTAAAACTGGAAATCAACCTTGATGTCAGGCGCGACCTTGATGCCGGCATAACGGGAACTTTCGGCCCCTGCCGCGGCGGCATACAACAAGGCTGCCACCATGAAAACTTTGCTGACCATTCCCATTTCTGCTGCCTTGACCTCGTTGATGACCGGGGTGTTATTTTAATTAATAATCAACGTATTAATACTCGAAGCAGGAGATTAACCGCGATCCCCGCGACTGTCACCTACTCCCGTCACAAAGCCTAAGTGTCAGGTTGACAAGTCGCAACCCCGCGCCTTCATTGATTTGCAAGCAAGATCACAAGTGATGATGGACATCATGGTGGCTTACCCCTTATTGGATAATAATCACCGAGTTTTATGTCGATACAGTTCGGGATTGGCCAGATTAACCTCCAAGTTGACGCCAAAAATGTATCCACCTTCATTTCGTACTCAGGAACTCACTCTATGATGGAACTCCTTATTGGCACCCTGGTCACCCTGGCCGTGGGTCGCTACATCTTCAAGGGCTACTCGGCCACCGGGGTGCTGCTCAGCGGCGGTCTGCTGCTGCTGACCATTACCGCCCTGATGGGCAAGGCGGTACTGCCTGCCAGCGTCATCTCCACCGGTCATGTGGCCACCGACGTCTTTGAATATGTGCGCTTCCTGCTGGTGGATCGTGGCGGTGGCCTTGGCATGCTGATCATGGTGTTGTGCGGCTTCGCCGGCTACATGAGCCACATAGGCGCCAACACCATCTTGGTGAAGCTGGCCAGCAAACCGCTCGGCATCATCAAGTCCCCCTACATACTGCTGGTCGCCGCCTATCTGGTGGCCTGCGCTATGTCGCTGGCGGTGAGCTCCGCCACCGGCCTCGGCGTCCTGCTGATGGCCACCCTGTTCCCGCTGATGGTCAACATGGGGATCTCCCGTGGCGCGGCGGCGGCGGTGTGCGCCTCTCCGGCCGCCATCATACTAGCGCCCACCTCCGGGGATGTGGTGATGGCCGCCCAAGCCGCCAACATGGAGCTGCTCGACTTTGCCTTCAAGCTGACCCTGCCCATCTCGCTGGTGGCCATCGCCGCCATGGCGGTGACCCACTTCTTCTGGCAGCGCTATCTGGATCAGAAATCGGGCGAGCACAACGAGCCTGTCGCCCCGAGCGATCTCATCACCGATGCCCCCGGCTTCTACGCCATACTGCCGTTCACCCCCATCATAGGCGTGCTGCTGTTTGACGGAAAACTGGGTCCCAAGCTCGACATAGTGACCATCATCGTCATCTGTCTGGTGCTGGCCGCCCTGCTGGAACTGGTGCGCAAACGCAATGGCAAAGAGCTGCTCGACGGTCTGCAGGTGTGCTGGCGCAGCATGGCTGACGCCTTCGCCGGCGTGGTCATGCTGCTGGTGGGTGCTGGTGTGTTTGCCCAGGGTTTGATGGGGCTCGGCTTCATCGCAAACCTCCTGGATCTGGCCCAGAGCTTTGGCACAGGCGGCATCGTCATCATGCTGGTACTGGTGGTCATCACCACACTGGCGGCCTTTACCACGGGTTCCGGCAACGCCCCCTTCTACGCCTTCGTGGAGCTTATTCCCCATCTTGCCACCAGTCTGGGCGTCAATCCCGCCTACCTGGTCATCCCCATGCTGCAGGCCTCCAACCTGGGTCGCACTATATCCCCTGTCTCCGGCGTGGTGGTCGCCTGTGCGGGCATGGGCAACCTCTCCCCGTTCGAGGTGGTAAAGCGCACCTCGGTGCCGGTCGCCGTCGGCCTGGTGGTGGTGATCCTCGCCACCCAGATCATGGTCCCCGCCTGACATTCGGCCTGCACCAGCGCGGGACCTGACCCAGGGCCCCACCTGATTTGGCGATTGTCTCACCAGCCCGGCGTCCTGCCGGGCTGGTATCTTCCCCCGAGCTTGGAGTAGACTCTGTGCTCTTTTTTCTCTAAGGAGGACCGAGATGAGTATTACGGTTCAACTTGCCCATTTCAGTGACTGCCACTCCCATTTCGATGGCGCCCCCATGCGCTTCTCCCCCGTTGGCGAGTCCGAGTGGCGCACTCAGTGTGGCGGCTATGCCCGCATCCTTTCCCGGCTCACCGCCCTGCGCCAGCAGGCAGACGCGGCGGGTCAGACCTGCCTGTTCCTGCACGGCGGTGACACCTTCCAGGGTTCGCTCTATTTCAACCGATTCAAGGGACGCGCCAACGCAGATCTGCTGAGCCTGCTGCGACCGGATGCCATGGTGATCGGCAATCACGAGTTCGATCTGGGCAACGGTCCTCTGGTGGAGTTTTTGCGCCAGCTCGACTTCCCTGTGCTGGCAGCCAACCTGGACAGCAGTCAGGAACCGGCCGATGCCCCGTTGCGGCTGAGGGGTCTGCCCATGCTGCATGATGCCAGCCGCCCCTGGCACAAGCGCATCATAGACGGCGTACCCTTCGCCCTGCTCGGCATCACGCTGCCGCAGATGGCCGCCATCGCCAACCCGGATGCCTATACCCATTTTCACGGCATAGAGGAGACCCTGGTTGCTGCGCTGGCGGAGATCAAGGCCGAAGGCATTCACCACATCATCTTGCTGAGCCACCTGGGGCTGGAGCAGGACAAGCGTCTGGCGGCCCGCTTTCCCGAACTCAGCCTCATCATAGGCGGCCACACCCACAGTCAGCTGGGGGATCTGGCGCCGCTCGGGCTCGAGAGCGACGGCAGCTATCCGCTGATGGTGAACGAGGTGGCGATATTGCACGCGGCCCACAGCGCGCTCTGCCTCGGGGTGTGCGAGCTAGAATTTGACGCCCGTGGCCGGGTGCGACGCAGTCAGGGCCGGCTGGAGTGGTTGCCCTGGCAACCCTGGCCGTTTGCCTCTGTGCCGCCGGCCGGACTGCACTTCTGCGAACCGGCTCCCGCACTGGAGCTGCATCTGGCCAAGCGCTACCGGCCCGAGCTCGAGACCATGACCCAGCGCATCGTGACCCGGCTCGCCGGGCCGCTGCACCATCAGCGCCTGCCCGATGCCAATTTGCCCGCCGGCAGCCAGGTTGCCCCCCTGGTGGCCCACGCCATGCTGACCGGCGCTCGCGAGCAGGTCGGTCAGGTGGATTTCGCCCTGCACAACGCCGGGGGCGTGCGCTGCTCCCTCGAACCCGGCCCCTTGAGCGAGGCGGACATCGCCGGTCGCCTGCTGCCCTTTGCCATTCCGCTCACCCTCTATCGGGTGCATGGCCATGAACTGGCCGAGGCGCTGGAGGGGGCCATCGACAACGCCACCAACAACGGCGTGACGGGCAACGGCAGCGGCAGCTTTCCTTATACTGCCGGGGTCCGTTTCAGCTACCAGGCAGACAAGCCCAAGGGGGCCAGGATCACCCGGCTGGAGTGGGAGGCGAGCCCAGGTCAGTGGCAGCCGGTCGAGGCAGATGCCATCTATCGTGGCGTCTCAAGCGCCTATACCGCCTCCGGCAAGGAGGGCTACACGGCGCTGGCCCGCACCCTGACCCAGCACAATCAGGAGCTCGGCATCACGCTGGCGGATGCCTTCATCCGCTGGGCCCGCTCTCTGCCCGAGCTGAGTGTCATGCCGCCGCTGCTGGCGTATCAGGGCCCTGGCGTCGTGTCTTGACCCCTGGGGACTCAGGCCACAGCGTCTGCCACGTTAGTCATGAAAAAGTGCCGCTTTCTTGCCAGAAGGCGGCACTTTTGCAAATTATTTCAAGCACATCTCCCTCGCCCATTGCATAGCGCAGTCAGGCTCGGCAAGATAGGCCCGCTTTCGAGACTTCCCAGCAGGAACAGGTCACCCATGAATCATGCCATCCGTTTTACCCCTCCTCGTGTCAATCCGGGCCTGCGGCCCTTGGTGATCCTGCTCACCGGCCTGCTGGCCTTGCTGTTCTGCCTGCGCAACCCGCTGTTTCATGGCATGGCTCCCGGCTTCGATGCGTCCTTGTTCGCTGTGATGGGCAAGATGTGGAGTGAGGGGGGCGTGCTCTATCGGGACATGATCGACATCAAGGGCCCCATGATCTTCGCCCTCGATGCACTCGGCTACAACCTGGCTGGCTTCTTCGGGATCTGGCTGCTGGAGTGGGCGCTCTGCTGGCTCGGTCTGCTGGCCAGCTGGCAGGCATTCGGCCAGCTCGGCCTCTCCCTGCGCACCCGCCTCGGCACCATGCTGGCGGTGCTGGCGCTCTACAGCACCCGTTATTACTACGGCAACATGACCGAGGACTGGACCTTCCATCTGGCCCTCCTCGCCCAGTGGGCCTTCATCACCATGCTGCTGGACAAGCGCTTCAGCTGGGGACCGGCTCTGGTGGCGGCGCTGACCTTCGCCATCGTGGCCTGGATGCGCACCAACAACGGCGCTTTCTGGGGCGCCTGGTATCTGGTGCTGTTCTGCCACTGGTGCCTGCGCGAGCAGTGGCGCTGCGCCTTCGCCCTGCTCTTCTCCAGCCTGCTGGGTCTGGCCCTGATAGGCGGCCCCCTGCTCGCCTACTTCCAGCACCACAGCCTGCTGGCCGAATTCAAATATTACGCCTTCGACATCTTCTTCGAGGGCAGCTACGGCAACGGCTTCTCGCCGGATGTGGGCAGCGTCGGCCTGCTGCGTACCGGCCTCATCATGCTGCTGCCCGCCTTCATCGCACTCATGATGGGCCGGCGGCAGGAGTGGTATCTGCCCGCTCTGTGCGCCACCCTGTTCGGCGTGGTGTTTACCTTGGTCGCCAACTCCGTCTCCGGCCATGTGTTCGATCACTACGACGTGCTCTATCTGCCGCTGGCCCTGCTGCCGCTCGCCTGCCTGCTGGATCGCAGCGAACAGCAGGCCGATGGCCTCGGCCTGCTCTGCATCTCGCTGGTGGTACTGACCGCCAGCTGGCTGCTGGCCCAGCAGCTCGGTTACGGCTGGAGCACCAAGGAGTGGTCGCTGGAACGGGTGCGGGAAGTGCTCGGCAACAGCCTGCTGTGGGCCCTGCCCGTGCTGATCCTGGTGCCCCTGTGGCGCGCCTGGGATGTGCGCAGTGCCACCCCCTGGCTCGCCTCGCTGGCCATGCTGGCCCTGCTGCTCAACAACGCCTGGGAAGGCAGCCTGAAGGGCAGGCCGTTCAACCCGCCGGCCCAGGTACGGGTCGATCGGATCAAGGCCGAAACCGGCCCGACCGACAAGATCTGGGTCGATGGCATACAGCCGCAATATTATCTGTGGACCGATCGCCAGCCGGCCTCCGCCTATCTCTTCTTTGCCAACGTCAATCCGCCCTACGACGTGCGTGAACGTGTGCTGGCCGACATCAAGCGCCAGAGTCCCAAGTTCATCATCGCCAAGCCGGAACGGATTGCCGACGAGCTGAAAAAACCGAGCTCCCCTTCCAGCCTCGCCTTCTATCAATATCTGGTGAGCCAGTATGAAGAGGTGGACCCGGGTCTCTATCGCAGGCGCTGATCCCGCACCATCGCCAGCCAGGGCCGTCATTGATCACAGTGACGGCCCTTTTGTTTGGACGAACACACGCAGGGAAAGGAGCAAGCCCTACCCAAGCCGAGACAGGATGACTACAATGGCGCTCTTTTTTGATGTGACGAGTGACAAACCATGGTGGAACTGACCTATCTCGGGGGCTACCCGGACCCGCTCAAGGCCCAGGTACAACAGCTGATCGCGGCCGGCAAGCTGGGCGACATGCTGGAGAAACGCTACCCGGACAGCCACCTGATCCAGAGTGACAAGGCGCTGCTGGGTTACACCATGGAGTTGAAGAACCGCTATCTGAAAAGCTCGGCGCCGCTCTCCAAAGTGATCTTCGATGGCAAGATCAACGTGATCAAGGATGCCCTCGGCCTGCATACCTATGTCAGCCGGGTGCAGGGCAGCAAGCTCAAGGCCAAGAACGAGATCCGCATCGCCGCCCTGTTCAAGGAGGCTCACCCCGCCTTCCTGAAGATGATAGTGGTGCACGAGCTGGCCCACCTGAAGGAGAAGGATCACAACAAGGCCTTCTACCAGCTCTGTCAGCACATGGAGCCGGACTATCATCAACTGGAGTTTGATCTCAGGCTCTGGCTCACCTGGCGCGATCTCGAGCGTGCCGCACGCTGACCAACTGCCGTTTCAAGGAGGAAACATGATCCCGTTGCGCCATCCGCTGCTGCCCCGTGCCCGCACACTCAAGGGCTGCTTGATGGGCGTGTGGAGCCTGGTGATGCTGCTCCCGTCGCTTCCCCTGCACGCCGCCGAACGCTGGCAGAGCGATGCCTATCTGACTCAGAGCTTCTTCGAAGTCGCCATGAAACGGGAATATGGCCACGAGCAGGGGGTACGCTTCTCCCGCTGGCAGCAACCCATCCGTCTCAGGCTCATCAACGAATTTGGCGACAAGCCGCTGCAGGCCGAGGTGGTCAAGATCCAGAGCCAGCATCTGGCCAGCATCATAGGCCGTCCCATCACGCTGGTGAACGACAAAGCCAACATCACCCTGATCATGACCCAGCGCTCGCAGATGGCGAGCTGGGCCAGCCGCACCATGGGCCAGGATGCCTCCATCAAGACGGCGCTCAAGGAGGGGCTGTGCATGGCCAATTTCGCCACCAATGCCCGCCATGAGATAGCCCGCGCCACCATCATCATTCCGGTGGATTACAGCCGGGCCAAGGGGCGTTTTCTCGATTGCGTGGTGGAGGAACTCACCCAGGTGATGGGGCTGCCCAATGACTCGGACAAGGTGTTTCCCTCCATCTTCAACGACAACAGCATCGACAGCTTCCCGACCGGACTCGACTATGTGCTGCTCAAGCTCGCCTATCACCCCGCCCTGCAGGCCGGCATGACGGCCGCCGAGATACGCGCCGCCCTGCCCGACGCCATCAAGGCGCTACGCACCCATGGCGAGATAGCCCAGGCCGATCAGCGGGTGCAGGTCAACAGCCTCAAGCGCTGGGCCGGGTTGTAAGGCACGGGCTCCCCCTTCCTGCACGCAGTGAACAGGCCAATCCCCCGAGTGATCAGAAACGAAAAACGCAGCCCAGGGCTGCGTTTTCTCTGATCCGGATTGAGTCAGGCTGGCGCCCGCCATACACGACTCACTCGGCCGCCAGCGAGCCTCAGGAGGCGGCGTTTTCCGGCATCCAGCTGTCGGCATTCTCCCACACCTCCTGCACCATTGCCTCTGCCAGCTCCTTGTCTTCCTTGCTGGCACGGCTGACCGTCATCGCCATGGCGCCGCCCGGCGCGACCCGCACATGCAGGTCGGGGAATTTCTCGCCCAACTGCTTGAGCAACTCCTGACGCAGCGCCTCCATGGTGGTGGTAGGGATCTGATGTTTCTTGTCGATGATGATTTCCAGACGCATAGGATAAGTCTCCATGATTTATACCTGTATTTTTATACAGTAAAAATCAAAAGTAAAGGGGGACATTATCTGCTTCCCCAGAGAGGCCTTCAATCAAAGTCGCAGCGACGCGGCAGATAACCGGACTTCCCCGCTCCCTGGCGGTGCACGCCAGCCGGTTTTTCCTCTATGCCGGCCCGGCCCCCAGGTGTCATTCCAAAAATTTGTTGATATTCATTCTCAACAGGAGCATGATTTGATTGTTATAGTATAACATACCAATTCATTGAGCGAGTATCATGCGTCCCGACATACACCCCGAATACCGTCAGGTTCTGTTCCACGACCTGACCGCCAACACCTATTTTCTGGTGGGTTCCACCCTCAAGACAGATCGCACCAAATTGTGGGAAGACGGCAAGACCTATCCCTATGTGACCCTGGATGTCTCCAGCGCGTCACACCCCTTCTACACCGGCAAGCAGAAGCAGGTCAGCAAGGAAGGTCAGGTTGCCCGCTTCGGCCAGCGTTTTGGTCAGTTCTTCAACAAAGGAAAAGCGCAGTCATGAAAGTCCTCTCCTCCCTGAAATCGGCCAAGTCGCGCCACCCCGATTGCCAGATTGTCCGCCGCCGCGGCAAGCTGTTCGTGATCTGCAAGAGCAACCCCAGGTTCAAGGCTCGCCAGCGCTGAAGGCTGCCGCACCATAGACAACCCGGGCCCTCTCACGAGGACCCGGGTCTTTTTTAACCTTCATCACTCCGGCATCAGGCCAAATCTGCCGCTGTTGAAGTCATCGATGGCCTGCACTATCTCCTCCTGGCTGTTCATCACGAAGGGGCCGTGACCCACTATGGGCTCCTCGATGGGCTCACCGCTGAGCAGCAGCACCACAGCCTCGCTGTTTGCCTCGATCATGACCTGGCGCCCCGCCCTGTCCAGCACCACCATCTGCGCCTCCCGGGCGATGGCACTGCCGTTGACCTGTACGGTTCCCTTGAGCACGATGAGCGCGCCGGTCCAGCCTTCGGGCAACTCGAGTGTGCTGATGCCGCCCTGCACCAGCCGCAGATCCCAGACATGCAGCGGGCTGAAGGTACGGGCCGGGCCGCGGTGCCCCTCAAACTCCCCGGCGATGACCCGCACTGTGCCTTCGCCCTTGGCCAGCGCCACCGTTGGAATATCCCGATCGAAGATGGCCTGATAGCCGGGCGGCGTCATCTTGTGCCGGCTGGGCAGGTTCACCCACAGCTGCACCATCTCGAGCTCGCCGCCCGACTCGCTGAAGGCCGGTGCGTGAAACTCCTCGTGCAGGATGCCGGCACCGGCGGTCATCCACTGCACGTCACCCGGGCCTATCACGCCGCCCTGGCCGGTCGAATCCCGGTGCGCCACCTCCCCCTTGTAGACGATGGTCACCGTCTCGAAGCCGCGATGGGGATGCTGACCCACGCCGCGCGGCTGGCTGGTCGGCGTAAAATTGGCAGGGCCGGCATAGTCGAGCAGCAGAAAGGGGCTCAGCTGCTTGCCGTGGCTGCTGTATGAGAAGAGGGAACGAACGGGGAAGCCGTCGCCAACCCAGTGAGGGCGGGGTGCGCTGTAGACGCCGAGGATCTTTTTCATCTGTAGCTCCTGAATTATCCGGTGGATTTCATCGTTGGAGATAGCTTAGTTTCGAGACTAATCCATGAGTAGACTGCTAAATTGAGCATCAGCGTCCTATTTTTGGAACGATGAGAGCACCCTATGCAGGATCTGAACGACCTCTACTACTTCGTCCAGGCGGTGGATCACGGCGGCTTTGCCCCCGCCGGACGGGCCATCGGCATGCCGAAATCCCGGCTCAGCCGCCGCATCGCACTGCTCGAAGAGCGGCTCGGCGTGCGCCTGATCCAGCGCTCGACCCGCCAGTTTGTGGTGACCGAGCTGGGCCGCACCTATTACGAGCACTGCAAGGCGATGCTGGTGGAAGCCGAGGCGGCGCAGGCCGCCATCGAGGTGACCCGCGCCGAGCCCTGCGGCCTGATCCGCCTGAGCTGCCCCATCGCCCTGCTGCACACCCATGTCGGCCCCATGCTGGCGGATTTCATGGCGCACCATCCGCAGGTCAGCGTGCAGCTGGAGGGAACAAACCGGCGGGTGGATCTCATCGCAGAAGGAGTGGATGTGGCGATCCGGGTCAGGCCGCCGCCGCTGCAAGACAGCGAACTGGTGATACGGGTGCTGGCGGATCGCAGGCAATGCCTGGTGGCGAGCCCGGCACTCATGGCACAACATGGGTTTCCCGCCGCCCCTTCCGAGCTGAACGGCTGGCCCAGCATGGGGTTGGGCACCTTGCAGCAGAGCCATCACTGGTCGCTGTTCGGGCCGGATGATGCCCATGCCAGCATCGTCCACCAGCCCCGTTTCGTGACCACAGACATGGTGGCACTGCGCAGCGCCGCCCTGGCCGGGGTCGGCGTGGCCCAGTTGCCGCTATTGATGGTGCGGGAACAGCTGGCCACCGGTGATCTGGTGCAAGTGGTGCCCGAATGGGAGCCAAGGCCCGAGATCATCCACGCCGTCTTCCCCTCCCGCCGCGGCCTGCTCCCCTCGGTGCGGGCGCTGATCGACTATCTGGTCGAGCGCTTCGCCGCCATCGATGAGGAGTGACGGAACGGGAAGCACCGCCTCATTCCCCCGACGGCCGCACCGTTATGCGGCTGTGGTTCATGAGGCGAAACGATCAGCACCATCAAGCAAAGGCCGTCATAGCGGGGTGGCGCATTTGCGGTATTCGGTCGGGCTGACGCCAACCCGTTTCCTAAACACCCGCGAGAAGTAGAGCTGATCGTCATAGCCCACCTGCTGGCCTATGGTGGCCACCGACATGGGGGTGGTCTGCAGCAGCAGCTTGGCCCGCATGATGCGCTGATCCTCGCGCCAACGCACTATGCTCACCCCCACCTGCTCGCGAAACAGGTGCGCGAGGCGTGAGGGGGACAAAAACACCTGCTCCGCCAGCGCCTCCACCGAGATCTCGGCACAGAGCGACTCGCTCAGGACCTGGCACGCCTGGTGAACCCGGTGGTCGATGGCGGGATAGGCATCCAGGGAGGAGGCTTCGTAGCAGCGGATGAGCAGCCGCTCCAGCAGGTTCATGGCCAGCTGCTCCGACATGGGTCGCAGCTGCTGGTGGGTCTCTTCGATGTCGAGGAACAGGGCATCGAACTCGGCGAGCAACTGGCTGTCCGCCAGTTGCAGGCGCCCCACCCGCTCAGTGACCTGGGGCCACTTGAGCCAGTCTGCCCAATAGGCCCTCGGCCGGAAATAGACCCAGCGGTGATACCACTCCCGCGCATCCGGCGCCCGGCCGTAATGGTGCACGGCCGCCGGCGGGAACAGCAGCAAGTCGCCGGGCTCCACCGTGAAGGCCTGCTCCCCCTGAAAGATCTGCCCCTTGCCCCTGATGGTCAGGTTGACGATGAAGCCCTTCATGCCCAGGGGGCGGTCGATGATGAAGTCGAGCGCACTCCCCTGCTCTATGGGGGTCATGCCCGAGACCAGGAAAACATCGAAGGCGTACCCCGGCAACAGGGGGTTGAGTTGTTTCGGTTTCTCTTTTTGCATCGAGGACATGGCGGAAAACAGCGCTTGGGTAAAAAAATCGGCTTGGGCCATTGTAAAGACTCACCTTGGGAACGCGCCATCCGGCGCTCGGCGCCGTGTGAAATTGTTGAACTGGCTCACAATGGCATGGGCCGTGCGCCATGGTGTCACCGGTCATCATGGGGCAATCGGCAATCAGGCCCGCAGAATGCGGGCCCGGGCCGGTTGAAGGGAGATCAGATGCGCGCCTTGCGTACCTGCTTGTAGCGGTCGAACAGCACGGCGGCGAGCAGGATGAGACCACGCACCACGTACTGGGCGAACGGGGATATGTTGAGCAGGTTCATGGCGTTCTCCATCAGCCCCAGGATCAGTACACCGGCGATGATGTAGGAGATCTTGCCAATCCCCCCCTTCATGGAGACCCCGCCCAGCACGCAGGCGGAGATCACCACCAGCTCGAAGCCGATGGAGGTCATGGGCTGGCCCGAGGTCATGCGCGACGCGAGTATGATGCCCGCGATGGAGGCAATCAGCCCCGTCATGGTGAAGATGATGATCTTGGTGCGCACCACGTTGACCCCGGCGAGGCGCGCCGCCTCCTCGTTGCCCCCCATGGCCAGGGTGTTGCGGCCGAAGGTGGTCTTGTTGAGCAGCAGGCCGAACAGCACGAAGCAGAGCGCCGTCAGCCAGACCGGGGTCGGGATGCCGAGCAGGGCTGAGTTGCCGAGTTCGAAGAAGCCCTCTTCCACTATGCCGACCGCCTTGCCGTCCGAGATGATGTAGCCCACCCCGCGCGCCATCTGCATGGTGGCGAGTGTGGTGATGAGGGCGTTGATCTTGAATTTAGCCACCACTATGCCGTTGATGAGGCCAAACAGCACTCCCACCGACATGCCGGCCAGTATGCCGACCGTGATGCTCTCGGTGGCGTTGATGCCCACCGCGCAGGCGACGCCGGAGCAAGCCACCACAGAGCCCACCGACATGTCGAACTCGCCGGAGGCGAGGCAGAACAGCATGCCGCAGGCCACCATGCCCGACATGGAGACGGCGAGCCCGAGCCCGCGCATGTTGATCAGGCTGGCGAAGTTGGGTACCAGCACGCAGGCCAGCAGGAACAGGATGGCGAAGATCACCAGCATGCCGTATTGATCCCAGATCCGGGCCAGTTGCAGGCGGGAGCCGCTCGTCGCAGAGACGGTCGCGGCCTGACCGACTGAGGTAGTTGTTGTCATGGTATTTCTCCTGAAGTTTCCGGGTGCTATCGCGTTGCAGTCGCGAGGGATTAACGGGCCGGCATGGCCAGATTGAGCGCCTTGACCTCGTCGGCCTCATCGTGGGAGAGCTCGCCTGCGATCTCCCCCTCCCGCATGACCATGATCCGGTCCGCGATGCCCAGCACCTCAGGCAGCTCGCTCGAGACCACCACCACGGCGATACCCACCTTGGCCAGATCGTAAATCACGTTGTAAATCTCGTTTTTTGCCCCGACGTCTATGCCGCGGGTCGGCTCGTCGAGCAAGATGACCTTCATGTCTTCGGAGAGCCAGCGCCCCAGAATGGCCTTCTGCTGGTTGCCACCGGAGAGGTTCATGATGGCCTGCTGGGGAGACGGGGTCTTGACCCGCATGTCGCGGATCCTGAGCCTCGCGTTCTCATCCTCCCATTTCTGGTTGATCCAGAAGCCCCCCCACGCCTTGTGGCGGCGGGCGCTGATGTTGATGTTCTCCTGCACCGAGTGGATGGGGATGATGCCGAGGGCCTTGCGGTCTTCGGTACAGAGCATGATGCCGCTGTGAATGGCATCGATGGGGTTGCGGATGGGCACCAGCTTGCCGAACACGGCAATCTCGCCCCCACGCGCCTTCTCGGCGCCGAAGATGAGCTTCATCAGCTCGCTGCGACCGGCTCCCACCAGCCCGAAGATGCCGAGGATCTCCCCCCGTTTCACCTCAAACGAGATGGGCGCCTTGAGGCCAGGTCCCATCAGGTTCTCCACCTTGAGGCCCGCCTCGCCAAGCGACCTTGGGCTGTAGCCATAGATGTCGGTCAGCTCGCGCCCCACCATGGTCTTGACCAGCAGATCCCGGCTGACCTCGGCCATGGAGGCGAAGGTGCGCACGAACTGACCGTCCTTGAAGACTGTGATGGCGTCGCACAGGGCGAAGATCTCGTCCATCCGGTGGGAGACGTAGAGAATGACCTTGCCCTCGTCGCGCAGCTGACGGATGACTCTAAACAGCTGATCTATCTCGCGGGACGAAAGGCTGCTGGTCGGCTCGTCGAAGGCGATGACGCTGGCATCCCGGGTCAGCGCCTTGGCGATCTCCACCATCTGCCATTGCCCGAGGGACAGGTACTTGAGCGGCGTCTCGGGGGAGACATCCATGCCGAGGCGCGCCAGCTGCCTGGCCGCATCCTGATAAAGCTTCTCCCGATCGATGACCCCGCGCCGGGTCGGCAACTGACCAAGGTAGATGTTCTCGGCGATGGTCATCTCGGGGACCAGATGCAGCTCCTGATAGATGATGGCGATCCCGCTCTCCAGCGCATCGACCGTGTTTTGAAAGACCCGCTCCTGGCCGGCCAGCTTCACCACCCCGGTGGTGGGGGCCTGAAAGCCGCTAAGGATCTTGAGCAGGGTGGATTTGCCCGCGCCGTTCTCCCCCATCAGCGCGTGCACCGAGCCCTGCTGGCAGGAGAAGGAGACGTTCTGCAGCGCCTTGACGCCGGGAAACTCCTTGCTGATGCCGCAAAACTCCAGATAAGGAACCTGATTCATGTGTTCACTCCAGCCAACCGGCATGACGCCACTGCGTCATGCCGGTCTCGGTGTCAGGGTTTAAATGGCGTCAATCACAGACCTTTCTTCTGCAGCTCGACCTTGAAGTTGTCGCGGGTGATGAGCACAACATCGGTCACCTCGGTGAACTTGGCTGGCTCTGCTCCGTTGACCACCCAGTCATGGAGCATCTGGATGCTCTTGTAGCCGTGCACGTCCGGGCTTGGCAGCAGGGAGCCGAGGAAGCCGGTGGCGCTGGACTTGGAGAGCTCGTTCACCGCATCCACCCCATTGATGCCGATGCCGATGACGTTCTCGGCCTTGAAGCCCTGCCCTTCGGTGGCGCGCACGCCGCCGAGCACCGTATTGTCATTCATACCGACGATGAGCCAGTTCTTCACCTCGGGGTGTTGCACCAGCATGGAGTTGGCGGCATCCAGCGCCCCCGGAATGTCGTTGGCCTTGGTGGGTGAGCGGTAGATCTGCCCCTCGGGGAAACCGGCGGTCTTGAGCGCGCTCAAGGAGCCTTCAACCCGGCGACGGGCGGTATCGAGCTCGTCGGCGGTGATGGCCAGCACCCCGGTCGCCTTCAGGTCCCACTGACGTTTTTGCATCTCCTTGTAGAGCTCCTGGCCCTGCCGTTCACCAATCTTGGTGGCGGCCATCATCACCAGCGGCACCTGCTCCATGGGCTGGCCCTTGGCGTTGACGAACTGGTCATCCACAGTGATGACCTTCAGATCCATGCTGTTGGCCTTGGCCATGATGGCGGCCCCGAGCTTAGGGTCAGGGGTACAGATGACGAAGCCCTTGGCGCCATTGGCCGCCAGGCTGTCGATGGCATTGAGGGTCTTCTCGCCATCGGGGACGGCGATCTTTATCACCTCGAACCCGAGATCCTTGCCCGCCTTGTCGGCGAAGTTCCATTCGGTCTGGAACCAGGGCTCCTCCGGCTGCTTGACCAGATAGCCCAGCTTCAGCGCCTCGGCCGAGAAAGCAGAATTTGCCATACCAAGGGCAAACCCCATTGCGATCATGCTGTTAACGATTTTGTTCATGCGAGTGTCTCCAGGTGTTCTATCAATCCATGTATCCACGCAGTGCTGCTCCTTGAGTCAATCAAGTCACAGCCATATAAAAACATGCTTAAACAGGACGTTATTGTTGTTGCTAGTTGAGCGAACCAAGTTGTAATCGTTTTCACATGGAAAAATGGAGAGCAGGATCACGCCATGAAATTGCAGCCGTTTTGTCTATGTTTTCAGCAAAATAATCACATAGCGGATCTTAGATGGCCGTCACCCTCTTGCCGGCATAGCGTTTAAATCCATATTTCCAGCAGCCAATGGCTAACCGCCCGTGCGGTCCATCTCCTATGGTTCCTCACCAGTCACCCCTCATTGATGGTCAGGAGCACTTATGTCTGAGCACCCCAGGTCCGAGCAGATCACCATCGGACTCGATTTCGGCAGCGATTCGGTCAGGGCACTCGCCGTGCGCTGCCACGACGGCGCCGAGCTGGCAACCCAGGTCGTCTATTACCCGCGCTGGCAGGCCGGTCGTTACTGCCAACCGGTCACCAACCAGTTCCGCCACCACCCCCTCGACTATCTGGAATCCATGGAGCAGGCGGTGGTGGCTGTGGTGAGCCAGCTCACCCCGGCCCAGCGCGCCGCCGTGCGCGGTATCGGGGTGGACAGCACAGGCTCGACGCCAGCCCCCATCGACAAGGAGGGGCGTGTGCTGGCCCTGCGTCCGGAGTTTGCCGACAACCCCAACGCCATGTTCGTGCTGTGGAAGGATCACACCGCCATCGAGGAGGCAGAGGCCATCACCGCCCTTTGCCACAGCGGCCAGTTCCCCGACTACAGCCGCTACATAGGCGGGGTCTACTCCTCCGAGTGGTTCTGGGCAAAGATACTGCACGTTTCCCGCAGTGATGCGGCGGTGCGCGCCGCCGCCTGCAACTGGGTCGAGCTGTGCGACTGGGTGCCCGCCATCCTGAGCGGCACCCAGGCCCCGGCCGACGTCCGACGCGGGCGCTGCTCCGCCGGCCACAAGTCTCTCTGGCACCCGAGCTGGGGCGGCCTGCCCCCCGTCGAGTTTCTCAACGCACTGGATCCGCTGTTGACCGAGGATCTCGACTACCCGCTCTTTACCGACAGCTGGACCGCCGATCTGCCGGTCGGCACCCTGACCCCCGAGTGGGCGGAGCGGCTGCATCTCTCCTGCGAGGTGGTGATCGCCGGCGGCGCCTTTGACTGCCACATGGGGGCTGTGGGGGCCGGGGCCGGCAACAATGCCCTGGTCAAGGTGATAGGCACCTCCACCTGCGACATCCTGATCGCCGACGAAGCCACCATAGGTGATCGGGCCATTGCCGGGATCTGCGGCCAGGTGGACGGCAGCGTGGTGCCGGGCATGGTGGGGCTGGAGGCAGGGCAATCGGCATTCGGCGACATCTATGCCTGGTATCAGCGCCAGCTCGGCTGGCCGCTGGAGAGCCTCGCCGCCCAGTATCCGGAGCTGCGCACCGCCATCGAGGCCCACAAGCGGGAGCTGCTGCCAAGCCTCGCCGCCGCCTGGGAGCAGCAGCGCGATCTGGCCCACCTGCCGGTGGTGCTCGACTGGTTCAACGGCCGGCGCACCCCTTACGCCAACCAGCGCCTGCAGGGCACAGTCACCGGGCTCAACCTCGGCACCGATGCGCCCGACCTGTTCGGTGCCCTGGTGGCCTCCACCGCCTTCGGGGCCCGCAGCATCATGGAGTGTTTGACCCACCAGCAGGTGCCGGTGGAGCAGGTGATCGCCCTTGGCGGCATCGCCCGCAAGTCGGCCACCGTGATGCAGACCTGCGCCGACGTGATGAACAGGCCCATCCAGGTGGTGGCCTCGGATCAGTGCTGCGCTCTGGGGGCGGCCATCTTTGCCGCCGTGGCGGCCGGGATCCACGCCGATGTGGCCAAGGCCCAGCGCCACATGGCGAGCGCCGTGGAGCGCACCCACCAGCCTGACCCTGAGCGGGTCGCCGAGTACGAGCGTCTCTACCAGCGCTACCTCGCCTGGGGCGCCGCCGCCGAGCCCCTCTACAACCGGGGGGTGCCGGCATGAGCCTCAAGATGCTCAAGGAGCAGGTGCTCGTCGCCAACCTGGATCTGCCGCGCCATGCGCTGGTGACTTTCACCTGGGGCAACGTGAGCGGCATAGACCGGGAACAAGGTCTGGTGGTGATAAAGCCGAGCGGCGTCAGCTACGAGCGGATGCAGGCCGAGGACATGGTGGTGCTGGATCTCGCGGGCAAGCAGGTGGAGGGCGCCTTGCGCCCCTCCTCCGACACCGCCACCCACCTGGTGCTCTATCGCGCCTATCCGGAGCTTGGCGGCGTGGTGCACACCCACTCCACCCACGCCACCGCCTGGGCCCAGGCGGGGCGCGCCATTCCCATTTTCGGCACCACCCAGGCCGACTACTTCCATGGCGAGATCCCCTGCTCGCGCCTGCTCACCCTGGGTGAAGTGGAGGAGGACTACGAGGGGCTGACCGGTCACCTCATCGTCGAGACCCTCAAGCAGACCCCCATTCTCACCATGCCGGGGGTGCTGGTGGCCAACCATGGCCCCTTCAGCTGGGGCAAGAGCGCCGAGGATGCTGTGCACAACGCAGTGGTGCTGGAAGAGGTGGCGCGCATGGCCTGGCTCACCGGCCAGATCAACCCTGCGGCCCGCCTCCTGCCCGATTACCTGCTGGAGAAGCACTACCAGCGCAAACATGGCAAACACGCCTATTACGGCCAGACAAAAGCATAAACAGAGGACACCAAGATGGAATTGATGAAACAGCTGGAAGTGTGGTTCCTGGTCGGCAGCCAGCACCTGTATGGCGCCGCCACCCTGAAGCAGGTGGCCGATCACGCCCACACCATCACCAGCCAGCTCAACGAGCGCGCCGGCCTGCCGGTCAAGATAGTGCTCAAGCCCACCGGCACCACCCTCGACGAGATAAGCGCAGTGGCCCGGGATGCCAACCACGACGAGCGCTGCATAGGGCTCATGGTGTGGATGCACACCTTCTCCCCCGCCAAGATGTGGATCCCGGCCCTCAGCCAGTTGCAAAAACCCCTGTTGCAATTCCACACCCAGTTCAACCGGGATCTGCCGTGGAGCGAGATCGACATGGACTTCATGAACCTGAACCAGACCGCCCACGGCGGCCGTGAGTTCGGTTTCATGGGTGCCCGCCTGCGGCTGCCGCGCACCGTGGTGGTCGGTCATTGGCAGGATGAGGAGGCCCACCGCAAGCTGGGCAACTGGATGCGGGTCGCCGCCGCCATTCACGACAGCCGCCACCTGAAGATCGCCCGCTTTGGCGACAACATGCGCAACGTGGCGGTCACCGAGGGCGACAAGATTGAGGCCCAGATCCAGTTTGGCTATCAGGTGAACTACCACCCGGTCGGCGATCTGGTGAAGGTCATCGACGCCGTGCCTGCAAGCGACATCGAGGCACTGCTGGCCGAATTTGAGGCGACCTACACCCTGACCGAGGCGGTGCAGGAGGGCGGGGTGCTTCGCGCCTCTTTGTATGAGGCGGCGCGCCAGGAGCTGGGGATGAAGAAATTCCTCACCGACGGCGGCTTTGGCGCCTTCACCACCACCTTTGAAGACCTTCACGGCCTGCACCAGCTGCCGGGGCTCGCCTGTCAGCGCCTGATGCAGCAAGGCTTCGGCTTTGGCGCGGAGGGGGACTGGAAGACCGCGGCCCTGCTGCGCACCATCAAGGTGATGGGAACCGGCCTTGCGGGCGGCACCTCCTTCATGGAGGACTACACCTACCACCTGGAGGCGGGCAACAACCTGGTGCTGGGCGCCCACATGCTGGAGGTCTGCCCCTCCATCGCGGCCGATAAACCCGTGCTGGATGCCCAGCATTTAGGGATAGGCAAGAAGGCCGACCCGGCCCGCCTGCTGTTCGCGGCCCCCGCCGGCAAGGCGGTCAACGCCAGCCTCATCGATCTGGGCAACCGCTTCCGGCTGGTGGTCAATCAGCTGGAGGTGGTGGACCTGCCAGAGGCCATGCCCAAGCTGCCGGTGGCCAGCGCCCTGTGGCAACCCATGCCGGACCTGCAAACCAGCGCCGAGGCCTGGATCCTGGCGGGGGCCGCCCACCACTCTGTGTTCACCCAATCGGTCGACATAGAGCAGTTGCGTACCTTCGCCGACATCATGGGCATAGAGTTAGTGGTGATCGATGAGCACACCCGGATCCCCGAGCTCAAACAGACACTGCAGTGGAACGAGGTCTACTACAAGATTTGCCGCTAACGCCTTCTTAGGCCAGCGGCCACCAGCATGACAACAGCCCCGCCAGCGGGGCTGTTTCTTTGAGGGGGCATAGCAATGCGCTGGCAAGGATTCTCACCCCGTCATACGAGGCGCTGACGGCGATCAGGGATGGTCGCGGCTCTCCAGCAACCAGTGACAGGTGCAGGCCACCCCCTGGCGCTGGCTGTCGGGGCGAGCAAGCAGGGCGTACTCATGATCCGTGCTGAGCACGGGGGCAAAGGGGGCCACCAATGCGCCGCTGCCGAGCTCCTCGGCCACTATGGTGGGATCGCCGAGGGAGAGGCCAAAGCCCTGCAGGGCCGCATTCATCGCCAAGTCCAGGGTATCGAACAGCTGGCCGCCCTGAGGCTGCCAGGGAGTATCGAGGAAGGCGGCGAACCAGTTGCGCCAATCCCGCCGATCCGCACTGGCATGGAGCAGCGGCAACAGGGGCAGCTCCTTGAGGGAGCGTTCGAACAAGCGATGCTTGGCCGCGAAGGCGGGGGCACAGATGGGGGTCAAGCGCTCCCGAAACAGCGGCTGGCTGTGGGGGTATCTGGCCTGAGTGGATTGATAGACGATGGCGAGATCGAAGGGCTCGCGGGAAAAATCGATGCCGTGGCTGTGGCTGCCACGCACCTCCACCGCCTCCCCCTCGAAGTCCTGCAACCGTCGCAGCAACCAGCGGCTGGCGCAGGAGGGCACCTTGATGCTGATGGCCTGCTCATGGGGCAGGGTTTGCAGGGCGCTGACCCCCTCTCCCATGCGAGCCAGCCCCTCCCCGATGAAGGGCAGCAGCCGCTCGGCGGCCGGGGTCAGGCTCAGGCAGCGGGTGCCACGCACGAACAGCAGATGACCGAGGCGGGCCTCCAGCTGGGCTATTTGCTTGCTCACCGCCCCCTGACTCACGCATAGCTCGTCGGCCGCCAGGGTGAAACTCAGATGGCGGGCGGCACACTCGAACACCAGCAGGCCATAGAGAGGCAAGTGGCTACGGGGTTGGCTGGACAACATACAAGCCTCCATGCTTGAGAAAAACTCATGCATAACATGCCGAATAATCCGTTGTCCGGCAAGGGTCCGCGAGGCTAAAAAGGGACATCTTTCACACACACATCGGTGATGGCGCCATGTCCTCCCCCCGCATTGTCAGCAAACTGCCCCAGGTGGGTACCACCATCTTCAGCGTCATCGGGGATCTGGCCGACCGCCACCCCAGCATCAACCTCTCCCAGGGAGCTCCGAGCTTCCCCTGTGACCCCGAACTCATCCGGGTCACCCATGAGGCCATGCTGGCCGGCGAAAACCAGTATGCCCCCATGACGGGGCTGCCCGCCTTGCGCGAGCAGCTGGCGGCCAAGATAGCGACCAGCTATAGCCACCACTATGATGCCGGCGAAGAGATCACCATCACCGCCAGCGCCAGCGAGGCCCTGTTCTGCGCCATCACCGCCCTGGTGCACCCAGGGGACGAGGTGATCATGTTCGAGCCGGCGTTTGACAGCTACCGCCCCATGATCCAGCTGCAAGGGGCCACCCCCGTGGTGATCGCCCTCAAGGCGCCGAGCTTCGCCATCCCCTGGGACGAGGTCGCGGCCCGCATCACGCCCCGCACCCGCATGATAGTGCTCAACACCCCCCACAATCCCACCGGCACCGTCTGGCAGGCGGGGGATCAGGAGCGCCTCGCCCGTCTGGTGCGTGGCACCGACATCGTCATCCTCTCGGACGAGGTGTACGAGCACGTGGTGTTCGACGGCGCCCTGCACCAGAGCGTCATCCGCTATCCGGAGCTGGTGGAGCGCTCCGTCGCCGTCTTCTCCTTCGGCAAGACCTTCCATGTCACCGGCTGGCGGGTGGGTTACTGCGTGGCCCCCCGCCCCCTGATGGAGGAGATCCGCAAGGTGCACCAGTTCGCCATGTTCGCCGCCGATACCCCCATGCAGTACGGCTTCGCCCACCTGTTGCAACAACCGGCCCACTATCAGGGGCTGGCGGCCTTCTATCAGCGCAAGCGGGATCTGCTGGTCTCGGCCCTGGGGGATTCGCGCTTCACTCTGTTACCCTCCGCCGGCAGCTTCTTCATGCTGGCCAGCTACGAGCGGATCAGCGACGAGGCGGACAGCCTGTTCGTGCAGCGGCTCATTCGCGAGCACGGGGTCGCCACTATTCCCGTCTCCGCCTTCTATCACGACGGCACGGATCAGCGGGTCATTCGCCTCTCCTTCTCCAAGGATGACGATACCCTGCTGGCGGGCGCAGAGCGCCTGTGCGGCGTCTAGGAGGCAACATGGATTCAGTGCGTGTTGCCGTCTTGCAGATGGTGTCCGGCGATGATCTTGCCAGCAACCTGACCCAGGCCGAGGGGCTGCTGCGCCAGGCCGCGGCCGAGGGGGCCGAGTTCGCCTTGCTGCCCGAATATTTCTACCTGATGCCGGTCGATGAGCGGGCGCGGGTCGCCCTTGCCGCCCCCGTGGAGGCGCATCCCCTGCTGGCATGGGCGCAAGGCTTGGCCCGGGAGCTTGGACTCTGGATCCTGGCGGGGACCCTGCCGCTTTCGAGCGAAGAGCCCGGCAAGATGCACAACAGCAGCCTGCTGTTCGACCCTCAGGGTGAGCTCGCCAGCCGTTATGACAAGCTGCACCTGTTCGGCTTTTGCACCGACAGCGAGCAATATGACGAGGCCGCGACCATGAGTCCGGGCCGGCAGGTGGTGAGCCATCCCCTGCCCTGGGGCCTGCTGCGTTTGGGGATCTGTTACGACCTGCGCTTCCCCGAGCTGTTTCGACTCGATCCCGCCCCCGATTTTATCGCCCTGCCCGCCGCCTTCACCCATACCACGGGCTTGGCCCATTGGGAGTTGCTGCTGCGGGCCCGGGCGGTGGAGAACCTGGCATTCGTGCTGGCCTCCGCCCAGGGGGGCCATCACCCCGGCGGGCGCCGCACCTTCGGCCACAGCATGATCATCGATCCCTGGGGCCGGGTGCTGGCCCAGGTAGAGGAGGGTCAGGGACTGGCCATCGCTACCCTGGATCTGGCGGCCCAGCGCAGGGTGCGCAGCCAGCTGCCGGCCCTCACCCATCGCAAGATAGCCGTCGGCCCTTGAGGCCGGCACCATTTAGAACCATAGGTATGACACCACACTTCAAGGGACTGACCATGAAACTCAACACCGCCATGATGCTGGTGGCCCTGGCCACCGCCGGCCAGGCCGCCGCCAAACCCCTGGTGATCGCCACCGACGCCACCTATCCCCCTTTCGAGATGGTCGATAGCAGCGGCAAGCTCGGCGGCTTCGAAGTCGAGCTGGCCTATGCCCTGTGCGCGGCCATGAAGACCGAATGCGAGGTGATCAACCAGCCCTGGGATGCCCTGCTGCCGGGTCTGCAGGTGCGCAAGTACGACGCCATCATGTCCTCCATGAACATCACAGACGAGCGGCGCCAGAAGGTGGACTTCAGCCAGGTCTATTACATGATGCAAAACCGCTTCGTGGGTCGCAGCGACAAGGCCGCCACCTTCGCCGACGACCAGGTGCACTTCAAGGGCAAGGTGATAGCGGTGCAGGAGGGGACGCCCCAGGACAACTTCATCACAGCCCGTTACGGTGAGGTGGCCAAGATCAAGCGCTACGTCAACGCCCAGTCCCCCATGCTGGATCTGCAATCCGGCCGCGCCGATTACACCTTCGGCAACATGGTGCAGCTGAAAGTCGGCTTCCTCGACAAGGAGATGGGCAAGCAGTTCGCCTTCGTCGGCCCCCAGTTCAACGGCACCCAGGACAAGAGCCTGGGTGAAGGGGTGGCGGTGGCGCTGCGCAAAAATGACGCCAAGCTCAAGGGCCAATTCGATGCCGCCATCGACAGCGTCAAGGCCGATGGCACCTTCGATCAACTGCTCAAGAAGTATCAGCTCGAAGACCTGCTCTAAAGCCGGTTGGCCCGTCGCAGGAAGCGATCCCTGAGCCCACAATGCCAGTCAGCTGCGACTGGCATTCTTTCCGGGATCTGCCGGCAAGGCGGCAAACCGCCCTCCTTTATGCGGCCGCCTGTCACTTCGACGCGAAAGAGCCCCCATCAGCCTCTACAATGGCGAGGCAGAGCATGCCATGCTGCACTTGTCCACGGGCCCCCGATCATCCCATCGGCCATCCGGCGGCGCGAGCCGGTCACACCAGACAAGGAGGCAAGCCATGAACCCGTCACCGCTGATCAGACGCTTCGCCCGCAACACTCTGGGGCGGGATCTCGCCGTCGGCGATATCCACGGCTATTTTTCGCAGCTGGAACAGGCTCTGGATCAGGCGGGATTCGATCCCGCTCGGGATCGCCTCTTCTCCGTGGGGGATCTGACGGATCGCGGCCCCGACTGCACAGCGGTGCTCGAGTGGCTGGCCAGGCCCTGGTTCCACCCTATCTGCGGCAATCACGACGACTACGTCTGCCGTTACGAGAGCTGCGATCGGGAGAACTGGATCCAGAACGGCGGCGGCTGGTTTCAGCTGCTGACTCCAGGTGAGCAGGGTGCGCTCTCCACCCACTACCGCACCCTGCCCATCGCCATCGAGGTGGCCACCCCGGCCGGCCCGGTCGGGCTGCTCCACGCCGATTGCCCCTTCTCCTCCTGGCAGGGTCTGCTGGACAAACTGGATGCGGGGGTGAGCGGCGGCCAGCTTAGGGCCATCAAGAACGTCTGCCTCTGGTCAAGGCGCCGTATCGAACGGCTGGACGAGAGCGGGGTCGAGGATCTTGTCGCCCTGGTGGTGGGGCACACCCCGGTGGGCCGCCCGGCCCGCCTTGGCAATGTGTACTACATAGACACAGGCGGCTGGTATCCCGACGAAGGCGGCTTTTTCACCCTGCTGGACCTGCATACCCTGATGCCGGTGGCTCTGGAGGCATCCCGACGATCCACCTGATTGTGCAATGTTTCACCATGCAATCCGCGATCATGCTCGGCCCCTTGATCCGGCACCCTTGAGCGTTCAATAAACCGGCAGCCGGGCTGCCTGCCCTTCGTTCTGTCTGCGCTATGGTTTACCATGCAGGCAATTGTGGTGCATGGCACCGCCCACTCAGGTGCGTGGCACCACCGCATCGGACACCCATCTCGGAACTTATGAGCAAAACAGCACAATCCGGCACAGCGCCCACCTTCTATTTCCACGATTACGAGACCTTCGGCATCAGCCCGGCCAAAGACAGGCCGGCGCAGTTCGCCGGCATTCGTACCGATGCGGATTTCAATCTCATCGGCGAGCCGCTGGTCATCTATTGCAAGCCGCCGGCGGACTATCTGCCGGAGCCGGAGGCCTGCCTCATCACCGGCATCACGCCGCAAAAGGCGATGAAGGACGGGCTGTGCGAGGCGGATTTCATTGCCCAGATCCACGAGCAGTTTGCCACCCCGAATACCTGCGTGCTGGGCTACAACAGCATCCGCTTCGATGACGAGGTGACCCGCTACACCCTCTATCGCAACTTCTACGACCCCTACGCCTACAGCTGGCAGAACGGCAACTCCCGCTGGGACATACTCGACATGCTGCGGGCCTGCTATGCCCTGCGCCCGGAGGGGTTCGAGTGGGCCTTTGACGAGGAGGGCAAGCCGAGTTTCAGGCTGGAGAAGCTGACGGTGGCCAACGGCGTGGCCCACGCCAATGCCCACGATGCGCTCTCGGACGTGCTGGCCACCATAGAGATGGCCAAGCTGGTGAAAAAAGCCCAGCCCAAGCTGTTTGGCTATCTGTTTGACCTTCGCAACAAGAACAAGGTCAAGGCACTGATCGACGTGGTAACCATGAAGCCGCTGACTCATGTCTCCGGCATGTTCTCCCCTTGGCAGGGGTGCGTGAGCTGGGTGTCGCCGCTCGCCTGGCATCCCAGCAACCAGAACGCGGTAATCATGGTGGATCTGACCCGCGACCCCACCCCGCTCATCGAGCTCACGAGCGACGAAATCCGCGAACGACTCTATACCCGCAAGGACGAGCTGGGGGATCTGGCGGCCATTCCGGTCAAGCTGGTGCACATCAACAAGTGCCCGGTGCTGGCGCCGGCGGCCACCCTGACCTCCGAGCGCGCCGACGAGCTTGGCATAGACAGGGAACAGTGCCGCAAGAGCCTGAACCTGCTGCGGGCTCACCCCGAGGTGCGGGAAAAACTGGTGGAGGTGTTCAATCAGGAGTTCGCGGGCAACAACGACTCGGATCCGGATACCCAGCTCTACGCCGGCTTCTTCGGTCACGGCGACAAGGCCACCATGGATCTGGTGCGTGCCACCCCTGCCGAACTGCTGGGGGAGCGGGAATTTGCCTTCACAGACGCGCGTTTGCCCCAGATGCTGTTCCGCTACCGCGCCCGCAACTGGCCCCACACTCTGAGCGAGGCGGAGCAGAAGCGCTGGCGCCTGCACTGCAGCGACTACTTCAGCCGCCGACTGCCGGACTACGCCCCTCGCCTCGAGGCGCTGGCCGAGCAGAATCAGGGTAACGAACGGAACTTTGCGATTCTCAAGAGCCTCTATCACTACCTCGAAGATCTGTGAGATGTGATCGGTTTCACAGTTAAATGTCGGTATGCTCCCCTCGCCCAAGACATAATGGGAAGGGGAGCAAAGACTCCTGAAGTTTCAATTATTTGTGCGCTAACATTGCATTAACGGCCTTTGGCTATCGACCCTTGGGGATGCCTCATCTGATGCGTTCAGGATTATCCGGTTTCGGTTTGCTCGTCTGCTCCCTGCTGCCTTCGGCCGGCATGGCGGGCGTGCGTTTTGATGTCCCCGACTATTTGCTGCAATTGCCGCAGCAGACTTATCAGCTGATCGAGAGCAACTTCAGCCGCCTCTATCAGCAGACCGACTTCACTCCCCAGATCACCAACAGCTATTTCAACCGATCCGATCTCTACAACTTCGTCGGCGTGCCGCTGGCCATCACCCCCCAGGCGGGTTTTCAGCTGGAAGTGTTCGGTCAGCTCTTCAATCGCGCCTCCCAGAGCTATGTACACATGAGCCAGGACATGTCGCTCTATCGGATGATCCGGGCCGACATGATGGGCAACACCAATGACGAGGTCGCCCTCGGCATGGGGCTCGGCATTCCCCTCAGCCCGCAGCTCACCTTCAAGGCGCTACTTTCCAGCAATGAGATCCCGGGCTATGGCGCCGCCAACTACGCCATCGGCTTCGAGTGGCGTTACTGATCCCCCGGCATATTTTCCCCCTATACGAATAATTCAGGCTCCCATGGGAGCCTGAATCATGATCGCCAGCGTGCTCAGCGGTAGCGGATCACCCGCCCCTCGCCCCCTTGCAGGGTGAGCGCGGTGCCGACCGCACCCTCATCCCAGAAATCCTGGCCGCCCGCCGGCAACAGGAACTCCTGGGGCTGCCCCTCCCAGTTGAAGAGGCAGAGCAGGGTACCGCCTTGTGGCAGGCTCACTTCCCCACAGGCAAACTCCATCGACTCAAAGCGGGCGGACGGAGTACGGGCCGCGCACAGGGCCAGCAATTTGTGCAACTGCGCCGTCTGTGCTGCATCGAGATCCTGCAGCCGGTCACCGGCCAGCATCATGCCGCCGCTCGCCACCAGCGCAGCCAGATGAAAGCGGTATTCTGCCGGGCTGGCCTGCTGACTCGGCAGATCCCGCAGGCAAATGCAGTCGGGATCCAGCGCCCACAACCGGTCGTTTTGCCAGGCGCGGCAGAAGGCCTCGCGAGCAATCTGGCGAAAACGGTGGCCATTGCGCTCCACGTCATCGCTCACCCGCATGCCGTGCACCAGCCCCAGGCTTGGCCAGATGGGGGCGTTGCAGCCGAGCAGGAAGGCGCCCTCGCCCGCCCCGCGCAAGATGGCGGCCATGCCGCGCCGATAGGCTTCGACCCGGGTGGCGGAAGAGTCATGGAAGCGGCCGCCGTGGATGGCGCCCCAGAAGTTGGCATCCAGCTTGAAGTAGTGAATGCCCCACTGCTGGCGCAGGGTGCCAAACACCTGCGCGAGGTGCGCCTGCACCTCGGGGTGGGTGCCGTCCAGCACATACCAGGGGGTGCAGCGCCAGCCACCATAGGTGACCCGCTCGGAGGGGAGCGGCAGACCGTCATCCCCCTTCACGAACCAGTCGGGGTGATCCTGAAACACCTGTGAGGTCGGCTCGGCAATAAAGGGGGCG
Source organism: Aeromonas sp. A04 (assembly GCF_047780465.1). Lineage (NCBI taxonomy): Bacteria > Pseudomonadati > Pseudomonadota > Gammaproteobacteria > Aeromonadales > Aeromonadaceae > Aeromonas > Aeromonas sp. A04. The sequence continues at coordinate 51,546 of NZ_JBLNHP010000006.1, read as the reverse complement.
ACCCAGAGGGCGGGCTCGCAGCCGGCACTGCGGATCTCCGCCGCCAGGGCCGCCACGCCCTGTTCGAACTTGGGCGAAGGGGTGAGCCAGTCCCCCATCTTCGCCTGATAGCCATCGTCGATCTGCACGTAGCGCAGGGCCGGAAAACGCTCGGCCCGCACCGCCAGATTCTCGCGAATATCGGCGGCGCTCACCTGTGCATAGTAGTGATACCAGGAACACCAGCCGCTGGGGCGGCTCGCCACCTCGGCGATCAGGCTGCCGTGTTCGGCCTCGATCATGCTCGCCAGTTCGGCCAGCAACGCCTCGCGATCTGCCCCCTCCAGACAGATCAGCGCCTCGCTCTGCCAGTGCTGGCCGGCAGGCAACAAACGCTCTTCGCAGTTCATCAGGATTTGCAGACGACCATCGGGATAGAGGCGGAACTCACCGCCAAAACGGTGGCAACTGGCAAAGGCGAGCAGCAGCCAGCCCTTGCCGTGTTCCACCAGCAACAGGTTGTGGACCGTGTGATAGCCGTCGTCGCCGCTGATGCGATAGACGCCGGCATCGGGACAACGGCCCACCGGCTGCGGGGCCTGCCAACTGCCCATGGTCTGGGCCAGCATCTGGAATCCTTCGCCATAGATAGCGCACGCAGGCGAGAGGCCGAGCTTGCCGTCAAACAGCACCCAGCGGCCGACCGGCGCAGCCTCAGGGCCTGTGTTGTCGAGCCTGACCCGGCACGCAGACCCGTCCCACTGACGGGTTTGCAACAAATCCGGGGGCAGGCTGCTATCGGCTGCCAGGTGACGCACGCGGGACAAGAGGGATGTCATGGCTACTCCTTGTAATTCATAAACAAAACAAACAGTTCAGAACCTGGTCGTTCGAAAAGTGCATCGAGTCAGAAAATCTTCAATCAAATCAGCTTCAAACGAACTGATTTCAGCTGTTATTGTTTTAATGCCGCGCCCCGGCCTCTCTGGTAAACTGCCCGTTCATTCACAGTTACCAAGTTGGGGCTCACGTGATCGCGCAACGTGCCTTGCTGTACCTTCGTGACTTCATGGTCATAGTCGCCTGCCTGCTGGCGGGCAAAACCCTGGCAGCCATACTGCCGTTCGCCTTCCCCGGCAGCATCATCGGCATGCTGCTGCTGTTCGTGCTGCTCTCCTTGCAACTGGTGAAATTGCACTGGGTCGAACTCGGCGCCGGCCTGCTGCTGCGCCACATGGGCGTGCTGTTCGTGCCGGTGGCGGTCGGGCTGGTGGCCTGGCTAGAGCCGCTGCGCCAGTCGTTCGGCCTCATCATGCTCTGCATAGTGCTGGGGATAGTCTTGATCCTCGGCACCGTCGGCCGGCTCTACCAGAGGATGAACCGATGATCTTCTGGCTTGCCATCCCCCTGACCCTGGCGCTCTACTTCGCCACCCGGGCCCTCTATCGCCGCCTGCCCTGGCCCATCATCAATCCCGTGCTGGTGCCCACCGCCGTCATCATAGGCCTGCTGCTCTGGCTGGATCTGCCGCTGGATCAGTACGAGAGCGGCACCCGTCCCATCACGGCCCTGCTGGAACCCGCCGTGGTGGCGCTGGCCCTGCCGCTCTACCAGCAGGCCCGCCAGATCCAGGCCAGGCTCAAGCCCATCCTAATCTGTACTCTGGCCTCCGTCTTGATCTCGGTCTGCACAACCCTGCTGATCGGTCATTTTATGGGCGCCGATCCGGCATTGCTGGCCTCGCTCGCCACCAAGTCCATCACAACCCCGCTCGCCATGAGCGTCAGCCAGTCCATCGGCGGCATTCCGGCCATCGCGGCGGCCGTGGTGGTGGTGGTCGGGATTGTAGGCGCCCTCATCGGCTACCCGCTGCTCAAACTGATGCGGGTGACCGACCCCGAGGCCCAGGGGCTGGCCATGGGGGCCTGCGCCCACGCCATCGGCACCGCCACCTCCGCTGAGAAGGGCATTACCCAGGGGGCCTTCTCGTCGCTCGCCATGGTGGTGTGCGGCATCCTCACCGCCGCCGTGGCCCCCCTGCTGTTTGCCATTTACCACTGGTTGAACTGAGTCGTACCGATTTTCGGTTGTGCGGGCCGGGTGGCCCGCCACAGTGCGAGCTGACGCACAGTTTGCGCAAGACAAACGTTTCCTTTACCATCCCCCTCCTTTTGCCCGTCAGGGCGTGAGCGCGCTCACACATTTTGCCGAGCTTGCTCCCTACAATGGCCCCCCAATTGGCCTTTGAGGACACACTATGCATCCCCGTTTTGCCAAGCCACTCGATACCCTGCCCGCCCCGCTCAAAGCGGCGCTGCTGCCCATGCTGGATCCCGAACAGGGCGGCGAATTCAATGCCCGTTTTACCCCTGAACAAGTGGCGACCCTGAAAGCCGCCACAGGTCTCGATGATCGCTCCCTGCGCCTGGCCCTGCTGCCACTGGCCGCGGCCTGCTCTGTGGCCCCCATCTCCAAGTTCTTCGTCGGCGCCATCGCCTGCGGCCTGAGCGGCACCTGGTATTTCGGCGCCAACATGGAGTTCGCGGGACAAGGGCTGTTCCACTCGGTCCATGCCGAGCAGTCCGCCATCTCCAACGCCTGGCTGGGCGGTGAGACAGGGATCTCTGAAATCACCGTCAACTACACCCCCTGCGGCCACTGCCGCCAGTTCATGAACGAGCTGAGCACCGCCAAGATCCTGAAAGTCTCTCTGCCGGACGACCTGAGCGCCCTGCAATCCTTCCTGCCCCACTCCTTTGGCCCGGCGGATCTCGACATCACGGATGCCCTGATGAGTCCGCAAGCCCATGACGAGCTGACGCTCGAGAGCGAGGATCCGCTGTGGCAAGCCGCGCTGGCCGCCGCCCGCCAAAGCTATGCCCCCTACAGTCAGGGCTATGCCGCGGTGGCGCTGCAGTTTGCCGATGGTCGCCTCTTCTGCGGCCGCTACGCCGAGAACGCCGCCTTCAACCCCAGCCTGCCGCCGATGCAGATGGCCTGTGCCCATGCGGTGCTGAACGGTGAAGATCTCGCCACCATCCGCCGCGCCGTGCTGCTGGAGAACAAAAACGGCCAGATCAGCCAGCGGGACTCCGCCCAGTCCACCCTCAAGGCGCTGGGGTCGGTCGGGCTGGAATACCAGGCCGTCTGAGGTCAAAAATGCCCAACAACAAGGGGAGCCACCGGCTCCCCTTGTTGTTTCTGCTGCTAGCTGAAGCTCAGGATTCCCAGATGATGCTCTGGGAGGAGGACCAGGCCTCACCGAGGTCCGCGTATTTCTGCTCCAGCAGGTGGCGGCGGATCTTCATGGTGGGGGTGAGCACGCCGTTCTCTATGTTCCAGGGGCTCTTCACCACCAGGATACCGCGAATTCTGGCGTGGGATTCCAGCTGCTCGTTGACCCGGTTGCGCGCCGCCTCCAGCTGGGCGTTGATGGCGTCCCGGTTGCCCTTCATGGCACTCTCGGCCAGTTGCACCAGCGCCACCGGCTGGGGCATGCCGTAACCTATCACGCACAGCTGCTCTATGATGGGCTCCTGCCCCAGCAGTCCCTCGATGGGCACAGGCGCCACGTACTTGCCCTTGGCGGTCTTGAACACGTCCTTCATCCGGCCAGTGATGGTGAGGTAACCCTCCCTGTCCAGCTTGCCCATGTCGCCGGTGTGGAGCCAGCCATCACCGTCGATGGCCTCGGCGCTGTGCTCGGGATCCTTGTAGTAACCCAGCATCATGCCGTTGCAACGGCAGAGGATCTCCCCCTCATCCGAGATGCGGATCTCGACCCCGGGCCCCGCCTTGCCGACCGTGCCTATCTTGTCGGCGCGAAACGGACAGTTGAGGGTGGAGAAGGCGTGGTTCTCGGTCATGCCCCAGGCTTCGGTGATATTGACACCTATGCTGTAGTACCACTGCAGCAGGGCCGGCGACACTGGCGCCGAGCCGCAGCCCAGCACCCGCGCCTGATCCAGCCCCAGCCCCTTTTGCAACTTGCGTTTGATGAGACCCGAGACAAACGGGATCTTGAGCAGCAGCTCGAGCTTTTTCTGGGGCAACTTCTCGTGGATCTTGATGCGGAACATGGCCCACAGCCGGGGCACAGAGATAAAGACGGTAGGACGGCAACGCTTGACGTCATCGATAAAGGTGTCGAGGGATTCGGGGAAGGCGATGGTGGCGCCGCTGAACAGGCTGCCACCATAGATGTAGACCCGCTCAGTGATGTGGGCGAGCGGCAGATAGGAGAAGCCGCGATCGGCGGCGGTCAGCCCCACCGCCTCCACCAGCTTCTCGCACGACCAGGCATAACGCTCGACGCTCAGCATGGCGCCCTTGGGCTTGCCTGTACTGCCCGAGGTGTAGACCAGGCTCAGCAGGGCGTCCGGCACCTGCGCCGGGCTGTCAGCAATGGGCTCGTGCGCCTCCAGCAGATCGTCCCACTGATGGCTGGCGGGCATGGTCTCATAGGGCAAGGCGATGCGCAGCAGATCGGCGGGCACGCCGGCCTCCTGGCTCTTCCAGTCATCCAGCTTGCCGACGAAGATCGCCTTGGCCTCGCTGTGGCGCAGCACATATTCGATGGTGTCGACGTTGGCGGTCGGGTAGATGGGCACGCTCACATACTGCCCCATCTGCATGGCCAGATCGGCGATGAACCACTGGGCGCAGTTCTTGGAGAGCAGGGCCACCTTGTCACCGGGCACCAGCCCCAGATGACGCAGTGCCGTCACCATGCGGCGCGCCTCGTCGGCGACTTCACCCCAGGTGAAGTCGACGTATTCGCGGTTGATGGTTTGACGAAGGTAGACTCGGTCAGGACACTGCCGCTCCCAGTGATAGAGCATCTCGAGCGGCAGTTTGTTGGCAATACGTGATGAGGAGGCCATAGTTTAATCCCTGAAACAAAAGGCGAAACTTATTATTAACCTTTCACTAACTTCAGGGAAGAATAAACTCAAACTTCTGTTTGAAATGTGTATCCGATCAAGCTTCTGCTTGTTGCTGCAAACGAATCCACATTGCCTGTACCAGCTTCTCATCTTCTTCGGAGAGCTCACCCTCCAGAATGGCCTCGTTCAGGCTGCGCAGCACATAGCTCTTCACATCCCGCACCAGGTTCTTGCCCTCCAGCTCGGCGCGCGCCACCGCCAGCGAGATGTGGCCGCGCAGATAGCCCCCCGCAAACAGCTCATCTTCGGTCGCCGTGGCCACCATGCTGTCTATCAGTCCCAACAACTTGTGCTCAAAATCATGAATCGTCATGTAACGCAGCCTCATTTTCAGAGTGGCTGGCAAAAAATTGCCGGCAAAATAATTCGGGGGAGTGGAACCGCGATCCGGTTGATCACGGCTCTCTGGCGCCAGGCCAGCCGCATCCTTGATGCCCTATTCCGGGTTGGCCACCGGGTAGATGACCTGATCCTTGTATCCCGTGGTTATGCGCAGATAACCACTTAACGACCGGTTCAGTGCCGGGTCGTCGGTGTCCACCAGCAGCGGCCTGCCCGCGAGGGCTGCCAACTTGGCCTTGGTGGCCAGGACCTGGATCTGGTCCCGCCCGACAGCCCGGATCACCTCTGGACTCAATTGCTGATTTCCGCGCCCGAACAGATGTCCCTGTCCGCCGATCAGGGTAATGATCAGCCGGCAGTGACGACCGCGGATCCGGGTCAGGATCTCGGCGGCGGACAGATCCTGCCCGATAAGCCGGCCGTTTTCCACCAGATCCACACCGAGCAAGGTATTTTCCAGGCCTAGCTCTGCCATGCAGGCGGCGACCGTGCTGCCCGACCCCATCAGGTAGAGGGTGTCGGGCTCCATCTGCTCGACCACACCGGCGGCAAGATCCGCCAGCACCAGCTCCTCGGACTCCCGCCCTCCCTGCTTGACCGCCTGCACATAGCGCAGATCGCCGGGCACCAGCATCTGGCCGTAATGGCGAGCCCGCACCTTGCCAGCCCGAAACGCCTCCTCGTCTATGTCCATCACCTCGGCATCCACCAGGCTCAGCAATTCGCCGGCGATCATCCGCGCCACCACCCGACCGCTGGCGGCCGGGGTGACGCCATACACGCCGGAGTGAATTTTGCAGCCCGCCGGGATGCCGAGCACATGGCACGACTCCCCCACTGCCGCGCAGATGTCGCGCGCCGTGCCATCGCCACCGGCGAACAGCAACAGGTCGACACCCGCCTCGCGCATCCGCTCGACGGCGGCGCGGGTATCGGCCGCCGTGGTGGTGCCGGCTGCTGGCCGATAGACGATGCGGCAAGGCAGCTGGAGCGATTTCGCGAGATCGGCGCCCATCTCGCCTGCGACCGTCAGCAACTCGAATGAGTCGGCGAGATCGCACAGGGGCAGCAGGGCTTGCCGTGCCCGCTCCTGCGCCCTGGGCACGGCGCCCAGCGCCATCGCCTCGGCGACCACGCCATCGCTGCCCTTGAGACCGACCGCGCCGCCAATGCCGGCAACCGGGTTAATGATGAGTCCTAAACGAAACATAGATTTCTCCCTCAAATCGCCCACCATTTTATCTTTTCAAGGCGCTGGGACAAGCCATGTTGCGCCTGCTAGAATGCGCTGCTTCAATTTTTTAACCAAGGTTCAATCATGCTGGAATGGGTTCTTGATCCCTCTGCCTGGGTTGCGCTCGCGACCCTGACCCTGCTCGAAATCGTGCTGGGCATAGACAACATTATCTTTATCTCCATCCTGGTCGCCCGCCTGCCGGAGGCGCAACGCCAGAAGGCGCGGATCCTGGGTCTGGGCCTCGCCATGGGCACCCGCATCCTGCTGCTGCTGTCGCTCGCCTGGGTGATGCGCCTGACCGAGCCGCTGTTCACCGTGCTGGGTGAGGCCATCTCGGGTCGCGATCTCATCCTGCTGCTGGGGGGCCTGTTCCTCATCGGCAAGAGTGCCCACGAGATCCACGCCACCCTGGAAGGGGCGGCGGAGCCAGAAGGCTCAATCGCGGTTGCGTCCGGCTTCGTCAGCACCCTGATCCAGATCGCCATCCTCGACATCGTCTTCAGCCTGGATTCTGTCATCACAGCCGTAGGCATGGCGGATCACGTGCCCGTCATGGTGCTGGCCATCATGATCGCCGTCTTCATCATGATGTTCGCCGCCAAGGCCATAGGTGACTTCGTCGATCATCACCCCACCATCAAGATGCTGGCCCTCTCCTTCCTCACCCTGGTCGGCTTCGCGCTGATGGCCGAGGGCATGGATCTGCACATTCCTAAGGGTTACATCTACTTCGCCATGGCCTTCTCGCTGACGGTGGAGATGATCAACATCCGCCTGCGCAGTCACCACGACCGCGAGAAGCTCGAGCAGTAAATGCCAGAGCCACAAAAAAGAGCGCCATCAGGCGCTCTTTTTTTATCCACACAACCGGCTTATTCGTTGCTGATGACGATGGCAACACGGCGGTTCTCGGCCCGCCCGGCAGCGGTCTTGTTGTCTGCCACCGGATCCCGCTCACCGCGACCACGGATGTCCAGGTTGGCCGGCTGCATGCCGACCGACACCAGCACCTCGGCCACCGATTTCGCCCGTTTCAGGGAGAGCTGATCGTTGTAGAGCTCAGGCCCGTTGGAGTCGGTGTGACCGTCGATGCGCGCCTTGTTCAGGCCGACACCCAGCAAGGTCTTGCCCAGCTTTTCCACCAGGACACGGGTCTTGGGGTTGAGGGCCTCCACGTTGTTGGCAAACAGCACCCGGTTGGAGAAGTCCAGAGTCCAACCCTCATCGGTCAGGCGAAAGCCCTGCTCCTTGAGTACGGCGATCTGCTCTGCCGTCAGGCCGTGGGGGGCGCTTTGACAGCCCACCAGCACGCTCAACAGCAGGCCGATCAGGCCGGTTTTCATCAGGACATGGATCTTCATTGTTATTTTTCCTCTGCAGAAACATCGAATTCCAGCTGGTCATGGAGTGCAAGCTCCCGACGCAGCCGCTTGGATTGGTACATGGCGTTGTCGGCCTGCTGCAACAGCTCGCCAGCGGTCAGCCCCTGCTCCGGATAGAGGGCCGTGCCTATGCTGATGGCCGCCACCAGCTGGCGACCATCCCCCAGCACCACGGGGTCGGCCATGGCCTGCTGGATGCGGGATACCACATCCTGCGCCTCGCTCTCTTGCAACACAGGAGTCAACAGGATGGCGAACTCGTCTCCCCCCAGCCGACATACCAGATCCATCGGCCTGAGCTGATGTTGTACCCGTCTGGCCAAGGCGATCAGCACGTCATCCCCGGCGGCATGGCCCAGGGTATCGTTGATCTGCTTGAAGCGATCACAATCGAGGTAGAGCAGTGCGAAACGCTCTTCATGCAAGCGACCCGTGGTCACGGCTTGATCCAGACGAGCCTCAAAAAGAGCACGATTGGGCAGGCCGGTCAAGGCATCGTGGGTGGCCCGGTGCAGCAGGCTGGCGTTCTCCCGCCGCTGATGAGCCTGCCAGGCTTCCAGCTCGTCGAGCAGAGAGTTGAAGTCCTGACCGAGCTCGTGCAGCTCGGCGATATGCGCCTCGGGGACCCGCATGGCCAGGATGCGTCGACGGCTTACACTGTGGGCCACCTGCGCCAGCTCCTTGAGTGGCACAGTCAGGGAGTTTTGCATCCAGCGCGCCACGTAGAGCGCCCCCAGCGCACTGAGGATGAGACAGACCAGCATGGCCAGCAGGGTTTGCAGCAGGAACAGCAGCAGATATTGGCCGTGGCCGACCAGATGGATGCGGGCTATCTCCACCCCGCCCCGCATCATGGGCTGATCGACCGGGCCCGGCAGTATGAGCCTGGCCAGATACTGCTCCAGCCCAGACCAGGGGGTGCTCATGGCCCGACGCCAGCTTGCCAGCGGCTGACCCGTGGGCAGATAGATGCTGGCCTGCGCCACATCCTCATGGATGACTATGGCTTGCAGCGCCTCCTTGGCGGCCTCTTCGTCATGGAACACCACGGCCGCTTCACTGGTGTAACTGATGGCGCGGGCCACCAGCTCCAGGTTGTGATCCGCGTAGAGGCGCAAGGCCAGCAGAGCGATACCGGTCAGCAGCACACCGGCCATACAGACAGCGGTCAGGGACGTCACCAGGTGGGTGCGTCCCAGACTCTGTCGCAAGGTGAGCCGCTGGGTCGGTGGACGAAAGAGCCCTATCATGGTGTCTCCTCATCCGCCTTGGCCAGCTTGAGCACGGCAGGATGCACCCGCACCCCGCTCCTGGCCAGGGCATCCAGATTGACCCGGAACCGCACGCGATCCAGCCCGACCCGCAGGCAGAACACGGCGTCGGCGACACACTCGGCGCTCTGCTCGCTGATGCTGAGAATGGGGTGTTCCCGCAGCCGCTGGAACAGGGGCAGCCGCCGCTCCGGCGCCAATATCCCCAGGTAGAGCACGTCACAGCGCCGCCCCAGCGCCTCATCATCCACGTCGTAGCGATGGACGCTGACCGGCCGGCCATTGGCTTGCTGCTTGATGGAAAAGAGGGCGGTGGCATATTCGGTCGGCGCCGTGATGCACAGGCGCAGCTCAGCGGGCTCGGTCGGCCAGCGGGTATAGCTCAGTATGTCGAGGACCGTCTGGCGTACCTGCTCGGCACGCACCTCGGCAGAGGTGGGGAGAACAGGCTCGGTGGCGAAGGCCAGCGAACAGATCAGCGGCGTCAACCACGCCAGGATTCGAACCAGTGAAAGAGAGTGCATCGTGCCTGCGCTTATGCCCACGCCAGCGCCCGCGAAGGCCTGACGCCCAGGAAGGGTGAGCCGGATAGGAGTAGTATTGAGCTTATCAGCAGCATGACAAGGCACCGCCAACAGAACAAGCACATACGTCACTAAATGTCGCAACAATGGCAGGGGCCCACCCTGGTGTGAGCCCCAAGATCCTACCTGCATTCATCGACTTACTTCTTGCTGATCCCGTATTCGCGCAACTTGTTGGCGATGGCGGTGTGCGACACCCCCAGCCGTTTGGCCAGCTGACGGGTGGAGGGGAAGGCCGGATAGAGCCGCTCCAGCAGCCGGCTCTCGAAGCGCTTCACCGCCTCGTCCAGACCCCCTTCGAACCACTCGTCGATCAGCGGCATGGCATCGGCCGCCACCGGCAAGTCGACGTGCTCCGGCCCAATCTCGTCCCCTTCCAGCAAGGTCATGGCCCGGTAGAGGCAGTTGCGCAGCTGGCGCACGTTGCCGGGCCAGCGGTAGGCGGTCAGGTACTCGGCCATGTTGCGGGTAAAGCGCGGGCGCGGCCGCTGCAATTCGCTGGCGAAGCGGGAGACGAACTGCTGGGCCAGCGCCATGATGTCCGCCTTGCGCTCGCGCAGGGGTGGCAACGCGAGGCTCAGCACGTTGAGGCGATAGTAGAGATCTTCGCGGAACTTGCCGTCGTGCACCAGATCCAGCAACTGCTTCTGGGTGGTGCAGATGAAGCGCACATTGACCTTCACCTCCTGCTCGTCACCCACCCGGCGGAACACCCCGTCCTGCAACACCCGCAGGAACTTGGTCTGCAGATGGGGTGACATGTCGCCGATCTCGTCCAGCATCAGGGTGCCGCCGCTGGCCAGCTCCAGCACGCCGCGCTTGCCTTCGGTGTTGTTGCCAAAGGCGCCGGGGGCGTAGCCAAACAGCTCGCTCTCGGCCACGTTGTCCGGCATGGCGGCGCAGTTGAGGGCCATGAAGGGGTGGCTGGAGCGCAGGCTGGCGCCGTGGCAGGCGCGGGCCAGCAGCTCCTTGCCGGTGCCGGTCTCGCCGACGATGAGCAGCGGTGCGTCCTGCATCGCCAGCTTGCTCGCCTCCGTCAGTACCTGCTTCATCTTCTGGCTCTCGGCCTGCAGGTGCTCGAAGCCCCCCACTTCCACCGCGTGCAGCGCGCTGAAGTGCATGCCGACCCGACGGGCAGATTTGAGAACCACCACGGCGCCGGCCAGGGCCTGACGGCCCTTCTCTTCGGCCACGAACAGCGGCATCAGGTCCGCCAGATACTCTTCGCCATTGAAGCTGAGCTTGCAGGTCTGCGGCTTGATCTCGCTCGCCTCCAGCCAGCGGCTGAAAGAGAAACCCTTGACCAGTGAACCGAGCGCCACGCCGCGTATCTCCTCCACCGGCAGGGCCAGGGTAGTGAGGGCTGACTGGTTGGCCTGGGTCACCTTGCCCTTGGCATCGAGGGAGAAGACCAGATCCGGCAGCGCCTTGAGCAGGGCCTCAATCTCGTGGTGCTCGCGCTCGGAGGGCATGTAGGGGATGGTCTTGACGTCATAGACGCCGGGAATGCGGCGGATCTCCGGCATCAGGTGCTGGAAATCACGAAACTCCAGCTCGGGAAAGTTGAGATAGATGATGCCTGAGGTATCGATTTCGATGCCGCGCAGATCGATGTTGTGCTCCACCAGACGGTCGAGCAGTTCCCGGGTCAGGCCCAGGCGGTCTTCACAGCTAACTTCAAGACGCATTCGGGACACACTTCCTAGCTAACTCTATGAATGACCGGATAATACAGACTCGATCCCGCCAGTGCGAGCGCCAGCCCATAAAAATGCGGGCCCGCCCCGCTTTCGCCGGACAGGCCCGAGTCATCTTCTGGCGTTTATTTGATCAGCTGATCGGTGCGCGCCGCCATGATGAAGTCGTTGCGATGCAAGCCGCCTATCTTGTGGGTCCACCAGCTGACGGTCACCTTGCCCCACTCAGTCAGAATGGCGGGGTGATGGAATTCCGCCTCCGCCAGCTCGCCCAGGCGGTTGGTGAAGGCCAGCGCCTCCTTGAAGTTGCGAAAGGTGAATTCGCGCCTCAGCTGCAGCTCCCCTTTCACCACCAGCGGCTGCCAGTCGGGGATAAGCTGCATCAACTCGGCGAGTTCCTGTTCGCTCACCTTGGGGGCATCGGCGCGGCACGCTTCACACTGCTGGCTTGCCAGTTCGGACATGGGTTTCTCCTTGTTCATCAATGGGGATCGGATAACGAAATAGGTCTGTTCAATTCAGCTCGCCTGTTTGCCGCCGGCGGGGGCAAAGCGGGGCGGACGCAACCCCAGCCGGCGGGCATCGGACACCATGGCCATGATGTCCTGCTCCGCCAGACGGTAGAGATCGGCCAGCTCGGGCAGCACGAAATAGGTGGGCTGCATGATGTCGATGCGATACGGGGTGCGCAGCACTTCTATGGGGTCGAAGGGTTGCAGCACCGGCTGACCGCCGAGGGCATAGGCGGTCTCGCCGATGGAGGAGAGAATGCCGCCGCCGTAGATGCGCAGCCCGGCAGGGGTATTGAGCAGGCCAAACTCCACGGTGAACCAGTAGAGCCGCGCCAGAAAGACGCGATCCTCCTTGCCCGCCTGCAGGCCGAGCTGGCCATAGACATGGGTGAAGTGAGCAAAAGCCGGGTTGGTCAGCATGGCGCAGTGGCCGAAGATCTCGTGAAAAATGTCGGGCTCTTGCAGATAGTCGAGCTCGTCCCGGCGGCGAATGAAGGTGGCCACTGGAAACTGGCGGTTGGCCAGCAGGGCAAAGAAGCGATCGAACGAGATAAGCGCAGGCACGGCGGCCACCGACCAGCCGGTGGCGGGTTGCAACACGGCGTTGATCTGGGCCAGCTGGGGGATGCGATCCAGGGGCAGATTGAGGCGGGTCAAGCCAGCCAGATAGTCGTCACACGCCTTGCCTTCCAGCGCCGCGAGCTGACGCTCGATCAGGATCTGCCAGGTGCCGTGCTCCTCATCCGTGTACTGGATGAGGCCCTGAGGGTCCGGCTGGTGTGCTGTGTAGAGACTTGCCATTAAGGGTTCCATCCTGTCTGCCCGCCCGGTAACCCAAGCAGCGGCGACTCACGTTTGACTGATGGGATCACTGTAACGGTTTGTCCCCTAAAAAAGCAGCCGACCCCTGGGTCGGCTGCGGTTGACAATTGTAAATAATTTGTGACAACCACAATCGAGGCCCGGCCCGTCACCCCTTGTTGAGATAGCCAGCCAGCTGGCCGATCAGCCGCTTGCGCAGCTCGCCGAGCCTGGGCTTCTCGTCCGCGCACCAGGGCAGCGGGCGGCACGCCTCCATGGTGCGCAACCCGAGTCTGGCGGTGAGCAGACCCGCCCCCACCCCTTGCGCGGCGCGGGCGGAGAGCTTGGCGGCGAACTCTGCCCCCAGCAGATCCATCCCCACCTCGGTCACCAGCTCGGTGGCCCCGGCATAGAGCATGTTGCGAAACACCTGCCGAATGAGGCGGATGCGGCTCCAGTAGCCGAGCTCGATGGCGTAGACGTCGGCGATGTCCTCGATCATCCGCAGGTTGCGCCACAGCATCAGCATCATGTCGACGGTGGCGAGCGGGCTCAGGGCCACCAGCACGGCGGCCTCCCCCGACCATTTGGCCACCCGCGCCTGGGCCAGCTTGTCCCGCTCGGTCAGCACCAGCTGACTGTAGAGGGTCAGCACTTCCCGATCGCTGTGACTCTCGTCGAGCTGGGACAGCCAATTGCGATACCCCTCCCGCCCCTTGTCGCCACTCTTCTCGGCGAGCGCCTCGCAAAAAGCCTGCCCCTGCCCGACGCCCTGACGGGCCAGCAGATCGTCGGCCCGGGAGCGCACATCCTGGCGCCGCTTGAGGGTGCGCAGCCGCAGCCACTCGCGCCCCACCACACCTGCCGTGCCCACGGCCACCAGACCGGAGGCCAGCAACCAGGCGCTGCCCCAGAGCGGGGTGGTGAGCAACTGGTCGTAGAGAAAGGCGCCATACTGGCCCAGCGACAACAGGCCAACCGCCCCCAGTCCCCAGCCAAGCAGCCGGTGCCGCCGGCGCGGCTTGATGGTGAGGGCGGGCTCCACCTCGGTGAATGCCTCCAGCTCGTCGAGGCGCTCGAAACTCGCCTCTTCCAGCCGCTGGGCAGGTGCAGGCGGTCGCTCGTCGCTGGCCACCGTCAAGGCGGGCTCCAGGATCACCTTGCCCTGCAGCGGGGCCGGTTCGGCCACCGTCGGTTTTTTCTGATCGTTCATCTTTTTGCTTGCTCCTCTACGCGGCCGTGCAGCTATGCCTTGCCTGCATTGCCGCACAGCCTGGGTTATTCGAGGTGATCCCCGAGCAGAAACTCCAGCGCCGCGTCGAGCCGGATATGGGGCAGCGCCTGATGGGCGCTCATGGGCAGGGGGCGAAACGCCTGAAAATCGAAGCCCTGATTGTTCCACCATTGCGCGGGCGGGATATGGGGCGGCACCTCTCCCGGAAACAGCAGCAACGGCTCGCCGGCGAGGCTGGTACCACGGATGGCGGGAAACTCACGGCCATTGGCCACCCCCTTGCCCACCTCGGTCGCCTTGATGGCGGCGAGCGCCAGACACTCAGTGGTGATCCCCTCAAAGCGCGCCTGACCCCGACCGCTGCGCACCAGATGCTGGAGCAAAGAGACCAGGGGGCCGTGCTGCTCTGGGGTGACATGATCGGCCTTGCTCGCCACAAACAGCAGCTTGTCGATACGCGGCGAGAAGAGCCGGCGCCACCAGTTGCTCTTGCCATAGGCGAAGCTCTCCATGATGCGGGCGATGGCCTGCTGCATGTCGCCAAAACTGGCCGCGCCGGCGTTGAGGGGCTGCAGGCAGTCCACCAGTACTATCTGGCGATCGAACCCCGCAAAATGCTGCTCATAAAAGCCCTGTACCAGGTGTTGCTTGTACTGCTCGAAGCGCTGCTTGAGGGTGGCGTAGAGGGTGCCATCGGCGGGCTCGCCAACTGGCGGCTCCCACACCCAGGGCACGAACTGCAGCAGGGGCGCACCGGCATACTCCCCCGGCAGCACGAAGCGACCAGGCTGGATGAGGTGCAGCCCCAGCTCCCGCTTGCAGGCGTGCAGGTAGTCGGTGTAGCGCTCGGCAAGCTGTGCGACCGGTCGCTCTTCAAAAGGCTGCATAGCCTGCCATTCCGGGGCCAGCCAGCCAGCGGCAAGCGCCTGCAGCTCGGGGCGGCGCAACTGGTCGCGCACCTGCTCGCTCCACTGCTCGTAACTGAGTTCCAGTAGCGGCAAGTCCAGCAACCACTCCCCCGGGTAATCTACCAGATCCACATAGAGGGTGGAGATCTCACCCAGGTGCTTGCGCAGGGGATGGCGGGTGCGATAGCGAATTTCGAGGCGCACCTCGGCCACCCCGCGGGTGGGCTCGGGCCAGGCGGGCGGATCACCGAACAGGGCGTCGAGGCCGCGCTCGTAGGCAAAGGTGGGAATATGGGCATTTTGCTGTGGCACCCGGCGGGCGCCGAGAATGCGCCCCTGACGCAGGGCATCCCACAACGGCAAACGGCCATCGATGGCCGCGTGTTCCAGCTGGTTGACCAGCGCCGTGATAAAGGCGGTCTTGCCACTGCGGGAGAGGCCGGTCACTGCCAGCCGCAGATGGCGATCCCGTACCCGGTTCACCACGTCTGTGGCCCTGTGCTGCAAGAGCGACCACTTTTGTTCCAGTGTGTTGCGTATCAAGGCTTGTTCAATCCCTCAATTCGATCGTCGGTTTCAGGTGTGCCCGCCATGTCGGGTCTTGGGATCCCGTTCAAGAGAGGGGCCTAGCTCAATCGGCGAGGCCCGGGCCAGAGGTCACAGCTTGCTGAACTCCCGCTGCAGGGTGAACTCCTTGGAGGTCACCAGCTTCTCGATGCGCTGCAATCTCGGCTCCAGGGTATCTAGCTCCTGTGCGATGCGGCCCAGCGCCTGATGAGGGGTGACACCAGCCTGCCAGCTGCGCGCCTTCATCCGCACATCGGCAAACTCTCCCTCTTCGTTTTCATAGAGAGTGACCGGCCGCTTGTCGAGCAGAAACCAGGCGGCAATATAAGCGGTGAAGGTAATGAAGCCGGCGAAGATGAGGCCGCTGATGGCCAGCAACCGCACTATCCAGGTCTCCACCCCGAAGTAGTCGGCAAGGCCGGCGCAGACGCCCGCTATCTTGCCACGCTGAGGGTCGCGATAGAGATTGCGCCCCTCCCGATTCGATGGACTCATACCTTGTTCCTCCAGCCCGGCACTTCCGCGTCCAGAATGGACTCCAGCGCCCCAACCCGCTCCTGCATCTTCTCGGCCCGCACCAGCAGCCCTTGCAACTGTTCCCGCTCGCTATCGGCCAGGCCGACGCCTATCCGCCCCTTGGCTCTGTAGTGCAGCACCAGCCAGATGGGGGCTACCACCACCATGAAAACCACCATGGGGACCATCAATACGCCCAGCAGATCTTCCATCTATTACTCTCCCTGTTTGCCTTCGCCCTGGCCCAGCTTCTGACGCATGGCCTCGAGCTCTTTGCTTATCTGATCGTCGACTTCCAGCTCGGCAAACTGCTGGGCCAGTGCCTTGTCGGACTGCCCCAGATCGGCGCGGGCCTCCATCTCGTCGATGCGACGCTCCATGCGCTCGAACTTGCTGACCACCGCCTGACTGTCGCCACGGGCGACCTGACTCTGCACATTGAGGCGGCTGCTGGCCGCTTCGGTGCGAATGGCCATCGCCTTTTGACGGCTACGGGCATCTTCCAGCTTGGCTTCCAGCTGACGTATTTCGTCACCCAGCTTGTCGATGCCGCTGTCCACCGCCTGCTGCTCGCGATAGAGCGTCTCGGCCAGCTCGGTCTGCTTCTTCTTCTCGATAAGAGCCGCGCGGGCCAGATCTTCACGGCCCTTGGCCAGCGCCAGTTCGGCCTTGCCCTGCCACTCGTCAACCCGCTCCTGATGACGGTTGACCTGACGGCCGATCTCTTTCTGGCTGGCGAGGAAGCGGGCCAGATTGGAGCGCTCCTTCACCAGTTCGTCTTCCATCTCCTGGATGATCAGGCGCACCATCTTCTGGGGATCTTCTGCCTTGTCGAGCAGGGCCGTCAGGTTGGAATTGATGATGTCGGCCAGACGGGAAAAAATACTCATGATAGAACTCCTGTGGTTGGCATACGTTGTTTCTCCATTGACAATGGCAACTTGTGTGCCAATCTGGAACAGAATTTAACTTGTTGATTTATATGGGGCTCATGCATCGAGTTTCAAGACAGCCCACACAAATGATGATAAGAATCACCAACTTTTGGTAAGATTGACCAGCTTTTACAACGGACAGGGATCACTATGACCACGGCCACGGAAAGCCTGTTGGGGGAATCCAACGCATTTCTCGAGATCATTGAGCAGGCCTCACGGCTCGCCCCGCTGCGCAAACCCGTGCTGATCATCGGCGAGCGCGGGACCGGTAAGGAGCTGATCGCCCATCGCCTACATTATCTCTCGGCGCGCTGGGATCAAAGCTTTGTCACCATCAACTGCGCCACCCTGAGCGAGAGCCTGCTGGAGACAGAGCTGTTTGGTCACGAGGCGGGATCCTTCACCGGCGCCGCCAAGCGCCATCAGGGCCGCTTCGAGCGCGCCGATGGCGGCACCCTCTTCCTCGACGAGCTGGCCACCACCAGCGCCCGAGTGCAGGAGAAGTTGCTGCGGGTCATCGAATACGGCGAGTTTGAGCGGGTGGGCGGGGCCAAGGCTCTCAAGGTGGATGTGCGGCTGGTGTGCGCCACCAACGAGGATCTGCCGGCACTGGCCGACAGAGGGGACTTTCGCCACGACCTGCTGGACAGGCTGGCCTTCGATGTCATTACCCTGCCCCCCTTGCGGGAGCGGCGGGAGGATATCTTGATGCTGGCGGAGCATTTTGCCCACAGCATGACCCGGGAGCTGGGTTATCCGCTGTTTGCCGGTTTCTCCCGCAAGGCGACCCAGTTGCTGCAAGATTACCCCTGGCCCGGCAACGTGCGGGAGCTGAAAAACGTGGTGGAGCGCAGCATCTACCGCCAGGGCAACCCCCAGTTGCCGCTGTCCGAGCTGGTGCTAAATCCGTTCGACTCCCCCTGGCGCCCCCGTCCCCAGGCAAGTCTGGCCGCGACCCTCGAGGAGCCCACCCAGCTGACCACCCAGGCCCCTCCCGCCCTGCCGCTGGATCTCAAACACGCGGTGGCGGAGTACGAGATAAATTTACTCAAGCAAGCCATGCAGCAATCCCAGTATAATCAGCGCAAAGCCGCTCAATTGCTGGCCCTGAGCTATCACCAGTTTCGCGGCATGCTGCGCAAATACCAGTTGCTGGACAGTGACAACGATGCAGATTAATGCCCGGAGCAGCCAGGTTCAGGCCGATACCAGCTCGGGTGCCGGCCCTGCGCTATCGCCCGTTTCGTGGCAGGCTGCGCCAATACCGGTTGCTGGACAGTGACAACGATGCAGATTAATACCCGGGGCAGCCAGGTTCAGACCGACTCCCGCAACTCGCCAGCCTTGACGCTGGCACATTCGTATAAAAACATGGTTCTACAATGAGAATGTTCAAACCCTTGCTGCTTGGATTGCTGGTGCTGGTTACCGGTTGTCAGAAACAGGACGACGCTTCCAGGACGGGTCTCATCTATTGTGCGGAAGGCTCGCCCCAGACTTTCAATCCCCAGGTGTCCAATTCGGGGGTGACCCTGGATGCCAGCTCGCGCCCGCTCTACGATCGCCTGCTGGAAGTGAACCCCAACACACTGGCGCTGGAGGGGGGACTCGCCACCCGCTGGACCCTGAGCGAGGATGGCCTCTTCTACACCCTGACCCTGCGCAAGGGCGTGACCTTTCATCACACCTCCTGGTTCAACCCCTCGCGCACCTTCAACGCCGATGACGTGCTGTTCACCTGGCAGCGCCTGCTGGACAAGCAGCACCCCTATCACGACGTCTCCGGCGGCGAGTATCCCTATTTCTACAGCCTGGGGCTGGATCAGCTGATCAAGCGGGTCTACAAGAAGGGGCCAGAGCAGGTGGTGTTCGAGCTGAATCGACCGGATGCCTCCTTCCTCGCCACCCTGGCCAGCGACTACGCCATAGTGCTCTCCGCCGAGTATGCCGGCCAGCTGCAAAAAGCCGGCACCCCGGCCCTGCTCGACAGCCGTCCCATCGGCACAGGCCCGTTCAGCTTCAAGGAGTATCGCCACAACGAGTACGTGCGCTACTTGCGCCATCCCGGTTACTGGGGCGGCGAGGCCAAGATAGAGCAGCTCATCTACGACATCACCCCCAAGTCTTCCAAGCGGCTCGCCAAGCTGCTGACCGGCGAGTGCGACGTGATGAGCACCCCGTCCGCCAGCCAGCTGTCGGTGATCGACACGGACCCGGATCTCAGCCTGTCGGTGCAATCCGGCATGAACGTTGCTTTCCTGGCCCTCAACACCCGCAAGCCGCCGTTCAACAAGGTACAGGTGCGTCAGGCCATCGCCAGCGCCATCAACATAGACAACCTGCTGCAGGCGGTCTATTTCGAGACGGGCCAGGCCGCCAACAGCCTGCTGCCGCCCCTCTCCTGGGGCTACAATCCCTCCCTGCCGATGCGCCAGCCTGATCTGAAGCGGGCGCGCCAGCTGCTCAAGGAGGCGGGGTTCGAGCAGGGGTTCGAGATGCAGGTGCTGGTGCAGCCAGGCTCACGCCCCTACAACCCGGATGCCCTCAAGACAGCCCAGCTGATGCGAAACGATCTGGCCAGGATAGGCATCAAGCTGAAAATCGTGCAGCAGGAGTGGCCCGTCATCGAGGCCCGCCTCGCTCAGGGCCAATATGACAGCCTGCTCTCTGGCTGGATTGCCGACAACGCAGATCCGGACAACTTCTTTCGCCAGCTGCTGAGCTGCGCCGCCGTCGAACGCGGCAACAACTACAGCCGCTGGTGCAGCCCGGCCTTCGATCAACTGCTGGACGATGCGGTCACCACGCCCCAGCTGGCGTTCCGGCTGCGCAACTACTATTACGCCCAGAGCCTGCTCAACGAGCAGGTGCCGCTCATCCCGCTGGCCCATGCCCTGCGCACCCAGGTCAGTCGCAGCGACATTCAGGGGCTCTCCCTGATGCCCTTTGGCGGCACCGTCTTCAACCAAGCCCACAGGGAGTAAGCATGTTTCTCTATATATTGCGTCGCATCAACCTGCTGCTCATTACCCTGCTGGCGCTGACCTTCGTCGCCTACCTGCTGGACTTTCGTCTCATCGGTCAGCAGGCCAGCTTCTGGAGTGGTTATCCCGATTTCCTGCGCCGCATTCTGGATGGGGATCTGGGGCTCTCCAGCGTCTCGGGCCTGCCGGTGCTGGAGGAGATCCGCCACTACTTCCCGGCCACCCTGATCCTCTGTCTGGCCGCCTTTGCCATCTCGCTGCTGGTGGGCATTCCGCTCGGCACCCTGGCGGCGCTCTATCAGGGCAAGCCGCTGGATCTCTCCATCATGACCGCCGGCCTCATCGGTTATGCGGTGCCCGTCTTCTGGCTGGCGCTGCTGGTGGTGATGTTCTTCTCGCTGGATCTGGGCTGGCTGCCCGCCTCTGGCCAGATCAGCCTGCTCTATGACGTGCCCTCCATCACCGGCATAGCCGTGTTCGACGTGCTGATGAGCCACGAGCCATGGCGCCAGGCGGCGCTGCACGATGCCCTGCGCCACCTGATCCTGCCCTCCCTGGTGCTGGCTGTGGTGCCCACCACAGAGGTGATCCGTCACGTGCGCAGTTCGCTGATCGACGTGATGAAGCAGAACTACATCAAGGCCGCGGCGAGCCGTGGCCTCTCCCGCCGCCAGATCGTCTGGCGCCATGGTCTCAAGAACGCCCTGCCGCCGGTATTGCCGCTGCTCGGCCTGCAGCTGGGCAGCGTGCTCACCTCCGCCATGATCACCGAGGTGGTGTTCGAGTGGCACGGGATCGGCCGCTGGCTCATCAACAGCATTGCCCTGCAGGACTACGCCGCCATCCGGGGGGCCACCCTGGTGGTCGCCGGCTTCGTCATCTTCATCAGCGTCAGCACCGAGCTGCTCACCACCCTCATCTATCCGGCGCGGCGCAAAGAACTCTATGCAAAACAAGACTGAACGTGCTCATGGCATGACCTGGAGCCAGGAATCCTATGCAAGACAAGAATAACCTCTACCCCGAGCTCAAGATCCTCTCCCCGCTGGAGCAGACCTGGGCCTCCTATCGCCGCAATCCGCTGGCCATGGGCGGACTCTGGTGCTTCGTGATCCTGCTGCTCATCACCCTGTTCGGCCCCCTGGTGGTGCCCTACGGCATCGACGAGCAGCACAGCGGCCGTCTGCTGCTGGCCCCCTCCTGGGCCAACAGCGGCAACATCGACTACTTCCTCGGCACCGACGATCTGGGCCGCGACATCCTCTCCCGTCTGGTGGCGGGGGCACGGCTCACCTTCGGCAACGCCCTGCTGGTGGTGATGATCGCCATGGTGGCCGGTACCACCATCGGCATCCTGGGCGGCATGAGCAAGGGGCTGAAATCGAGCGTACTGCACCACCTGCTCGATACCCTGCTCTCCATCCCCTCCCTGTTGCTGGCCATCATCATGGTCGCCATCCTGGGACCTGGCCTGTTCAATACCCTGATCGCCATCACGCTGGCGCTGATCCCTCCCTTCATCCGGGCGACCTACAACGCGGTCCATACCGAGATGCAGAAGGAGTACATCATCGCCAGCCGCCTCGACGGCTCGCCGCCGCTGCGGATCATGCGTCTGGCCATTTTGCCGAACATAGTGGAGACCCTGGTCGCCCAGACCACCCGCACCCTCTCCGCCGCCATTCTCGATATCTCGGCGGTGGGTTTTCTCGGCCTCGGCGCCCAGTCGCCCCAGCCGGAATGGGGCGCCATGCTGGCCGATTCGAGCGATCTCATCTATCTCGCCCCCTGGACAGTGACCCTGCCAGGCATGGCCATATTGTTCAGCGTGCTGGTCACCAATTTAGTGGGTGAAGGCATTCGCGAAGCACTCAAAGAGGGGAACGACTGATGCACCGCTCTCTGCCGAAGATTGACATATTCACCCTTGGCCCCTGTCCATTCCTGTACGGCGTGCTGGTCAACCCATCGCTGGTGGGTGAAGGCATTCGCGAAGCACTCAAAGAGGGGAACGACTGATGCAGCGCTCTCTGCCCAAGATTGACATGTTCACCCTTGGCCCCTGTCCATTCCTGTACGGCGTGCTGGTCAACCCATCGCTGGTGGGTGAAGGCATTCATGAAGTACTCAAAGAGGGGAACGATTGATGATCTTGTTGCTCTATACCATCAAGGACGGCATATCCCCGATGCAGCACGCCGTGCCACACCCTCATGAGGAGCGCAACTGATGCCCTTGCTCGATATTCGCAACCTCACCATCGAGATCGACACGCCCCAGGGCAAGGTCAAGGCGGTGGACAGGGTGAGCCTGACCCTGACCGAGGGGGAGATCCGCGGCCTGGTGGGTGAGTCGGGCTCGGGCAAGAGCCTGGTGGCCAAGGTGATCGTCGGCATCCAGAAGGACAACTGGACTGTGCGTGCCGACCGGATGCGCTTCAACGACATGGATCTGCTGACCATGGCCCCCAAGGAGCGACGCCGGATCATGGGTCGCGAGATCGCCATGATCTTCCAGGACCCCATCAGCTGTCTGGACCCTTCCGAAGAGATAGGCACCCAGCTGGAAGAGGCGATCCCGACCGATTCGTTCGAGGGCCAGTTCTGGCAGCGCTTCCAGTGGCGCAAGAAGAAGGCCATCGCCCTGCTGCACAGAGTCGGCGTCAAGGATCACCGCAAGGTGATGCGCGCCTATCCCCACGAGCTGTCGGACGGCATGTGCCAGAAGGTGATGATCGCCATGGCCATTGCCAACAAGCCGCGCCTGCTGGTCGCCGATGAACCCACCAGCGCCATGGAGTCCACCACCCACTCCCAGATCCTGCGGCTGCTGGACAAGATGAACAAGCTGGGCAACACCACCATCCTCATCATCAGCAACGACATAGCGGCCATCGCCAACCTGACCGACACCATCAACGTGATGTACTGCGGCCAGATGGTGGAGGTGGGCACCCGGGAGCAGATCCTGACCTCTCCCCATCACCCCTATACCGATGCCCTGCTCAAGTCCATTCCCGATTTTGACAAGCTGGTGCGCCACAAGTCGCGGCTCGAGACCCTGCCCGGGGTGATACCGCCGCTGCAGCACCTGCCCATTGGTTGCCGGCTCGGCCCCCGCTGTCCCTATGCCCAGAAGCAGTGCGTACAGACGCCGCTGATGAGCAAGGTCAAGGGTCACCAGTTCAGCTGCCACTTCCCGCTGAACATGGAAGAGCCGAAGAAATGAATCCAAGACGTTATCAGCCCGTGGCCGCATGCTCTGCCACCAAGGAGCCAGGACAGTGATCGAACCCTCCCTGCTGCAGGTCAGGGGCCTGTGCAAGACCTATCAGAACCGCACCGGCCTGTTTCGGCGTCAGGCGGTCGAAGCCATCAAGCCGCTCTCGTTTGACCTCGAGGTCGGCCAGACCCTGGCCATCGTCGGCGAGGCCGGCTCCGGCAAGAGCACGCTGGCGCGGATCCTGGCGGGCATGATAGAGCCGAGCGGTGGCGATATCGCCATCGAGGGTCAGACCCTGATCCACGGCGACTATCAGACCCGCTGCAAGCTGCTGCGGATGATCTTCCAGGACCCCAACTCCTCGCTCAATCGCAAGATCCGGGTCGGCCAGATCCTGGAGACGCCGCTGCGGCTCAACACCGAGATGAGCGACGAGGAGCGTCACGACAAGGTGGTGCAGACTCTGCGCATGGTGGGCATGCTGCCGGATCACGCCCTCTTCTATCCGCAGATGCTCTCCGCCGGTCAGCAGCAACGGGTGGCGCTGGCCCGTGCGCTCATTCTCAACCCCAAAATAGTGGTAGCCGACGAGGCACTCTCCACCCTGGACATCTCGGTGCGCTCCCAGATCATCAACCTGCTGCTGGAGATGCAGGAGACCATGGGGCTGAGCTATGTGCTGGTGGCCAACGATCTGGGAGTGGTGAGCCACATCAGCGACGAGGTGCTGGTGATGCACGAAGGACGGGTGGTGGAGCGTGGCAAGACCCTCAAGGTGTTTGCCGATCCCCAGCACGAGGTGACTCGCCGTCTGATCCAGAACTACAACAACGAATACCGCCGCTGATCCCCGGGCCGGTGCCGACCCCGGCACCGGCCAGCCCTCTTCGTCATCTGCTGGAAAAAGCGTAAAAAAATCCCGGCTCAGGGGCCGGGAATTGCGCTCAAAAGTGAATGCGTCGCTCGTAATAGGAACATGGCCATGGTAGGCAGAGCCTCTTGCGTCAACAACTGTCAGATCTGACAGGCAGCCCGCTATGGAACCTGAACTGCGGATCCGGCGAGCGGATAAGCTCGGCTTCGAGTTTGCCAAAATAAGCCACCCGCTCGCTGATATCCTCCCCCGCGTATTGCTCGGCCAGCGCCAGATAGTCCTGATAGTGGCGCGCCTCCGAGCGCAGCAGGGAGACATAGAAGCGACCCAGCTCCTCGTCCAGATGAGGCGCCAGCCTGGCAAAGCGCTCGCAGGAGCGCGCCTCTATGTAGGCACCGATGATCAGCTTGTCGACCAGGGTGGCAGGCTCGTGGGTACGCACATGCTGCATCAGGTTGCGGGCATAGCGGGAGGCGGTCACGGGGCCATAGGGAATGCCGCGCGCGGCCATCAGTTCCAGTACCTGCTCGAAGTGGTGTAGCTCCTCCTGGATGAGCCGCACCATGGGAAACAGCAGCGGGTTGCGGGCCAGCTCCTCGAACACGGTGCGATCGGACTCCCCCATGCTGCGCTTGCCCAGGATCTCCGCCTTCTCCGGGATGGCATCCAGCTCCCGATAAAATTCCAGCTTGGGCAACAGATGGCGCTTGCCCTTGGGCAGGCAGTAGCGCCGCACCAGGCTGTGGGCGGTGAGGGCGGCCTTGTTCTCACAGTTGGCGTGATCGATGAGCAGAGTCGGCAACCAGGCGGGATCCCGCGCCATCTCCACCCAGGCATCCGGGGTCTCACACTGCAAAAACTGGCGCACGGGGGCTAGCAGGTCATCCATCTGAATTCTCGTCTGTTCTGGTTGATACGGCGGCGCAATTGGCGCGCGGCTGCCCATGCTAGCGGATCCCGCCGCCACTGCCCACACCTGGCGGTATAAGTGCTTATTTTTAAAGCAGATAACAGCCCTGCCCCGCCGCCCGGACACGACAATGGGGGCCGGGGCCCCCATCTCATATCTGTCATATCAAGCGAAAACGTTTAACTGCCTTCGTTAAAAATTTCCAGATTGCTGGTGCCTTCCTGCCACTCACGCACCGCCTTGTTGTCGTCGCTGCGCAGGGCGTTGAGGTGATCCAGATAGGATTGATCCACGTCCGAGGTGACGTAGTGACCGTTGAACACCGAGGTCTCGAAGTGACGCAGCTCGGGGTTGATCTCCCGCACCGCCTCTTCCAGATCTTCCAGATCCTGGAAAATCAGGCCATCGGCACCGATCAGCTTGCACACCTCTTCCACTTCCCGACCGTGGGCGATCAGCTCGTTGGCGGTGGGCATGTCGATGCCGTAGACGTTGGGGAAGCGAATTTCCGGTGCCGCCGAGGCGAAGTAGACCTTGGCCGCCCCTGCCTCACGGGCCATCTGGATGATCTGCTCGGAGGTGGTGCCGCGCACTATGGAGTCATCTACCAGCAACACCTTCTTGCCCTTGAATTCGGAGCTGATGGCATTGAGCTTGCGACGCACCGACTTCTTGCGCTGGGTCTGGCCCGGCATGATGAAGGTACGGCCTATGTAGCGGTTCTTCACGAAGCCCTGACGGTACGGCAGGTCCAGGGTGTGGGCTATCTCCAGCGCCACGTCACAGGAGGTCTCCGGGATGGGGATGACCACATCCACGTCGAGATCTTCCCACTCCCGTGCAATCTTTCGGCCCAGCTTGCGACCCATGTTGAGGCGGGCTGCGTAGACGGAGACCTTGTCGATGCACGAATCGGGACGGGCGAAGTAGACGTATTCGAAGATGCAGGAGCTCATCTGCGGGTTTTCCGCACACTGCTCGGAGAAGAGCTGGCCCTGCTCTGTGATGTAGATGGCTTCACCGGGGGCGACGTCACGCACCGTCTCGAAACCGATGGCGTCCAGCGCCACGCTCTCGGAGGCGAGCATGTACTCCACCTGGCCCTGTTCATCGGCCCGACGCCCCAGGATCAGCGGACGAATGCCGTTGGGATCGCGAAAGCCGATGAGGCCGTGACCGATCACCAGCGAGACCACGGCATAGGCACCGCGGATCTGCTGGTGCACCTTGCGCACCGCCGAGAAGATGTCTTCCGGCCGCAGCGCCATCTTGTCGCACAGATCCAGTTCGTGGGCCAGCACGTTCAGCAACACTTCCGAATCGGAAGTGGTGTTGATGTGGCGACGGGCCACTTTGAACTGCTGCTCCTTGAGCTCCTTGGCGTTGGTGAGGTTGCCGTTGTGGGCCAGCACCATGCCGTAGGGGGAGTTCACGTAAAAAGGTTGGGCTTCAGCGGCACTTGAGCTGCCTGCGGTGGGATATCTGACATGACCTATGCCGATGTTCCCTTGCAGACGCTGCATGTGGCGCACTTCAAACACGTCCTTCACCAGGCCGTTGGCCTTGCGTTGCCGGAAGTTTCCACTCTCTATGGTCACGATCCCGGCGGCATCCTGTCCCCTGTGCTGCAACACCGTCAAGGCGTCGTAGAGGGCCTGATTGACGGGGGTGGTGCCAACTATACCGACAATACCACACATGTCTTTGCTACCTCGAAGTCACTATACCTGTTTAAGAAAACTGGACGAGTTCAACATGAACCCGAAAAACCACTGGATCACCGGCTTGAACTCGGGAACCAGTTTGGACGCCACCCACCAGTCGCTCTGGGAGAGGCTGGTGAAGGTATCCATAAAAAACAGCAGGGCACTGACGATCAGTACCCCGCGAATGGCGCCGAAGCAGATGCCGAGCACCCGATCCGTTCCTGACAGGCCGGTCTTTTCCACCAGCAGACCCACCACGTAGTTCACCACACCGCCCAGGATCAGGGTCGCCACGAACAGGGCTGCGATGGCCAGGCCGTTGCGCACCAGAGGGTCGCTGAACGAGGTGAAGTAGATGGCGAGATCGGGATAGAAATGGCTGGCGATGAAGAAGGCGATAAACCAGGTGACGAGCGACATGGCTTCCTTGACGAAGCCGCGCACCAGGCTGATGAGGGCGGAGAAACCGACGATGCCGATGATGGCGTAATCAATCCAGACCATAGGAAAAAGTGTCCTGCGAAATTGCGGCGCAGTCTAACAAAAACGATTGCGCAATGCTTGATAAAAATGTGTTAAATGTTCAGCCGGGGGCCGGATGAAGCACTTTTTTCGGCGCCAGCACGAGGATTCGGCGCCCAAACGCACAACGCCATGGCATGGCCATGGCGTTGTGTTGATGCGAGTGTGCTTAACCTATGTGGGTCAGGCCACCCATGTAGGATTGCAGCGCAGCCGGGATGGCGATGCGGCCATCTTCCTGCTGGTAGTTCTCCATCACGGCCACCAGGGTGCGACCCACTGCCAGGCCGGAGCCGTTCAGGGTGTGCAGCAGCTGGGGCTTGCCGTCGATACGCACGCGAGCCTGCATGCGGCGCGCCTGGAAATCGGTGCAGTTGGAGACGGAGGAGATCTCGCGGTAGGTGTTCTGGGCCGGCAGCCAGACTTCCAGATCGTAGGTCTTGGCGGCGCAGAAGCCCATGTCACCGGTGGCCAGCGCCATCACGCGATACGGCAGCTCCAGCAGTTGCAGCACCTTCTCGGCGTGACCGGCCATCTCTTCCAGCGCTTCCCAGGATTTTTCCGGGTGAACCAGCTGCACCATCTCGACCTTGTCGAACTGGTGCATGCGGATGAGACCGCGGGTGTCACGACCGTAGGAACCGGCTTCGGAACGGAAGCAGGGGCTGTGGGCCGTCATCTTGATGGGCAGCTCCTGCTCGTCGAAGATCTCGTCGCGGGCCATGTTGGTGAGCGGCACTTCGGAGGTCGGGATCAGGGAGAACTTGCGCAGCTTGCCCTCTTCTTCCCCTTCACCCTCGATCCCCGTGTTGAACAGGTCTTCGGAGAATTTCGGCAGCTGACCTGTGCCGTACAGGCTGTCCGGGTTCACCAGATAAGGCACATAGCATTCGGTGTAGCCGTGCTGCAGGGTGTGCAGGTCCAGCATGAACTGCGCCAGGGCGCGGTGCAGGCGGGCAATCTGGCCCTTCATCACCACGAAACGGGCACCGGACAGCTTGACGCCGTTCTTGAAATCCACGCCCTTGGCCGCTTCACCCAGATCGATGTGATCGCGCACCGGGAAGTCGAACGCGCGCGGGGTACCCCAGCGGCGCACTTCCACGTTGTCGTTCTCGTCGCGGCCCACCGGCGTGGTCTCGCTCGGCAGGTTGGGGATGGCGTCGGAGATGGATTTGAGATCGCGCAGCAGCGCCTCGAGCTCAACCTTGCTGGTTTCAAGCTCGTCGTTGATCTTGGTCACCTCGGCCTTGAGCGGAGCCACATCTTCACCACGACGGGCAGCCTCACCGATGGACTTGGAGCGGGCGTTGCGCTCGGCCTGCAGCTCCTGGGTACGGGACTGCAGATCCTTGCGTTTCTCTTCCAGAGCATTGACAGCCGCTACGTCCAGAACGTAGCCACGTGTCGCCAGACGAGCGGCAGCTTCGTCAATCTCGCTACGCAGATATTTGGGATCCAGCATGGTTTACCTACTTTTTTAAAATGGGATCTGGGCCTGGGTCATCATGACCGGGCGAGAGAACAGATCCGGAAGTTAACATCGGTTGGCGCACCCCTATCGTCTTCAGGATCGAGCCTTCAAAAACAGGCCTTCGAAATCAAGAAGATGGCGCAAGGCCGAGACAAGCGGGGTCAGAGGGCCAGTGTATCAGACCGCCCCCCCGCCCGAACAGGGACTATTTGTGTCGTTTTCACGGACCCTGCCGGTCGGCAAGGTTCGCGGATCCGCCCTCGAACCCCATTCCTGACCACAGCGACAAACCGGTACCTGAACTGCCTCATTTGAACAAGTGCGTTCAGGGGCCACAGGTCTGCCGGCAGGGCTGGTGAGGGGGCAGGCGACGGCCTGCTACTTGCCCCTTTGCTGCGGGCTCTGCCGGTCCAGCTCATGGAGGTAGTCAAGCTTCTGGGCTATCTGCTTCTCAAGACCGCGATCCGTGGGCTGGTAGTACTGCTTGCCCGCCAACTCCGGCGGCAAATACGCCTCGCCGGCGGCATAGGCGCCCGGCTCGTCGTGGGCATAGCGATACTCGGCGCCATAGCCCAACTCGCTCATCAGCTTGGTGGGGGCGTTGCGAAGGTGCGGTGGCACCTCGAAGTCGGGCAGGTTTTTGGCATCGTTGAGCGCCGCCTTCCAGGCGGTGTAGACCGCATTGCTCTTGGGG
The DNA here is from genome assembly GCF_047780465.1 of Aeromonas sp. A04. Lineage (NCBI taxonomy): Bacteria > Pseudomonadati > Pseudomonadota > Gammaproteobacteria > Aeromonadales > Aeromonadaceae > Aeromonas > Aeromonas sp. A04. The sequence continues at coordinate 22,246 of NZ_JBLNHP010000006.1, read as the reverse complement.
GCGCAGGCAAGATAGACGATGGCCTGGGCGATGGCGCGCTCCCCTTCGGCCGGGCCGATGCGGTGGAAGCAATCCCAGGCCGACAGCGCCACCTGCATGGCGCGCGGATCGGCGTTGCCCACGTCTTCCGAGGCGATGGCCAGCAAGCGGCGGGCGATATACAAGGGATCGCAACCGGCGCTCACCATGCGGGCATACCAGTAGAGGGCCGCATCGGGGGCTGAGCCGCGAATCGATTTGTGCACCGCCGAGATGAGGTCGTAGAAGTGATCGCCACCCTTGTCGAAGCGCGCCACGTGCTCCCCCACCACGGCGGCGAGCAGGGCGCTGTCGATCACTCTCTTCCCTTCGCCATTGGTCTCGGCCATGTCGGCCAACAGCTCCAGATAGTTGAGGGATTTGCGCCCGTCGCCATCCACGGCTTTGGCCAGCGCCGCCTTCACCCCGGGGGCGAAGGCCAGGGTCGGATCATTGAGACCGCGCGGATCCTGCATCGCCTGATCGATCATGGCGAGTATGTCCTCCTCTTCCAGCCGCTTGAGCAGATAGACACGGGCCCGGGAGAGCAGTGCGTTGTTGAGTTCGAACGAGGGGTTTTCGGTGGTGGCGCCGATGAAGGTGATGGTGCCGTCTTCGATGTGAGGCAGGAACACATCCTGCTGGCTCTTGTTGAAGCGGTGTACCTCATCCACGAAGAGGATGGTGCGCACCCCGCGCCAGCTGTTCTCCTTCGCCTTGTCGATGGCGGCGCGGATCTCCTTGATGCCGGAGGTGACCGCAGAGAGGCGCTCCACCTCGGCCTGGCAGTAGTGCGCCATCAGCTCGGCCAGGGTAGTTTTGCCGGTACCGGGCGGGCCCCACAAAATCATCGAGTGGCAGTGGCCGGCCAGTATGGCTTTGCGCAGGGGCTTGTCAGGCCCCAGGATATGCTGCTGACCTATGTACTGGTCGAGGTTTTGCGGCCGCATCCGGGCCGCCAGCGGGCGAAAATCCGACGAGAAATCCAGCGACAAGTTGCTCATCTGTGGTGACCATCCCGTACCACGTCGCTCGCCAGTGGAAGACGGTTCGACGATAAATCCAAAGAGAGATGGCTCATCAGCGCTGGTCGTCCAGCTCGACCCCCTTCGGGATCTTGAAGACAAACTCATTGCCCTTGAGCACCGGCTTGCGATTGAACTGGCTCAGGGTGAATTCGCTCCACTGCCCCTGGGCCTCTTTCACATCGAAGCGGCTGATGTTGTTGTCGCGATCGAAGGTGACGCGGAAGGAGGCGATCAGCTCATCCTTGTTGCGGCTGGTGACTGTGTAGACGTCCCCCTGCTGGGTCACGTCATAGTTTTTCCAGAACTTGTCGTCGTTGCCGGCGATCAGGATGAAGGGGGTGTTGAGCACCGCATCCTTGAGTTTGAGGGCGGTCACCTGCTCGACGAAGGGATCGTAGACCCAGACGTCCTTGCCATCGGCCACGATCAGGCTCTCGTCCGGCGAGGTGGTGTGCCAGTTGAAGCGATTGGGACGCTGCACCAGCAGGTCGCCACCTGCCTTTTGCAGCTCCTTGCCCTTGCTGTCATAGACGGTCTGGGCAAACTTGGCGGAGAAGAGGCTGACACCCGCCAGCTTCTGCTTGAGGTCGCTGGCCGCATCGGCCCACACCTGGCTGCTGGCGACCAGCAGCACGGTTCCCATCAACAGTTGTTTTTTCATCATGCTTTTCATAACGACGATCTCGATAAAAGGCCACGCCGCTGAGGGCATGGCCAGGATAGTGGGATGAGGCTTAGTCTCGTACCGGGGGCGGTGCCAGCACGTCGCGCTGACCATTGCCACCTGGCGAACTGACGATGCCCTGGTTTTCCATCTGCTCGATGAGACGAGCGGCCCGGTTGTAACCAATCTTGAACTTGCGCTGCACGCTGGAGGTGGAACCACGGCGGGACTCCACCACGAAGGCCACCGCCTCGTCGAACAGGGGATCCAGCTCTTCATCGCCGCCCCCGCCAAATTCGCCGCTGCCACCCTCGCCGCCCGACTCGCCGGAGAGGATCTCCTCTATGTAGTTCGGCTCGCCGCGCAGTTTCCAGTCCGCCACCACCTTGTGCACCTCGTGGTCATCGACGAAGGCGCCGTGTACCCGGGTCGGGTTGGAGGTACCGGCCGGCATGTAGAGCATGTCGCCCATGCCGAGCAGGGATTCGGCGCCGCCCTGATCCAGAATGGTGCGCGAGTCGATCTTGCTCGACACCTGGAAGGAGATGCGGGTCGGAATGTTGGCCTTGATGAGGCCGGTGATCACATCCACCGAGGGACGCTGGGTCGCCAGAATGAGGTGAATACCGGCGGCCCGCGCCTTCTGGGCGATCCGGGCGATCAGCTCCTCCACCTTCTTGCCGACGATCATCATCATGTCGGCAAATTCGTCCACCACCACCACTATATGGGGCAGCTTCTCCAGCTCTGGTGGCATCTGATCCATGGAGTCACCCGGACGCCACAGCGGATCCCGCAGGGGCTCGCCCTCGGCAGCCGCGGCCAGCACCTTGTCGTTGTAACCCTTGAGGTTGCGTACCCCGACCGCCGACATCAGCTTGTAGCGACGCTCCATCTCGCCCACGCACCAGCGCAGCGCGTTGGCGGCATCCTTCATGTCGGTGACCACCTCGGTCAGCAGATGGGGGATCCCTTCGTAGACCGAGAGTTCCAGCATCTTGGGGTCGATCATGATGAAGCGCAGATCGTCCGGCGATGACTTGTAGAGCATGGAGATGATCATGGTGTTCACCCCCACCGACTTGCCCGAACCTGTGGTACCGGCCACCAGCAGGTGCGGCATCTTGGCCAGATTCACCACCACCGGCTCGCCGGCTATGTCCTGGCCCAGGCCCATGGTGAGCGGGTTGCGACTGTCACGGAAGGCCTCGCAGTCGAGAGTCTCGCGCAGGTAGACGGTCTGGCGCACCCGGTTGGGCAGCTCGATGCCGACGAAGGTCTTGCCCGGAATGACTTCCACCACCCGCACGCTGCTGGCCGACAGAGAGCGAGCCAGATCGCGCGACAGGTTGGTGATCTTGCTCGCCTTCATGCCAGGCGCCAGATCCAGTTCGAAACGGGTGATGACGGGGCCCGGATAGACACCGACCACCTTGGCCTGCACGTTGTAGTCGGCGAGTTTTGCCTCTACCAGACGGCCCATGCGGTCCAGCTCGTCCTTGCTCATCATCTGGGTCTTGGCAGGCGGCCTGTCCAGCAGCTCCAGGCTCGGCAAGGGCGCCATGCCTGGCTGTGGACGACGCTTGGGCTTGCTCGGCGCAACGGCGACCGGTGCGGCCACGTCGTCGTCACCCTCGGCCCAGGGCAGATCGAACTCTTCATCCTCGTCATCGGCCGTAGTCAGGGCCGGCTGGCGACGGGCAGTGGCAGCAGCGGCGCGCTTGGGCTTGGCCACGGGCGCCGGCTCGTCGTCTTCATCATCAAATTGCGGCTCGAACTGGAAGGTGTCGTCATCGAGCTCGGGCAGCCACTCATCGGACTTGGCCTTCTGGCCCTTGCCCGCCTTGCCCTTGGGATTGCGGGTCCAGCTGGTGTGAGGATCGTCCTCTTCATCTTCTTCCAGCTCGATGGCACCCAGGCCCCCTTCCAGCAGGGGATCCGGTCCCTCAAAACGGGGTTGACGCCAGCCGCCGGTCAACCAGCGACCCAGGGTGGTGGGGAAGTGGTAAACCGCGCTGACCGAGCCAGTGCAGGTGGCACCGATCCGCTCGACTATGGTGAGCCAGGACCAGCCGGTGAACAGTGTGATGCCGGTGGCCACGAAGCAGAGCAGCATCAGGTTGGCCCCGACGCCACCAAACAGCGGCACCACGGCGGAGGAGATCACATCTCCCACCAGGCCGCCGGCGGAAAAATTCTGCATGTCGTTGAAGTTCATGCTGGCGATGGCGGACATGCCGAGCACGGTCAGCACGAAACCCACTATCCGTACCGACAGGGTAAGGTAGTCCACGTCCAGCAGCCGGCTCGGGCGCCAGAACAGGCTCCAGCCCAGCAGGACGACCAGGGGGGGAACCAGATAGGAGAAGGCCCCAAAGGTGAACATGGTGATGTCGGCGAGCCAGGCCCCCGCGCTACCGGCGAGGTTCTTCACCTCCCCTTGCCAGGAGGTCTGGGACCAACCGGGATCGGCCGGGTGATAGGACAACAGGGCAAGCAAGAGATAGGCAGCCATCAGGGTGATGGCGATCAAGACGGCTTCGAAGATCCGTTGTGTACCTGATAAAGGAGTAAACAGCTTTTTATCGGCCAAACTCCGGCTCCTTTCTGAAAACATGTAATGCAGGGGATAAGGGGGCCTAGTATCCCTGAAAAGCCCACCGATTGTCAGCCAGTGCCTGATGGGCTGGGCCATATTCACAACCAACGCGATAAGAAGAAACGAGCGGACCGGCCGCTCGTTTCTGACTGTCGTGACTTGTCATAAGCCTGGCAAGCCACAGCATAACCCAACTCAACGGGTGCTGATCACCAGACGACTGCTCTGTTTGACCTCTTCCATCACCACGTAGGTGCGGGTGTCATTGACACCGGGCAGTCGCAGCAGGGTTTCCCCCAGCAGGCGACGATAGGCCGACATGTCGCTGACGCGGGTCTTGAGCAGATAGTCGAAATCGCCGGAGACCAGATGGCACTCCTGGATCTCTTCGAGCACCTGAACAGCCTTGTTGAACTGTTCAAACACATCCGGTGCACCGCGATTGAGGGTAATTTCCACGAACACCAGCAGAGACGCGTCCAGATAATGAGGGTTCAGAATAGCGGCATATCCCTCGATATAACCTTGTCGCTCGAGGCGACGAACCCGTTCCAGACACGGTGTAGGACTCAGGCCAACTCGTTTGGACAACTCAACGTTCGAAATCCTGCCATCCTTTTGCAGCTCATTCAGAATGTTGCGGTCAATCCTGTCCAAATCCTTTAGCCGACTCTTAGCTTCCATCATTTTATTCCATCCTTTGGCTATTTTTTGGTAAGAATCACCAGTCATTTTATAATTATGGTCACAAATCCTGTCAATACCTGAATATACTAGGCGCAAATGTTGCTTAACATTTTTGCAACATAAAACACCAATCGATAGACGAGGGATAGCATGATTATCGGTGTACCTAAAGAAATAAAAAACCATGAATATCGCGTAGGCATGGTTCCGGCCAGTGTACGTGAACTAACAGCACGAAACCATACTGTTTTCGTCCAAAGCGGCGCCGGAAACGGCATTGGCTTCGGTGATGCAGATTATCGCGCTGCCGGTGCCGAAATTTTGGCCTCCGCCGCAGAGGTTTTCGCCAAAGCCGAGATGATCGTCAAGGTGAAGGAGCCCCAGGCCGTCGAACGCGCCATGCTGCGCCCGGGCCAGACCCTCTTTACTTACCTGCATCTGGCGCCCGATCTGCCCCAGACCCTGGAGCTGATCAAGAGCGGAGCCATCTGTATCGCCTACGAAACCGTCACCGACGGCCGTGGCGGCCTGCCCCTGCTGGCCCCCATGTCGGAAGTGGCGGGACGCATGTCTATTCAGGCGGGTGCCCAGGCGCTGGAAAAATCCCGTGGCGGGAGCGGCATGCTGCTCGGCGGCGTACCCGGGGTCGAGCCGGCCAAGGTGGTGATCATAGGGGGTGGCGTGGTGGGTTCGAACGCAGCCCGCATGGCCATTGGCCTGCGTGCCGATGTGACCATACTCGACAACAATGTCGACACCCTGCGCCGCCTCGACAGCGAGTTCCAGGGAGCCGCCAAGGTGGTCTACTCCAACCGCGAGACCCTGGAGCGCCATCTGCTGGCGGCGGATCTGGTCATCGGTGGCGTGCTGGTGCCCGGCGCCACTGCGCCAAAACTTGTCAGCCGTGACCACATTGCCCGCATGAAACCGGGTTCTGCCATCGTCGATGTGGCCATCGATCAGGGCGGCTGCGTGGAGACCTCCCACCCGACCACCCATGAAGATCCCACCTACCTGGTCGACGAGGTGGTGCACTACTGTGTCGCCAACATGCCGGGGGCGGTAGCCCGTACCTCAACCGTGGCCCTCAACAACGCCACCCTCCCCTTCATCATCAAGCTGGCGGAGCAAGGCTATCGGGAGGCACTGCTCAAGGATGCCCACCTGCGCCACGGACTCAATATCATGGCCGGTCACGTCACCTGTAAAGAGGTGGCCGAGGCCCATGGCCTGGCCTGCGCCGACCCGCTGACCCTGTTGCACTGATCGCCGCCCCGCCCGGGGAGTCGATGAGTCAGAATCCGCCCGCGATGGGCGGTTTTTTTATGCCCGAATGCACGCCAACCCGCACCGACGGCCGATTGCCACAATCGACTCACTGGCCTTTGACCCCGGATCTCGAATTACCTACAATCGCGCAAACTCATCACGTCTCGGAAATCACATCATGAGCCAAGTCACTCACAGCAAACTGCTGATCCTGGGATCAGGCCCGGCCGGTTACACCGCCGCCGTCTATGCGGCCCGCGCCAACCTCAATCCCCTGCTCATCACCGGCATGCAGCAAGGCGGTCAGCTGACCACCACCACCGAAGTGGAAAACTGGCCCGGTGATCCCGAGGGGCTGACAGGTCCGGCCCTGATGGATCGCATGAAAGAGCATGCGGAGAAGTTCGACACCCGCATCCTGTTTGATCACATCAATGAAGTGGAGCTGACCCAGCGTCCGTTCCGCCTCAAGGGCGACAGCGCCGAGTACACCTGTGATGCGCTGATCATCGCCACCGGTGCCTCCGCCAAGTATCTGGGGCTGCCTTCCGAAGAGGCCTTCAAGGGCCGCGGCGTCTCCGCCTGCGCCACCTGTGACGGCTTCTTCTATCGCAACCAGGAAGTGGCCGTGATCGGCGGCGGCAACACGGCCGTGGAAGAGGCGCTCTATCTGGCCAACATCGCCAAGAAGGTGCACCTCATTCACCGCCGCGACGAGTTCCGCGCCGAGAAGATCCTGATCAAGCGTCTGCACGACAAGGTAGCGAGTGGCAACATAGTGCTGCACACCCACCAGACCCTGGACGAAGTGCTGGGCGATCAGATGGGCGTGACTGGCGTGCGTCTGCGCAGCACCCGGGATGAGACCACCTCAGAGCTGCCGCTGATGGGGGTCTTCATCGCCATCGGTCACCAGCCCAACACCCAGATCTTCGACGGTCAGCTGGCGATGCAAAACGGCTACCTGAAGGTACGCGGCGGACTGGACGGCTTTGCCACCCAGACCAGCATCGAAGGGGTCTTTGCCGCCGGGGACGTGGCCGACCACACCTACCGTCAGGCCATCACCTCTGCCGGCACCGGCTGCATGGCGGCCCTCGACGCCGAGCGATATCTGGACGCGCAATAAGCGCAAGGGATATAAAAGGCATGCCGTGAGGCATGCCTTTTTATTTTAAGGAGCCGGATGAAACAGAAAATATTGATTGTCGAAGACAGTCTGACGATCCGCCGCATGTTGATCCAGGCCATAGCACAACAAACAGGTCTGGAAATCGATGCGTTCGATACCCTGGAGGGCGCGCGTCATTGCCAAGGGGAAGAGTATGTGGTGGCCCTAGTCGATCTCACCCTGCCGGATGCCCCCAGCGGTGAAGCCGTCAAGGTGCTGCTGGAACTGGGCCTGCCGGTGGTGATCCTCACCGCCGACATCAGCGAAGACAAGCGGGAAGCCTGGCTGGAGGCCGGGGTGCTGGATTACGTGATGAAGGATTCACGCCACTCACTGCAATACGCGGTCAGTCTGGTGCATCGCCTCTATCTCAATCAGAAAATTGAGGTCTTGGTGGTCGATGATTCACGCACCTCCCGTCATCGCACCATGGCCCAGCTGCGCAAGCAGTTGCTGCAGGTCCATGAGGCGAGCCATGCCCGCGATGCCCTGGCCCAGCTTGAACAGAACCCGGCCATCCGGTTGGTGCTGGTCGACTACTACATGCCGGAGATCGACGGCATCAGCCTGGTGCGCATGCTGCGGGAACGCTACAGCAAGCAGCAGCTGGCCATCATAGGGATCTCGGTGTCAGACAAGCGCGGCCTCTCCGCCCGCTACCTCAAACAGGGCGCCAACGACTTTCTCAACCAGCCGTTTGAACCGGAAGAGTTGCAGTGCCGGGTCAGCCACAACCTGGAGGCTCTTGAGCAGTTCAACAGCATTCAGGAGTCGGCCAACCGCGACTACCTGACCGGGCTCTATAACCGGCGCTACTGGTTCAATGAGGGACAGAAGTGGTTTGAGGATCATCAGCGCCAGGAGACGCCGCTCGCCCTCTGCGTGCTCGACGTGGATCACTTCAAGCAGGTCAACGATCACTGGGGCCATGCCATCGGCGATCAGCTGCTTTGTCACCTGACCCGGTTGCTCACCCAGTTCTTCCCCGATGCCATGATCGCCCGTTTTGGCGGCGAGGAGTTTGCCCTGATGGTGCCCCATTGCACCGTACCTGTGCTGCTCAAGCGGCTGGAGGGGCTGCGCCAGCAACTGCGTCAACAGCCGTTGTCACGGGAGATCCCGCTGTTTGCTCGCGCCAGTTTCGGGGTGATCAAGGTCGGGCGCGTCTCCATGGACGAGGCACTGAGCGAGGCGGATCGCCTGCTCTATCAGGCGAAGAACACAGGTCGCGACAAGATAGTGTCTCAGGACTCATCGGCCTGAGCAGATCTCGGCAGATGAGCACCGTGTAGTACCGCCCGACGGATCCTCACTGTGGATGTCGTCGGGTTGCTCCCCCTCTCCCCCTACTTCCTTCCTGGTTCCACTCAATAGGTCTTGTCGACCCGCACCCCATCGTTGAAATAGAGGATGCGCACCTTGTCGCCGTTCATGAATACCATGGCCGGATCATAATCCTGAATGACATTGATGAGCCCGTTCTGCTCGTTGCGAATGAGCAGCTCCACCAGCTTGTTCTCCACCACGGTGCCGCCAGACTGATACTGCTGCGCCGCAGCCGCCCCGGCCAGCGCGCCGACTGCTGTGGCAATTTCACGACCGTGGCCGCCGCCAAACTGGTTGCCAAGCAAGCCGCCCAATACGGCGCCCCCCAGGGTTTTCCAGCCGGAGTGCTCGGACTCCAGGATCTGACGCTGGGTGATATTGCGCACCGTCTCGACCTGGCCAAACACCACCTGATCCACGGGCCGCGCCGTGTTGCGCTCGTAGACCTGGGCCCAGGCGGGCGCAGTGACAAAGCAGAACAAGCTGGATACTATCAGGATAATGGCCTTCATCTGTGAACCTCTTCGCCTTATGTCTCGCTATCTTACCCAATTGGATGATGAGCTGTGCTGGTTTCCCGACCCCGAGCACGCCCTGGAAGAACCCAACGGCCTGCTGGCGATCGGGGGGGATCTCTCCCCTGACCGATTGCTGGCAGCTTACCACAAGGGGATCTTCCCGTGGAATGAGCCCCACCAGCCGCTGCTGTGGTGGTCACCGGATCCCAGAGGGGTCATCATTCCGGAACAGTTGCACGTCAATCGCAGCCTGCGCAAATTTATCCGCCGTACCTCATTCGATATTTCCATCAATCGCGCCTTTAATGAGGTAATAGCGGCCTGCGCCGCCCCCCGTCGCAGTGCCAGTGGAACCTGGATAAGCACGCCCATGATCGACGCCTATCGACAACTTCACCGCCTTGGCCATGCCCACTCAGTCGAGATCTGGCAGGATGGCCAGCTGCAAGCCGGTCTCTATGGTCTCTCACTCGGCCGCCTCTTCTGTGGCGAGTCCATGTTCAGTCGCATCGATAACGGCGCCAAACTGGCCATGATGGCGCTTTGCCAGCACTTCGCCCGCCATGGCGGCGCGCTGATAGACTGTCAGATGCAAAATGACTTCCTGGCCACCATGGGGATCCAGGAATGGCCGAGGGCCACCTTCTTGACGGCCCTGGCCCAACTGAGCCGACAGCCATTGGCGGAGAACTGCTGGCAACCGGGGAGCATCATCCTATGACAGAAGAAGTGATCCTCAAGGTAGGGCTGACCCCCAAGCATCAATGTAGCTATCTGGGCCATGAGCAGGAGCAACTGCTGGTATTGATGGACCACAACCTGCTCAATGCCAGCGGCTATGAGCGGCTGCTGACGGCAGGATTTCGGCGCAGCGGCAACGACATCTATCGACCTCACTGCCCCGCCTGCAGTGCCTGCCAGTCCCTGCGCATCCACAGCGAGCGTTTCGTGCCGAGCCGCAGCCAGAAGCGGATCCGCCAGTTGAATCAGGACCTGGAACTGGTGCTCAGCTACGACGACAAACCTGAATATTATCAGCTCTACGAGCGCTACATTCGCCAGCGCCACCATGATGGCAGCATGTATCCCCCCAGCCGAACCCAGTACAAGGGCTTTTTGCACTGTGACTGGATGCCGCCCCTCTATCTGGAGATGCGCAAGGACAACCGCTTGATCGGGGTCGCCACCACAGATCTGCTGCCCCACAGCATGAGTGCCATGTATACCTTCTTCGATCCGGCCCATGCCGATCGCTCCCTCGGCACCTTCGCCATCCTGAGTCAGTTGGAACTGGCCAGACGTACGGGTCGCACCTGGTTGTATCTCGGCTATCTGGTGGAGGAGTGTCGCAAGATGAATTACAAGCGCCAATACCTGCCCCACGAGCGCCTGATCCAGGGGGAATGGAAAAATATCGACACCAAGCCCGAGTAAACTTTACACATAGCCTTAAATCCGGCATGATCCAGCGGATTTTTGTTGTGGCTTATCAAGAGGATTCAATGGCTAAAGAAGACAGTATTGAGATGCAGGGCACCATTCTCGAAACCCTGCCCAATACCATGTTCCGTGTGGAACTGGAAAATGGTCACGTGGTTATCGCTCATATTTCCGGCAAGATGCGCAAAAACTACATCCGTATCCTGACTGGGGACAAAGTAACGGTAGCTCTGACTCCGTACGATCTCTCCAAGGGACGTATTGTTTTCCGCTCTCGCTAAGCCAGGAATTCAGCAAAAAACCCCAACCTCTCGGTTGGGGTTTTTTGTCGCTTTCTAACTATGGTGCCTAGTGGGAGACAGCTTCAATATTGACCTGAAAATCAAAGCTGAGGCTGTCATTTACCAACTCAACCTTCACTACCCCCCCATCAACCAGTGATCCGAACAGGATCTCATTGGCCAAGGGTTTCTTGAGGTGTTCCTGGATGACCCGTCCCATGGGTCTGGCTCCCATGGCCCTGTCATATCCCTTCTCGGCCAACCAGTGGCGGACACCCTCGGACACTTCAAGAGACACTCCCTTGGCATCCAGTTGTACCTGCAACTCGACAATGAACTTGTCGACCACCTGATGGATCACCGTCATGTCCAGATGGTTGAACCAGATGGTGTGATCGAGCCGGTTGCGGAATTCCGGGCTGAACGTCTTGTTAATCACCGCCATGGCATCGTGGCTCATGTCCTGTTGCTGGAAGCCGATGGACTTGCGCTGGGTCTCCTGCACACCGGCGTTGGTGGTCATCACCAGGATCACGTTGCGAAAATCTGCCTTGCGTCCGTTGTTATCCGTCAGGGTCCCGTTGTCCATCACCTGCAGCAGCAGGTTGAACACATCCGGGTGCGCCTTCTCGATCTCGTCCAGCAGCACCACTGAGTGCGGATGCTTGAGTACTGAATCGGTCAACAAACCACCCTGTTCAAAACCAACATAACCGGGAGGCGCGCCAATCAGACGTGAGACTGTGTGTCGCTCCATGTACTCGGACATGTCAAAGCGCAGCACCTCGACCCCGAGCGCCTTGCCAAGCTGCTGTGTGACCTCTGTCTTGCCCACCCCTGTCGGGCCGGCAAACAGGAAGCAACCCACAGGGCGTCGTTCATTGCCAAGGCCCGAGCGTGACAGACGGATTGAGTCGGTCAGCACAGAGATTGCCTTGTCCTGGCCAAACACCACCATCTTGAGGTTGCGCTCCAGGTTCTTCAGTACTTCCTTGTCGGAGGAAGAGACGGATTTCTCCGGGATGCGGGCTATCTTGGCGACTATGGCTTCGATTTCCGGCACATTGATCACTTTCTTGCGCTTGCTCACCGGCAGCAGACGCTGCCCTGCCCCCGCCTCGTCGATCACGTCGATCGCCTTGTCAGGCAGATGACGGTCATTGATGTACTTGGCCGACAGCTCGACCGCAGCCCGGATCGCCTTGACGGTGTAACGCACGCCATGGTGCGATTCGTAGCGGCTCTTGAGCCCCATCAGGATGCGAGTGGTGTCATCCACACTCGGCTCGACGATATCGATCTTCTGGAAGCGACGGGCCAGCGCACGGTCTTTCTCGAAGATCTGGGAATATTCCTGGTAAGTCGTCGACCCGACACAGCGCAGCAAACCATTGGAGAGCAACGGCTTGATGAGGTTGGCCGCATCCAGCTGGCCACCTGAGGCAGCCCCGGCCCCTATGATGGTGTGGATCTCGTCGATGAACAGAATGGCCCCTTCCTGGCGCTCAATCTGTTTGAGCAGCACCTTGAGGCGCTTCTCGAAGTCACCACGGTATTTGGTGCCCGCCAGCAGGGAGCCCATGTCGAGTGAATAGATGGTGCTGCCGGCAATCACCTCGGGCACATCACCCTTGACGATGCGATAGGCCAGCCCCTCGGCGATGGCGGTCTTGCCTACTCCAGCCTCCCCCACCAACAGCGGGTTGTTCTTGCGGCGACGGCACAGTACCTGGATGGTGCGGCTCAGCTCCTGATCGCGGCCGATGAGCGGGTCGATACGCCCCTCCAGCACCAGCTGGTTCAGGTTGGTCGCAAAACTCTCAATCTGGGCAGCAGAGACATCGTCATCGGACTCGGCGTTGTTACCGCTGTTATCCGGCTTGCTGTCTTTGCGCACCCCGTGGGAGAGAAAATTGACCACATCCAGCCGGCTGATCTCAGCTTTCTTCAGGAAATAGGCAGCCTGGGACTCCTGCTCGCTGAAGATGGCGACCAGCACGTTGGCACCACTGACTTCGGTATTGCCAGAAGACTGGACATGGAACACGGCACGCTGCAGCACCCGTTGGAAGCCAAGCGTGGGTTGGGTTTCTCTGTCTTCATCATCGCGGGGAATAAGCGGGGTTGTTTGACTGATGAATGCGCTGATCTCTTTGCGCATCAGTTCCACATCAGCACCACATGAACTCAGCGCCTCATGGGCTGAGCTGTTATCCAACAGGGCTAACAACAGGTGCTCGACGGTCATGAATTCGTGGCGCTCGTCACGGGCCAGTTTGAAAGCCTCGTTCAGCGTCTTTTCTAGATCTTTATTCAACATAGGCACCTCCCCTCAGTACAGCAACAATGTGGTGTCGTCATCGCCATCAAGTCATCAGATTCAAGCCTTTTCCATGGTACACAGCAGTGGATGTTCGTTGTTACGTGAATAGGTGTTGACCTGGACCACTTTGGTTTCGGCAATCTCGGCGGTAAACGTGCCACAGACTCCCTTACCACTATAATGCACACTCAGCATCACCTGGGTGGCCTTGTCCAAATCCATACCAAAGAACTTTTGCAGCACCTCCACCACAAACTCCATCGGTGTGTAGTCGTCGTTGTTCAGGACGACCTTGTACATGGGTGGCGGTTGCAGCTTCGTTTTCTCTGCTTGTGCAATCTCTTCATTAGCAAAGAGTTCTTTCTGCTTGCTCATAATCGCGCTTCGGTACCTCTAGATTACTACCGTCTAACACAAGATTGTCAATAGACTTGTTAACCAGATCACATCAGTTGTTAACAACTCCTTGACTCGCTCAAAAGTTAGACTAGATTGGTTACTTGCTAATCGGCGCCCGTCTGCTATGGGCTTATGCTACTAGTTATAAAGGGCTGGCGCAGGTTACTCAACGACTTCAGGGTAATCAATAAAAGGATGTAGATGTATGGCAACCGGAACAGTCAAGTGGTTTAACAACGCAAAAGGATTTGGGTTTATCTGTCCGGAAGGGGGTGGTGAAGATATCTTCGCCCACTACTCCACGATACAAATGGAAGGTTACAAGACCTTGAAAGCAGGTCAGGCAGTCAACTTCGAACTGCAGCAGGGGCCGAAAGGAAATCACGCCTCTGTCATCGTGCCAAACGAAGCACAGAACATGTAAGAGTCGAACTGGATAAATAAAAAACCCGGCTAACCGCAAGGTCGCCGGGTTTTTTATTGCGCTGCGCGATTGCGAGCGTGAAGCCCGTCAGACGTGGGCTTCATCGACCATCACAGGGCTTGGTCGTGGTAGTCCTGGCAGGCACTCAGAGTGTTTTCCATCAGGCTAGCCACCGTCATGGGACCAACCCCCCCCGGAACCGGTGTGATGAAGGAGGCGTGATTACGCGCCGTCTCGAACTCCACATCCCCCACCAGAGAACCGTCGGCCAGACGATTGATGCCCACGTCGATCACCAGGGCCCCCGGCTTGATCCACTCCCCCGGAATGAAGTTCGGCTTGCCCACGGCCACGACCAGCAAGTCGGCGCGACGCACCTGATCTTCCAGATCCTGAGTGAAGCGGTGACAAGTGGTCGTGGTACAACCGGCCAGCAGCAGCTCCAGCGTCATCGGGCGCCCCACAATATTGGATGCCCCGACCACTACCGCATGCAGGCCGTGTGTCTTGACACCCGTAGCCTCAATCAGCGTCATGATGCCCTTGGGCGTACAGGGGCGCAGCGCCGGAATACGTTGCGCCAGACGGCCCACGTTGTACGGGTGGAAGCCATCCACATCCTTGTCGGGACGGATACGCTCCAACACCTGAGTCGTATCACAATGGGCCGGCAGCGGCAGTTGCACCAGAATGCCGTCTACGTCCGCATCATCATTGAGCCGATCGATCAGAGCCAGCAGCTCTTGCTGGCTCGCCGTCGCGCTCAGATCGTAAGAGCGGGAGATAAACCCCACCTCTTCACAGGCGCGGCGCTTGCTGCCGACATAGACCTGAGATGCCGGATCCACTCCGACCAGGATCACCGCCAGACCTGGCGCCCGTTTCCCTTGTGCCAACCGCTGTTGGACTTGCGCTGCGACCTGATTGCGAATCGTTTGCGCAACCTGTTTTCCATCAATGATTTTGGCAGACATCGTTCTTCACTCACCATGTGTTCAACTGCCGCGCATTGTCGCATTTTTTTGGCGCGGGTGTTAGCAGCGCTCGCTGGGCGGGCAATAAGTAGGCACTTGAATTTACTAGCGGAAAAATACGTTGACGCTGCCTTTCCCGCTTGGGTATGATGCCCGCCCGTTGCCCAGTACCGCCGCTATCGGTATGCTGGACACGAAATTATCGGTGATTAGCGCAGCCCGGTAGCGCATCTGGTTTGGGACCAGAGGGTCAAAGGTTCGAATCCTTTATCACCGACCAAGTTCATCGATGAGCCACCTTGGCTGATCGATACAGAGCGCCCTTAGCTCAGTCGGATAGAGCAACGGCCTTCTAAGCCGTGGGTCGCAGGTTCGAATCCTGCAGGGCGCACCATTAATGAATCCTCCCTCCCCGGGATGGATGGTATTAATGGAAATTTTCAGTGGTGGCTGTAGCTCAGTTGGTAGAGTCCCGGATTGTGATTCCGGTTGTCGTGGGTTCGAGCCCCATCAGCCACCCCATTTCCCCCTTTCAAAAACACCCTATTTAAATCCAGTAGAAATAAACCCCCTCCTTGTGTGCTGACGGTTGCCTGCAAAAATGCCCGCTGCGGGGCTCACAGGTACTCACCCTAAAAGGCATCAGCGTTGGTGCTGGCGATTTCTGTGGCGTGCATTTGCTCTCTAAACTCAACCGCTTGTTACACCTCGCATAAACCATCGAGAATAGGCGATTGGGCTTAACGATGAGCAAATTCACCTGCTTGAGCACTTCAGTCCGTAGTTTCGAGAACGCCAGCTAGAAATCCACTACATCGAGGAACTGGTGACGGTCGACACCTTCTTCATCAGCAAGCTCAAGGGGTTGGCAAGGTGTATCTGCAAACCGTGCTGGACCGCTACAACCGCCACGCCTGGGGACGGCTCTACACCAGCAAGCTGCCAGTTACCTCAGTCCATGTGCTCAACGAAACGGTACTGCCGTTCTTTGAGGCTCACGAGGCGCGGGTCTATACCATCCTGCCGGATAACGGGTGTGAGTTCTGCGGATGCCCTGACCATCATCCTACGAGCTGTTTCTGCAACTGGAGGGGATTAAGCTACAGACCACCAAGGTGCGCAAGCCACAGAGCAACAGCTTTATCAAGCGAGCGCATCACACCTTGCGGGCATCAAAGGGAGAACAACTTGGTAGGAGTCGGTGAAGCAGATGTAGTCAGACCTGGACAGCTATTTGGAACTCGACACAACCAGCAGCCACATCAGGGCAGAATGATGGAGGGGCAGACCCCCTATACCATGTTCAAGAAGGGTCTGAAATTGATACCGAAGGAAGTGCGCACTAAAGTAACGTAAACAAGACACCGGTTTGAGGCCGGTGTCAGGTGGTAACTATATTTGTTCATACTACTACCAGCTTATCAGCTGCCATCAATGATCTTTAACATGCAGCTAAACAGCTATGAACAAGGTGTGCACCCCATATTTTTACTGGATGTCTATTGCACCTTACCAAACTCTTAACCATATTTTTCTTTCATATACTTCTTTATCGATATTGCATTGTTAAACTTATATGTTCCATCACCGGCACCATCCTCTGTGCCACTTAAAACTGGATCCAAAGTCTTTGCTTTATCAAAAGTATATTCTCCACCAGCGTTCTTTTTATAAATATTAACTTCAAAATTTGTCTCATCAATCCCTTCTGCCTGATGCTTACTATGCCATGAAACTATAGTTCCTATATGATTCACACCTTTCAGAGTAAAGAAAAAAACGCTCCTAAGATTTGGGTAATCGCCGTTCTCACATATTTTATCCAGCTCATAATGTGATGATTTATCATAAATGACCATAGATAATGGACAATTTATGTCATCTTTTTTCTCAATTTGAACGCTCGCTGTATCATTACTTATCCTATAGGGCCCTTGAATAATATCAGCCGCGCTCACAAACAAAGTGGGGGAAATTAAATTTAAAATGAAAATTAAAAAACCATACTTCCTCATTATAACCTCACGAATTTGCACTCACTATTATCAATACCTACTGGGTGATATCGGTTCAAGCAGTTGCTGGCGGGGAAAATCTGTCTGCGTAACTACAACGGCCAAGTGGGAGAAGTCATGGCGTATGTAGGTGCCATAAACAAACTGAATACCCTGGGTCTACCTGTCAGAAAGCCCCGAGTGTAGCGGTCACCCGGGGCTGGGGAAGTGATGACTTGATGGTTGATTTGGGCAACAACGCCGTCAGGTGATAACTAGATCTGTACACCCGATGAATGAGGTGCCTCAGTATTTCACAACCACCGTAATCAAAAACAATCCTCATAATTTTCTAATGCCTGAGAGAAATCAAATTTCTTTCCTTTAACATTTATATAAAACACATTGTCAAAGTTAGCACCTTGGTAACCAAAGTGATACCGTCCATTTACCTTGCCATCAACTATTTCAACCCAGTCACTATTAACAGCATATGGTCGACCTTCGTCATTCGTCTCTTCTTCATAATTCACTTGGACTATAGTTATTTTATCTTTATTTTTCCCATATTGAACATATCCTCCAACCCAACCTACAGTGGAGGCCCACATCATTCTCATTTTAATTTTACCATTGGGACTAACAAAGCATCGATAGTCTACGCCGACATCTTCAGCATGGCAGACAGAAGACAGCATAATAAAAAATAAGGCTAAACATTTTTTCATTTCAGTTACTCTAGAGTTACAACTCGCTGTTCAACAAATTTTCGCCGATCTCGACAAAACCGTCCATACCACTTTTACCAGTCTCCTGCTGAGTAAATGGTTGTACATCTAGCAAGGTCAAAAATCTTGGGTGTCCCAGATTTTTCCACCGCACGGACTTACTGGATCAACGTATCCCCATGATGGATGCCTGGACTGAATTTGTTACTGGCGAACTACCGACCAAATAAGAGAAGCAGCTTGGATAGGCCACTTCCTTCTATATTTTTTGCCTAATATGCTGTTTTGTAAAAAAAGCTAATATGCTACACAACCATCTGATGGGCACAAAGCTGATACAGCGCCATCCTTGGCCATCAGTCCTGCCTGTCAAGGTAAATCATGAATGAACTGAATCTCATTATTCAAAAAAAACACTCTTTCCTTTGTTACATTCATAAGGCATTTTTTAATTTCTATCAGTTGCGCGATAGAACTGCCTTCAAAGAAAGCCCCCCTTGCGTTACACTGAGCATCTTTGAGATTAATCCAATACCGTTGGGATTGAACCAGTTGACTCCAGTATTTTTCTTTAGATGGTTTATCATAACCACTAGATGACAATGTAGACTTTAAATTATTAAATGTTTTGTTTAACTCAGTATCAGCTTGTTTTAACTTACTTTCATAACAAGCAGCAAGATTGGTAGCTGGCGCAGAGATATCACAATTACTATCTGTGTTTGAAAACACATTTAATGATATAAAAAACAGGGCAAAAGATAGTCTTTTCACAGTTATTCTCCAGTTAGGTATTTAGCTCTTTTACGCCCTGGATCATATTGGCTCCATGTGGGATTGTTTTTGATGTAATCGGAGTATTTTTGTCTCTGATGAAGAAACCAGAGGAGCCTTTCTCAAAGGCCCCTCTTTGATTTACACCAAGGAGTTAACTATTGTTCACATCGTCAATATATTGATTGATGTACTCATTTAAATGTTTGACACCATCTAATTCACATTGAACCATTAACAACTCACCACGCTGACCACCAACGTTTGAATAAAGCATACATTTTTCATGGATGGCAAGCCGTTGTTTATCGTAAAAGTTTTTCGAAAAGCCATAGTCGCTAGACTTTGAAGAAATGATGTTTTTTAAATTTATTTCATATTTAGCGGTTTGTTTTTGGATACAGGAAACCATTTCCTGATGCACTCCTGACGAATTGTTACAATCATCACTAGCAACAGCAGATTGGCTAGCAAAAAAACTGCTGCAAAAAACGAATGAACAAATAAATAAAACCTTCTTCATTTTATCTCCACCTCAAACATTTTATTTTCCAGCTCTAACAATGCTTTTTTTTCTGAATCTGCTCTGTCTTTCAAATCTTTCCACAAAGTAGGGGAGGATTTGAAAAGCGTTTCCGTATTATTCTTCTTATAGTTTTGTACTGTAACGATTAGTTCCTTGTCAGAAATTCTTTGTAAGTCAAAGTTACTTAAAGCATTGATAATTAAGTTGGTTTTAGCGCCAAATTGGACTGCGGTAGACCATACCAGATCATGAACAGCTGCACGATTATGTTCTATTAAAAGCCCCTTTGATTTTAGTCGTTCAATTTGAATATAATAATGCGTCTCTTTAATAAAACGATGCTGTTCTTCTCTAAACCCCTCTGGATCATTAGCTGCAACATTCTTCCAAGCCGAATTAAACTGAGGCGTTGCAGGGAGCAATCCTTCAAAAAAATCTTTGTATTTTGAAGATTGAATATATAGTTGCACAACCCCCAAATTCGACGACAGTTGATAGCAACCATATGAAGCCCCACCATAGTCTCCTTTTCCTGTAGACACTACGCCCGGACCTCTTCCACCTGACTCATATCTTTCTGAAGTTTTACCCAACACCCATAGAGCTTCTTTCTGATAACTTTTCACCAACCCCATCATCCCAGCAGGATGAATAAACCAAGGCTTGGTATCACCCAATATCGCGCTGGCGTCTTCCATCCACGCCATATTGTTATGGACCTGCATCGCGTACTTATAGAGTTCAGGCTGGTCAGCCAACTCCTGCTTGAGACGCGGCCAATCCCCCGGCTGTACCCATTCGCTTTTGTGCTTGATAAACAACATGCGCAACTTGCCCGCCAACTCCTCATCGGCCAGCGCGGCCTTGATATCGTTGCCGCTCAGGGTGCCATCGTTGTCCCTGTCTGTCACCAGTTTGTCATAGATGGTGCTGAAAAATTCGCTCGCCTCTTTCTGCAGGGACTCTTCACTGTCAGTGGCCGTATCCGCCTTGTCCAAAAAGCCATCTTCATCACTGCTGCCATCGACCAGCTTGACGCCCAGCTTGTGCCAGTCATGCTGGCTGACCACTTCGACACCATCGGCCAGCAATACAAACTCGCCCGCCAGCTCCCCGTCAGCCGCCGTCCGTTCACGCACCTTCACAAAGTTGTTGGCACCGTGACTGACTTTAGCGGACTCTTTCACGGCCAACGGTAAGACCAGTGGCCCAAATTTGGCAACATCGTGAAAACCATGCTGGCTATCGCTGGTGAGACGATAGGTGGTGACCTCTTGGTTCAATAGCAGGTAGCCTTGGCCACCGCTTACCCGCGCCTTGTTATTGATACAATCTTCAAGCGCCTGCTTGTCGCTGTCTGCAACAAACACCTCAAAGTGCACGGTTTTACTGTCGGCGTCTTTCACGAAGCCGCTTGCACCGGCAGTGGCTATCTGATGTTCGCCCCAGTGACCGATGACCTCTCCGGCCTGCACCGCTATCGGATTATCACTTCGGTCAACAACGGGCGCATCCTCTTTGAATTCGACGGGGACACTCGGCTCGGCGGCCAGTCCCGCACCCATCTTGCTTTTTGCCAACCAACCAAGCGACCCTTTGCCTGCATTGGTCATCACCCGATTGGCGCTGTCTTTGACGGAGCCGCTGCCCGCCTTGAACACCTGCACTTTACGAAACTCGGTCGGGCCGCCACCGACGGTCACCATCTGTGACTCACCAGATACCACCACCTCACTGCCAGCAGGCAGCCCCAGGCTCCCCGCCGTGGTGTCAGCCGTTTGCCGTAACCAGGTGTTACCGGGGATGTTATGACGGGCCGGTTTGCCTTCTGGTGGGGTCATCCACTTCGGCTTTTGCGGATATTCCTGCTGCAACTGGCTTTGTGCGATATAGAACGGGCTGTTCGGTTCATCGACGTAGTGCACCAGGAAGTAATTGTGGACCTCATCTCTGTGGTTTCGCAGATTGCTCGGGGTTTGCTGGAGCAACTTCACCTCAGCCCCCGTTTTCGCATGCACAGGGTTATTGCCCGACAGTCGGCGTGTCAGCTTGAGGGGATCCCCCCCCGCCACCGGTTCATAGGTGGACACGCCTGTCCCCTTGACGGTCACTCGCGCCGCCTCTGGGCTGTTGTAAGTGTTCTCACACGCGATGTGCATGTAGAGGCAGTAAAAGGTCAGACGGTTCTTGTTTTGCTCACCCGCCTCGTAGTGATGGCGTACCAGACAAAACGACGGGGAGGTATACAAGTCAATGCCTTCCCCCGGTTTTCCTGCTTCGGGGCTGCGGGTCGCCTTGGCGGGTTCGGTCGCCAGCCGGTAGGCCACGATTTCCCCATCCGTAATGGCGCGTACAGCGCCACTCGGGTGCCAGCCCCCTTTCTCACTGAGGTGGATGCCGCCGTGCCAGATGCGGTTGCGACCAATCAAGAAGGTGCCGCTCTTGAGACTGTTGATCTTCTCGATAAAGGCATCGAGGGATGGAACCTCGCTAGGGCCGTTCTCACCTTCCAGCTGCATGGGATAGACGATTTTCATCTTTGCTATTCAATCCTGTGTTATTCGTCGAACATCAAGCGGAGGGCTGATAATCGCTATCTGGCTCCAGCGCCTTGAGCAACGCCTCCATCGCCTTCTCGGTGGGGATGGCCATGATGAGTTCGACCAGTTCGGGAGCCTTGACCACTTCTACCCCCTTGGGCACAACGGGGGCCTGACCCGCCCAGCCGGAGCCTGAACCTGCGCTGCCGCCGGCATTGAGCTTGATGGCGGGACCCACCAGCTTGATGCCGCTCGGATCCACTTTCACAAAGCTGCCGCCGCCCTTGAGGGTGATTTCAGCCCCGGCTTCCAGCACCAGCTTGTCGCCCACCTTGATATGCACCTCTTGGCCCACCTCTACCAGGAGGGACTGCCCTAGTTTCTGGTGCATGGATGCATCGACGGTGAGTGAATAGTCCGCCTTGATCTGGTCGCGCTTCTCCCCTTCAACACTCAGGTGGTCGTTGGCCTTGATGCGAGTCACCCGCTCATTGTCGATATCGGTGTGCTGGTCGTGCTTGATGTGCCAGGCCGCATCGTTCTCGATGAGTACGTTCAGGTCT
>NZ_JBLNHP010000005.1:0-258629 GCF_047780465.1 Aeromonas sp. A04 | reverse complement strand
CGGGCACGATTGGTTACAGCCTGGCGCTCACCGGCAGCAACGTGGCCAGCGGCCTGTTTGCGGTAGATCCGCAGGCTCCCGCTGGACAGGGCGAGGCCATCGTGCTGAATCAGGTGGGCAACATCATCACCGGCAGTGCCGGTGGGGTGGACTACTTCACGCTGACCATCAACCCGAGCACCGGAGAAGTGACGCTTGCCCTGCTGGACAACGTCTGGCACGGCGATACCAACAGTGCGGATGACAGCGTGGCGCTGAGCCTGGGCAGCGGGGTACTGACCCTGGTGCAAACCGTGACGGACGCGGATGGCGACAGCGCCAGTGCCGCCATTGACGTGGGTACTGGCGGGGTATTCCGGTTTGAAGATGATGGTCCGAGTGTGACCATCAATGCCGTGGTAGACAGTGGCATTAGCCTGACCACCCAGGATGCACAGACCCTCGGTGCAGCCAGTGACACGGCGACCGGCAGCTTTGCGGCGGCGTTCCTGGCGGCGGCAGTACCGAGCTATGGCGCGGACGGTCCGGGCACCACCACGGTAGGCAGTTACAGCCTGAGCGTGACCGACAGCAACAGCGAGCTGACCAGCAACGGGCTGGCCATCACCCTGACCAAGGTGGGCAGCGACATCGTCGGCTCGACCAGCGCGGGCGAGGTGTTCCGCATCAGCGTGGCGAGCAATGGCACGGTGACGCTGACCCAGTCGGCGGAGCTGGACCATCTGCCGGAGGACGTGGACAACAGCAACGACAACAATCTCATCAGCCTGGCCAGTGGCAAGGTGCTGCTGAGTGCAACCGTGACGGTGGTGGATGGCGACAACGACACCGCGACCGGCACGGTGAGTGCGGACCTCGGTGGCCACATCAGCTTCGAGGATGATGTGCCGAGCGTGACCATCAATGCCGTGGTAGACGGTGGCATAAGCCTGACCACCCAGGATGCACAGACCATCGGTGCGGCCAGTGACACGGCGACGGGCAGCTTTGCGGCGGCGTTCCTGGCGGCGGCAGTACCGAGCTATGGCGCGGACGGTCCGGGCACCACCACGGTGGGCAGTTACAGCCTGAGCGTGACTGACAGCAACAGCGAGCTGACCAGCAACGGGTTGGCCATCACCCTGACCAAGGTGGGCAGCGACATCGTCGGCTCGACCAGCGCGGGCGAGGTGTTCCGCATCAGCGTGGCGAGCAATGGTACCGTGACGCTGATCCAGTCGGCGGAGCTGGACCATCTGCCGGAGGACGTGGACAACAGCAACGACAACAACCTCATCAGCCTGGCCAATGGCAAGGTACTGCTGAGTGCAACCGTGACGGTGGTGGATGGCGACAACGACACCGCGACCGGCACGGTGAGTGCGGACCTCGGTGGCAACATCAGCTTCGAGGATGATGTGCCGAGCGTGACCATCAATGCCGTGGTAGATGGTGGCATAAGCCTGACCACCCAGGATGCACAGACCATCGGTGCGGCCAGTGACACGGCGACCGGCAGCTTTGCGGCGGCGTTCCTGGCGGCGGCAGTGCCGAGCTATGGCGCGGACGGCCCGGGCACCACCACGGTGAGCAGTTACAGCCTGAGCGTAACTGACAGCAACAGCGAGCTGACCAGCAACGGGCTGGCTATCACCCTGACCAAGGTGGGCAGCGACATCGTCGGCTCGACCAGCGCGGGCGAGGTGTTCCGCATCAGCGTGGCGAGCAATGGTACCGTGACGCTGACCCAGTCGGCGGAGCTGGACCATCTGCCGGAGGACGTGGACAACAGCAACGACAACAACCTCATCAGCCTGGCCAGTGGCAAGGTGCTGTTGAGTGCAACCGTGACGGTGGTGGATGGTGACAACGACACCGCGACCGGCACGGTGAGTGCAGATCTGGGTGGCAACATCAACTTCGAGGATGATGTGCCGAGCGTCAGCAATAATCTCACAGTGCAACTCGATGACGACGCTCTGGCCAACGGCATTCCGGATGGTCCGAATGACGATGACAATGCGGTAAACACTAACGGTATCCTCGCTCATAACTTCGGGGCTGATGGTGCAGGTAGTGTGCAATGGCTGACTACGGGGGCGCCGGCTGGCTTTACTTATGAAACGAATCCCGCAGGTGCCCTGTTGGTCAAACAGGGGGCGACCACAGTGCTGACAGTAACCCTGAACTCGGCTACTGGGGCGTATAGCGTGACGCAGAATGCGCCTATTCAACATGCGAATGCTGATCAGGAGAACAACCAGGCGTTTACCCTGAACTATCAAGTGATCGATGGCGATGGCGATACCGCGAGCGGCACGCTGGCTATCAATGTCGATGACGATACGCCGGTGGCGAAGAACGACACGGCCATTGTTGCTGAGTCCAGTGACAAGGACTTCAATGTTGCCTTTGTGCTGGACTCCAGCGGTAGTATCAGCAATAGCGAGTTCACTACCATGATGAACGCTGTGAAGGCGGCGGGGCAGGCGCTGTTTAACGGTACCGATGGCGATGTGAAAATCACCATAGTGGCGTTCTCTTCGGACTCACTGGCATATGCGCCGGTGACATCGATCGCTGCGTTCAATGCTCTGGTTGATGACATCATTGCCAATAGACCGTTTAACGGCGACACCGACTTTACCGATGCTATCCAGCAAACCATGGTGTCTTATGCTCCGATTGAGGGCTGGAGCAACCAGGTTTTCTTTATCAGTGATGGCAACCCTAATGAGCAAACAGGTACAGGCGGCAACTCGCTGAGCAACGCAACGGCAACGGCGTGGAACACCTTTGTCGATAGCAATGCCATCAACGTCACCGCTATTGGTGTGGGGGATGGCATTAACACCACTCGCTTGCAGGATGTCGATCTCGATGGTAGTGGTGCTCCTATCCTGGTGACCGACTTTAATGGCTTGATCAATACATTGCTTGGTCAGATCTCGGGCAACTTCGTCAGCGGCAACGTTCTGCTTGGCAACAACAACGCGGTAGGTGGCGGCGACGACGATTCATACGGTGCCGATGGTCCGGGGCGGATCATGTCCATCAAGATCAATGGCACGACCTACTCCTGGGATGGTGTCTTGGATGGCGATCAGCAGCTGACCAACATCACGACGGCTCTGGGTGGCAAGCTGACCTTTAATTTCGCCACGGGCACATGGGGTTACACCTCGCCGCAAAGCGTTGCATCGGACACCAGCGAAAGCTTCGACTATGTGATCGTCGATAAGGATGGCGATCAAGCGAGCGCTACTCTGACGATCAACATCGAGGATGCTGCACCGGTGATCGGTAAGGTGGACGAGGACGAACTGACTGGCGGCATCACCGATGGAGATGCCCAGACGACTACCGTCTCAGGAAGCCTGGTTGAACTATTGGTTGGTACGAACAGCGGCCAGTTCAGTCTGGATACCACCCCCAATGTCATGCCGTCCCTGACCTCGGACGGAGTGACTGTGACCTACGGCTTCTCTGGGAATACCCTGACGGCTATGGCTGGTGCGGCAACAGTCTTCACCCTGGTGGTGCAGAGCAATGGTTCCTACACCTTCACCCTCCTTGGGCCGTTGGATCACGAGAATGCCA
The DNA here is from genome assembly GCF_047780465.1 of Aeromonas sp. A04. NCBI lineage: Bacteria > Pseudomonadati > Pseudomonadota > Gammaproteobacteria > Aeromonadales > Aeromonadaceae > Aeromonas > Aeromonas sp. A04. Next base: position 255,050 of record NZ_JBLNHP010000005.1, on the reverse strand, counting down.
ATGGTGATGACAACGAGCTTCTGACGCTGAATCTGACCGGGGCCATTCGAACCTCCGATGGCGTCAACCCGCTGCCGCTGGCTGGTGATCTGCTCATTCAGGTAGAAGATGATGTACCGACTATCCAGGCCAGCACCAACTTGGTGTACTCCAACAGCAGCAACCCGGGTGGTGGCACTGGTGTGTTCGATTACAGCACTGGTGCGGATAGTCGCGGCACTGGGCCGTTCTCGTCGTCCGACTCGGATTTCAATGCCATCGGCCTGACGGGGACAGTTGGTGGCTCGGCCATTACGTCGCAATTGGTCACCTGGGTGTCGGAGAACGCTAGTACGGCCACCTTTGATATTGAGTTCAATTACGCGCCGAATCCGGCCAGTCCAGGAATCACGCAGGAGGCAACCGGTACCCTGACCTTCGACAAGATCAACGGTACTTACACGGTATCGCTGGATGAACCGATCGAGGGCTTCAGTGTTCTCAAAACCAGTGCCTCGTTAAGTATCACGGGCTACGCATCTGGTGGCAGTGTGCCGGATAACTCGCAGCCGGATGTGTCTGTGGCCAAGCTGGACAATGATTTTTATGTCCAGTTCAGGGGCGCTGCAGAGCCCGGTGGGGGTACCGGGACCAACAATCTGCAGACCGGTGGTGCCAACACCAGCGTATTCGCCAATGGCGAGTTGTTTACTCAGGCATCGTCTTGGGTCAGCGTCTCGAACTCGGCGAACGGCGTGGGCGGCGATACCATCGGCAAGGGGGAGGTGCTGGACTTGACATTCCACACTACCAACCCGACCGGTACTGTAGTCGCCAACCCTGATGGCCGGGCGGAGGGGATCTTCCTGAAGTTCGACGGTATCAATAGTGAAGACCTGGTGGTGGTGCTCAAACTGATCGGCGCGGGTGGCATAACCACTACACGGGCTCTGGTGATCAGCAACAGTGATATCGTTAAATCTGGCAGTAGCGCTGCGACCCTGGCAGCCCTGCTGGCTTATGGCATTACCCTGGACAACAACGATGGGGCCATTGTCATCGAACACAATGACTACAACGGTGTAGGTGAGAACTGGCAGATCTACGGCGCGCAGATCCTGACCAGCGTGGAGGGCATTACCACCACCACAGCGCTGAACTTCAATGCGGCCTTCGGTGATACAGGTGGTTCGAATACGACTACGGACTTCACTGGCCAGACCGACAGCGACGTGGTGAAAGTCTCCGACATCGGCTTGATCACTTCGGAAAATACCACACTGGATGCCGAGTTGGACTTCCAGGTCGGGGTTAAGGATGCCGATAACGATGCTACTTCCAACACCAATCTGCATGTGACCATTGAGGCTGGCACCACCTTCATCGGATCGGCGTTGGCGGATGTGATTCAGGGCGGTGAAGGGAACGACACTCTCTCTGGTTTGGCCGGTGACGATACGCTGATAGGTGGACTGGGAGATGACATTCTGATCGGTGGTCTGGGTAGCGATACCATGACGGGTGGTGCGGGCAGTGATACCTTCAAGTGGATTGCTGGTAATGCGGATGGCAGTACCGACAACATTACCGACTTTACGCTGGGCAGCCCTGCCAGCGGTGGCGACGTGCTGGATCTGTCGGATCTGCTGGTCGGCGTTCCCAGTGGTGGCAGCAACGAGGATTTGGCCACAGTGCTGGATAATTACCTGCAGTTTGATACTGCGGCCAACAAGCTGACCATAGATACCAATGGACTTCCGAGTGGGGGTTCCCAGCTGACAGTGCAGTTCCAGGGTAGTCTCGATCTGGATCACAGTGGCGGTTTGACGACGAACCACGACATCATCAAGCAGCTGCTGGATGATGGCAACCTCAAGGTGGATCCGTAATCGAGTAATGGGGCCGGGCTATGCCTGGCCCCTGTTTTTTGACTGAGGGGGCGGCTAAGATAGCGGCAGTACAGGAGAGGGTCACCATGCAGTCATTCAATTGGGTCGATATCGATGGCATTCGCTATAGCTGGGATGGGCAGGGCAGCATTACTTGCACCGGCCAGTTTGGCTATCAGGCCACGATGGCAGGTGATCGGATCGATGCACTGGATCTTGAAAGCCAAGATGGCGAAGTGGCGGGTTCCCTCAATGTGGACTTCGCGGCCGCCACCATTGCCTTCACGCCGGCAGTAGATGCAGAGCCACCTCATATGGTTGTGCTGGTCGGGCATGATCAAGGGGAGCAGGAATATTCACTGCAGAGTCTGAGCGATACCTGTCTGCAGGATCTGCTCATGCACTCCGACAGCATCGACTGTGTTCCACTCATAACATCCACGCCGGCAGACCCGGTGATCCCGTCGCAAGGACACGTTCTGTCGTGGGATTCCTTCCATTTCGATGATGACGTCGTGCTCGGTTCCCGCAGCGTCACACCGATGGCGCCCAGCCATCAAGAGCTGATGGGCAACGAGATCAGCATCAACATCGACATGACCAATCAGGTGCTGGATCAGATACCGCCATTGCACGATATATGAATCCCATTCGGCCACGGGCATAATGACCTCACTCTAATTGACTGAGGTTTTTTTTATGTGGCGTCCCCTTCTTACCCTTTCCGCTCTGGTCGTCAGTGCCCCGTTATTCGCGCTTGAAGTACCACAAGCCCCGCATCTGGTGGTGAGTGGTTATGCCGAGCAGAAGGCCGAACCCGATATGTTGACCCTCAATGTGTCTGTGACCGCGCTGGAAAAGCAGGGCATCAAGGCCAAGCAGCAGGTGGATGGCAAGGTCGCGGCCTTCTTTGGCCAACTGGAAGGCTTGGGCATCAAGCGCAGTGACGTGGAGGCGGGCAACCTGGTGATCTCCCCCGAATATCAGTATCCGCAGAACAAGAAGCCGGAACTGGTGGGCTACCGTGCCCAGCGTCAACTCGCGGTCAAACTCTACCAGCTCGACAAGTTGAGCGAGCTGATGGATACCGCCCTCAAGGCGGGTCTGGAGTCTGTGTCCCAGATTGAGTACGGCCTCAAGTCGCCGCAGACCATCAAGGAGCAGGCGCGTGTCGGTGCGGTGGAAGATGCCAAGACCAAGGCGGAATCCTTGGCCAAGGCGTTCGGCATGAAGCTTGGCAAGGTTTACAGCGTCGAGTACCGCAACAACACCCCCATGCCCATCTATAGTCGTGCACTCAAGGCGGCCGCCATGGCTGCACCTGCCGCCGACATGATGGAAAACAGCTATCAACAGCAGCAGATCAGCATCACGGACAACGTGGAAGCCGTCTTCCTGCTGGAATAAGGCGTTGGCCATCCGGCCTTGTCGATCTATCTCAAGCCCGAGGCTCATCCCCTCGGGCTTGTCGTTTCTGCCTGGCAAGCGGGACTGAGTGTGCAGGCGAGAGCGCGGTAACCGGATGGTGATGTGGCTGGCCGGATCCCGATCTATATGATGCCAGGATGGGTGGCGGAGTGTCCGGGCCGCCCGCGAGTTGCAGATGACGGATAGAAAGATGCCGGTCGGTGGCCGGCATCTGATGGTGTAACGAGGTGGCGCGGATCAACCCAGGTTGGCGGCAACTCGTGCACGACGCTTCTGTTTGAGCTGATAGCCGATGGCGAGCACGACGATCCAGACAGGGATGAGTAACACCGAGATCTGGATGCCCGGAGTCAGGTACATGATGACCAGGATGCCGGCCATGAAGGCGAGGCAGAGGTAGTTACCGAACGGGTACCAGAAAGCCTTGAACTTGGGCTCAACCCCTTCGGCCTGTTTGCTCTTGCGAAACTTCAGGTGCGCGAGGCTTATCATGGCCCAGTTGATGACCAGGGCCGAGACCACCAGCGCCATCAGCAGCTCGAACGCCTTGCCCGGCATCAGGTAGTTGATCAGCACGCACAAGAGGGTTGCCGCGGCGGAGACTGAGATGGCCACCACGGGCACACCGCTCTTGTTGGTCTTGAGCAGGCTGCGCGGGCCGTTGCCCTGCTTGGCCAGACCGAACAGCATGCGGCTGTTGCAGTAGACGCAGCTGTTGTAGACCGACAAGGCGGCGGTCAGCACCACCATGTTGAGCACGGTTGCCACCAGGTTGCTGTCCAGCGCGTGGAAGATCATCACGAAGGGACTGCCGCCTTCCACCACCTTGCCCCAGGGGTAGAGGGACATCAGTACGGCCAGGGCGCCAATGTAGAAAATGAGGATGCGGTAGATCACCTGATTGGTGGCCTTGGGAATGCTCTTCTCGGGGTCATCCGCCTCTGCGGCCGTGATCCCCACCAGCTCAAGACCGCCGAACGAGAACATGATCACCGCCATCGCCATCACCAGACCGCTGATGCCGTTGGGGAAGAAGCCGCCCTGGTCCCACAGGTTGGTGATGCTGGCATCCGGTCCGCCGTTGCCGCTGGCGAGCAGGTAGCCGCCAAAACCAATCATGCCGACGATGGCGACCACCTTGATGATGGCAAACCAGAACTCCATCTCGCCGAACGCCTTGACGTTGGAGAGGTTGATGGCGTTGATCAGCACGAAGAAGACGGCAGCCGACATCCAGGTCGGGATCTCGGGCCACCAGTACTGAACATAGATGCCGACCGCCGTCAGCTCGGCCATGCTCACCAGCACGTAGAGTACCCAGTAGTTCCAGCCGGAGGCGAAACCGGCGAAGTCACCCCAGTATTTGTAGGCAAAGTGGCTGAAGGAGCCTGCTACCGGCTCTTCCACCACCATCTCGCCCAGCTGGCGCATGATGAGGAAGGCGATAAAGCCGCCGATGGCATAGCCGAGCAGCACTGAGGGGCCCGCCATCTTGATGGTCTGGGCAATACCGAGAAACAGGCCGGTACCTATGGCACCGCCCAATGCGATGAGCTGGATATGGCGGTTTTTCAGGCCGCGCTTCAGCTCCTCGCCGTCTTGTTGAAGATCCATTCTTCCTTCCTTACGTCTCTGATGTCACTCGTCTGTCATTTCGTCCGTCGAGTCACTCCATGTGACCTTGCACGGCAAAGCGTGCTTGAAACGTGACGAAATCCGTATTTATTTCGTTACGGCAGGCCGCTTGTTGTTTTTTGTGGCGGCTACCAACGGAAGCAGAATAGTGATAATCGGCCGTCAACGCACCTGTTTTCCTCATCATTCGCCGGTTTTTTAGGCACAAGACAGGTTTTTTATGATTCGAACGCGCAGGAGGGGAGTGGTTGCTCGCAATGTGCGCAATCGAACGCTGTCGGGTTGACTCTTTGGTGTATTCCTGTTTTATGAAGCCTCCTCCGTAAAAAGGATGTGATTCATGCAACGTATTATTGGCAGCCTGCTGGCCGTCGTGCTCTGGTTGACTGTCTGGCTCTCTCCCTTGTTGCTGACCATGGCGGCGGGATGCATGCTGGTCTGGGCAGTGCAGGGTGATGACTATCTGGTGATGCACTTTCGAACCGTGCTGCTGATCGCCGGCGCCGTCGGTTTGCTGCCATCGCTCTGGTTGACCGAACGGGTACGCCGGCGTCACGGCGTGCTCAACTTCTATGCCATGCTGATGAACAACAAGGAGTTGAACAGCACTGCTTCCCGTTCCCGCCAATCATAAAAAACCGAGCCAGATGCGGCTGCATCTGGCTCGGTTTTCATGTCTGCCTGTCACTCTTGCTGCCTGTCACCCAGGGACCATGCCGGGCTCAGCTCCGAACCTCAGCCCGGTTCAATAGAGCTGACGGCGCATGCCGGTTGCCTCCAGAATTTTCGCGCTTATCTCCTCCACCGAATGAGAGCTGGTATCGAGGAAGCGGATCGCCTCCTGGCGAAACAGCCGCTCCACGCTCGCCAGCTCCTGCTCGCACTGCTCCAGCGATGAATAGCGGCTGTTGGCGCGGCGCTGGTTGCGGATCTCGTGCAACCGCTGCGGCGCTATGGTGAGGCCGAACAGCTTGTGGCGGTTGGCCTTGAGGGCGCTAGGCAAGTCCAGCGTGCCCATGTCCTGCTCGATGAAGGGGTAGTTGGCGGCCCGGATGCCAAATTGCAGCGCCAGATAGAGGCTGGTCGGAGTCTTGCCGCAGCGGGAGACCCCGATGAGGATGATGTCCGCCTCCTCATACTCCTTGGTGGTGATGCCGTCGTCGTTGGCCAGCGCGAAGTTCACCGCCTCGATGCGATCGTCATAGAGCTTGCGATTCTCCATGCCGTGAGTGCGATGCAGTCTGGGTTCGGCCTTGACCCCCAGTTCCTGTTCCAGCGGGCTGACGAAGGTGTTGAGAAAGTCGTGGCTGCTGGCCTGGGCCTTGAGCACCTCTTCCCGCACCAGGGGGTCGACTATGGTGTGAAACAGTATGGGGCGTATCCCGGTCTGGCGGAATTGCTCGTCGATGCGCGCCCGCACCTGCCTGGCTTTTTCCTGGGTCTCCACGAAGGGGATGGTGACTTGCTCAAACACCAGCGGAAACTGGCTCAAGACGGCGTGGCCGAACACCTCGGCCGTGATGGCGGTGCCGTCGGATACATAGAATACGGTGTGCACGATGCGCTCCTGTGGTACGGGTTGGCGAGGTTGCGAGCAGTCAGTATCTCTCGAAACCATACCGATTTTGTCAACCGATCTGCTGTGCCCAAGTTGTGAAGTGGCTTGCAAACCTGAGTCGTTACCTTTTTGTGTTGGCATTGTAGAATGTCTGTGTCATTCGGCCATCCCCAAATCTTGCTCGGGGATTTTTTTGACAACAAGTAGAAAACGTTTTCACGGTCGTTGGCAACAGTAGAAACGAACAATAACGCATATAACTCACGCACCTAATTTGGCGCAGAAGGTGCCACGGCACCCGAGCCCACCAACCTGGAGACATGCAAGTGCAACAGTACGTACTCTGGTACGAACAACTCGGAATGCAAGATGTAGAACGAGTTGGCGGCAAGAACGCATCCCTTGGCGAGATGATCAGCAACCTCTCTGGTGCCGGTGTATCCGTGCCGGGTGGCTTTGCGACCACGGCCTTTGCGTTTAACGAGTTTCTGGAGTTAAGCGGCCTCAACGGCAAGATCCATGATCTGCTCGATACCCTGGATGTGGACGACATAGCCGCCCTCAACCGGGCCGGTCAGCAGATCCGAGACTGGGTGATCGACGCCCCGTTCCAGCCTGCACTGGAGCAGGCGATCTGCGCCGCCTACGACAAGCTGAGTGCGGGTCTGGATGCCTCTTTCGCGGTGCGCTCCTCCGCCACCGCCGAGGATATGCCGGACGCCTCCTTTGCCGGTCAGCAGGAGACCTTCCTTAACGTACGCGGCATAGACGCCGTCATGATTGCCGTCAAGCATGTGTTTGCTTCACTGTTCAACGATCGCGCCATCTCCTACCGGGTGCATCAGGGGTATGACCACAAGGGCGTGGCGCTCTCGGCCGGGGTGCAGCGCATGGTGCGCTCGGATCTGGCTGCCTCCGGTGTCATGTTCACCCTGGATACCGAGTCGGGTTTCAACGACGTTGTCTTCATCACGGGTGCCCAGGGCCTGGGCGAGATGGTGGTGCAGGGGGCCGTCAACCCGGACGAGTTTTATGTGCACAAGCCCACCCTCAGGGGCGGGCGTCCTGCCGTGGTGCGCAAGACGCTCGGCTCCAAACTGATCAAGATGACCTACTCGGACGATGCCGGTCACGGCCGTCAGGTGAAGATAGTCGACACGACTGAGTCCGAGCGCAGCCGCTTCTGCATCACGGATGAGGAGGTGATGGCGCTGGCGAAACAGGCACTCATCATAGAGCAGCACTACGGTCGCCCCATGGATATCGAATGGGCCAAGGATGGACAGGATGGCCAGCTCTACATAGTGCAGGCCCGTCCCGAGACGGTGCGCAGCCGCCAGGAGGCCAACACGCTCGAACGTTTTGCCCTCAAACAGGCGGGCAAGGTGCTGATCGAGGGGCGTGCCATCGGCCACAAGATTGGCGCGGGCCCGGCGCGGGTCATCTCCTCCATCAGCCAGATGGACGAGGTACAGCCCGGCGATGTGCTGGTCACCGACATGACGGATCCTGACTGGGAGCCCATCATGAAGCGGGCCTCCGCCATCGTCACCAACCGTGGCGGGCGCACCTGTCACGCCGCCATCATAGCCCGCGAGCTGGGTATTCCGGCCGTGGTGGGTTGTGGTGATGCCACCAAACGCATTGAACCGGGTCAGCTTATCACCGTCTCCTGCGCGGAAGGGGATACCGGCTTCATCTATGACGGCGAACTCGATTTCGACGTAGCGGTCACCGAGGTGGGCAACATGCCGCGCCTGCCCATCAAGATCATGATGAACGTCGGCAATCCGGACCGGGCGTTCGATTTTGCCCAGTTGCCCAATGCCGGTGTGGGTCTGGCGCGGCTCGAATTCATCATCAACCGCATGATTGGCGTGCACCCCAAGGCCCTGCTGGAGTTTGACCAGCAGAGTCCTGAACTGCAGGCCACCATCCGCAAGATGATCGCGGGTTACGACAGCCCCCGTGAGTTCTACGTGGCCAAGCTGACCGAAGGGATCGCCACCCTGGGCGCCGCCTTCTGGCCGGAGCGGGTCATAGTGCGGATGTCGGACTTCAAGTCCAACGAGTACGCCAACCTGGTGGGCGGCCGTGGCTACGAGCCTCACGAAGAGAACCCTATGATCGGGTTCCGTGGCGCATCCCGCTACATAGCCGACAGCTTCCGTCCCTGCTTTGCCCTCGAATGCGAGGCCATCAAGCGGGTGCGTGACGTCATGGGGTTGACCAACGTCGAGGTGATGATCCCCTTCGTGCGCACCGTGGGTGAAGTGGAGCAGGTGATCGACATCCTGGCCGAGAACGGGCTGCGCCGTGGCGAGCGGGGGCTCAAGGTGATCATGATGTGCGAGATCCCCTCCAACGCCCTGCTGGCGGATCAGTTCCTGCAGCACGTGGATGGCTTCTCCATCGGCTCCAACGACATGACCCAGCTCGCACTCGGACTGGACCGGGACTCGGGCCTCATCGCCCACCTGTTCGACGAGCGCAACGAGGCGGTCAAGGCGCTGCTGTCGATGGCTATCCAGGCCGCGCGCAAGGCGGGCAAGTATGTCGGCATCTGTGGCCAGGGGCCATCCGATCACCCGGACTTCGCCGCCTGGCTGGTCGAGCAGGGCATAGACTCTGTGTCCCTCAACCCGGATACCGTAGTCGATACCTGGCTCTATCTGGCCGAGCAGCACAAGGCTGGCTGATCCTCGTCGGTTCCTGCCTGCGAATAATGAAAATGGCGCCCCCTGAGGGCGCCATTTTTATCGCGCAATAAACCCGATGGCGTTATTTGTCCGGGATATTTTTATTCCTGCTCAAAATAGGCGCGCCAGATCTTGGTTTTACACTCCGTTACATCTGTTCACTTCATCGCCACCCCATAATAAGCCTGCCATGTCATGACGAAGTGGGCGGATCACTATATTCACGTCATGTCGAGCAAGGCGGGATAAACAGGTTCCGCTCGCGTTCTATTTATCAATAAATACGTTGTTTGTTATTAATATGGCCAAGGTAGGCAGATGTCACAGAGCGTATCAAATCAAGTGATCAGAAGAATGCTGACGGCCTGTCAGCAGCAGGGGGGAGATACGGATGCCATCCTGATGGCTGCCGGTCTGACGCCATTCGATATTCACCGTGAGCATGGCCGGATCCTGGCCCATAGCCATTACCGCATGCTGAGCCTGATGCAGCGGCATCTGAGCGGCTTTCACGAGGGCATACTGTCTTACGATATCGCCGACCTCTACCAGCACTATCCGGCGCTCATCAGCCTCTGCCTGAACCAGCCGTCCCCTCGCGCCGCCATCGAAGCCCTGCTGGCCTATCGCACCGTCATCGGCAACTGTGACGATTTTGTGGTGCGAAGAGGGGCGCTGTTTAGCCAATATGAGTATATCAATCAAGGGCCTGCCGCCCTGGGCGCGAGTCAGGCCATCCCCAATTTCGTCATTCTCTACCGGATCCTGCGGGTCTATGCACCCGGCCTTGGCGTCTTTGTGGGGTTCGTCGGCAAGCCGCCGACCCATCACCGCCAGCTGGATCACTTCTTTGGTACCCACTGCCGCTGGGAGCAGCCGGGCAACACCCTGACCATAGACAATGCCCTGCTGGATAGCCGCGCCGATAGCTACAACGGGCCGCTTTGCCGCCTGCAGACAAGTCAGCTCGCGCATATTTGCAGCGATATCGATGAGCGGGTGCCCTTTGCCAATCTGGTGGCGGACATGATCCGCCATAAAATCCGCGGTGGTGTCATGGAGAGCGATGACCATTTACTCAAGGATGTCTGTTCGGCCATGAATATCAGCCGCTGGACCCTGAACCGAAAATTGCAGGGGGAGGGCAGCAGCTTCTCCGCCATCTTGAAACGGGTCAAGATGATGGAGGCCTGCCGTTTATTGGGAGAGGGAGAGCAACCGTTGCAAAATATCAGCGATCTGGTGGGTTTTTCCTCCCAGAGTGCCTTCAATCGTTTCTTCAAGGCCAATACCAATATGACCCCGCTGGCCTATCGCAATACCCGCCAATAATAACGGGACCAGACCTGCGCCTGATCCCGTCAAGGCTGAAGGCAACAAAGGGGGGCGCCCCCTGGCGCTCCCCCCATCACCTTCATTTCTTACCTGGGCTCGCTTATTTTGTCACTGTGGTGACTGTGGCGGCATCCACGCCGCTGGGCAGGGCCAGGGCGCCCGGGGTCGTGCTGCTCACCACTATCTCCTTGCTCACGGTGAAGCTGACCGGCGTGGTGGCGGAGACATCGGAAGAGGGGCTGATGTAGGCGCTGTAACTGCCAGGTTCCACTATCCACTGGTTGCTGGCCTCATCGAAGCTGGCGAGTATGCTGGCCGGAATGGTGAAGCTCAGCTGCTCGCTGGCGCCCGGTGCCAGCTGTTTGGTCTTGGCAAAGGCCTTGAGCTCTATGGTCGGTTTTTGCAGTTTGACCTCGGGGGCGCTGACATAGACCTGGGCCGCCTCCTTGCCCGCCACGGCGCCCGTGTTGGTGATGGTGGCCGTCAGCACCAGACTGCCGGCCGCGCCCTTGGCCAGGGTATTGTTGGCGATGGCGGGGCTGGTGTAGCCGAAGCTGGTGTAGGAGAGACCAAAGCCGAACGGGTAGGAAACCGCCTTGTCGAAGGTGCTGTAGTAGCGGTAGCCCACGTAGATCCCCTCGTTGTAGTAGAGATCGTCCGGCTCGCCGTCCCCGTCGGTATCCTCACCCGGGAAGGTGCCGGCGGAGGGCACGCTGGCGTAGCTGAGCGGGAAGCTCTGGGCCAGCTTGCCACTGGGGTTGACCGCCCCCGACAGCACATCCGCGACCGCATGGCCGGTTTCCTGCCCCGCCATGTAGGCCAGCAGTATGGCATCCACCTTGTGGCTCCACTGGGCTGTGTCGATGACGCCGTTGACGTTGAGCACCACCACCACCTTCTTGCCCTGGGCGTGGAAGGCGCTGCTCACCGCGTCGATGAGGGCGATTTCATCGTCGCCGAGCAGGTAGTCGCCCTTGCTGTCGGTGCGATCCGCTCCCTCACCGGCCTGACGACCCAGGCTGATGACGGCAACCTCCTGCTCGCTGGCGGCCGTGGTGATCAGGCTGGCGAGGGCCGGGCTGACGGCGGCCTCGTCGCAGGTGTAGTAGCCCTTGGCGCCGAATTGCCCCTCGTGATAGACCTTGTTGGCCTCATAAAAATCGCCGTAGTAAGCCTGCAGCGCCCCGTTGACCGGGAAACGGCTGGCCAGCCCCTGGGCTATGGTGGTGGTGCTGGCGGCGTTCACATCCCCGCTGCCGGTGCCCCCCTTGTAGGTGTTGATCTGGTTGATGCCAAAGCTGGCCACCTTGCTGGTCGCGGCTATGGGCAGGGCGCTGGCTTCGTTGCGCAGCAGCACCATGCTCTCGGCCCCGGCCTGGCGAGCCAGTTTGGCGTGGGCGGCCAGATCCGGGCTGTTGCTGACGGCCAGCTGGTTGTAGGAGGGGCTCTTCATCGCCTGGGTCAGGATATGGATGGCGGCCTCGGTCACCTTGGCCTCGTCGAGATCCCCCTGCTCGATGGATTGCTGCAGCTGTTCCTTGACGTTGCCAGGTTCGATCAAATCCTGCCCCGCCAGCACCTGCTTGTAGGCGTTGTTGGCCACATCGCCGGCAAACCAGTCGGACATCACCAGGCCATCGAATTGCCACTCACCGCGCAGCACATCGGTCACGGCGTCCTTGCGCTCGTTGACATAGGTGCCGTTGACCTTGTTGTAGGAGGTCATCACGGCCCAGGGCTGGGCCTCGTCCACCGCGATCTGGAAGCCGCGCAGATAGATTTCACGGAAGGTTCTCGGCTCACCTATGTCGTTGATCTGGTTGCGGTTGGTCTCAGAGTTGTTGCCAAAGTAGTGCTTGATGGTGGTGCCCACCCCATTGCTCTCCACCCCGTTGACCATGGCGGCGCCTATCTTGCCGGTGAGCAGCGGGTCTTCCGAGTAGTACTCGAAGTTGCGGCCATTGAGCGGGTTGCGCTGAATGTTCATGCCGGGGGCCAGCAGGATGTCGACCCCGTACTGGCGCACCTCGTCCCCCATGGCTTCACCGACGGACTTGACCAGGTTGACGTCCCAGCTGGAGGCGAGCAGGGAGCCGATGGGCCAGGCGGTGGCGTAATAGGTGGCGCTGTCGCCGTCGCGGTTGGCGCTGATCCGCAGGCCCGCCGGGCCGTCGGCCAGTTTCAGGGCCGGAATGTCGATGCCGTCGGCACTGCGCGCCACCCCGTTGATGTAGCCCGCTACCCCGGCGACATCCTGCTTGACGTTGATGGCGCCGTTGGCGCTGCCATACCCTGGGCCGGAGAGCAGGCTCAGCTTCTCGTCCAGGGTGAGCTTGGCCACCATGGCTTCGGCCTGGCCGCGGTAATAGGCGTCGTCTTTTACCAGGGGATCCGAATCGTTCTGGTTGCAGCCAACCAGCAGCCCGGCCAGCGCCAGGCTGACGCCGAGTGAAACCGCTTTCATTTTTGTCGTGATAGGCATGAAGACTTCCTCGTAACTGTCTGAATAAAAAGGCAAGTGCGATATCGACACCGGCAGGTGATCGGGCCGGGCGGCCGCTCTGATGGCGGGTTCCCATGGATATCGATGACGGCTCAGGGTGGGCCAGGGTGCATGTGCAAGGGGGCAACCATGGCCGGAGCCGCAGGCAGGTTAGCAAGTTGGGCTGGCTGCGCCTTGCCTTGGCGGAGCGAGAAATGTGCAGTTGGGAGCAAGGGTGCCAAGTTGTGACAGGGGTCGCATCACAGGCTGCGCGGCAGGGAGGGGAAAGGGGAGGCTGGATGACCCACCATTGCGGATGGCGGCAACAGGGCGGTCAGGCTTGGGGTGCGATTTGCCCTGAGATGCGGGGCGCAGACGCTCGGGCAGAAGAGAGGGGGCCAGCGGCCCCCTCGGCGTGTGCAAGATACCTCGCGCTTGTCAGCGCAAGGGTTTGCTCACTTTGGCTGTTTCAGTGCACCGGCCAGTTCGATCTGCACCCTGACCCCTTGCTGCTTGAGCTGGGTGGCGATGGCGTTCAGATCCGTGCCTGGCTTGGCCTGCAGCAGGGCGATGCCACCGCTGCTCTGCTTGAACTGCAGGCCGTGGCGGTCCGCCAGCGCCTTGGCCTGATTGTCATCGGCCTCCACCAGCAGGGTGCCGCTGACGGTCAGCTTAGGGCTGGCGACCCCTTGCAGCAGGACGTCGCCGCTGCGCAGGGTCTGTTGTGGCACCTTGCCATCCAGGCTGCGGGCGACCCGTTTCTTGCTGCCGTTATCCGGCGTCAGGTAGGTCTTTCCATTCACCTCTACGGTGTTGTACTGCTTGCCATCGATCACCACCGATTCGTCGGCCGTTGCGTGTACGCAGACCGAGGCCAGCAGGCTTGCCAGGGCAAGGCTGAGTAAGCTGTGTTTCATGTTATGACTCCTCTGTGATCAGGAACGGGCTGCGTCGTGACCGAGAACCCGCAGGGACCAGTCGAGCAGTTGACCCGGCTGGCTATTGTTGCGCTCGGTCAGGGTGCTGCGGGTGTTGGTTCTGCGATCGAGCAGCGAGACCTGGCGGCTGCCATTGGCCACGTCGGTCACCTCCAGGCGCCACTCGCCCTGGGCCGGTTCGCCGTAGAACTTGTGGGAGAGCATGCGCATGTCACGCAGCCCCTTGGTGCGCACATAGCCCAGCTGCTGCCGGTCGAGGGATTGTCCCACCAGGCTGTTGTTGGGGTTGAGCAGCACGCTGCGGGTGCCGGATGGCGAGACCAGTTCGATCAGCAGGTCGGGCAGCCGCTGGTGATCCAGGCTCACCATCACCTGCACGGCCTCGACCGTCAATGGCTGATCGACCTGCGTGCTGGAGCGGGTCGGGCTGCTGCCCACGTCCGGGATGGCGCCGACGGCGCGATCCCGGACCGTCACCTTCTGCCAGGGCAACTGCACCAGTGGCGGCAGCGGATCATGGCTGGCGGCGCTGGCCAGGGTCTTGTTCACATCCACCAGGCCGAAACCATAGGTCGGGCTGTACCAGAGGCCGGCCGCGTTGCGCTCCCACCCCTCCAGACCCGTCACCTGGCGGCGCTGACCGTTGGCGGCCGTGTAACTTATCTGCACGGGCCCCTGATTGGCGTCGAGCCGGGTGGCGTTGCGGGCCAGCAGGTCGCGCAGATCCCGCACCGACAAGTCCGGATAGGCGGACATCAGCAGCGCCATGGCGCCTGTGGTGTTCGGGGTGGCCGAGGAGGTGCCGTTCATCACGCCGTTGTAGTCGCAGCTGGCATCCAGTTGCGGGTTGTTGTGCAACCGGTTGGTGCTGGGATCGTCCACCCGGTTGTACCCCATGTCGCAGCCGGGCAGATCCGTGGTCACCATGGCGGGCGCATCCGTGCCGTATTCCCCGCCGGGGGCGCTCAGGAAGACGTTGCTGCCGACGCTGGAGTAGGAAGAACGCACCCCGTCCGCGTTGATGGCGCTCACTACCAGGTTCCAGAAGTTGCTGTTGGAGGGATCTATGTTGCTGTTCTCGAACGGCAGCTTGGGCAGGTTGCCGGTGCGGTTGAGCACATAGTTGCCGGAGGCAATCCGGTTGAAGCCGTTGCCCGCCGCCTTGATATAGGCCGCCCCCTGCGCCTGCTGGGTCTGTTGCTCGAACAGGCGATCGAGCTGCACCTGATCCAGCCCGTTGGCCCCTTCTGGATCGACCAGGCTCATGCCGTAGCTCTGGTTGAAGACCCGGTTGTCTGCGGTGACGGCATTGCCACCAAGGGCGTAGAGCCAATCCTTCTGCAACTGCTGGCTGTTGTCATCGAGCAGGTTGAAGCCCTGCAACTGGGCGCGGGGGGCCACCCCCAGGGTGCCTATGGTGTTGTCCACCGCGGCTATGATGCCGGATACCGAGGTGCCGTGGGCACTGTCCGGATCGGTCGGGGTGGGATCGCTGCTGCCGGTCACCACGTTTTTGGAGCCGGGGCGCACGTTGTCGGCCAGATCCGGGTGGGCGATGGCCATGCCATCGTCCACCACGGCCACGTTGATGCCCTGACCCAATACCTCGGTGCGGTGTGCCCACCAGAGATTGAGGTCATTGCCCGCCACGCCGCCGCGGGGGCTGAAGGCATTCTGGCCGCTGTTGAGCAGGTGCCACTGCTGGTCCTGCAGGGGGTTGATGCCGGGCAGACAACTGACTGCGCTGCTGCGACCGGTATCGAGTCCGGCCTCTTTGCCGGTGAGTGGGGTGCAACTCTCATTAGCCTGAACTGAAGCGATAGGCAGGGCCGAGAGCAGGGCCGAGATTGCCAACGCCAACGATGTTTTTCTCATTAATAAACTCCATCTTATATCGCACCGTCCTGGGTGCGACTGGCATCTATACACGGGAAAAACAGAGCCAAAAAGCGCTCATTTCTGATCTGAGATAAGGCTCAAAAAAATCCCATTACAAACCGGTTTTCAACCATATGGGGGTTCCTGCGAATCCCTTTATATGTTGTATTGAGAACTTTTCTCAGTTAGAGGCTGTTGATCTTTGTCTTTATAGATCAAGATGTTATTAACTCACCATTCACCCTGGCTGCGGCAGTGCCGAGGCAGCCGCGTTGGGCTGGCCCTGACCAGATATGACACATACCCAAGCGGGTGTTATGTGGCCGGCAAGCCTGCCATGCCGGGAGGTGGGTTTTGCACCCAGGCGGCAATGAAAACGGCGCCAGTGGCGCCGTGTTTATGTGAGGAGTTGGCCGAGAGTGGCCAGCCGTTATTTGATCAGGGCCAGGATCGGGCGAAACGCCGGATGGCGGCAATCCCCCAGCAGCTCATAGAGGCACATCTCCACCGAGGTGAGCCGCGCACCACGGGCGGCCAGCTGAGCGATGGCCAAGTCGCGGTTGGCGGCGCTGCGGGACGACACGGCATCCACCACCAGGGAGACATGGGCGCCGCTGTCGAGCAGTCCCAGCACAGTCTGGTAAACGCAGATATGGGCCTCTATGCCGCACACCAGCCAGTGACGCCTGCCCGTCCGGGCCAGCGCGGCGGCCACTGCCGGCTCCCCCAGCGCGCCGAAGCTGAACTTGGCCAGCACGGGGGCGCCGCTTTGCAGCGGTTGCAGCTCGGGCACAGTCGGCCCCAGCTTGTCCGGATTTTGTTCCAGCCAGACAACCGGCAAGCCCAGTGCCTGGGCCCCTTGTACCAGCCGTGCGCTGTTGGCAATCAGGGCAGGGCTCCCCTCGACGAGCCGTGCCAGCTTGCCCTGAATATCGACGACCAGCAGGCCGGTGTTCGTGGTGGTCAGCATGATGGCTCCCTGGGTCAGATCAGTGGGTGGCGCCCAGTGGACGCATGACAGATGTACGCGACTGGTTCCACAGATAGATGAGGGTCAGCGCGATGGCGGTACCGACTGGCAAGGCAAACAGATGCAGCGCGATAAAGCACCAGAAGACAACTTTGAAGCCCTTCACTGGCTCGGTGAGCCCGCGATAGGCCACATAGTTGAATGCTATGACAAACAGCCCGATGGCCAGTGCGAGGCCGATGCTGACCCCCTGTGACGGGGCTGATCCGGCCGGGTGCAGCGGGCTGACCGTGACGACGGACCATGCAACAAACGCTATCATGGCCAAAGAAAAAAGCGTCGAAGCGATAAAGATGCCTTTGGCGATCAGCTGTTGTTTGGGGCTCATGAATACTCCTTGAATAGGGGGTGGTCTTGCTCCCTGCTCGTGATCTGGCGTGCCTTCCATGCCGTTCGCCATTGACATGGTGACGTATAAAATATGAGTCACGGCACCCTGTCGATAAGGCACATAAACCTACCCGCAATGCCAGCGCCGGTCAAAAATAAAGTAATTCAAATTGTAAATGTAGTGACAACTAAAGAGGTGGAACGCCTGTTGAAGTACTCAATATCGGTTTGTTAGCCAGCGGAGAATCATTAACCAAAACGACGATTAAATGCTTCCTTGCTAACTTTCCGCTCCATCTGTGAATTACATTTTGGACAAAGTGTTTGCTTCTTTTCATCGATTGTCCACTTATAATATGTCTTCTTTATAGACTGACCACAAATACTGCAAGATGATGGTTTTCCAAAAATGACACCTATTATGACAAAAATAATTATTGCAACTAGCCATTCCATTTGTTGACTCCTCAGTCAGGTTGAAAGCTGGTTTTGACGTTCGAAAACAGTCGCATGGTGCAGATCAATCTTTTCATTGATATAACAGTCGGTAGACTTGACCAGATCTCTGATAAATCGGATCACTTTTTCTAGTTCATCACGTTTTATAAGATGAGGAGCTGCTACGCCAGTGTTGATAGGTTTTGAGCGATGCGCGGCTTCACCGCGCTTTTTGATCCATTGATTAAGTGTTGAGCGGGCTTTTTCTGGTTCGTAGTTAGACCAGTGCCACCCCTCTGTCACATCAAACCCAAGATAATCCATAAATATTTTTTTCGTTTTATCTGAGCTTGGATTATGAAAGGATTTTAAATCTGTATGTAATTTTTTCAGGATGAAATCACCCAAGTAACTGCCCTGCACTATGGCTAGCTTTTTATGCATTTCCTCAACCAGCCGGTCCTCCACATAGGTTTCCCAAGCGGTGAGTGCCATTACTAGCCCGGCTCGTTTTAAAACCTCACTGCTGGGTGGTGGTGGATTGGCATTGATACCATCAAAATGGGCTAGCAGCTCTTCAGCATCTTTAATTGAGTATTCAAATCCTTGAATCGCTTTTGACATATTCCTTGTCCCTGTTTGTAACATTATTTTCTTGTTCAGGTATTTAGAGCTGCTCGACATCGACCTGTATCATCATTCAATATATACCACTGCCTCTACATTATTCCCATCCGGATCAAGCAAGAATGCGGCGTAATAATCAGGAGCATAGTGAGCACGAGGTCCCGGTTGTCCGTTACAGCGAAAGCCCGCTTGAATACCTGCCAAGTGAAAAGCATCGACTTGTGCCTGAGTCGTGGCGCTGAAGGCAAGATGGCAGGGGGTATTTTGCTCGAACCTTTCGATTAAAAAGCTCACCTTGTCACGACCGATCAGGCCAAAACCGGCAGCAGCATCATCTGTCCACTTGAGTTCCATATGCAATGGGCGGAGTACGGTTTGGTAGAAGCGCTTGCAGTCGTCAAAATGCACTGTCTTGATTTCAACGTGATCGATCACGGCAACTCCTTGGCTGGTTGAATAAGACGATCGATAAGGGGTCTGGTGCCAACATAGTCGCTACCGCCCCTGAATGACGCCTCCAGTGTGCACCTTCTTCCGCAGGGTGAGCCCGACAAAGCGCACCTGGCACCCTGACGAAAAAGGGTACCGAATGGCCACAATAAGCCAGTTGCGGCCGGTTTGGGGAGGGGGCAAAAACAATAACTGTGTGGTTTATCAAAGATTTTCTGCACGATAGCCCAACCGGGTTGAAAGCCGGGCTTAGCTGCCGCTTGGTTAAGCTTGCCCTGTTTTGTTGCTTGGCGACGGGAAGAGGCTCTGTTATGGTGGCATTAATTAGCCGTTTGGATGGCTAGATGGTTGTGGCGAATATATCCATGGTGGCAAGCGCCATCATAGGCCACCGTTTTGATCATGTTGACAGGGAGTTTCTTATGCAGCGTCGTTCCTTCTTCACCCTCTCCGCGCTGGCACTGCTGGCCAGCAGCCTGCCGTTTTCCGTTCTTGCCGCCGATCCGGCCAAGAAAGAGATAGTGATTGGCACGACAGTCGGGGACTTTGCCGACATGGTGACCGACTCCATCAAGCCGCAGCTGGAGGCCAAGGGCTACAAGGTCAAACTGGTGGAGTTCACCGACTACGTGACCCCCAATATCGCGCTGGCCGATGGCTCGCTCGACGTGAACTGCTTCCAGCACAAACCCTATCTGGAGAGTTTCTCAAAAGACAGGGGCCTGTCGCTGGCTCCCATCACCCAGGTGCCGACCGGTCCCATGGGGCTCTACGCCGGCAAGCTGGGCGAGCTGAAGGCTCTGAAAGAAGGGAGCACGGTCGCCATTCCCAACGATCCGACCAATCAGGCGCGGGCTCTGCTGATGCTGCAGGATCTGGGCTGGCTCACCCTCAAGGAGGGGATCAATCCGCTCAAGGCGAGCGAGTTTGATGTGGCGAAAAATCCGCACAATATCAAGCTGATCCAGCTGGAAGCAGCGCAACTGCCGCGTTCGCGGGAAGATGTGGACTTCTCCGTCATCAACGGCAACTTCGCCGCCTCCAGCGGCATTGCGTTCAGCGAGGGCCTGTTCCTCGAGCGCAGCTACAACTTCATCAACTGGGTGGTGGTGAAAAGCGCCGATGCCGGGCAGCCCTTTGCCAAGGACGTGGCGGCGGCCTACAACTCCCCCGAATTCAAGGCCTATGCCGCCAAGCGTTTCGTGGGTTACAAATATCCAGAGGGCTGGCAGGGGCAGAGCGCCAGCAACTGAGCATGGCCATGGGTATGTGACGCTATCGCATCAACAAAAACGGGCACCAGAAGGTGCCCGTTTTTGTTGGCGTCGTCACAGGCGTCAGTAGCGGTGCAGCCACCAGCGGGCGGCAACGAGTGCGGTCAGGCTGCCAAGCAGGGCGCTCGCCAGCACGTCCAGCGGCCAGTGCATGCCGATCAGCATGCGTGACAGGCCTATGCCCAGCGCCCACAGCGGCAGCAGCCAGACCCCGGCGGGGGCGCGGGCCAGCCAGATCAGGCCGAAGAACTGTGCCAGGCTCATGGCGGCGATGCTGTGGCCGGAGGGGAAGGCGTAGTTCACCTCCGCCTGCCAGTGGTTGCCGAGCCACTCGGGCAGGGCCAGCAAGAGGCTGGCCGCATGCACCTGCTCGCTGCGTACTTCCACCTTGCTGGCGTAGAACTGCTGGATGGCGGGGATCAGGTTCTGGCTCTCCAGCCAGATCAGATAGGGGCGCGGCTCCTGGGTCAGGTGTTTGACCAGGCTCTTGATGGCCCAGTCTCCCGCCAGCACGGCAAACAGGGCGCCACCGAGGGCCAGCGTGGCGGGCAGGCTCAGCGTCAGCTTGTGTCGGGTCAGCAGCAAGAGGGCGGCGATGCTGACGGCGAGGCCGGGCAGATCCACCATGCGGGTGAGGGCGTAGGGCCACCACAGCCAGCCCGATTGCAGAGCGTTGCTCATAAAGGGCTGCCAGGGAAGGCAGGTCAGCAGCAGCAGCGGTAGTATCAGGGCGGCGCTGAAACCAAGCACCTGGCGGCGCGGCAACGAAGAGGCATGAGTCGGCATAACAGGGCTCGTAACGGGTGCGTGTAACAGGGGCAGATAAAAAAGAGGCGCCATTGTGCCAGCCTCGGCTTGTCGGTCAAGTCGCACCGACCGGACTGTAACATGGGGTTACAAATGAGTGTGGCTCGGGCCGAGATGGCGATATGGGCATGGGGCGGCAGCATCTGAACATCTTGGCGGCTTGGGCCGGTCTGGTGGATCGACTGTGGTGAAGGGGCATGGGCGAACCCGCATCTGGGCATCTGGCCGCTTTGGGCCGGCTTGGTGGAGCGAGTGTGGTGAAAGGGCATGGGCGAACCCGCATCCGGGCATCTGACCGCTTTGGGCCGGCTGGGCGGATCGACTGTGGTGAAAGGACATGGGCGAACCCGCATCTGGGCATCTGGCCGCTTTGGGCCGGCCGGGCGGAGCGAGTGTGGTGAAAGGGCAGGGGCGAATAAGCATCTGAAAATTCGGTTGGTTTGGGCTAGAATGGCGCGCCTGTGGCCGGTTGCGAAGTGAGAGAGCCCGATGAAGATCGTCGTTGATGAAAATATGCCCCACGCCCTCGAGTTGTTTGCCGAATTTGGCGAGGTGATCCCCCTGCCAGGACGACAGATGCAGGCGGCGGATCTGCAAGATGCCGATGTGCTGCTGGTGCGCTCCGTGACCCGGGTCGATGCCGAGCTCCTCGCCACCAGCCCGCGGCTCGGGTTCGTCGGCACCGCCACCATAGGCACGGATCACGTAGACAAGGCGCTGCTGGCCGAGCGGGGCATTCCCTTCTTCAGTGCGCCCGGCTGCAACAAGTATTCGGTCGGTGACTATGTGCTGAGTGCCTTGCTGGTGCTGGCCGAGCGTCATGAGCTCAATTTGAGCGAGATGAGCCTCGCCGTCATAGGCGCCGGCAACACCGGTGAATGCGTGGCGGGCAAGGCCGAGGCCCTCGGCATGCGGGTGCTGCGCTGCGATCCGCCGCGCGCCCGGGCCGCCGCGCAGGCGGGTGAAGCGGGGGCGTTTGTCGACTACCAGAGCGCCCTTGGCGCCGACATCGTCAGCTTCCACGTGCCCATCACCCGCGAGGGGCCGGATGCCACTTTCCACCTGCTGGATGAGCGGGTGATCGCCGCGCGACCAGCCGGGCAGATCCTCGTCAACGCCTCCCGTGGCGAGGTGTGGGACAACCAGGCGCTGCTTGTTCGCCAACAAAGGCCTGAGCCCCTGCGGCTGGTGATGGATGTGTGGGAAGGGGAGCCAGAGCCACTGCGTGCCCTGGTGCCCCATACCGAGATAGCGACCCCTCACATCGCAGGCTACAGCCTGGAGGGCAAGGCGCGCGGCACCTGGATGCTCTATCAGGCTCTGTGCCAGCAGCTGGGCCGCCCGGCGCGCCAGGATCTGCAATCCTTGCTGCCAGCCCCCGAGGTGCGCGCACTGACACCGGGTCAACCGGCGGATCAGGCGTTGATCAAGCAGCTGGTGCACCTCATTTATGACGTGCGTCGCGACGATGCCCGCTTTCGCAACCGGATTGAGTTGCCCGGCAGTTTCGATGAACAGCGCAAACACTACCCGGAGCGGCGCGAGCTATCCTCCTTGCATGTCTGCGGCCCTTTCGCCGGCGATACCCTGGCCCGGCTCGGCTTTGGCATTCAGGCCGAGTGAGTCGGCTCAATCCCGAATTCAACACCAGAAAATGGGCGGATCCTGTGCCACACCCGGTTCCGCCCTTGTCCGGTTTGGCATGATGCCAAATCCCCTATCGGGCAGGTCAGCCTGCCAACTGTGATGCCAGCGTGCGTCAGCGACACCATGGATAGCGGCGGTTCACCGGCGCCATCCATGGGTAATTCCACAGGAGAGAACATCAGTGAGTCAGCAATTCAACGTAGCGGTATTGGGCGCCAGCGGCGCCGTGGGTCAGGCCATGATCGAAATTCTGGAGGAGCGCGCCTTCCCGGTCGGCACCCTCTATCCGCTGGCCTCCAGCCGCAGCGCCGGTGATACGGTGCGCTTTGGTGGCAAGAACCTCGAGATCAAGGACGTGGAAGAGTTTGACTGGAGCCAGGTGCAGATAGCGCTCTTCTCCGCCGGGGCCGAGGTCTCTGCCAAGTGGGCGCCCATCGCCGCCGAGCATGGCTGCATCGTCATCGACAACACCTCCTGCTTCCGTTACGACGCAGACATCCCGCTGGTGATCCCGGAAGTGAACCCGGACGCGCTGGCCGATTTTCGCAACCGCAACATCATCGCCAACCCGAACTGCTCCACCATCCAGATGCTGGTGGCGCTCAAGCCGCTGCACGACGAGGTGGGCATAGCCCGCATCAACGTGGCGACCTACCAGTCCGTCTCCGGCTCAGGCAAGGAGGGGGTGAGCGAGCTGGCCGGCCAGACCGCGCAGCTGCTCAACGGCCGTCCGGTGGAGCCGACCCTCTACCCGCAGCAGATCGCCTTCAACCTCATTCCGCAGATCGACAGCTTCACCGACAACGGCTACACCCGTGAAGAGATGAAGATGGTGTGGGAAACCCAGAAGATCCTGGGAGATGCCAGCATAGCCGTGAACCCCACCTGTGTGCGGGTGCCCGTGTTCTACGGTCACGCCGAGGCGGTCCACGTCGAGCTGCACCAGCCGCTGGATGCGGATCAGGTCAAGGAGCTGCTGCGCAATGCCCCCGGCGTCACCCTGTTCGATGACGAAGCTGACTATCCGACCCCGGTGCGCGACGCCACCGGCAAGGATGAGGTGCTGGTCGGCCGGGTCCGTCAGGATATTTCTCACCCGAGTGGTATCAATATGTGGATCGTGGCCGATAACGTTCGTAAGGGTGCCGCGACCAACAGCGTGCAGATTGCCGAGCTGCTGGTGCGCGATTACCTCTAATCCGCGGATCGGCTGGCCCGATGGGGAAGGAGCCCCATCGGGCGTGAAACCTGCCACCCGCATGCGGTGTGGATGTGACCGGGGCCGCACTCTATGGCCCCGAGAATTTTTCGCGATATCAACTGATTAAGTTTTTTCCTACACTCAGAAACAAGTTGGGTGCTAAATGTGTCGGACTGCTGGCTTGCAACCTGAGCCTGATTTATATTGAACCGACTGTTTTGGGGTAACTATCCAGATTTTTCAATGCGATAGGGCCGTCATACGAAGGAACGAATATGGGACATTCCCGCATAACATTGGCAACGCTACTCGCATTGGGTCTGCTGGGCACCGCCCAGGCTGAAGACTCGGCGCGGGAGCCTTTTTTTGTTGAGCTCAAGGGCCCGGACGAACCGGCTCCGCCTGCCGTCAATTCCCAGCCGCTGGCGCAACCCGTCGCCGCTCCCCGCGCCACGTCCCAACCCAGCCAGGCCAGGGCCCAGCCCATAGTGCGGCAGGTTGCGACCAGCAATGCCGGCAGTTATGGCCCGATCCGTCCCACCGATACCCTCTGGAGTCTGGCGAGCAAGTACCGCCCCTCCAACAAGGTGAGCGTCTACCAGACCATGGTGGCGATCTACGAGAAGAATCCCCGCAGTTTTGCCGATGGCAACATCAACCACATACTGGTGGGATCCCGCATTCAGCTGCCAAGCGCCGCCGAGGCCAGCGTCATCACGGATGCGCAGGCTCGTCAGCGTTTCAACAGCGACAACGCCAGCTGGAAAGGGCTGAGCCCGAAATACCTGGCCAACAAACATGCCCAGCCGGCCAAGCCGGCGGAGACCAAGGTTGCCGCCGCGCCTGCCAAGGCGACTGCGCCCAAGGCCGCCCCCATTCCTGCGCCCGTACCCAAGGTGACCACGCCACAACCGGCCACCGAGGTCAAAGAGGTTGCCAAGGCGGCCGAACCCGTACCAAGCCAGGCAGCAACAACCAGCGCCGCCAGTGCTAGCGCACCTGCTCCGCTGCCGGCCGATGTGGGCAAACCGGTCGGCAAGCCCTCCACCGAGATGGCGCTGGCGCTGGAAGATGCCAATGCCCAGCTCGGTCAGGTCACTGAGATGAACCACAGGCTCAAGCTGCGCCTGCAATCCCTGACCGAAGAGGTGGAGACCCTCAAGGCCCAGCTGCTGGATCAGACTGCGCTGCAAAAAGAGATTGCCGAGTTGAAAGCCAAGCCGGTACCGCCGGTGGCGGCGGCTCCCGAGCCCAAGCAGAACTGGCTGATGGACTTGCTCGCCTCGCCGCTCAACCTGGCGATGATCATACTGCTGCCCGTGTTGCTGGTGCTGGCGCTGGTCACGCTCTGGCTGCGTGCCCGGGC
This sequence comes from Aeromonas sp. A04, assembly GCF_047780465.1. Taxonomy (NCBI): domain Bacteria; kingdom Pseudomonadati; phylum Pseudomonadota; class Gammaproteobacteria; order Aeromonadales; family Aeromonadaceae; genus Aeromonas; species Aeromonas sp. A04. The sequence goes on along the minus strand of NZ_JBLNHP010000005.1, from coordinate 230,059 downwards.
ACGTCGTGAGCTGGAAGAGCAGGAGAAGAGCCTGTCCGAATCCACCGCCATGGTCATGGATCAGGAGAGCGGCGAATTTGACGAGCTGATGACGGTCGGCATCGCGGACGAGGAGCCGATGCGGCCGAGACCGGATCTCAACACGCCTGATGGTTATATGGCGGTGGCCGAGCCAGAGGCGCCGGCCGATCTGGTGTTCAGCGACGATGGCGAGATGGATCTGGCCAGTTTCGAGCCGGAACCTGCGCCGGCCGCCAAGGCTGCCATCCGTGACCCGGATCTGGTGCCCGAGCTGGATCTCGCCCATGACGAGTCCATCGAGCTTGATGCCGGGCCGGATCTCGATCTCGCCAGCGAGTTCAACCCGCCCAAGGGCGGTCATGAGGTCATGAGTGAAGAGGAGCTGCAGGCCGCGCTGTTTGCCGAGCTGGACGCCGATCTCACCGCCGATCTGGATCTGGATGCCGACGATGACGGCCAGCCGGATGCCGAGCCCGTGGTCAGCGACGAGGAGCTGGCCTCCTTTGATTTGAGCGACTTCGAAAGCGCCTTTGCCGAGCCTGCCGCTGGCAAGGAGAGTGCGCAGCAGAGCGCCGCCGATACCAGCGCCGACGAGATGCTGGCGGAACTGGGGTTGGCACCGGCCAAGGGCAAGGCGGCCGAGCCGGATCTGGAGTGGGATCCCAACGAGCTGGCGCTCTCCGATTTTGAGGATGCCTTCGCCGAGGTGGAATCCCATCAAGGAGACGTGAAGCCACGGGAACAGGCGCAGGAGAGCGGCTACGTCGAGATCGACAAGCTGCTGGCCGAGGCCGATGCCAGCACCACTGAGCAGGAGCCTTATCAGGGCTTCTCGCTGGATGTGGGGCTGGATGGTTTCCCCGAGGTGCTGCCGGAATCCACCGGGTTTGATGTGGATGCCGACGATGGCGGGGTGGGGGCCAAGCTGGATCTGGCCCGTGCCTACCTCGAGATCGATGACAAGGATAGTGCCCGCGAGCTGCTGCAAGAGGCGGCGGAGCAGGGCACGGATCACCAGCGCGCCGAGGCCGAGAAGTTGCTCAAGCGACTGGGGTAACCCCTTGCATTATGTGATCAGGTAACGAAGGGCAGCCGGCAGGCTGCCCTTCTCTATTGGGGGCCTATATCGAGCGGGATGCGGTTTTTGGGACTTTTCAGCCTGAGCGCGTATAATCCGCCCCGTTTCTTTTACCGCCCTTCTTTCACCATAAGACAAGTGTTATCCATGCGAATTGCCCTAGGTATTGAATATGACGGCAGCCGGTATTTCGGCTGGCAGCGTCAGCGAGAAGTGATCAGCGTGCAGGCCGAGCTGGAGAAGGCCCTCAGCCGGATTGCCAACCACCCTGTCTCCATCCAGTGCGCCGGTCGCACCGATGCCGGCGTGCATGCCACAGGTCAGGTGATCCACTTCGATACCGAGGCGAACCGTGCCGAGGGGGCCTGGACCCTGGGGCTCAACTCCAACCTGCCGCCGGACATCGCCGTGCGCTGGGTCAAGCAGGTGGACGAGAGCTTCCACGCCCGCTTCAGCGCCACCGCCCGTCGCTACCGCTATGTCATCTACAACCACAACTACCGTCCGGCGATCCTCGGCTGCGGCGTCAGCCACTACCACGAGACCATAGATGCGACGCTGATGCACCGGGCGGGCCAGAGCCTGCTGGGGGAGCACGACTTCAGCACCTTCCGCGCCGTTGCCTGCCAGTCCAACACCCCCTGGCGCAATGTGACGCATCTGTGCGTCAGCCGCTCCGGCCCCTACATCGTGCTCGACATCAAGGCCAACGCCTTCTTGCACCACATGGTGCGCAACATCACCGGCTCCCTGCTGCTGGTGGGGCAGGGACTCAAACCGGTGGAGTGGATTGCCGAGGTGCTGGCCGCCAAGGATCGCAACCTGGCCGGGCCCACCGCCAAGGCCGGTGGCCTCTATCTGGTGGACGTGGATTACCCGGCTGAATTCGCCCTGCCGCAGTTGCCGCTCGGCCCGCTCTGGCTGCCGGACTCGGCACCGGGTACGACCAGTTTTTAGTAACTGGCCCCGAAAATTTGTGGTTTAATGATCCGTCATTTATTGCCATCGAGCTATTAAGTCATTGAACAATCTAGGCTCGATGCGTTTTGTCAGGCACAAAAGCATTAAGGAATTCCATGAGCTGGCTTGAGAAGATCCTTCCCAAGAGCAAGATCACTACACCTCGTCGTCACAACATTCCGGAAGGGGTGTGGACCAAGTGCAGTGCTTGTGAACAGGTGCTCTACCGGGCAGAGTTGGAGCGCAATCTCGAAGTTTGCCCCAAGTGTGATCATCATATGCGCATCAGCGCTCGTGCCCGTCTCGAGAGTTTTCTCGATGAGCAGGGCCGCACCGAGATCGGTGCCGAGCTGGAGCCGCAGGATGTCTTGAAATTCAAGGATTCCAAGCGCTACAAGGATCGTTTGTCTGCCGCTCAGAAAGAGACGGGAGAAAAAGATGCGCTGGTGGTGATGAAGGGGACCCTCAAGGGGGTGCCGGTCGTCGCCTGTTCATTCGAGTTCTCCTTCATCGGTGGCTCCATGTCCTCCGTGGTCGGTGCCCGTTTCGTGCGTGCCGTCGAGGAGAGCATCAAAGAAGGCCGCGGTCTGGTCTGCTTCTCCGCCTCCGGCGGTGCCCGCATGCAGGAAGCGCTCTTCTCCCTGATGCAGATGGCCAAGACCAGTGCTGCGTTGGACCGGCTTACCAAGGCGGGTCTGCCCTATATCTCTGTGCTGACCGACCCCACCATGGGGGGCGTCTCCGCCAGTCTGGCCATGCTGGGTGACATCAACGTGGGCGAGCCCAAGGCGCTGATCGGCTTTGCCGGCCCGCGCGTCATCGAGCAGACGGTGCGCGAGAAACTGCCGGAAGGCTTCCAGCGCTCCGAGTTCCTGCTGGAGAAGGGCGCCATCGATCTCATCATTGATCGCCGCGAGATGCGCAACCGTCTGGCCAGCCTGCTCGCCAAAATGCTGAATACTCACGTCATCGAAGAGTGAAGATGAGTTCAAACATGCAACAATCCCAAAGCCGGTCGCTGGTCGACTGGCTTTCTTATTTGGAGCAGATCCACCCGGTCAACATCGACATGGGGCTGGATCGGGTCGGTGCCGTCGCCCGGCGCATGGGTCTTACCCAACTGCCGTTCAAGGTGATTACTGTGGCGGGCACCAACGGCAAGGGCTCCAGCTGTGCCATGGCGGCCAGCATATTGATGGCCGCGGGCTACAAGGTCGGCGTCTACTCCTCTCCCCATCTGCTGCGCTTTACCGAGCGGGTGCGCATCGACGGCGCCGAGCTGGCTGACGGCGATCACTGTACCGCCTTTGCCGAGGTGGAAGCGGCCCGCGGCGAGATAGCGCTCACCTTCTTCGAGTTCGCCACCCTGGCGGGCTTGTGGCTCTTCTGCCGCGCCGCGCCGGACGTGCTGCTGCTGGAAGTGGGGCTGGGCGGTCGGCTCGATGCCACCAATGTGGTGGAGTCCGATGTGGCCATGATCACCTCCATCGCGCTCGATCACTGCGACTGGCTGGGAGATACCCGCGAAGCGGTGGCAGTGGAGAAGGCGGGAGTGTATCGCGCCGGCAAACCCGCCATCAGCGGCGAGCCCAACCCGCCGGCGACCATAGCCTCAGAGGCGCAGCGCCTCGGCACCTGCCTGCGTCAGGTGGGGGTCGACTTCTCTGGTAAAGAGCATGAGACCGGCTGGGATTACCGCGGCCTCAACCAGTGGCGGGATCTGCCCAAACCTGCGCTGCCGCTGATGAACGCTGTCACAGTGCTGGCGGCGCTGGAGTCGCTAGGCTTGCCGCTGCCGGAGTCTGCCATCCGTGCCGGGCTGGCCAATGCCAGGCTGGCTGGCCGGATGCAACGGCTGCAAAGCGAGCCCCTGGTCATCGTCGATGTGGCCCACAATCCCCATTCGGCGGCCTATCTCGCGAGCCAGCTGCGCCAGATCCCCTGCAATGGGAAACGGCGCGCCGTGGTTGGCATGCTCAAAGACAAGGACATGGCGGGCTCGCTCGCCGAGCTAGACGGCCTGATTGGCGAGTGGTATCTGGCCAGTCTCACCGGCCCGCGCGCCGCCAGTGCCGAGCAGCTCGCTGCCGCGCTGGGGGAGGGCAAAGGCGTTGCTCAGCGCTTTGATAGCGTCACGGCCGCCTATCAGACCGCGTTGGCCGCATCGAGTCCTGATGATATGGTCATTGTGTTTGGTTCGTTTTACACTGTCGCCGACATTCTGGCGGGCACTGCGTCCTGATCGGCACTGGCAGGTTGAATGGCACGGCTTCGGGTCTGTTTTCCCGGGCCAGTCCCTCGTCTGCGTGTCATAGGCTAAGCAACATGGGTAGGAATTAACTTGGCTTCGAAGTTTCAGAACAGATTAGTGGGGACCGTCATCCTGGTGGCCCTGGTTGTCATTTTTCTGCCGGATCTGATGGACGGCCACAAGCTGGAGCAAAAGGAAGAGGCATTTGCCAAGATCCCGCTGCGCCCCGAGCTGGAACCCGCCAAACCGGCGCTGCAGGTCTCTGCCGCCAGCGCCTTGCCGGCGGAACATCTGGCCAGCCAGCAGCAGGCCTCTGCCGCCGAGCAGTGGCAGGTCGAGGAGGTCTCGGATCCGGTCACACTCGCGGCCAACAAGACCCCGGCGACGCAGACCCAGCCGCCTGCCACCAAGCCGGTGACTCAGCCGGTCGTCAAGCCCAAGCCCGAGGTGATCGCCAAGAAGCCGGTCGAGCCGCCCAAGCCAAAGCCGATCCCGCCCAAGCCGGTGGAAGTGAAAAAACCGGTGGAGACCAAGCCGCAGGCGGGCCAGATCAAGTCGATGGATGATCTCATTGCGAGCAAGATGACACAGCAGGCAGCCACCCCGGCACCCGCCGCGGCCGCGCCGGCTCAGGGCAGCTGGATCCTGCAGCTCGGCGCCTTCAAGAACGTCGACAGCGTCAATGCCCTGGTGGGCAAGTTGCGGGCGGCGGGCTACTCGGCCCACACCTCGCCGAGAACGCCGGTGCAGGGTCAGCTCAACCGCGTCTTCATCGGGCCGGATGTCTCCAAGGCCAAGCTGCAGGGCATGCAGGGTCGCATCGGCCAGATGACGGGGCTCAGCGGTTCAGTGGTGGCTTACAACCCCTGATGCGGGTTTGACGAACGCCGAATAAAAAATACCGCGCCTCGGCGCGGTATTTTTTTAGAACCTGTTCATGGTCTCTCAGCGAGAGGTCGGGCCGGTTTTTAGATGCATTTCACCGGTTTGGGCAGGCCGCCTATCTTGGTGGCCTGCTTGGCGGGCCCTTCCGGGAACAGCTTGTAGAGATAGCGGCTGTTGCCCTTCTCGGGGCCATACTGCTTCTCCATCGCCTTGACCAGGGCGCGAATGGCGGGGGAGGTGTTGAACTCCAGATAGAAGGCGCGCACGAAACGCACCACTTCCCAGTGGGGCTCCTCCAGCACTATCCCTTCCTGCTCGGCCAGCACCTGCGCCAGCTCCTCGCTCCAGTCGCTGCTGTTGAGCAGATAGCCCTTGGCATCGGTGTCGATGGTCTGGCCGTTGAATGCCAGCTGATGTTTTTCAGACATAAGGGGCTCCTCGCAAAGGGGCTATCAGGATTGGGCGGGCATGGTAGCGCCTTGATCCCCGGTGAGCAACCGGCTCTCGTTGGCCAGGGTAAGCAATTCGTCCGCCAGCTGGCTGATGAGGGTGAGCTGCTGGGTCAGCATCAGCTGCTCCTCGCTGCTGTCCGGGGTTATCACAGGGCACTGGCCCTCGATCTGCACCGGCATCTCCCCCGCCAGGTGACCGGCGGCGCGCTCCAGGGTATGGCTCAGGTGGCGGCTGATCTCGTCGAGCTCGCCTATGGCTTCCAGCTTGTCGCGATGGGCGCCCAGCGCCGAGATGTAGGAGAGCAGGGCGTGATTGCGCCAGGTGAGGGTGAAGCAGAGATCGAGGAAGCGGCGACGCTTTTGCGGCTCCACCAGCATGCTCTGCCAGGCCATGGCCAGCTCGCTGTCGGCCAGATGGGCGCTCTTGCGGGCCACCCGGTAGTCGATGGATTCATCTCTTTGCTGTTGCAGGCTGGCGAGCACGGCCGCCAGATAGCGGGCGTTGGCTGACAGTGAGTTGGCGATCAGGGTCGGCAGCCGCTTGTACTGCCAGTCCGGCCACAGCCAGGCCACCAGGGCGTAGGAGAGCAGGCAGCCGAGGAAGGTATCTAGCATGCGCGGCCCCAGGATGGCAAACCCTATGCCGTCCAGCAGGTTGAATGCCATCAGCACATAGAGGGTGATGAAGCAGACGGCGGCGCTGTAGTTGCTGCGCACCTGGGTGAAGAACAGGAAGGCGGCCAGCCCCATCACCACCAGCTGGACGTGCAGCTCGGGGAACAGCCAGAGCACGGGGATCCCCACCAGCAGGCCGGCGAAGGTGCCGAGCATGCGCTGCACCAGCCGGCGACGGGTGGCGCTGTAGCTCGGCTGGCAGACGAACAGCACCGTCAGCAGGATCCAGTAACCCTTGTCCAGATTGAAGGCCTGCAGTATGCCGTAGCCCACCACCAACCCGAGCGACAGGCGCAGGGCGTGGCGAAACACCATGGAGTTCGGGGTCAGATGCTGCTTGAGCTGGGTCAGCAGCGGCAGGCGGGGCGGGCGCGCCAGGGCCGGCAGATTTGCCTGTGCCTGGGTCGGGTTTTGCAGCTCTTCGGCACTGCCCAGCAGCTGGTTGATGCTGGCCAGGTTGCGGCGCAGGAACTTCATCGGCGTCAGCAGCGTCTTGGGATAGTGCTGCTTGAGGTGGGTGAACTCCAGCTGATCGCCGAGGGCCTCCAAGGTCCAGTGGATGCGCTTGTTATGGGCGTAGGGCTTGTGCACCAGGATGGCGTAACCGAGCCGTTGACACGCCTCGGAGAGCTGCAGGAATACCTCCTGGAAGCCGTCGAGGACTATGCCCTGCTTGAGTTCTTCTTCCAGCTTGCTGTAGGGGTAGTGGCTGGAGGTGGCCCGCTCGTGGATCTCCAGCGCCAGCAGGTAGAGGCGCAGCAGGCTGGCAAGCTCGGGCGCCGCCTGATGGCGGGTGCTGAGGCGGGCGTTGAGTGCCGATTTGGTGAGGGTCAGCGCATTGACCAGATTGATGTTGAGCTGGGCCAGATTGTGGCGAATGGCCTGGGCGCCGTGTTCGTCCGCCGGAAAGAAGCGGGATTTCTCAAGCAGATAACGGCCGAGGGCAAAGTAGCTCTGGGCCAGCTGCTCGTGCAGGGTCTTGTAGGGCAGCAGCCAGAGCCAGATGAGGGAGACCAGGCCGTACCAGAGTGCGCCCGCGCCGAGCGCCAGCGGCTGGTAGAAGAGATCCGGCGCCTTGGCGGCCCCCAGCATGGTGTAGATGGCGATGAGCAGGGAGCCGAAGCTGATGGTGGCGTAGCGCTGGCCCAGCGCCCCCACCATCACGAAGATGAAGGTCGATCCCGCCAGTCCGAGGGCAAACAGCCAGGGCGTCGGGAAGAGGTACTGGACACAGAGCGAGGCAAACAGGAAGCAGAGCAGCGTCATACCGAGGTTCTTGACCCGGCCCCACAGGCTGTCGTCGGTTTCGGCGATGGCGCCGGCCACCACCCCGAGGGAGAGCAGCACAGTGAGCTGGATGTCGCCCGTCGCCAGGGTGAAGGCCAGCAGCCCCACCATGGCTAGCAACACCTTGAGGGCGAAGTAGATATGACTGTCAGTCAGCAGTCGGCGTAACAAACCAGAGAAGTCCATGGGCATGCTAGGCACCACCCTTGAGCGAAGCAAAATCGATGTGACTGTCAGTCAGCAGTCGGCGCAGCAGGCCAGAGAAATCCATCGGCATGAGACAAGAGCAACCCTTGAACGAAACGAGAACGGGATACTAACCCGCCAAGCGCGAAGCGGCCCTGATTTGGATCAGGGCCACTTGGCTTCATATCCTTGATTTACAACTTATCCTGACAGAAACAGGCATCAATAAAAACCCCGCCGAAGCGGGGTTGTTCATCAGTTGCGGTTGCCGCCAAGCAGGCTCAGCAGGCTCAGGAAGATGTTGTAGATGGAGACATACAGGGTCACGGTGGCGGAGATGTAGTTGGTCTCACCGCCCCGGATGATCTGCTGGGTGGTCAGCAGTATGGCACCGGAGGAGAACAGCATGAACATGGCGGACAGGGCCAGGCTCAGGGCGCTCATCTGCAGGAAGATGTTGGCGACCATGGCCACCAGCAGCACCCAGAAACCGACGAACAGCATGCCGCCGATGAAGGAGAGGTCACGCTTGGTGGTCAGGGCATAGGCAGACAGACCGAAGAAGGTCAGCGCTGTGCCGCCCAGGGCCGTCATCACTATCTCGCCACCACCATTGTTCATGTACATGTTGATGATGGGGCCCAGGCTGTAGCCGAGCAGGCCGGTCAGGGCGAAGGTGAACACCAGCCCCATGCCGTTTTCGCGGTTCTTCTGGGTCAGGAACATCAGACCATACACACCGATAAGGAACACGGCCCAGTGCAGGGGCGGCATGTTCATCACGGTGGCGACCCCGGCCACAACGGCAGAGAAGCCAAGAGTGAGGGAGAGCAGCATATAGGTGTTGCGCAGCACCTTGTTGGTATCGCGCGCGGCACTCTGGGTGCCAGTGTAGATAGAACGGGTATCCATCTTGGGTGTCCTCTTGATTTCCGGTTGAGGCGGCAGATTCCGCTTCGTTATCGCATTGTATGCACTGAATGTGGGGATGACGAGCGCTGATTTCAAGCACTACCCCAGCCTGTTGCCCCCTACTATCCCAGAACAAATATGTATTGCATATGAACAAGGGCTTGACGTAGTATGCACGCCGTTCGGAGGGGTGGCAGAGCGGCTGAATGCACCGGTCTTGAAAACCGGCGATGGGCGACCATCCGTGGGTTCAAATCCCACCTCCTCCGCCATCTTCAGAGAAGCCCCAGACAACCTCGTTGTCTGGGGCTTTTTGCTGCCTGTGATTAGGCTTTTCATCCGTTGTCAGGGGTTGAGCCTGTTCGCCAGAGCAGTACCAGCAGGGTGAGCAGGCAGAAGGCCGCGCCCGTGTAGAAGGTAAAGGCCGCGCCCAGGCTATCCCACATCCAGCCCGCCACCAGGCTGGCCAGCAGCATGGCGAGGCCGCTGACCAGATTGAAGAGACCATAGGCGGTGCCGCGCAGATCAGCGGGCGCCGTGGCGGCCACCATGGCGGCCAGCAGCCCCTGGGTCATCCCCATGTGCACGCCCCACAGTGCCACCCCCGCCAGCATGACGGCCCAGTGGGTACTCGCGGCCAGGGTCAGGTCGGCCGCGATCAACACCAACACTCCCCATATCAGCAGCCAGGTGTGAGGCTGGCGATCCGAGAGGCGACCGAACGGGTAGGCCGACAGGGCATAGACCAGGTTCATCGCCACCATGACCAGCGGCACCAGGGCCAGCGGTACGCCGGTCTGCTGGGCGCGCAGCACCAAAAAAGCTTCGCTGAAGCGGGCCAGGGTGAACAGGGCGCCGATGACGACGACCCACACGTATCCCACTCCCAGCCGGCGCACATTGTCGCGCCGCAAGGGATTGCTGCGCACGGCTGGCCCGGGCTGTGCGGGTTCGCGCAGGCCGATGGCGAGCAGGGTGACCGAAGCCAGCCCGGGTATGACGGCCAGCCAGAAGATGGCGCGAAAATCGTCGTGCCAGAGCAGCATCAATCCCACCGCCAGCAGGGGGCCGAGCAAGGCGCCGACCGTGTCGAGGGATTGGCGCAGGCCGAAGGCGGCGCCGCGCAGCGCCGCCGGGGTGAGGTCGGCTACCAGCGCATCGCGGGGTGCGCCCCGAATGCCCTTGCCGACTCGGTCCAGCAGTCGCGCCGCGAGTACGAGTCCGCAGCCGGATGCCATGGCAAACAGCGGCTTGGTGAAGGCGCCCAGCCCGTAGCCCAGCAGGGCCAGCCCCTTGCGTCGCCCCAGATAGTCGCTCAGGGTGCCGGAGAAGACCTTGACCATCAGCGCCGTGGCTTCCGCCGCCCCTTCGATGAGGCCGACTGTGAGGGCGCTGCTGCCGAGCACAGTCACCATGAAGAGTGGCAACAGGCTGTGGATCATCTCGGACGAGATATCCATCAGCATGCTGACGAAGCCCAATACCCAGACACCGCGCGGGATCTGGCTCAGGGGGGTGTGACGGGACGAGTGCGGGATCATGGTGATTTGCCTTGCACGGAAGCGGCTCTCTCAGAGCATAGTCAGCCGCGCTGCCCGCCGAAGGTTGAGGGCTGCGCCGTCTGATCAATAGCGCAGGCAAATGGGACAGGCTGGCGCAGCAGCCTGTCGCGGTGGCAGGGGTTATTGCTCTATATCGAGCTCGGCATTGGCCAGGCGTCTGTGCTGGATGGTCGAGACCAGCACTGTACTGACCATCCACAGATAGTCGGGGCGGCCTTTGTGCATATCCATGGCGGTGGGGTGCTCTTTTTTTGAGCAGTCATTTTTTATGGCCTGCTTAATTTTTTCTTAAGTATTGAGGGTTAGCCTGTTTTTTGCGGCGATGGTTAATATGACCCACATATCTCAGCGATATCTGAAAATATCCTGCCCAGTGTCTTCATGGCTCTGTTACCATCCGGCGCCAAATATTTAAACACCAACATGAATAAGTATTTTAACGGTGTAATAAAGAAGTGTAATAGGGAGATATACATGCCTTCTTTTCTTAAAATAAGAATTGTTCCATTTGTTTTTCTGTTGGCATTCCTCTTTGCCTTTCTGCTCAACTGGTCAGTTTTGCTGCATTTCTATGAAATATTGACCCAACTTGAACACGTCAAGCTCGGGTTTGCCATTTCCATTCCCATCGTATTGGTTGCGGCCCTGAACTTTGTATTTATGCCCTTTTCCATACGTTATTTCATCAAGCCTTTCTTTGCCTTCCTGTTTATCACGGGGGCCATCGCCAGCTACACCATGATGAAATATCGGGTGCTGTTTGATGGCGACATGATCCAGAACATCTTTGAAACCAACCAGAGCGAGGCTCACTCCTACCTGAGCATGCCTCTCGTCAGCTGGGTGCTGCTGGCCGGGGTCTTGCCCGCCGTGCTGCTGTTTTTCATCAAGATTGAGTATCCGGCGAAGTGGTATCAGGGTCTGCTGCAACGGGGACTCTCCATGCTGGTATCCCTGCTGGTATTGGGGCTGATAGCCGCGGCTTATTATCAGGATTACGCCTCGGTCGGTCGCAACAACCAGACCCTGAATCGGGAGATAGTCCCGGCCAACTACATGTACAGCACCACCAAATACCTCTACAAGCGCTATCTGGCCGAACCCATCCCCTTCAAGCGCATGGGGGATGATGCCAAACGGGTGAGCAAGGCCGACAAGCCGACCATGATGTTCCTGGTGGTGGGGGAGACGGCCCGCGGCAAGAACTTTTCCATGAACGGCTATCACAAGGAGACCAATCCCTTCACCAGCAAGCAGGCGGGGATCATCTCCTTCAAGGATGTGCGCTCCTGCGGCACGGCGACGGCTGTCTCTGTGCCCTGCATGTTCTCCAACATGGGGCGCAACGAGTTTGATGGCAATGTGGCACGCAACAGCGAAGGCTTGCTGGATGTGCTGCAAAAGAGCGGCATCTCCATCTTCTGGAAAGAAAACGACGGCGGTTGCAAGGGGGTCTGTGATCGGGTACCCAACATGGTGGTGAAGCCGCAGGATCACCCCAAATTCTGTGACAAGAACACCTGCTATGACGAAGTGGTGCTGGAAGGGCTGGACGATGAATTGGCCGCCATGAAAGGGGACAAGCTGGTGGGTTTCCATCTGATTGGCAGCCATGGGCCTACCTATTACAAACGCTATCCGGGTTCCCATCGCCATTTCCTGCCGGACTGCCAGCGCAGCGATATCGAGAATTGCAGCGATCAGGAGCTGGAAAATACTTACGACAACACCATACGTTATACCGATTACGTGGTCGCCAGCATGATCGACAAGCTGAAGAAATACGAAGACAAGTACAATACTGTGCTGGTCTATATTTCGGACCATGGGGAATCATTGGGAGCCCTGGGTCTCTATCTGCACGGCACGCCCTACAAATTTGCTCCGGACGATCAGACCCGGGTGCCCATGCAGGTGTGGATGTCACCCGGTTTCTCCCGGGACAAGGGGGTCAATCTCGATTGCCTGCAGCAACATGCGGCCAGCACTCGCTACTCTCATGACAATTTATTCTCGTCCGTGCTGGGCATATGGGATGTCGATACGGAGGTATATGACAAGCAGCTGGATATGTTCAGCCAGTGTCGAACGGTTCAATAATGAGCCAATGATAAAAAGGGGAGCCTGGCTCCCCGTTTTATTTGGGGGTTGCCGGGCCATGGTTGTTGTCTGGCTGATGTGTGTTCCTGCTGGTCGTTTGTTGGACCGCGTGTATGATGAGTCTGCTGGTTGTTTATTAGCCAGTGAAGGCGGTGTGATTCACGGGGAGCAAGCCACCTTATTGCAGGCGAATTAATCTGCCTGCGACTGAGTAATTTATTCTTCTGCCAAGGCTCGTCTTTTCCAAAAAAGTCGATATAAAGTGGGATGCCATGGCAAGCCGGGTTCGGGTGATGGGGCAGGGTACATATTGCATGTGCCATATGCCGGTCGCGGGCTCGCAACATGGTCAATCAAAGGTCAAGGCACGGGGCATTCCCCGTCGCTGGTGGCAGTTTTCAGCAACATGATGCGGGCAGCCATGATCCGCGTCGGTAGGAATTGGCAATGCGGCGTCATCTGTTCACCTGGTTAGGCCCGTTATGTAGCTTGTTGTTGTTGGGGACGGCACTGGCCGTCCTCTATCGTCTGACTCATCTCTGGCACTGGCACGATATCCGGCTGGCCATCTGGTCCTTGCCGATACCGCTGCTGGGTGGGGCCCTGTTGCTGACGCTGCTCAGCTATGCCTGTCTCTGCTGCTATGACATGCTGGCGGTGCATGCCCTCGGCAAGCGCCTGCCCTGGCAGCAGGTGGGGGTCACCTCCTTCATCGCCTACACCTTCTCCAATACCCTGGGGTTTGCCCTGCTGACCGGCTCGTCGGTGCGCTATCGCATCTACTCCTCGCTCGGGCTCGGCACCGGGGAGGTGGCCCGGGTCATCGTCTTCTGCTCAGTCACCTTCTTCCTCGGCCTGCTGGCCTGGGGTGGCAGCGCCCTGCTGGTGGGGCAGGCCTCCACCCTGTTGCCGAGCTGGCCGCTGTGGGCCGATCGGCTGCTCAATCTGGCGGGGGGGATGGCGCTGCTGGCCGTGCTGGCCTACCTGTTCTGGCCAAAACCGGCGCTGACCTGGCGTGGTCACCAACTGGTGCTGCCTGTGTTCAGGACGCGACTGCTGCAACTGCTGGTGGCGCTGCTGGACTGGATGGCGGCCGCCGCCGTGCTCTATGTGCTGCTGCCGACGGACAGCGTCCCCTATCCCGTGCTGCTCAGCGCCTTCGTGCTGGCCAGTTTTCTCGGGGTGCTGGCCCATGTGCCCGGCGGGATCGGGGTGTTCGAGGCGAGCATGAGCCTGCTGCTCGCCAAGTATCTGCCGGTGGACAAGCTGCTGGCCTCCCTGCTGCTCTATCGCTGCATCTATTACGTGCTGCCCTTCCTCTGTGCCCTCTTGCTGTTTACCAGCCAGGAGCTGTTGCAACAGCGGGCCCGCTGGAGCCGCCTGCAGGGCATAATGGCGGCGGTGCGCGAGTTCCTGCCGGCGTTGATCAGCCTGGGCGCCTTTGCGGCGGGCAGCCTGCTGCTCTGTTCGGGCATGATCCCCACCATGCGCGGGCGCATCGAGATCCTCTTGCAGGTATTGCCGCTGCACCTGCTGGAGCTCTCCCACGTGCTCGGCAGCGTCAGCGGCGCGCTGTTGATCCTGCTGGCGCGCAGCCTCTACCGGCGCCACGATGCCGCGTTTCGCATCACCCAGCTGCTGCTGGCGCTGGGGATGATCTTCTCCCTGCTCAAGGGGTTTGACTGGGAATCGGCCCTGCTGCTCGGGCTGTTTTTGCTCATCATCACCCCCTGTCGCGCCCTGTTCTATCGCAAGGGCTCCCTGCTCCACGCCCAGTTCACCCCGGGCTGGCTCATCTCGGTGGGGGCCGTGCTGCTGGGGGCGCTCTGGCTGCTGCTCTTCTCCTACCGCCAGGTGGAGTATGACCACGCCCTCTGGTTCCACTTCTCGCCCCATGGCGCCGCCTCCCGCGGCCTGCGGGCCATGGGCAGCGTGGTGGCCGTGCTGGCCGTGGTCGGGGTGGCGCAACTGCTGGCGCCGCTGCGGGTCTCGGGTCGCAAGCCGGAGCCGGAGGAGCTGGCCCGGGCCCAGGCGCTGGTGGTGCGCGAGGGGGGCGGTCATGGCTACCTGGCCCAGCTTGGTGACAAGTCGCTGCTGTTTCACCCCGGCGGCGAGGCGTTTCTCATGTACGGAGTCGAGGGGAATGGCTGGATCGTGATGGGGGATCCCATCGGCCAGCCCGAGCTTATCGAGGAGCTGCTGTGGCAGTTTCGCGAGCTGTGCGATCAGCACGATGCCAGCCCGGTGTTCTATCAGGTGTCGGCCCGCTACCTGCCGTTCTATCTCGAACTGGGGTTGATCCCGTTCAAGCTGGGGGAGGAGGCCATCGTCGATCTGCCGGGCTTCGATCTGGCCGGCAGCCGGCTGCGCAACCTGCGCCAGAGCCATGCCAAGGGCAAGCGGGAGGGGCTGTCGTTCGAGGTGGTGGCGGCAGATCAGCTGCCGGCGCTGCTGCCCAGGTTGAAGGAGGTCTCCGATACCTGGTTGCAGAGCAAGCAGGGCAAGGAGAAGGGCTTCTCGGTCGGCAGTTTCGAACCCGACTACCTCAGCCTGAGCCCGGCGGCGCTGGTGCGGCACAGCGGGCAGATAGTCGGTTTCGCCAACCTCTGGGTCAGCGACAACAAGGAGAGCCTCTCCATCGATCTGATGCGCTACAGCCTGGACACGGGTACGGCGCCCATCATGGACTTCCTGTTCGTCGAGCTGCTGCTGTGGGGCAAGGCCGAGGGCTATGCCAGCTTCAACCTCGGCATGGCGCCCATGTCCGGCTTCAACGACCACCCCTTGAGTGGTTACTGGACACGGCTTGGCAACACCATCTTTACCCGTGGCAGCCGTTTCTACAATTTCCAGGGGCTCAGACGCTACAAGGAGAAGTTCTCCCCGCGCTGGGAACCCCGTTATCTGCTCTGCACCGGCAAGCTGGTGCTGCCCAGAACCCTGACCAACTTGATTTCCCTGATAAGCCGAGGCCCGTTCGGGCTGATAAAGAAATAGGAGTCGGCCATGAGAGCCCTGTTATTGCTGTTGGCGTGCTGTGCATTTCCGCTCTTTGCCGCGTCGGTGAAAGAGGATCTGGGTCTGGTGGAGCTGCCGGTGGCGCAAGCCTCGGCGGCGCCCATGGTGGTGTTTCTCAGTGGGGATGGTGGCTGGGCGGCGCTCGACAAGGGGCTGAGTGCCCAGTTTCAGCAGCACGGCATGCCGGTGGTGGGCTGGAGCTCGCTCACCTACTACTGGAAGAAGAAGGATCCGCAGCAGGTTACCGCCGATCTGGTGCGCGTGCTGGCGGATTACCAGTCCCGCTGGGGGCGCCAGCGCTGGCTGCTGGTGGGCTTCTCCTTCGGGGCCGAGATAGTGCCCTTCGTCATCAACCGGCTGCCCGAGCCCTATCGCAAGAGCCTGGTGGGGGCCGTGATGCTCTCCCCCTCGACTGCCTCCGATTTCGAGATCCATGTCAGCGACATGGTGACCCACGACAAGGCAGGCAGTTACCCCACCCAACCCGAGGTCAATGCCATCCACTCTCTGCCCATGCTCTGCGTGCAGGGGGCGGATGACGACTCCTCCGTGCGGCTTTGCCCCCGGTTGCAGCAGCCCAACGTGACCACTGTGACCCTGCCCGGTTCACACCATTTCGAGGACGATTATCCGGTGCTGTTCAAGGCCATCACCAGTCACCTCTCCTGGCAGTAATGGTCTGACCTGACGGGTGCGCTAGCTCATGTTTGGCCACTCTTCCTGCTAAATGTTGTTTAGGTATCCCTTGTCACACTCTGCTCATGCCGCCCTTTACAGGGTCTGACCACTTCCCAACACTTTGTTGAGCAATGGCTCAGAAGGGAGTGTGACATGCGTGAACAAAAGACCCATCTTGTTGATCAGGAAGTGGATTTCCCTGCCGATGAACAGCTGGTCTCCACCACGGATCTGCAGGGCGTGATCACCTACGCCAACGATCATTTCTGCCGGGTGGCCGGTTACAGCCGCGCCGAACTGGTCGGCCAGCACCACAACATGGTGCGCCACCCAGATATGCCCAAGGCGGCGTTTGCCGATCTGTGGGGCAAGCTCAAGCAGGGCCAGCCGTGGCGCGGCATGGTGAAGAACCGCTGCCAGGATGGCCGCTACTACTGGGTGGATGCCTATGTCACCCCCATCTTCGAGCAGGGCAAGGTCAACGGTTACCAGTCGGTGCGCTGCCGTGCCGATCCGCAGATGAAGGCCATTGCCGCCCGCACCTATGCCCGCTTGCGCGCCGCCGAACAAGGGGGTCGCCAGCCCCGTCTTTCCCTGTCACGGCTGCGCCACGGGGTCGCCGGGGCTGGGCTGCTGGCGCTGGCCTGGCTGGGGGCCGTGCAGCTTGGCTCCTGGGCGCCACTCTATATGGCGCTGCCGCTGGTGCTGCTGGGCCTGATCTATCGCCACGAGCTCATCACCACCCCGCGCTATTTGCAGCAGCTGGCCGAGGAGTATGACAGCCTGACCCGGCTCATCTATTCGGGGCAGGAGCCGAGCGCCATCGCCGATTTTCACATCAAGCTGCTGCAGGCCCGCATCCGGACCGTGCTGGGGCGGGTGGATGATGCCACCCACGCTCTGCAGGATCTGGCGGTGCACCTGAAGAGCGCCTCCAGCGAGGCCAGCTCGGACATTGCCGAGCAGGATGCCCAGACCCAGCAGATGGCGGCCGCCATCACGCAGATGGCGAGCACGGCGCAGGAGATAGCCCGCAACATCCAGGACACCAACAGCCAGATAGCCCAGGCCAAGACACATTGCCAGCACACGGATCGCCAACTCATCGACACGGAACGCAAGATCACCGAGCTGGCGACGGAGGCGGAGCACGCCTTTGCCTCGGCGGTGGCGCTGGCCAGCGAGTCGGATCGCATCGGGGTCTTGATGGGGGAGATCCAGGGCATAGCCGATCAGACCAACCTGCTGGCGCTCAACGCCGCCATCGAAGCGGCCAGGGCGGGCGAGCAGGGGCGCGGCTTTGCTGTGGTGGCGGACGAGGTGCGCACCCTGTCGACTCGTACCCACAAGGCGACCGAGCAGATCCAGAGCAGCATCAGCCAGATCCAGCGCACCCTGAATGGCTGGAAGGGGATGATGCAGAACAATCTGCAACAGACCCAGGCCTGCGTGGAGATGACCCGGCAGGGCTCCGGCAGCCTGCATCAGGTGCTGGCCGAAATCGAGCTGGTGATGGACTTCTCGGCCCAGATCTCGGCGGCGGCGGAAGAGCAACAGGCGGTGGTCGAGGACATCAGCCAGAACGTCAACCTCATCTCCCAGCACTCCCACGCCAACAGCAACAAGATGCAGGATGTGGACGAGTCGAGCGAGATCCTGCTGACCAAGGCCAGACAGCTCAAATCCCTGGGGCAGACCTTTGGCTAAGTCTGCCTGCGCCCTTGGTGTTGATAACCACAAGGCCACCTCGCGGGGTGGCCTTGTGGCGTTGGAGCGGGTCTGACGCCACCAGTCAGGCTGAGCTCGCCCCCTGGCCGGCATTGGCGGGGGCCAGCTCGATCCCCTTGTCGTTGTACATGGCGCGATCGGCGTGGATCAGCCACTGCTCGGCGCGCCACCCCGGCTGGTATTGACTGATGCCGACGCTGATGCCGACCGCCAGCAGATGCTCGTTGACCTGAAAAGGCTGGGCCATGGCCATCCGGATCACCTCGGCTATGGTCTCGGCTTCGCCCAGATCCTGATCGGGCAGCAAGAGCACGAACTCGTCACCGGCCAGCCTGGCGAAGAAGCGCTGGTGGTTGAGGCTGCGGGTGATCCGCTCCGCCAGCTGGCAGAGGATGGCATCCCCGTGGCTGTGGCCAAAGCCGTCGTTGACCTGCTTGAAGTTGTTGAGATCGCAAAACAGCAGACAACCTGGGCTGGGGCTCATGATCTGCGCCTCCAGACGCTCCATCAGGCTCAGCCGGTTGGGCAGGCCGGTGAGGGGATCTCGCCGTGCCAGCTGCAATATCTCCTCTTCCCGCTGCTGGCGCAGGGCGATCTCGCGATTGAGGCGTTTGTTGCATACCAGCAGGTAGACAGCCAGCAGCAAGATCAGCGCGCAAGCCGTCAGACTCAGCAAAAACCAGGGGCGCCAGAAGACCCATTGTTCGGAGGGGGCCTGATAGAGAAAGCCGGTCAGCGGCACCGGCTTGGGAATGAGGCCGATCTCGGCCAGCTGTTGCATGATGTGGGTGACGCGATCCGGGTTCATATACCCGATCTCCACATAGAGCGGCTGGATCATCTCCTTGCTCACCTGCAGCTCGTACTCCAGGTGGGCCTGACTGCGGTTGACGCCGTACGCCTTGCGCAGCAGGGCTATGGCCTCCTGCGGGTGGGCGAGGGCATAGCGCCACCCCTCGAGACTGGCGGCGCGAAAACGCGCCACCCGGTCCGGGTGGGCCTGCTCCTGTGCCTGGGTGGTGAACAGTATGTCGCTGTAGAAGTCGATGCCGTAATTGCGCGGGTTGATGACGGAGACGGGGATGCCGCGCTCTTCCAGATAGAAGGGCTCGTTGCTGAGGTAGGCGTTGAAGATATCGACCCGGCCCTCGATGAGATCCTCGATATTGACCGAGGTCTGGATCGGGGTGAGCTGGTGCTCATTGAGGCCCTGATAGTAAAGGGTGGCCAGCAACTCGGCGTCCTGATGGGCGGAAAACATCATGATCCGTTTGCCACGCATGCCATCAACGGTGAGAATGCCGCTGTCACGGCGGGCTAGGAAGATGGACGGGGAGTGCTGAAAGACGCAGGCGAGCGCCAGCAAGGGCGTGCCCTTGGCATAGGCGGTCAGTACCTCTGTGTTGCCCACGCCAAAGTCGGCGCGACCGCTTTGCACCTCCTCCACCGGGCTTATGCCCTTGCCACCCGGCCTTATCTCCACGTCCAGTCCGGCCATGGCATAGAAGCCCTTGGCCTTGGCCATGTGATAGCCAACGAACTGGGGCTGGTGCAGCCAGCGCAGCTGGAGCACCACATGTTCCGGTGCTTCAAGCGGGGATTCGCTGGCCTGCAGGGGCATGGCGTGACTGACGCCAATCAGCAGCAACCAAAGCAAGCATCTCTTCATCCGTGCGAGTCTTGTTCTGAGTGTTCATGGGGTGCGACCCCTTGAGAGGGTCATATTCTTGTAATGAAACAGATTCTAAAGGGTTATTGATGTACCGGATACTAGCGCAGCACAAAGATTTCATGGTGATCAACAAGGGGC
This sequence comes from Aeromonas sp. A04, assembly GCF_047780465.1. Classification (NCBI taxonomy): domain Bacteria; kingdom Pseudomonadati; phylum Pseudomonadota; class Gammaproteobacteria; order Aeromonadales; family Aeromonadaceae; genus Aeromonas; species Aeromonas sp. A04. Next base: position 210,456 of record NZ_JBLNHP010000005.1, on the reverse strand, counting down.
CCGGCCTTGGCATGCACGACGAGACCGACGAGTCCGGTCTGGTCAATCCGGGCCTGGTCAGCCGGGTCAAGGCCGACACCGGGCTCGTTCTCTATCCCGTCCATCGGCTCGACAAGATGACCTCCGGGCTGGTGTTGCTGGCGTGCACCACGGCGGCGAACCGGGCGCTCAGCATGGCGTTTGCGGATCGGCAGGTGAGCAAGCAGTATCTGGCCCTATCCGATCGCAAGCCCAAGAAGAAGCAGGGCTGGGTCAAGGGGGACATGCAAAAAGGGCGTGGCGGCAGCTGGATGCTGGCGCGCAGCCTGGACAACCCCGCCATCAGCTGGTTTGACTCAGTGCCGGTGCGCGAGGGGTTGCGGCTCTACCGCATCAAGCCCCAGACCGGCAAGACCCATCAGATCCGGGTTGCCCTTAAAAGCATAGGGGCGCCCATTCTGGGGGATGAGCGCTACGGCGGCACGGCGGCCGAACGCGGCTACCTGCACGCCTGGCGCTTGAGTTTCACCTTGGCAGATGAGGCGTTTGATTTTATTTGCCCCCCTGATGAGGGGGAGATGTTTCTCCTGCCCGAGCTCAATGCCGCCATCGCGGGCTTGAGCGAATGAGCGGTGCTCAGACGGTGCCGGAGAGCCGGGTGCCCGCCAGCGGCTGGATCCTAGCGGATTTTGACGACACCCTGGCCCCGGGCGACAGCCACGCCGGCCTGCTGCGTTACATATTGCGTCGCCGCCTCTGGTCGTTGTTGTTGCTGCCGGTGATCGCGCTGGGCGGCCTGGTGTACCTTGTACCCAGCCAGCGCAGGCGGGGGATTTCGCTTATCTGGTGGGCCATCACCCTGGGGCTTTCGCCCCTTGGCTGGCGTAAGCTGGTGCGGGCCTATTGCCGTATCCGGCCAGGCCTGTTTCGCGAGGCGCGCACCTTGCTGGTGGACGTGCACGAGCGCTGCTGGGTGATCTCCGCCAGCCCTCGTGCCCTGGTACGAGGCCAGCTCTATCAGCAACTGCCCGGCAAGCTGCCCCATCGTACCCTGGGCTCCCGGATGCACTACCGCTACGGCGGTCTGATACCGCGTTTTTACTGCCACGGTCGGCACAAGATACTGCCCGAGATCCGCGCCCTCACTGTGACGCTGGCCTTGAGCGACAGCCTGCACGATCTGCCGCTACTGGCGCAGGGCGCACAGGCCTGGCTCATCAATCCCACCCCGGGGCGCCTGCAAACAGCACGGGCTCACTTGCCCCACATAGTGCTCAAACAGTGGCGGCTGTAAGGGAAAGCTGACAGCCCGCCGGGTCGCCGTGGGGCGATCCGCAAGGCTGCGGCATCAATGTCACAATCTATTTACATTTTTTGGCGATGGAGTCGGGGAAACTATCTGGAACCCGCCTCTTCTCTTCTGCTACGCACCTGCTTCTAATGAAACAAGTTGTTAACAATGGATCGATTGACGGAGTGGCCGGCCTGGCCGTGCGTCGCTGCGTTAACCCGTTTTAACCACTTTCAGTCATCAGCCAACAGCAAGGAGCGCCTCATGACGACCACTTCTTCTTCCCGTTCCCATACCATCAATCCCCTCGGCACCGATGGTTTCGAATTCGTCGAATACACGGCACCGGATGCCAAAGGCATTGCCGCCCTCAAGACGTTGTTTGTCTCGCTGGGGTTCGCTGAGGTGGCAGAGCACAAGCACAAGCAGTGCTGGCTCTACCGTCAGGGCGATATCAACTTCGTGGTCAACGCCGAGCCCCACTCCCAGGCGGAGCAGTTCGCCAGCCTGCACGGGCCTAGCGTCTGCGGCATGGCGTTTCGGGTGAGCGATGCGGGCAAGGCCCAGCAGTTTGCCATCACCAAGGGCGCCAAGCCCTTCGTCGGCAAGATAGGGCCCATGGAGCTCAACATCCCCGCCATCTACGGCATAGGCGAGAGCACGCTGTCGTTTGTCGACCGCTACGGCGACAAGGGCTCCATCTATGACGTGGATTTCGTCTTCTACCCGGACTGGCAGGCACGCATGGCCGAGGTGGATGCCGGGCTTTACGAGATAGATCACCTGACCCACAACGTCCAGCGCGGCAACATGGATGTCTGGTCGAACTTCTATGAGCGGATCGGCAACTTCCGCGAAATTCGCTACTTCGACATCGAAGGCAAGCTGACCGGCCTCCATTCCCGTGCCATGACGGCCCCCTGCGGCAAAATTCGGATCCCCATCAACGAATCCTCCGACGACAAGTCCCAGATCGAGGAGTACCTGCGTCAGTACAAGGGGGAGGGGATCCAGCACATAGCCCTGGCCTCCAGCGACATCTACCAGACCATACGCACCCTGCGTGGCCGCGGCACCGGTTTCATGCCGACGCCGGACACCTACTACGAGAAGGTCAATAGCCGGGTCGAGGGCCATCAGGAGGATCTGGAGGCGCTCAAAGCGCTGCGGATCCTGATCGACGGCTCGCCGACGAAAGATGGCATCCTGTTGCAGATCTTCACCGACACCGTCATAGGCCCGGTGTTCTTCGAGATCATCCAGCGCAAGGGCAACGAGGGGTTCGGCGAGGGCAATTTCCAGGCACTGTTCGAATCCATTGAACTGGATCAGATCCGCCGTGGCGTCTTGAGCGGAGAGCCCAGCGATGCGTAACGGGATCCGACTTCATCGAACCGTGCTCCACTCATGCGAGGTATTTGGCGATGCGTAACTGGATAAGTTTTCCCCATCGGGAGGGGACCCACTCCCGCCAGGCTCATGCCGATCTGCCGGAGCAGGCCATCTACGAGCGTGAACTGGGGCGGGCCGGTTTCTTCGGCCCCGCCACCCACATGCACCACAAGCACGCTCCCACCGACTGGACCAACTGGGAGGGGCCGCTGCGGCCGAGGGCGTTTGACTTGAACGGTCTGCAGGAGGAGGTGAGCTCGCTCTCTCCCTGGGTGATGCCGGATATTCTGCACAATGCCCACTGCCGCTACCGGATGTGGCGCCTGCAGGAGGCGATGCCGTTTCTGGTGCGCAACGCCGACGGCGACGAGCTGCTGTTCATCCACGAGGGGAGCGGGGAGTTCTACTGCGACTACGGCCACCTGACCTTGCGGGACGGCGACTATGTGGTGATCCCCCGTGGCACCATGTGGCGCATCGAACCCACGGCGCCCCTGTTCATCCTGATGATAGAGGCGACCAACGACAGCTATCAGCTGCCGGACAAGGGATTGGTGGGCAATCACGCCATCTTCGATCCGGCGGCGCTGGATGTACCCGCCATAGACCCGGCCTTTTTGGCCCAGCAGGATGAAAATCCCTGGTCGCTGCAGGTCAAGCGCCACAACCAGGTCTCCGTCATCACCTGGCCCTTCAACCCGCTGGATGCGCTGGGCTGGCACGGGGACCTGTGCGTGGTGCGCCTCAACTGGCGCGACATTCGCCCGCTGATGAGCCACCGCTACCACTTGCCGCCCTCGGCCCACTCCACCTTCGTGGCGAGCCGGTTCGTCGTCTGCACCTTCGTGCCGCGCCCCATAGAGAGCGACCCCGGCGCCCTCAAGGTACCCTTCTATCACAGCAATGACGACTACGACGAGGTGCTCTTCTACCACGCCGGGGACTTCTTCAGCCGAGACAATATCGAGCGGGGCATGGTCACCTTCCACCCCGCAGGTTTCACCCATGGCCCCCATCCCAAGGCGTTTGCGGCGGGGCAGGCCTATGCCAAGAAGTTCACCGATGAGGTGGCCGTGATGCTGGATACCCGCGATGCGCTGAACATTGGCGGCCTGTGCGAAGGGGTGGAGAACCCGCGCTACGTCAGCAGCTGGCAGCGCCCGGACCTCATGACTGCCACCGGCAAATAAGGATTTTTATGAAACTTGCAACCTTGAACAACGGCAAGCGCGATGGCGCCCTGGTCGTGGTCAGTCGGGATTTGAGCCGTGCGGTACGGGTGGCGTCCATCGCCCCCACCCTGCAGGCGGCCCTCGATGAGTGGGCCGAGACCGAGCCCAAGCTGGCCGCCGTCTATCAGACCCTCAACGATGGCACCTGTGCCGATGCCTTCCCGTTTGATGAGAGTGAGTGTCTCTCGCCCTTGCCCCGTGCCTACCAGTGGGCCGACGGCAGCGCCTACGTCAACCATGTGGAACTGGTGCGCAAGGCCCGCGGCGCCGAGATGCCGGAAAGCTTCTGGCACGATCCCCTGATCTACCAGGGCGGCTCGGATTGCTTCCTGGCGCCCCGCGGCCCCATAGTGATGGGGTCCGAGGAGTGGGGTATCGATTTCGAGTCGGAGGTGGCCATCATCACGGACGACGTGCCCATGGGGACGAGCCCGCAGGCGGCCGCCGCCCACGTCAAGCTGCTGATGCTGGTGAACGACGTGAGCCTGCGCAACCTGATCCCGGGCGAGCTTGCCAAGGGCTTTGGCTTCTTCCAGTCCAAACCGTCGAGCGCCTTCTCGCCGGTGGCCATCACCCCGGACGAGCTGGGGAGCGACTGGCAGGAGGGCAAGGTGCATCTGCCGCTGGAAACTTATCTCAACGGCGCCCTGTTCGGTGCCCCCAATGCCGGGGTGGACATGACCTTCAACTTCCATGAGCTGGTCGCCCACGCCGCCAAAACCCGACCGCTCGGGGCGGGTTGCATCATAGGCTCTGGGACCGTCTCCAACTATGACCGCAGTGCCGGATCCTCCTGCCTCGCCGAGCTGCGCATGTTGGAAATTATCGAGTCAGGTCAAGCCACTACACCCTTTCTGCGCTTTGGTGATACAGTGTCCATCGCGATGCAGGATCGCAACGGGATGAGTCTGTTTGGCACCATTTTGCAAAAAGTCACGCAACAGGATGTCAGCCAGATGACGTGAAGGAGCCAGTGCGGGCACAGGGCCGACTGGTGAACGGCAGGTGCCCTTGCACCTGCCAACACAGGGACAGATTATGTTGCAGTTGTTTGGATATTGGCGTTCATCGGCAAGCTATCGGGTGCGGATCGTGATGCAGCTCAAGGGGCTCGATTACGAGCATCACCCAGTCAACCTGCGGCAGGGCGAGCAGCGCGAGAAGGCCTATCATCGCATCAATCCCCAGGGGCTGGTGCCCTTCCTCATCGACGGGGATGTGCAGTTCGGTCAGTCGGTTGCCATCATGGAGTACCTCGACGAGACCTATCCCGCCTATCCGCTGATGCCCTCGGCCGCCCAGGCGCGGGCCAGGGTGCGCCAGATAGTCAACATGATCGCCTGCGACACGCACCCGCTCGACAACCTGCGGGTGCTCAACTATCTGGAGCAGGAGCTGGGACTGGGCAAGGCGCAGCGCGATGCCTGGTATCGCCACTGGATTGACGAGACCTTCAGGGTACTCGAACCCTTGTTGATGACCACGGCCGGCGTCTATTGCGTCGGCAACGAGGTGACCCTGGCCGACTGCATGCTGGTGCCCCAGGTCTACAACGCCCGCCGCTACGACATGACCCTGGATGAGTACCCTACAATTGCCCGCATCGTCGCCAACTGTGAGCAGCTGCAGGCCTTTATCAAGGCCGCCCCGGAGCTGCAGCCGGATGCACAGCCATAACTATTATTTCCACGTAAACCACTGTGAGAAGGAGTTAATGATGGGAATCAAACCTGGTCCGAAAAGAAAAAATGAAGACGGAACACAAGATAAGCGACAACGAGTTACACCTGAAAAGCAAAAGGAATATCCTGCACTAAAGCCGCACAAGCATAAACCGGGCGAATGATATTCAAGATACGAATGTTGGGCTTTGTTTTGGAAGCCCAACATATACGACATGACGCTGGAAGATTCCCCCATCATCAACCACATCGCGCCAACTGCGAGCAGCTGCAGGCCTTTATCAAGGCCGCCCCGGAGCTACAGCCATGCGGGTTGGGCTGCATGACACCGGCCCAACCCGCACTGCTCAACGCTGTTGTCCCCCTCCCGCTCGATTCACCTCATGGCGTCCCGTTGCATCCATACAGGCGAAAGCCGGGCCGCTCACTCAATCGCTGGTAGTAGTCACTCACGGCCGGCAGTGGTGGCCGGTCAAACGGCGTTTCCAGCCAGCGGTTGACCGACAGGCCGATGGGAATATCCGCGAGCGAGAAGCGGCGCCCAGCCACATAAGCACCGGTTGCCTGGAGATGCCGATCCAGGATCTGCATGTATCTGGACCAATCCGCACATCCCGCGCTGAGTGCCCGGCTGTCCTGATGCAAGGGCGAATGCCTGACCAGCGACATGAAGGCGTAGCGCCAGGCGGCGTTCAAATCCGATGCTTGCCAATCGATCCATTGATCGACCATGGCCCTCGTGCGTGCCTCGGCTGGATAGAGAGTGGCTTCACCATAGCGCGCCGCCAGGTAGCGGATGATGGTATTTGATTCCCACAGTGTGAAGTCGCCATCCTGAATGACAGGCACCATGGCGTTCGGGTTCATTGCCAGGAATTTGGGGGTATCCGTCGGCTTGAAGCCTGTTCCCCACTCCTCCAGCTCGAAAGGGAGACCCGTCTCGGCGCAGGTCCACAGCACCTTGCGCACATTGATTGACGAGGCCTTGCCCAGTATCCGTATCATCTCTTCGTCCTTGTGTGGTGAGTCTGGGCTTATCCATGACAGGGTTGCATCGATTGGCGGGTCAGCCGCGGGCCGTCTTGGGCTGGAAGAAGGCGATAAACTTGCCGAATTTCGCCTCGTCGTAGCTCTTTCCCTTCTCCAGCAGCCCTGTGTTGAAAGACTCCAGCAGCTTGCCTTTGGCATCCAGCACGTAGAAGTGGGGCACCCCAAGATACTCGGGGTAGCGTTTTAGGAAGGGCTCGTTCTTGTTCGCCTTGCTGACGTTCACCTTGACCACCACGAAGGTCTGGTTGAACTGGCTGGCAAGGGCTGGCTCCCGGTCCAGGAAGTGGTTCATCTCCTGGCACCAGCTGCACCATTCACCGCCCACCAGCAGCAACACCTTCTTGCCCTCGCTCTGCGCCTTGGCGGTGGCGGCGGCCAGATCCTGCGCCGGATCCCGCCGCTCGTCATACCCCTGGCTGTAATCGGGCAGTGTGCTGGCCCAGAGATGGCCGGCGCTGTACGCCTCGCCATGGAACAGTGCCGTGCCAAGCAGCAGCGGCAATAGCAGTCGCTTCATCCCTTTCTCCTTAGTGTTGTTCGTTGCTTCCAAGCCGCAACAATGTGACACGAGTGAACCCGGCCGCCAAGCGGCAAGAGTGGCAGGGCATATGCGAAAAATGGGAATGATGGGTCAGAAAGGTGCCTTTGTCGGTGTGGCCGTGTTGGCAGCATGGGTGAATTAGCGAGACAGCCAAGGACCTTAACTTGGGTCTGCCGCAGATCTGTATCCCGTCGGCCGGCGGCGAGTGAGCCGCCGGCTGCTTCAGGGAATGAAATGAGGAGAGTGGAATACAGCTCCCGTCCCTTGGGATATTGATGCAGGAAAACGGCGAATAATAAGCGGCCGTCATGTGCACGCTGGTATTCAGCGCCATGGAACATAATACCCGTCACGCTGGTGATAAAGGTGGATTTAATATCTCTGTATATTTGACCGAACCCATATATAAAATATTGTTTTGCTGAGGTTCCATCTGTGTTGGTGATACAGCTGTGGTTCAGCTCACTCCTTGGCGAGCGCCGGGAAGTGTCATGCTTGCGCTGTGCTGGTTGTGCATATCGATACTTTAAATTGATATTTAATATATTTTTGGTGTTTTGAGCCTGTTATCACGTTTGTGATAGTCGATAAAACCTAACATCGTCGCACCCATAATAGATGCGAACCGGTTGCGTATCGAGAATTAACCTGCCTTTGAAAATTGTCATGGGCATAAACAGTTAGCGGTATTGATAACCCGTTGACATGGCTCATGGCATTCAGGTTTATCAAGCGTGTCACCCTGTCAGCTATATCCATCGCTAGATGGGAAGGGGCATTTCACGTTAATTTTGCAACAAGGAGATATCATGCATTCCTTCAAGAAGTGTGTCGTCGCACTCTCCATCAACCTTGCTCTCTTCTCGTCGGCGTTCGCCTGCACCACCTTGCTGGTTGGCAGCGAGGCCAGCGCCGATGGCTCCATGATGGTGGCCCGCAGCGCCGACAGCGATGCGCTGAAAGCCCAGCATTTCGTGATCCATCCGGCGAAACAGGGGCAGAGCGGTGTGCACAGTTCCAAAGCCCACAACGGCGCCAATGATTTCAGCTATCCCCTGCCGAAAAACTCCCTGCGTTACACCACTGTGCCGAACTGGAAGACCCAGCTGCACGGCGCAACAGGCTTCAACGAGAAAGGCGTCGGGGTCAGCGGTACCGAATCCATTTTCGCTTCACCCGAGGCGCTCGCCTTCGATCCCTATGTCGAGGACAAGGGCATCACCGAGGACGACATTCCCGATGTGCTGCTTTCGCGCGCCACCTCGGCCCGCGAGGCGGTCGCCCTGCTGGGCAACATCATCGAGACCCTGGGGGCGGGGGAGGGGTTTGGCGTCGCCGTGGTGGATGACAACGAGCTCTGGTATCTGGAGACAGCCACCGGTCACCACTGGATGGCGCAGCGTCTGCCCAAGGAGCAGTATTTTGCTTCTGGCAATCAGGGTCGCCTGCAGCAGTACGATCCTGCCAGTGCCGACATGATGGGCTCGAAAAATCTGGTCGAGTTTGCCACCGAGAAGGGGCTCTACCAGCCACAAAAGGATGGAAAGTTCAATTTCTCGAAAGCCTATACCCGTGACGATGAGCGGGATCGTACCTATAACGATCCCCGGGTCTGGACCATACAGCAGATGTTCAACCCCTCGCTCAAGCAGGCGGTGGAGGCCGGTCGCCAATTCCCGGTCACCCTGACCCCCGAGAAGAAGATGACCCTGGATGAGGTCAAGGCGGTGCTGCGCAATCACTATGATGGCACCGAGCACGACCCTTACGGCAAAGGGTTGAACGGCCAGGAGCCGTGGCGCCCCATCAGCGTATTTCGCACCTACGAGGCCCATGTGATGCAAGTGCGTCCCTGGATGCCGAGAGAGGTGGGGGAGGTGACCTATGTGGGCCTCGGCATGGCAGACTTGACCGCCTTCGTTCCCTACTACAGCGGTCTGGAAGCCTATCCGGCCCACTATGCCCTGGGCAGCGACAAGGCGGACAGCGACTCCATCTACTGGAAATATCGCAAACTGCAGACCCTGGTGATGACGGATTACCCCAAGTTGGCACCCATGGTGAAGCAGGCTTACCAGAGCTGGGAGGCGAAGATCGCCAACGAGCAGAAAGAGATGGAAGCCAGCTATCTGAAAACGGTCAAAACAGACAAGGCCGCCGCCAACCGTATGCTCAACGACTTCAATCTGCGGGTGATGAAGGATGCGGAAGCACTGACCGACGATCTGACCAACCAGGTCTTCACCGTCCGCACTCAGGATATTCAGGCCGATATCTTCTTCGCCAACAAGGCGAAAAAGGATTGATGCCGCTCAACGCGGCAACATCGGCCAGCTGAGCTGACGAGCGCCATCGCCATGGCCAAAAAATAAAAGCCCCTCGCGAGGGGCTTTGTTGTTGGCTGGTTGGCCAGGATATCCGTCAGCGGATCAGTAACTCTGCTGGTGGACGTCCATCACGGCGCGACCTGACGGGTCAGCCATCTCCTTGAACTTGGCATCCCACTCCAAGGCGGTCGGGGTGGAGCAGGCGACCGACTTGCCGTAGGGCACGGTACGGGCGGCGGATTCCAGCGGGAAGTGCTCGTCGAAGATGGCGCGATAGTAGTAGGCCTCCTTGGTGAGCGGGGTGTTGACGGGGAAGCGGAACGCCGCCGCCTCGAACATCTGATCCGTCACTTCGGTCTCGACCATGGCCTTGAGGCTGTCGATCCAGGAGTAACCCACGCCGTCGGAGAACTGCTCCTTCTGGCGCCAGGCCACTTCGTGGGGCAACAGCTCCTCGAAGGCTTCCCGCAGTATGTGTTTCTCGATCTTGCCGTTGCCGCACATCTTGTCGGCAGGGTTGAGGCGCATCGCCACGTCCATGAACTCCTTGTCGAGGAAGGGCACACGACCTTCCACGCCCCAGGCGGCCATGGACTTGTTGGCGCGCAGGCAGTCATACAGATGCAGGGAGGCGAGCTTGCGCACGTTCTCCTCGTGGAACTCTTTGGCGTTCGGCGCCTTGTGGAAGTAGAGGTAGCCGCCGAACAGCTCGTCCGAGCCCTCGCCCGAGAGCACCATCTTGATCCCCATCGCCTTGATGTAACGGGCCATCAGGTACATGGGGGTAGAGGCGCGGATGGTGGTGACGTCATAGGTCTCGAGGTGATAGATGACGTCCCGCAGGGCATCCAGACCCTCTTGCACTGTGAAGTGGATCTGGTGGTGGATGGTGCCGAGGTGATCGGCCACCTTGCGGGCGGCGGCGAGATCCGGCGAGCCTTCCAGGCCGACTGCGAAGGAGTGCAGCTGGGGCCACCAGGCCTCGCTCTTGCCATCGTCTTCCACCCGGCGGGCGGCATAGATCTTGGTGATGGCGGAGATGACGGAGGAATCCAGACCGCCGGAGAGCAACACGCCATAGGGCACGTCGCACATCAGCTGGCGCTTGACTGCCGCTTCCAGCGCGGCTTTCAGTTCAGCCCGGTCGCTGACCTTGTGCTCGACCGCTGCGTACTCCATCCAGTCACGCTTGTACCACTGTTTGAGCTCGCCATCCTTGCTCCACAGGTAATGTCCCGGCGGGAAGGTTTCAACGCTCTTGCATACCGGCACCAGGGCCTTCATCTCGGAGGCGACATAGAAGTTGCCGTGCTCGTCGCGACCGGTATAGAGGGGGATGATCCCCATGTGGTCACGACCAATCAGGTAGGCATCCTGCTCGGCGTCATAGAGGATGAAGGCGAAGATGCCGTTGAGATCGTCCAAAAAGGCGGGGCCCTTCTCCTTGTAGAGGGCCAGCAGCACCTCGCAATCGGAGTGGGTCTGGAACTGGAAGTCGACCTTGAGGTTCTTCTCGAGTTCTTTGTGGTTGTAGATCTCGCCGTTGACGGCCAATACGTGAGTGCGCTCCGGGTTGTAGAGCGGTTGGGCGCCATTGCCCGGATCGACGATGGCCAGGCGCTCGTGCACCAGTATGGCTTTGTCTGTGCTGTAGACGCCGGACCAGTCAGGACCGCGGTGACGCAATCGCTTGGACATCTCCAGGGCCGATTTGCGCAAGGCTGCTGCATCGGATTTGATGTCCAGAATGCCGAAAATAGAACACATTGGCGGTAATCCTCTTGATTTTTATAGGAGCCCCCCACGAACGGGCTCGAAATTCCATTTACATTCCTCGCCAATCACAATGCCTAGCGCAAAAACCTTTTGCAAGCGGGAAAACCGCACAAAATCATGCCGCAAACGTCAAGTCGACGGGGGCATCAAGCGGCGGGTTCCGAGGGGCGACTTGACGCGCGCGTCAAGCGGTGGCGGGCTCGAAGATCACATAGAGCTTGCGACAGGGGGTGAGTGTCTCCCACTGCCCGACAAAGCCTGCCGGAATAATGAACTGATCCCCCGGTTTGAGGGCAAGCTGGCCGCCCTGACTGTCGTGGATCACCACATCCCCTTCCAGCAGCTGGCAATACTCGTGCTCCGTGTAGTGGATGGCCCAGCGGCCGGGTTCGCAGGCCCAGAAGCCCACGTGAAACTGCTGGCTCGGATCCGAGTAGTGGTTCCAGACAGTTTGCGCCGGGTTGCCCGCTTTAATGCGCTCGGGGGCGGGTATCAGCGGGGCGGGGGCGGCCTGGTGGCTGCTGAGCAGGATCCAGTCGTTGAGGGTCTTCATGGTGCCTCCTTGGCAAGGATATAAAAGCGGGACCATACTGGTCCCGCGTTTGTTCGTTTTATTAAACACAGTTGTGCATAACGTAAACGATACGTCTCACCTTGCCAAGCGTCGTCAGCGTGGCTGCAACCGCTTGATGACATGGCGGGCGAAGCCGCTGCCCGCCTCGTCGTAGACGTTGAACACAGCATCCACCCCCTGTTCGCGCAGGGAGGCGATGTCATCCTCGAAGCGGACTATGGCCGCTATCTTGCCGGCAAAGCCGTGGCTGCGCAGCTTCTCGATGGCGTAGAGATTGCCCGAGTGGTGGGGCATGGCCAGCAGCACAAGGTTGACCTGGTTGGAGAGCAGTACCTTGTCCCAGAAGTCGGTATCTGTGGCGTCTCCCTCGATGACGTTCATCCCCTGGGCGCGCAGGGTGGGCAGCTTCTCGCTGTCGTTCTCCACCCCGAGGATCACTGTGCCGTACTTGTTCTCCAGCTCGAAGTAGGCGCCCTGGCCGATGCGGCCCATGCCGAGGATGATCACCTCGGCATCGCCGAGTTCGATGGGCCTGTCCTCCGGGTGCAGGGTGTTGGCCTGGATCCCGCGCAGCCAGCTGCCGAGTCTGTGGTAGATCCGCTCGCTCTGGCTGTTGAGCGGTGCCGAGATCATGAAGCTTGCCGCCAGCGCCAGTGAAAGGGCGACCAGCCACTCGTGGGAGATCCACCCCGCCTTGGCGGCGATGGCGGCCACGATCAGGCCAAACTCCGAGAAGTTGGTGAGCGCCAGGGTGGAGAGCAGGGCGGTACGCACCCGCAGGTGGGCTCCGCTGTAGACCAGGTAGTAGAGCGCGCTCTTGAGCGGCAGCGCCAGCACCAGTGCCAGCGCCAGCAGCATGGTATCGTGGGTCGGCAGGCCGTTGAGACCTATGGTCAGGAAGAAGCAGACGAGGAAGAGGTCTTTGAGGTTGAACAGCGCCTTGGCCAAGCCGGCGGCGGCCGGGTGGGAGGCCAGCATCATGCCGATGATGAGCGCCCCCAGATCGGGCTTGAGCCCCACCACCTCAAAACCGGCGGCGCCCACCACCAGCGCCAGGAAGATCCCGAACAGCACCTGCAGCTCGCCGTGGCCGGCCCGCTCCAGGAGCTTGAACAGCAAGGGGCGCAGCAGCGGCAAGCCGAGCACCCAGAGTGCCCAGATGCTGGGCCACTGGCCGCTGGAAAATGCCAGAAAGGCCACCGCGAACACATCCTGCATGACCAGCACCCCGATGGCGAGCCGGGCGTAGAGGGCATTCATGTCGCTGCGATCCTCCAGCACCTTGACCGCAAAGACGGTGCTGGAGAAGGAGAGGGCAAAGCCGAGCAGCAGCGCCAGCTTCCAGTCCAGCGACAGGGCCAGTGTGAGCCCCAGCCCCTTGCACACCAGCAGAACCAGGGTAAACAGCAGGGTGGAGCAGAGCAGATGGACGCTGGTGGTGCCCCACACATCGCGCCGCATCAGGGTCTTGACGTTGAGCTTGAGACCTATGGTGAACAGCAGCAGGGTGACCCCGAGATCGGCGACCTCGTTCAGTGCCAGGGTGTTGTGATAGCCCATGCCGTTGAGGAGGAAGCCGGCGGCCAGAAAGCCCAGCAGGGGTGGCAACCCTATGAGGTTGACCAGCATGCCGCACCCGAAGGCCACGGCGATCATCATTGGTTCCATTTCGCGTCCTTCGGGGGCTGCGGGTCAGCCCCGGCTAGATGCTGGTGATGGCCTGACGACGGGCATGGCGGCGCCATGCCCGGGCCGGCGATCAGACGATGTCTATGTCCACGACCGAGTCGAAGATGTGGTTCGGGCGAAACGGCATGCGATCGATATCCGCCACCTTGCTCACCCCGGAGAGCACCAGCACGGTTTCGAGACCGGCCTGGAAGCCTGCCAGAATATCGGTGCGCAGGTTGTCGCCTATGATGACGGTGTCATCGGAGTGGGCCTCCATCCGGTTGAGCGCCGCCCGTATGATCCAGGCGCTCGGCTTGCCCACATAGAAGGGCTTCTTGCCGGTCATCCGTTCTATGGGGGCGCAGAGGGCGCCGCAGGCCGGGTGCATCATGGGGCCGTGGGTATCCGGGTTGGTGGCGATGAAGCGGGCCCCCTGATCGACGAACTTGGCGCCCAGCTGCATCATGGTCCAGTTGTAGTTGCGGGTCTCGCCCACCACCACGAAGTCGGGGTCTATGTCGGTGATGGTGAAGCCGGCCTTGTAGAGCTCGTGGGTCAGGGCACCCTCGCCAATCACATAGGCCTTTTTACCATCCTGGCGTTTGAGAAAATCGGCGGTGCCCATGGCTGAGGTGTAGAAGCACTCTTCCGGCACCTCGATCCCGGCGGAGCGGAAGCGGTTCTGCAGATCTTTCTGGGTCTGGGCCGGGTAGTTGGTGAGGAACAACAGCTTGCTGCCCTGCTCCAGCAGGCGATGGACGAAGCGGTCGGCACCGGGCACCAGATCGTTGTTGTGCAGTATGACGCCGTCGATGTCACAGATGACACTTTTCTTCATGGGGACTCCTTGTGTAGGCGCAAGAGGCGGCGGAAAGTTGCGCCAACTCTTAATATCTTCAATCAGTTATGTTGTTTTTGTGACGCCATTATAAGTCTGTTTGATGACAAGTCTCCCCCACAATCAGAGATAGGTGCACAATGAGCAGAAGAGGGGAGGGATCCGCTCTGCGAGTGGCAGATCCCGCGGTCTGTGTGTTGATGGAGCCGTCATCATGGATAACTTTATTGCCGGTTTGCCCAAGCTGGAGTTGCACCTGCATATCGAAGGAACGCTCGAGCCTGAGCTGATGTTTGCCCTGGCCAAACGCAACGGGGTGGCCCTGCCCTGGCCCGATGTGGAGAGCGTGCGTGCCGCCTATGATTTTGACTGTCTGCAAACCTTCCTCGATCTCTACTACCTGGGCGCCAGCGTGCTCGTCACCGAGCAGGATTTCTTCGACCTCACCTGGGCCTATCTGGAACGCTGCGCCGCCGACAAGGTGGTGCACGTGGAGATCTTCTTCGACCCCCAGACGCATACCGCCCGCGGCGTGCCCCTTGCCATCGTGCTGGGGGGAATAGAGCGCGCGCTGCAGGCGGGGGAGCGGGAGTTGGGCATCAGCTGGCGCCTTATCATGAGCTTTCTGCGTCACCTGAGCGAGGAGGCCGCCTTCGCCACCCTGGCTGAGGCGATGCCGTTCCTCGCCCGCATTCACGGTATCGGCCTCGACTCGGGGGAGAAGGGCAATCCGCCCAGCAAGTTTGCCCGGGTGTTTGCCCGCTGCCGCGAGCTGGGGCTGCCGGTGGTGGCTCATGCGGGTGAAGAGGGGCCTGCCGAGTACATCTGGCAGGCCATCAATGAGTTGCAGGTGCGGCGCATCGATCACGGGGTGCGCTCGGCAGAGGATCCCGAACTGCTGCGCTATCTGGCCGATACCCGGCTGCCGCTCACCGTCTGCCCCCTCTCCAACACCCGGCTCAAGGTGTTTGACCGCATGGCCCATCACAATGTGCTCACCCTGCTGGAGCAGGGGCTCTGCGTCACCATCAACTCCGACGATCCCGCCTACTTCGGCGGCTACATGGCGGCGAACTTCCACGCCCTGGCCCATGACCTTGGCGCCAGCATGAATCAGCTCTGCCGCTTGTCGCTCAATGCCGTCGAGGCGAGCTGGCTCAGCCTGGCGGACAAGGCACGGCTCACCCGGGAGATCAGGAGCTATGCCGCCTGTTACGGGGTCGCCCTCTACTAGTCTCGTGCGGCCAACTGCCTCGGCGACACAAAACAGCAGGCCCGCCAGTGATGGCGGGCCTGCTGCGTTTCGACAGGCTGGCGTGCCGACAGGGGCCGCTGGCCGGTATCAGGCCGATTGTGGCTCGGTGGCCTCTTGATAGGTCGGGTAGTCGGTCAGCCCCTGTTCGCCACCACCAAACAGGGTGGCCGGATCGTGGGGGGCGAACGGGTAGCCGTGGCGCAGCCGGTTTGGCAGATCCGGGTTGGCCACGAAGGGGCGACCAAAGCCAATCATGTCGGCCCAACCGGCCTGGAGGGCGGCCCGTGCTCGCTCGCCATCGTATTTGCCCGCATAGATGAGGGTGTTGGGGAAGGCGTCCCGCAGCCCCTGCTTGAAGTTTTCCGGCATCAGGGGGGCATCGTCCCAGTCCGCCTCTGCGATGTGCAGGTAGACGACATCAAGCTCCCCCAGCAAGCGGGCGGCGGCCAGATAGGTCTGCTGCGGGTTGGCATCGACTGTGCCGTTGAGGGTGGTGAGCGGCGCGAGGCGCACCCCGACGCGGTCGGCTCCGATTTCGGCACTGACCGCCTCTGTCACCTCTTTCAGGAAACGCAGGCGATTTTCCAGCGAGCCGCCGTAGTTGTCGGTGCGGGTGTTGGACTCTGAGTCGAGGAACTGATTGATGAGGTAGCCGTTGGCGGCGTGCAGCTCTATGCCGTCGAAGCCGGCCAGCATGGCGTTGCGGGCCGCCTGGCGGAACTGGCCCACCACTGCATCTATCTCTTGCTGGGTCATGGCGCGCGGGGTGACCGTTTCCACGAAGCCGGGTGCATCGCTGCCGTTATCGACGAACACCCTGACGCCCACGGCCTTGATGGCCGACGACGAGATGGGCTGGGCGCCGCCCAGGTTGTCAGGGTGGGTGACCCGGCCCACGTGCCAGAGCTGGGCGAAGATGGTGCCCCCCTTGGCATGGACGGCATCGGTCACCCCCTTCCAGCCGGCCACTTGCTCGGCGCTGTGGATCCCCGGCGTCCAGGCATAGCCCTTGCCCATGGGGTCTACCTGGGTACCTTCGCTGATGATGAGGCCCGCCTCTGTGCGCTGGGCGTAATAGGTGGCCATCATGGCATTGGCCACATCACCGGGCTGGCTGGCACGGGAGCGGGTCATGGGGGGCATGACGATACGGTTGTTAAGGTGCAACTGGCCCAGACGCAGCGGGCAGAACAGGTGATCGTGGCTCATCTTGAGTTCCTCATGGTGGGAGTGAGGCCACTCTAGCCCTGCGGCTTGCTGTGAAAAAGAGGGGTAATTGCAGAAAAGAATTGCAGTGATGGCATCAATCCATCGGCACAGGGTCTGGATGGCGCTCGCTGGCTCGCCAGCGGGCAGCTGAAGAAGAGGGAGGGGGAGAGCTGGCTGCGGTGTCGTGCAATAAAAAGTGCAACAAAGAGCGCAATAAAAAGAGGGCCTGCTCGGCCCTCCCTGTTCACGCAACCTGGGCTCAGGTCCCCAGCGGCATGACCCGTACCCGCTCGATGCGGCGCTCGCTCACCTCGACCACCTCGAAGCAGAGCTGCTGCAGTTGCAGCTGCTGGCCCGGGGTGGGCAAGGAGCCGAAGTGGGAGAGCAGCATGCCCGCCAGGGTCACGTATTCGTCGCTCTCGCTCACCAACCCCTCGTGTTCCAGCACCTGTTCCACATGGTGGATGTTGGTGCTGCCGTTGATGAGCCAGCCTTCCCCGTCGCGCACCATGTCGGGGGTTTCGTCCTCATCCGGCAGTTCGCCGACGATGGCCTCCAGCAGATCGTGGGTGGTGACCAGCCCCTGGATGACGCCAAACTCGTCGGAGACCAGGATCAGGCTGCCCTTGGCCTGACGCAGCTCCGCCAGCAGCCGGATCACGTTGATGGTCTGCGGCACTATGATGGGGTCGTTCTGCTTGGCCAGCTCGCTCAACGGTTGCCCCTCGTTGAGGGCAAACAGCAGATCCCGCGCCTTGACCACGCCTATGATCTCGTCCAGATCGCCGTCACAGACCGGGAACAGGCTGTGAGGCTCCTGTTGCAGCAGGGCGCGGATCTCCTCGGGCGAGTCGTTGACATCGATCCAGGCCATGTCGGAGCGCGGCGTCATTATGGTGCGGATGGAGCGCTCGGCCAGCGACAAGACCCCGGTCACCATGTAACGCTCCTCCTCGCCAAAGCTCAGCGGCGCAGGCGCCGGCGCATCCAGATCATCGTCCGGTCTGTCCTGGTATGCCTTGCTGCCCATCAGCTTGAAGATGGCGGCCGTGGTGCGCTCGCGCAGGGGCTGCTTGGCCTCGTGGCGCTCGGCGCTGCGCTGGGAGAGCTGGTTGAAGAACTCGATCAGCACCGAGAAGCCGATGGCCGCGTAGAGGTAGCCCTTGGGAATATGGAAGCCAAACCCTTCCGCCACCAGGCTGAAGCCGATCATCAACAGGAAGCTCAGGCAGAGCACCACCACGGTCGGGTGGGCGTTGACGAACTGGGTCAGGGGCTTGGAGGCGAGCACCATCACCAGCATGGCGATGGTCACGGCCGCCATCATGACGCCCAGGTGTTCCACCATGCCCACCGCAGTGATGATGGAGTCCAGCGAGAAGACGGCATCCAGCACCAGGATCTGCGCCACCACAACACCGAAACTGGCGTAGACACCGCTGTGGCCGCCGGACTCGGGGTTGGCCTCAAGCCGCTCGTGCAGCTCTGTGGTGGCCTTGAACAGCAGGAACAGGCCGCCGCCCATCAGGATGAGATCCCGACCGGAGAAGACGAGCTCGCCGAGCTGAAGAATGGGGGCTGTCAGGGTCACCAGCCACGACATCACGGCCAGCAGGCCCAGACGCATCAGCAGGGCCAGCGACAGGCCTATGATGCGGGCCTTGTCCCGCTGGGCGGGGGGCAGTTTTTTCACCAGGATGGCGATGAAGACCAGGTTGTCGATCCCCAGCACGATTTCCAGAATGATCAGGGTAAACAGACCCACCCAGATGTGGGGATCCAGCAGCAATTCCATGTAATGACCTCAATAAAAAACAGACAGAGCGGGTGTCAGTGACGGCGAACAATGGCCGTGGGAGCACGAAACTTGAGTGTTTTCAGAGGCGCTGGTGGAGCAATAACAGATACATTTTGACAGGGAGAAACGAAGGGCAACTTCGGGGATTGTCCATGATGGGCAATAAAACCTCGGGTTAAAAATGAGCCCTGATGATAGCGGGAATCGGCGCGTTGGCAAGCGCAGGGCGATTAATTTGACAAGCGCAGGGCGCTCAAGATGTGAGGGCGCAGGGGGAGGCGACCGGGTCGCACTCCCCCGACCGGTCTTTACAACCAGCGCTTCTCGCGGGTGAAGCAGACCGACAGCCAGGCATCCCCCAGGGTATCGCCGAGGCGGGACCAGAGCTCCTGGCGCAGGGCATCCTGGCGCTCTATGGGCCACTCCTGCCCCGGCGCCACCAGAATGTTCAATTCCAGATCGAAGCGGCGGCCGCTCTTTGCCAGATGGCTGTAGCACTCGATGCCATGGCGCAGGCGCAGGGCCTCGATCTCCTGCTCAACTTGCCGGGGTACATCCCCCTTGGGGGCTATCTTCAGCACCTCCCGCAGGTTGCGGCCCAGCACCTTGATGGGGATCAGGGTGGCGCACAGCGCCAGCAGGGTGACCAGCACGGGATCTATGTAGCGGTTGTAGTGGCCGTAGCCGAGGGCATCGAGCCCGATGGCCACCACGAAACCGATCAGCAGGGTGGCGCTGAGCAGGGTATCCACCAGCCACTCCTTGGAGTCGACCCGCACCAGCTCGGAGTCAATCTGCTCGGCGACCCGGGCTTCGATGCGATAGATGATGGCGCAGAAGAAGGTGCAGACGGCGGCGTAGACGAGGGCGTGGCCGAGATCGATTTCCCGGCCTCCCGCCAGCAGGGAGGTGATGCCGCTGTAGAAGGCGCC
The DNA here is from genome assembly GCF_047780465.1 of Aeromonas sp. A04. Lineage (NCBI taxonomy): Bacteria > Pseudomonadati > Pseudomonadota > Gammaproteobacteria > Aeromonadales > Aeromonadaceae > Aeromonas > Aeromonas sp. A04. The sequence continues at coordinate 190,909 of NZ_JBLNHP010000005.1, read as the reverse complement.
GAGGCAGAGCAGCAGAATGATGGCGCCGTTGATGACGTTGGTGATGGGCTCAAAGTGGGCGTAGCCGTACTGGAAGCGATCATCGGAGGGGCGGGTAACGAGATAGGCGGTGATGAGCCCCAGGCCCGTCATGCCCATGCTGAACAGGGTGAAGATGCCATCGAGCATGATGGCGTTGGAGCTGACGAACAGGCCATAGCCGATGCCGAAGATGGCAAAGGTGATGCAACCGAACAGCGACAGGGTCAGCGCCTGTTTTTCGGTGCGAATAAGCGTACTGATAACATGGCTGTAATGAGCCATAAAAGTCCTCCTTTCAAATGGTGAAGATTGCGCGCGCAAGCGGTTTTCTAGCTGATATACTGCCCGCTCACATGTGAGCGGACTGGTTCGGGGGCCCGCGAAGAGGCTGGCCCGAACGGTCGTTGTCGCCGGAGTACCGGCATCAAGCAAAGGATGGGAACAAGGATTCATGATCCCGAGACTCGATTACCAGGACAGTTTGTCACCCGCAACCCTGCAGTTTCTTGAGTTGCTAGAGCGCAGCGCATTTCGTGGTGATATCGAAAAGTCTTATGCAAGCCGGTTGGCGATGGCGACGGATAACAGCGTCTATCAGGTTGTACCTCAGGCGGTTCTCTATCCGCGCAGTGCGGACGATATTGCGGTGATGCTCAAGCTGGCCCAGGGGCCCGAGTACGCAACCTTGAGTTTCTTCCCTCGCGGCGGCGGTACCGGCACCAATGGTCAATCCTTGGGCGGCGGCATTATCGTCGATCTCTCGCGCCATATGAACCAGATCATGGAAATTAATCTGGAAGAGGGCTGGGTGCGGGCCCAGGCCGGGGTGGTGAAGGATCAGCTCAACGCCTATCTCAAACCCCACGGTTACTTCTTCTCGCCGGATCTCTCCACCTCCAACCGCGCCACCCTGGGCGGCATGGTCAACACAGATGCCTCGGGGCAGGGGTCGCTGGTCTACGGCAAGACCTCGGATCACGTGCTTGGCCTGAAAGCAGTGCTGGAAAACGGCGATCTCATGGCGACCGAGCCGGTCACGGGGGCGCGTCTCGCCGACAAGCTGGCGCTTGAAAGCCGGGAGGGGGAGATCTACCGCACCCTCTATCGCATAGGCCGCGAGCGCGGTGCCGACATCGAAGCCACCTTCCCCAAGCTCAACCGCTTCTTGACCGGTTACGATCTCAAGCATCTTTATATTCCCGAGAGCGACACCCTGGACGTCAGTCGGGTGCTGTGCGGTTCGGAAGGATCCCTGGGCTTCATCACAGAAGCCAGGCTCAACATCACCCCCATCCCGCGCTACCGAACGCTCGTCAACGTCAAGTACGACAGCTTCCCGTCGGCTCTGCGCAATGCCCCCTTTATGGTGCAGGCGCAGGCCCTGTCGGTAGAAACCGTGGACTCCCGGGTGCTGGGGCTGGCTCGCGCCGACATCATCTGGCATTCGGTCAAGGCCTTCATTGAGGACGTGCCCGGCAAGGATCTGCAGGGGCTCAACATCGTCGAGTTTGCCGACACCGACGAGGGCGAGCACCAAGCCAAGGTGGCCGAGCTGTGCCGCCGTATCGACGATCTGTTGGCGCGTGGCGAGGCGGGCATCATCGGCTATCAGGTGTGCAACCACCTAGCCAGCATCGAGACCATCTACGCCATGCGCAAGAAGTCGGTGGGGCTGCTTGGCAACGCCGAGGGACGCAAGAAGCCGGTGGCCTTCACCGAAGATACGGCCGTGCCGCCGGAATCCCTGGCCGATTTCATCATGGAATTTCGCGCCCTGCTCGATGGCCACGGCCTCGACTATGGCATGTTTGGTCACGTCGATGCGGGCGTGCTGCACGTACGGCCGGCGCTGGATTTGTGCGATCCCGAGCAGGAGGTGCTGCTGCGACGCATCTCGGATCAGGTGGTGGCGCTCACCGCCAAATATGGCGGCCTGATGTGGGGCGAGCACGGCAAGGGTTTTCGCTCCGAATACAGCCCCGCCTTCTTCGGCGAGTTGTGGGAAGAGCTGCAACGGGTCAAGGGCGCCTTCGATCCCGCTAACCGCATCAACCCGGGCAAGATCTGCATGCCTTATGGCAGTGGGGCCGAACTGGTGTCGGTGGATGGGCCCAAGCGCGGCAAGTTTGACCGCCAGATCCCGATTGCGGTGCGGGAAAGCTATACCCGCGCCATGGATTGCAACGGCAACGGCCTCTGTTTCACTTTCGAGACCGACTCCCCCATGTGCCCCTCGGTCAAGATCAGCCGCGACCGTCGCCACTCGCCGAAAGGCCGGGCCGGGTTGATGCGCGAATGGCTGCGCCAGCTGGCACAGCAGGGCTTCGATCCCCTGGCCGAGGAGGTGGCGCTGCAAAGTGGCGGTCTGCGCTTCAAGAGCATTGTCGACAAGTTTCGCAACACCCTGGCCCGCGCCCGCGGCCAGTATGACTTCTCCCACGAGGTGATGGAGGCGATGGAAGGGTGCCTGGCGTGCAAGGCCTGCACCAGCCAGTGCCCCATCAAGGTGGATGTGCCCACCTTCCGCGCCCGTTTCATGCAGCTTTATCACAGCCGCTACCTGCGGGGCCCCAAGGATTACTTCGTCGGCACGGTGGAAAGCTATGCCCCTCTGCTGGCCAAGGCGCCGAAACTGGTCAACTTCTTCCTCGAGAAAGAGTGGGCCCAGAAGGCGACCGAGAAGAGCATCGGCATGGTGGATGTGCCGCTATTGAGCGTGCCGACCCTGGCCGAATCCCTGCACGACAACAAGGCACGCTATTTCGACCTGCCGGGCCTCGAGGCCATGAGCCCGGAGCAGCGTGCCAAAGTGGTGCTCATAGTGCAGGATCCCTTCACCAGTTATTACGATGCCCCCGTGGTGCGGGACCTGGTGAAGCTTGCCAGCAAGCTTGGGCTGCAACCCTATCTGCTGCCATTCAAGCCCAACGGCAAGCCCCAGCACGTGAAGGGGTTCCTGCGTGCCTTTGCCCGCACCGCGGCCAACAGTGCCCAGTTCCTCAACAAGATAGCGGCGCTGGGCATTCCCATGGTGGGAGTCGATCCTTCACTGGTGCTCTGCTATCGGGACGAGTATGCCAAGGCCCTGGGGTCGGCACGTGGCGACTTCCAGGTGCTGCTGCCCCAGGAGTGGCTGCTCTCTTTACCCGCTCCTGAGAGCAGGGTGAGCGAGGGTGAGCAGGCCGAGCCCTGGTATCTGTTTGCCCACTGCACCGAGAAGACCGCCAAGCCCTCGACCCACGGCGACTGGGGCACCCTGTTCCAGCGTTTTGGGGCCCGCTTGCAGCCTGTGTCTGTGGGCTGCTGCGGCATGGCCGGCACTTATGGTCACGACGCCAAACAAGTGGAAAACTCCAAGGGGATCTACGGGCTTAGCTGGGCAGAGCCGCTCTCCCGCCTGCCCAAAGAGCGCTGTCTGGCCACAGGTTACTCGTGCCGCAGCCAGGTCAAGCGGATGGAGGGAGAAAAACTCAAGCATCCGCTGCAGGCCCTGCTGGAACTGCTCTGATGCTGACGCTGCCCAAGCGGTTTCGGGTGCCGCAAGCCTTTCGGCACCCGTACTTCCTGCTGTTGCCTGTCGCCCAGAGTCAGGCTGTGGTGGAGTTTGTGGCCATGCAGCGCGAGCGGGAGCAGCTGCATCAGTTGTTTCGCCCGGATGACGTCTGGCCCTCAGCCCAGTTCAGTCTGGGCCAGCACGAGGGGGATCTGGAGTGGCAGCGTTCCGAGTTTCTGGCCAAGCGCTCGTTCGCCTATGGTCTCTGGAGCCCGGAGCGTGAGCCGCAATTTTGGGGCGGGGTCTATCTCTACCCCTCGGTGCTGCCGGAGGTGGCGGTGGAATTGTTCTTCTGGAAGCTGGCCGAGGCCCCCCTCACCGATGCCGAGCTGGAAGCCGAGCTGCGGCTCTGGCTGGGCAAGGTGTGGCACTGGCCCGACCCCTGTTTGCCTGGGCGGGAGCAGCCCTGGGCCGAGTGGCCCGGCGTGACCTATCCCTGGTGAGAGTCCGGCATCAGGAGCTGGCTTGGCAAGATGCCCCCTGATAGGGGCATCTTCTTTTCCAGCCCTTTTTCGCCGACACTGCTCATGTATAACCCGTTGATCACACAAGGAGTCTGCTCGCCATGAGTCAAGAGAATAGCGCCATCTGGCGCAAGCCCATGAGCCTGGAGGGGCTCAATGCCAGTTCCCGCAACACCCTGATGGCCCACCTGGACATCGTTTACACCGCTTTTGGCCCTGACTGGCTGGCGGCCACCATGCCGGTGGATCACCGCACCCATCAGCCCCTTGGCATGCTGCACGGCGGTGCGTCCGTGGTGCTGGCAGAGACGCTGGGATCCCTGGCCGCCAACATGGCGGTGGGCACGGACAGCTACTGCGTGGGACTGGAAGTGAATGCCAACCATCTGCGGGCCAAGCGGGAAGGGGTGGTGACGGGGCGTTGCTCGCCACTGCATCTGGGGGCAACGACCCAGGTGTGGCAGATTGAAATTCGGGACGAACGTGAGCGTTTATTGTGCACCAGTCGATTGACCATGGCGGTGCTCAAACACAAGCGGGGCAAGGACTCCAGCGAGGAGTGATCTGCAATAACGCACCATGAGTGCAAAATAAGCAAGCCATAGTCGCAAGATCCCTCTATAATTGCCAACGTCTTGAGAGGCTTATCACATTTTTCAAGACAGCAGAACAAAGTGGCGCTATAATCGCCGCCTTTTTGCTATTCCGCGGTGCTTAGCCGCCTGCCTTAATCTGGAAGAATCTATGTCTGATACCGAACAACTGCCCCTTTTTAGTGAGCTTGGACTGGCCGCGCCTGTATTGAAAGCGCTGCAGGACGTGGGCTATGAGCGCCCGTCACCGATCCAGGCCGCAGCAATTCCCCACCTGATGGCGGGACACGATCTGCTGGGGCAGGCGCAAACCGGTACAGGGAAGACCGCTGCTTTTGCCTTGCCTCTGTTGTCTCGTCTGGAAGCTGGTAACCGCAATACCCAGGTTTTGGTGCTGGCACCGACCCGTGAACTGGCGCTGCAAGTTGCCGAGGCGTGCCAACGTTACGCCAAGCACATGCCGGACTTCCATGTCCTGCCCATCTACGGTGGTTCCTCTTACGAAACCCAGACCCGCGCCCTGCGCCGTGGTGCCCAGGTTGTCGTGGGTACCCCTGGCCGTGTGATGGATCTGATCCGTCGCAAGAACCTGGACCTCTCCGGCCTGAAAGCCCTGGTTCTGGACGAAGCCGATGAAATGCTGCGTATGGGCTTCATCGACGACGTGGACTGGATCATGGAACAGTGCCCGAGCACTCGTCAGGTTGCACTCTTCTCTGCCACCATGCCGGACCAGATCCGTCGTGTTGCCCAGAAGCACCTGAAGCAGCCGAAAGAGATCAAGATCATCACCAAGACGTCCACTGCACCGACCATCCGCCAGCGTTACTGGCAGGTAACCGGTCTGCACAAGCTGGACGCCATGACCCGTCTGCTGGAAGTCGAGCCGTACGAAGCCGTACTGGTCTTCGTGCGTACCAAGAACGCGGCTGAAGAGCTGGCTGGCAAACTGGCCGCCCGTGGTCACGCCTGTGAAGCACTGCACGGTGACATCCCGCAGAAGCTGCGTGAGCGTACCGTCGACAAGCTGCGTCAAGGCCAGCTGGACATCCTGATCGCCACCGACGTCGTCGCCCGTGGTCTGGACGTTGAGCGCATCACTCACGTGGTGAACTACGACATTCCGTACGATACCGAATCCTACGTACACCGTATCGGCCGTACCGGCCGTGCTGGTCGCAAGGGTGAGGCCATCCTGTTTGTTGCTCCCCGTGAGCGCCGCATGCTGCGCGCCATCGAGCACGCCACTCGTCAGGCCATCGAGCCGATGAAGATGCCGAGCACCGAGGACATCAACCAGCACCGCATGACCAAGTTCAAAGAGCGCATCCGGGAAACCATGATGGGCGAAGAGCTTGAGATCTACCACAACCTGGTGAACGAGCTGATCGAAGAAGATTCTGCCGATCCGCTGGAGCTGGCTGCCGCACTGGCCAAGCTGGTGCAGGGTGACCAACCGCTGCTGCTGGATGAGTCCATCCCAGAGCCGCAGTTCAACCCGAGCAACGATCGTGGTGGCCGTGACTTCGAACGCCGTGACGGTGGTCGTGACTTCGCCGACCGTGGTGATCGTCCTGCCCGTCGCATGCCGTCCCTCGAGCCGCGTCCGCTGAAAGACAATCCTGATGTAGAGATGGAGCGTTACCGCGTAGACGTGGGTGCCCATCACGGTGTCAAGCCGGGCCAGATCGTGGGCGCCATCGCCAACGAAGCGAACATCGAGAGCCGTTTCATCGGCAACATCGATATTGCCGATGACTTCTCCACCGTCGATCTGCCCAAGGGCATGACCGCCGATGTGCTGGAAGTGATCAAGAAAGCCCGTGTTTGTCAGCGTCCGCTGATGATCACCCGCTACACCGAAGTGCCGGCTGGCAGCAACACTGCCCCCCGTCCTCCGCGCAGCGATCGTCCTTTCAACAAGGATCGCCGTCCCAGCGGTGACCGCCCGTTCAACAAGAGCGGGGAGCGCCGTGAAGGTGGCTTCAACAAGGATCGCAAGTTCGGTGGCAACAAGCGCCGCGACAGCTAAGTCCTGATAGTCTTGATAAAAAGGCCGCTCATCGAGCGGCCTTTTTGTTGCCTGTCATTTGGCTGGTCTGGGGACTGGCTCAGCTCAAGAGGCCGGGATTGTGTTGGCCAGGGAGCGCCAGCATATTGCCTCTGCCTCTGCCTCTGCCTCTGCCTCTGCCTCTGCCTCTGCCTCTGCCTCTGCCTCTGCCTCTGCCTCTGCCTCTGCCTCTGCCTCTGCCTCTGCCTCTGCCTTTTACCTTTGCCCTGTCGCCTGCCTCTGTCCTCCAGTCTGTAATACCAGTGTTGGGACAAGCCAGCAGTGGTGGTGACAGCCAGGGTCGAAGCTGAGGAGTGATCCCGAGCCAAACGTGCAGCGTCGTGATGCCTGCCAGCAGGGCTCCCGTGTCAAGTTCAGGTTGGAGGATGGGTTGCACATGACGGACAACAAAAAGGCGACCCTGAGGTCGCCTTTTTGTGTCTGCATCTATCTTGTCCGGGGGCTCAGAGCACCATGGCGGCAATCCAGCCGAAGATGATGAGCGGTATGTTGTAGTGGATGAAGGTGGGCACCACGCTGTCCCAGATGTGGTCGTGCTGGCCATCGGCGTTGAGGCCGGAGGTTGGGCCGAGCGTCGAGTCGGAGGCGGGGGAGCCCGCATCCCCCAGCGCACCGGCGGCGCCAACCAGGGCTATGGTCGCCATGGGGGAGAAGCCGAGGTGGATGCACAGCGGTACATAGATGGTGGCTATGATGGGCACAGTGGAGAAGGAGGAGCCAATCCCCATGGTGATCAAGAGGCCGACCAGCAGCATCAGGAAGGCGGCGAGGCCTTTTTGATCCCCGATCACCGCAGAGACGGATTGCACCAGGCTCTCCACCCCGTGGGTGGCCTTCATCACGGCGGCGAAGCCAGCGGCTGAGATCATGATGAAGCCGATGAGGGACATCATGCGCACGCCCTGGGTGAAGGCGTCCTGGCTCTCGCGAAACTTGATGACACCGCCACAGGTGAAGATGACAAAGCCCGCCAACGCACCCAGCACTATGCTGTTGGTCATCAGCTGCAGCCCGAGGGCGATGCCGATGGCCAGCAGGGCAACCCAGATATGGTTGAGATTGAGCTCGACGGATTCGGGCTCGGCGGCCAGGATCTTGTCCATGTCATACTGGCGCGGTTTGCGGTAGCTGATGAACACGGCGACCAGCAGGCCAACGAACATCCCCAACACAGGGATTGCCATGGCCATCGGCAGCTGGCCAAGCTCGACCGGCACCCCGTTGTCGATCAGGTTCTTGGCCAGTATGTTGTTGAGGAAGATGCCACCAAAGCCCACCGGCAGCAGCATATAGGTTGCGGTCAGGCCGAAGGTGATGACGCAGGCCACCTGACGGCGGTCGATATTCATCTTGGCCATGACGTGCAGCAGCGGCGGGATCAGGATGGGAATAAAGGCGATGTGGACCGGGATCAGGTTCTGGGAGGCGACGGATACGCAAAGGACGGCGCCGAGCAGCAGGCTCTTGACCCAGAGGATGCGCGAGCTGCTGGCATCCTTGCCCAACTGGCTGATCACCTTGCGGGCCAGCAGGTCGGTGATCCCGGAGCGGGAGATGGCGACCGCAAAGGCCCCCAGCATGGCATAGGAGAGGGCGATTTCGGCGCCGCCACCCAGACCACCGGTAAAGGTGCTGAGGGTCTCCTGCAGTGAGAGTCCGCCGATCAGGCCGCCGACGATGGCGCCGATGGAGAGGGAGACCACCACATTGATCCGCAGCAGGCTGAGCACCAGCATCAGCGCAACTGCGATAACAACAGGATTCATTTGATTTCCTTATAGATTGTGTTGCTGTCTGTCGTGTGAAAGGCCGTTAGTTTGCGAAAAACGTGACAAATGTCGAGTAAAAAATCAGGCAAAACGCCAGTTGGCAGCATTCCCGGCTGGGCTGGGGGAGCAAGACGGGCGTGGGGATGAAAAACGGCCTTGTATGGGCCTGTTTTCGCCATTCTGGTCAAACCAGCTTGATACTGCCAACCCAATAGAAGAAGGCTGCCAGGGCAGCCTTCTTGCTCATTGCTCAAACCGGTTATTCGCTCGCATCGTCGGCGGTGGCTTCGTCCGGATGGGCCGGTGGCCAGCCACCCAGGCTCTTCCAGCGGTTGACGATATGACAGAACAGCTCGGTAGTGCGTTCTGTGTCATACAGGGCGGAGTGCGCCTCTTTATTGTCAAACGGGATGCGGGCGCTCTGACACGCCTTGGCCAGCACGGTTTGTCCCAGTGCCAGGCCGGAGAGGGCTGCGGTATCGAAGGTGGCAAACGGATGGAACGGATTGCGCTTGAGGCCGGCGCGCTCGGCGGCGGCCATCACGAAGCCGTGATCGAAGGTGGCGTTGTGGGCCACTATGATGGCGCGGCCGCAGTCGTGCTCCTTCATCCCCTTGCGAATGCCCTTGAAGATCTCGGTCAGCGCTTCTCTCTCGCTGACGGCACCGCGCAGCGGATTGAAGGGGTCTATGCCGGTAAACTCCAGCGCCGCCTTCTCCAGGTTGGCGCCTTCGAATGGCTCGACGTGAAAATGAAAGATCTGGTCGGGCAGGAGCCAGCCATCCTCATCCATCTTGAGGGTATAGGCGGCGATTTCCAGCAAGGCGTCGGTTCTGGCATTGAACCCGGCGGTTTCAACATCGATGACGACGGGGTAAAAGCCACGAAAACGGCCCTTGAGGGTGTGAACAGCGTCGGTCATGGTATCTCGGTCGGCGTGAAATGAGGCGGCATTATGGCAAAAAAGCCGGCCCTTGTCCCTCATCCGCAGCCATGAGACAGGTGTCTGATTCTATTATCGACACTCGGGCTTATAATTGACCACTTCAACAATGGAATGGGGAGCGACGATGAATAAGCTGGGATTGGCGCACAAGATGTTGCTGGTGGTTTGCCTGCCGCTGCTGGCCTTGCTGTTTTTCTCCGGCCGATACGTGTATGAGCGTTATCGGGTCGAGCAGGAGATGGCGCAGGCGCAGGCCGCGCTCGAGGTGGTGCGAGAGGCGGCGCAACTGGCCCACGAATTGCAAAAGGAGCGCGGCATGTCGGCGGGCTTTTTGGGCTCCGGTGGCAACAAGTTCCGCGATGCTCTGCCCGCCCAGCGCAAGCTGGTCGATACCCTGCTGGCACGTTTTCACGAGGAGCCCGCCCTGCTGGCGCTGGGAGAGGTGCAACAGGCACTGACCGGGCTTGTCGCCATGCGCGAGCGGGTCAGTGCGCTGGGGGTCGAGGTGGCGGAGCAGGTCAGCTTCTACAGCCGCCTCATCAGTCAGCTGCTGGCCGTGGTGGACCAGGTCAGCCTCAACAGCCAGGATGCCGACATAGCGCTGCAGACCAATGCCTATGCCGCCTTCTTGCAGAGCAAGGAGCGCATGGGGCTGGAGCGGGCGACCCTGAGCAATGTGTTCGGTCGTGACGGCTTCACCCCCGCGCTGTTGCAGCAATTCATCTCCCTGCTGGCGGCCCAGAATACCTATCTCGAGCGCTTCCAGGCGGTGGCCAGCCCGTCCCAGCGTCAGCTGCTGGCCGACAGCCTGGCCTCTCCCGTGGTGGCCAAGGTGGCGGCCATGGAAAAACTGGCGCTGGACAAGGCGGCCACCGGGGGCTTCGGGGTCGATGCCGAGGCCTGGTTTGCCTTGAGCACCGACAAAATTGGCCTGCTCAAGGAGAGTGAGGATCGCCTCTACCAGCAGCTGTCCGATCGGGTCGGCCAGATGCGGGCCCAAAGTGCCAGTGACTTCTGGTGGGCGGCCATCGGTGTCTTGCTGTGCGTGGCGCTGACCACCTTCGTCTGCTGGCGGGTGGTGCGGGATCTGCATCTGGGCTTCATGGCCCTGCACCAGACCTTCAAACGGCTGGTGCAGGAGAATGACCTGACGGTGCGGGTCAACTGGCAATCCGGTGATGAGCTGGGCGCGCTGGCACGGGATCTGAACCATTTCCTCGCGCATCTCGAAGGGCTGCTGCTGGCGGTGCGTCGCTCCTGCGAGGTGCTGGCCCGCAGCGCCGCCGCGTCGGCAGACGTGATTGCCGAGGTCAACGCCGGCGTGGTCAGGGGCTTTGGTCAGGTGGATCTGGTGGCGACCGCCGCCACCGAGATGGCTTCCACCGTGGCCGAGATTGCGCGCAACGCGACCCAGACCTCGCTGGCGACCCAGCAGGCTATAGGCCGGGCCCGCCAGGGTGATAAAGAGGTGGATCAGACCATAGACGCCATCCAGCAGGTGGCGGGCACCCTGATCGATACCCAGCAACTGGTGGACAGCTTGCATCAGGACACCGAGTCGGTCGGCGAGGCGCTCAACCTCATCAAGCAGATCTCGGATCGCACCAATTTGCTGGCCCTCAACGCCGCCATCGAAGCGGCCCGTGCCGGTGAGTCAGGCCGCGGTTTTGCGGTGGTGGCCGAAGAGGTGAGGGCGCTCGCCTCCCGCACCCAGCAGGCGGCGGATGACATAGCGCGTATGCTGGTCCGTTTGCGCCAGGGCGCCAATCAGGCGGTCACCGCCATGCACCTGGGCACAGAGCAGGCGGGCCTGAGCGTGACCGAGGCCAAGCGGGCGGGCAGTGAGCTGACCGACATAGTCAACGAGGTGCGCAAGGTGAGCGACATGACGGCCCAGGTGGCGACGGCCACCGAGGAGCAGCGCTACGTCACCGACGACATACAGCACAACGTGATGACCATACGCGAGGTGTACGAGGCCCATCGCCTGCACTCGGAAACCTTGCAGCAGAACAGCGCCGAGCTGGATCTGCTGGCTCGCGAGCTGGCGGGCCGCATCGCCAGTTTCAAGCTGATGGAGCGTCCTGCACCCCACTGAGTGGTTTGCCCTAAAGCTTGTCCTGCCCTTGCCGATACCTAACCTGAGATCGTGTGGAGGGCAGGCAGTTGAACGCTTGGATGTTAGGGTTGGTCAGCATATCCGTGAGTATGCAGTTACAGGCGGGCGTCACCGAGTTTGGTGCCGGCCTGGATCAATCCGTCTGGCGCCTGACCTCGGACACGCAAGTGGAGTGTCGCCTCGAACACCCTATTCCCAACTGGGGTACGGGGGCCTTCGTCAGCCGGGCCGGCCGCAAGATCAATCTGGATTTCGAACTCAAGGGGCTGCGCCAGCAGGCCCAGACCCAGACGGTCAGTCTGGGGATCATGCCGCCAGTCTGGCGCCCCGGCATCGCCGGACGGGAAGTGAGCCAGCTGCGTTTCTACCAGCAGTTCGATGGCCTGGTGGAGGGACAGACCGCCTGGACCATGCTGGACGAGCTGGAGGGGGGGCGCATGCCGACCTTCCAGTACCGCGACTGGTATCGCCAGAACCGGCCGGTGCGGGTGTCGCTCTCCTCGGTCAACTTCCGGGTCAAGTATCAGGCTTTCGTGGATTGCCTGAACGGCCTGCTGCCATACAGCTTCAACGACATCGCCTTCAGCGTGCTCACCTATGACAAGAACAGCGACCAGCTGTCGCTCGCTTCCAAACGGCGGCTGGCGATGATCGGCGAGTATGTGAAGGTCGACAAGAGTATCGATGTGGTGGTGATCGACGCCTACAGCGACAGCTATGGTGGTCGCTGGCCGAACCAGAAACTCTCCGAGAAACGGGCCGATGCCATCAAGAAGGTGTTTGTGGATCTGGGCATCGAACCCGGCAAGGTCTCGGTCGAGGGGCATGGCGAGAAGCAGCACGTCGCCTCCAACGAAACCGAAGATGGCCGCGCCAGGAACCGGCGTGTGGTGATCAACATGGGCCGTAATGGCGCCATCTGATGGGCGGATATCATGCAATGAAAAAGAGCGCCTTGGCGCTCTTTTTTATGGGGATCTTGTCCTGACCATGCCTTAGAAGCTGTCACCCAGGCCTGTGCCTGCATCTTTCTTGGCGATCAGTTCAATCTTGTAACCATCCGGATCTTCCACGAAGGCGATGACCGTCTTGCCACCCTTGACCGGGCCCGGCTCGCGGGTGATCTTGGCGCCGGCGGCACGCAGCGCATCGCAGGTGCCATAGATGTCGTCCGCTTCCAGCGCGATGTGGCCGTAGGCCGATCCCAGCTCATACTCGCTCACGCCCCAGTTGTAGGTGAGCTCGATAACGGCCTCATCCTTCTCGTCGCCGTAACCGACGAAGGCCAGGGTGTACTTGTATTCGCTGTTCTCGCTCTTGCGCAGCAGCTTCATCCCCAGCACCCGGGTGTAGAAGTCGATGGAGCGTTGCAGATCGCCGACGCGCAGCATGGTGTGCAGAATTCTCATGGCTTAATTCTCCCCTTGGTATTCACGATTCTGTAATCAGGCAGGAGGAGGCAATGGTTGCCTAGCTCTCCGGGTAGATCTTCTCTTTGTACTCGCAAAGGTCCTCGATGATACAGGAACCACAGCGGGGTTTGCGAGCCAGACAGGTGTAACGGCCGTGCAGGATCAACCAGTGGTGCACATCCAGCTTGAACTCGGCGGGCACCACCTTCAGCAGTTTCTCTTCCACCTGATCCACGTTCTTGCCCACCGCGAAACCGGTGCGATTCGACACCCGAAAGATGTGGGTATCGACGGCTATGGTAGGCCAGCCGAAGGCGGTATTGAGCACCACGTTGGCGGTTTTGCGACCGACGCCGGGCAGGGCTTCCAGCGCCTCGCGGTTTTCCGGCACCTCGCCGCCATGGCGCTCCAGCAGGATGGCGCAGGTCTTAATGACGTTCTCGGCCTTGGTGTTGAACAGGCCTATGGTCTTGATGTACTGCTTCACCCCGTCCACCCCCAGATCCAGCATGGCCTGGGGCGTGTTGGCCACCGGATAGAGCTTGTCGGTGGCCTTGTTGACGCTCACATCTGTGGCCTGGGCCGACAACAGCACGGCGATCAGCAGCTCGAACGGTGTCTTGAAGTTGAGCTCTGTGGTGGGGTGGGGATTGTCGTCCCGCAGCCGCTCCAGGATCTGCCTGCGTTTCTGGTTGTTCATGGCTCCCTCTTGGCTCAGAGCTGGGTCGCGCGGGCACCCGCCGCCGGCACGGCGCAGTGGGCCTTCTCGGCGGCCTGCTTGCGACCCCGCCGCTCGTTGATGGCGTTCTTGCCGGCGATCATCAGGCCCAGCCCGATGAAGCCGCCGGGAGGCAGGATCGCCAGCAGCAGGCTGGCGTCGGCGTGGAACAGCTCGATGCGCAAGGACTTGGCCCAGTCCCCCAGCAGCAGGTCGGCGCCGTCGAACAGGGTGCCCATGCCGATGATCTCGCGCAGCCCCCCGAGCACCAGCAGCACCAGGGTGAAGCCCAGCCCCATCATGAAGCCGTCGAGGGCCGCCAGCAGAGGCGGGTTCTTGGAGGCATAGGCCTCGGCCCGGCCTATGATGACGCAGTTGGTGACGATCAGGGCGATGAAGATGCCGAGCGCCTGATAGAGGCCATAGGTGTAGGCGTTCATCAACAGCTGCACGCTGGTCACCAGGGCGGCGATGATCATCACGTAGACCGGGATGCGGATATCCTTGGGCACCAGGTTGCGCACCAGGGAGATGGCGAGGTTGGAGCTGACCAGCACCACCATGGTGGCCAATCCCAGCCCCAGCGCATTGGTGAAGGTGGAGGAGACCGCCAGGGTGGGGCAGAGCCCCAGCACCTGTACCAGGGAGGGGTTGTTCTTCCACAGCCCCTGTAGCATCAGCTCCTTGAGCTCTTCGCGGCGGCCATTGCCTTCGTTGGCGAGGCTCTGGCCGTCAATCACATCAACTTGTTCCATGGCTTGTGCTCCGGCGTTATGGGGTGGCGTCACAGGAGGGGGCATCCCGCAGCAATTCAGGGTGTTCCTGCTGCAACAGCAGCAGGTTCTTCACCGCCTTGACCACGGCACGGGGGGTGATGGTGGCGCCGGTGAAGGCATCGAATTCACCACCGTCCTTCTTCACCGCCCAGTTGGCCTCGTTGTCGCGGTTGAGGAACTTGCCGACAAAACTGTTGATCCAGCTCGATTTCTTCAACTCTATCTTGTCACCCAGGCCCGGCGTCTCATTGTGGGCCAGCACCCGCACCGCACTGACGTTGCCCTTGGCATCTGTGCCGACGATGAGGCGGATGGCCCCACTGTAGCCGTCGGGGGCCACGGTTTCCAGCGCATAGCCTGTGGTCTCGCCCTGCAGGGTCGCTGTGTAGAGCGGCATGGCCTGATCGCTGCCCAGATAGGTCTTGCTCTGCACCCGCTTGCAGCTGGCCACCAGATCATTGTCATAGCTCCCTTCCGGCAACAGGGCCGAGAGGGTGCGCAGCTTCTCCAGCTGCTGCTGATGGGCGATCCTGTCGCGGGTCAGCTCATTGGTCAGCACCACGACGGCGGTGCAGGCCAGGGCAAACAGCGCCAGGGTGACACCGTTCTTGCGCATGCTCTTTAACATTGAATCTTTCCTGAGAGTGAGGTGTGCGCTGGGGTCATTTGCGGCGTGCTCCATAGACCTTGGGACGTGTCAGGCTGTCGATCAGCGGTACACACAAGTTGGCCAGCAGCACGGCGAAGGCGAAGGCATCCGGGTAGCCGCCAAAGCGGCGGATGAGGTAGACCAGCACGCCGATCAGTACGCCATAGACCAGACGGCCACGGGGTGTGGTGCTGGCACTCACCGGATCGGTGGCGATGAAGAAGGCCCCCAGCATGGTGGCGCCGCTGAACAGGTGGAACATGGGGGTGGCGGTGGCATCCGGCGTCATCAGATAACCCAGGGTGGCTGCCAGCAGCAAGGCGCCCAGGATGGCTCCCGGAATGCGCCAGTTGATCACCTTCTGTTGCAGCAGGAACAGGCCGCCGAGCAGGTAACCGAGGTTGACCCAGCTCCAGCCTATGCCGCCCCAGCCCTCGAACACGGCGTGGGTCATCACCTCGCCGGCGGTGAGCCCCTGGGTCAGCCCTGTTTTCAGGGTATCGAGCGGTGTGGCCATGGTGAGGCCATCCACCCCCTGCTTGAGCTGCGCCATGCTGTAGCCGTCCAGGCTGAAGCCGGTGAAGATGACGGACGCCGCATCGCCAAAGCCGATGTCATAGGCGGCTATGCTCGACGGCGGCAGCCAGCTGGTCATCTGTACCGGGAAGGAGACCAGCAGCAGCACATAGGCCACCATGGCCGGGTTGAACAGGTTCTGACCCAGCCCGCCGTAGAGGTGCTTGGCGATGATGATGGCAAAGGCGGTGCCGAGTACCAGCATCCACCAGGGCAGCAGGGGCGGCAGGGAGAGGCCGATCAGCACGGCGGTCAGCGCCGCGCTGCCATCCATCAGGGCGGGTTTGATGGGTCGGTGGCGCAACTTGAGTACCAAGGCCTCTGCACCCAGCGCCGTCACCAGCGCCAGCAGGATCTGGATCAGGGTGCCCCAGCCGAAGAACCAGGTCTGCGCCAGAAAACCGGGCAGACATGCCAGGATCACCAGCAACATCAGGGTCTGGGTCTGTTTGCGGTTATGGGCAAACGGCGCACTCGCGATATTGAACATGGATCAGTGGCTCTTGTCAGTCGATGGAGAAGGGGAAGCCTGGGCAGCCGCCTCGGCCGCCAGTTTCCGGGCCTTGGCGCGGGCCACGGCGGCGGCAATGGCTGCTTTCTTGGGGTCGGCGTCGGCAACGACTTGTACCGGTTCTGTGCTCTGCCGGGCATCCGCGTCAGCGACGACACCGGCGTCAGGTTCTGCGATGTTTCCATCCGCTGTTGCTTGCGCTGCCTTTTTGGCTTTGGCACGGGCAATGGCGGCGGCAATGGCTGCCTTTTTGGGGTCGACCTCGGCGGCTGCCGGGGCGGATCCGACGACCGGCTCGGCTTCGACAGCGGTAGTCTCGGGCTCGGCGACCTTGTCATCCGCCGCGTGCGCCGCCTTTTTGGCCTTGGCACGGGCGATGGCGGCGGCAATGGCTGCCTTTTTGGGGTCGACCTCGGCGGCTGCCGGGGCGGATCCGACGACCGGCTCGGCTTCGACAGCGGTAGTCTCGGGGTCGGCGACCTTGTCATCCGCCGCGTGCGCCGCCTTTTTGGCCTTGGCACGGGCGATGGCGGCGGCAATGGCTGCCTTTTTGGGGTCGACTTCGGCGGCAGCCGGGGCGGATCCGATGGCTGGCTCGGCTTCGACAGCGGTAGTCTCGGGCTCGGCGACCTTGTCATCCGCCGCGTGCGCCGCCTTTTTGGCCTTGGCACGGGCGATGGCGGCGGCAATGGCTGCCTTTTTGGGATCGACCTCGGCGCTGGGCGCCGCTTCCGTCACAGGTGCCGCCGCTGCGGCCGATGTGTCAGCCGTTGCTTCGCCAGGGGCTGTTTGCGCCGCCTTCTTGGCCTTGGCTCGGGCCAAGGCAGCAGCTATGGCCGCTTTTTTCGGATCCTGTTCCGCGGGTGTGGGTGCAACATCGGCGGGCTCATCACCGCTGACAGCCTTGGCGGCGCGGCGGGCGATGGCCTCCTGCTTGCGCGCCTCGCGGGCGGCAATCATGGCGCTGTTGTCCGGCGCGAGCTCGCTGGCGCCGACCGGCGCAGCGTCCTGCTTGGCCTTGATGCGGGCCAGAGCTGCGGCGACCGGATCTTCGCCACCGGCGGCCGTCATGGCCTGGCGGCGCTGGGCCGCAGCCTCGGCGTGGCGAGCCTCGCGGGCCGCTTTTTCCCGCTCGAAGCGGGCCTGCTTGGCCTCGAAACGCTGCTTTGCACGCTCGGCCTTCTCGGCCTCGGCACGGGCCTCGCGGATGTCATCCTTGGCAATCTTGTAGTACTGCACCAGGGGGATCTCGCTTGGGCAGACCCAGGCGCAGGCACCGCACTCGATGCAGTCGAACAGGCTGAGCCCGTCGGCCTTGTCGTACTCCTTGGCCCGGCTGTACCAGTAGAGCTCCTGGGGCAGCAGGTTGGCCGGGCAGGCGTCGGCGCAGGCGCTGCAGCGAATGCAGGCCTGCTCCGGGCCGGGCGGCGGCAACTCGGCCCGGGTGGGGGAGAGCAGGCAGTTGGTGGCCTTGACCACGGGCACCATGGCATGGGGCAGGGTGAAGCCCATCATGGGGCCGCCCATGATCACCCGCTGATCCGCCTCGGGCTGCAGCTCGAAACGCTGCAGCAACCAGCGCACCGGGGTACCCAGCAGCACCCAGGCGTTGCCCGGTTTCTTGAAGGCGTCGCCGGTGAGGGTGACGATGCGGGAGATGAGCGGCTCGCCGTCTATGATGGCGCGCTTGATGGCAAACACTGTGGCCACGTTGAGCACCATGATGCCCATGTCCACGGCGCGGCCCCCCTTGGGGACCTGACGGCCGGTGAGCAGCTCTATGGTCTGCTTGGCGCCGCCCGAGGGGTACTTGGTCGGCACCGTCTTGACCAGCACGTCCTCGTCGGTGGCGTGACGGGTCAGCTCGCCGATGGCGGCCGGCTTGTTGTCTTCCACCCCGATCAGGGTCAGCTTGGGCTTGAGCAGGTGCTTGAGCACCCGGATGCCGTCCATGATCTCGTCGGCATACTCCTGCATCAGCCGATCGTCGGTGCTGATGTAGGGCTCGCACTCCAGTCCGTTGACGATCAGGATCTCGGTCAGCTGACCGCGACCGTCCAGCTTGCTGTGGGTCGGGAACACGGCGCCGCCGAGGCCCGCGATGCCCGCCTGCTGGATGCGTTCCAGCAGCTCGCCCCGCTCCAGGTTCCAGTAGTCGCTGCGGCCCTGGCGCTCACCCCAGTCATCTTCCCCATCCGGGGTGAGGGTGATGCAGAGATCATCGAGGCCGGAGGGGTGCGCTACCGTGTGGTGGCCGATGGCGGTGATGGTGCCCGAGGTGGAGGCGTGCACCGGCACTATGCGACCCTTGTCGTAGCGGGTCAGCGGCTGACCCTTCTTGACCTTGTCGCCGACCTGCACCAGCAGATCGCCGGCCGGGCCCGCGTGCTGGCGTACCGGTATGATGAGCTGGGGCGGCAGGCCCGCGTCCACCACAGGGGTCAGACTGGATTGATCTTTGTTTTCGGGAGGATGAATGCCGCCGTGAAAATCCCACAGGGTGCCGGCTTTGATGCGTTCGAGTAAGGACTGCATGGTTACTCCGCTGTTTATTCCACTATCTTGACCGGAATGGCGACGCTGGCCAGATCCCACTTCCAGTTGTCGACCGTGGTCGGCACAGGGATCATTTCGATACAGTCGGTTGGGCAGGGATCGACACAGAGATCGCAGCCGGTGCACTCGTCTTTGATCACGGTGTGCATCGCCTTGGTGGCACCGACGATGGCATCGACCGGACAGGCCTGGATGCACTTGGTGCAGCCGATGCATTGATCTTCATGGATGAAGGCGACTCTCTTTACCGGGACGGCGGCTTCGCCACCGCCCAGCGGCTGGGGCTCTACCCCCATGAGGTCGGCAATCTTGCGCATGGTGGCATCGCCACCGGGCACACACTTGTTGATCTGATCGCCGTTGGCCAGGGCCTCGGCATAAGGCTTGCAACCCGGGTAGCCGCACTGGCCGCACTGGGTCTGTGGCAACAGGGCATCGAGCTGATCGACGATGGGATCGGCTTCCACATGAAACTTGACGGCGGCAAAGCCCAGAATGATGCCGAAGGCCAGGGCCAGCAGAGCCAACACCAGAACGGCAAAGAGTATGTGAGTCATAGCGCTATATCTTGATGAGGCCGGTAAAGCCCATAAAGGCCAGCGACATCAGGCCGGCGGTGATCATGGCGATGGAGACGCCGCGAAACGGAGTGGGGACGTCGGCCGCCACCAGGCGCTCACGCATGGCGGCAAACAGGATCAGCACCAGCGAGAAGCCACAGGCAGCCCCGAAGCCGTAGATGATGCTCTG
This sequence comes from Aeromonas sp. A04, assembly GCF_047780465.1. Taxonomy (NCBI): domain Bacteria; kingdom Pseudomonadati; phylum Pseudomonadota; class Gammaproteobacteria; order Aeromonadales; family Aeromonadaceae; genus Aeromonas; species Aeromonas sp. A04. Next base: position 171,425 of record NZ_JBLNHP010000005.1, on the reverse strand, counting down.
GATGAAGTTGTGACGCTCGTTGATGCTCAGCAGCGCCACCCCCAGCACGGCACAGTTGGTGGTGATGAGCGGCAGGAAGATGCCCAGCAGGCGATAGAGGGTCGGGCTGCTCTTGCGGATAACCATCTCGGTGAACTGAACCACGACGGCGATCACAAGAATGAAGGCGAGCGTGCGCAGGTAGGCGATGTTCAACGGGATCAGGATATAGTGTTCCATCAGATAGGAACAGGCGCTGGCCAGCGTCATCACGAAGGTGGTGGCCAGCCCCATGCCGATGGCGGTCTCCAGCTTGCCAGAGACGCCCATGAAGGGGCACAGGCCGAGAAACTTCACCAGCACGAAGTTGTTAATCAGCACAGTGCCGACCAATAAAAGCAGGTACTCAGTCATTGAAGGTTGGTTATCCGGTTTGAGGGCGGCGGTATTATCTGATTTTAGGTGCCTTTAAACAACCGCAAGGCCGCATGGTTATTATTCAAATGGCCAATTTCATGGAGGAAATGTGCGCCCTTTACCTATCTTTACCCTCACCCTGGCGATGCTGCTCTGGTCCAGCTCCTTCATCGCGCTCAAGCACGTGCTGGGGATCTGGGGCTTCGGCCAAGTGCTCTTCATGCGCATGAGCGTGGCCGCGCTCTGCTGGCTGCTCTGCTACCGCTATCTGGGCAATTTCACCTATAAAAAGGGGGATTGGCGCTGGCTGGCCCTGATGGGGGGGCTGGAGCCCTGCCTTTATTTCCTGCTGGAGGTCAATGCCCTGCGTTACACCAGCGCCGGTCAGGCGGGCATGGTCTGCGCCTTGTTGCCGCTCATCGTGGCCCTGGTGGCCTTCGTGCTGCTCAGGGAACGGGTGAGTCGCCGCCAGTGGCTCGGGTTTGCCATCGCCATCTTCGGCATCGCCCTGTTGGGGCTGGGCGGCGGGGTGGACGAGTTTGCCCCCAACGCCCTGCTCGGCAACAGCCTGGAGATGGCTGCCATGTTCTGTGCCGCCACCTATTCGGTGGTATTCAAGAAGCTCTCCAGTCGCTACAGCGTGCTCACCCTGACCGCCCTGCAGGCCTTTGTTGGCACCCTCTTCTTTGCCCCCTTCGCCGTCAGCGAGCCCTGGCCAACGGCCTGGGCCTGGCAGGACATGGCGGTCATCGTCTTCCTCGGTACCTTCGTGACGCTCGGGGCTTACCTGCTCTACAACTGGTCTGTGACCCAGGTCAAGGTCACGCTGGCGGCGGCCTATGTGAACCTCATTCCTGTCTTTACCCTGTTGCTGGCTTATCTGCTGTTGGGGGAAACCTTGACATCGCTGCAGTGGCTCGCCTGTGGCGCCGTGCTGCTCGGCATAGTGGTGGGGCAACTGCCCGCGCGGCGCAAGGTTCGCGCGCCTGTCATTGCCGACAGCTGATTTGTCCTGCGCGACCGGGAAGCGCTGGCAGCCTGGCTGGCGCCGAGCGGCTTATCGGCTACAGTCTGCACAGACAGGTCAGGCAGGATCCGGGAGCTCACAGATGAACGGCATGATGTTATTGACCAGGGCGCAGGCCCTGCTGGCGCACAATCCCTTTACCCTGGCCGATGCCAGGGCGCTGGAGGCTTTGGAGGAAGCGGCCGTGGGAGAGGAAGGACTCTTGATCGCCGAGCTGTGGGAAACGGCCCTGGTTCTGGCCGATGAGGAGGCTCGCCGCTATATGGGCGAGGCCTGATGGCCGGGCTATGCCCGTGCTTCGTGCAATCTTGATGACGCCCAGCTTCCTGCCCGCCATCTCCGCTGCCACTCCTTTTTGCCCCTCGCATTTATTTCCTTCACATCACGGCAGGCTGCAAGGCTGGCCGCGCTTGCACATGGTCAGAATGAAACAAGCGACGGACTGGGCCGTCGCTTGTTTCATTGGTGCGCCCCTTCACCCCGAGTCAGATGGAGAGACCCTTGACGGTGTCGGAGACCGAGTTGGCATCTTCGATGATCTCCTTGATGACGGTGGCTATGATGCTGGCCTGCTCCTGTCCCGCCATCGCCTTGTCGGAGACCACGGAGACGGTCTGGGTGATCCTGGAGGTGATGTCGGAGTTGAGCTTGATGACGGAGACGATTTCCCCCGTGGAGGTGGAGGTTCTGGCGGCCAGTTGCCGCACTTCGTCCGCCACCACGGCAAAGCCGCGCCCCTGCTCGCCGGCCCGGGCCGCCTCTATGGCGGCATTGAGCGCCAGCAGATTGGTCTGATCCGCTATGCCACTGATGGTGGAGATGATGGACTCTATGTTCTTCGACTGCAGATTGAGATTTTCAATCTGCCGGGTCACCTCGTTGACCGAACTGTTGATGTGGGACGAGGTCTCCAGCACCTTGTCGATCACCTCGCGTCCCTTGGCGGCGCTCGACACGGTTTCACCTGCGATGGCGCAGGCCTTTTGTGCCGCCTCGCGTACCGAGATGGATTTCTCGACCCGTTCAGTGATGTCGCTCGCCAGCTTGATGATTTTGATCACCTTGCCTTCGTGGTTGAAGATGGGGTTGTAGGTGGCCTCCAGCCAGATCTTTTCACCGTGGCGGCCGAGGCGCATGAAGAGGCCGGACTGGATGCTGCCCGAGCCCAGATCCCGCCAGAAGTTGGGATTATTCTGGTAGAAAGCTTCATCGCAGAAGAGGCGGTGGGATTTGCCCACCACCTCGTCCAGCCGGTAGCCGAAGCAGTTGAGGAAGTTCTGGTTGGCTGTGATGACGGTGCCATCGGGCTGGAAGTCGATGACGGCAAGGGACTTGTCCAGCACCGCCAGCAGGGCCTGGGTCCGCTCCAGCGACGACTGCTGCTCAGTCACGTTGGAAGCCACCTTGGCCACCCTGATGACCTTGCCATCGACAAGGATGGGGAAATAGGTGGCCTCCAGCCAGACAGCCTGGCCCGACTTGGCCTGCCGAATGAAACGCCCGTTACGAAATGCACCGCTGCGCAAGTCATGCCACAGCTGTTCGTATTCGCGGCGTTTGACATCCTCGGGGAAGCAGAGCGCGCTGTGGTGCTGACCCAGCACCTCATCCCGGCGGTAACCCATGATCGCCAGGAAGAGATCGTTGACGAAGGTGACCACGCCCTCCGGCGTGAACTGGATATAGGTGTAACCGACCACTGAGAATGAAAAAGCCGGGAGCAACCGAAAGTAAGTGGGAGATCGCGGGACAAACTCAAGGCTGATAAGGCTTGGAAGAGAGGCGGCAGGTGCCAGGGGCACGTGGTACCAAAATGAAAGACGGTGCGTGACTCTTGGCGTGAATACGCTGGAAATGAAAAACAGGAGCTGGCGCTTCAAAACGGGGTTAAAGCTACTGTTTAGAGCCCGTTTTGAAGCGCGACAGGTTAAAAAAAGTCGTGTCCTGCCCAGACTACCTTGCCGATCACGGCCAGGTTCTCCAGTTGATTCGCAGGTACTACCTGCAGCGGGTAATCATCACGGTTATCGCTGATGATAGTGATCCCGCCATCGAAGTTTTTCTGCAGGCGCTTGGCATAGAGCTCTTCGCCAAGGCGCAACACGAAGATGGATCCATCTTCGATCTGATTCTTGCTGATATCGACCAGGATAGAGTCACCAGAGTGGATGGTGGGCTCCATGCTGTCGCCTTTGGCAAAGACCACCACCAGGTTATCCGGGTTTAACTTGCGAAACGTGAGCCACTTGCGGCGAAAGGCCAGCTTGCGTTTAACCTCGTGATCATCATTAAACGCACCATGGCCGGTACTGACGGTGACATGGTAGCCATCGATCAGCGCGTACTCCTCATCAAACTCATCACGTCGCACCATCAGCTCGGCATCTACATCTGGATGCTTGGGGCCTTGGCCAGTGGCCAGCCACTCCAGATTCACATTGAACACCCGCGCGATGCGCAGAGCCTTGTCTATGGTGGGCAGTGAATTGAACGGAGGGAAGTATTTACGCATCCCCGACTCACTCATCCCCACCAGTTCGGCAAATGCCTTGTAACTCAGATTTCCCCGCAGCTCATCCAGACGAGCGCTCAGAGTATCCATTCCCGTCGTCAGAAAAGATACCTCACCGTCTTTTTGTACTGTTTGTGGTTTTTCTTCATAACGCTCTGACATACAAGGAATTCTCGGCTAGTGGCTAATGCTGGTGAGTCGATAGACAAAAAATTCCGCACAAAAAGACTTGTCAATCTTTTTGGGGTGATCAATCATTCATATGTGACGCGCCGCGACATAAAATCATTCTTTTATGAATGATAAAGATACGCGCCGCGACACTTGATGATACCGAAACGGGGTGAGTATGTCAGGGAAAACACCAGAGTGGATCAGGGCTGAGCTCATAAAACGCGGATATTCCCAAGCTGCTTGGGCCCGCGCCAAAGGGCTGCACCCCAGAGCCGTACAGCGCTGCATCAAACACTATGCCCCAGCCATGGGGGTCAGCCCCAAACGGCGAGAAAGCCGCACCATCATGACGCTGCTTTCCGAGTCGCTGGAGATCGATCTGCTGGGAGGTGACCAATGAGCACCTGGTACACCGCCCAGGCGCTGGCCGGGTTGGTCGGCATGCCTGCTTACCCCGATGGTGTGCGCAAAAAGGCCGAGCGAGAAGAGTGGCAAAGCCGCAAGCGCGAGAAAGGCAAAGGGGCCGAATACCACATCGGTTCGCTGCCGATAGAAACCCGCCGCTATCTGGCTGAGAGAGCCGTGGCTGAACAAGGTCAAGCCGTGACCGATCATGCTGCTGGTGGCAAGGCCATGGCCAAGCTGCTGGCGCGTGAGGTGCCGGTCAAACCGGATGCGGGTCGCAAGTTGCTGACGCTGGGGGAGGGGGCGCGCAAAAAGGTTGATACCAGGCTGCTGATCCTGCAGGCCGCAGATATCTTTCTGGCGCCCTATCAAGCTTGCCAGCAAGGGGAGGTGGGACGCCGGGCGTTTATCGAGGCTTACCGTGCCCGCAGCCTGTCACTCCCTGCGAGCGTCTATGATCGGCAAAAACCGTTCAGCCTGATCACCTTGCGCCGTTGGCAGGGGGCGTTGGCTGATGAAGGCCCCGCAGCCTTGGCCGGCAACTACCAGCGGGAGCGGCCATCGACCGTGGAGCAGAGCCCGGATCTGGCCCAGTTCCTGACGGCCCTGGTCACCGCCAAACCCCATCTGGTCAACAAGTGGGGCGCCCTGCACGAGCTCGCCAGCCAATACAACGAGATGAACCAGTTGGGATGGCACATCCCCAGCCAATCCTCCTTGCGCCGCTGGATGGTCAAATGGCTCAGTGACAACAAGGTGGCCTTTACCTATGCCACCAACCCCGATGCCTACAACAACAAATACCGCAGCGCGATCGAGGAGATGTATCCCTGGATGGCTCAGCCCAATGACGTGTGGGAGTTCGACAGCACGCCGGTCGATGCCATGTTGGTGGATGGTCGTCACAGCATTATCGCGGTGATCGACGTGTTTACCCGCCGGGTGCGCCTGCTGGTGGCCAAGACCTCATCGAGCGAGGGGATCTGCCTGCTGCTGCGCAAGACTTTGCTGGCCTGGGGCACCCTCAACGACAACGGCGTGATGCGCACCGATAACGGCTCTGACTACGTGAGCCAGCGGGTCATGTCCATCTGCACCCTGCTCGGCATGAACGTCAGCCGCTCCAACGCCTATTCCGGGTGGGAGAAACCGCATATAGAGCGCTTCTTTCGCACCATGAGCCACGGCCTTATCGAGTTGCTGCCCTCCTATATCGGGCACTGCGTGGCCGACCGGCAGGTGATCGAGGCACGCAAGAGCTTTGCCCAGCGTCTGGAAGAAAAACGCAAACCGGATGCCGAAAAGGAGATCTTCGAGCTGGCCATGACGGCCTGTGAGCTGCAGAGCCTGCTCGATAACTGGCTCGATGCCCGCTACCACAACCGCAAACACGGCTCCATGGGGATGACCCCCAACGAGAAATATGGCCATGCCCGCTATCAGCGGCGAGCCATTGGCGACGAGTCGGCGCTGGATCTGCTGCTCAACCATGTCGGTGAGGCCACCGTCTCCAAGGGCTTCATCAAAGCGGGTGGGCTCAAATACACGGCCCCTGAGCTGCTGGAGCACAACTGGAAGAGCCAGCGGGTCAGCGTGTTCCTCGACCCCAGCGATGTGGGCCGCGCCATCTTGTATCGCGCCGGGGATTGGAACGAGCGGATCGAGGCCGTGAACATCGAACTGCTGGGCAATGGTGTCAGCCCAGATGCCTTCCGCGCCGCCAAACGTGCCGATGCCAAGGCGCTGGCCGGTTTTCGCCGCGAGATGCGCAATGTGGCCAAGACCTTTGGCATCGACCAGCTCCATCAGGATGTGGTGCGCCACTTCGTCTCCCAGGCGCGGGATATCGCCCAGTTCCAACGCAGCGATCTCACCCTCGATAACCCGGCCCTGGCCGCGCTCTCGGGCATCGCAGCTCCCGGTGAACCGGCTCAGTTCAGCGCTGCAGAACTTGCCGCCATTGAGGCCAGGCGAGAAGAGAAAGCCGCCCGCCAGCAAGCAACGGCAGGGCAAGAGTCCAGAGCACTCAAGACCGAGTACGAACAGGCCATTTACCTGGCAGAGAAGGAGTTGGATGCCCCGCTGACGGAGCGGGAGAAGGAGTGGCTGACCCGGTATCTCTATAGCCACAAGCTGATGGCGAAACGGATTCACCGCCATCTGGAAAGCATCAGGGCCACTCGCAACACCCTGGCAAAAGGTTAACGAGCGGCCCTGTAAAACCACAACATAAGGACAAAACCACTATGAAACACAAGATCGTCGAAGTCAAAAACATGATCAAGACCGAGCAGTTGCTCGACAACTTGCTCAACCGCTCCAGCATAGTGCCGGGGATTGGTCTGATCCACGGCCCCTCCGGGTTTGGCAAAACCACCGCCGTCGAGTGGCTATTCAACCAAGACGAAGTGAACGGTATCTATGTGCGTTGCTACAAGGCCGACACAGTGACCAGTTTGCTGGAGCAGATCGCCAAAGAGATTGGCATTCCCCAGCGCCATAACTTGCGGGCACAGGTCGATAGCATCGTCGAATCCGTGCGGGCCGAAGAGCTGGCCATCTTCGTGGATGAGGCGGATTACGTGGTCGGCAATGCCCGCATCATGGAGACCCTGCGCGATATCTACGATGCCACCGAACAGCCGCTGATCCTAGTGGGCATGGAAGAGATTGCCCGCCGAATCAGCCAGCGCAAGCAACTGTTTAACCGCATCTCCCAGTGGATTGAATTCAAACCCGCCGATCTGGAGGACGTGTCCCTGATAGCCAGCGAAATGCTGGAGGTAGACGTGGAGATCGACGATGCCCTGCTGGATCTCATCCGCAAGCGTTCCAACGGTGTCGTGCGCACCATCGTCTCGGCGCTGGACAAGATCGAGAAGATGGCCATGGCCTCTGATGCCCGGATTATCCGGTTGGAGGATGTGGACGCCAGCGAACTGCTGCATGACGTGCGCCGCAACCGGTAGCCGCGAGGACCAGCAAATAACAACAAAGCACGGGAGGGATACCAGTGGTCGGTAAAAGCATAAACAGCAATGCAGAAGCGGCTTGGCGCTGGATGTGCCAACAAGACTCGTTCGATCTATTGGAGGTAGCCGAAGGAAGTCCGCTAAAGCTGAGGAATATCTATCTGGTGGTGCGCAGTTGGTTGGCAAGTGGTCACCTGCGGTGTGTGTATCAAAAACCGTTTGGAAGCAGTGTTTCATTTCGAGGCAGCCGTTACCAAGTCGTAGAGACTGCAGGCGATCCTGCGTTTGGCTCTGGTAATCGTAAAACCAAGCAGCGCCAAAAACGCCGTATCCATCGAAAAACGGTGCAACAAAAGATGTGGAACACCATGAAGATCAGCCGGTTTTTCACCTTGAGCGATCTTGCTATCACCTCTGGCGTCGATGACAGCGGCGCAAGCACTTACACCACCTTCTTGGTTAGGGCTGGGTATGTGCGATTGGTGGACAAGATCGAAGGCTTCAAGGTGAAAGGTAACCAGAATCGTTACCAGTTGATCCGGGACTCCGGGCGTTTTGCTCCCATGGTCAGGGCAACACAGGGGGGATGCTGGGATCAGAACGAACAGCGCTTTTATCAATTTGATGTGAAGGAGGCGCCTCATGGACACGTGGCTTGAGGTGTTACAGGCCGAAGTCACAGCCAGTTCGCTGGCCGTGGTGGCCGACAAGCTTGGTTTATCCAGAACCACTATCAGCCAGGTCTGTAACCAGAAATATCCCGGCGATATGGCAAGGGTACAAACCCTGGTGGAAGGGGCCCTGATGGGCAGCAAGGTGATGTGCCCCATTCTGGGTCAAATACCGGTGCATCAATGTCTTGCCCATCAGCGCCGTGGTCCCCGTGATGTGGGTAGCAGCCCGATGGACATCAAGCTCTGGAAGGCGTGCCGCAGTGGCTGCCCCCATAGCCAACTGGGTGAGGAACAGCAACTACGACGGCCAATGCGCATCTCGGTTGGGTCAAACAACAAAGGCATCGACAAGAGCGCCCGCTATGACGCCGAGGCCACTCTTTCCCGGCTGCGCCGACAGGCAAAAAGCGATGGAGAGAATGCCAGTTCGTCCCTGCGCATCCTGACCGAGCTGTTAGCGGAGGAGCTCAAGATCATGGGCATCAAGTACAACCGGCTGCTCGATCGGACCGAGAAGAACAACCAGTAAACCAGCGGGCTCGGGGTGTGCGGTGGGCCCAGTGATTGAGATCACAAGGAGAATGGGATGAAGAAGAATCTGCAAAATACCGCCGAGCAACTGCGTCATTGGCTGACCGCGAAAGGCTGTGAAGTTCGCACCAGCCAGATCTGCCATACCCCGCTGCTGGCGGTGACGGGGCCACTGCCCAGCGAGATGAAAGCGCGTGCCGTGTTGAGCCGCGAGTGTTTGGCGGGGGTGGTGCGGGAGGTTGCCTTGGTGCGCTTTGGTGGCTGCGTGCTGCATTGGCGCCAGTAAGGAGACGGAAATGGTCAAGATCCAGATCGACATAGAGGACGAAGACCTGGCCAAGGTGGTGCTGCGCCAGTTACCCAAGTTTCTCGACTTTTGCGGTGCGACTCACCAGGAAGAACAGGCGAGCGCATCAGCCCCGGATCAGGCGGCCTATGTGGGCCATCAGATGCCTGGCAGCAACAAGATCCACTAAGGAGAAGCCCATGCAAGAAGCACAGACCGCCAGCACAACCCCGATGCGTCAGAACGCCCAGGGGCACTGGGTACCGGAAAACCTGATCACTCCGGCTGACAAGCTGCGTGATGAAGTGGTGATGGCCATCATCGCGGCCGCCCATGAAGAGCGCTCCCGCCTTGCGGCGTTCAAGATCAACGCCATGCAGCAGATCGCTGACTTTGTAGACCTCTCCGCCGAGCAGTACGGCGTGGCGTGGGGCGGTACCAAGGGCAATGTCACCCTGCTCAGTTTTGATGGTCGTTACAAGCTCATTCGGGCAGTGGGTGAGCACCGCAAATTTGATGAACGGATCCAGGCTGCCAAAGCATTGATTGACCAGTGCATTGAACGCTGGAGCGATGGCGCCAGTAGTGAGATCCGCGCCCTGGTAGACCATGCATTCCGGGTATCCAAAAGCGGTCATATCGACGTCAATCAGGTGCTCTCCCTGCGCCAGCTCAATATCGATGACCCGGATTGGCTGCTGGCCATGCAAGCCGCTGTCGATGCCATTCAGGTGACCGGCACCAGTCAATATCTGCGGCTCTACGAGCGGGATGGCCAGGGCCGTTACATCCAGATGAGCCTAGATCTGGCCAAGTTGTAGGGAGGGAATGCGATGGAAAACGTAAAAGCTCTGTTGAACACCAGTGTGGCCGATGCCAAGAGCTCTCTGGAGTGTCAGCTACGCAGCAATCCGCATCTTGCCCTGAGCGATGCGCAGCTCGCTTTGGACTTCATGGATTCGCAAGATGCCACCGGAGCGGCGCACAAGTCCCGCCGAGCCATGTTGCTCACTATTGTCAACAAGGCGAGAAAACAACTATCCCACTAAGCGAAACGGGGGGCTTGCCCCCGTCTATCCAGCGTGGTGTCTGGGTACTGATGAGCAACCGAACGATCTGGGCCCAGGTCTTCACCGCCTCGATAAAGGAGCACGGCGATGACCAAAACAGAGATGGATATTCGGCTTACCAAGATTTTCAGCGCGGCAGCCATTGCACAGGCAGCCCCTGATAAACGAGCTGTGTGCAAACAGCTCAAGCAGTTTGATAAAGAGGCGCGGGCTCGTGGCTTTCATGCGCTGGCCGGAGAAGCCTGCCAGATGCGCTGGCAACTGGTGGCAGAGCTGCAGCGGGATAGGGCTGTCGCGGGGGAGGTCAGTCATGGCCATGTCTAATTGGCCGCAACTGCTGGCCTATGTGATGAAGTTTGGCCCCTTGAGTCAGCAGCAGGCAGAGCAGTGGCTCGATAGCCGTTGTCCTCAGTGGCGCAGCGGGCCGGACGTGATGGCGGCAGGGCAAATCTGGACGGCAAAGGCAGGAGGGAAAGGTGAGCGCAATCAAGAGCGATGAGCAGAACAATAAGCCAAGCAGTGACCGCACTCGTCTGATCCGGCTGGTCCAGGTTGGCAGGCGAGCCCTGGGGCTCGATGAGGAGACCTATCGTGAGCTGCTGACACAGCAGAGCGGCAAGCGTTCGGCAGCCGAGCTGACCCTGCAGGAGCTGGACAAGGTGCTGGTGGCCATGAAGGCGGCAGGCTTTAAACCGACCGTTAAACGTCCTGTTAAAGGGGCTGCCAGCCAGCGTTTAAGCCCCGTCAGCGGTGCCCTGGTCAGGACGGGAGAGATAGGCGTTATCCGGGCAGTCTGGATCACCATGCACCGCCATGGCCTACTGCGTGATGGCAGCGAGACTGCGCTCAATCATTACGTCGAGCGCCAGACTGTGCGGATAAACAAGGGGATCGGGGTGGCTGAGGTGGCCTGGCTCAGTGATGCACTGGCGTACAGGGTGCTGGAATCCCTCAAGAACTGGCACAAGCGGGAGATGGTCAAGGTGCTGGAAAGTGCCAAGCTAGCCGTCCCCATCAATGAGAAAACCGGGCGGGTGGCAGGCTATCAGGCCGTTCTCGGAGTTTTTGAGGAGATGCTACATGGATAAGAACCTCGACTTGTTTGCCGACGATCATGAGTCGCTGGGGCAGTTGGTGGACCGGCTGGATCAGATCCCTGTGACCGAGCTGACTGCCAAGTGGCCCAAGGCGCTGGCCGAGCTGGTGGATGTGCTGGCCTGCGAACTGGCACGGGGCGGCATTGCCCCCGATCTTGCCCGGGCTCAGGCTCGCAAGCTGGCGCTGGTACAGGCCCATTATATGGGCGGGCGTGCCTACTATATCCCCACAGGTGATCACCTCAAGGCTGCGCTGCGGGACCGGGCCATTTGGGATGAGTTCAATGGCCGCAATATCGACCAGTTGGCCCGCAAGCATGGTCTGTCGGTACCCCAGACCTATGCAGTAGTAGCGGAGCAGCGGCAACTAACCCGGCGGCGGCATCAGCCAGATCTTTTTGGCTCCTAGTCGGTGTTCCCATCTCTCTCCAATGGGTATATATTATCCTAATTATCAGCATCTTGGTGTCTTCAATGAGCTTGGAAATTCTCGAACTGAATAAGTTATTGCTGTTTGTTGCGTTTGTTATGCCAGGGTTCATTGCAATCAAGGCATACGAGTTGTTTGCAGTAGCTAGTGAGAGAAAATCCACCTCCGAACAACTCATTGATGCTGTGTCATACAGCTGTATCAACTATGTGATATGGCTGCCAGTCGTTTATATGGTTGAGTCAGGTGAGCTAAAAAACGTGCATTTCTGGTTGTACGTTATTTTTTATTTTTTAGTTCTATTTGTTTCTCCTGTTTTGATTTCATATCTGTGGGTGACGGTCAGAGTTAAGAAACTAAGTCTCCACCCAATACAAAAACCATGGGATTATGTTTTTTCCAAAAGGCAGATGTACTGGGTAATCGTTACCCTCAAGTCCGGTGAAAAGGTAGGAGGACTTTATGGTTCTGAGTCTTTTGCTTCAAGCTCTCCTGCACCAGAACAGATATTTTTACAAGATTCATGGATTATCAATGATGATAAATGTCTTGAGCGGACAAAGGATGGCTCTGCTGGAATATTGATATTGTCCTCTGAAATTCTTTACTTAGAGTTCTACAAAGCTGACTGAGGCGTAATAAATGACTGTAAAAAATGATAACAATTCATCAGGTAATTCAAATAAGCATGGTTATCAACCCAAAGATTCCGGCGAATCAGGCACTTCTGGTGTAAGGAGTGGGTATCAGCCTACTGGAACTGGCGGTAGCCCGACAAATCCACCGCCCAAAAAACCATAATCAAGAGGTTTACCGTGTCTCAAGATACATCCAAAACATCATCTTCTCCCTTACCTAAAGTCGGTGGTTTTGAAGGGTATCAACCAAAACCTGCGGGTGATGGGTCGGTCAAGTTGAACGACGGTTATCAGCCATCAAAAAGTAGCGTTGTTCCAACAACTCCACCCAAGAAACCCTGAAAGGAACTTTATATGTCCGGCTCTCGAGTTAAAGATAATACCTTTTTAGCCAGTGTTAGTGGATATACTCCAAAACCTCGCCCAGAGTCTAAAAGTAATGAGGCACTTGCCACTAATGGTTATCAACCTACGAGAAGTAGCGGCACAAGTCCAATACAACAACCTCCAAAGAAACCATAAGAAGGGTTTCGTATATGACTCAAAAAAAGAATGATCAAGGAAAAATTGTCGAACGTACACCAAGTACGGGAAAGCCACGGGAATGGAGGGATGTAAAAAAAGGTTATCAGCCTAGTAATCGAACAGATAGTAGCGCTGATAACCCACCCAGTCCACCCCCCAAAAAACCGTGAAGACTGGAGAGTAAATTATGAGTAAGAGGCCGACAGATTTCCCAAAGGGAACTCCCGGAGTTGGGATGGATGGATATCAGCCTATTCTTCAACCAAAACCAAGTGGGAATACGACTAACACAAACAGCTATCAGCCACCCAGAAATAGCGGTGTTAACCCAACGACCCCACCACCCAAGAAGCCATAGTTCTAATCCACCATAAACCCATGCCATAGAGGCCCCTCGGTACGCTGCGAATAACGCAGTTAATCGAGGGGCCTTTATGTTGCCTTATACTTTTTCTTCCGCACTTGCCTGGTTGCTTCGTCCCGATGTGGAAGGGGGCGAGGTCAATCACCCGGCCGACCGGGGCGGCCACACCAAATACGGTATCGCCGATGCCGCCGACGGCAAGAAAGACGGCATGGCCGATCTCGATCGAGACGGCCAACCGGATATCGCCATTCGCGATCTGACACCTGCTCACACCGAATTGTTTTACCGAGCCAACTACTGGTTACCCGCCCGCTGTGATCGGGTCGATAGCGTCTGCCCGCTGATTGCCATTGCGCTGTTCGATGGGGCAGTCCACCACAGCCCTGGCCGTTCGGTGCGTCAGCTGCAGCAGGCACTGGGCATCTTGGCCGATGGGGTACTGGGCCCGCAAACCTTGCGGGTACTGGCCGCCAAGACGGGTCGGGATGGTGGCCGCGCCCTGTTGCTTGGCTTACTGGAAATCCGCGCCAGCTACATGCTGGGCATAGTGCGCAAAGACCCGAGTCAATGGGCCAACGCCTGGGGCTGGGTCAACCGCCTACTGCGCCTGCAAAGCTATCTGCTTTCGACCCGATTCGGGGAGGTGGCATGAGCAAACCCAGCTTGGTTAGCACCAACCTCATCAAGAAGCTCCGCCAGGCGCTGCAAGGGATCCAGGCCGCTGGCTGCTTTGGCATTCCTGAACTCAAGAACCCCCGTTATCTCGCCTGCTTCAAGGATGGGCGCCGCGCCCACCTCAAGGCGTACCTGGCCAACCAGAACACTACCAGTGCAGACCTGGAGACGATCCCGCTTTACAGCCACCACGCCACCCGTCAATCCCTGTTCGCTCAGGGCTGGCGTTCGGTCACCGAGCTGGATCGCCTGCGGGCCCGTGCCCGTCTTTCCCCCTGTCAGTTCCAACCCCCACACAAGGAGCCTCAACATGGCTGATTCTCTGTTACCCCAAGCAAAGTCGGCGTTCAAGAGCCGCACCGTGATCGGCGGCCTGATTGCTGTCGGTGCTGGTATTGCCGGCCTGTTCGGTGTGCCGGTCGATGTCGGCACCCAAGCCAGTCTGGCCACCACCATAGTGGATCTGGCCAGTGCAGTCGGTGGTCTGGTTGCTATCTGGGGCCGCCTCAAAGCGACCCATGTGGTCAAGTAACCGGCCCGCAAGGAGACGACCTTGAGCGACCCCATAGACCGCGCCCAGCAGCTCGATGCCGAGCGAACCGGGCGCCTTATTCAGTCCCATCAAACAAGGTCAAGGCCCCAGGGGGATGGCATCTGCTGCGATTGTGATGACGCCATCCCGCCCTCGCGCCTTGCTGCAGAACCGGGTGCCGAGCGCTGCATCGAGTGCCAGGCCCTGTATGAGCGCAAGGAGGCAGTCCGTGTGGGAATTCATCGTTAAGAACTGGGGGCCCTTGTATGCCCTGGCCAGTTTGGTGGGGCTGGTGGTCATCATCCTGCTCTCCAAAACCTACGCCAAACGGGAAGATCTCACCGCCCTGGTGGCGCGGGTACAACGGGTGGAGCAGGCGCTGATCGATCTGCCGAGCGAGCGGGAGCTGCACAAGCTGCAGCTGGAGATAAGCGAGCTGCGTGGTGAGCTGCGAGAGGTCAAGCCGGAGCTGCGCCAAGCCCGCCGCCTCGCCGACATGCTGCTGGAGAATGAACTCGCAGCGGTACAGAAGGAGAAAGCATGAGCATTCAAGCGATATTGGATTCCCAGCAGCGCCTGGTGATCTTGCGCTCCCTGCTGGATATCGGTGGCGCGGCCAACGAGTCGATCCTCAATGACTGCCTCGATCAGTTGGGTACCGGCCGGGTGACCCGGGATCGGGTAAAGACCCTGCTGGCCTGGCTGGAAGAGCAGGGGCTGGTGCGCATCGAACGCCTCGCCCAGGTGCAGGTGGCCCACCTCACCGGCCGTGGCCAGGACGTGGCAGAAGGGCGGGCAACCGTGCCGGGCATCAAGAAGCCCCGAGCTGAAGACTGAGGAGGATTAGCCATGGCCGAGAAACCGACCCACACCGTACCCGAATTGAAGCCGGCGGCTCACGACAGTGCATGGCTCGGCATCAAGAAATGCAGAGCGGAGGATTAGCCATGGCCGAGAAACCGACCCGGGGCCGTGCCAGCAAGGTGTGGCTGCTGCCCGAGCCTATCCGCGATGCCCTCAACGCCATGCTGCGTGACAAGGGCAACAGCCAGGCCGCCATCCTGGATGAGATTAATGGCCTCATCGAAGAGGCCGGGTTGCCTGACGATCTCAAGCTCTCCCGCTCGGGGCTCAGTCGCCACGCCAGCCAGGTGGAGCAGGTGGGCCAGCACCTGCGTGACTTGCGAGAGACCACGGCGGCACTGACTTCCCAGCTCGGTGACAAGCCGATGGGGGAGACCACCAAGCTCATCCTGGAACTGGGCCGCTCCCAGCTGTTCAAGGCGATGCTGGCCCAGGTGCAGAACCCGGAGGAGGCCGTGGATATCGACATGCTGAAAAACGCCATGCTGGCGGCCCAGCGGCTGGAATCCACCGCCATGCAGAGTCACAAGCGGGAGAAAGAGATCCGCCAGGCCTTCGCCGAAGAGGTGGCCGCCAAGACAGAGGCGATCGTCACCCAGGCGGGGTTGAGTGGTGAGGCTGCCGCTGCCATTCGCCGTGAAATTCTGGGGATTGCCTGATGATGAGCGAGAGCCCTATGGCGCAGACCGCCGTTGCCCGTTCCCAGCAGTTGGCGCAAGAGCTCGGCACCGAGTACAGCCCCGACGAGGTGCTGTTGCCTTATCAGAAGATTTGGATCGCCGACGAGAGCCCGCTCAAGATCGCCGAGAAGAGCCGCCGTACCGGCATCACCTGGGCCGAGGCCGCCGATGCAACGCTCACGGCCTCCAAGGCAAAAGCGGCTGGCGGTGGTCATCACTTTTACGTGGGCAGCAACAAGGAGATGGCCCGCGAGTTTATCGACGCCGTGGCCATGTGGGCCAAGGCGTTCAACAAGGCTGCCGGGGAGATCCAGGAGGAGGTATTCACCGACGATGAGGATAAAGCCATCCTCACCTTCGTGGTCTATTTCGCCTCCGGCTTCAAGGTGCAGGCGCTCTCTAGTAACCCCTCCAACCTGCGGGGGATGCAGGGCAATGTGACCATCGACGAGGCCGCTTTCCACGACCGGCTGGCCGAGGTGCTGAAAGCCGCGCTGGCGCTGACCATGTGGGGCGCCAAGGTGCGGCTCATCAGCACCCACAACGGGGTGGATAACCTGTTCAACCAGCTCATCAACGACAGCCGCGCCGGCAAGAAGCGCTACTCCATCCACACTATCACCCTGGACGACGCCTGCCGGCAGGGGCTCTATCGCCGGATCTGCCAGGTCAAGGGAACGCCCTGGACGCCGAAGGCAGAGGAAGCCTGGAAGGCGGGCCTGCTCAAGGACACCGCCACCGAAGAAGACGCCCTGGAGGAGTATTTCTGCGTGCCCAAGCAGAGCAGCGGCGCCTATATCAAGCGGATACTGATTGAGCGGGCCATGCAGCTGGATATTCCCATCCTGCGCTTTACCGCACCAAAGGACTTCGAGCTGCAAAGCGAGGAGACCCGCAAGGCAGTGGCCGAGCTCTGGTGCGAGGAACACCTCAAGCCTTGCCTGGCGGCGCTTGATCGCAGTTGCCGTCATGTGCTGGGCGAAGACTTCGCCCGCAAGGGGGATCTCTCAGTGTTTGTGCCGCTCTCCATCGCGACCAACCTGCGTAAACGGGTGCCCTTTGTGGTGGAGCTGGTCAACGCCCCCTATGAGACCCAACGCCAGATCCTGTTTTACCTGTTGCATGGGTTGTACCGCTTCACGGCAGCAGCCTTCGATGCCACCGGCAACGGCGGCTATCTGGCGGAGGCCGCTCGGCTGCGCTGGGGAGCCGGGATGATCGAATGCGTGATGCTCAATGACCCCTGGTATCGGGAGTGGATGCCCAAGCTCAAGGCCGAGTTTGAGGATGGCAACCTGACGATCCCGCGCCATGCGGACGTGCAGGACGATCTGGGCAAGATCCAGGTCATCAACGGCATCCCCAAGATTGACAAGGGCAAAAACACTGGCCAGGGCGGCCAGCAGCGGCACGGCGACTTTGCGGTTGCCCTGGTCATGGCGGTGCGGGCCAGCTGGATGGAAGGGGGCGCCATCGAGTTCACCCCTTTGCCTGGCAAGCGTGACGAAACGCGCAATGATGACTATCACCGATATGAACGAGGTGCCTGGTAATGAGCGGGATCATAGACATTCACGGCAATCCGCTGCGCCTGCAGAAAGAGCCGCAGAGCGAGAACGATGCCAAGCTGGCTCAGCTGCGCCGCCACTACAGCGAGCACCCGACCGTGGGGCTGACGCCGGGCAAGGCTGCGGCGGCATTGAAAGAGGCGGAGGAGGGGAGCCTTATCGCCCAGTGCGAGCTGGCCGAAGACATGGAGGAGAAAGACGCCCATCTGCAGAGCGAACTTGGCAAGCGCCGCCGTTCCCTGCTGGGGGTGAGCTGGACTATAGAGCCACCCCGCAACGCCACCCCGGCCGAGAAGCGCGACAGCGAGATGATCCGCGAGCTGATAGAGGACTTCACCTGGTTCGACGATGCCATTTTTGACGCCACCGACGCTGTGCTCAAGGGGTTCAGTGCCCAGGAGTTCAGCGGCTGGGAGATGGTAGAGGGGCTGCAACTCCCCAAGGGCATCGTCTGGCGTGATCCCGCCTGGTTCCAGACCCACCCGGATGACTGGAATCAGCTGCGGCTGCGCGATGGCAGCAAGGAGGGGGCGGGTCTTAATCCGTTCGGTTGGCTGGTTCACAAGGCCAAATCCAAATCGGGCTATCTGGCCCGCACCGGCCTTATCCGCACCCTGGTCTGGCCCTTCCTGTTCAAGAACTACAGCGTGCGCGACTTGGCCGAGTTTCTGGAGATCTATGGCCTGCCGGTACGTCTGGGCAAATACCCGGAGGGGGCCACCGAAAAGGAGAAGGCGACCCTGTTGCAGGCTGTGCTCTCCATCGGTCATAACGCCGGGGGCATTATCCCGAGGGGTATGGAGATCGAGTTCCAGAACGCCGCCAGCGGTCAGGCCGATCCCTTCGTGGTGATGATGGAGTGGTGCGAGCGCTCCATTAGCAAGGCCGTGCTGGGTGGAACCCTGACTTCCCAAGCTGATGGCAAGAGCTCGACCAATGCGCTCGGCAACGTCCATAACGAGGTGCGCCAGGAGGTGCGAGATGCCGACTTGCGCCAGCTGGCCGCGAGCCTGACCCGGGATCTGGTCTATCCCCTCTATGCCCTGAACGGCAAGAGCTATCAGGGGCCGCGCCGCTGCCCACGGCTGGAGTTCGACGTGACCGAGCCGGAGGATATGCGCGATCTGGCCTATCCGCTGCGTGCCCTGGTGGGGATGGGGATGCAGATCCCGGCGCAGTGGGTGCGCGACAAGCTGCAGATCCCGGCTCCCAAGGAGGGGGAAGAGGTGCTGGTCATCGTCGATAATCAAGCCGCGCCGGGGGAAGCCGCCCTCAAGGCACAGCTCGCCGCCCAGGTTGTCACCCCTGGGCTGGCTGCGCTTGTGGCCAGCAAGGCTCAGCCGCGAGGGGATAACAACGACGCCCAACTGGCCCGGCTGCAGGCCGAGATGGCGCCCTTGCTGGCGGGCATGACAGATGCCGTCCAGGGGGTGGTGATGCAGGCCACCACCCTGGAGGAGATCCGGGATGGCCTGTTGGCGCTGGAGCCGGCACTCAGTCATGATGAACTGGGTGCCCTGCTGGCCCAGGCCATCGCCGCCAGCGAGCTGCTCGGCATGCTGGAAGTGGAGGAGGGCCGCTGATGCCGGTTCGCTCTTCACCAGTCAGATATGGCTCGCTCCCCTTTGCCGAGGCGATCGCCTTCCTTCGCCAGAAGCTCGATATGCCGAGCGAGCGCTGGGCTGATGTGTGGCGCGATGCCCATAACCGGGCCTTTATGGTGGCGGGAGCGACCAAGACGGATTTGCTGGCTGACCTGCGCAGTGCAGTAGACAAGGCGATCAGTGAAGGCCAATCCATCGGCGTGTTTCAGAAGGCATTCAAGGACATCGTGGCCCGCCACGGTTGGGATCATACCGGCCCGGCGTCGTGGCGTTCTCGGGTCATCTTCGAGACCAACCTGCGCCAGAGTTACAACGCCGGGCGCGAATATCAGATAGAGCGTATCAAGCACCAGCGCCCCTATGCTCTTTATCGCCATGGGGACTCCGAGCACCCGAGGGAGTTGCACCTCAAGTGGAACAACCTGGTGCTGCCGGTGGAGCACCCCTGGTGGAATACCCATTCCCCGAGCAACGGTTATGGCTGCAAGTGCAAGAAATTCTTGCTCTCGGCAGCCGACCTCAAGCGGCGCGGCCTTGAAGTCGGCAAGGCGCCGGATGACGGCGATTATGAGTGGGTGGATAAGGCGACCGGGGAGTTGCACAAGCTCCCTAAAGGTATCGACCCCGGCTTTGATTACCGGCCCCAGACCCCGGCTGCCCTGACCAAGGCCGTAGCCAAGCGGGAGGCAGCCAAGCCAGCGTTGGCCGAGCGGCTGCCAGAACGGATGGTGGAGAGTGCCTATTCCAGTGCCAAGGGGGTGAGTGCGCAGGGCTTGAGTGACCTGCTGGCCCAGTTGCCAGCCCCTCAGCGCGAGCCCTTGACGGCCTTCCTCAAGGCGCACCCGGTCAAGACCTTGTTTATCAAGCAGACCGAGATGGGCAAGGGGGCAGCCGGGCTCAAGGTTGCCCCGGCCATTGCCGAGTATCTGGGCAAGGATGCTTACCTGGTGCGCGCCTTCTACCATTCTCGCCGCGCCAGCATGACCAATGGCTTTACCGCCAAAAGCTGGGATCATCTGGTGATCAAGGTAAAGGGGGGCGATACTTTCAAGACGGTCGATATCAAGGCGGTGCAAGCGGCGGCCACCGAGGTGGTGGCGGATGCCAAGAGCAACAGCGGTCCCCGGCAATGGCAGCCAAGAGGGACCAGCGGTGAGACCCTGCGCCGCCATTGGAGCGTGTCGGCCAATGTGGGGGCCAGGCAAGGTGAGTCGGCACAACGGGTATCGACCTGGCTGCACGAACTGGGGCATCAGGTCCACTTTTGGGCCGGTGAACCGGATTTGACGGGGGTTGGCTTGCTGACAGAGTATGCCGGCAAGACCAGGATGGAAGCCGCCGCCGAGGCGTTTGCCGCCTGGGTATTGGCCAGGGACGCCATGGTGGCGCATTTCCCCGAGCTGGCCAAACGGGTGGAGGCCATGTTGGCCCAGGCCACGGCTGCCAGTGGCAAAGGAGAGAGAGGATGACCTTGTTGGAACAAGCCAGTGCCCTGCTGGCAAAGGATGGCCCCTTTACCTTGGCACAAGCCAAGGCGCTGGATGCGCTATGCGAGCAAGCCCGTGATGCGGAAGCCGACCTGATGGGGGATCTCTGGGAGGCCGCCATGGTGAATGCGGATGAGGAAGCGCTGCACTATATGACCACCTTTGAGGATGAGATCTGATGGCGGGTAGCTTTATCGCCATTAGCCACCATGGGGTGGCCGATGCCCACGAATTGTTGGCTCGCCTCTACCAGCGCACCGGTGATCTCAGCGAGCCACTGGCCGATATCGGGGAAGGGTTGCAGCTGTCGCACCGAGACCGCTGGGATGCCCAAGAAACCCCGGAAGGGGAACCCTGGGCACCGCTCTCGGACAAGTACCGCGCCCGCAAGCCGCGCTATGCTGATGAAGTGCTGCGCCTCAACGACGATCTACGCGATACCCTCAACTATCAGGCCGAACCGCAGACCCTCTATTTCGGTACTCCGCTGGAATACGGTGCGGCTCATCAGTTCGGCCGCCCCGAGGTCAACCTGCCCGAGCGCCCCTATCTGGGGTTGTCGGAAGAGGACCGGCAAAGCGTGCTGGAGACGCTGAATCGGTATCTCATTCCCTAACGCCTGTAACGCGCTATACCCCATTGCATTCTTCAAGGAATACGGATGGATGACATGATGCATCTAAATCCTTGTGCGTCGTCTTAAACAGCATTAAACGCAGCTTTTGTATCACTGTTCGAGCAGTCGACTGAACTATGTCGGCACATCCTCTTTTGGACGAACGCCAATGCAAACCGAGCAACCGTGCCTCACGATGGGTACGGTAGAGCCCAAAAACCGAATGGGCATCACAGTGGCTGAGAATAGTATTCGAATAACACCTTAGACTTACCTATTATTGTTGGAGGTGATAAGTACAACTCAATGGATGAGCGTTTCGGGAGCAAAAGGAGTACGACATTGGGACGAAGTTTTGAAGCTCGATTGTTAGGTACCGCCTTGCTCACTGTCTTGGCTGTTATTGCTCTATCGTTCACGACTTGGCGGGTGTTGAACGATTCCTCCCAAGCCGCCCTATGGGTATCCCACACTCATGAATTGCTGCATTTGCTTGCCCGAACTCGCGGCTACACATTGCAAACCGAATTGGCCACTCAGGGTTATCGTCTAACTGGTGATGAGGCAAACTTGGTTGAACGTGACGAGGCCATTATCGGCAGGGAAAGAAATCTGATACTCATTAAACAAGCGATTGGTGATAATCCACACCAAAGGGATAGGTGGGAACAGTTACGAAAAGTGGTTGATCAGCGTCTGTTAATAGCGCGAGAAATCGAAAGACTACGAAGAACTCAAGGAGAAAATGCTGCCAACGCCTATGTGAAAAGCGCACCGTTAAGAGCAACGAGAACACGTATCTACAAGTTGTTGGATGAAATGGATAATGAAGAAAGGATATTGCTTGAAAGGCGCCAAATCGATCTGAACGAGCTTAATCGAACACTCCTTTTTTTAGAGATAGTCATTGCTATATCTGTCTGTTTATTATTGCTGGGCATTTTAGTGCTGGTTATAAGACAGCTGAGAATTGTCAGAGATGAGCAGAGTATTCGCGTAGCCAGTGAAGATAATTTGATTTCAACATTGAGCTCTATTGGTGATGCAGTCATTGTGACAGATGTGTCTGGCAAGATAACCAGAGTGAATCGGATGGCTGAGTCGATGACTGGGTGGCCAGCAACCGATGCGGTAGGAAAGCAACTGAGAGATATTATTACTCTTGTTGATGAAGATACCCACGAACCTGTGATCCCACCTATTGCAGTTGCTTTGACTACTGGTGTTGTCCAGACATCAGCACGGCATCTTCTGCTTATCTCGCGTGAAGGGAATGAGGTTCCTGTGAGTGATAGTACGGCACCCATATCTCAACCACGGAAGGTGGCCAGTGGGATTGTGCTGGTTCTACGAGATGTGGCGACACAGCGCCAAGCAGAAAGAGCTATCCTTGCTCAGAATGCTCGACTAGAGCAGAACATTCATGAGACTACGCACCAATGGCATGAAAGCGAAACACACTTACGTGATGTACTTACCTCTGTTCCAATGATGATTGCATATGTGGACTCAAACCGCCGATATGTATATGTCAACGAGCAATATCGTGCTCGTTTTGCGCCTGACTGGCGAGATATTACCGGTCACTCAGTACAAGAAGTATTGGGTGATGAACGCTACGTCATCGCAGACCCATTGATTAATAAAGCATTGAAGGGAGTTGCTCAATGTTATGATTGGCAACCTTTCCCTGGGGTGTGGCAACAAATAAACTATTTTCCAAAGCGGGATAAGAATGATGAGATAGTTGGTTATTACGTTCTGGGTGCTGACATCACGATGCAGAAATTATCTGAACTCAGGATTCAGACACTTAACGAAGAGTTGGCTCAGAGAGTCAAGGAGCTGGAGCATGTATCCCGAGCCCTGCGAACGCTCAGTGCTGGTAATAAAGCCATGCTCCGAGCCAGTCATGAGCAAGAGTTGCTTGAAAATATGTGCCAGGCGATCGTTCAAGTCGGCCACTATAAAATGGCGATCATTTGGTTCCGAGTCGAAGGGAGTGACTCACTTATATATCCCGTTGCACAGAGTGGTTTCCCAGGGGGAATGGAAGCACTCACGACATTAAAGGAACGGATGGTCGAGGGAAGTCGAGGAAATAGTGTTACGCCATTAGCGATACGAACAGGGGAAGTTCAAGTCTCTCATAATATGATTGACGATCAAAATTTCTCAGAATGGCGAGACCAGTTACACGGTACGACTTCCAGTTTGTCGTGCCCTTTGACCGTAGAAGGCAGTACCATAGGCACATTGACAATTTATGATATAGAAAAAAGTGCATTCAGTCAGGATGAAATAAACTTGTTGACTGAATCCAGCGAGGATCTCGCATTTGGTATATCTATGTTGCGATCTCAAATGGAGCACGAAAACACAAGGAATGCGATGCAGTATATATTAAGGCATGACCCCCTGACAGGGTTAGGGAACGTCTTGCTATTTGAGCAGATTTTGACAGAGAAGCTTGCATTTTGCATGCATGAAGAAATGCCACTGAGCACGTTGCAGTTCAACATAGAGCGGTTGAGTGAAATAAATGATGCGTTGGGTCTCAGGCATGGTGACGAAGTACTTTGCGAGTTTTCCAGACGATTACTGCAAGGTGCACCTGATACCTCTTTTATTGCCCGTATAAGAGGAGATGAGTTTGCCATCATACTGGAAGGCTGTGATACTCATTCCGCATTGAAGCATGTCGATGAAATTCTCCAAAAGTTATCACCTGCATATCAGATCGCCGGTATCTCTATTGAAGTGACCGCCAAGGTTGGTATTGCGCTGTTCCCCCTGCATGGTGCTACAGCAGCAGAGCTATTGCGTAATATGAGCAAAGCTGTAAATCAAGCGAAGAAAATGGGCGTTGATGTATCCATCTACGATCCCGGCCAACCTCAAACTGAAGCCGCTAAATTGGCAATGGTTGGTGAGTTACGCCGTGCGATTGAAAATAAGGAGTTTCGTCTTTATTTACAACCCAAGCTGGCACTTCACAACATGAGTGTTTGCGGTGCTGAGGTACTGATCCGCTGGGCACACCCCAGGTTAGGGCTTCTGGGGCCTGGGAGCTTTATTCACTTGGCGGAACAAACCGGTTTGATAAAACCCTTGACGGAGTGGATCCTGCAAGCAGCGCTTGATCTGCTCAAATTATGGCTGACTCAAAATCTGGCAATGCCTATTGCCGTGAATTTGTCTGCTCGTAGTCTTCGGGATGAAGAACTCCCCAACAAGATATCGGCATGGCAGATCGAGCGAGGTGTGTATTCGGGACTTCTCGAATTGGAGATCACCGAAAGCTCAGTGATGGAGGAACCCGAGCAGTCATTATCGTTGTTACAGGCAATGAAAGATAATGGGTTATCCCTTTATATAGACGATTATGGTACTGGCTACTCATCTCTCAAGTATCTGCAACAACTTCCTGTGGACTATATAAAAATTGATCAGTCATTTGTCACCAATATGTCGGACAACGCTGGTTCAGCGTTGATTGTCCAGTCAACCATCGAACTGGTGAAAGGATTGGGGCGAAAAACTGTCGCAGAGGGGGTGGAGTCCTTGGCTGTTCTGCAGCAGTTGAAAGCGTTAGGCTGTGACTATGCTCAAGGATATTTCATCGCGAAACCAATGCCTGCCGAGCAGTTTCAGTCCTGGGTAAGTGAGTTTGATTCAGGCAGGTTAAGTGTTCAGCCTGACTCAAACCACGTTGCTCATCGGTAAATCCGGGATCCCTGATCCCTTGGCGATTCTGTAACCCGTCATAAACCCTTCCCAAACCATACCGGTATGAAACTGGCTGCACCTGTTTATCGGAGTGATAAGCGATGCCGTCAGCACGTCAAAATGCAATCAGTCCCACACTGACCCCTATATCCATGGCAGTGCTTGATGCGGCTCTGAAGAGTGGTGGTGATGGCTGGCAGCAGCTTCTGCCTCTCGGCCCTTTCAAGGCCCGCGATGGTCGCCCGTTCGATGTACCTAGTGGCCACTGGCAACTCGACAAGTCCATTGCCACCACCCTCATCAATCGTGTCAGAGAGATGGGGCAAGACATCCTCATCGACTACGACCACCAGACCCTCAAGACCGACCAGAACGGCCAGCCAGCCCCTGCGGCCGGCTGGTACAACGCCGACGAAATCGAGTGGCGCGAAGGGGCGGGCCTCTTTATCAAGCCGCGCTGGACCGATCGCGCCGCCGCCCTGGTGGCCGCCAAAGAGTACCGCTTCCTGTCAGCCGTTTTCCCCTATGACGCCCTGGGGCGCCCGCTGGAGCTGCGCATGACTGCCATCACCAACGACCCGGGTGTGGTGGGGATGCAGGTACTGGCGGCCCTGAGTGCGCTACCCGCTTCAAGCCTTATGTCTACCCAACCCGGCCAGCTGGCCACCCCAATCAAGGAGATATCCATGAACGAGCACTTGATCGCGCTGCTCGGCAAACTCGGCATCCAGCCGGGCACCGATGGTCAGCTGACCGCCGAGCAGGGCACAGCCGCGCTGGCGGCCCTCGATACCCTGCAGGCCAGCGCCAAGAAGGCGCCGGAACTGGAGGCTGCTCTCTCAGCAGAAAAAGCATCGCTGGCCGCCCTCAAGGCCCAGCCGGTGCAGCAGAGCGGCCAGATTGATCTGGCTCAATACGTGCCGGTGGCAACCTATAACGCCCTGGTTACCCAGGTAGCGGCCCTCACTGCCCAGGTGGATACCACAGATGCCGCGACCCTTATCAAGGAGGCCCGCACCCAGGGCAAGGTGGTGGCCGCCGAAGAGGAGTACCTGACCGCCTACGCCGCCCAGAAAGGGGTGGCTGCCCTCAGGGCGCTGCTGGATCCGCGCCCGGCCATAGCTGCGTTGGCCGCCAGTCAGACCACCGCCGTCACCCTGCCCGAAAAGAAGGGTGATGCCGTGCTCTCGGCCGAGGACAAGTACGCCGCCGATCAGCTCGGTATCACCCATGAGGCGTTCGCCAAGGCCAAGCAGGCTTAAGCGTACGACTCACCACCTCGATTATCCAGAGAAGGAACACATCAATGGCCATCATTACACCCGCGCTGCTGCAGTCCCTGTTCACCGGCTTCAAGAAGAACTTTGAAGACGCCAAGGGGGAGGCGCCTACCCAGTACACAGAGATCGCGACTGTCATCAAATCGACCACCAAATCCAACACCTATGGCTGGCTCGGCAAGTTTCCATCCCTGCGCAAGTGGGTCGGGGATCGGGTGATCGAGTCGATGAAGGCGCACGGTTACCAGATCGTCAACGAAGACTTCGAGGCCACAGTGGGGGTCGATCGCAACGATATCGAGGACGATGAGCTGGGCATCTATGCCCCCTTGTTTCAGGAGATGGGCCTCGCAGCTGGGGTACATCCCGACGAGCTCTGCTTCGGCCTGCTCGGGGCTGGCTTCACCACGCCCTGCTACGACGCTCAGTATTTCTTCGACACTGATCACCCCGTTTATCCCAAGGCCGATGGCACAGGGACCCCGGTACTGAGTGCCAACCTGGTGGTGGATGGCGCCTATACCGGCGAGCCCTGGTTCCTGCTTGATACCAGCCGCGCCCTCAAGCCCATCATCTTCCAGGAGCGCAAGGCGTCGCAGCTCATCGCCATGACCAAGATCGACGATGAGGCGGTGTTTACCCGCAAGGAGTTCCGCTACGGGGTGGATTGCCGCGATGCCGCCGGTTTCGGCTTCTGGCAACTGGCGTTCGCCAACAAACGGGCGCTTACCCCTGACAACCTGTGGGATGCCTTCAGCCGGATGCGGGAGTTCCAGGCGGATGGCGGCCGCAAGCTCGGCGTGAAGCCCACCTTGCTGGTGGTACCGCCGTCGCTGGAGAAGCTGGCGACCCAGATGCTGGAGCGGGAGCTGTCCGATAGCAGCAGCAACGAGCTCAAGGGCAAGTTGAAGCTGGTGGTGGCGGACTACCTGTAAATCCCACCGTTACGCGCTGTTTAAGAACAGGGTTAAACGGCCACAGGATTGGCGTTTAACCCCCCGTTTAAACAGGCCTCGACCAGATATGAAAGAGGGAAACATGAGATGGAACACGAGATGGAACAGGCTATTCGAGTTGGCATCACATCAACGCTTCGTCAGGTCTATTTCCGAGCGGGCCTGCCGATTGATCCAGGCAAGTCTGAGATGGCTGTGTCGCCTCTGCAGTGCGAGACCCTGGAGGCCGATCCGCGTCTGGTGGTCGTGCGGTTGGCTGAGGACGCCGAGCTTTCGCCAGCTGACCCACCGCAGACGAGCGGGGATCTGGACGCAGCAGTGGGTGGCCTGAGCACAGAGCCCGAAAACCAGGCGCCTGTCGCCAAGCCCGCCAGTAGCAAGGGTAAGGGCAAATGAGCTACGCCAGCGTCAATGACATGGTGATCCGGTTTGGCGAGGCGGAGCTGCTGCGCCTCGCCATGACGCCGGCCGGCGAGCTGGATCAGGCCGCCATCACCATCGCCCTGCAGGACGCCGGAGCCTTGATCGATGGCTACCTGGCAGGGCGCTACCCCTTGCCGCTGGCCCATATCCCGAGTGCCCTGGTCCCCATCTGCGCCGATATCGCCCGCCATCGCCTCTATGGCGAGCAGGCGCCGGAGCAGATCGCCAAGCGTAACGAGGCCGCCCTGGCCTTCCTCAAGTTGGTGGGCAAGGGGGAGCTGGCGCTTGGCCTGACGGCCGATGGCGAGCAGGTGGAGAGCCAGAACCTGGCCCAGTTGCAGTCTGATGGCCGGGTCTTTGGCCGAAGCAGTGGGGGCTTTCTATGAGCACTCAAGCCAGCACTCCATCCCCCGAGCTTGACTACCTGGCGGCCGGTGAGCGGCTGCGCGAACTGCTGCTGCCATTGAAGGCCAAAGGGCTCAAGGAGGTGTTTGTGGCCACCGACCTGGATGCGGTGGCCAACCTGGGTCAGCACACGCCGGCCATTCATGTGATTTACCAGGGCGAGCGGGAGAACGACACCACCCAGTCCGGGCGGCAAAGTGCGTTCGATCAGGTCTGGCTGTTGGTGCTGGTGCATCGCGCCAGCCCGAAGGAGGCCGGCGCCGGTGTGTGGATGGGGCGGATGCTGCAGGCCGTTGCCGGGCGGGCCTGCGGAGACAGTACCTTTCGGCGTGAAACCGCACCGGTCAAGCCGAGTTACAAGGGTGGGGTGGTGTATCTGCCCCTTGCCTTCAAGACGACAGTGAAATTCAAGGGAGAACGGTCATGAGCGAAACACTGCACCTGGAAGGGGATCTCTATATCGAGACCTTCACCAACAACGTCTCGAACGGGGTGATTGGCCCGGTGGACGTCAACAGCCTGGAGGTCAAACCGGACAGCGAGAAGATCAGCATTCCGAGCAAGCGCAAGCACAAGCTGGGCCAGGCGCGGGAAAGCTACTTCGTGCCCAAGCCCGCGACGGTCAACATCAAGACCAGCGAGATCCCACCGGTCCTGTTGGCCGCCGCCTTTATGGGGCTAGAGAGCCCCATCAATCAGGGGGCGGGGACGCTGACCGAGGTGCCGGTGACCCTGCTGGCGCACCCCAAGTGGGTGAGCCTAGGCAAGACCAACCTCTCGGCCACCAGCCTGGTGGTGAAGGAGGGGGCCACCTCTTTGGTGCTCGGTACCGACTTCGAGATCAACTATGCCCTGGGGCTGCTGCGAGCCACCAAGGCGGGGGCCGTGGCAGACGGTGGGCCCGTGACCGTCAGCGCCAGCTATAACGCCATCACCGGCACACGTATCGCCGGCAACGTGCAGCCGGAGGTGAAGGCGAAGCTCACCCTGGATGGGCGGAGCGTGATTGGCGGGGAGTCCATCATCCTGACAGTTCCCCGCGCCAGCCTGGCCCCCAAGAAGGCGGTGGACTTCCTCAGTGACAAGCCCATCGAGATCGAGTTGGAGGGGGAACTGCTGGCCTTGGATGGCGAGACAGCCCCCTTCTATGTGGACCGGCCTGAGACGGTGTAAGGGCTGGATAGCAGAACGGCGGGGAGACCCGCCGTTGTTGTTAAATACACCATACTGTGAATGTAGATTTAGACTTAACATTCAGGTAATGGCGTTTATTTTTTGTTCATTCATCCATCACTTTGGCAATCATGTACGAACAATATCCGCAGAAGTTTCCATCTGAAATCTCCTCTGATGGAATACTGGCCCCACATCTGCTGCACTCATGATTCGCAGAGTAGCCACAAGCTGCACACACTCCCTCATGAAACACGTATGTATCATTGTAGCATGATGGGCAACTAATAACCGGTGTGTCACCACCGTCTGTTGCGGCTATATATGCATCTCCAGCGTAGTAATCATTTATTACGTCACTGACTATCTCATCATAGGGAACCTTACTCTCACATACCCGGCACTTGAAATAAGCATTTATTGCATCGCCGGAATCTGCTGTTTCTATTAAATCCGATCCACATTCTGTGCAGCTATATTCTTGTAGTGCATGAAGTATTTTATCAATGAAGTAATTTAGCCGTTCAAGTGACTCATTGCACTTTTTCTTTTCCTTTTCGTAGACTTCGTTTGTGTCGACTAATATCCTCCAATAATCTTCGCCAAGAAGCTCTCTAGGATCTTTCCCTAGTTCATCGGTGATGAAATCTCGTATTATGAGAAAGGAATCTGATATCAGTTTCTGTATCGACTCATGCGTTAGAGGGCTGTAATAGTGTTCAATGTCATTTCTATATGTATTAATATGTCCCAGCTTCTTCCAGTCCACAGATATATTTAAAGACTTAAAACGCTCTTCGATGCTACGAACATCCACAGTCTTTTTGCCTCTCCCAACCCAGTTGACTGAACCTGAATCATCTATTTCAGGTAGTACGGTCTGCTTTATTAAAGCCTCATCAGAATCTTCGGGGCTAAGCTCGCAAAGCTTGTGCTTGAATAGCAGAAGGATTCCTGCGAATATGTTTCTTGTGGCGGAAATAATTCTTCTTTCATCAGTTGATTCAAAATCCTCCAGTCCAATAGCTATAGAATCTATTGCATTTTTAAGAATGCTCATAAAATCTCCTTTGTAGGTGTCATTAGTCTTGAGTGTTAAATTATATCTACAAGCTCAATTTTACCTTGTCCATAACATTGGACTGTGTATTCGAGTAGTTCGACTTCAGGAATGCCTAATCCTCTGAAATATACTCTGGCTTTTTCCGTAACAGCATTTTGAGAATGAGCCCTTACAAAAATCTGGTGAAATCTATCTAGGCTATTCTTCTCAGGATAGAAACAAACGCGATAGTTTTTCATGTTGGTTCCTTGTCATTTTGGGTGTATCCCTGTGATATGTCTTAGTAATTCGGCATAAACCCACTCATTCTGCCATCCCTTTACCATAGGGCATATCTGAATCTCTCAGGAATGTCCCATGTCCACCTCTTCCACCCTCAAACTCGCCCTTGAGCTGGCGGCCAAGGTCACCGGCCGCGAGGATCTGGCCGCACTGGCGGGTGAGGTGCGGGAACTGGGCCCCGTTGCCGATGAGACCGCTGCCGAGACTGAGCGCCTGGCGCAAACGCTGGAAACTTTGAGCCAGCAGCAGGTGCTTATCCAGCAGTTCAATGACGCCAAAGCCGCTCTGACTCAGCTTGAGCTGGCGACTGTGTTGAGCCGTGACAAGCTGGCGCAGCTGCGTGCAGAGCAGCAGGCGGGTACGGGGGACGCCAAGGCGCTGGCTGACCAGGAACGGTTGCTGGCCTCCGAGGTCAAGCAGCTGGAGCGTCAGCTGGTCGCTCAGGCCGCTAGTCATACCCGCTTGCACGCAGGCCTCACCCAATCCGGGCTCGATACCAAGAACCTCAGCCAAGAGCAGCAGCGCCTGCAGCGTGAACTGGCCCAGACGGTCGCCCAGACCGAGCGGCTGGGGCGCGAACTTAGCCAGGGCAGCCAGCGGACCAACGGCTTTCAGGGGGCGATCGGCAGCCTGACGGGCCGCTTGCTGGCCTTGGCGGGTACCTGGTTCGGGCTGCAGACCTTGACCACACAGCTTGTGGCCATGTTCAAGACCGGTGACCAGGCCGAGCGCCTCGATGTGCAGCTCAAGGCGGTGATGGGATCGCTCGCCGGTGGCGCCGAGGCTAGCGCCTGGATACAGCAATTCGCCAAAGATACCCCGCTGCAGCTCGACGAGGTGACTCAGGTCTTCGTGCGCCTCAAGGCCTTTGGCATCGACCCTATGGGCGGCGCCATGCAGGGCATAGTCGATCAGGCGTTCAAGCTCGGCGGCAGCTTTGAGGAGGTGCAGGGCATCTCCCTGGCCCTCGGTCAGGCCTGGGCCAAGCAGAAGCTGCAGGGGGAGGAGATCCTGCAACTCATCGAGCGGGGAGTGCCGGTGTGGCAGCTGTTGGAGCAGGTGACCGGCAAGAATACCGCCGAGCTGCAGAAGCTCTCCGAGGCGGGCAAGCTCGGCCGTGACACCATTGCCGCCCTGATGAACGAGATCGCGGCCCAATCCTCTGGGGCCGCCCGTGACAACATGAGCCTGCTCTCCGGGCTTATCTCCAATGTCCAGGACAACCTGGCCAAGTTCTACCGCCTGGTGAGCGAGTCCGGTGCGCTGGATTGGCTCAAGAATCAACTGGCCAACCTCAATGCCGAGTTTGAGGCGATGGCCAGGGATGGCCGCCTGCAAGCCTGGGCGCAGCGTCTTTCTGATGGCTTCATCTCGCTCGGGGAAACCCTCAAGTCCCTTATCCAGACACTCTCCGAGTGGCGCACCGCGCTGACCGTGCTGGCCCAGGCTTGGGTGGGGCTCAAGATTGTCGGCTGGATAGGGGATCTGCGCAGCCTCTATGCCCAGTTCATCGCCCTGCCCACGGCGACGGCCACGGCGGCCGGTGGCATGACCACGGCCGGTACTGTGGCGGCAGGTGCCGCCATCGGCGTTAGAGCCTTGGGGGCTGCGGTCAAGGGGTTGCTGGCCGCCGTGACGGTGGAATCCATCATCCAGATCACCCAGTTCGCCTCTGCCCTGCGTCAATTGGTGCAGGCCGAGCTGGCCCTCAGAGAAGCGCAGACCCTGCGCTCGGAGACCCAGGCCCGCCTCAATGGCCAGTTTGCGGCACTGTCGGTCGAGCTGGGGGTTGCCATCACCAGCATGGCGGACCTCGATCGCGCTGTGCGTGATGGCAAGGTGCATTACGACGAGGCCAGCGGCAGCTGGCGACAAGGTGCCGCCGCCGTCAAAGCCTTGGGGGATGAGGCCAAGGCTACTCGCGACTACTTAGGCGAAATCAATGCCGTGGCCAAGCAGACGGCGGCAGATGGCCCGGCCAAGTTGGCCAAGGCCTTCGAGACGTTGGGGCTGGACTTCGAGCGGGCCAATGGCCGCATCGGCGCGGGCTTTCAGAAGACCTTGGGCGCCCTGGATGTGCTGGTACAGCATACCGGCACCAGCGCAGCCGCCATCGAGGAGGCGCTGGCCAGTGCCTACAACAGCGCCAAGACCAAGGCCGAGCTCGATGCTGTGATCGAGCGCCAGCAGCAACTGGCCGCCCAGGGCAAGATCACCGGCGAGGCGCTGGCCCGCTCCATGGCCATCGCCGCCGACGCCATGGGCAAGGTGAAAGGGGGAAGCGGGGAGGCCAAGCAGGCGGTGGCGGCCATCGGCGATGGTTTTGATGAGGCCGCCGCGCGAGCCAAGGGGGCGACCGATGCGA
The DNA here is from genome assembly GCF_047780465.1 of Aeromonas sp. A04. NCBI lineage: Bacteria > Pseudomonadati > Pseudomonadota > Gammaproteobacteria > Aeromonadales > Aeromonadaceae > Aeromonas > Aeromonas sp. A04. The sequence goes on along the minus strand of NZ_JBLNHP010000005.1, from coordinate 138,619 downwards.
TGCAGGCCGGGCTCAAGGGCGTGCAGGACGAGGCCGAGCAGACCAATACCAGCCTCTCCAGCGGCGGAGGGGGCGGCAATGGCAACACCCGCACCGTCAATGCCGGATCTTTCTATTACAAGAGCGTGGATATCAACAGCCTGCGCGGCAATGCCGATGGCCTGGCCAACACACTTGCAGGTGTGGAGGAGGAGCTCGCCCGCTACAGCCAGAAGGTCAAAGACATTCCGGCCTATAGCGAGTGGAGCAAGTATTACGGCGAGAAGTTCCAGAAAGAGATGGAGGCCATGCGGGCCCAGCTCAAGGCGGAGCTCAGCAAGGCCCAGGCCAAGGAGTCAGAGCAGGCTCAAACCGCCAGCACATCGGCAGCAGGCCCGTCAGACCCTGGCTCACAACCGCCCTCCCAAGCCCCGTTCAATCAGGGCCAACCCCAGCGGCACATCATCGAACTGCGTGGGCCGAGCGGCGCCAGAGCCGAGGTGCAGGCCGATGAGGCCAACGCCAACGCCTTTATCAGTCTCCTTAAACAGCAGGGATTGCGCTCATGAACGTGACCTTAAACAGCGAGCTGCTGCCCGATGATCTGGTCTGGCGCGACGAGTTTGACTGGTCTCCCGTCGAACAGGTGGTAACGCCAACCCTCTCGGGGGCGCTCCTGGTGGAGGAGACCCCAAGGCCAGAGGGGCGCCCCATTACCCTGGTGGGCCATTGCGCCCGCGCCACCGTGCTGCGGCTCAAGGCACTGGAGGCGCTGCCGGGTCAGTTGCTGACTCTGACCCTGCTGGACGGGGTGGCGCGCACCGTCATCTGGCGCCGCCCCGGCGTGGTGGTAACGGCCCTGATCGAGATGGCCGACCCCGAGGCGGGCGAGCCCTATGCCCTGACCCTGAATTTCACCGAGGTAAGCCCATGACCATTCTTTCTGGCGATATCAAGCTGATGACCAGCCAGCGGATGACGGACACCCCGGATGGCGGTGGCCGTATCACTGGCAAGGAGGTAGTCAGCGGCGAGCACAATTCGATTTTCCCTGACGTGTCAGATCTGGACCGCGCCTATGGGGTGGTCAACCTGCGCAAGGTATTCTTGGCCACCCAGACCGACAACGTGGATACCTACTTTGGTGCCAACGCTACCGTGCTGTTGCCCCCGAGCGATCCTAACGTGGGCCTGTGCCTGATGAGCACCAAAGACCACCACGACACCCGGGCTACCGCTCGCGACGTGCTGGAGCGCTATCTGGCGCGTGGGCCCAAGTGGCGGGGCTTTCTCTACGACACCCAGTTGGAAGGGCAGCGAGCGATCCGCTTCTTCCAGCGGGTCGAGGTACGTCTGCCAGAGATTGGCGAGACCCTGGTGCTGGTCGGCAATGAGGGCAAGGCGGGCGAGTTCGAGCAGTATGTGCGCGTCCTTGAAGTGAACCAGCAACTGGCCAAGTTCCAGATTGCCGGGGTGCCGGAGTTCACCCGCAACGTGGTGACCTGCGTCCTTGCTGACCCCTTGCGCTACACCTTCGAGGGGGAACAGCCGACCCCCTATGACGTGGTGACCAACGCCAAAACGGCGCTGCGCGAGACGGTGGTGGCCGATGCGGCCAACTACTACGCCAGTACCAAGATGGCGGAAGATGCGGCGTTCGGTGCCATGCAGGTGAAGGCAAAGACCATTTTCACCCAGCTGGTGCCAGCCGCCCGCAGCGAGACCCCCGCCGTGGATCTGACGGCAGCCGGCGAGCTGGCCAGCCTGGTGGATTCTGGCCAGGGGCTGGTGAGCTTCACCACGGCCGCCAACATAGCCCCGAGCCGGGGCCTGTTCCTCGGCAGCGGCGCCAAGCCTGGTACGGTGACCATCACCATAGGCGCCGCCACCATCACCGACAAGGGCGGTGAGCTGGTTGTGGCGGGATCCGTAGTGGGGTCTATCGACTATGGCCGTGGTCATTGTGAGTTCAATGCCCAGTGCCCGAACTACGGCGCGGCCAGCAAAACAGTGAGCTTCTGGCCAGCCTCCCGCCCGGCTCGCATCGCCGACACGGCGCGGATCGAGGTAAAGGCCAACAACCGGGGCTATGCCTACACCATCACCCTGCAGCCGACCCCGGCACCGGGCACCACCACCATCAGTTTTATGGCGCAAGGCAAATGGTATGACTTGAAGGACAACGGCCGGGGTGAGCTGCGCGGTGCGGATCTCTCTTACGGATCCGGCACCCTCAACCTGGCCACCGGTTCGCTCATGCTGACCCTGGGGGCGCTGCCGGATGTGGACACCTCCATCATGTTCAGCTGGGCCACCCCGGTGAACTACACCAACCGTAGCGGGCAGGCGATCAGCATCAGCAAGAGCGCCTGGCAGCTGCCCCACACCGGGGTCACCCCCAAGAGCCTGGTGCTGACTTGGGGCACTGGCAAGACCGCCAACGACTCGGTGGGGGATGGCAAGATCCGGGGCGACATCACCGGCACCATCAACTATGCCGAGGGCATCATCGATCTGGAGCACATCACCCTGCCGGCCCTTGGCCAGGAGTATGCGGCCCAGTACCAGTATGGTGAGCCGGTGACCGAGCGCCACGTCGAGCCGGGGCGCCTGAGCACCCCTGGGCAGGTGGGGCACCTCTCCATCACCCTGGATGGCTCGGGTGGTGGGGCGCACAACCTGACCCCGGGATCGGTACGGGTCAAGTTCAACGCCCTGTATCACAAGTTTGACGTGGACGATCAGGAGCTGGTGATCGCCACCCGCGATCCCATCATCACCCTGCGCGATGACGGGCTCGGCAAGCTGCTCGATGCCAGCGGCGTGGTGCTGGGGGCCATCGACTACACGGCCGGCACCCTGCATTTCATGCCGGACGGCAGCGCCCCCTTGCCTAAGCCGACCTATGCCTGGGTGACCGTGGGCACCCGCTGGGAGGGCAGCAACCAGATCGCGGTGCAGCGCTGGACCATGACCGGGATCCAGTACCACACCACGGCCTATACCTTCCCGGACGGCGAGCAGGGCTGGGTGGAGGTGACCTACCGCAACAACAACAGCGCGCAGGCCCAGAATGCCACCCTGACCGCTCAGGCGCTGCGTATCGACGTGACCCCCGGCTTTGCCGAGGCGATCCTGGAGGGCTCGATGCGCTTTACCCTCGGCGGGTCTACCTACGTTGACCGGCAGGGGCTGCTCTACCGCAACCCGGATCCCGAGACGGGCGCCGGCATCCAGGCGGGCACCATCGACTACTCCAACGGGTTGGCGGTGCTGGCTGACTGGGCGGCCGGGCAAGCAGCCCAGCCTGCGCTGCAATCGCTGGCCACCTCGTTCAGCGCCCAGTCGGTGGATGCGGTGACCTTCCGCACCCCGGGAGCTCCGCTGGCACCGGGTAGCCTCTACATCAGCGCCAACACCGCCAGCGGTCGCCGTATCGAGGCCACGGCGGACGGGGATGGCTATTTCACCACCGCCGACATGGACGGCCGGGTGAGCTACCAGACCGGCATCGTGCAGGTGCGCTTTGGCCGCAAGGTCACGGCAGCCGGCAACGAGAGCCAGCCCTGGTATGACGCCGAGGCAGTGGGGGAGGATGGCAAGATCTGGAAGCCGATCAGCGTGGTGGCTGACACCATCCGGTTCAACTGCGTGGTGTTCAGCTATCTGCCGCTGGATGCCGACATCATAGGGCTGGATCCGGTGCGCCTGCCGTCTGATGGCCGGGTGCCATTTATCCGCAAGGGCAATATCGTGGTGGTGCACAGCACCCAGCGCAGCGCCTTCCCGCTGGGGGTGACGGCAGGGCAGCAGCTCAACACCAACCGCACTCGGCTGGCTTACGCCCATGTGGAGGACAAGGACGGCAAGCAACTGGCCCCGGCGCTCTACAGCGTCAACCTGGACAGCGGGATGGTCACGCTAAGCAGTCCATTAAACCTGACCGGCTACGTGGAGCCGCTGGCCGTGGTGCACCGCATTGAGGACATGAGCCTGGTCACCGATGTGGAGATATCCGGCCGGCTCACCCTGGCCCGTCCGCTGTCCCATACCTACGCCGCCAGCGACACCTATGTGTCGAGCGCGCTGATCATGGGGGATCTGTGGGCGCGCTACACCAGCCTGTTCGACCAGAGGACGTGGACCAACAAGTGGCAGGACTACGTGGACGGCGACCAGTCAACGGCTCAGTTCAACGATACCGACTTTCCGTTGGTGGTGACGAACCGGGCCACCATAGAGGAGCGCTGGGCGATCATCTTCCAGTCCAGCACCTCCTTTGTGCTGGTCGGGGAGCATGTAGGCCAGATCGCGCTGGGGGATGTGAACACCGACTTTGCCCCGGTCAACCCCAACAACGGCCAGCCCTATTTTCGGCTGGACAAGCGGGGCTGGGGCACCGGCTGGGCCGCCGGCAACGTGCTGCGCTTCAACACCCAATCGGCCAACTTCCCGATCTGGGCGATCCGCACCGTGTTGCAGTCGGTGGCGGCCAACCAGAGCGACAAGTTTGAGCTGCAACTGCGCGGCAACGTCAACCGCTAACCGGTGGGGCATTCTTTTGCAGAGAGCGCCCCACTCCTTATTTTTGCCGTGTGGCCGTACCTGATAGGCAGGGCCACACCGATGGAGACAGACGCAATGGCTTATCCCGTGAAGTGGTTCGCAAGTGAAATGCAGGGCGCCCCGAGCTTGGGGGATACTACCGATGGCGCGCTGACGGCGCTGCTCAAGGCCATCCTGGTGACCGGGTTTGGCTCTCTCACCATCAATACCCTGGCCTGGGATGCGGCCAAGGGTTGGGCGGTGGCGACCTTTACCGGTGGCCATGCCTATCTGCAAGATTCAGTTATCCAGGTAGATGGGGTGAGCCCAGCCGCCTATAACGGCGAGCATAGGGTCATGCTGGTTTCCAGCACTCAGGTGTGGTTCGAGCTGGATGGCGGCAACCCGGGATCGGCGGGTTCTGGCGCAGCCATGACCATGAAGGTGGCGCCGCTGGGCTGGACGCTGACCCATGAGAGCGGTGACGGCAAGATAGCTATCTATCGGCCGGCGAATATCAGCGAGTCGGGTAACGTCTCTCTGCGTATCGACAACTCGGCATTTTCAGGATGGTCTGGGGCCACTTACTTCGGCTACCTTGCCAAGGTCCAGATGGTCGAAGATGTGACCGATATCAATACCTTCACGCTGATCAATGATGCCCGTTGGCCAGCAACGGCCCGCTATAGCGATAAGCGGTGGGATCTTATTGGCGACAGCCAGCTGTTCTATTTTTTGCCGGCTTATGCTGCCGCCAGTTATCAATGCCTATTCGCCTTTGGCTATATCAAATCTGTGCGCCCCGGTGACCGCTATCACGCTATCTCAATGCACTACAGCTCCTTGTCAGCTGATGACGGTAGCCGCCGCTGGAACCAGGGGGCTGGTGCCAGTTTTACCAGTTATTACACCCAAGGTTTGGCTTTCGAGGATACTACCTATCGCACTATGGCACGGCCATACAGTCAGTTGTTCGGGGCTGTAGGGTGGTGGATAAAAGGGTTATTTTCCCGTTTCGGCACCGGCATGTTAGCCCCAAATGGCCCTGATAACGGGTTCTATATGTCGGTTGACCCGATCATGATATTGGAATCGGGTAACCACTTGCGGGGCTATCTACCCGGCCTTGTCTGCCCGTTTGGCAGCATCAGTTCATGGCACCGCAAGAACTTTGGCAGCCTACCAGCGCTACCCAACAAGCTGCTGCGTTTTATCTATGCCGCTTATATAGAATCAACGGCAAATGGTGGCACGACCATGATGGGTTTTGATATTACCGGCCCCTGGAGGTAACCATGGCAAGCGACCAAGCCTTACGGGATTTTATCTTAGCCAGCAACCCGGTGGGGTATTTCCCACTGGATACCCTGGCAAACTTGGGACGCGATATATCCACCTATGCCAATCATGGCAGCCAGAGCGGGTCATTCAGGCAGGTGGTGACACAACTGGCTGGCATGGACATTGCGCTGACTCAGGGGGTAAGCGCCGCTCTGGTCAGCATTCCAGATCGGGCAGAGTATAAGGGCCGCACCTTCACCATGGAGTGCATCATCCATCAACAGGAAGATGCCAACCTGGTGATCGCCGAGCGGGGAGCGGATAACCAGAACTGGTCCCTGCAAAGCGTCGGCTCTGGCCTTTCTATGCCAGCATCGTCCTTTCAGTTCTTTCTAGGCCCATCGACCTACGCCAGCTATGGCAGAGCTGGACCAACTCGGTTTGCCCACCTGATTTTTACCAGCGCGCTTGGTTACACCAAGATTTACCAAAACGGTGTCGCCTTGCTGGAGGCGGGACTTGCAACAGGGACCGGGGTGCAGGGAAATCAGGGAACACTACCTATCAACCTATTTTCCCGTAATGGCTCCTTTGGTAGTTCTGCAGGCATGGCTCACGTCGCGTTTTACAACCGCGAGCTGACAGCCGCAGAGCGGCAAGCAAGGGCCGACCTATTCACCAAAGCCTATGACATGAAGCTACAGAAAATAGCCCCGCTTCCTGCCAACCAAGAGCCAAGAAGCCAATTTATCCCACAGGATGTTGTTTGGCGCGGTACTCCACCGATGTATGCCGGCCCGTTCCCCAATCAGAAGATTTCTACTTTTGCGATCACCAAGGGGCGGGATCTCTGCTGGATCCGTGACGGTGTGCAAAACGTGGCGCAGGGTTACATCCGCAACAAGGTGACCATCGACGGGGAGGGGGTCAGACGGCGGGTTCTCTGCTTCACCCAGGACGGTGAGCTGATCGGCGAGACCTATAGCCGCGCCTCGGATGGGGTCTATCAGTTTGACCTGCTGTGGCTGAACAAGCGTTACATGCTGGTCGCCCAGGATGACCCAGCGTTTGGCCCAGCCGATTACAACGCCGTGGCGGCCGACTACCAGGCGCCGCTCCCATACCCAGCAGATGGTAGCGTGGTTCCGACCCTGTTACGCCAATAACCCAAGGAGCACTGCATGCTCAAGTTCAGTGACACGGTGCGCACCGCCCGCGCCCAGGTGCTGGCCACGGCCATCGACACCGGCAGCGCAGGCCCTGCCACCTTCAAGATCTACACAGGCCCCCGGCCGGCACCCGGGGCGGCTATCACCAGCCAGCAGCTGCTGGTTACGCTCCAGTTCCCCAACCCTTGCGCCCAGTCGGTGACGGGCGGGGTGCTGACCCTCAAGCCGCTGACCGAGCAGATGGCAACCGGCAACGGCGCCCCCAACTGGGGGCGTTTTACCAACCGGGACGGCGACTTTGTGGCGGATCTGGACGTGGGCCCCCCCAGTAGCGGGGCCGATCTGGAGATACCTACCGATGAGCTGTTTGCCGGCGCCCTGGTGCGCATCAATACCGCCACCATCACCGAACCCTAACCGGAGCCACCTATGGCCAGAAAGGACGCCTCCCTTGAGCTGCGCAAGGCGCGCCAGAGCAATGGCAAGCTGGAGCTTAACCAGGCCATAGTGGTGCGCTATGAGGCGGTGCTCAATGGCCACCCGCTGCCGCCCGTGCTGGCCTGTTCGCCCGGGCTGGTACTGCCATCCGTGGTGCAGGGGCAGACCACCGCCCCGGCGCTGTCCGCCGATGCGGGCCTGATCTACCCCGCTACCATGGCGGCGCCGTCACCGGCCGCCGTGGCAGAGATCCGGGGCACCATCGTTATCGAGTGCGCCATGGCCGTGACCACCCAGGCCGCGATCCACAACTTCGATGCGGGCTATGACGTGAATGTGTTCCGGGGGCCGAGCCATGCCAGTGCCGGCGATTGGGACCGGGCCGCGCTGATGAGCAGTGGGGTGGCCAGTGACTGGCAGCAGCCGGCCATTGAGCGATCCAGCTGCTCCGCTGACTGGCAGGAAGCCGCGCCGCAAGCATCTGCTGTAGTCGAGCTTGGGGAGGTCATGCCCCAGCGCTATGAGCTGAATCAGGGGGTGTTTGAGGAGGCCGTGGCGTTGGGAATGGCCCATGGCCAGCCGTTCGACAACCTGCCGCCGGGTCACGCCGTCACCCGGGCGCTGTGGGTCGAGGCCGCGCCGGTGGATAGCTGGCAGGTGAGCGGGTATCGCAACCCGCCGCGCTTTGACCTGGTATGGCAGGCCGACCAGTGGCAGGAAGGGGGCAAGCTGGGCAAGGCCAGCGGCCAGCCGTTGAGCCATGGCCGCCCGCAGCACTGGCGCTGGCTTGACCGGTGGGAGGAGGCCAAGCAGCCGGACCGTGGCACCAGCCCGGATCCGAAGCCGCCGATCATCCCCGAGCGCCCGGACAAGCGCACCAAGGGGCTGGTATTCGGCCGCAAGCGTGGCGATGCCTCGCTGGAGTTCGTCTGGTATGGGCAAGATGCCCGCATCGTTATCCCAACCCGGAGGGTTTATCTGGTGAGTAACACAGCAAGCATTGTGCGGGTGCGCGATGGGCTCGATATCCCGGCCACCTCGTTAAGCATCGAGCTCGATACCGATTCCTGGGCATGGCAGTTCAGCGCCCAGATCCCGCGCATCGCGGCGGCGGCCCTGACCGATGAGGAAGAGGTAAGCATCCACATCAACGGGCAGCAGTGGGAGTGCGTGTGCGATGGCTGGCAGTCGAGCCAGAGCTTTGCCCGCGAGTCGGCCACTCTGACCGGCCGCTCTCGCACTGCCTACCTGTCGCCGACCCATATCCTGGCGCAAGCGGTGAGCGAGAGTGCGGCGGCCACCATGGCCCAGCTGGCAGCAGCTGTGCTGCCGTTTGGCTGGACACTGGACTGGCAGGCGGCGGATTGGCTGGTACCGGCCGGATTTTTCAGCCTGGATAACCAGACCCCGATCGAGGCTGTCAAGTACCTGGCCGAGGCGGCTGGGGGCTTTGTGCTGCCGCATCAGCGCAATCAGCACCTGGTCATCAAGCCGCGCTATCCCACCGTGCCCTGGCAGCTTGAGACGGCGCTGGCCGATGTGGCCATCCCCCGCGCCATCATCACCACCCTGGGCAGTGACTTCCAGCCGGGGCAGGCGGCCAACGGTATCTGGGTCAGCGGTGGCCATCAGGGCATCAGTGCGCGGGTAGTGCGTCAAGGCACTGCGGGCGAGCAACTGGCCCAGAGCATCACCCATCCGCTGGTGTGCGATGTGGCTGCGGCCCGCGCTCAGGGTGTGGTGGGGCTGGCCAAGACCATGCCCAAGCGCACCCAGACCATTGAGCTGCCGCTCTCGGACGATACGGGTCTCATTATGCCGGGCGCACTGCTCGCGATGGATGGCTGGAAGGGCTACAACCGGGGCGTCAGGGTTTCTGCTGAGCTGCAGAACAAGGCCATGACGGTGCGCCAGCGACTGAGTGTGGAGCGATTTGTATGAACCTGTTCAAGCGATTCCTGGAACTGGTACCCGGTGCCGACCTGCTGCTGGTCGGTACCGTGACAGCCATGACCAGTACCACGACCACCCTGGATACGTTGGCGGGGGGCACCGTCACCGTACGCGGTGTTGGGGTGACCATCGGCAAGAAGGCATTTTACAGGGGAGGGGAGCTGGCAGGAGAGGCGCCGGACTTACCGACCTATGAGATAGAGGTTTAATACCGGTTTAACGGGCTTATCAAACTCGGCGATTCCTGTGCCACCAAGTTTGATAAAAGTACCAAGGGCACGGTTTTTCGTTTTAGGCAGACAGATTTTTCATTTTTCGCGGCGGGCTACAATAGGGCACCCGGGACTGAATGGCATGCTCGAAGGCGCCCAGTTCCGCCAGTGCAGCCTCTTGCTCACGTTTCTCATTGTCGTTTGCACGTTTCCAAAACATGGTGGAACTCCTCGTTGAGACCCTTGTGAGACTTCTCGTGACAATAGTCGACCGGCTGAATACTAGTACAGAATATTTGGCCAATCGCGCAGATATGGGGGTAATTATCTGTTTTTATTTTATTTATTCTGGCTGCCCCCGGGGGGGCCATACTCGGGTGTGCGGCCAGCACCGGCCTCATGCCCAGGCTTTTCCAACCGTCATTCCCCTGGCGCCGGCCCGGTTTTGACGGTGCGGATACCGTGAATCTGTTCGTTTTCCCCGCAGTTCAACACATCAGAGCACCCTAGGGCGGCAAGATGAGGTATCTTATGCCCCGATTTCATCCATTTAACGGATCCGAGACCCCCATATGATTATCAAACCCAAGGTTCGCGGCTTTATCTGCACCACCACTCACCCGGTTGGCTGTGAGGCCAATGTTCGTCGCCAGATCGCTTACACCCAGGAGCAGGGCATGATTGCCAATGGCCCCAAGCGGGTGCTGGTGATCGGCGCTTCCACCGGTTATGGTCTGGCTTCCCGGATTGCCACTGCCTTCGGTAGCGGCGCTGCCACCATAGGCGTCTTCTTCGAGAAAGCCGGCAGCGAAACCAAGACGGCGACTGCGGGCTGGTACAACTCAGCCGCCTTCGACAAGGCTGCCAAAGAGGCGGGTCTGTATGCGAAAAGCGTCAACGGCGATGCCTTCTCCAACGAGTGCCGCGCCAAGGTCATCGAGCTCATCAAGGCCGATCTGGGCCAGATCGATCTGGTGGTCTACTCCCTGGCCTCGCCGGTACGTAAGATGCCGGAGACAGGTGAAGTGGTGCGCTCTGCCCTGAAACCCATCGGCGAGACCTACACCACCACCGCCATCGATACCAACAAGGATCAGATCATCACAGCCACCGTCGAGCCGGCGAACGAGGAAGAGATCCAGAACACCATCACCGTCATGGGCGGCCAGGATTGGGAACTGTGGATGGCTGCCCTGCGTGATGCGGGCGTGCTGGCTGACGGCGCCAAGTCCGTGGCTTACTCCTATATCGGCACCGACCTGACCTGGCCCATCTACTGGCATGGCACCCTGGGCCGCGCCAAGGAAGATCTGGACCGCGCCGCCACCGCCATCCGTGGCGATTTGGCTGCCAAGGGCGGCACCGCTCACGTGGCCGTGCTCAAATCCGTGGTGACCCAGGCCTCTTCTGCCATTCCTGTGATGCCGCTCTACATCTCCATGGCCTTCAAGATCATGAAGGAGAAGGGGATTCACGAAGGTTGCATGGAGCAGGTCTATCGCATGATGCGCACCCGCCTCTATGGCGAGGAGCTGGCGCTGGACGAGCAGGCCCGCATCCGCATGGACGACTGGGAACTGCGTGAAGACGTGCAGCAGACCTGCCGCGATCTCTGGCCTTCCATCACTACCGAGAACCTCTCCGAGTTGACCGACTACACCGGCTACAAGCAGGAGTTCCTGCGCCTGTTCGGTTTCGGTCTGGCTGAGGTGGATTACGAGGCGGATGTGAACCCGGACGTGAAATTCGACGTGGTCGAGCTCTGATCCTGACTCAAGTGAAAACAGGGCCCCGCGGGGCCCTGTTTTTTTATCAAAAACTCCGCTAAGTTGCGGAATTTTATTATCCGCGATCACCTTTTTCCCATATCAAACCCGCTAGTCTTGCGCTGATCGGATCACAGACGGCATTGCCGAGGAACGGAAGCTATGACCACTCCAAACGAGGCGCCCAAGAAGCGCCAACTCCCCACTGTCTATACCCTGCTTTTCATCATCATCGCCCTGATGGCGGCCCTCACCTGGGTGCTGCCGGCGGGCAAATACAACTATGTGACGGCCAAGACCCAGCAGCCTGTCGCGGCGGCGGCCGTGGCCGACTACAGCGGCGACGAGCGATTGCTGCCTGTGCCCGGCAGCTACACCGAGCTGCCCTCCCACCCGCAGGGGGTGTTCGAGGTGCTCAAGGCCCCCATCCAGGGCTTCCACAAGGCGGCCGACGTGGCGCTGTTCGTGCTCATCATAGGCGGCTTTCTGGCGGTGACCATGCAGAGCGGGGCGCTCGATGCCGGGGTGGGGGCAATCGTGCGCGCCTTCGCCGGCCGCGAGCGGCTGCTTATCCCCGTGCTGATCGCCCTGTTTGCCCTCGGTGGCTCCACCTTCGGCATGGCGGAGGAGACGGTGGCCTTCTGGGCGCTGATCGTGCCTGTCATGATGGCGGCGGGTTTCGATCGCATGGTGGCGGCGGGGATCATCCTGCTTGGCTCCGGCGTCGGTGTGCTCGCCTCCACCGTTAACCCCTTTGCCACCGGCATCGCCTCCGGTTTTGCCGGCATTCCCATCGGCGAGGGGATAGGCCTGCGGGTCATCCAGTGGCTGCTGCTGGTGATCTTCGCCTCTTGGTTCGTGATGCGTTATGCCAAGCAGGTGCAGCAGGACAAGTCCCGCTCCGTGCTGGCCGACATCACCTATGACGACGAATTCTCCCAGATGAAGCGCAGCGACTCGGCCTTCACTGGCAAGCAGAAGCTCACCATGCTGGTGTTCTTCGGCACCTTCCTGCTGATGATCTATGCGGTGGTGCCCTGGTCTGATCTGGGTATCGATTTTCTGCCAACCCTGGGCTGGTGGTTTGACGAGCTCTCCACCCTGTTCTTCAGCGCCTCCATCCTGATCGCGCTGATCAACCGCATGCCTGAGTCCAACTACGTCGCGACCTTCCTGAGCGGGGCGCGGGATCTCATCGGCGTGGCGCTGGTGGTGGCGGTGGCGCGCGGCATCTATGTGGTGATGGAGCATGGCGTCATCATAGACACCATCTTGCACTGGGCCGAGGGGCTGGTGACCGGCCTCTCCTCGTCGGTCTTCATCCTGATGGCCTATCTGGTGCACATCATCCTGAGCTTTTTTATTCCCTCCACCTCGGGGCTGGCGACCGTTTCCATGCCGCTGATGGGGCCACTGGCGGACTTCTCCGGCATCTCCCGGGATCTGGTGATCACCGCCTATCAATCCGCCTCCGGCTGGATCAACCTGTTCGCTCCCACCGCCGCCCATCTGGTGGCGGGGCTGGCGCTGGCCGGGATCCCCTACGATCGCTTCGTGCGCTGGGTGCTGCCCTTCATCGTCGGGGTGGCCCTCATCACCATGGCGGTGCTGGTGGCTGGCACTTTGTTGCACGGCTGATGATTCAGCTGCAAACGACAGATAACAAAAAGGCTCCCGAGGGAGCCTTTTTCATGAGCCGTGCTTACTGTTTGTAGCCCTTGAGGAAGCGGGCGAGACGACCGATGGCCTCTTCCAGCTCCTCTTCACGGGGCAGGAACACCAGCCGGAAGTGATCCGGCGCCGGCCAGTTGAAGCCTGTGCCCTGCACCAGCAGCAGTTTCTCTTGCTGCAGCAGGTCGAACACCATCTTCTGGTCGTCGCGAATGTCGTACACCTTGGGATCCAGGCGCGGGAACATGTAGAGCGCCCCCTTGGGCTTGACGCAGGAGACGCCGGGGATCTCGTTCAGGAGCTCCCATGCCTTGTCCCGCTGCTTGCGCAGGCGACCACCCGGCAGGATCAGCTCGTTGATGCTCTGGTAGCCACCGAGCGCGGTCTGGATGGCGTGCTGCATCGGCACGTTGGCACACAGTCGCATGGAGGCCAGCATCTCCAGCCCCTCGATGTACCCCTTGGCGCGTCCCTTGGGCCCGGTGATGACCATCCAGCCCTGGCGGAAACCACAGGCGCGGTAGGCCTTGGAGAGGCCGTTGAAGGTCACCACCATCACATCGTCGCACAGGGTGCAGACGCTGGTGTGGGAGATGTCGTCGTAGAGGATCTTGTCGTAGATCTCGTCGGCGAAGATGATGAGGTTGTGCTGGCGGGCTATCTCGATCACCTCCAGCAGGAACTCGCTGCCGTAGACGGCGCCGGTCGGGTTGTTGGGGTTGATCAGCACCAGGCCGCGGGTGCGCGGTGTGATGCGGGCGCGGATGTCGTCCAGGTCTGGATACCAGTCGGCCCCTTCGTCGCAGCGGTAGTGCACCGCATGGCCACCGGAGAGGGTGACGGCTGCGGTCCACAGCGGATAGTCGGGGGAGGGCACCAGCATCTCGTCGCCGTTGTTGAGCAGCGCCTGCATGGCCATCACGATAAGTTCGCTGGCGCCATTGCCGATGTAGATGTCGTCGATATCGACCTTGCGCATTCCTTTTTGCTGGTAGTACTGCATCACCGCCTTGCGGGCCGAGAAGAGCCCCTTGGAGTCGCAGTAGCCCTGGCTCAGCGGCATGTTGAGGATCACGTCCTTGATGATCTCTTCCGGCGCATCGAAACCGAACGGGGCCGGGTTGCCGATGTTGAGCTTGATGATGCGGTGGCCTTCGTCTTCGAGACGGCGAGCTTCTTTATGCACCGGGCCGCGGATGTCATAGCAGACATCGTCGAGCTTGTGCGACTTGTCGATAGTGAACATGGTGAGTGTGCTTCCTTCCCCGTGGGGACGCGTTGGCGAAAAAGGCGATTTTTAGTATCAAATTTCTTTTCCCCTATTCTTCACAGAATTGAATGCTAGAACAATCTTCTTTTTAGTAGAATTCCCTGATTTTTAGCCCTAAAACAGGGTTGCTGAAACGTTAAATTCAGCACGATCGTTTGTGTGAACCGAGGTTCACCAGTGAAAGATGAGGGGCTGATTAACAAAGCTACCCGACTGTGTTGAAATATTCGCATCCAATGGCACGATTGGCTTGCGTAAAAAATCCTGGCCTGTCCCCCTTGCGGGGCCTTGGCACATCGTCGCCGGGCCCATTTTCATCATCTGTCGAGGTATCTCCATGCACGCACCCGCGCCCGGCCGTTATCGCCACTTCAAGGGAGGCTATTATCAGGTGCTCACCCTGGCCCTGCACACCGAAACCCAGGAGCAGCTGGTGATCTATCAATCCGAGCAGGATGGAGCCGTTTATGCCCGCCCTGTGGCCATGTTCATGGAGTGGATCGAGCATCAGGGCCAGGTGGTGAGCCGCTTCACCCCGACCGCGGGCTGAGCGGCGGTTTGCACCATAAAAAAAGGCGCCATCAGGCGCCTTTTTTCCATGCTAGGGAGCTTACTGGTAGAGACCCAGGTTCTCTTTGGCATAGGCTTCGAAATCGGTGCAGCCACCGATGTGCTGCTCGTCCAGGAAGATTTGCGGCACTGTGTTGACCGGCTTGCCGGCGCTCTTGGCCAGATCTTCCTTGGTGATGCCTTCGGCGTGGATGTCCACGTAGCGGAATTTGAAATCGTCACGCTGCTCAACCAGCTGCTCGGCGATCTGCTTGGCACGGACACAATAGGGGCAACCGGGACGACCAAAAATCACTGCAAACATGTTCTCTCTCCGTTGATATGAAGCAGGGCACAGCATAGCCCCGCCTCGTGGCTAGTCAAAGTGGAAATTGTCGATACGGCCGTTCGCCATATCCGATAAGCCACCTTGCTGGCAACGTGGCTCCCCACATTACTGCTCGATGATCTGGATGGGTTGTTGCTGGTAGATACTCTCCAGCACGCCCTTTTCGAACACTGTCCAGGGCCAGACAGCCTTGCTGGCACGGTAGCGTTCATGGGTGGCGGGATCCTGCGACAGGCCGCGCTGGAACATTACGAAGGCCTTGCGCTGCCCCCCGGCGGTATCGATGAAGCCGGCCAGGTTGGAGGTGCCCGTGATGGTACCTGTCTTGGCGTGCACCTTGTTTTTCATCATGGGGGCGGTGACGCTGCGCCGCCATGCCAGGGTGCCATCCACCTGAGCGCTGGGCAGCAGCTTGATGAAGCCGAGTTCGGCGTCGTTTTTCTGGATGAAGGTGAGCACAGACAGCATCTGGCGGGCACTGATGAGGTTGTGGGCCGAGAGACCCGAGCCATCGGCCAGGGTGGCGTTGCCCAAGTCTATGCCGTTCTTGGTCAGGATGGCGCGCACCGCCATGGTGCCGCTGCGATAGCTGCCCGGCTTGTTGTAGTAGTGGCGGCCCACCGTCTTCAGGAAGGTGTCGGCGTAGAGGTTGTCGGACTTTTTGAGCATCTTGGAGAGCATGATGGGCAATGAGACCGAATAGTGGGTGCCCAGGGTCTCTGCCCCTTCCGGTGCCTTGTGGGTCACGCGCAGCAATCCCTCATGCTTGATGCCGGCTCTGTCCATGGCCCAGCGAATGTTGTCCCAGCCCCAGGCTTCCACGTCGTGAATGGCAAAACGCAGACCCTGCGGCTCCTTGTTCGGGGTGATGCAGCCCTTGAGCTCGTAGAAGTTGCCCTTGGCCATGTCCACTTCCAGCGCGCAGAACTGGCGCGCCATGTCGCCATAGCTCATCACTTCCACGTTGTCGGCGCCGATGCCGATGGGCACGCCTGTGGCCACGTTGCCGGTGGCGGGTTTGCCAATCTGGGTGGCCGTGATGGTGCCATAGGCGCAGTTTTTGTCGATGATGACGGAGGAGACGGGGGCGGCGAAGCAGAGAGTCTGATCCCCCCACGACCAGCCGTTGCCGCGCTCATAGCCGTTGTAGGCGCCTGTGTTGACGTAGACGTTGCCCTGGATGCGGTTGACCCCGAGCTGCTTGAACAGGGCCAGCAGATCCATCCGTGACAGAGTGGGGTCGCCGACGAAGTTGATCCAGATGTCGCCCTTGATGGCGTCACCCTGTTTGGCGCCAGGCTGGGCCTGGATGTCGGTGGCAAAGCGGAAGTCGGCGCCGAGCTCGAGGCGGGCGGCGAGCGCGGTCAGCACCTTCATGGTGGAGGCGGGCGCTATCATGTCATCGGCGTGGCGGGCAAACTCCACCCCGCCATTGCCCTGCACTATGATGGCGTACTGGCCCCCCTTGGGTGGGGTCAGCGGGGCAGCCTGAGCCACCATGGAAAACAGAGCACAAAAACCAATCAACAGCCGCTGCATAACATCCTCTAAACGTGACGAAGGGGCCCGGCAGTGGTGCCGGCCCTGACAATTCAACCTTGTTTCACCAACCGATGCGGGATCGACTGTGGTAAAGCAGTCCATTATGCCGGCCGCCTGTTGCCGTCACGCCGGGGCGTTGGCGGTGCGATAGCGGCCGTCATAATCAAAAATCTTCTCTTTTATCTGCCAGAACCGCCCCGATTTGCGGGCGATGACGAAATCGGGGTGGCGAAACTGGCTTTGCGCCGCCAGCACGCTCGCCAGGGTGGCAAATTCGGGTTCCAGACCCGGAGCGGGCCAATGATGACGCACAAAGACCTGTTGAAACAAGCGCCGCGCACCCTGGGAGTGAAATCCGAAGTACTCATTGAGGGTGAGACCATCCTCGTCGTGGTAGGTCACCTCCAGCCGTTCCCCTTGTTTACCACGACCCGCAGCCAGGGTGAGGCCGGCGCAGCGGATCACCATGCAATCCTTGAGATTGAGCGCCTCCTTGAGTTTGTCGTCCGGATCCACCAGCAGCTGATCGCAGCTCTGGCAGCGGCGGACGGCGATGTCGTTTTCGGCGCCGCAGGCGGGGCAGATTTTTGACCGAAAGCGATAGTCGCACTCCTCGCGGTTGCCCTCGTCATCTTCAAACAAGCCCTGACAGCGGCGACCGTAGTGCTCGATCACCTTGCCATCCTCGTCGGTCTTGCCCCAGAAGGTGTTGGCAAAGCCGCAGGCGGGGCAGGGCACCTGCACCGGCTCTGTGCCAGCGTGGGGTCTGGGCTCCCCCACCTCGGGAGCAAACAGATTGAAGTTGTTGCCCGCATAGTCGAGCACCAGACAATCGGACTTGCCCGGCGAGAGGCGCAGGCCGCGGCCGACGATCTGCTGATAGAGGGAGACCGACTCTGTGGGACGCAGCATGACGATGAGATCCACGTGGGGGGCGTCAAAGCCGGTGGTGAGCACGGCCACGTTGACCAGAAACTTGAGCGTTCGCGCCTTGAAGGCATGGATGAGGGCATCGCGCTCCGGCCCCGGCGTCTCGCCCGTGATCAGGGCTGCCTTCTCTCCTTTGGCGCCGAGCAGGCCGTGAATTTCGCGGGCATGCTCGACGGTGGCGGCGAAGATCATCACCCCTTGCCGATCGGCGGCGTACTCCAGTACCTGGCTCAGGATATGGGGGGTGACCCTCTGCTGGCGCTTGAGCTCGCCGTTGAGATCCGCCTCGCTGAACAGGCCGTTTTCGCGTGGCACCAGCTTGCTGAAGTCGTAGTGGACTATGGGGGCATCGACGAGACGGGGCGGCGTCAGGTAGCCGTTCTTGACCATGAAGCGCAGGTGCAGCTCGAACACGCAGTCGCCGAACAGCCGTTCGCCGTGGCTCTTGACCATGCCGTGGTAGTGGCGCCGGTAAATCCAGCCAAGGCCCAGCCGGTACGGGGTGGCGGTGAGGCCGAGGATCTTGAGGGCCGGGTTGGCGGCCTTGAGATGGTCGATCACCTGATGGTACTGGCTGTCATCCTCAAGCGACACTCGATGACACTCGTCTATGATGAGCAGCGAGAAGGCACCGTCGAAGGCGTCCAGATTGCGCGCCACCGACTGCACCGAACCGAACACCACCTGGGCGCTGGCTTCCTTGCGGGCAAGGCCGGCGGCGAAGATGTCCGCCTTGAGATCCCAGGCCTCGTACTTGGCGTGGTTCTGCTCCACCAGCTCCTTGACGTGAGCCAGCACCAGCACGCGGCCACGGGCCTTGCGGGCCAGCTCGGCGATCACCAGGCTCTTGCCGGCGCCAGTGGGCAGCACCACCACGGCGGGATCCGGGTGCTGGCGAAAGTGGCTGATCACGGCATTGACGGCGTCGGTTTGATAGGGTCTGAGAACGAACATGGGGAACGGCTGTGGTGCAGGATGGCGCCATTATAGGGATCTTGGGGCCACAAAAACAGCGGGCCGGCATGATGCCGGCCCGCAGGGACTCTTGCCTTGATTAATGGAAGGGGAAGACGTAGTTCATCCAGCTTGCCATGCGCAGCAGCACTTTGCGCATCACAGATACGTGGTGGAAATGCTGGGTATAGATGGCAGCCTGGCCGCTGGCACCGGCGATCACCTGATACTTGGGCCACTCGGGATCTGTGATCTTGATGGTGACCGGCAGGCGGCCCGGGCGCTGGGCCGTGCTCTGATCCAGCAGCCCCATGTTGGCCTGCACGTTCCCGGCGGCGATGGCGGGCACCACTATGGTCACTTCTCCCTTGAAGATCTTGCCCGGGATGCCGTCTATCACCACCTCGGCCTCATCGCCGATGGCCAGACGCTGCATGCTGTTTTGCCAGAACCAGCCCACATAGTAGTTCTCGCTCTGGTGCACGAAGGTCATGACGGGACGGTAGAGGTAGGGGGTGGCAATCATGCCGGGACGCAGCGCCAGTTGCAGCACGAAGCCGTCCGAGGGGGCGCGCACCACGGTTTGCTCCAGGTCATACTGGGCCTTCTTCAGCTGGGCCTGCACATCGTTGAACAGGGCTTGCTGCTGATCCAGCTGGGAGACCAGATCGTCGACATTGGCCTGGCTCACGTCGAGATCCCGCTGCTTGCCGACACCACGGCGCACCAGCTCCTGGGAGCGGCCGAGATCCAGCCTGGCGGATCTCAGCCTGGCCTGGATGGATTTGACGTGATCCTGATTGGACTGGAGCCGCGCCTGCAGGCTGGCAACCTGTTGTTCGAAGGGGTCTGCCTCGATACGAAACAGCACATCCCCCTGTTTCACCTTCTGGTTCGGCTTGACCGGCACCTCGACCACGCGACCCTTCACCAGCGGCACTATCGGGGTGGAGATATAGTAGTTGCGCGCCATCTCAGAGTAAGGGTGGTTGTAGTTCATCAATATGATCAGGGTACCTATGATGAGCACGCCGCCCAGCGCCGCCGTGGGCACTGTCCATTTGTTGAGAGGAATGCGGAAAATCTTGAACACGGCCACGCACAGTGCCGTGTAGGTCAGGATCAGTAGCAGGTCCATGAGTTATCCCTGTTGTTCAGTCTGTTCGATGGTATTGATGCGCGTCTTGAGATCGGCGAGTTCCTGCTTGAGCAGTTGTATCTCGTCCTCATCCTGCTGCAGGCGCTGGTTGAAGCCCCATCCCCGCTCGGGGCGATAGAGGGTGGCCCAGATCCAGAGGAAGGGCCAGAGCACGTGCAGGGTAAACAGACTGACCCATCCCGCCACGTGAATGGCGTCCTGATGGGGGTGCTGGCGGTGCTTGGCTATTTCATAAGGAATGTCGTGGATCACTATGATCCCGTAGAACATGACCAGCCCGACGAAGAAGAGCAGGCCAAGGGCAAAATAATCAAGGAACATGGGGGTCTCCAGCGGTTTGATGTACAACCAATCATTGAGTTCAATTTTCTATAAAGCAATTGGGAATCACACATTTATCGTTTTTTAGCACGGCATCTTAAGCGATATTCTTGTACCGGAGCTTAAGTCAGCCTGAAGTCGTCAAAAATGATGGTATGCCATTCGTCACCAGTCCGAAAAGTCGTATCGATGACAAGGACTTACGGGGGAAGTATGGCATCACTGGCGTGAAATGAGCAGAGAAAAGGGAGCCGATGAGGCTCCCTTTTTCAATTTTTTGAGCAGACTAGCTTTCGCTGGTGCTGCTCACCAGTGCCGGTCTGAATTTCACCAGGAAGGCCACCGTCGTCACCAGGGTGCAGGTGAGGCCTATGATGGTGGAGATACCCATCTCCAGCCCGAAACCTATGGGGGCGTTGGCGAGATAGGTGAACACCACGGCTGTCATGAAGATGGCGGGAATGGTGCAGACCCAGTGCAGCTTGCCCTCTTTGGCCAGATAGGCCGCCGCAGTCCATAGCATGATGACGGCCGTGGTCTGGTTGGCCCAGCCAAAATAGCGCCAGATGATGCCAAATTCCGCCTTGGAGATGAGGAAGCCGAGGATGAACATGGGCACGGCGATCAGCAGGCGTTTGGCCATGGGTTTCTGGGTCAGGTGCAGGAAGTCGGCCACGATCAGGCGGGCACTGCGAAACGCCGTATCACCGGAGGTGATGGGCAGGATCACCACGCCGAGGATGGCGAGGATACCGCCGACCGTGCCGAGCAGGCTGGTGGAGACTTCGTGCACCACGGCCGCCGGCCCGCCGTTGGCCATGGTGGCGTTGAGGGCTTCCGTGCTGTCGTAGAAGGAGAGCCCCAGGGTGCACCAGATGAGGGCGATGACCCCTTCACCTATCATGGCGCCGTAGAAGATGAAGCGGCCGGACTTCTCGTTTTGCATGCAGCGCGCCATCAGCGGGGACTGGGTGGCGTGAAAACCCGACACGGCGCCACAGGCGATGGTGATGAACAGCAGCGGCCAGAGCGGCAACTCGGTCGGGTGCAGGTTGGAGAAATCCATCCCCGTGTTGTAGAAGCCCTTGCCGGAGACGATGAGCCCTATGATGAGGCCGACCGACATGAATACCAGCAGGGCGCCGAAGATGGGGTAGAAACGGCCAATGATCTTGTCGATGGGCACTATGGTGGCGAGTATGTAGTAGGCAAAGATGGCCACTATCCAGTAGACCAGATCGATGGAGGTGAGGTTGGCCAAGAGGCCCGCCGGGCTCAGCACGAACACCACGCCCACCAGCATCAAGAGCACCACGGCGAACAGGTTCATGAAGTGTTTGGCGGCTGTGCCCAGGTGCTCGCCGACCACGGTCGGCACCGAGGCGCCCTTGGCGCGCACCGACAGCATGCCGGAGAAGTAATCGTGTACCGCGCCGGCGAAGATGCAGCCGAATACGATCCAGAGCATGGCGACCGGGCCGTAGAGGGCACCCAGTATGGGGCCGAAGATGGGGCCGACGCCGGCGATGTTGAGCAGTTGTACCAGGTAGACTTTCTTGTCCGACATGGGCACATAGTCCACCCCGTCAGCCATGGTGATGGCGGGGGTGGCGCGCTCGGGTTTCGGGCCGAATATCCGCTCGATGAACTTGCCGTAGATAAAGTAGCCGGCGATCAGCAAGCCGACACAGAGGAAGAACCAGATCATTGTTACGCTCCATCATTGTTATTTTATGGTGTGCGTAGCGAGTCTAGAGGGGGCGTCCCCGGAGGGCAGGTGAAACGTGGTGAGCGGCGCCATGGCGACCCGAGCGGTCGCCGGCTGTGATCCCGCGCACAATCCCGCGCCGTTATTCGAGCCCCAGTTCGTCTTTGAGCTCCTTGAGGTAGCGGCGGCTGACCGGCAACCGGGCATCGCTTGGCGTCACTATCTCCGCCAGCTGGTTTTCCAGCAGCTGGATCTCGAAGATGGCCCCCGGCGCCACCAGATATTGGCGGTGGCAGCGCAGCAGGGGTGTCTTCTCCTCCAATGATTTCAGGGTGAGCTGGGTGTGAAACAGCTCGCCCTGGCAGGCGACGTGTACCCCGCCGAGATCGGAGAAGGCGTACTCCACCTGCTCGATGGGCAGCAGCCGCACCCGGTTGTGCAGATAGCCGGGAATGTGGCGGATGGCCGGCGCCAGCGAGGCGATGGGCTGCGGGGTGAGATCCTGCTTGAGGCGAGCCAGCGTCTTGGCGAGGCGTGCCGGCTCCACCGGTTTGAGCAGGTAGTCGAAGGCGTTCTCCTCGAATGCCTGAATGGCGTAGTCGTCGAAGGCGGTGACAAACACGATGCGGGGCAGGGGATCGAGCATGGCCACCAGTTCCATGCCGCTCAGCTTGGGCATCTGGATATCGAGGAATACCACGTCCGGTTTGAGCCGCTGGATCAGGGGCAGTGCCTCGATGGCGTTGGCCGCCAGCCCCTGGATCTCGATATCGGGATCGCCTGCCAGGTGCTGGGCCAGCTCCTCGCGGGCATAGGGTTCGTCATCGACTATGAGTGTGCGGATCATGCGCTCTCCTGAACATCGTGATGGTGCGTGAACGGCGAGGAATGGGAATGCAAGGAGTTGGCCGGGCGGATCATCCGGGGCGAGGGGTCGCTTCTGGTCATGACGCCTCCCTGGGCAGGGTGAACGCGACCCGGGTCCAGCACTCGGGTTCGCAGCTGACGCGGATGCCATACCGGCTGCCGAAGGCGCTCTTGAGGCGCCGATCCACTATGGTCATGCCGAGCCCATCCCCCGCCGGTCCCTCCTGCCAGGTGCCGGCATTGTCCTCCACGCAGATGGTCACGCTCTCCTGGCTCTCTTCGGCATAAAGACGGATACGGCCCTGCTCCAGCAAGGTGGAGATGCCGTGCTTGATGGCATTCTCGATGAGGGGTTGCAGGGTAAAACTCGGCAGCGTCAGGCCGGCCAGATGGGGCGGGATCTCGTTGATGACGGTCAGCCGATCGCCAAAGCGGGCCAGCTCTATCTCGAGATAGGATTGGCAGTGCTCCTGCTCCTCCTGCAGGCTGGCCAACCCGCTCTGGCGCTTGAGGTTCTTGCGAAAGAACAAGGAGAGGTGCAGCAGCAGCTGACGTGCCCGCTCGGGCTCCCGTCGGGTGATGGCGCTGATGGTGTTGAGGGTATTGAACAGGAAATGGGGGTTGATCTGGGCCTGGATGAGTTTGAGCTCGGATTGCACCAGCAGGCGCTGCTGCTGTTCCAGCCGGCCGGTCAGCAACTGCTGTGACAGCAGGTTGGCTATCCCTTCCCCCAGGGTATGGTTGATCTTGAGGAACAAGCGCTTCTTGGGTTCATACAGCTTGATGGTGCCTATCACCCCCTCGTCGCCGTGCAGCGGGATCACCAGCACCGAGCCCAGCTGGCACTGGGGCGAGATGCTGCAGCGATAGGGCTGGCTGTTGCCATCGGCAAACAGCACCTTGTTGCGGGCGATGGCCTGCAGGGTAATGGCCGAGGTGATGGGGGTACCCGGCTTGTGGTGATCTTCCCCGGTGCCGATGAAGGCGAGGATCTTGTCGGTATCCGTGATGGCGACGGCGCCGACCCCCGTCTCTTCCTGAATGATGTGGGCAATCTTGTTGCTGGCCTCGGGAGTGAAGCCCTGGCTCATGATGCCGACGGTGCGATTGGCGATGGTGAGCGCCTTGGCGGAGAAGACCCGGGAGAACTTCTCATACATCTGCTGCTGATCGCGGATCATGCTGATGAACAGGGCCGCGCCGCAGGAGTTGGCCAGGATCATGGGGGTGGCTATGGTGCGCACCAGCAGCAGGGACTGATCGAACGGGGTCGCCACCAGCAGTATGATGATCATCTGCAATATCTCGGCGTAGAGGGTGGTGAAGAAGGCGATCCTGGGTTCGAACAGGGCATTCATCCTGCCAGAGCGCATCAGGCGCCAGTGTACCAGCCCCCCCAGCAGCCCCTCGCAGGTGGTCGAGATGGCGCAGGCCAGATCGGTGAATCCCCCCAGGCTGTAGCGGTGCACACCGCCGGTCAGTCCCACCAGAAAGCCCACCAGCGGGCCCCCCAGCAGCCCCCCCAGCACGGCCCCGACGGCACGGGTATTGGCGATGGCATCGTCGATATCCAGTCCCACATAGGTACCCAGGATGCAAAAACAAGAAAAAATGATGTATATCAGTATCTTGTGAGGAAGTCTGACGGAATAGTTGGCCAGGGGGCGCAGCAGCGGACTCTTGGAGAAGAGATAGGCGATCACCAGACTGACGCTCATCTGTTGAAGCAGGGAGAGGACCAACTGCATAAAAAACGTTCCTCAGAGTCCGAGCCGAAAAAAGCGGCAGCCATGAATAAGTGTGATCAGGATCTTGTTCTGTGAGCGATGTGTGCTCGATTGCGGGCGAAGTTTGCCAGAAATGCGCAATAAAACCATATCAAATCAGCATGTTAAATTGATATTTGTGTAATCGTCCAAGGGTTGGTATTGCTGGATGGAGCATGAATGTATCCGCTGGATACGCCACACGGAGGTGGCATGCTCCGCCCAGCCCCCTGGCTGGGCGTTTTTTATCCATGGTCGGCAGTGGACCGTTTTGAGGGTGATTGGACAATTATTCAGGTTTGTCCAATGAGTTATCCCCAGCTTCTGGGGATAACTCAGAAGGCAAAATAGTAACAGAAGCGCCGGGTCAGGTTGAAAAACAGCCGTTGTCCCTCATCCAGGTCTTCTTGCTTGATAAATGACTTGATGGTGCGCTCATCCTCCCGCAGATCCAGCATGGCCACCCCTTCCGGTCGCTGTGCCTTGATGTAGGGCAGCACCTTGGGTTTGAGGGGCATGGTGGGCTCGGTGGAGAG
The DNA here is from genome assembly GCF_047780465.1 of Aeromonas sp. A04. NCBI lineage: Bacteria > Pseudomonadati > Pseudomonadota > Gammaproteobacteria > Aeromonadales > Aeromonadaceae > Aeromonas > Aeromonas sp. A04. Next base: position 113,654 of record NZ_JBLNHP010000005.1, on the reverse strand, counting down.
CACCAGCGCCACTGAGTCGTCGGAGAGCTGCACCAGGGAGCCGGGGGGATAGACACCCAGGACCTTGATCAGCAGCTTGACCAGATCCTGATCGAACTTCTTCTGGGACAGCTTGTAGAGCTGGCTGATGGCCTGGCTAGGTGCCGCCGGAGTGGCGCTGCTGCGCGGATGCAGCAGCTCGTCATAGTAGTCCACCAGTCCGATGATCCGTGCCAGTGGCGGGATCTCGCCACCCTTGATGCCGAGGGGAAAGCCGCTGCCATCAAGCCGCTCGTGGTGCAGATGGGCCACCTGGCGGATCTTGGGCTCAAATGCCTGCAACTGGGTCAACATCTCCAGCCCGTACTGGGGATGCATTTTGAGAAAGTTCTGCTCTGACTTGTTGAGATCCCCCCGCTTCTGGGTGATCTGGCTCGGGATCTTCAGCTCTCCGATATCGTGTACCAGGCCCGCCAGTCCCGTCTCCTCGATCTCGATGGGGTTCATGCCGAGTTCCCGGGCCATCAGCATGGCGATGAAGGCCACGTTCAGGCTGTGTTGCAGCAGGATGTCGGTGTGCGGGCTGCGAATGAGATGCAGGCCGAGCGGCCCCTCATGCTCACTGATGCGGGCGGCGGCGTTGCGCACTATCTGCGCCGTGTTGGCCAGCCCCTCGTCAGGCTTGAGGTTGAGGGCCCCCAGCGCATCGCGCAGCTCGGACATGGATTGACCAAAGGCCTTGTCGGCGGCGCGCAGGGAGCGGCGGAAGGCTTTCTCGTCGAAGGGGGGCGGGCCCGTGTCTATGACCTCGTCGATGATCGACAGATCGGGGCCGGCGGAGGGAATATCGCCGCGCAAGATGGGCTCTATGGGCAGATCGCTCTTGTCCGGATCTACCATCAACAGATTGAGGTCGAGATGGCGAATGATGTCGAGTTGCTGCTGATCCTTGATCTTGAAGGCATTGAACATAAAAGGGTGACTGGTCCATCCCGTGGGGAGATGGATGTAGTGGCCGATCCGTAACTGCTCTATCGAGGCTTGTATCAGCGCCATGTGCTAACTCGCATTTCATGAATGCCTACCAACAAGCTAGCAAAATTAGAGAGATAGACAAACAAAAAAGCCCGCGCATGTGCGCGGGCTCTCTACTTCAGGTCCGATTATCAGGCCTTGGATTTTTTCTTGTTGTCCACCTTGGTCTCAACCTTGGCTTCCACCTTGGTTGCTACTCGGGCTTCCTCGGTAAAGGGGCGGCCGTAGTAGGTGTCCATCAGTATGGCTTTGAGCTCGGTGATCAGCGGGTAGCGCGGGTTGGCACCGGTGCACTGGTCATCGAAGGCTTCCAGCGCCAGCTGGTCAACCTTGGCCAGGAAGTCGGCTTCGTTCACGCCGGCTTCACGGATGGAGGCCGGGATGCCCAGAGTGGCTTTCAGCTCGTCCAGCCAGGTCAGCAGCTTCTCGATCTTGGCTGCGGTACGGTCACCGGCAGCGCTCAGGCCCAGGTGGTCAGCCACTTCGGCATAACGACGGCGAGCTTGCGGACGGTCGTACTGGGAGAACGCAGTCTGCTTGGTCGGGTTGTCGTTGGCGTTGTAGCGGATCACGTTGCTGATCAGCAGGGCGTTGGCCAGACCGTGCGGAATGTGGAATTCAGCACCCAGTTTGTGTGCCATGGAGTGGCACACACCCAGGAAGGCGTTGGCAAACGCGATACCGGCGATGGTGGCCGCGTTGTGTACTTTCTCACGAGCAACCGGGTCGTTGGCACCGTTCTGGTAGCTGGACGGCAGGTACTCTTTCAGCAGTTTCAGGGCTTGCAGCGCCTGACCGTCGGAGTACTCGTTGGCCAGTACGGAAACGTAGGCTTCCATGGCGTGAGTGACCGCATCCACACCACCGAAGGCGCACAGGGACTTGGGCATGTTCATGACCAGGTTGGCATCGACGATGGCCATGTTCGGGGTCAGCTCGTAGTCGGCCAGCGGGTACTTCATGCCGGTGGCGTCGTCGGTTACTACCGCAAACGGGGTGACTTCAGAACCGGTACCGGACGTGGTGGTGATACAGACCAGTTCGGCCTTCACACCCATTTTCGGGAACTTGTAGATACGCTTGCGGATATCCATGAAGCGCATGGCCAGATCTTCGAACGCAGTATCCGGGTGCTCGTACATGACCCACATGATTTTGGCCGCATCCATGGGTGAACCACCACCCAGCGCGATGATGACATCAGGCTTGAAGGAGTTCGCCATCTCGGCGCCCTTGCGGACGATGGACAGAGTCGGGTCAGCTTCTACTTCGTAGAATACTTCCACTTCCATGTTCAGCTTCTTGAGCAGACGAACCACGTCGTCGGCATAGCCGTTGTTGAACAGGAAGCGGTCGGTGACGACCATTGCACGCTTTTTGCCTTCCAGATCACCGAGGGCGATTGGCAGGGAGCCACGACGGAAATAGATGGATTTCGGAAGTTTGTGCCACAGCATATTTTCTGCCCGTTTTGCGACTGTCTTCTTGTTGATCAGGTGCTTGGGACCGACGTTCTCGGAGATGGAGTTACCACTCCAGGAGCCGCAACCCAGGGTCAGGGAAGGAGCAAGAGCGAAGTTGTACAGGTCACCGATACCACCCTGGGTGGAGGGGGTGTTGATCAGGATACGGGCGGTCTTCATCTTGTCGCCGAAGTATCTGATACGGTCCTGGTTGCGATCCTGGTCGGTGTACAGACCAGAGGTGTGACCGATACCACCGATGTTGACCATGGTGCAGGCCATCTCGACGGCTTCTTCGAAGTTCTTGGCGCGGAACATACCCAGAGTAGGAGAGAGCTTCTCGTGAGCGAATTCATCTTCAGCGCACAGTTCCAGGCCTTCACCGATCAGGATCTTGGTGGTGGCAGGCACTGTCACGCCAGCCATGGCGGCGATCTTGGTGGCCGGCTGGCCAACGATATCTGCGTTCAGCGCGCCGTTGATCAGCAGCACTTTACGTACCTTGTCCGCTTCATCTTTGGACAGGATGTAGCCATCGTGGTTGGAGAAACGCTCTTTCACCTGGTTGTAGATGGCGTCAACGACGATGACGGCTTGCTCGGAAGCACAGACCACACCGTTGTCGAAGGTCTTGGACATCAGAATGGAGGCGACGGCACGTTTCACATCGGCGGTTTCGTCGATGACGATAGGCACGTTACCGGCACCTACACCGATAGCAGGCTTGCCGGAAGAGTAAGCGGCTTTCACCATGCCCGGGCCACCTGTGGCCAGGATCAGGTTGATGTCGTTGTGCTTCATCAGCGCGTTGGACAGCTCAACGGACGGTTGATCGATCCAGCCGATGATGTCTTTCGGTGCACCGGCGGCAACGGCTGCATCCAGTACCAGCTTGGCAGCGGTATTGGTGGAGTTCTTGGCGCGGGGGTGCGGGGAGAAGATGATGGCGTTGCGGGTCTTCAGGGAGATCAACGATTTGAAGATCGCGGTAGCGGTCGGGTTGGTGGTCGGAACGATACCGCAAATGATACCAACCGGCTCGGCGATGATCATGGTGCCCATCTCGTCATCCTGGCTCAGGACGCCGCAGGTCTTCTCGTCTTTGTATGCGTTGTAGATGTATTCGGAGGCGAAGTGGTTCTTGATAACCTTGTCTTCGATGATACCCATGCCTGACTCTTCCACGGCCATCTGGGCCAGGGGGATACGGGCATTGCTGGCGGCCAGGGCGGCGGCACGGAAAACCTTGTCTACCTGCTCTTGCGAGAAGCTGGCGAATTCACGCTGTGCTTCTTTGACGCGGGCGACCAGTGCATCCAGTTCAGCCAAATTGGTTACTGCCATGTTTATCTCCTGATGATTTGAAAACTGTTTAGTAAGAGTTTGGCAATGCCCGGCAATTATAGTCGCCCTGTCAAGGCGAGAATCACTACAAGGGGGTATTTACATGCCTTACTAAATTGCTTTCTGAGTCGATTATAGAGCGGGGCTGACTCAGAAAAACTTGATCTGGATCATGTGTAACAAAAGAACAAAAGAAATTTTGTTTCACAATACATGTTTTCCGGATGTTACACGAATGTAGAGTGGAGCAAAAGCGGGCTGAATGGTGCGTGAACAGGGCGCCACGCACCATTTTTCAAGCAGTTAGCACTATCACGTCCCAGTGTCCTCGGGTCGGGGCCAGGGGCAGTATGGGGGCCGCATTGTGATAGAAACGGCGATCATCCAGGATCAGATACCCACCAGCGTTTAATTCTTGTTGAAAAAATGGTTGTTCTTTTAATCCATGATAGAGCTGAAGTGCGCCGCCACTGACGCCCTCGCTGCCGCAAAAGAACACGCCGATGAAGTCAAAACCATCCTGATGGACGCCTTCCGGTGCGGGGGGCACGCTCTCGCCCTGGCCCGTGGTGATCCGCATCTGGTGAATGCCGATCGCCTTGCCATCCGCCAACCGGATATGGCGGGCAAAGCGGGTCAGCATCAGCTGGAAGGCGGGGTGGGCGACGAAGGCGGGGTCCAGCTCGGCATAGGTTCTGGGCACATCCCCGAGGAACTTGTTGATGGCGGCGGCCTGAAAGAAGACGCCACTGTCGAGAGGGAAGAAGCGTGAACCCTCTTTCTCGACGCGGCCATAGCGACGCTCCCGAAAGGTGCCCTGGATGTAGGGATCGAGCGGCAGCCGGTCAAAAAAGCCGAGCAGGGGGTCGACCGTGCCTGCCGGCAGCGAATCCAGGTGCCATTGCAACTTGATGTCCGTATCAATCATTACAAAATCCTTGTTTGCTGAGAGGAAATGTTGCGCCCAAACTCCGTGACCGCATAAAACTCGAAGCGATTTTACCAGAGTGTTAAATGGCGACAATGTTTATTAACAAATCAATGTGTTGAATTTTGGCGATACATTAGAGGAACTAACTGAAAAGCCACGGAAAGGGTGAGATTATTTGATTGGTGAAGGTTGAGGGCATGGTGTAAATTTACGCTCGGTTTATCGGGGTGGCCCGTGTGGCCTTGCTTACTTCTGGATGGCGCCTATGGCAGCAATTGACGTCTCTTTATATCTGAAGTTTTTCATCGGTTTGTTCGCGATCATCAATCCGTTGGGATTGCTGCCGGTTTTTGTCAGTCTGACCGGCCATCAAACGCCGGAAGAGCGGATGAAGACCAACACCACAGCCAATATTGCGGTGATGATCATCCTGCTGGTCTCCATGTACATGGGGCAGCTGATCCTGGACGGTTTTGGCATCTCGCTGGCGTCGTTTCGCATCGCCGGCGGCTCGCTCATCACCCTGATCGCCTGGTCCATGCTGCAGGGCAAGCTGGGGGAGGTGAAGCATAACAAGCAGGAGAAAGGGGAACTGGCCGCGCGGGAATCTGTCGCTGTGGTGCCGCTGGCACTGCCGCTGATGGCAGGCCCGGGAGCCATCTCTTCTTCTATTGTCTACGCCAGCCAGAGCACCTGGTCCCAGATGCTGGGCATGTCGCTGGTGGTGATGGTGTTTGCCTTCTGCTCCTGGCTCATCTTCCGCGCTGCCCCCTTGCTGTTCAAGCTGATGGGCAACACCGGCATCAACGTGGTCACCCGGATCATGGGTCTCATCATGATGTCGCTCGGTATCGAGATCATGGTGGCGGGGATCAAGGGGGTCTTCCCCGGATTGATGTGATTCAGGTCTGTTTTGTCGGAGCCGGTCCTCGTGACCGGCTTTTTATTGTTTCTTTTTTGTTGGTCATTTCCTAGAATCGAGCGGGTTTGTATAAAAAACGTCCGCAACGCTATATTTAAATGCTGAATAATTGGCTAAAAGCTGTTTTTTTAACCATGAAGCCCAGCCTCGCCTGACAATATCTATTGCATTATCAGAAATGTCAGGGAATTATGCTGGCAGCGAGGTACTTATCTCGTTGATGGACAAATGCATGGAATGTTCTTGTTGGAGTATGGAAATGACTCATAAAAAAACAATGATTAATACCCTCTTGGTGGCAGCTCTGTTTGGCGGTGTCAATGTGGCGCAAGCCGCTGATGTTCCCGCAGGCACCAAGCTGGCTGATGTTCAGCAGTTGGTGAAAGGCAATGGCTCCGAGCCGGCAACGCTCGATCCCCACAAAACCGAAGGAACGGTTGAATCCAATATTCTGCGTGACCTGTTCGAAGGTCTCGTGAGTTCAGGCCCCAAGGGGGAAGTGCTCCCTGCCGTGGCCGAGTCCTGGGAAACCAAGGACAACAAACACTTCGTGTTCCACCTGCGCAAAGATGCCAAGTGGTCCAACGGGGATCCCGTGACAGCCCACGATTTCGAGTTCGCCTTCAAGCGGGCCGTGGATCCCAAGACTGCGTCGCCCTACTCCTGGTATCTGGAGATCCCGACCATAGTCAATGCCAGCGAGATCATCGCCGGCAAGAAGCCGTCTGACACCCTGGGTGTGAAGGCGGTCGACGACTACACCTTCGAAGTGCAGCTGGAAAAAGCGATCCCTTACTTCGTCAGCATGCTCTCCCACACCACCACCTACCCTGTGCCCAAGAAAGTGGTAGAGAAGTTTGGTGACAAGTGGACCCAGCCCGGCAACATGGTATCCAACGGTGCCTATCAGCTGAAAGACTGGGTGGTGAACGAGCGCGTCGACATCGAGCGCAACCCCAACTACTGGAACAACGCCAAGACGGTGATCAATACCGTCACCTACCTGCCGATCCAGTCCACCAACGCCGAGCTGAACCGTTATCTGGCGGGCGAAGTGGATCTCACCTACAACATGCCCATCGAACGCTTCAAGCAGATGAAGAAAGAGAAGCCCGATGAGCTGAAGGTGAGTGGTTACGTCGGTACCTACTACTACCAGTACAACTTCAAGAAGAAGCCGTTTGATGACGTGCGCGTGCGGACCGCACTCTCCTACGCCATCGACCGCAACGTGATCGCCGAGAAGGTGATGGGCAAGGGTGAGACCCCGGGCTACACGCTCGTGCCTGACTTCGTGGACGGTTTCAAGCCGGTGGCCCCCGAGTGGTCCAAGATGACCCAGGCGGAGCGTGACACCAAGGCCAAAGCCCTGTTGGAAGAGGCCGGTTTCGATGCCAGCAAGCCGCTGAAATTCGAGCTGCTCTACAACACCGACGACAACCACAAGAAGGTGGCGGTCGCCGTTGCTTCCATGTGGAAGAAGCTGGGCGTGCAGGTGAGCCTGGTGAACCAGGAGTGGAAAACCTACCTGGAGACCAAGAAGCAGGGTCAGTTTGACGTGGGCCGTGCCGGCTGGATCGCCGACTACAACGAAGCCTCTTCCATGCTGGATCTGATGCAGACCACTCACGGCAACAACGACGGCAAGTACTCCAACCCGGTGTTTGACAAGCTGATGACAGAGTCTCGCGATCAGGTGGATGAAGCCTCGCGCAACAAGCTCTATGTCCAGGCCGAAGAGATCCTGGCCAAGGACATGCCAATTGCCCCCATCTATCAGTACGTGACCTCCCGCATGGTCAAGTCCTACGTGGGCGGCTACCCGGCCAACCCGCTGGACAACCTCTACAGCAAAGACATGTATATCATTGCTCACTGAGTAAAATAACAAGTCGCATAACAAGCAGGCCCGCCGGACGGCGGGCCTTTATTACAACCGCGACCCTTTGGAAGCAGTACAGGACAGGAATTGTCTATGTTGAAATTCATTCTTAAACGTCTACTGGAAGCGATCCCGACTCTGCTGGTCTTGATCACCGTCTCCTTCTTCATGATGCGTTTCGCACCGGGTAACCCCTTCACCAGCGAACGTTCCCTGCCGCCGGAAGTGTTGGCCAACATCGAGGCCAAGTACGGCCTGGACAAGCCCATCGGCGTGCAATACCTCACCTATCTTGGCAACCTGGTGCAGGGCGATCTGGGGCCTTCCTTCAAATACAAGGACTTTAGCGTCAATGATCTGGTGAGCCAGGCGTTGCCTGTTTCCGCCAAGATCGGGAGCGCGGCTTTCGTCTTTGCCGTCTTGCTGGGGGTGACCTTTGGCACCATAGCGGCCTTGAAACAGAACACCCTCATCGACTATCTCTTGATGTCGTCGGCCATGGCCGGGGTGGTGATCCCGGGCTTTGTGCTGGCACCCTTGCTGGTGCTCTTCTTCAGCATCTATCTGGGCTGGTTCCCGGCCGGTGGCTGGCAGGGGGGCGGGGTGCAATTCATGGTACTGCCGGTATTTGGCATGATGATGTACTACATCTCCGCCATCTCGCGCATCATGCGCGGCAGCATGATCGAGACCATGAACTCCAACTTCATCCGTACCGCCCGCGCCAAGGGCCTGCCGCTGCGTCACATCATCCTCAAGCACGCGCTGCGTCCGGCCATGCTGCCGGTGGTCTCCTATCTGGGCCCGGCCTTCGTCGGCATCATCACGGGGTCCGTGGTGATCGAGACCATCTTCGGTCTGCCGGGGATAGGTCAACTGTTCGTCAACGGTGCACTCAACCGTGATTACTCCATGGTGCTCGGGCTGACCATTCTGGTCGGCGCCCTCACCATCACCTTTAACGCCGTGGTCGATATTCTCTATGCCTTTATCGATCCCAAGATCCGTTACTAAGTCGGGAGTACATCATGGTTGTCACAACTGAGAAACGCGAAGCCATAGCGGCGTTCGCACAGCAAGTGGAAGTGGTGGAAGGGCGCTCCCTGTGGAAGGATGCCCGTCGCCGTTTCCTGCGCAACAAGGCGGCGCTGACCAGCCTCATCATACTGACCATTATCGGTCTGGCGGTGATAGTGGGGCCGCACCTGTCCCAATACACCTTCGACGATCCGGACTGGGGCGCCATGCAGGCCGCGCCTGACATGGAAACCGGCCACTGGTTCGGCACCGACAGTCTGGGGCGCGATCTGTTCGTGCGCACCCTGCTGGGCGGCCGCATCTCGCTGATGGTCGGCATCATGGGTGCCATGGTGGCCGTGGTCATCGGCACCCTCTACGGCGCAGCCTCCGGCTTCATCGGCGGGCGGATCGACAGCCTGATGATGCGCGTGCTGGAGATCCTCAACGCCTTCCCCTTCATGTTCTTCGTGATCATGCTGGTGACCTTCTTCGGCCGCAATCTGGCGCTCATCTTCATCGCCATCGGTGCGGTGAGCTGGCTCGACATGGCGCGGATCGTGCGAGGCCAGACCCTGAGCCTCAAGAGCAAGGAGTTTATCGAGGCGGCCCACGTCTGTGGCGTCTCCAAGTGGAAGATCATCACCCGTCACATAGTACCGAACGTGCTCGGTATCGTGGCCGTCTACGCCACCTTGCTGGTGCCGGGCATGATCATGTTTGAATCCTTCCTGAGTTTTCTGGGCCTCGGCGTCCAGGAACCCATGACCAGCTGGGGTGCCCTGCTGGATGAAGGCTCCAAGTCGATGGAAGTGGCCATCTGGCAACTCTTGTTCCCCGCCGGTTTCATGGTGGTGACCCTGTTTTGCTTCAACTTCCTCGGGGATGGTCTGCGTGACGCACTCGATCCGAAGGATCGATAACAAGAGCGGCTAAGGATCGATAAGGAGTTTTTATGAAATTACTGGATGTAAAAGATCTGCGGGTCGAGTTCAAGACCCCGGACGGCAATGTGGTGGCGGTCAACGACCTCAACTTCTCTCTCGCTGCTGGCGAGACCCTGGGGATCGTCGGCGAGTCCGGCTCCGGCAAGTCCCAGACGGCCTTTGCCATTATGGGGCTGCTGGCCAAGAACGGCATCATCACGGGCTCGGCCAAGTTTCAGGGCGACGAGATCCTGAATCTGCCGGAGCACAAGCTCAACAAGATCCGCTCCGAGAAGATCGCCATGATCTTCCAGGACCCCATGACGTCGCTGAACCCCTACATGAAGGTGAAGGATCAGCTGATGGAAGTGCTGATGCTGCACAAGGGGGTGAGCAAGGCCGAGGCGTTCGAAGAGTCGGTGCGCATGCTGGATGCGGTCAAGATCCCCGAGTCGCGCAAGCGGATGAACATGTACCCCCACGAGTTCTCCGGTGGCATGCGTCAGCGGGTGATGATCGCCATGGCCCTCTTGTGCCGGCCACAGCTGCTCATCGCCGATGAGCCGACCACGGCGCTGGACGTGACGGTGCAGGCCCAGATCATGACGCTGATGAGCGAGCTCAAGCGCGAGTTCAACACCTCCATCATCATGATCACCCACGACTTGGGCGTGGTGGCTGGCATCTGTGACAAGGTGCTGGTGATGTACGCCGGTCGGACCATGGAGTACGGCCGGGTGAACGACATCTTCTATCGTCCGAGCCATCCCTATACCGAAGGCTTGCTGCGCGCCATTCCCCGCCTCGACACCGAAGGGGAAGAGCTGCCCACCATTCCGGGCAATCCGCCCAACCTGCTGCGTCTGCCCACCGGCTGCCCCTTCCAGGAGCGCTGCCACCGGGTACACGAGATTTGCGGCCAGCAGTCACCTGTTCTGACGCCGTTCAACGATGGCCGTGAGCGGGCTTGTCATTGGGTATCTGATGCCATCAATGCCAAGGAGGTGAGCGTATGAATGCTGTTATATGCGGCCAGCAATCCTCCATGCTCCTGACGCCGTTCAACGACGGCCGTGAGCGGGCTTGCCATTGGGTATCGGATGCCATGATCAAGGGGGCGAATTAAATGGGTACTGACAAGAAACTGCTGCTGGAAGTGTCCGACCTCAAGGTCCACTTCAGCATCAAGAGTGACAGGGCCTGGCCCTGGGCCAAGCCCTCGGCGTTGAAGGCGGTAGACGGTGTGACCCTGCGTCTGTATGAAGGGGAGACCCTGGGTGTGGTGGGGGAGTCCGGCTGTGGCAAGTCCACCTTCGCCCGTGCCCTCATCGGCCTGGTGCCTGCCACCGACGGCAAGGTGGTGTGGCTTGGCAACGATCTGACCAAGCTCGACCAGAAGGCGCTGCGGGAGAAACGCAAGGAGATCCAGATGATCTTCCAGGATCCGCTGGCCTCCCTGAATCCGCGCATGACCATAGGCGACATCATCGCCGAGCCGCTCATCACCTTCTATCCGAACCTCTCCAAAGAGCAGGTGAAGGAGAAGGTGCGCACCATGATGACCAAGGTGGGCCTCTTGCCCAACCTGGTGAACCGCTACCCGCACGAGTTTTCCGGCGGTCAGTGCCAGCGTATCGGCATCGCCCGGGCGCTGATCCTGGAGCCCAAGATGATCATCTGCGACGAGCCTGTCTCGGCGCTGGATGTCTCCATCCAGGCTCAGGTGGTGAACCTGCTCAAGGCTATCCAGAAGGAGATGGGGCTGTCGCTCATCTTCATCGCCCACGATCTGTCGGTGGTCAAGCACATCTCGGATCGGGTGCTGGTGATGTATCTGGGCAACGCGGTGGAGCTGGGCACGCGCAAGGAGATCTTCGCGAACCCCCTGCACCCCTATACCAAGGCGCTGATGTCGGCCGTGCCCATTCCGGATCCGGATCTGGAGCGCAGCAAGGTCATCCAGATCCTGGAAGGGGACTTGCCATCGCCCATGAACCCGCCGTCCGGCTGCGTGTTTCGCACCCGCTGCCCGGTGGCTGGCCCCGAGTGCGCCAAGACCCGCCCCATGCTTGAGGGAAACTTCGACCATGCGGTCTCCTGCCTCAAGGCCGATCCGCTTTGATGCCGGTTTGTTGAATGCGTTTGCGGGGCACCCTGGTGGTGCCCCGATTAATTTGGGCCAGAGGTGAAGATGTCTCTTGGCGTTACCTTTGGCCGCTGTTATTATCCGCCCAACAAGGGGAGTAACTTCTCGCTGGTTTGTCGTCATTACGGTGCACCCATATCCTGCAGTGCACCCGGCAGCCGGGCAGTTGATGCAAATCAGCTGTAAGTGAGACCTTGCCGAGAGGCAAGGTGTATCTGCTCCAAACGCAAACCCACGCCTCTCGGTCGTGGGTTTTGTCGTTTTTGGGAGAAGTGAAAATGGGTGAATGGTGGATGTGGACCGGTTTCTTCAGCATAGTGCTGGTCCTGTTATGGATTGATATCCGTTTTGTCGGGGGTGGCAAGGCGCACAAGGTGTCCCTCAAAGAGGCGGGCATCTGGTCCCTTATCTGGATCAGCGTGGCCCTGCTCTTCAACCTGGCCATCTGGTTCTGGCTGGATCACAGCGCAGGCCGCGAGATCGCCAACCAGAAGGGGCTGGAGTTCCTCACCGGCTACCTCATCGAGAAGGCGCTGGCGGTGGACAACGTCTTCGTCTGGCTGATGCTGTTCGGCTACTTTGCCATACCGGCCGAGTTGCAGCGCCGGGTGCTGCTGTACGGGGTACTGGGTGCCATCGTCATGCGGGCCGGCATGGTGTTCGCGGGCAGCTGGCTCATCGAGCAGTTCCACTGGATCCTCTACCTGTTCGGCGCCTTCCTGCTGCTGACCGGGGTCAAGATGCTGTGGGCGGCCGACAAGGAGCCGGATCTGGCCAACAACCCGCTGCTGGGCTGGATGCGCCGTCGCTTCAAGGTGACCGAGACCCTGGAGGGGGAGAAGTTCTTCGTCTGGCGTGACGGTGTGCGCTATGCCACCCCGCTGCTGCTCATTCTGGTGCTGGTGGAGGTGAGCGATCTCATCTTCGCGGTGGACAGTATCCCGGCCATCTTCGCGGTGACCACGGATCCCTTCATAGTGCTGACCTCCAACATCTTCGCCATTATGGGCCTGCGCGCCATGTACTTCCTGCTGGCGGGGGTGGCCGAGCGCTTCGCCCTGCTGAAATATGGCCTGGCGCTGATCCTGATGTTCATCGGGGTCAAGATGCTGTTGCTGGATGTGTTCAAGATCCCGACCGGCATCGCATTGGGCGTTGTGGCGCTGATCCTGCTGGCCTCCATGGGGCTGAGCCTCTGGGTGACCCGCAAAAAGGCCGCTTGAAGGCGTTGTAAATAATCTCGGTGGGGTCTGTTCAAGATCCCCCTGAGTGGCATAGCGCTGGGTGTGGTGGCGCTGATCCTGCTGGCGTCCATGGGGCTGAGCCTCTGGGTGACCCGCAAAAAGGCCGCTTGAACGCGGCAGACCATAAAGCACTGACAACAAGGGCTCCCGCGGGAGCCCTTTTTTATGGCAGAGAGTTGCTTAGCGCTTGATCTTCTTGGGGTTGGTGTAGCCCCAGATGGTGTACATGTCTGCCAGCAGGGCGCCGTTGTACTCCTCCAGATCTGCCTGCTTCACCTCGGCCTCACCCTGACGACCAAACAGCACCACCTCGTCGCCGGGTTTCACCCCTTTCAGATCGGTCACGTCCACCATGATGGTGTTCATGGAGGTCTTGCCGACCACGGGCACCTTCTGGCCCTGGATCAGCACATAGGCCTTGTTGCTCAGCGCACGGCGGTAGCCGTCGGAGTAACCCAGCGGCAGGTTGGCGAGCCAGGAGTCGCGCTTGAGGGTGAAGGTGCGGTCATAGCCGACCGTATTGCCGGCCGGGTAGTGGTTGACCGAGGCCACCTGGGTCTTGAACGCCATGACCCGCTTGTATTCGGTGTAGGAGGGGATGGAGTCGCCGTACAGCAGGCCGCCCGGGCGCACCATGTCGAAGTAGGCGTCCGGCACTTCCAGGGTGGCGAAGGAGTTGGCGGCGTGGATGGTGAGCTTGCTGCGATCCAGCTTGCCCGCCTCGATCAGCCACTGGGAGTCCAGCTTGAACTGGGCCAGCCCCAGCTTGACGTCCTCTTTCTCTTCCACCGGGAAGTGGGTCATGATGCCGACCGGGGTGATCCCCTTGAGCTTGAGCATGGCCAGCGCATCGGCCTTGGAGTCCGCCAGACGCAGGTCGATGCCGTTGCGGCTCATGCCGGCGGAGTTGAGACCTATGTGCACCGGGATATTGGTATGGTGACGCTGGGCGATGTCGGCTATGCCCTGGGCGCTCACCAGGCTGCCGATCAGCTCTTCCATCTTGTAGGGCAGGGCCTGCTCCACTTCGTCCGGGGTGGCAGATCGCACCCGCATCAGGCGGCCGGTGAAGCCCTTCTCTCGGGCCACGCGGGCCTCTTCGTTGCTGGCGATGCCGATGCAGGGGATGTTGGCCTTGACCACCGAGGGCACCAGCAGGTCGATGCCGTGCCCATAGGCGTCTGCCTTCATGATGGCGCAGATCTGCGGGCCCTTGTCACCGAGGCGATCCTTGAGGGTCTGGATGTTGTGCTCGAAGGCGGTCAGGTCGACTTCCAGCCAGGCATTGCTGGCGGTTTGTACCTCGCCATTGCGATGATCGCTTGCCAGCGGCAGGTAGGGCGCGGCGACGGCCTGACCGGCCAGCAGGCCCAGGATCAAGGTGGCCAGCAGTGTCTTCTTGTGCATGGGGTGGTTCCTTTTTTATTGTTGGGGTTGAGGTGCATGACGACCCGATCTCGGCCTTTGCCATGCAGATGGGATAGAGTGTAGCCAAGGCATTGTTATTGTTATGAACTTTGTCAATTTTCCACGGCGCTATTCCCGTCGGGAAGTGTATCGCAAGGTGTCGATTGTGGCACCTGTCATGGGAGTCAATAGATGATAGATCTAGAGTGTCGTGTGCCGCCCGTGCTGTTGTTCGGCATAGTGGCGCTGGGCATGGTGGCGTGGGGCGGAACCGGGGAGGGGTGGCCCGTCCCGGCGCTGTTGCTGGTGCTGCTGGGAGGAGTGTTCGGGTTTGGCGCCCTGCTGCGTTTTCGCCGCCAGGGCACCACCGTCAGTCCGATGCGGCCCGAGCAGGCCAGTGCGCTGGTGACGGGCGGGCTCTACCGTCTCAGCCGCAACCCCATGTACCTGGGGCTGGTCTGCTGGATGATGGCGCTGGCCTGCTATCTGGGGGGATCGGGCGTCTGGCTTGGCCCGTTGCTGCTGTGGGGCTGGCTCGATCGCTTCCAAATCGTGCCGGAAGAGCGGGCGCTGCGAGCCCGTTTCGGCGAGGCGTATGCAGAGTACTGCCGGCGGGTACGCCGCTGGTGCTGAACTCGCCCTAAGGAGCAGGCACAAGCCAAAAAAATGGCCCGCATCTGCGGGCCGTTTTGTATCTTGCTGGCGGGATAAATCACGCCTTGGCGGTATCTGCCTCACCCAGCGGCTCGGTTTCACCCAGGCTGTCTTCGGTCTTGGCCACCACGCTGGCGGCGATGGCGTTGCCCAGCACGTTGGTGGCGGAGCGACCCATGTCGAGGAAGTGGTCTATGCCGAGCAGCAGCAGGATGCCCGCTTCCGGAATATGGAACTGGTTCAGGGTGGCGGCTATGACCACCAGAGAGGCGCGCGGCACGCCGGCCATCCCCTTGGAGGTGACCATGAGCAACAGCAGCATGGTGATCTGCTGGGCCAGGGAGAGCTCTATGCCATAGGCCTGGGCGATGAACATGACCGCGAAGGTGCAGTACATCATGGAGCCGTCCAGGTTGAAGGAGTAGCCCATGGGCAGCACGAAGCTGGCTATGCGCTTGTCACAGCCGAACTTCTCCAGCCGATCCAGGGTCTTGGGATAGGCGGCCTCGGAGCTGGCGGTGGAGAAGGCCAGCAGTATGGGTTCGCGGATCATGGCCAGCAGGGTCAACACGCGGCGGCGAATGAACAGGCTGCCCATGGCGATGAGCAGCAGCCAGAGGCAGGCCAGGGCCAGATAGAACTGGGCCATGAAGGTGCCGTAGGTGGCGAGTATGCCGAGCCCTTCCTTGGCTACCATGGCGGCGATGGCACCGAACACGGCGAACGGCGCGAAGTTCATCACGTAACCGGTCACCTTCAGCATGATCTCGGCGGCGCTTGCCATCAGCTTGACCACGGGTTTGGCGGCATCGCCCAGCGCGGCGGCGGCCAGCCCGAAGAAGAGGGAGAACACTACTATCTGCAGGATCTCGTTGGTGGCCATGGCCTCAACCACGCTTTTCGGAATGGCGTGGGTGACGAAGTCCTTGAGGGAGATGGCACCGGCGACCACGCCGGAACTGGCGGCATCATCCGGCAGGGAGAGGGAGAGCCCCACGCCCGGTTGCATCAGGGTGACCATCACCAGACCCAGGGTCAGGGAGAGCAGGGAGGCCAGCATGAACCAGCCCAGGGTCTTGGCACCGATGCGCCCCACTGTGCGAGTATCGCCCATCTTGGCGATGCCGACCACCAGGGTGGTGAAGACAAGGGGAGCGATGATCATCTTGATCAGACGCAGGAAGATGTCGGTCAGTATGGTGATGTCACTGGCAAAGCCAGCGGCCTGATCCGGGGCAAACATGCGATAGCCCTGACCAGTCAGGATGCCAACCAGCATCGCGATGAGGATGGCAGCCGTCAATTTATTCATTTTCATGGGGGGGTCCCAGTTTTGATAAGTGCAAAGCATTTAGGGTGGCAGGGGTGCCACTTCAGTCCGTTTTTGTGATCCGGGCCGTAGATTCCTGACAGCCGGTGTGCTGGCAGCATGCCTAATCCGGGGGGGTAAATCCAGAGCCTTGTAGCAGAATTTTATGTTGTCATTAGTTGTATGTGATATGGATCTTGCATTTAACCTATATTAATCGCCGTTTATTTTAATGTTTGCAAGATAATCAGCTTTCATGGTTCGGTCGTTTTTTGCGCTGCGGGTGAGGGTAAATATGAGCAATGCCGAGATGCGGTGCTCCACGGTGCGCTGATCCAGAAAGGGATCTGGCTCGTCGTCATCGAACCCGAACAGGGGGCGGCTTGGTGTCACCCTGACCGCATCCCGCTGCAGGGTCAATTCATTGACCTCAAGCCACTGATAACCTTCGGCTTGCGCCACTTCGCCCGCCCGTTTCAGCACATACTTGCGGGCGGTTTCCCGGCTCACCAGATCGTTGCCAATAAATTCCAGCTGCCATTTGTCGGGCGCAAGCCGGGTCTGGGAGAAGCCGGTCTGGCCGTTCCAGAACGATGGCTTGCTGTGATAGGGGGTGGCGCAGCCGAGCAGCAGGGCCGCGCCGAGGCCGAGCAACAGCAGACGATGGCAAAAGACGCGGAGAGGGGGCATCTCGAACACCGGTTGGCAAAACACGGCATCACTACAGCACAAACCGATCGGCGACACAATGCGGGCAGCGTTGTGCCGCTAGGGCTATGCCGCACCAAAAAGAAAAGGCCTTGTCATCTGACAAGGCCTTTCTCGGGGAATTTGGTCGGTGTGAGAGGATTCGAACCTCCGACCCTCTACACCCCATGCAGATGCGCTACCTGGCTGCGCTACACACCGACGGAGTCAGCTCGGCTGACGGGGGCTGAGTTTATGGAGATGACCCGACCCTGTCAACAGGGGAAATCCCACTCTGAGACTGTTTGCCTGCTTTGCGAGCAATTGGCGCTCAAAGTACCGCCAAAGCCGCTAAATCAGGCCATCGAGGGCCCATGCCAGGGGCTTTTTTAACCCACTGTTCAGCCCACCATGCAAACGGCCGCCCGGAGGCGGCCGTTTGCATCGGCGATGAAGCGATCAGCGGTTGAAGGTCAGCCGTTTGCCCAGCACCTGATCGGTGACCTGACCGTTTTGCCAGGCGATCTGGCCGTTGACCAGGGTCATCTCCACAGTGCTGTGGAAGCGGTAGCCGTTGAAGGGTGACCAGCCGCACAGGTAGAGCAGGTTGCTGTCGTTGACCACATAGGGCTTGCCCAGGTCCAGCAGCACCAGATCCGCGAAGTAGCCCTCGCGAATGTAGCCGCGATCCTGCACCTGGAAGCGCTCGGCCACCGCGTGGGAGGTTTTCTTGACGATGGTTTCCAGCGAAAACACGCCGTTGTGGTAGAGCTCCAGCAGCGCCAGCATGGAGTGCTGCACCAGCGGGATGCCGGACGGCGCCTTGAAGTAGCTGTTCTGCTTCTCCTCCCAGGTGTGGGGGGCATGGTCTGTGGCTATGATGTCCAGCACGTCGTTGCGTACCGCATCCAGCAGGGCGTGCTGGTCGGCGGCTGTCTTCACCGCCGGGTTGCACTTGATCTGGCTGCCCAGGGTGTCGTAATCCGCCTCGTTGAAGAAGAGGTGGTGGACGCACACCTCGGCGGTGATGTTCTTGTCTTTCAGCTCGCTGAGATCATGGCTGGCGGTAAACAGCGACAGCTCCTTGGCGGAGGTGAGGTGCAGCACGTGCAGCTTGGCACCGTACTTTTTCGCCAGACCCACCGCCATGCTGGAGGACTTGTAGCAGGCCTCGTCATTGCGAATGCGGCCGTGCTCGCGCATCGGCACATCCTCGCCCCACTTGGCGCGCGCCTCGTCTTCCAGCACCTTGATGGAGGGGGTGTCCTCGCAGTGGGTGACTATCATCACCGGGCTCTCGCGGAAAATCGCCGCCAGAGTCTCCTGGTTGTCCACCAGCATGTTGCCGGTAGAGGAACCCATGAACACCTTGACCCCGCAGGACTGCTTGGGATCGAGGCGCTTGATCTCGTCGAGGTTGTCGTTGGTGGCGCCGAGATAGAAGCTGTAGTTGGCGGCGGAGGAGTTGGCGGCTATCTGGTATTTGGCTTCGAGGGCATCGAGGGTGGTGGTCTGGGGATTGACGTTGGGCATTTCCATGAAGCTGGTGGTGCCTCCTGCCACGGCGGCCCGGGATTCACTGGCGATGGTCCCCTTGTGGGTCAGGCCCGGTTCCCGGAAATGGACCTGATCGTCGATCATTCCCGGGATGAGGTGACGACCTGCTGCATCTATCACCACGGCATCGGGCGCCTCTATGTGAGGGGCGATCCGGGCGATCCGTTCCCCTTCAATCAATACATCCGAGGCATAGATGCGGCCTTCATTGACCAGGGTGGCATTCTTGATTAGCAATTTGTTCATGGGGGAGTCCGGTTCCTTTGTCAGTGATCGCGGGTCATAATATCGCAAACTGCACTTTCTCTGTAGCAAGGCCTGACTGATGAAGTTATTTGTAAGAGATTTGACCGTGATCGATTCCAGCTACCTGTGTGAACGCCGTGGCATGGTAGGGGAGAGCTGGCTGGTGGATGTCGAGATGAGCGGCGAGCTCAACGAGATGAGCATGCTGCTGGACTTTGGTCGGGTGAAAAAACTGATCAAGTCGATCATCGATGAAGAGGTGGATCACAAGCTGCTGGTGCCGGCCGAGTGCGCCTTGGTCCATGTGGCCCATCTGGAGGGGGAGGAGAGCACGGTGGATCTGCTGCGCCCGGGTCGCTCCATTCACCTGCGTTGCCCCACTCAGGGCTTTGCCTTCATCCCGGCGCCCCAGATCGACAAGGAGTCCGTCACCCGCTATCTGCTGGCTGTGCTGGCTCAGCGGCTGCCCGGCAACATCAAGGATCTGTCGCTGACCCTGCGCCAGGAGCAGATCGATGGCGCCTTCTACCACTACAGCCACGGCCTGAAAAAGCACGATGGCAACTGCCAGCGCATCGCCCACGGCCATCGCTCTCCCATCGAGATCCACCTGGACGGTGAGCGCGACGCTGAGCTGGAGCTGAACTGGGCCGAGCGCTGGGCCGACATCTACCTCGGCACCGAAGAGGACAAGGTGGCCCTGTCCGAACTCTCCCTGAGCGAGCTGGCCGAGGCGACCCTGAAGGATGCCGGCGAGCAGTATCTCGGCTTCAAGTACGTGGCCCCCCAGGGGTTGTTCCAGCTGGCCATGCCGGCGGGGGAGGTGGAGATGATCGACACCGACACCACCATAGAGCTGCTGGCCTGCTACATAGCCCGCGAGGTGAAGAAGCAGGTGGGCGACAAGTTCGTGAAAATCGTGGCCTATGAAGGAGTGGGCAAGGGCGCCATCGCCTACGCCTGATCCCGCGATTCTTGCCAGAATAAGCAAGGCCCCGCATCTGCGGGGCCTTGTCGTGTCAGGGCAATGGAAAAACAGACGCCCTCATCAGGCGCTGAGCCGGAAGCGTTTGACCAGGCTCTCCTGCTGCTCGGCCAGGGAGTCGAGCTGCTGGCTGGTCTCGGCCACCCGGGCTATGCCCTGATAGTTGAGATCCGAGATATCCGAGATGCGGTTGAGGTTGGTGGCGATGTCGGCGCTGGTGGCCTGCTGCTGCTCGGCGGCGGAGGCTATCTGGCTCGACATGTCGCTGATCAGCACCACTATCCCCTGCACCTCTTCCATGGCGTTGTTGGCGTGGGAGCTCTGATCCACGCAGCTGTCCATCTCGCGGGAGCACTCCTGCATCACTGTCACCGCCTTGGCGACCCCCTGCTGCAGGTTCTCGATCATGGTCTGGATCTCGCTGGTGGACTGGGCGGTGCGCCCCGCCAGGCTGCGCACCTCGTCGGCCACCACCGCAAAGCCGCGGCCCTGCTCGCCGGCCCGGGCCGCCTCGATGGCGGCGTTGAGCGCCAGCAGGTTGGTCTGCTCGGCGATGCCGCGAATGACGTCGAGTATGTTGCCTATCTGGTTGCTCATGGCACTGACATCGCCGATCACCTTGCCGGTCTGCTGCAACTTGCCCGCCAGCTGATGGGTGGTGGTGATGTTGCCCGCCATCACCTTGCGGCCGGTCTCGGAGGCTTTCTCCACGTCCTGCACCCGCTCCAGGGTCTGGTTGGCCGCCTGGGCCACTTCACGCACCGAGGCTTCCATCTGGGTCATGGCGGCGGCGACCGAGGCGGTTTCCTGACGCTGTTTCTCCAGATCCGCCCGCACCGATTCCGTGGTGTGACGGTTGTCGTGGGCGGCGTTGTTGAGCTGGGTCGAGGCCTGGGAGAGCTGGGTCAGCACGTCCCCCATCTGCTGGATCAGCAGGTTGATCTGGCTGCCGAGCTGGCCAAACTCGTTCTTGCTGCGAAAACCGATGCGTTGGGTCATGTCGCCCTGGGTCACCTCGGTCAGCACCCGCAGCAGCTCCTTGAGCGGGCGGCGAATCGCCTTGCCCAGGGTGTAGGCCACCAGAATGGCCACCAGGATGGCGATGGCGATGCTGATCCCCTGGGTGAGCGTGCTCTGGGCCTGCACCTTGCCGGAGGCGCGAATACTGGCGTTCATCAACTGCTGGCTCTGGTCGGTGATCCCCTCCAGCTTGCTCTGGATGCTGACGATGAGCTTGCTGGCCTGCTTGCTCTGCTCGCGCATTTGCTCCTGTTGCTGCATCAGCGCCAGGTACTGGGAGAGCACCCCTTCGCTGGCGGTCGTGTCGCGCACGAAGCCGTGCACGTAGTGGCCCATGTCATTGTCGAAGTTCTTGAGCTCCCCCTGCAGATCCTTGATGGTGCTGTTGAACCCCTCGATCTGCATCTTGTTGCGCTTGAGCGCCCCCTCGATGGGAGCGGGTATGCTCTGGTTGAGCGCATCCATGGTGGAGAGCTCGATGGCGGAGAGCTTGGTGGTCAGGGTCTCGGACAGCATCTTGATGAAGCTGTCGTCTATGGTGACCATCATGTCGCCGAGGTTTTTCTTGAACTGGGGCAGGCTGACCTGAAACTGTCCCTTGGCCTGGTTCACCTTGTGCAAGCGGGTGAGCAGGGCCTGATGCTCGGTGGGTAGGGTGCCGGTCAGTTGCAGATAGTCGCCGACCAGCTTGCTCAGTGCCGCCATCTCCCCCTGCAGCTCAGGGTGTGCCGCCGCCTGCCGGCTGAGGGTGGCGAGCGTCTTGTCGACCTGGGCCTTGGCCTGTTGCAGCTCGGCCACCTCGGCCGGGATCTGCTTGGGATCCTGCTCGGTCAGCACGTCGGTGAGCCACTTGTTGGCGCTGAGCAGGCTGATCTGGGTCTGACTGCTGGCGATCACCAGCGGCATGGATTGCCGGGTGACCTGATCCAGCGCCTGATTGAGCTCGCTCTGGCTGCGAAAGGTGAGTACCGAGGTGGCCGCCATCACGGCCACCAGAATGGCAAAGCCTAAATAGACCCTCTGCAAGATGGAGAGGTCTGACATTGTTTGTTTCATTATTGTCCCGCTGTATATGCAAAAGTCCCTTGCCTGAATACCCCGTCCATTTGATACCCTGCTACCACCCTGGGCGAGCGACGCCATCTGACGTCTTCCGGCTATCGGTATTTTTAACAATAACTGAAGAGAATGGGACAACGGCTGTGTCAAATGTCGGCTTGTGTCACACTTGGCGGGCCCTGATGGCCACCTCGGGAGCCGCTTGAGGTTGGTGTTGAATTTTCTTTTTCATATAAAGGAGTTATCCATGGCGCAAGAAACCATTTTCAGCAAAATCATCCGTAAAGAGATCCCCGCCGACATCCTTTATCAAGACGATCTGGTGACCGCATTCCGGGACATCCAGCCCAAGGCCAAGACCCATATCCTGATCATTCCCAACGTGCTGATCCCCACGGTCAACGACGTGGAAGCCGAACATGAGCTGGCCCTCGGTCGCATGTTCACAGTGGCCCGCAAGCTGGCCAGCGAGGCCGGGATCGCCGAGGATGGCTATCGCCTGATCATGAACTGCAATCGCCACGGCGGGCAGGAGGTCTATCACATCCACATGCATCTGGTAGGGGGTCAATCCCTGGGGCCGCTGCTCTGCCTGTGATGCACCGCTTTCCCCGTCTGGCCGGCCTCCTGCTGGCCAGTGCCCTGCTGGGGGGCTGCGCCTCCCACTGGCAGGACATGTTCGTCTCCTATTCCGATCAGATGGTGCCCCTGCGCAACCAGCTGCTGCTGGGGCACGTCGCCGAGGCGCTGCCCGAAGTGCGCGAGTCCACCCTGGGGGACGACACCTATGTGCTGGACCGGCTCGAGCAGGGCCGCATCGCCTGGTTGGCCGGTCAGGATGCGGGCAGCAAGCAGGCCTTCGCCGCCGCCGACAGCCGCCTCGAGTGGGAAGACAATCAGGCCCAATACCGGCTGAGCCAGGGGCTGGGTCAGGCGGGCAGCCTGCTCACCAACGATCAGAGCATGGCCTACCTGACGCCGGATTATGAGCGCACCATGTTGCATCACTATCTGGCCCTCAACTACCTGCAGCGGGGAGACGCCGACGGCGCCCTGGTGGAGGTGCGCCGTGCCAACCAGGTGCAGGAGCGTGCCCTCAAGGCGCGGGCGGGGGAGGTAAGCAAGGCCAGAGAGAAAGGGGCCGAAGCTAGTACAGAGCGGGAGATGCGCCAGCTGATGTCGCGCGGGGCACCGGATCTCGACCGGCTGATAGGCCAGGTGAAAAACGGTTTCCAGAACGCCTACACCTTCTATTTCTCCGGCGTGCTCTATGAGGCAGCCGGGGATCTCAACGATGCCTGGGTCGACTATCAGCGCGGCTACCAGATAGCGCCGGACAACCAGAGCCTGCAGGATGCCTTGCTGCGCCTGGCGCGGCTGCGCGGCTCCCCGGACGAGCTCAAGGAAACCGAGAAGAAGCTGGGTCGCAAGGCGCCGCCTTTAACCAAAAATCAGGGGCAGCTGGTGGTGCTGTTTGAAGATGGGCTGATCCCGGCGCGGCGCGAGCTGTTCCTGCCGCTGCCCATCTCCACCTCCAGCGGCGATTTTCGTACCTTTACCGTGGCAGTGCCCTATTACGACAACCGGGCCAGCAACACGGGCCCGCTGACGGTATCGGTGGGCAAGCGGGTTGAGCAGACCAGCGAGCTGGTGCGGCTGGAGGCGCTGGCCGCCAAGGATCTGCAGGAGCGGTTGCCGGGCATGCTGACCCGTCAGGCGCTGCGGCTGGTGACCAAGGAGCAGCTGAGGCGCACCGCCGCCAAGGAGGGGGGCGATGTGGGCAATATTCTGGTCGGCATCTTCAATACCCTCTCGGAGCGGGCCGATACCCGCAGCTGGCTGACGTTGCCGGCCCAGGCGTCCAGCTGGCAGAGCATGCTGCCGGCTGGCGAGGTGCAGCTCACCCTGGGGGCGGGCAGCGCCATGCGCACCCTGCCGCTCACCGTTCACGGCGGGCGTACCACCCTGGTGTGGGTGCAGCGGCTCGGTGCCGGCCTGACGACCCGGGTGATGCCGCTCTAAGCGCACGCCCGGGACCATGACACCCATGACTGACGGGCGGGCCCAGATGGCCTGCCGGCTAAGGAGATCAAGATGAAAGCATACGGTTTGGCCCTGGTGATGCTGCTGACCGGCTGCGCCACCAATACCTCCGGCGTGGCGCTCTATGGCGCGGCGGGCGCTGCGGCGGTGGCGGAGCAACATCAAAACGTCAATGTGACCCTGACCGAGCTGAGCCGGCGCGAGCAAAACGGCCTGCTGCAGGTCAATGTGGCGGCGGCCAGCACCCAGCGCGGTGACAACAAGCTGCAATACCTGTTCTATTGGTATGATGAGGCGGGGCAGGAGGTGGCCAGCGATGGTCGCGGCTGGACCCCTATCAAGCTGCACGGCTATCAGACCCGCACCCTCTCTGCCCTGGCGCCGAGCCCGGCCGCCCGGGGATACCGGATTTACGTACGCGAAGTGATTGAGGAATCCTACTGATGAAAATGAATCATGCCCTGCTGATATTGACCGGCGCCCTGCTGCTTGGCGGCTGTTCCAGCACCACAGTCAGCTATGGCGATCCGACCGAAACCGAGACGGTGACAGTGGACTACGGTTCATCGGATCTGCAGGCCATTGCCGACAAGATGGCGGACTCCATGCTCGCCTCGCCGGCCACCAGCGAGATCACCGCAGGCGGTCGTCCCGTGATGTTCATGGACTCCATCCGCAACAAGACCTCTGAGCACATCGACACCGAGGCCATCACGGACACCATCCGTACCAAGCTGCTGCGAGCCGGCAAGTTCCGCTTCGTCGACATGAGCAAGGTGGCGGCGGTCAAGCAGCAGCTTGAATACCAACAGAGCAGCGGCATGGTGGATCCCGCCTCCATGGTGCGTCTGGGCAAGCAGACCGGTGCCCGCTACATGGTCTATGGCAACCTTGCCAGCATCGTCAAGGACAACGGCAAGGTGAAGGATGTCTACTACCAGATGACCATGAACCTGATGGATCTGCAAAACGGCGAACTGCTGTGGGCCGATCAGAAAGAGATCCGCAAACAGGCGAAGAAATCCACCTTTGGCTGGTGATCTGGCGGAGCTGGAGTTGCTGGCCAGCCTGCCGGCTCCCTGGCGTTCGGGGCGGCTGGAAGCGCTGGCCAGCGGCCTGACCAACTGCAACTATCGACTGCGCCTCCCCTCGGGGCGCAGTCATTTTTTGCGGCTCGGTCATCCGGATCCCTGTCGGCTCGGTATCGACAGGGCGACTGAGTGGCAGCTCTATCGGGGAGCCATGGGGCAGGGGCTGGCGCTGCCCTGTCATCACAGCGATCCCGCCAGCGGCCTGATGCTGCTGGATTGGTGCGATGAACCCAACTGGGCCGAGGCGCCCCCGCCCCCCGCCGAGCAGCCCGGTCTGCTGGCAGAGGTGCTGATACGGCTGCACCGGCTGCCGGTGCCCGCCGTGGTGATGGCGGTGCGGGCTCATGCCGCCGGTTATCGCGGCCGTCTGGCCCGGATCCCTGACTGGCTGCCTGCGCTGGAACGGGGACTGCTGGCCAGTCGCGAGCCGACCGATTGCTGGCTCCCTTGCCATCATGATCTCAATCCGGCTAACTTGTTGGGAACCCGGCCCTGGGTCATCGACTGGGAGTATGGCGCCGCCGGTCATCCCGGTTTCGAGGTGGCCAGCATACAGCGCACCCACGGCTGGGACGACGGCCAGCGAGAGGCGCTGGAGAGCGGCTATCTTGAGCGGGCAGGGGCGCGTTTGGGAAGCCGGGGCTTTCAGAGCCAGGCCTTCCTGCCCTGGGTCGACTACATAGGCTTGTTGTGGGCGCTGCTGATGGCCGAGCACACTCCCGGGCCCGATTACCAGGCCCTGATAGACACGAATCGTCAACGGCTGGAGTAGGGCTGGTGGCGGGGGGCAGGTGTTGCTCGACACGAATCGCTGCGTATCAACGCTGGCACAGGCAGGATCAGATCGATATGAATCATCAACTCGTCAATCTTTGGAGTAGTGCATGGTGACCTCCTTTTCCTGGCGTCAACCCCGCAGCTGGAGCCTGCTGCTGATCTGTCTGCTGCTGGTGGGCTGCTCCACCCGGGTGGTCTATTACTGGCTGGATGTTGCCATCGTCTGGCAGCTGGATGACTATTTCTCGCTGGATCGCAGCCAGAAGCGGCTGCTGGACAACGAGGTGAAGGGGCTGATGGCCTGGCACCGCCAGTACGAGGTGCCCCGCTATGCCGATGATCTGGATGCGCTGGCCAGGGCGGTGGCGAGCCCCATGAGCCCGGCCCAGGTCTCGCTTCATCTGAATGCGGCCCAGCAGAGCCTGACCCGCACCCTGGAGAACACGGTTCCCCGCGCCGTGCGGCTGGCCCGTACCCTGACCGAGGAGCAGGTGGCCATGTTCATGAAGGACAGGCTGAGCCGGCAGACCGAGCGGGAGCAGGATTTTGCCCGCCAGCCCAAGGCCGAGCTGCTCAAGGAGTTCACCGGCAAGATGAACGAGCGGCTGGTGTTCTGGATCGGGGAGGTGAAGCCGGCCCAGGCGCCGCTGGTGGCCCAGTGGGTGGAGTGGCAATACGAGCTGCAGGCCCCCTGGCTGGAGTTTCAGACCGCCTGGACCAGGGAGCTGGACAGGCTGATGCAGCAGCGCCAGAGCCCGGACTTCGGTGCCCAGCTCACCGCCCTGTTGCAGCAGGGGGATGGACTCATGGATGGCCGTTTCACCGGCTACACGGATCAATCCCGCCAGCGCACCGTCAACTGGCTGAGTGCCCTGAGCCAGTCGCTGGACATCTCCCAGCGCGCCCATCTCTACACTCTGCTCAAGGGCTATGCCCGCGATTTCAGGCAGATGTCACAGGGGTGAGTTTCGTTTTCGGCAGGGCGCCGTGCGAGGCTTGACGGCCCTGCCGCCCTTGTCCTTGTTGGGTGCCTGTGGTAGTTTGCCCTTTCTATTATTTGGGAATTAACTTTTTGAGCCTGCTGGACAAAGTGAAACTGGCGTTGATGACACTGCTCATCTCGCTCACTCTGTTGCTCTCTACCGTTTCGGTGGAGGGGCTCAAGGTATCCGCGCCTCAGGCCGCTTCCCAGCCTGGCCAGGTGATGAGCGATGCCGGCACGGGCGATCAGTCCGATACCCTGCTGGTGATCCACAGCGCCAGCGACAGCGACGACGGTGTCGTCAAGTTTGTCGGCTCCCATCAGAATCATCTGCTGCGGCTCGAACACTCCCTGCGCAGCGATCACCAGCCCGGCAGCGTCGTCTACGAGCTGATCATGAGCTGGTCACAGCAGGCGATCCTGCTGCTGCTGTGCGGCCTGCTGCTCTATGCGGCGCTCTTCTACCCCAAAAACAGCTTCCGCGACCGCTTTGCCACCATTCACCGGCACAGGTTGCAACGCCAACACCTGCAATACCGCTTCTCCCAGAGTTATCTCGCCTGATCCCGATGGGGTCCGGCCTCGCTGCACTGCCTCATCGTCTCCTGTAAAGCCTGCTCACCGCGCGTGAACGGGCGCCCAGTCTCATTTGTATTTTCTTGCGTGCCGCTCCCGCCATGGGGGGCGAGTGCGCCGCCTTCTCCTGACAGAGGCTTTTGCCATGAGAAAAAAGAGTCGTACCACCCTGAATCGCATGAGCATGTGGCAGTATGCCCTGCTGCTGCTCATGCTGTTCACCTTCGCGTTTTACTCCCTGCCCACCTTCTTCGGTGAGCAGCCTTCCCTCGGCCTGCACGGCCAGACCAGCCTGACCGAGGCACAGCGCACCCTGCTGGCCGACAACCAGATAGCGCCGGTCAAACAGGTGCAACAGAAAGAGCGGGTCGAACTGGTGTTCAACAGCCAGTCCGAACAGCAGAGGGCCAAGCAGCTGCTGGAGCAGCAGGGCTATGACAGCGCGGCCCTGACCCTGGAGTTCTACTCCAATGCCCCGACCTGGATCAGCCAGCTCGGCGCCGCCCCCATCAAGCTCGGGCTGGACCTGCGCGGCGGCTCCCAGCTGCTGATCGGGGTCGATCTCAGCTTCGTGGTGGACAACCAGACCAGAAACCTGGTGGACATGCTGCGCACCCAGTTCCGCGAGGCGCGCCTGCGGGGCGCCAACGTGGCCCGGGTGAGCGAAGGGGAGGTGAGAGTCACCCTGCCCGAGGTGGCCGATCAGGCGCCCTGGCTCAACATCATCAAGGATTCCGCCGGCACCCGCCAGGATCAGTGGCAACTCAATCGCAGCGGCAACGAGCTGCGGCTGGTGATGAGCGAGGCCGAGCGCACCCTCTTGGCCAACAACGCCGTGACCCAGAACCTGTCAATCCTGAAAAAGCGGATCAACGAGCTCGGAATCGTCGAGGCCTCGGTCCAGCGTCAGGGTCAGGATGGCATCCGCATCGAGCTGCCCGGGGTGCACAATCCCAAGCAGGCCAAGGAAGTGATAGGTGCGACCGCGTCGCTGGCCTTCTACGAGGCCCAGGCCGACAGCCGCTTCTTCATGGCGGATCGCAGCGGTCAGGCCGTCGGTCTGGCCCGCAAGCCGGTGCTGAGTGGTGAGCACATAGTCGATGCGCGCGCCAATATGGGCGAGATGGGCCAACCCCAGGTCAATATCGTGCTCGACAGCCTGGGTGGCAGCAAGATGAACCAGTTCAGCCGCCAGCACGTGGGCAAGCCGATGGCCACCGTCTTCACCGAATACAAGACCAACGCCCAGGGCAAGCTGCGCGCCCAGAGCGAGGTGATCAACGTCGCCACCATACAGACGGCGCTCGGCAAC
This sequence comes from Aeromonas sp. A04, assembly GCF_047780465.1. NCBI lineage: Bacteria > Pseudomonadati > Pseudomonadota > Gammaproteobacteria > Aeromonadales > Aeromonadaceae > Aeromonas > Aeromonas sp. A04. Next base: position 85,060 of record NZ_JBLNHP010000005.1, on the reverse strand, counting down.
CAGTTCCGCATCACGGGTATTGGCAGTCTGCCAGAGGCCCAGGAGCTGGCCATGCTGCTGCGGGCCGGTGCCCTGACGGCGCCGCTGAAGATCCTGGAGGAGCGCTCAATCGGCCCGACCCTGGGCTTGCAGAACATAGAAGCGGGCTTCACCGCGCTGGCGTTCGGCATGGCGGGCATGATGCTGTTCATGATGGCCTGGTATCGCAAGTTCGGCTGGGTCGCCATCACGGCGCTCATCGCCAACCTGCTGATGCAGGTGGGCATGCTGGCCGTGCTGCCGGGGGCCGTACTGACTCTGCCGGGGATCGCCGGTCTGGTGCTCACGGTCGGCATGGCGGTGGATACCCATGTGCTGATCTTTGAACGGATCAAGGACCGCCTGCGGGAGGGAGGAAGTCTTGCCAATGCCATCGACTTTGGCTATCGCTCGGCGTTTCGCACCATCTTCGATGCCAACATCACCACCCTGATCTGCGCCGTGGTGCTCTACTCCATCGGCTCGGGCCCGCTGCAGGGCTTCTCCATCACCCTGATCCTGGGTCTCATATCCAGCATGGTGACCGGCATCTGGGGCACCCGCGCCATCATCAACCCCCTGTGGGGCAAGAGCAGCGACAAGCTGCTGAGGGTGTGACCGTGACCCCTGCATTCACTCTGTGCCATAGCGCCGCGCGTTCGAGCCTACTCCGCGCCTGCGCCACGCGCTTCCGGTTGAGAAGCCCGAGTCAGCTGTTGTCGAGGATAGAATTATGTTGAGAATGATCGTTGCCATGGGCCTGACCCGCTGGCGTTACATCGGGTTGTGGATCTCCGTGCTGCTGACGGTGGCGAGCATAGCCGTGCTGGCCATCAACGGGCTGTCGCTCGGGCTCGACTTCACCGGCGGCATACTGCTGGAGTTTCGCATCCAGACCCTGAAAGAGGCCCATGAACTGAACGCCCTGCTGAGCGCCCCGCTGGCAGGGGCGGTCGAGCTGAGCGGCGCCGGCATCCCGGGGGAGTGGCTCATCAAGCTGCCACCCCACGAGCTGCCCTGGCCGGCCGAGGAGTTGGCGGTCATGCTGGGTCAACAGCTCAACTTGCCGGTGGAGCTGCTGCGCACCACCATAGTCGGCCCTCAGGTGGGTGCCGAACTGTTCCAGCAGGGGATGCTGGCGGTGCTGGTAGCCTCCTTGGCCATCTCCGCCTACCTGGCGGTGCGCTTCGAGTGGCGTCAGGCCATCGGCATCCTGGTGTCTGTGCTGCACGACGGCCTGGTGGCCATGGGGCTGCTGGCGCTGTTCAACATCGAGTTTGACCTCAACGTGATCGCCGGTCTGATGGCGGTGATCGGCTATTCCCTCAACGACAGCATCGTCATCTCGGACCGGTTGCGGGACATCTTGAGCTCACGCACCAAGCTCTCCATCCACGACTGCTCGGACGTGGCGATCAAGGCCACCTTCAGCCGCACCATGATCACCTCGGGCACCACCCTCTTTACCGTGGGCGCCCTGCTGCTGTTCGGCGGCGATGCCCTCTACGGTTTCGCCTTCACCCTGTTCGCCGGCATCCTGGTGGGGACCATCTCCTCCATCACGGTCGCCTCCACAGTGCAGGAGCTGCTGGGTCTCTCGCCCCAGGCCTATCAGAAGAAAGAGGAGGAGCTGGCAGAGGCGGCGTGATGCCCCTTGTCCACTCCCTGCATGCAAAACGGGCCCATCGGGCCCGTTTTTTTGTCTCTGCGGCTGGCCTAGAAGCCGGAGCCAGGTTGCTGCAAAAATTCGGCCTCCTCCGGCGTGCTGGTGCGACCCAGGATGGCGTTGCGGTGAGGAAAGCGGCCAAAGCGTTCGATGATCAGCTGATGGCGGCGGGCAAAATCGGCGAAGCCCTCAAAGGTGGCCTGCGCCGGACTGCCGGCCTGCTCGGCCGCCAGCGCCTCGAACAGGGTCACGCTGCGGACTTGCTGCTCGCGCGATTCGGCGTGTTCCAGCGGCAGGTAGAAGAAGACCCGCGCCAGCGGCGAGAGCGCCTTGTCTGCCCCCAGCGACAAGCCCTTCAGACAGAGATCCCGGGCCAGCGGGTCCTGGGCAAAGGCGCCGGGCGTGGCGCGATGTATGTTGCGTGGCAGTTGATCCAGCAGCAGGATCAGCGCCAGTCGGCCGACGGGTACCTCGGCCCAGTGGGCCAGAGAGCCGGTGGCGGCGGCTTCGGCCAGCGCCCCAAAGCGGTCGGCTATCAGCGCATCGGTTTCGCTGCTTTTTCCCCACCAGAGCGGGGCTTGCCGTTTGGCGCGGGTGGCGTCGTCGGCGTCATCGCCAAACCAGAAATCGAGCAGAGATTGCCAGGGTTGCATGGGAACTCCTTGAGCCGGGGGGACTCGGGGTGAAACAAGGCCAATTGACCCTGATGTGGTTGCTGCCTAACGGGCGGCTTCTCGTTACACTGTGCCATCTTTTGCCTGAAATAAGGACCCCCCTCTGGTCGGCATTCGCCTGTGGCGCCTGCCCGGCGAGATGGCCTGCGTGCCCGGGGGATGTTTCCACTGATATGAGGAATGCCTGATATGGCCGGAACCAGTTTGTTGGCCCTGCTCGATGATATAGCCAGCGTGCTCGATGACGTGGCCCTGATGACCAAGGTGGCGGCCAAGAAGACCGCCGGCGTGCTGGGGGACGATCTCGCCCTCAATGCCGAGCAGGTCTCCGGCGTGCGGGCCGAGCGGGAGCTGCCGGTGGTGTGGGCCGTGGCCAAGGGGTCGTTTCGCAACAAGCTCATTCTGGTGCCTGCCGCCATCGCCATCAGCGCCCTGGTGCCCTGGCTCATCACCCCCTTGCTGATGCTGGGGGGCGCCTACCTCTGCTTCGAGGGGGCGGAGAAGCTGGCTCACAAGTTTCTGCCCCACGAGGCGGCAGAGAGCGAGCAACACAGGGGCCCGGTGCCGGACGATCTGGTGGCTTTCGAGCAGCAGAAGATAAAGGGGGCCATTCGCACCGATTTTATCCTCTCTGCCGAGATCATAGTCATCGCGCTCGGCACAGTGCAAGGCAGCAGCCTGGGCCTGCAGATCTCCGTGGTGGCGGGCATAGCCCTGCTGATGACGGTAGGGGTCTATGGCCTGGTGGGCCTTATCGTCAAGCTCGACGATATCGGCCTGCACCTGCTGCAAAAGCCCGATGGTGGCCCCTTGCGCCGGGCCGTGGGGCGGGGCCTGCTGGTGACTGCGCCCCGTCTGATGCACCTGCTGGCACTGGTGGGGACCATCGCCATGTTCATGGTGGGTGGCGGCATTCTGGTGCATGGCTGGCCCTTCGCCCATCACCTGGTTGAAGCTGCGGCCGCAGCCCTTGCCACCTTGCCATCCGTGGGCGCCGTGCTGGCCGCGGTGACGCCGACCCTGCTCAACGCCGTGGCCGGTGTGGTGGCGGGCATGGTGCTGGTACTGGCCATGACCCTGGTGAGCAAACTCAAACCCGCCAAATAACGGCGGCCTGTCCACTGTTTGTGCTCGGCCGACAGAGGCCGTCGCACAGGTGATTGTTCGTCTTGTTTGTTGACTCGGATGGGGGCTGGGCAAGTGCCGGTCCCCTTCGTACTATCCGAACTGGCACCAGCCCACAGAGGCGGGGCCACATGACATGGATGCAAACAAACAAGGACTATCATGAACCCACCCGTTTGGCTGGATGATCACATCTATGCCGCCCCCGATTGCCCGGCGATCGACGCCGATTTCCAGCGTGCCCGCGAGACCCTGAACAGCCTGCAGCACTTGCTGGATGAACTGCCCAAGACCACCGACATCAATGCCTTGCGCCACCTGCTGCGGGCCATCAGATCCTGCTGGACCGACGTTTGCCGGCTGGCCTGGAACAGCCAGACCTATGCCTATAACCGGCTCAGTCGCAATGGTCGCGACGAAGCGGCGCGTGCGTTGCTCTCCCGTGGTCAGCAGTTGCAGGCGACCCTGGCCCAGCTCAGCAAACCTGTGGCCCTGTTCTGGGCAAGCGCCCCCGAGGGGCAGGTGCGGGCCCTGTTGCAGGATCCCGAGCTGTTCGAGCTGGCCTATGCCATCCGTCACGACAGGCGCCAGCAGGATCAACGGCTCTCCTTGGAGAGCGAACAGTTGATCGCGGGGCTGGGGGTGGATGGACTGCAAGGCTGGGGGGATCTCTACGACAGTCTGGTGGGCCGACTCAGGCCCGTGGTGGACGGAGAGCCCATGGAACTGGCCCAGGCGGATAACTTGCTGGCTCACCCGGATCGGGCGCGCCGTGCCAGCGCCTGGCACGGCATCCAGGCCGCCTGGCAGGCAGAGCAGGAGACGGTAGCCGCCATCCTCAACGCCATCAACGGCTGGCGCAACGAACTCGCCGCCCAGCGTGGCAAGACGCGTCGGCTCGATGCGCTGGATGTCTCCTGCCATCAGAGCCATATCGAGCGCGCCACCCTGGATATCCTGATGGCCGAGGCTGACGCCCACAAAGCGCTGGGACGGCGAGCCCTGCGCGCCATGGCCAGCGCCCAGCAGATCACCGATTTTGCCCCCTGGGATCTCTATGCCCCTGCGCCCGCCGCGACCCCTGCCTCGCTCAGCTTCGAGCAGGCACTGACCCTGGTGGCCGATGCCTTCGCCGGGTTTGACCCTGAAATGGGGGCCTTTGCCTGTATGATGGCCGAGAAGGGCTGGATTGATGCAGCCCCCAGTGCAAACCGGCGCAGCGGTGCCTACAGTACCGAATATGCCTATCCTCCCGAGCCTCGGGTGTTTCTCACCTTCGAGGGCACCATGGACAACCTCATCACCCTGGCCCACGAGCTCGGGCACGCCTGGCACAGCTGGCTGTTGCGGGACTTGCCGCTGGAGCAGCGCGACTACCCCAAGACGCTGGCGGAGACCGCCTCCCTGTTTGCCGAAACCCTGGTGCGCGATGCCCTGTTTGCCGCCACCGACAACATGGAGCAGCGCAGAGCCATCGCCTGGCTGGACGGGGAGCGTGCCGCCAGCCTGCTGCTCGACGTTCCGGCCCGCTTCACCTTCGAGCGGGCCCTGGTGGCGGCGCGGGAGCAGGGCTATGTGGGGGCAAGCCAGCTGCGGCAGATGATGAAATCCGCGCAGCAGCAGTGGTATGGTGACACCCTCAGCCAGTACGACGAGCTGTTCTGGGCCAGCAAGGGCCACTTCTCCATCACCGAGCTCGGCTTTTACAACTATCCCTACCTGTTCGGCTATCTGTTCAGCCTGGGGCTCTATGCCCAGAAGGAGCGGGCCGGGGGCGATTTTGCCCACGCCTATCGCGCGCTGCTCACCGACACGGGCCGCATGAGCGCCGAGGATCTGGTGGAGAAACACCTGGGGGTCGACATTCGCGAACCCGCCTTCTGGCAGGAGAGCCTGCGCTATGTGGAGGAGGCGGTCGACCGCCTCGAGCGACTGGTGTGACGGGCTGGCCCATCTGATCGCATCGGTTGATCAGACAGGCCGTTCGGGGTCGCCCCTACGGCCCCTGTTTCTTTCGTGGCGAGCCCGCAGCGGCCCGGCCACGCGCATTTCACCCCGGGCAGCCTCTGCCCCCTGATATTGATGACGAGCGTTTGATGCAGCAACGAATCTACCCACAACAGTGGCACAACCAGCATATCTATCCCGCCCTCGATTGCCCCGAGCTGGAAGCGGACATGAGCCTGGCCCGAGCCAACCTAGCCGAGCTTGCCGGTTTTATCGACGGTCTTGAGCAGGTGTTGGGCAACGCCGACGCCTTGCCCGATTTTTTGCGCGAAGTGCGTCTGCGGGCCCAGCGGATCCGCAATATCGGCTGGAATGTCGCCATACTGGCGGCCTGCAAGGGCAGTCAGGACGCCCGCGATGTGCTCGCCAAGCAGCTGGCTTCCCGCGCCCGCGCCCTCAACGCCGATCTGTTCAAGACCCTGGCCCCGGTGGAAGATCTGATGCTGGGGCTGCCCGAACCCGAGTTTGAGCGGCTGATGCAGGATCCCTTGCTCGGAGAAGAGGATTACCGGCTGCGCCATGAGCGCCGGCTGCAGGATCAGCGCCTGCCGGTGGAGGCAGAGCAGCTGGTGATAGGGCTTGGCACCGACGGGCTGCACGCCTGGGGCAACCTCTACAACGATCTGGTGGGCAAGATCCGCCTCGTGATCGACGGCCGCGAGATGGGGCTGGCCGAGGCGAGCAACCTGCTTTCCAGCCCGGTACGGGCCCTGCGCCGGGAAGCCTTCGACGCCATCAGTGCCAGCTGGGAAGGGGAGCAGGAGACGGTGGCGGCCATCCTCAATGCCCTCAATGGCTGGCGGCTGGAGCTTTCGCGCCAGCGCGGCAAGCAGCGAATGCTGGATGCGCTGGAACTCTCCTGCCATCAGAGCCACATAGAGCGCACCACCCTGGATACCCTCATGGCCGAAACCTATCACGCCCGGGGTCTGGGCCAGCGGGCGCTGGGGCTGATGGCGAAGCGGCTCGGCATCGACGATCTGGGGCCGGAGGACTTGTTTGCACCGCCCCCGGCCGCCAGCAGCCGCGAGATCCCGTTCGAGGAGGCCATCGACATCATCGCCGAGGCCTTCGCCCGCTTCGATCCCGAGATGGGGGAGTTTGCCCGCATGATGGCCGAGAAGGGCTGGATCGATGCGGCGCCCACCCCGAACCGGCGTACCGGTGCCTACTGCACCAAGTTTGCCGAGCCGGTGGAGCCGAGAGTCTTTATCACCTATGCCGGCACCATGGACAATGTCATCACGCTCGCCCACGAGCTGGGTCACGCCTGGCACAACTGGCTCATTCGCGATCTGCCCATGAGCCAACGCAGCTACCCCATGACGCTGGCGGAGACCGCCTCCATCTTTGCCGAAACCCTGGTGCGCAGCGCCCTGTTCGAGCAGGCGCAGACGCCGGAGCAGCAGCAGGCCATCGCCTGGGCAGAAGCCGATGGCGCCGCCACCTTCCTGGTCAACATTCCGGCCCGCTTCGACTTCGAGCAGGCGCTGGTGGCTGCCCGTGGACAGGGCTATGTGTCGGCACAGCGGCTAAAGACGATGACGGATGAAGCCTGGGGCCGCTGGTATGAGGAGAGTCTGGTGCGTTATCACCCTCTGTTCTGGGCGGCCAAGGCGCATTTTTCCATCGCCGGGCTCGGTTTTTACAACTACCCCTACCTGTTTGGCTATCTGTTCAGCCTGGGGGTCTATCAGCAGTTGATGAGCCGTCAGGCGGCAGGGGAAACGAATGTGGCCGGGGCGTATCGCGCCCTGCTGCGCGATACCGGCCGCATGAGCGCCGAAGATCTGGTGGCAAAACACCTGGGTCAGGATATCCGCGAGGCTGCCTTCTGGCAGGGCAGCATGGCGCTGGTGGCGGCGGCGGTGGATCGCTTCGAGCAGACCTGCGGCTGAGGGGACTCTGGCACGTGAAGGCGCCGCCGGGCAGTGTATCTGCCCGGCGGCTTTTTTATGGCTGGGGGTCGACTGGCCGAACCGGGCCCACCAGCAGGGGGCGAGGCTGGTGGCTGAGATCCGGCTGGTAGCCGTTGAAGAAGAGATTCAGCAGCACCGAGCTCAGGGTCGCCAGCAGGATACCGCTGTGCAGCAGCGGCTGCAGTGCGGCGGGAAAGTGTTGAAAGAAGTGGCCGGAGACGGTGGGGATCATGCCTATTCCCAAGCTGATGGCGACTATGTAGAGGTTGTGACGGTTGCTGTTGTAATCGGCCCGCGCCAGGATGCGAATGCCGGTGGCCAGCACCATGCCGAACATGACGATGCCGGCGCCGCCGAGCACGAAGGGGGGAATGGAGGCGACCATCAGCGACATCTTGGGGATCAGGCCAAAGGCGAGCAGTATCCCCCCCGACATGACGCAGACCCAGCGGCTCGACACCCCGGTCACGCTCACCAGCCCGATATTCTGGGAAAACGAGGTGTGGGGGAAGCTGTTGAAGATGCCGCCAATCACGGTTCCTATGCCGTCCACCCGCAGCCCCCGCACTATGTCGCCCCGGCTGGCCGGGTGACCGACTATGTCGCCGAGGGCCAGAAACATCCCCATGGATTCGATGAAGGTGATCAGCATGATGACGGTGAGGGTGGCGATGGAGATGGGATCGAAGGTGGGCCAGCCGAAGGCGAAGGGGACTATGGGGGCAAACCAGGCCGCCTCATCCAGGCCGGTCAGGTTCACCTCGCCCATGCCGATGGCGATGACGAAGCCGAACAGTATGCCGAGCAGCACAGAGATGTTGCTGAAAAAGCCCTTGGTGAAGCGGGTCACCAGCAAGATGAAGGCGAGCACCAGGAAGCTGGTGCCTATGTAGCGCAGGCTGCCGTACTCGGGATTGCCCTTGCCCCCCGCCATCCAGTCGATCCCCACCTGCATGATGCTGATCCCGATGGAGGTGATCACCACACCCGTCACCACGGTCGGGAAGAGCGGCATCAGGCGACCGACCAGGGGCACCAGCAGGGTGGAGAGGATCCCGGCGGCTATGGTGGCACCGAAGATGCCGGTCAGCCCCAGATCCGGGTTGGCGCCTATGGCCAGCATGGGCATGACGGCGGCGAAGGTGACCGACATGATGACCGGCAGCCGGATCCCGGCAAACCGGCCTATTCCCAGACACTGCAGCAGGGTGACGATGCCGCAGCAGAACAGATCCGAGCTGATGAGATAAGAGATTTGATCCTTGGGCAGCCCCAGGCTGCCGCCTATCACCAGCGGCACCGCCACGGCGCCGGCGTACATCACCAGCACATGTTGCAAACCCAGGGTAAAGAGCTGGCCGGGGGGGAGCATGCGTTCCACTTCATCGACGGGACTGTGGGTGGTCCTCCCGGGGGGATTGGTCTGGTTCATGAATACCTCACTCCTTGCGGCCCGACCGGCAGGGCCGGGCAAGATGGGGCTGGCTGTCCCGCTCAGGGACCCGGGATGGGTTGGACAGGGGGACGGGCGCCGATCCTGTGCGTGCAGGTATGATCGGCGTGGATGGCCAGCCCGGCTGCGCACCCATGGTGGCGGATACTGCACAAAACGTGCGCATTGGCTTGGTAGTGATGCGCCTGCCGGTGGTTTTGTGGACGGGATCACAGGGTTGGCAAGCTATGAAGGGCAATCGTTTGCCGGCCTGTGGGACGGGGTCTCACATTGGTAGCCGGCGTATCATTTCTGCCTGGCGGGCTCTCACTTTGATACTCGCGCGGGGGAAAGGCCCCCTCAATCTGGTTTCATCCGCAACCGGAGGCGTGATCCAAAGCAAGAAAGTGGGATGTTTTGGTGGCGCAGGGCCCCGCCGCTGGGGTAGGTTCGATAGAACCGACACAGTTTTTGAGGTCTTGTCCATGATCATCTATCTGCATGGTTTTGATGCCACCAGCCCCGGCAATCATGAAAAAGTGCTGCAGTTGCAGTTTATCGATGATGATGTGCGTTTCGTGCACTACAGCACGGTTCATCCCCGTCATGACATGAGCCACCTGCTCAAGGAAGTGAAGAAGCAGCTCGACATGAGCACGGACCCCAAGCCCCTCATCTGCGGAGTGGGGCTGGGAGGCTACTGGAGCGAGCGGATCGGCTTCCTGTGCGGCATCAAGCAGGTGATCTTCAATCCCAACCTGCACCCCGAGATCACCATGCAGGGCAAGATAGACAGACCGGAAGAGTACGAGGATATAGGCACCAAATGTGTGTCTGAATTTCGTAGTAAAAATTCAGGAAATTGCCTCTGCATCCTTTCCGTTCAGGATGAAATCCGCGATAATGGCGAAACTGAGCGTGAATTGAAGAATTATTACAACATCGTGTGGGATGAGCGAGAGACTCACAAGTTCAGGAACATCTCTCATCACCTGCAACAGATGAAGGCTTTCAAGGAAGCCTGATTGATCGTCACGTCATGGATTCAACTATCAAGGGAGCCGATGGCTCCCTTCGCTTTAATGGAACCGAGGTAATTAACCATGACCAATATTGTTGTCGTCGGCGGCGGGGCCGGCGGTCTGGAGCTGGCCACCAGCCTGGGTCGCAAGCTGGGCAAGAAGAACAAGGCGAAGATCACCCTGGTCGATCGCAACCGTACCCACCTGTGGAAACCCCTGCTGCACGAAGTGGCCACCGGCTCCATGGATGCGGGCATCGATGCCCTGAGCTACCAGTCCCATGCCAAGAACCATGGTTTCGATTTCCAGCTGGGCAGCCTGACCGACATCAAGCGCGACGAAAAGCGCATCGTACTGGCGAAGATCGTCGACGATAACGGTGACATAGTGGTCAACGAGCGGGAACTGCCCTACGACATCCTGGTGATGGCGATCGGTTCCGTGTCCAACGACTTCAACACCAAGGGCATCAAGGATCACTGCATCTTCCTGGACAGCCCCTCCCAGGCACACCGCTTCCACAACAGCATGATGAACCGCTTCCTGCAGTTCGCCACCGAATACCAGCCTGGTGACAAGGTGAAGATCGCCATCGTCGGCGGCGGTGCCACCGGCGTCGAGCTCTCCGCCGAGCTCTACAACGCGGTCGAGCAGCTCTATGCCTACGGCTTCAAGAACCTCACCACCGACAGCCTGAAGGTGAGCCTGGTGGAAGCGGGCCCCCGCATCCTGCCGGCACTGCCGGAGCGCATCAGTGGCGCCGCTCATCAGGAGCTGGTGAAGCTGGGGGTGGACGTGCGTACCGCCACCATGATCACCGAAGCGACCAGCGAGGGTCTGCACACCAAGGATGGCGAGCTCATCGAAGCGGATCTGATGGTGTGGGCCGCCGGTATCAAGGCGCCGGACTTCATGAAGGATATCGCCGGGCTCGAGACCAACCGCATCAACCAGCTGGTGGTGAAAGAGACGCTGCAGACCAGCCGTGACGAGAACATCTTCGTCATCGGTGACTGCGCCGCCTGCCCGCAGCCGGATGGCAAGTTTGTGCCGCCGCGCGCCCAGTCCGCCCACCAGATGGCGACCCAGGCGTGCAAGAACATCCTGGCCAAGCTGGAAGGGGGCGAGATGAAGCCCTACCTCTATCACGATCACGGCTCGCTGGTGTCGCTAAGCCGCTTCTCCACCGTGGGCAGCCTGATGGGCAACCTGATGCGTGGCTCCATGATGGTGGAAGGCTACATAGCCCGCATGGTGTACATCTCGCTCTATCGGATGCACCAGGTCGCCCTGCACGGCTACGTCAAGACCGGTCTCATCATGCTGGTGGGTCGCATCAACCGGGTGCTGCGCCCGACCCTGAAGCTGCACTAAGCCGCTTGGGGCAAACGTGCCGGGGCGGCAATGGCCCCGCGCACCATGAAACGCGCACTATGAAAAAGGAGAGGCCTTGGCCTCTCCTTTTTTGTTGCTGGGGTATCAGGAGGCATCCACCTGCAGGGTGCGCACCTCGGTGAGGGCGGCGGTGAAGAAGAGCCGCGCCAGCTCCGGATCCCCTTGCCCGGCATCGCGGGCGACGTTGGCAATATCGCCGCCGAGCAGGGTGATGGTGTTGCCGACCTTGCTCACCCGATCGATGAGGGAACCGAATTGCTGGGAGAATGCCGTCGTCTGGCCGAGAAAGCCTTGCTGACGCTGGATCTGCCCCTCAATCTGGTTCACCTGTCCCTCCAGACTGTTCACCTTGTTCTGGGTTTGCGTCAGGGTGACGGCCAGGGCGATGAGGCCCGGCAGCCCCAGCAATCCCAGCCCCAGCAGGTAGAGCTTTTTCTTGTTGAGGGAGTCCAGCTCCTGACGGGCCCCGGCCAGGTTGGATTGCAGCCCGGCTATGGTGGCTTGCAGCTCCACGCCGATCCGTTGCAACGCTATGTTGTCTTGCGTGATGCGATCGTTGGCCGTCTGGCTGGCGGTCAGGGTCTGGGCGGTCAGCGTCTGGATGGGGGCGATCTCCTGCTGGACCAGATCGACGAATGCCTTGAGCGCCTCGGGGTTGAAGGGGCCGGTATTGGCCAGCTGTTGCGTCAGTTGCACCTCCAGGCGCGCACCAAACGCCAGGACCTGCTGCTGCATGGTTTGCACCTGGGGCAGCAGCGCCGCGACCACCTCCTCGACGTTCTGCTGGATGTTGACGGCGTTTTGCGGCAGACCGGTGAAGGACTGAATGACGGCTTCGGCCTGCTGCATGTTGGCAATGGATTGAGAAAGAATACCGTTGCTCATGGGCTCTCCTTGATGGAAGAGGGCGGTCTGGCCGCCCTCCTTTGGTTTAGGCGGCCAGACGGCCGACGAAATCGGCTATGGTGGCGGTCGCGGGCACTTGCATGGGGCTGACGCCGGCCATCTGGGCCTTGATGGTGTTCACGTCGACGAGCACCGTCTTCACTGTGGTGTCGGCGGCGGTCAACCAGAGCTGGCGGATGTCATCGCCGCTGGTGATGCCCTTGTCCAGATCCGTGATCAGGCTGCCGAGATCCGAGGTCAGGGCGTCCCAGGCATTGCTCATCTGGGTCGCGGCATTGACCGCGTTTTGGGCCTGTACCTGGAGCCCTTTATAACCATTGCCGATCTGGGTGGCGATCAGTACCTCGCTGTTGAGGTTGCTGCGCTTCTGGTACAGATCCTGGCGGGCGCCCAGCGAGTTGTGCAGCACTATGGAGCCTGCCGTGATACCGGCGGCGCCTGCCACCATCATGGCGACCCCACCTATTACCACAGGTGTCGAGGTGCCGGCGGTGACGAAGTCGGCCACTGCGCCTATGGCAGTGACGAAGGCGCCGCCAATCACCAGCAAGCCCCCAACCACTATGCCGGCGATGGCGCCGTCGATGGCCGCGTTGACCTTGTCGATGTCACCGTTGAGCTGAGCCAGCACCCCGTTGTCACCCTGCACCTTGCTGTTGAGGTTCACCACTATGCCCTGGAAGTTGCGGGAGTCGGTGATCAGGTTGTTGTTGAGATCCAGGATAATAAGGCGGGTGTCGGAGGATACCTTGTGGTACTCGGTGGCCTGTTCCTTGATGACGTTCAACTGCCTGAGCCACTGGGCCTTGGTGGAACCGGGAGGAAGCACGGTCGGGATGGCATTTTGCAGAGCGTAGTAGTTGGAGATGTTGCTGATGTTGGTGATGATCTGTGGCTGGATCTGGTTGAGGTACAGATCCGCATGCCCTTTGGCGACGTCCAGTCCCTGGTTGATCTGGGTCTGGTTGTCCTTGAGGTTCGGGAACTGACTGAAATCCACGGACACCTGTTGCTTGACGCTGTTGCAATAGGTCTGGATCTGCAGCGCCTGACCGGCCTGACCAGCCATGCTCTGATCCATGGAGATGGTTGCATTTATCATGTCTATCGTCCTTTTGTGGTGGGGTTAAGCATCGGGCAGGACGCCGTTGCCGGCGTAGGCGGTCTTGATGTCATTTACCTGATCGGAGAGCTGTTGCCAGGATTGGGTATCCAGCGCCAGGGTGCGTCTGAGCAGACGCACATCGCCGTCGTTGCTGAGGTCTGCCACTATGGGGACGGCGCTCTGATAGGCGTCGGCCACCTTCTGCCAGCCCGAGGGCAGGCCGGTGATCGCCCTGGCTACCGTCTCGTAGGTGCTGACAAACAGCTGGTTCTGGGCCTGCACCGACTTTGCGACTGTCAGCATGGCGTTGGTCTCTGCCAGCGCCTGATAGGCCTGAGCCAGTTTCTGGGTATTGGCCTTGAGCTCCTTGGCCGCCAGGCTGGCACCGGCTATGCCGGATGACAGGGCCTGGATACCGGCGATCATGTATTGGGTCTGCTGGTCTGATCCCTTGGCCGTGCCTTGGCTAGCGGCAGGCTTGGCGGCGGGTTTTTCCTCCAGCGCCAGCGAGGTCACGATAGCGTGGCCCAGTTGGCTGACACCCTCACCGGCCTTGCCACCCTCATCGACAATGGCCTGAATGTTTGCCGCTATGGCCTGGTTCAGTGCGTCTATGGCCTTGGCCTGGCGCTGGGCATCGGCGATCAGATCCTGCTCGAGCTGAGTGATCACCCCCAGGAAGTTGTCCATCAGGGGACGCAGCGAACCCCAGGCGACCTGAACCCGGGTGTTGAGCGTCTGGGCCAAGAGCCGGTAACTCCGGGCCTGATCGGCCAGCGAGGTCAGCTGTTCTGCCAGCTTGGCTCGCCCGGCCAGCACGGCCGCATCGTCATCCTGGCCGAGCAAGCGGTTGAAGGCCGCGACCAGGGCGTAGAAATTCGAGCCATAGCTCATCAGATGGATAAGGCCAGGCAGGTTGTCTTGCTGGTAGTAGCGCGCCTGGTTGAGCATCTGGGCCTGGTAGGCCTCAATCTTGACTGCCAGGGATGAGTCGAGCTCACTCCTGGCCAGGGACTGCTGCATCAGCAGCAGATTGGCATAGCTCTGATTGAGCAGGGCCGGCGAGGCCGCAGACAGGTAGGCTGCCAGCAGGCCTTGATCCCCAAGATCCAGTGTGGTGATTGTGGTCATGGTGTGGCCTCCGCACGGGCTTCGGCGAGGTGGCTTGCGTGGAAAGGTACCCGCGTTGAAGGGGTGGGATGAGGTAGTCGGGTGTCGAGCTGCATCATGATGCTGTCCTCGTGACGAAGTGGGTCAGTCTCCGGCGTCGGGCCGGGACAGACTCACCCTATGGAAAGGCGAAATGGGCCACAACTGACACTTCTATCACTTGATGTTTGGGCCAGATCGGCTATTGAGGGGGCGCTTGGATGCTTATCGTGCAGCTTGCTCAGCCTTGTCTCCCGTTGCTTGATGCCGGCAGGATCCAACCGGTTGACTCTCTACGGATCCTGCTCCTCGAAACACAGACAGCACTGATCCACAGACACGCATCGAGTCTGTTTTCTTGCCTGGAAACTATCGCTGCTTTAGGCTGTCTACCCAGTGAATCGATAAGGAAACCAAGATGATCCTCTCAACTACCCCCACCCTGGAAGGCAAGACCATTCGTGAATATCGCGGCATAGTCGTGGGCGAAGCCATCCTCGGCGCCAACATCTTCAAGGATCTGTTTGCCGGGATCCGCGACATCATAGGCGGCCGCTCCGGCGCCTACGAAAAAGAGCTGGCCCGTGCCCGCGAGATTGCCTTCGATGAGCTCAAAGAACGCGCCTCCGCCCTGGGTGCCAATGCCGTGGTTGGCATCGACATCGACTACGAGGTGGTGGGGCAAAATGGCAGCATGCTGATGGTCAGCATCAGCGGTACCGCCGTGCTGGTCTGATCCCTTGAATACACTGAAAAACCGGCAACCTTCTGCCGGTTTTTCAGTTTCTGCGCCCCGGCGTGGCGGGATGGCAGCCGATCCGCCGCCTGTTCTTGACGGTCAGCCGCTATACGCAGTACGGCTCACGCCCGCCATACTTGACACAAGAGAGGACGGTCTGGAGGTCAATCATGTTCCATATTCGCTGGTTATTGTTGTGGTGCTGGCTGGGCAGTGCCATGGGGGCAAGCATTCAGGCGGTGACAGAGGAGCTTCCCCCTTACAACTACCGGGATAGGGATGGTCAGGTCACAGGGCTCTCGGTGGATATGCTGCACCGAATGCTGGAGGTCAGCGGCATCACGCTCGACAGCAAGGGAATACAACTCCTGCCCTGGGCGCGGGCCTACCAGATGGCGCAGTATGATCCCAATACCGTCATTTTCAGCATGATACGGCTCCCTGAGCGGGAGGCGCTCTTCCATTGGATTGGCCCAATCGGTCCTCGCGTCATCTGGTTTTATCGCCTGGCAAACCGTGACGATCTGGTGGCCAGCCAGCTAGCCGAGCTGGCTCCCTGGCGGATTGCCGTGGTGCGGGACTCGGCGATGGCCCGTGAGCTGTCGGGAAAAGGGCTCAATCTGGTATTGGTACACGACGAGGATGACAAGTTTCGCATGATGTTGCGCGGGAGGGCAGACGTGGCCCCTGCCATGCAGATGGGGGCCGCCTATCACATAGAGACATTGGGGCATCACTACTCGGATTTTGTCCCCATGTTCCAGTTTCAGGAGACAATGTTGTTCTACTTCGCCTTCAGCCGCAACACGGATGACGCCACCATACAGCAGCTTCAGAAGGCATTCGATCAGATGCGCAAGGATGGCTCCTACGAGAAGATCACCCAGAAATGGGTGCGCCGTTTCTGGGTTAAACCGACCAGCGAGTGAATCGTTCCGCGTGCCCGTGCCCGGCCTCAATCCCCTGATCACCAACCGGCTGGAACCGGGCAGCACCTTGGCTCTGCCATCTTTTCCTGGTGTCTTTAGGGCCATGACATGGCTATTATGAGTCCTTTCTTGTGGGCGCCATGCCCTGGATGGTCATAATCGGAACAGGACGTCTTGCGATGACATCACTCAAGCCGCCAGGGCTCAAACCTGGCGACACCATAGGTTTTTTCTCCCCCTCCAGCGCGGCCACGGCCTGGGCGCCACAGCGCTTTGCTCGCGCCAGGGCATTTTTGGAGGCACAGGGCTTCAGGCTCAAGGCGGGCAGCCTGACCGGCCAGCAGGATCACTGGCGATCCGGCTCCATAGCCGCGCGGGCAGCCGAGCTAAATGCACTCATTCGCGATCCAGAGGTGCGTTGCATCATGTCGGTGATCGGCGGCAGCAATTCCAACTCCCTGCTGCCGTATCTCGATTACGAGGCGCTGAAACGGGACCCCAAGATCATCATCGGCTACTCGGACGTGACGGCCCTGTTGCTCGGCATTTATGCCAAAACCGGCCTGGTTACCTTCTACGGGCCGGCGCTGGTGGCCTCGTTCGGTGAATTGCCGCCGCTGGTGGACGAGACCTTGTCGGGCTTTCGCCAGATCTGCCAGGCCGGTGGCGCCGTCGTGCCTCATACCTTGCCGACCCCGGCGCAATGGACCGACGAGCGGCTGGATTGGGAAAACCAGACCCGGGCCAAGCAGTGCCTGCCCAACCGGCTGATCTCGGTGGGATCGGGCAAGGTGCGGGGCAGGCTGATCGGCGGCAACCTCAATACCCTGGCGGGGATCTGGGGCTCCCCTTACATGCCGGCCATCCAGCAAGGGGACATTCTGTTGCTGGAAGACAGCCTGCTGTCCGCCGAAACCGTTGAGCGATCCTTTGCCCACCTCAAGCTGTGCGGGGTGTTTGATCGCATCGGTGCCCTGGTGCTCGGCAAGCACGAGCTGTTCAACCAACAGGGCAGTGGCAAGCGGCCGCTCGATATTCTGCTGGAGGTGGTGGGAGAACCGACCTTCCCCATACTGGCGGAGTTTGACTGCGCCCACACCCACCCCATGCTGACCCTGCCTCTTGGCATAGAGGCTGAGCTGGATCTCGATGCCCAGACTCTCACCCTGTGCGAGCCTTGGCTGCGTTAGCGGCCGTGTCAGCTCAGAGCACGGTGCAATAGCAGCGCGCAATCCAGACCAGAATGCAAAGAGGCCGCAACAGCGGCCTCTTTTACGTTCTCAGATCCGGGATCAGGGCAGGGCATCCGGCCGGAAGCTGGCCCGGATCTGCGGCACCAGGGGCGAGACGTCGAATCCCTTCTCTTCACCCAGCACAGGGTGGAGCAGGGCCAGATCCGGGATCGGGGTCAGGTCCCCCGCCAGCAGCTGACGGGTGGCCTGGCCCATCTGGTAGAGCTGGCGCACCGGGGCGAACTGGGTTGCGAGGTTGAGGGCACCATCATCGCGGGCAAAGGCCATCATGGGGATCTGGTAGGTGGCATCGCGAGGCGGCTTGTCACCGTGAATCCCCTTGCCCGCCGACATCAGAAACGGCTGGTGATCGCCAAAGGCCACCACCAGATAGCGTTTGCCGGACTGGTCCAGGGTCTTGAGCAGCCGCTCCAGCGAGGCCATGGCATCCACCACCCCGGTGTAGTAGGTGTTGAGCAGCTGGCGCTCTGCCGCGCTCTGATCAGGACAGGCCTTGTCGAGTTGCTGGGCCTGATAGCGATCCCCGTCGAAGGGGCCGTGGCCCTGCATGGTGACCGCATAGGCAAACAGGGGCTGGCTATCCTGTTCGCTGCGCCTGAGCAGGTGATCGATCAGCGCATCATCCGAGATATAAAGCCCTTTATGTTCGAGCGTGGTGAAGCGGGTATCGAACCAGCGCTCCTCGTAGCCAAGGGCCGGGATCGCCTTGGCGCGGCCCCAGAACTTCTCCACATAGGGGTGGGCAAACAGGGTCTTGTAGCCACTTTGTTTGGCGCTTTGCGCAAGGCCGGGCACCTGCTCCGAGAGGTAGTAGTAGGGCACGACCCCCTGCTTGAGCAGGCCTACCGGCAGGCCCGTGTTCATCTCGAACTCGGCCAGTACCGTCATGCCGCCCGTGGTGGGGGAGTGGATTGTCTTGTGCCACTGCTGCACGCTGGCGGGCAGGCTAAGGGTCGGGGGCGGGGCGCAGATCTTGCCCTGCCAGCCGAGCCAGAGCGACTCGTACTGCAGCACTATCACCAGATCGAAGCGGGGGGCTTGCCCCAGGCTTGCATGGCTGAGCTGGGGAGTGAGCTCGTTGATCTGCAAGGGGTAGCGAAGCACGCTGCCGTTTTGCAGCATCTCGTCCACCAGGTTGAACAGATAGAGGCCGGGACCGGCCCGTATGATGTCCCTGTGATAGTTGACCGCCCTGTCCACGTAGCGAATGTTGGCCCCCAGCAGCTTGTTGCCGGTCTGGGTGGCGAATACGCACAGGGCAAAGAAGGCGGCGGTGGCGGCCAGGGTGCGCAGGATCCAGCGCGACAGGGCGAAGCGCCAGCAGAGAAACAGCAGCAGGCCGGCGCCCAGCACTGGCAACACGGGATGTTGTTCCAGCAGGATGCGCAGCAGCGCCAGCAGGTTGCCGAGATCGTCCCCCCCGAGCGGCACCCCGTAGATGGCGATCTTCATGAAGTTGGCGAGCAGGCCTATGCCGGAGAGGGCGGTGAATACCAGCCCCATGTAGAGGTTGAAACCCGCCAGCGCGCAGAGGCTCCAGCCCAGCACCATGCTGCCCCAGGCGAGGTAGTAGTGCTCGGGCCTGAAACCTGACCAGAGCAGAAACTCCCCCAGTTTGAACACCACGAAGCCGTGCAGCAGCACGAAGGTGAGGTTGCCGAGCAGCAGGCTGCCGATGACTCGCCAGCGCAAGCTGCGTCTGAGGCGGGGCAGCACGGTTCTGAGCACGGCGGCGCTCAGGGCCAGCACCAGCACCAGGCTGGTGAAGAGGTAGCTGAGGTTGAAGCCCTGCTCCGGCAGGGTCTGCAGGATCTGGCTGAACTCGGCGCTCTCGGGTCTGTCCTTGAGCAGCAGGCCGATCCGCAGCTGATAGCGGCTGGCGAGGGCATCGTCGGGCGCCCGCAGTGTGCTGTTGAGATCCAGGGTACAGCGGGTTTTGCGGCACACCTGGCGCTTGTCTACCGGCTGATTCAGTTGATCGATCCGCTCACCCCGTTCGTTGAGCAACTCCACCCGTACCTTGTCCCCCTCCTGCAGCGGCTTGAGCAGTTGCCACTGGCTGCGCACCACCAGGTAGAGGCCACGGCTGTCGCTCTTGTAGAGCAGGGCATGACGGGTGAGGGTGGCGATCGGCTGATCGGCAGGCCCCAGTACCAGCGGCTGGGCCCGGCCGAGCCAGCTGCCGGGATTGATCTGCGGCAGTATCAGGGTCAGCAGCAGCAGCGCGGCCAGCAAGCCAAGCAGCAGGGAGGGCAGACTGGGTACCCTGGCTGACAAGCGTGCTGAAGAGGGGACTTTCATATGAGCTCATCCTTTGAGCGAGTGATGACGGCGATTGGCTGCTGCATTTAATTTGACCCGATGGTGAGGGGCTTGTTCCTTGTTGTCAATTTAATGACCAGACAATGAATATTTCATGACCATGGATCCATGCAAACTGTGATCCGGATCGGACGGCCACACTCATTCTGTGATGAAAGCGTCATCATGACGCTTTGCCTCTGGTCTGCGCCTGCCTTGCTGCTTAGTCTCTCAATAATGATGGAGGTGCATGTATGAATCCCAAGGTAGCGGCACGTCAGGCAAGATTGCTCCGCATGCTGGAGAGCAAGGAGGAGATACGGATCGGGCGCGAGCGGGATTGCCCCTTGCCACTGGCGCAGCTGGTGAGACTCAAGGAGGATCATCCCGCCGTGATCAAGGTGTATCGTCACGGCCTCACCGCCGAGGTGTTTCACCTCAAGGTGGAGGGACATCACTGGTGCCTGAAACGGCGCAGGCACGACTCCCTGGTGGCCAACGTCGACGGCAAGACCGCCTTCCTGACCGAGCTGGAGCGGCGCCGCGAGATAGAGGCCCTGCGCGAGCTGCACCCCACCATTCTCTCCAATGTGGTCTGTACCTGCTTCGGCTCGGCCCGGGCCGGGGTGCTCATCTCCCCCTGGCTGCGGGGCGTGCCTGTGCATGATCTCAATGAGCGCAATCTGGCGCAGATGCTGGCGGTGCAGGCCGAGCTTGCCCACTGGGGCTGGTTTGACTGGGATCCGAGCCCGGGCAACCTGCTCGACGATGGCCAGCAGATCGCCGTGTTCGACTTTGGTTACATGTGGCCGTTCGATCCCCGTCATGAATTCAACTCCAACGGCCTCTCCGATCCCCAGTTTCATGTGCCTGAGCGGCTGGAGACCCGCACCCTCTCCGGCCTCTGGCTCGATGAGCCGGATCCCCTGCCGCAGTTTCGCTACTGGCGCGGTCTGTGCCTGGCCTGGGTGCAGCGCGAGCTGCAATACCTGGCCCGGGAGGGCGCCAGCGCCCCCGTGCTGGCCCGCTTGCAGGGCTTGCAGGGGGAGTGGCGCTCGGCACTGGCCAGCGACGCTGCGCTGGCCGCCAACTGGTGGCGCGACATGTATCGCAGCCACAGGCTCGACATCCAGGATGATCTCAGCGGCAAGAGCTGCGGCCCGCTCACCCTGCTCCGGCTCGACTGGCTGGAGCGGGCTGTGACCGAGCACTTCGCCGAGCTGGCGGACAACCTGGGACCGGACGAAGCCGGGCTCGATCAGGCGGCGCTGCTGGCCCGACTCGCTGGCCTGCGCGAGGCGATCCGCGCCTGTCTGCTGCCGGTGCCCACCCTGGCGGGCTAGGCTGGCGCGGCTATCTGCGTCTATGACCTTAGCCGCAACGAAAAGAGGGGCACCCTGGGTGCCCCTCTTTTATGCGGTGTCAAACCTCGACTGGCTCAGTCGAGCAGCTCCTGGTGGAGGCGGTTGACTATGTGGCCCGCCTCTTCTTCCTTGACCAGGAAGCAGAGGTTATGGGCGCTGGCGCCGTAACAGATCATGCGGATGTTGTGCTCGCGGATGGCATCAAAGACCTGACTGCCCACCCCGGCCGCTTCGCTCATGCGGTTACCGATGAGTGCCACCAGCGCCAGCCCGGTTTCGACCTTCACCTTGCACAGCTGACCCAGCTCGGCCAGCACCTTGTCGCTCAAGATGGGCTCGCCGTTGCTCTGGCTGCCGGTGTGATCCAGGGTCAGTGACACGCTCACCTCCGAGGTGGTGATGAGATCCACCGAAATGCGGTGACGGGCCAGGATGCCGAACACCTCGGCCAGGAAGCCATAGGCGTGGAACATGTTGAGGCTGTGGAGGGTGACCAGCACCTGCTGGCGGCGCAGCGCCACGGCGCGAAACAGCGGGCTGGTGCGGGTGCTGGCGCGGATCCAGGTGCCGCCGGCCGCCGGATCCTTGCTGGAGCCGACAAACACGGGTATGTCTTGGCGTACCGCCGGCTGCAGGGTGGCCGGGTGCAGCACCTTGGCGCCGAAGGTGGCCATCTCGGCCGCCTCGACGAAGCTGATTTCGGGGATGGGGCGGGCGCGGGTGACCAGGCGCGGATCCGTGGTGTAGATGCCGGGCACGTCGGTCCAGATCTCTATGCTGCCCGCATCCAGCGCCTCGGCGAGCAGGGCGGCGCTGTAATCGGAGCCGCCCCGACCGAGCGTGGTGGTGCGGCCATCGGCATCCGAGCCGATGAAGCCCTGGGTGATGATGAGGCTGTCGCCGAGCAGGGGGCCCAGTGCCTGCTGGCAGAGGGCGCGGGTGGCGGCGAGATCCACGGTTGCCTTGCCAAAGCGGCTGTCGGTGCGCATCAGCTGACGCACATCCTGCCAGTGGGCCTTGACGCCGCGCTGGCGCAGCAGCTCGGTGAAGAGGCGGGTGGACATCAGCTCGCCGCAGGCGATGAGGCGATCGGCCAGCTCGGCATCCGTATGCTGACTGGCCTGGCGCGCCATGGTGCGGATCTCGCCTAGGGTGGCATGGATCAGGGTGCTCAGATCGCTTGGGTCACCCAGCGCCGTCAGTATGGCCTGCTGGATCTCGGCCAGTTTGGCCAGCTGCGCCTCCTGGCCCGTCTCGTCCAGATCGCCCTGGGCCAGGGCCACCAGCAGGTTGGTGACGCCGGCACTGGCGCTCAGCACCACCACCCGGGTCGCCGGGTTGGCCAGCACCACATCGGCGCAGTTGTTCATGGCCGCAGCCGTGGCGACACTGGTTCCGCCAAACTTGGCGACATTGATCGGGCTCATTGCTTACTCCTGTCTTAATTTAAAAATCCGGATCCATCGGGCAAAAAGAGAGGAGGAGGCTGAAAATGGCAGGAATGAGAGAGGCTATCCCGGCCAGAAGCACTCCACCCGCAGAGCCCATCCCGTACCAGCCCCTTGTGGGGCTCGGTGGGGGATGACCACTACCGATGACAACCCGAGGGATTCAGCCCCCGCAGCCGACGTTGAGGTATCCAGTTGCCTCACTCGTCTCGGCGCTGCTCCCCCTGACCCAAGTTCATCGGACTCTGGCGTCCTCCCTCGGGCTGCCTGGGCAGCGCTCCTCTTCTGGCTCCACCGCAGGCGGTGGAGTGCAATTAGAAATACCCTGCGCTGGATTGCACTGTCAATCGAGATTGTGAAAAACTTAACAATCGGCGGCAACCAGACGCAAGATCAATAACTTACGAAATGGTTTTTGACAAAACCTTGGAGCGGCGCTGCCAGTTGTAGAAGCGCTGCCGTTCCACCGGCAGGTCTTCCACCTCCAGCGGATCGAAGCCCCGCTCCCGGAACCAGTGAATGGAGCGGGTGGTGAGCACGAACAGGCGGCGAATGCCGAGCCGCTTGGCCCGCTCGGCCACCTTGGCCACCAGCTGATCCCCCCGATTGGAGTTGCGATACTCGGGGTGGATGGCGACGCAGGCCATCTCCGCCATCGCCTCTTCCATGAAGCAGTAGAGCGCCGCGCAGCCGATGATGAGGCCGTCGCGCTCTATGATGGTGAACTTGTCTATTTCCATCTCCAGCTGCTCGCGGGAGCGGCGCACCAGAATGCCTTCCTCCTCCAGCGGGCGGATGAGATCCAGAATGCCGCCGATGTCTTCTATGGTGGCGGCGCGGGCCTGTTCGGCACTTTCCCGCACTATCTGGGTGCCGAGACCGTCGCGGCTGAACAGCTCCTGCAGCATGGCGCCGTCATCCTGATAGCTCACCAGGTGGGAGCGGGGTACGCCGCCGCGGCAGGAGGCAATGGCCGCCCGCAGGTAGCGGGCAGTGCCGGACATCTCTTCCCCCGCCTGCTCCAGTTCCACCAGCAGCTCCTCGGCCTGCTCGGGGAAGAGTTCGGAGATGGCCTCGCCCTGTCTGTCCATCACCCCCTGGGTGCTGCTGAAACAGATGAGCTTGTCAGCCTTGAGATCCACCGCCACCCGGCGGGCCACCTCTTCCGAGCTCAGGTTGAAGCTCTCGCCGGTGACTGAGCAGCCGATGGGGGAGATGAGCACCAGGCTCTTCTGATCCAGCTGGCGAGTGATCCCCTCCACGTCGATGCGGCGTACCCGACCGCTGTGGCAAAAGTCGATGCCGTCATCCACACCGAGCGGCTGGGCGGTGACGAAGTTGCCGCTCACCACGCTGATGCGCGCCCCCTGCATGGGCGTATTGGCCAGCCCCATGGAGAGCTGGGCCGTGATGTCGTACTGCAGGCCGCCACACACCTGCTTGATGAGGGCGAAGCTGGCGTCATCGGTGACCCGGATCCGTCTGTGGTATTGCGCCTCAATGCCGGCCCGGGCCAGCGCCTCGTCGTTTTGCGGACGTGAGCCGAACACCAGCACCAGGCGTATCCCCAAGGTCTGCAGCAGGGCGATATCGCTGACGATGTTGGCAAAGTTGGGGTGGCAGAGGGCTTCCCCGCCCATCATCAGCACGAAGGTGGCGCCTCTGTGCACGTTGACATAGGGGGTAGACTGCCGAAAGGCATAGACCAGGCTGGGTTCGCGTTCACGCACTTGTGGCTTCTTCCATAAAAAAACAGCAATGGGCTCAATATATGAAAATAAATTCACAAATCAAGACTAAATATTGATTTTACCATTTTATGCCACCATTTGGACTGACGGGGGATGAGGGACCCCGCCGGACGATGGTCGGGCGCGGAAGGATGCCGCCATCCCAGCGTGGCTGCGGCCTTGGTTGATCCCGGCCCATAAACTGTTATCTTCGAGACTCCTTTTCGTCAGCTGTGCGATCGCACAGGTTTTTATACAAGGACAGGGTTCATGGAACAGATTATTTCACCGGCAGACGCGCTGCCGGGACGCCGCGAGACTATGGTGATTGGCCAGCAGCATGCGGTCAATGGCCACCCGACCCAGGGTCCCTGGCCTGAAGAGATGGCGGTAGCCTGGTTTGGCATGGGCTGTTTCTGGGGCGTGGAGCGCCTGTTCTGGCAACAGCCAGGGGTTTACTCCACCGCCGCCGGCTATCAGGGCGGGGTGACCCAGAATCCGACCTACAAGGAGGTGTGCAGCGGGCTGACCGGCCATGCCGAGACGGTGCAGGTGGTGTTTGATCCCAAGGTGATCGGCTACGGTGATCTGCTCAAGTTGTTCTGGGAGCAGCACGATCCGGCCCAGGGCATGCGCCAGGGCGGTGATGTCGGCACCCAGTACCGCTCGGTGATCTTCTATGCCGACGAGAGCCAGCAGGTCATCGCCCAGCAGAGCATGGCGGCCTATCAGCAGGCCATGATGGCCAGTGGCGATAGCCGCGCCATCAGCACCCGCATCTTGCCGCTCGTGCCCTTCTATTACGCCGAGGATTACCATCAGCAATATCTGGAGAAGAATCCGGAAGGGTATTGCGGACTGGGTGGCATAGGTGTCTGCCTGCCGCCGAGCCTCAATCGCTAAGCGGCCGTGCCGCCCTGTTTGCACATGAAAAAGAGCCGCAGTTGCGGCTCTTTTTGACGGTCAACATGCCGCTGAACAAGCTGAGTGTCAGCGCGATGAAAAAAATCGTAAAAAAATGTGTCATGGCCGGGAACTAAACCGGATCGACCTTGCCTAACTTGGTAGCTTCCAAGGATGGGAGCCAAGACCAGACACATTTCTTGCCTCGATATTCATTAAAAGTCATTGAAAAGCTTGATGAGTTGAAATGATAGCAAGCAGGGCTGCCCGTTGAAGGCGGCCCTTTTCATGTGTGCTGTTTGCGGGAATATTCGGACGCTCGGGTCTGCGCCACGGCGACAAGCTGTCTCGACGGGCTAGCTGATGGCGCCGTCAAACAGATTCTTGATGAGATCGATGAACTCTTCGAGGAAGGCTTGCTGGGCCGGGGTCGGGGCGCGCAGCCAGACGGCGGAGAGCACCTCTTCCAGATCGGCGACCACGGCATCGGCTTCTTGCATGATCATGAAGCGCAACTTGGGATCGAGCTGCGGGTTCTGTTCGCAGATGGCCATCAGGTTGCCGGCCACCCGGCCGCTCACCAGATCTTCGATGGTCTGTTCACCACTGCTCTGTTGCTGGGTTTCAAACAGTCCCAGACTCTCCACCAGATACTCAATCAGGGCGATATAGCCTTCGCTTTCTACAACCATGGCGGCCTCAATCCTCAACAATACGGAAAAACTGTGCGTATTTTAGTGGCTGGACCTAGCTTGGCAAGCGCCAGTGCAGGCGATAGCGGATAAAACCGACTCCGCCGCGCTCCACGCTTTCCAATCCGGTCAGCTCAAAGCCATACCGTAAAAATAGCCCATAGCTGAAGGCACTGGCCTCCGTTGTCAGGGTCTCGATGCCGAGCCGAGCGGCCTGGCTGAGGGCGGTGGCGAGCAAGAGACCGCCAAGCCCCTGCCGTTGATGGTCGGCGCTCACATAAAGCAGGCTCAGGTGACCATCATCGCTGAGGGTGACGAAGCCGAGCACGGCGCCGGCTTGCTCCAGCACCCAGCCGTGGTGCTCACGCAACTGGCTGACAAAGCCGGGATGATGGGCGCCGAGGGCCCACTGCTCTACCTGCGCCTCGCTGTAGTGCTCGGGGCCGCGTTGGCGCACCGCTTGCTCGAACAGGGCGATGAGGGCGGGGATATGCTGTTCGCTCAGCGGGACTATATCGGGCTGCTCTGGCATGGGATGGCTCACAGTGTCGGCGCTTGCGGCCGTTTGGCCTTGGGCAGACCGGCGACCACTCGCTCATAGGAGTGGTGCACCCAGCCTTGCCAGAGATCGCTGGCCAGGGTGTCGCTCAGGGTAACCGTATTCCAGTGCTGCTTGTTCATGTGCCAGCCGGGTTTGACCTCGGGGTGGATCTCCCGCAGCAGCAGGGCGAGGTCGGGCTCGCATTTGAGGTTGATGGTGAGCGGCTCTGCCTGCCAATCCACCAGTGCGAATATCTTGCCGGCGATGCGATAGACCAGGATCTCCGGGCCGAAGGGGGTGTCCTCCTGAGCGCCCGGCAGGGTCAGCAGAAAGGCTCTCAAACTCGTCAACTCCATGGTCACGCTCCTCGCCAGTTGCCATGCAAACGTATTTTTTAGGTGAAAATATCTGCTAAGATGCGCGCCTACTATACCCCAATGCCGTCGATGAGGGAGTCGCAAGATGCTGTATCACAAGACGTTCGAGCTTGGCCCCGACAGGGATTGGGTGGTATTCGTGCACGGCGCCGGTGGCAGCTCCTCCATCTGGTTCAAGCAGCTGCGCGCCTATCGCGAGCACTTCAACGTGCTGCTGCTGGACCTGCGTGGCCACGGTCAATCCCACCAGTTGCAGCAGGTGGTCAAGGGTCACTACAGCTTCCGGGCCGTGACCGAAGACATAGTGCGCCTGCTCGATCACCTGCGCATTTCCTCCGCCCACTTCGTCGGCATTTCGCTCGGCACCATCCTCATTCGCCATCTGGCGGAGCTCTGCCCGGAGCGGGTCAAGAGCATGGTATTGGGCGGCGCCATATTGCGCCTCGACATCCGCTCCCGGGTATTGGTGCAGCTTGGCCGGGTCGGCCAGCACATCCTGCCCTACATGTGGCTCTACCGGCTGTTCGCCTTCATCATAATGCCGCGCCAGCACCATCAGGAGTCGCGCAACCTGTTCGTGCGCGAGGCGCGCAAATTGTGCCAGAAGGAGTTCAAACGCTGGTTCCGCCTCGCCACCGAGGTCAACCCCCTGATGCGCTACTTCAAGGAGCGCGCCCTGCCGATTCCGACCCTCTATGTGATGGGGGAGGAGGATCATATGTTCCTGGCGCCGGTGCGCGAGCAGGTGGCCCGCGATGCCTACAGCCAGCTCGAGATCATAGAAAACTGCGGCCACGTCTGTAACGTGGAGCAGCCTGAGCACTTTAACCGCCAGTCGTTGGCGTTTTTGTCCAGTCAAGCAACTGCGGCGAGCACCATCTAATGAGTCAAGGACGCCGGGGCGGGTCAGTAAATAGATCTGACAAAGTGAGACTTGGTAGCGGGAACCTTAAATATCACTTTCGTTCATCAAGTAATAATAGATAAGTGCCCCTGTGTTATCTCGAAACTGTTCCGTTTCTAGAACTATGAAAATTTGAATATGTATCGAAATTCGAACCTACTAGTCTGTAGACACCATATCATGGCAGCTTGTTTTTGAAGCACTTACTACATTAGATATTAGAGTTCGACAGCTCACTTTTAAGGCGCGTGACTAACTCAACATATTGAGAGGATAGAATAATAAATTTTGCTCTGTCATCATCGCTAACTTGAGGCTCCCAGCCATAAATTGCACCTTTATTATTTATCCATGTGTTTCTTATCTCTCTAGTATCGATATCATGTAACTCCCAATCAACTAGGTGATCATTACCAAAAAAAACTTTAATAAAATCATTTATGTATAGTTCTACCTTGTCACTCCCATAAAGCCTAAGCGTTTGCATATTACTTATTAGATAAGGAAATAGTTTATTTTCAGTATCATACTTGACAAGTGAAGCTATATTGTTTTCGATTTTCTGAATGCTATAGTCAGTATTTGAATATTGAACCATTTGATTTAGTGAAATTAGTTTTATTGAAGCAGATGATACATCATTGCTCATGTTCATCAGAAACTGTGAATATGCATTGGCTTTGTTTTCATAGTTCCTTTGCTCTTTAAATTGAGTAAAAACAATTGGAGCTGATAATTTAACTCCAATAATTGAGCCAACTGATGATAGTAATGCGGTTACTAATACTATTGCTATGGGATGTTTTAACCATTCGCCTCTACTTTTAGGTTTGATATATTTTCGCTTATTGAGTCCACTCATGCTTTCACCTATTTATCACCCTGCAAATAACTCTACCATAAAGTTCTTTTTCATTGTTGTTAAATTCGACATCCATTCCTACTCGAAGCTTACTGACATCGTAATCTAAAACTCTCATCATTATATTTTTTTCTATTCCATTTTCATGAAAACTCACCAAGACAGTATATTTGTCACTTTCTATTTTAGCAATAATACCTTTCATTTATGTCATATCCATTTTTAGCTCGGTAGGTTCGATTAGCGAAGCATAATCGGACTTTCGCAGATTTATCTTGGTCTTCTAAGCCAATGAATCATAGAAACCATATATAACAGGGCAGTTAATGGGCTAGCTGAAGAGGATATCAATTATATGTCAGTTTGTTTAGTGAAAACTCACCCAATGAATGTAATTTAAATTATTTTTTGAAGGCGATCAGATTTACAAGCGATTAATACCCCGTCACTATCCAGATAGCCAAGTCCTTGGTCATCTCCCTTCACAGTTGCAGCCCCCTTCCTAGTAGTCAAGCGCCCCGTTATGGCCTGATTGGGTTGGCGCGCTTGAATGCGTAGCTGGCACACACCAAGTTTTTTAATTGATGTTCAACTCAGCCAATGTGCAATAAATAATAAACCCACAGGAATGGCTATCAGCATTGCTAGAGTGCCAAGGTAACCATTGCCTTGGCTTGATGACGAATAGGGGTTATTACTTGGGGTTTCTAGATTGTGCAACCATTCAGTATGGCAATTTGAACAGTAGAGTTTTAGTGTGCCCATGTTCCATGCGCGTATAGTTCGATTATCAAACGGAACATTGCAGCGGCAACTAGAACAGGTAAATAACTTACTTGAAGGTATTTTGGAATAATTAAAAATAGCAAAAAAATGACTGCAGGTAATGCAATTATCGCCGATATTGTTACAATATTTTTATAGTAATTAAAGCCAGCTAAAGCTATAAACACTATAGTAATGATTAACAATAAAAAATCTAGAGGCGTTTTCCTGACTGGCTCAAGGATGATTTTTCTATCACTTGATTGACTCTTAATGTGAGGGTTTTGTTTGGCGTGCGATTTTATAGAGATAAGTGTCAAGCTTTTATAGTAAACTACAGTGACTCTCATGCATTGTTGACTATCTACTGTAGCTTCAAACCATACATCATCATTAATTTGTGGTTGTTTGAATCGTTGGTTTATAGCGGAGGTATGAAAGAAATTTTTTCTGAATTATCGTCAGATTTAATAAGGCCAAAACCTTTACCGTCATTCCATTGAGTAATTTTACCTTTCATTGAACCCCCATAAGTATCTAATAGCCATTCAACAACTCCTTATATGGAAGGCTTCCATATAGTAAAGGATTTCTGTTACATATATATCCAGGAGTACTTCTGAAGAACTGAAAGGATCATTGATATTTAAATACACTAGGCAACCCCACGTGATCCATGCTGTGGATATATGGAACCTGTTTTACAATCTTATTGTGAGTTTCGCTAGTATCCGTTTGTTACGCTGCATATCAGAAAATTACATGGCTACCGCACGGGGTTTCAGCGCCCCAAATGCTGCTTTTAACCGGATTGAATCGAGGAAATCCATATAGGGCTCCTGGCTGCCTTTGGGGATCAGAGGGCCGGATGAGTAGCCTATCAAACGCAGACTCACTTTGTTGAGTGAAAACATAGCCAACCCGTGGGTTTTGAATGAAATCTTGATGGCGGTCAGATTTTGACGCTTAAGTCACGAGGTAAGTGGGGGAGGGGCGCTGGGCTCACCTTCCTTTCGAGCCGCTTGGGCGGCAAGTCCCGGTTTTGTTCCTTGCCCATCAATGCCTTGTAACAGCTGGTTACAGATCTTGAGTCGACCGGCGAACCCTCCCTCCAGTAAATTCAGCGGCGATTGAATTCACCTCACATAACAAAGCAATTGCAAGGAACAAGCGTCAATGAGAATGCACCACAAAGCCATGCTGGCCATCGCCTGCACCGCCGCCCTGTCCGCCTGTGACAGCGAGAAAGCCGCCAACAGCATTGCCAAGCGCGCGCCGCTGCCACTGCCCGATGCCGGCGTCTATGAGGCGAACCTGCTCAGTCGCGACGGCGATCAGGGGCCGCTCAAGATGATCAAGGGGCCGAGCGGGTTGGCGTTGGTCTACCCCAAGGGCGACAGCGAGCAGCGCTGGGGTGTCTGGGTCGAGAACGATGGCAAGCCGGTCACCATCTCACAATGGACCGGTCAGGCGGCCCGGAAGGAGAACAAGGATGGCATCTATCCGGTGCTGCTGGAGCGCACCTCGGTGCGGGGCAAGCGGCTCGATGCCCAGAGCAACGACCACAACCTCATCAGCTTTCAAGACCAATCGGTCACCGATCTGGCTGGCAAGGAGGTCAAGCGCTGGACCTTTGACTTTACCCGCGTCGGCACCAAGTTCCGGGATCCGGATCAGAGCACAGCCCTCTATCGCGACTGGAGCGGTCACCTTGCCGTGAGCAAGCTGACCACCCGGGTGATCACCAGCGACAGCTGGCTGGTGGAAGATGACGCCGGCCTTGCCGATGCCATGGTGGGCCTGATCCGCAGCACCAACAACGGCGGCTCTCTGACCCTGGATATCGAGTTCCCCAGAGCCGGTTGTACCCTGACCGGCAAGGGCAAGGCCGATCAGCACAATGGTCTGAGCAAGCTCAGTCTGAGCGGGTTTGGCAAGTGCAGCTTCAAGGCATCAAGCGATCTCAGCCCGCTCGAAAACAAGTGGGTGCTGGGTCTGGCCAAGGCCAGGGATGGGGCGCAGGCCTACGCTGCCGCGTTCGAGATGCCGGGTACCCGCAAGGCGACCCTGGTGGTGGGCTTTCCCGAGCAAAACGGCCTGATGGTGATGGGCGAAAAGTTCTGACAGCATTACGTTCTTAATTAAGACCCTAGGATATGCCTAGGGTCTATTTGGCACAATCTTAAAATATTTGAGGGAAGGATTTAGACTTTATCCAGTGCTTTGGTGTCTGAAGCGTATTTGCACATGACTGTTGTGTTATCAGCTGCATAGTTGTAGCTGGTTTCAATATAACTGCCACGATCGCCAGTCAAAATGATATTTACCTTGCTGCCTGGGTTAGGGTAGTGGTTATCACCATCACCACCATACCAGTGTCCTTTATTAAGGTCGTAATAATAGATATTCCCCAGCACTCTGATTTTCAGTATGAATCGTTCAAAACTGGTCGCTACGTTTGCAACCGCAGATTGGCCGTTCTTGATGGTCAGGGTCATGAATTGGTACGGACTTGCTTCGATAATTTCTACATCAACACCCAAGGCATTCACTATGGTTAAACTTCCCATACTATTACCCTCTAAAATTTAGTTATGATGCTATGTATTTGATTTCGCAGTGACCTGATGGAAACCTTAAATCACTATCAAACAAGCTGGTAAAATTAAAAATGCAAAAACCTAGCTATATATCTAATGGCCGATAGATGTTCCACATTTTATATATAAGTATCAACTGCAAAGTTTGACACTTTGCATATTGGAAATCTCTGCTACTTTATCCCATGACTGAAAATAGCTTTGTTATCAGCCTATTGGCTATGGTGAAGCTAAAGTCATCCCAAAACTAGATGCACAATCGCAATGCTAAATATCTGCTCGACTCAATACCCCGTCATCTCCAGATAGCCCAGCCCTTGGGCATCCCCTGATACCGTCACCGCCCCCTCCCAGTAGTCAAAGCGGCCTGTCATGGCCTGATTGGGTTGGCGCGCCTGGATGGTTAGGTTGAGATCCCCGGCGCTTAGCTGCCACTCGATAGGGTAGGGCTGGCCCTTGGGGCCGCGCCAGGTCTTGCCTGGGGTGAGGCGTATGCTGTCGGGGGAGAGCACCCGGCTGCTGCCGTCCTGTTCAATCAGGATGCCGTAGCGGTTTTCGGGCTGGTTTTCGGGATTGGCGCGGCCCGATTTGGTGCGCAGGCGAAACAGCATCAGCTCGCGGCCATCGGCAAGTTGCAGCGAGAACCAGTCCCAACCTGACTGCCAGTCGGCCAACACTGAGCTGCTCCACTCGTGATCAAACCAGCCTTGGCCTGTGACGGTGCGGGCCTCGCCATCGAGGGTCAAAGTGCCGGTGAGCGTCAGCCTGGGGTAGGAGTAGTAAAACGAAGCGTTGCCTGTGCTCTTCTCGCTGTAACCCTGCTTGCCCTGCAGCACCACCGGCTTGGCGGCGCTCACCTTGAGATCAAGATCCCCCGCCTTGCTCTGCACCTTGAGGGTAGCGGGGAAGAGTGCCTTCCCCTGTGAGGTCAGCCCCCATTCCCGCAGCCAATATTCGCCGCCGCTGGCACCCGCGAGCCCCGGTCCCTGGCGGCTGGTGCGCTCATCCTGTTGGTGGCTGCCTTTGCCGAGGTCTGTGATGGCAAACTGGGCCAGCCAGAGCTGAGGGGTGAGCCAGGGGTTGTTCGACGTTATCGCTTGCTCTATGCCTTGCCGAAACAGGGTCCACTGCAGGCCATATTCGCGCCCCTGTTCATCCTTGAGGTTGCCGGTGAGATACCACCACTCGGATCTGTAGTCGGGGTGGGCACTGTGATCGGCGGGCAAGCGGATGGGCTGGCCCGGCAGGGCCTTTTTGAACTGATCGCTGCCGCCGCCGAGGATGGCGCCCAGATCGTTGGCCCAGGCCGCCCCGCCATAAAGGGTGCAGGTGAGCAGCAGTAGCCAGACATTGCGTTTTTTCATACCAGTTTCCTCGCGGCAAACCAGGACGCCAATGCGCCACACACAGGCGCCAGCAACAGAGCTGTGACGGCATGCAAGGGGGCGGCCTCGAAGGCGAGGCGCCAGCCAAAGGCGCGGGGGTTGACCACCTCGATCAGCACCCAGGCCAGCCCATAGCCCACCGGCAGTGCCAGCAGCGCGGTGAGCAGCCCGAGGCCAGCTCCCTGCCACACCAGCAGGCGACGGCAGTGGCGCGGGCTCAATCCCAGACTCTGCAAGGTCTGCAATTCACCGCGCCGGGCCAGCCCCAGCACCATGAAGGCCGAGCCTATGCCGACGAAGGCGATGCCCAAAATCAG
Organism: Aeromonas sp. A04; assembly: GCF_047780465.1. Classification (NCBI taxonomy): domain Bacteria; kingdom Pseudomonadati; phylum Pseudomonadota; class Gammaproteobacteria; order Aeromonadales; family Aeromonadaceae; genus Aeromonas; species Aeromonas sp. A04. The sequence goes on along the minus strand of NZ_JBLNHP010000005.1, from coordinate 51,532 downwards.
CAATTTAAGCAACTCGGTCACCACAAAGGTCTGGTCGAACACCTTGAGGGCGGCGGCATGGATGGCGGGGGCGGGCAAGAGGTTGACCCCCTCGCCAAAACGGGCGCGCAGCCGGTCGGCCAGCTGCTCAGGGTGGGCACTGAACAGGGCGAGGGATTGCACCTTCCCCTCTTCGAAGGCGTGCAGGAGTTGCCCCTTGTCGCTGCCGTAATCCTGATAGACGCCGGTGACGGTGAGCCGCCTTGGCCCCTGTTCGCTTGTGATGCTGAGCGTCTGGCCCACCTTGACCCCGAGCCGTACCGTCAGCGGTTCGCTTGCCAGTACTTCATCGGGGCCCTCGGGCCAGCGCCCGGCCAGCAGGGGATAGGCGGCTTTAAGCTCGGGGATAAAGTCCATCTGCGCCCACTCGATGGGCTGGCCCTGCCAGCGGGCGGGGTGCACGGCGCGGCGCGATGCTTGCGCCACCTCAGGTTCGGCCAGAATGGCGGCCAGGGTCGCCTCGCTCAGGGCGCCCTTGTTGCCTGCCACCCCCTTGGGGGCCGTGACATAGAGATCGGCGGCCAGACGCTGGCCCAGCCAGATCTCCACGCTCGAGCGGAAGCTCGACACCATGACCCCTATGCCGATGGCTGCGGTTATGGCCAGTTGCAGCGCCATCACGGCGATGGCGGTGCGATCCAGATGATATTGGGTCTCGGCCACCCCGAGTCGGGCGGTCAGGAGGTGGTGGCGATCCGGCGCCCCCATGGCGCAGCGCAGCCGCCCCAGCAGCCAGTGCAGGGCGTCCGGCAGCCAGAGCGCCATGGCCAGCAGCCAGCCCCCGGCCACAAACAGGGCGCCACCCAAGCCGGTTTGTGGCAACCAGAGGCAAAGTGCGCACAGCAGCAGTATGGCGATGGCCAGCCCCCGGCGGCGCCAGGTATGTCGCGGCGGGTGGCTGTTGCCCTCACGAAGATCAAGGGGGGATTGGCGCAGCAGCTGCCACCAGCCGGGCAGGTTGGCGGCAAACGTCCCGGCAAGGCCTATCACCAGCGCCTTGAGCAGGCTCAGAGGGGAGAGGCGCAGCAGATCGATGGGATTGGGGCCATAGAGATCGGCCAGCGCCTGGGTCAGCTGCCCCATGAGCGCCAGGGCCAGCAGGCTGCCGAGCAACAGCCCGAGCAAGGTGCCCAGGGTGGCGAGGATCAGCAGTTCGAGCGCCAGCCAGCGCAGCAGCCGGCTCGGCGGCAGCCCCAGAATGATCAGCTGGGCCAGCTGGGGGCGACGCACGCTCTGCACGAAGCGCTGGGCGTTGAACACCAGAAACAGTCCCACCGCCATGGCGAGCAGGGAGAGGGCGGTGAGGTTGAGCGCCAGGGCATCGCCGAGCTGGCTGGCATCGAGCGCCGGGCTGATGGGCTCGAGCCAGAGCGGCTGATGGGGGCGATAGGTTTGCAGCAGAGCTTGCAGAGCGCGGGCCTCGGCGTCACTGAGCTGGAAGACGATGCGATCGAGTCGACCCTCTTTGCCAAGCAGGGGCTGGGCTAGGCCTATGTCGGTCACCAGCAGCCGCTCCATGGGCACGGCACCTGGCTCGAAGGTGCCCGCCAGAGTGAGGATCAGCGGGCGATCACCCTCGCCACCGCCGCCCAGCACAAAGGTGCGGGATTGGCCCGGTTGCCAGTCAAGCCGCCTGGCCTCCGGCGCCGCCAGCCAGACGCTGTCGGCGCGGTTGAGCGAAAAGGCGGGTTCGCTGGATGGGCCTTCACCAAACAGCCGGCGAAGGGGGCCGGGGTTGAACAGATCCATCCCCAGCAGCTGAAAACTGCGCCCCTGCTCGTCTTTGAGCCAGGCGTGCAGCTGCGGCATGGCATTGAGGCTCGGCTGGCTGCGCACCAGTTTGACGTAAAGCTGCTCATCCAGACCGCCGCTCGGGGCCAGCCGGTAGTTGGCTTCCCCTGCCAGCTGGCTGCGGGCGGCGACAAAGTTGGTGCTGGCACTGTGGTTGAGCAGCTCGATGGCCACCACCAGCGAGACCCCCAGCATGAGCCCGGTCAGGCTCATCAGCAGCAGCCAGGGATGGGTGCGATAGAGGCGCAGCAGCGCCTTCAACGGCAGCATGATGCGGCCTCGCGATCGCGGCTGGCGTCACTCATGGCGTGCGCCCTTGAGCTCGACAAGTTGGCCCCCTTCGAGGCGCAGCACTCTATCGGCCAGGGCGCCATAGGCGGGGTTGTGGCTCACCAGCAAGAGCCCGGCGCCGGTTTCGCGCACCGCCTCCATCATCAGCGCCATCACCTGCTCGGCGTTGTGCTCATCGAGACTGCCGGTGGGCTCATCGGCCAGCAGCCACTTGGGCTGGTGAATGAGGGCGCGGGCCAGGGCCACCCGCTGGCGCTGGCCGCCGGAGAGCTGCTCCGGCCAGGCGTGGCGCTTGTGGACGAGATCGAGCCGGGTGAGCAGGGCGTCAAGGGTTGTCTCATGGCGGGGCAGGCCGTTGATGGCGAGCGGCAGGCAGAGGTTCTCCTCCACGTTCAGGGTCGGCAGCAGATTGAAATCCTGATAGACGATGCCAAAATGCCGGCCGCGCAGGCGGGCCCGATCGTCCGGGGACTGGTTGTCGAGCCGGGTCTGCCCCAGCCAGATCTCCCCCTCATCCGGGGGTATGAGCCCGGCGATCAGATTGAGCAGGGTCGACTTGCCACAGCCGCTCTGCCCCAGCAGCAGGGTGATCTCGCCAGCGGCCAGGGTGAGATCCAGGTGATGGAACAGCGGCAGGCGTTCGCTGCCGTTATCGAAGCTCTTGCAGAGGTTGCGCAGGGTCAGCATGGGATAACCGCTTGATGGTCAATGGCTTTCATCATGCCATCTAGGCTACCACGGGCGGGAATGATCAACACGCCTCACGACGGTTCAAGAGGGCCAGTTAGTGATCAAGCCTGCAAAAGAGGTGAGGATCCTCGCTGGATCCCGCTTGCCAGAGGTGGTTAGAATAGGGGCTTCCATGGGTCACAGGATGAGCAAGGATGTTACACAAGCAAGTCAGTTTTATCATCGATAGCAAGGGCAACAAGCAGGCTGCCGTCGTCCCCATCGAGATTTATAACGAGCTGATGACCCTGCAAAAGGCGCTCTCCGACAACAAGCCGGGGGAGCGCGAGCTGTACCACTTCAACGGCAAGGGCGCCGAGGCCCACGGTTATCCGGTGGGCAAGCGGCAAAATCCGGGCTTCATGGTGCTGGCGGGCTCCACCGCCAATGGCGAGGATGCCGCCTCCCTGCGTGAAGCCGTGATCGAACTGCGTCAGGAGCTGCTGGGCAAGGGGATCCTGGCCCCTCGCAGTGAAGGAGGGTTTGTGTTCACCGCCGATCAGCTGTTCAACAGCCCGAGCCTGGCCGCCAGCCTGGTGGCGGGCAACAACCGCAGCGGCCTGGATGCCTGGCAAAACAGCGCCGGCTACACCCTCAAGCAGTCGGGTTTCGGCAAGAAGTAATTCCCCGGCACGCCAGCTGCGCCTCCCTGCCGCTTGCGGGGACTGCACAACGGACATGAAAACGCCGCCCTCTTTGGTGATCAAGGAGGGCGGCGTTTTTGTGTCAGGCGTTTATTTCTTGCCGGTCAGCAGCCAGTAGCTGATGGCCGAACCAAAGCCGCAGCCGGCGATGGCGATGGCCATGGGCAGCGGCGATTCGGGCGGATTGAGGTTGACCAGAATGCCCACCAGGGCGCCTATGCCAAAGCGCAATGTGCCGGCCAGGGCCGAGGCCGTGCCTGCCGACTGGGGGAAGTGACCCATCAGTCCCGTCATGGCGTTGGCCCCCACCAGGCTGATGTGACCGACGAACAGCACCACAGGGATGACGATGCCCCACAGGCCCCCGGTCTGGCTCCAGGCGTTGTAGATGAGCAAGGCGCCGGCACAGGGCAGCATCAGCAGACCGTATTGCAGCATGCGCTCGGCACCCACTCCCTTCACCAGCCGGCTGTTGACGAAGGTGACCACCATCATCAGCAGGATATTGAGGCCGAACAGCCAGCCATAGTGCTCGGTCGGCACCTTGAAATACTCGATGTAGACGTAGGGCGAGGCGCTGATAAAGGCGAACATGCCCGAGCTCGACAGGGCGCCACACAGCACATAACCCATGGCGCCGCGATGGGAGAGCACGCCCCAGTAGTTGCGCAGCACCTGCCCCAGCCTGAGCGGCTGCCTGTGTTCAGGCTTCAGGGTCTCCTGAATTTTCCACTGCATCACCACGCAGATGAGCAGGCTGATGCCCACCAGCAGCCAGAAGATCACCCGCCAGTCGCTGTGGGCGCTGATGTAACCGCCTATTACGGGGGCCACCAGGGGCGCCAGCGTCATCACCAGGATGACGAACGACATGGCCCGCGAAAACGCATCCTTCTCGAACAGGTCGCGCAGCAGGGCATTGACCACCACTGAGCCGGCCGCACCGCCCGCCGCCTGCAGCATGCGCCAGGCCAGCAATTCGGGCAGGGAGTCCGCCATGGCGCAGCCCACCGAGGCGATGGCAAACATCACCAGACCCGCCAGGATCACCGGCTTGCGGCCATAGCTGTCGGCGAGCGGCCCGTAGAACAGCTGGCCGATGGCGAAGCCGCCGAGGAAGGCGCTGATGGTGAGCTGGGCACCGTCTATGCTGGTGGCGAGATCCCGGGCGATGGCCGGAATGGCGGGCAGGTACATGTCCACCGCCAGCGGGGTCAGGCCCGCCAGGGCGCCGAGCAGGATAAACAGAAAACGGGGAGAGAGGGCTACGGGTTGGGGCATAGGATGTCCGATCGTGAGCAAGTTCGCGTGAAAAAAAGTAACAAGTAGTCAGTCTATCAGTTTTGGCTGGTTTGGGCAGGGCTATGCCGTCCCCCGTCACGCTCTGGCTGTGATGCAAGGCGGCGTATTGCGGTCCAGGCTGCCGGATCACTGCCGTTTCGGCGCCTGACAGCCTCGATAGGCGAGCAGTAGCCAGCAGAGCCAGCCCAGCAGGGAAATCCCGCCTCCCCACCGTTCTGGCCAGCGCGCCGTCAGCCTCAGGCTGAGCCTGTGCTGGCCGGCAGGCACCCAGACTTGCAGCAGCCCCTGCCGGTTTGCGCTGACCGCCAGCGTCAGCGAGTCATCCAGCCTGGCCTGCCAGCCCGGGTAGTCATATTGGTGCAAGATAAGCCTGGTGGGCCTCTGTGTCCTCACCGCCAGTTCCAGCCATCTGGGTTGCCAGCGTACCAGCGTCCACTCGGCGCCTTGCTGCTCAGTGGTGACCGGGGGTTGAAACTCCTCCTTCCAGGCGAGCAGAGTCGGGGTAAACCGGCCACTGGGCACCTGAATGGGGCGGTATTCCCGGGCACTGCGCTTGCTGTCGAACTCGGCATCGATCACCGTCTTGAGCGGTGCCTGGGTGAGGGGGGCGTAATAGACATAGGCGAGGCTGGAGACCAGGGTGATCAGCAGCAGGCTCCACCAGATCCCTTGCCATGGCTGCTTGACCGGGGTTCCCAGCGCGACCACCGCCACCGTGGCCAGGGTGAGGATCAGATTGCACCGCCAGGGAAATTGCAGCCGCTGCAGCGGTGGCAGCAGGTGCCAGATTGGCTGGCTGAGGGGCAGCATCATCAGGAAGGCACCCACCCCCAACACCCCCCAGCACAGGAGCTCGGGGTGGCGTGGCTCACGGGCCGCTGCCCAGGCGAGCAGCAACAACCCCATGGTCAGCAGGCTTTGCCAAGCCAGATGGCCGCGAAAGCGCCAGTCGCCCCAGCCCGAGGGCAAGCGGTCGAGAAAGTTGCGCCTGAAGTCGAACATGCCGCCACGCATCAGCTCCATGGAGATGGCCCCCTGATCTAGCAGGGCGGGTAGCAGCAGGGCCGCGGCCATGGCCAGCCCCAGCACTTGCGCGGCCAGGGTGATCCGAAGCGGAAACGATGTGCGTGAGCGCCAGGTTTGCAGCAGCGCCCGCAGCGTGATCAGCGCCAGCATCAACAGCAGGCTGGGCAGGTGGGTGAATGCCAACAAGGCCAGCGCCAGTGCCAGCAGGAGGAAGCCGCCTCGCCGGCGCTGGCCGGCGAGATCCTGCCCCAGCAGTACCAAAGGAGCCCAGACGAAGGCCCAGAATTCGGCCAGGGCGAAGCGGGCATAGAGATCCATGGCCAGATGATAAGGCAGGGCGAGGTAGAGCAGGCTGGCGGCCAGGGCGCGACCGGGGGCGCTAAAGCGACGAAGCCAGAGGTAGGCGAAGAGACCGGACAGCAGCAGCGCCAGGCTGGCGCTCCATAGCAGGGGGTAGATGGCCTGATGGGCGAGCGGCTGGGGGCCGGCGAACAGAGCACTGACGTAGTAGGGCAAGGGGGGATAAAAGAAGAAGGTAGGGCTGCCAAAGCCGCCGTTCATGGCCATCAGCCAGCGCGGGTAGAGCTCCCCCTGCCACAGTTGCAGCGCAAAATAGTGGCCGGAAAGCAGATGATGAAACAGATCATGCCCCTGGCTGCCCCCCCGCAGCCAGAGCGGCAACAGCAAGACCCCGCAGGCCAGCACCAGCGTCAGAGGGATGAGATACCATTCGCTAGGCTTCTTCATAAACAGACTCACTTGTCTCGGATGCGAAGTGAGTGTAGTCGACGCTGGCCGCCTGGCAGGTGGGTCGAGTGGCTGACTAGGGGGCGACGGGTACCTGTAGCTCGAGCCAGAGGGCGGCTAGGGGGAGACAGGCTCTTGTATCCCGAGCCAGAGGCCGGCTAGGGCGAGACAGGCTCCTGCATCCCGAGCCAGAGGCCCGGTTCGGCGTGAAAGCGGGGGGCAAGCCAGATCTGCCGGTTTGGTGCGGGCAGATCGCCAGCCAGGATGGGCCGTCGGCTGAGGCGGCAAGCCCCTTGCGCCAGTGCGAGGCGGGCATCCCCCTGGTACCAGCCGTCGGTGACGGGCAGGGCCGTGGTCTCTCGCAGTAGCCTCACCCCCCACTGGGTCACCAGCGCCGGGCACACCCGCTCGGCCAGTTGAGTCGCCTTGACCATGGCGGGCGGCAGGGGCGGGGTGAGTGTGGTCATCAGCAGCGCAAGGGCTCCCAGCATGGCCGGCAGCTCGCCCCGGCGCGGCAGCCTGCCCGCCAGCAGCACAAGGCCGAGCAGGGTGAGGGGCGCCAGATGGCGGGGATTGTCCGGGTTCTGGCCAAACAGGGTCCAGAGCAGCAGGGCCAGCCAGCCGAGATACCAGACCTGCTTGGCAGGTGCGGCCTTGCACCGAACCGCAGGCCAGAGCGGTATCAGCAACAGCCCGATTGCCAAGGGCCAAAGCGGGGTCAGTTGATCATTGAAGGTGCGGGCCCAGCTCAAAAGCCGGTCGCCATGGGCCGCCGCCGTGTTGCCCCAGAGGGTAAAGTGGCCGTCGGTAAAGCGCCGCCCTTCGCTGAAATAGGCCAGGCCATCGGCCTGCCAGACAAACAGCAGGCTGGAAAATCCTACCAGCGCAATGGGGAGTATAAATCTGAGTCGTTCCCCCTTGTGTTGCATCCCGAGCCAAAGCGGCAGCAATGCCAGCACGAAATAGGAGGGGCGCAGGGCCAGCAGCAGCCCTACCAGCAGGCCGGCCAGCGTTATCTTGCGATGCTGCAAGGCCAAGAGAGCCCCGAGCCATGCCGCCAGCGCAGGCCCGTCCGAGAGGCCGGAGAGCGCCAGGGTCGGGGTGAGCGGCAGGGCCAATATCAGCAGCCAGACCGGCGTCAGCAGGCTCGGCCGCTGCCACAACCTGACCGCAAGCAGCGCAGCCAGTGGTGCCAGCAGCCCTGTACCCATCAAGCTTGCCCACTGCACCGCGCGGGCCGGTTCGTCTACCAAAAGATTGATAAGCCGCGCCAGCCAGATAAAGGCGGGGTAGCCAGGAAAGTGGGGGGAGAACTCCAGCACGCTGAAGCGCGTCACCCCGTGGGCAAAGTTCAGGGCATCGTCGGAATCGAGCGCCACCGGAAAGGCCAGCAGCCAGCCAAGCCAGGCCAGCTGCAGCAGCGCAAGCAGCCAGAGGGGGGGGGAGCCAGGGGAAGTCCAACGCCGAGACCTTGCCTTCCCCCTCATCCCCAACCCTTCTCCCGCCGGGGGAGAAGGGGGCAAACCGGCGTCCGGGTGCATTTATCGGCAGGCTGTGCGTAGGGTGGGTAGAGCGAAGCGAAACCCACGGTTTGTCACAGCGAGATGGCGCAATGATGGGCAGAGAGTCATCAGAGCGGTGCCAGCACGGCCATCAGCGCTTTTTCAGCCTCGGCAAAGGCGGTGGCATCGGCAGGCTTGGCACCCACCCCGAAGACACCCGGGTTGCCGATGGCATCGAGCACCCTGGCCAGCGCCTGCTCGGCGGCCTTGCGATCCCCTTCACTGAGAGAGGGGAGGATCAAATCCAGGAAGCGCTTGCTCTTGACCACCAGCACCTTGGCGGTCTGGTAGTCGCCGAGGTTCTGGCTGGCCCCCTCGAGGCGACGCTCGATCTCGGCCTTGTAGGCGCGGTTGAGCAGGGCGGCGGTAGCTGCGGCATCTTTGGCCTTGATGGCGGCAGCCAGCGGCGCTTGCAATTCGACCTTGTGGTGCTCTTCCAGATAGGTCAGCTCCTCGGCGATGTCGCTCAAGGTGGCGCTGGCATCTTTGCCGTCAGTAGCGGCGCCGAGCAGCGCTTCGCGTGCATCGATCAGCGGCTCCTTGCCGGCGGCGGCGTAGGAGTAAGCTTGGGCTTGTCCCATGCCGGTCAGCAGCGGGCCCGTCAGCAAAGCGAGGGCGAGTAAACCCGGGCGTATGATCATCCTGTTCTCCTTGTTATGCCAATGGCGCGGCGGTCAGGCCACGCGCTGGGTTTCGATTCCGGTATTGTCGCTGCGATGATTGAAGGTGTTGCGGCGTCTGTCTGCCTGTTGAACACCAGTCATCGTGCTCACGCCACGCTCTGGGTTTCAATCACGGTATTTTCGTTGCGATGATTGAAGGTGTTGCGGCGTCTGTTTGCCGGTTGAACAGCTTTAATCGCTCTCACGCCACGCTCTGGGTTTCGATCACGGTATTTTCGTTGCGATGATTGAAGATGGCGTGGCGTCTGTCCACCCCGTCGATCACCATGTCGGCCGCCATCATGCCCATCTCCATGGCGGTGTCGGTGAAGATGTAGCGAAACGTCCCCTGGCGGCCGGTCATGATGAGATTGCTAATCGGCATCAGCGCCTGGATGGCCGCGTTGCGGCGGGCCTGATAGCCGAGATCCATCAGCGGATAGGCGTACTCGCTGCGCGCCTCGAAGGTCTCGTCCCCCAGCTTGGCGGTATCCACCCCCAGGCTGGCGAGATCGGCGGTGACCCGACCGCGCAGCTCGGCCAGCGGCGCCTGCCAGGTGGCGTCTCCCGGATTGCAGGGGATCTCCAGCATCACGGATGTTTTCCCCACCGGCGCCATAAAGGGGCTGCGCCGGCGCGGCTCCTGCAAGCGGGTGGCCAGGATGTGGGGATCCGAGAGGTACTGCCAGGTGTTGTCCGACAGGTTCTCCTGATTGAGCGGCATGTTGACGAAGCGAAGCGAGCGGTAGTGGAGATCGCACGGCAAGCCCAGATGCTGACAGGTGAGCGGCAGCGGCAGGGTAGAGATCACCTGATCAAAGGATTCGCTTTGCTCAACACCCTCCTGTTGCCAATAAACCCGCTCAATTCGGCCATCAGCCTGCTCAAGGCGAGTGATGGTGGCGCCGGTTTTGAGCTCGACGCCTTCTGCCACCAGCCGCTCACCCAGGGTGGCGAAGATCTGGCCGAAACCATACTTTGGATAGCGATACTTGCGGGCATAGGTACGCACCGAGAGGTTGCCCTTGCGCCTTGGCAGCAGGCGGCGTGCCACGTCTTTGAGATCGATGAGACTGATGCGCTGACCGGCCCAGTCGGCGGAGAGCCGGTCAGGGTTGATGCCCCACAGCTTGCCGGTGTAGCCCTCGAAGAACTGGCGATAGAGGGTGCGGCCGAAGTGGCTCTGGATCCACTCGGCAAAGCTCGCCTTGTCAAAGTCGTCCGGCTTCTTGGCAAAGGGCAACAGCAGCAAGTCTTTCACCGCGCCAGCCATCAGCGGCAGGGGGGCTGTCTTGATCAGATTGGTGAGGTTCAAGGGGTAGTCATAGGTGCGCCCGCCAAAGCGGATCACGCTCTTGCGATCGGCGTGGAGCAGATCGTCCCCCATCAGCTCGTCGATAAAGGCGAGCAGCTCGGGGTTCTTGGTGATGAAGCGGTGACCGCCGTAATCGAAGCGATAGTCGCCATCCTTGCCGGCAAAGGTCTGGGTGGCGCACATGCCGCCCACCACGGGCTCCTGCTCGAACAGGGTGACCGCAAAACCGGCTTGGCAAAGACGCCAGGCGGCCATCAAACCGGCAGGGCCTGCGCCCAGTACTGCAATCTTCTTGCTGTCGCTCATGACTGTGTATCCGAAAAATCTGGCTGAAGAGAAAAGGGGAAGAGGGTGAAAAAAGCGGCCCATCCCGTGAGCCGCCTTGCCGTATTCATATCTCGCAAAGAGGCGGGCTTACCCCTGGACTTTGTGGCGATAGTTGCGATGCCAGATGGTGACGAAGATCACCAGGTAGCTGGCCCAGGTCAGCAACTGCAAGCCGGCCGGTGAGGCATTGTAGCCAAACAGGGCGCGCAGGAAGGTACCGAATACCCCCTGATCGTCGAGAATGTGACTGATGTTGAATACCGGCGTCGTCCAGAGGGTGATGACCCCCGCCGCCTGCAACATGTTGACGGCGGACGACAGCAGGCCTGCGGCTATGATGATGATGAGCAGGCCGGTCCAGCGGAAGAAAGGGGCCAGCGCCACCTTGCGGGTGGAGCGCAGCAGGCCCCAAACCAGCACCACAGAGATCAGCAGTCCGCCCAGCGCCCCCATCAGTCCCTCGTGCAGATCCACCCCTTGCCCTGAGTAGACCAGGGCCGAGAAGAAGAGCACGGTTTCAAAGCCCTCGCGCATCACGGCGAGGAAGGCGAGCAGCACCAGGCCAAAGAGGTTGCCGCCATCGATGGCCGCATCGATGCGCGCCGTCATGGCCCCGACCTGGGACTTGGCCTGCTTCTGCATCCAGACCGCCATGTAGGTGAGCACCAGAGTGGCGAAGATCAGGATCCCCGCCATCAGCAGGTGGTTGTAGCGCTCGCTCTCGAACTGGCTCACCACCACCTGGAACAGGAAGGCCACCACCAGAGAGGCGACGAGGCCCAACCCCACCCCCAGATAGATGAACTTGTTGTAACGGCTCGCCCCCAGCTTGGCGAGATAGGAGAGGCAGATGCCCACCAGCAGAAAGGCTTCCAGCCCCTCGCGCAGGGTAATGAGAAAACTTGCAAACATCAGGATTCAGGCTCCGTGTCAGGCGTAGGGGAGGTGGGTTGCAAGGTGAGTTGCAACCGGTTGAGCAGCACTATGGGTGGCTCCGGGAGGCTCGGCTCGGCGGCGCGCACCGCATCATTGACCCACTTGGGGTAGGTGCGGAAATTGAGTTTGATGTCGGCCTGGAAGGGCCCACGGGCATCCGCCGGCAGAGGCCAGGCTTCATCGCGCCAGCCATCGGCCGGGATGCGGGTATCCGCCAGCAGCTTGGCGTAACGCCAGAACTTGAGCCCCACCGGCTTGCCGTCGGCATCGCCGAACACCTTTCTGAACAGCCGCGCGTCCTCGGGCACGGCGCCAGCCACCGGCTGGCCGCTTTTGAGCACCCGCTTGCCGCTGGCGTCGGTGACGGTCAGCTCCAGCCAGAGCTCGCGAAAATCGGCGACCCCGGTGGGCAGGGCGTGGCCCGCGCCGGTATTGGCAACCCGCACCACCAGTTGGCGGCGATCGGCAGCCCCTTCGATGCGGGCGGAGAGCGTCGCGCTGGATCGCAACAGCGCCAGGCTCTCTTGCTCGAGTTCAGGGTTGCGCAGTCCCACCAGCTGATGCTGGGCGCCGGTGAAGTTGTGGCGATAGAGCCGCTCTTTCACTGTGCCGTTTTCGGTGGACTGGCCGGCCACCGGTGCGCCGCCATTCCCCGGCTCCGGGTTCATGTGACAGTCGATGCAGCTGCGCAGCTTGGCGGGATCGTCCGCCTTGGCGAAGCTGGAATTCTCCCACTCATCCCAGGTGTTGACGATATTGGCGCCTGTGCCCGGGGCAAACTCGTTGTGGCAGGATTTGCACAGGGCCGCATCGCGGTAGAAATCCTTCTGGTAGGAAGCCTTGTGCATGGCGGGGCGCGCGTTGATCTGCCGCTCGGCCAGCCAGTGCTTGAGGCTGCCGCCGGCGGCATCCTCGAACACATAGCTCTCGCGGTCTTTCAAATTCACGGTAAAGGCGCTGTTGCCACCGGCATCCTCGAGCCGGGTGATGCGATGGCAGAGCACGCAGCTTGTGCCTTCTTCCACCACGGGCTCGCCTTTCTGGTGGGCCGCGATCAGCGAGGCGCCGCCCTGCTCGAACATATGGGAGCCCTTGGGCATATCCTGCTGGCCGTTCATCACCTGCTGGGGCATGTGGCAGCCCTGGCACCACTGGCCGAACGCTTCGCCCTCGGTCTGGCGGGCCAACGCCTGCACCACCTTGTAGTAGGGGTGGGAGTTGCCCATCAGCCTGTGGTTGCTCTCGCTCCAATCCTGGAACGCTTGCTGGTGGCAGTTCTGGCAGGAGGCGGAGTTGAGCCACTCCTTGGGATGGGTGGTCGGCGCCTTGGCCGGATCCGTGCGCGGGGCATCGAGCCGCAGCCAGTTGGCGAGATAGGGGAGGTTGCCATCGGCGGTCACGAAGGCGTGCAAGTCTTCCATCATGGCCTTCACCTCGGGCTGGGGCCTGGCGGGGTCAACTGCCTCGGCGCCATCGCGGGTGTCATGGCCCATGCCGCCCTGGGTCTGCTGGGTCATGCGCAGGTATTCGCCGATAAAGTCCCCCGCCACCATGTTGGCGAGGTTGGCGTGACCATTGATGGCGTTATCGCTGCTCTGCTGGCGATGGGCGGCCATCAGATAGCGGTTGGTGAAGTTGAACCCGTCCAGATGGCAGGAGTTGCAGCTCATCCAGTTGTCCCCCGCCATGGGGAAGCGTGAGTTGGAAGCTGTGTTGCCCAAGTTGAACAGCCGCTCGCCGCGCTTGAGCGCCTCGGGGCGGGGATCCGTCTCCACCAGTTTGGCGAAGTGCGGCTGATCGACGGTGACCCGGGCGAAGGGGCCGCTGCCGCCGGTGTTGAGACGGGTGAGATCCTGCCCCATGGCGTTGTGCACCAGTAGGTGGTCGCCATCGATCAGCAGATCCCGCGGATTCTGGCCCGGCAGATGGCGAAGGAGCTGGGTCGCCTTGGCGCCCCCCTGAAACTTCTTGCGGCGGTGGCGGTTGCTGTTCTGCTTGCCGCTGCGCGACAGGTCGAACACCAGCAGATCCTCCGAGCCCGCCAGGGTCAGGTAGATCCGCTTGCCGTCGGCGGCGAAGCGCGCCGCGAACGGGTTGGAGACGATCTGGCTGCGGTTGCCGACGCTCGGCAGGTTGATCTGCAAAAAGAGCTGCTTTCTTTCATCTACCCGCTCTTTCTCCTCATCGAGATTTATGATGGAGACGGCCGGAAAGACGGTGCTCTGAAACTGGAAGGGGTGGTCGAAACTCCACAGCACATGTGGCAGCCAGGCTTCGCTGCCATCGGGGGAGATAGTGATGCCATCGAGCAGGCGCGGCAAGCCCTGGGAGTCGCTCGGCGTATCGCTGTGGGTCTCGGCCAACGTGATCAGGTGCGGCTTGGGCAGGGTGGTGCCGTTGGCTCCGCTCTCGAGCTTGCCGAGATCATAGATGGCGAGCTGGCCCGTCATGGCGTGGGTGAGCAGCAGGCGGTCGTCGTTGGTCAGCGCCAGCCCGCGCGGGGTTTCGGCACTGGCCGCATCCAGCTGCAGTCTGCCTGAGGTGTCGTAGGCCTGCAGGCGAGCTGATTCGAACAGCGTGACCCAGAACCACTGCCGCTTGGCATCGAAGATGATCCCGTAGGGTCTATGGCCGGTGGGAATCACTTTCTCAAGGTCGAGATCTTCGTCCAGCAGCAGCAGGCGATCGCCGCTGTAATCGGTGACCAGCAGGGTGCCGTCATCGGTGCGGGCAATCTGGCGCAGATCGCCCCCCAGCTGCACCTCCTTGAGTCGCTTGCCGCTATCGCGCTCAAGGAGAGTGACCGAGCCTGCGCTCAGGTTGGCGGTGACGAGGCGCGGGCTCTGCCCCTCCTCATAGGCGAGCATCCCGGCGCCCATCTGCTGGGAAAACGCAAAGGGGCTGACCAGCAGCAGGAGGGCCAGCAGGACTGACAAAAATGCACAGAACGATGACTTCAACATGGGATCAGGCGCGCCATTTCAAGATGGTCCAGCGCCAGGCGTGTCGCAGCACCAGAGGAGTTAACGCCAAAGCGCTCAGCCAGTGGGCCCAGCTGGCGAGGCTGCCCATGCTGTCGCCCGGGGTGCCGTACAACAGCAGCAGCAGACCGCTGGCCAGACACACCAGCAGCAGCCCTTCGATGATACGACCAGTGATCCGCAAGAAGGGTTTGTGGCTCTTGTTCAGCAGGCTGCGATGAGAGAGCCAGAAGGCGCCAAACAGCAGGGGGAACAGGGTGAGCGAGAGCATCACATGCAAAAACAGATTCCAGCGCGCCAGGAACCAGAGCGGGGTCAGCGGCTCCCACAGCAGCAGGCCGGAGAAGAACATCAGATAGAGGGAGCCCTCGGCGGCCTGATGGTGATAAGCCAGCCACTGCCAGCAGTGTCGGGGTGAGAGAGAAATGCTTGTCATAGGTGCTCCAGCGCCCGGGCAATACAGCCCGGGGGAGCAAGTTTACAATGGGGTAAAGGTAATGAAAAGAGTTATCAATTCCGGTCTTGATGAATCAATCCTGAATGAAAACAGGGGCTGGCTACTTGTGGTCTGCCAACCTTTCTGTGATTGCATAGATAAGCGCTGCCACCGAGAAGGCCAAAAAGACAATGACTGACCACTTCATCTCGACTTCATTGCCGGTGCCATCGTCCAGAAAGGCCTTGAGCACTTCGATCCCGGCGATAGTCACCAGGGAGTTGATGACGATGAGCTTCAGGGAGGCGAAGTTGATCTTGCTGAGCCAGTTGTTGCCGAGCGCCTCGCGCTGCTCCTGAGTCTGAATAAACTGCACATAGCCGCAGATGGCCACCAGGATCAGCATCTGCGCCACCAGTACGAAGTCCACCAGAGTAAGCACCCCTGTGATGAGGTCAAGATAATGGATGTCGATGATGCCGCGGCACAGCGTATAGAGCTGCATGGCAAACTTCACCATCAAGAGCGCCACGCACACCAGAATGCACACATAAAACGGGAACATCATCAACCGGCTGCCATTGAGCATAAAGTTGAATCGACGCATGAGAACTCCTGAGTAGGGTGAGATTGGGCTGATTATCGCCTGAGTCAGGCGACGAATGCATGTTTTACTGATAAAGCCTGCATGGCCGCTTTCTCGGTAGAAGGTGTCACATTGATGGGGCCTGCCCTGACATTCGATGGGCCACTGTCACAGATGGCAAGCGCTCGGTACTGATGCAATGCAGTCAGAATGCAGAACAGGCGCCCGGTTGCGGGCCGGGCACCTCGGTTATTACTCGATATTGATGGGGCCCTTGGTGCCCGCATCACTGTCGATCCAGACATCTTCCCCCTTCAGACGGCGATCGCCCTGAATGGTAAATGTGATGGTGCCCTGCTTGAACAGCAGTGCACCGTCAGCCCGCTTTGCCTTGACCTGTTTGCCATTGACCCAAACCTGCTCTTTGCCATCGATACGGATGGTGGCAACTGTGGCTCCTTCGTTGCTTTTTGCCCCCCATTGTCCAGCATAGGGTGTGGTATCTGCTGCGGCCTCCGTGCTCGCGGGAGTGGCTGCCTCGCCAAAACCAGCCTTGGCATTTTCGGCCTTGCTCTTGGTGATATCGCACCCTTGCAACTCGGAGGCCTGGGTGCAGCCGGAGTTTTCGAGTTGCTGGCGGTATTTGGCACTGATGGCGTGGGCAGGGGACTGGATCAGCAGGGCCAGCGCTGCCGCCGTAATCATGGTTTTGTGCATCATATTGCTCGCTTCTGTTGTCAGGTTATTCACCTCGTCCACTTTAGTACTGCGCGTGACCAAGGGCTACCTGCTTGCGTCCGTCTCCTGATCGGGAGGCGAGAGCCAGCTTTGCAATGGGGTGCTAGCCGTGATGGAGAGGAAAGGAGGGGGAGTAAGTGGAGGATGTGGCAGACATGAAAAAGCCCAGCCAAAAGGCTGGGCTTTAGAAGATGGCTCCCTCGACATCATCTGAAATAGCAGTGCAACTCATTGTAATTCAACTGTATTTGTGGTTATGAAATTGATTGTTGGTACTGTGCTTGGTACCAACTTTTTAGGTACTTTTCAGGAATCAAATCAGTCCCCAAATAGGTTTCCCGCAAGTTTCAGGCTGCTCTTTCTTGTGTCACGGTGTCATTCTGTCACAGCCTTCAAGTAAATCGCCTTCGAAGTGTAGGCTACGTTGCATATTACTGGTTAAGTTGTTGATTATTAAGGGTGGTGCTTTGGGGTGGTTGAGCTGCTGGCATTTGGGGTCGTGATGCGAGTGACACCGGTCGCGAATGAGAGGGCGTCAGAGTGTCATGTGGTGACAAATGTCCCTTGTTGCATGCCATATCCTCCACCTGGCCTGACGCTGCTCAGTGCCCCAGAGTGCTTGCTGGCCAAGTGATATGGGGGCGTCATTGCCCCTTTTGTTCATAGATTGCGCTATGGGCCTTGGAGGCGCTCTGGGCAAACAGGGGCGGCCAGCTTTGCTGACAAGGGAGGGGGGGTGTAGATGATGAAAACTAACCGGATGTTAGGGCGGCGTGGCATCCTGACCAGCTATCGAGCAAATCAGGTAAGCAAACGAGCTGGAGTGCTGTCTGTATTGAGGCTGGAGTTGACGAAGCCAGCTTGGCCTTCAAACGATGGTCAAGCTGGCCGTTTATTGTGATGCAGATGGGAAGGTGAGTCTTTACAGACTCAACTGCCTATTACCATAATTTGTCAGCGAGCATGGTAGGCATCAAAGATTCTTTTTGCATCAAGCTTGGCCTGTTCATCGAGTGCTGGACTCAAGGCTCTGAGAGCGGAACGTCCTTGCCGATTATTCCAATCGGGAAAGAGGTACGACGCCTGTTCTTCTGTATCGCATTGTAGGAGCAGATAGTCGTGGTATTTATGCTCAATCTTCGGCTCGCAACTGCGCCACCTATTATCTGAAAACAAGCGAGAGAAGTAGGTATTCACGGTAGCTCTATACAGGAGATCGTGTTGGTAACAGGATGATACAAGCCTGTGCTTGATACCGTTATGTTTGGTGGCAGCCAGCCATGCCTGAACTGCGTCATCATGGTAGCTGGACTCCATCAGCATTGGTGCAACCAACGTAAGATTCCTACCACTGATGTACTTGAGGTTTACGCCTTGATCGTCGTGCCTAATCCAATCTGCCAGTAAATCTTTGGTATCTTCATCGTCAAGTGCAATGGCATCGAGCAGCAAATCTATGCGCATGCCTTTTCGCCATCTAGTGTACGCCTCGGATTTTGCAATTTGCAGCTGTTCGCCGTGCAGCTCAGCACCACCAAGGTACAACCGGTAAGCCTCATCACGACGTTCCAGCGTAGCAAAATCCAGGTATGCTTCGGGTTCTTGTAACGGGACAGACAAATGGTCAGACAAGGCCACGAGAAGAGCGGGGATGTACTCTCTCTCAGCTATGCGTCTGACCTGCTTGACCAGACTGTCAACGACCTCGTAATTTTCCCCATTGGGGTGGTCGATGAGGGGGGCCAAGCGTGCTAATTGGTGCAGAGCATAAGCCGGTATATAAGACGGTCTATAAGGTGGATTTTCGTCTTTGTTGACCTCATCTTCTTCGAGGAGGGTCAGCACATGGACTCGATGCTGGCGCATGATGTCAACGATAATGTGGGCTGGTATCTCTTGGCCAAGAATGTCTTTGGCTCGCTCCTGGACACGCTCGATATTGGTAGACATGGGTGTCTCTTGAACGTCGGCATCAACCAGCACGATCGACCTGTGCGTCAGCGCGGCATACGATCCAAAACCCAGAGCTGCAGCTAGCAACTCCAGCGTTTGCTGATGAGTGATTTTGGTACCAGAAAAGAGTTGTAGAGCACTGCGTGCGTCACGAGCGAGATTCGTTAGGTTCATAGTTGCATCCTCGAACCTTGGGTTTTCATGCCGCACGTTTAACCATCCAAGGTCATGATATCAACTACGAGAAGGTTAAGAATCATCAGGCCTGTTTCGACTCGTGCGAAGGTCATGCTGGCGAAGCAAGAATACCCTACAACAGACGGTATGATTTTCGCAAATCCATTTTTTGGGGCTCACAGGGGAGTGTTAGGAAGATCATAACCTCCCATAATGGGTAGTCTTCAGCCCCCATAACATCTGAAAGCCATCGAAGTTCAGGCAACTGATGCTAGGCCAGTCATGCGCCATCAGTGCCCAT
Organism: Aeromonas sp. A04; assembly: GCF_047780465.1. NCBI lineage: Bacteria > Pseudomonadati > Pseudomonadota > Gammaproteobacteria > Aeromonadales > Aeromonadaceae > Aeromonas > Aeromonas sp. A04. Next base: position 32,989 of record NZ_JBLNHP010000005.1, on the reverse strand, counting down.
CTCTGGGTGAGTGGTGTCTTTTAGAGCAAATAGCCAAGTTGAGGGGCCAGTTGTGATGTATGGCATGGCCTCACCGAGCTCAACTGGTTAAACTTCTTGTCAATTTTTTGTGGTGCCAACATGGCGGCGTCACCCATTCACATCGTTTCCATGCGCCCTTGGCGCACACAGACTCTTATCGGAATACCTGACTCATGGCTATCAAGAAGAACGAACTCTACTCCTCCCTCTGGGCTGGCTGCGATGAGCTGCGCGGCGGCATGGATGCCTCCCAGTACAAGGACTATGTGCTGACCCTGCTGTTTGTGAAATACGTGTCCGACAAGGCCAAGGGCAACCCGTACGCCATGATCGAGGTACCTGCCGGGGCGAGCTTTGACGACATGGTGGCGCTCAAGGGCAGCAAGGAGATAGGCGAGGGGATCAACACCATCATCAGTGCGCTGGCGACCGCCAACGATCTGCAAGGGGTGATCACCATTGCCGACTTCAACGACGAGGACAAACTCGGCAAGGGCAAGGAGATGATCGACCGCCTCTCCAAGCTGGTGGCTATCTTCGAGGGGTTGGATCTGTCGGCCAACCGTACCGAAGGGGATGATCTGCTGGGTGATGCCTACGAATACCTGATGCGTCACTTCGCCACCGAGTCGGGCAAGTCCAAGGGACAGTTCTACACCCCGGCCGAAGTGTCGCGCATTCTGGCCAAGGTGATTGGCATCAGCCGTCAGACCCCGCAAGATGCCACCGTCTACGACCCCACCTGTGGTTCGGGCTCCTTGCTGCTCAAGGCCAGTGACGAGGCCGGCCCCAAGGGACTCAGTATTTACGGACAGGAGATGGACAACGCCACCAGTGCGCTGGCGCGGATGAACATGATCCTGCACGATAACCCCACCGCCAAGATCTGGAAGGGCAACACCCTGGCCGCTCCCCAATGGAAGGAGGGTAACAACCAGCTCAAGACCTTTGACTTCGCCGTGGCCAACCCGCCCTTCTCCAACAAGAACTGGACCAGCGGTCTCGATGCCGAACACGACGAGTTCGGCCGCTTTGTCTGGGGCGTGCCGCCAGAGAAAAACGGCGATTACGCCTTCTTGCTGCACATCATCAAGAGCCTGAAGAGCACCGGCAAGGGTGCGGTGATCCTGCCCCACGGCGTGCTGTTTCGCGGCAATGCCGAGGCGCGTATCCGCGAGAACCTGCTCAAGCAGGGCTATATCAAGGGGATCATCGGTCTGCCCGCCAACCTCTTCTACGGCACCAGTATTCCCGCCTGCATCATCGTCATCGACAAAGAGAGCGCCCACTCCCGCGCCTTCAATGCTCTGGCTGGCAATGAGCAAGGGCTGTTTATGATCGATGCCAGCAAAGGCTTTATCAAAGATGGCAACAAGAACCGGCTGCGCGAGCAGGACATCCACAAGATTGTCGATACCTTCACCCGTGGCCTGACCCTGGAGGGTTACAGCCGCTGGGTGCCACTTAGCGAGATCGCCCGCAACGACTACAACCTCAATATCCCGCGCTATATCGATGGCAGCGAAGGGGAAGATCTGCACGATCTGGCTGGGCACCTGCAAGGTGGGATCCCAGAGCGCGATATCGCGGCACTTGGCCCTTACTGGCGAGTATTCCCGACCCTCAAGGCGACCCTGTTTGCACCGCTGCGACCCGGCTACAGTGAGGCGCGGGTCGCCGCCGCCAAGGTCAAGGGCACCATACTGGCCTGTGAGGAGTTTGCCCGCTTCAAACAGGCGGCGCTGGCGCCGTTTGATAAGTGGTTTAGCGAGTGCCAGTTCGGCGAGTTTGCCAAGGGTGACTCGCCCAAGGCGCTGATCGACGAGGTGAGTGAAGCTCTGCTTGAGCGCTACCGCGCGAGCGCCGAGGCGACCGGTGAGCTACTCGACCCCTATGCCATCTATCAGCTGCTGATGGACTACTGGCAGAACCAGCTGCAAGACGATCTCTATGTGCTCTCCCAGGATGGCTGGCCAGCGGGCCGGGTGCTGCGCGAGCTGATTGCCGACAAGGGCGAAAAGATCAAAGAGAGCCCGGATCTGGTGATTGGCAAGGCCAAGTACAAGGCCGAGCTGATCCCGCCCGCCTTGCTGGTGGCCCGCTTCTTTGCCAATGAGCAAAAAGAGCTCGATACCCTGCAAGCCGCACTGGATGAAGCGAGCCAGGCACTGGAGAGCTTTATCGAGGAGCAGAGCGGGGAAGAGGGCGGACTGGTCGAGGCGATGAATGACAAGGAGAAGGTGACCGCTGCCAGCGTCAAAGCGCGTATCAAGGCCGCCACCGACAAGGAGGAGTTGGCTGTGCTCAAGCAGGTGCAGCAGCTGTTTGATGCCGAAACCCGCGCCAAGAAGGCCCACAAAGAGGCCAGCGATGCCCTCGATAAAGCGGTGTTTGCCCACTACCCCAAACTGCAGGATAACGAGATTAAAACCCTGCTGGTGGAAGATAAATGGCAGGCGAGCCAGCGTGCTTTGCTGGAAGCCGAGATTGAGCGGGTTACCCAGCAGCTGGCTAACCGGGTCAAGGAGCTGGAGGAGCGTTATAGCAATTCCCTGCCACAACTCACCAAAAACGTCAGCGAGCTGGAGGCCAAGGTAGCTGCCCATCTTAAGGCGATGGGGTTGGAGTGGGCATAATGGCGGAGCAGATGGTGCAGCATAAAGCAGATGAATTGTCCGCCAAGCAGACTATTCCGGTGGGCTATACGCAGACCGAGGTGGGTGTTATTCCAGAGGATTGGGATGTACGTGAGCTTCAAGAGGCAGTGGAATTTCTTGATGGTCAACGAAGACCGGTCAAGTCTGGTGACCGAGCTAAAATAGCCGGGGTTTATCCTTATTACGGAGCTTCAGGTATTGTCGATTATGTCAATGATTACATATTCGATGAGGAACTGATTCTTCTTGGTGAAGATGGTGAAAATATTTTAAGTCGTAATGTTCCTCTTGCGTTTAAAGTATCAGGGAAGATATGGGTTAATAACCATGCCCACGTTTTGAGGCCTAAAGAAGGTTTCCATGTTGGCTTTTTAACTGAGTATTTGGAAAGCTTAGATTACTCGTTGCTTAATAGCGGAACCGCACAGCCAAAACTCAATAAACAAACTTGCCAGAAGATTAAAATAATAAAACCAAGGCATGAAGAACAAACCGCCATTGCCAATGTGTTGTCGGATAGCGATGCGCTGATCAATGCGCTGGAGCAGTTGATCGCTAAGAAACAGGCCATCAAGACCGCCACCATGCAGCAACTGCTGACCGGCCGTACCCGCCTGCCGCAGTTCGCCCTGCGCCCCGACGGCACCCCAAAAGGTTATAAATCCAGCGAACACGGACAAATACCAGAGGATTGGGAGGTATGTGAGCTTCAAGATGCGGTGATATTCCTTGATGGTCAACGACGACCGATAAAATCAGGTGAACGAGCGAAGATGGCAGGGGGTTATCCTTATTATGGCGCCTCAGGGATTGTTGGATATGTCAATGATTACATTTTCGATGAGGACTTGATTCTCCTAGGTGAGGATGGTGAGAACATTCTAAGTCGTAGCGTTCCTCTTGCATTTCAAGTGTCAGGGAAAATTTGGGTTAATAATCATGCGCATGTTTTGAAGCCGCAAAATGACTTCCATATTTATTTCTTGACGGAGTATTTGGAAAGTCTGGATTACTCGTTATTTAACAGTGGGACGGCACAGCCAAAACTCAATAAAAAAACTTGCCAGAGAATTAAAGTAATAAAGCCTAAATACGAAGAACAAACCGCAATCGCCACCATTCTCTCCGATATGGATAGCGAGCTTACTGCGCTGGCTCAGAAGCTGGCCAAGGCCCGTGATGTGAAGCAGGGAATGATGCAGCAGTTGTTGACCGGCCGTATCCGCCTGCCGCTATCCAAGGAGGCATGATGGAGAGCATCAATAATCAGGTGCGGTCGGTACGCCAGTTGCTGGCCATTCCCCAACTGGCCATCCCAAGCTATCAGCGACCTTACCGCTGGGGTGCCAAGAATATCTCGGATCTCTTCACCGATCTGGCGACTCATCAGGACAAGAGCGCCTACCGGCTGGGCTCAGTGGTGTTTCATCAGCACACCGATAGTGAGCAGGGCGAGATGCTTGATATCGTCGATGGCCAGCAACGCACCCTGACCCTGATGTTGACCGTCAAGGCGCTGATCGAGGTGCTGGATGGCGAAACTCGTAGTGGCAAAGAGAAGAGTATCCGCTTCCAACGTCAGGATCTGCGTGAGCAGTTGCAGGCCTTGCGTGGACCTATCGATGCGTTTATGCAGCGCCAGCGCTTCCCCAGCCGGGATTCGGAGTTCAACCTCAGACGCAACTATCTGGAGCTGCGTCGGCTGGTGGCCCGCCCTGAATTTGACGAGCAGCAAATCGACTTTCTGCTTAACCGCTGTCAGGTAGTCTGCTTTGTGCTGCAGGATATCTCGGAGGCGTTCCAGTTCTTCGATTCGCAAAATGCCCGGGGGCGCGATCTGGCTCCTCACGATCTGCTCAAGGCATTTCACCTGCGCGAGTTTGCCGGTCATGAGGCCAACCTCAAGGCCGAGGCGGTCGCCCATTGGGAGCGCCTGCCAAGCGACGAGCTGGCCAATCTATTCGCCCTCTATCTCTATCGGGTACGTCAGTGGGCCGAGGGCAAGTCGGCCCGCTACTTTGGCAAGGGGGAGGTGGATCTCTTCAAGGGGGTCAATCTCGACCGGGTGGGGCACTTCCCTTACGTGGAGTCGCTGCGTATCGCCCACCACTTTGTCGATGAGTACAACAGCCAGTACCAGCGCAAGATAGATGGTCAGCGCATGACGTTTCCCTTTCATCTCGACCAGATGATCATCAATGGTCGGCGCTTTTTCGAGATGGCCGAGTACTACCAGACGCGGGTCGCCGCCATCGTGGCCGAGGAGTCTGATTCCGGCAAAACGCAATCAGCCACCCTGCTCGGCGAAACGCTGACGCCGATGGCCAGCAAGGTGCTCTCGACCTTGGGCAGCTACGAGCGCCGCCACCGCACCGGGGATCGTTATGTGCGGGCCATGTTCGACTGCGCCCTGATCTTCTATATCGACAAGTTCGGCAGCCAGGGGCTGTCACTGGCCATCGAGAAGTGCTTTATCTGGGCTTATCGCTGCCGCATTCGCCAGCAGGTGGTGCAACTGGCGACCATGGATAACTACGTGCTGGAGCACAATCTGGTCCGTGCTATTCGTGATGCCCGTCTGCCGGGAGACCTGCACGGCTTCCCTTTGCCGAGCATGAGCAGTCGAGAGAACAAGAACAATCGCAACGGCGCCGAAGATGAACTGGTCGGGCTGTTTCGGGAGATGAAATATTATGAGTGATGCAGGCGTTTGCCCCTTTTCCATTCGTGCTCTGCTCGAAGACAGCCCCCGCTATCTGGTGCCCATGTACCAGCGCAACTATGCCTGGGGCGAGGGAGAGATCACCCAACTGCTGCAGGATGTGCTGGATTATCAGCAAAAATTGGTCAGTGGTAAGGGGCCGCAAACCTACTATATCGGCACCCTGGTGGTGTTTGCCCGGGACGATGGCAGTTTCGAGGTAATCGATGGCCAGCAGCGCTTTACTACCCTCTCTTTGCTGGCCAATTGGCTCAAACACCACGCGAAAGATTCGGTGGATATGAGTTGGTATCAGACCATCAACCTCGCTTTTGAGAGTCGCCCGATATCGAGTCATACCTTCGAGCGCTTGTGGCAGGGTGTTGCCCCCCACGATTTGCGGGGGAGTGCCTTCAATGAAGGTCTGGTGAACGGTTTTGAATTGATTGGCAAGGCAATGGCGGATCTTGGTTTGGTGGGGGCTAAACTGGCAGCCTTTTGTGACTACCTCTTCACGCATGTGCAGATCTCTCGTATTGAGGTACCCAAGGATACCGATCTCAATCACTTCTTCGAGGCGATGAACAATCGCGGCGAGCAGTTGGAAAAGCATGAAGTGATCAAGGCGCGGCTGATGGAGACGCTGAACCAGATACCCGAGGAAGAGCATCGTCGCCAAAGTATTCATATCCTGACCCGGGTATGGGATGCCTGCGCCAATATGGAGCGCTATATCCAGTACGGCTTTACCCCGCAAGAGCGCCACCGTCTGTTTGGTGAGAGCGACTGGGGCCAGTTTGTGCCCCGTGATTTTGCCCATCTGCTTGATCTGCTAGGGTCCCCTAACACGGCCGACGCTGCCGATAAAAACGGTGCCACTGCCGGTAGCCAGGGGCGCACCTTGTTGGCCATTTTGCAGGATGACAAGCTCGATGGTGAGCAGACGGTGGAGGAGGAGAGCGCAGGCTCCGAACGCTTTAACAGCGTCATCAACTTCTCCAACTTCTTGCTCCATGTGCTGCGACTCGTTAGCCGCGACCCGGGTGATACGGAGGGGGTGCCGCTTGATGATAAACAACTGGTTGATCAGTTTGAGCTGCGAGTGATAAGGCAACCGGATCCAGTAGCGGCAGTTAAGCGTTTTATCTATGGCCTGTTAAAGAGCAAGTATCTGTTTGATCAGTTCATCATCAAGCGCGAGTTTGCCGATGGCAAGGATGGTTGGAGTCTGAAGCGGCTGCACTGGTATTCGGAAAAGAGCGTCAGTTACATCAATACCTTTGACAAGGATGAAAATGAGAATGGTTTCTCTGGTGTTAACCGGCGGATCCTGATGTTGCTGTCGGCGTTTCATGTGTCGACCCCGACCCTGGTTTACAAACATTGGCTGAATGGTGCACTGAGATATCTGTTCGACAATTGTCACCCTGATCAACCGGTAGAGGCAGGAGCTTATCTGTCCTACCTAGAGAGTCAGGCTCGCCGCTTTGTCTTCCAGCGCTTTTTGGCGCCGGGTGAAGGGGCTTCCTATTACCAGATGCTCTACCTTGATAACGCCCTGTTGCCTGCCATCAATGTGGATGAGAGCTGGCACAAGGTGATTACATCCAAACTTCGCTTCGGTCATATCGAGAACAACTTTGTCTTCAATTTCCTCGACTACCTGCTGTGGGTTACGAATCGAAATCAAGATAAAGATCGTGATATGGAGTTGTATCGCCGTTTCGAGTTTACATTCCGCAGTTCGGTGGAGCACTTCTCACCCCAGCATCCGATGGATGGCTATAAACCGGTTGAGCAGAGTGCACTCCATTCGTTTGGCAACCTTTGCCTTATCAGCCACAGCAAGAACTCGCGCTTGAGTAACTTCCAGCCGCAACAGAAGCAGGAGCACTTTGAAGCGAGCCTTGCCAACAACCAGATTGATAGCCTCAAGTTGCTCGCAATGATCAGGCTTATGAAAGAGAAGGGTCGCTGGCAGGAGGATGAGATAGCTGAGCATCAAAAGCAGATGTTGCAAGTGTTGTTATCCAGCCAGATTGTGCAATAACAGGCTGAATCTATTTATTAAATTTGGCCGACATCAACTAATGACAGTTAAGTTGATAGTATGATGGGTTGACAAGGAAGGGGGGCTAAACGCCCCCCTTCTTTACGGCAGTTTGCCGCTATCCTGTCGTGATACATCAGCGTAAAACGTTTCACCTGTTGACCCTAAGAATGGAGAAGATTATGTCGATTGTAGATACCTCTGCAGCAGAGACGCTCAATCAAGGAGAGCCAGATTTTGTTCTGACTTCCCTCGAGGCTATGCGTAAGAAGTTGCTGGATCTTACGTCTCGGAATCGACTACTGAACTTCCCAATCACACATAAAGGGTCTTCACTGCGCATTGTTGATGAATTACCTGACCAGCTCTATGAAACTCTCGGTTCGGAAACGCCGATGGAGTTTGCTCCCGTTCCAGATCCAACCAGGCAGCAACTGTTAGACCATGGCTATCTCAAAGTTGGGCCGGATGGTAAGGATGTACAGCTAAAGGCAAATCCAAGTGCCAAGGATTGGGCTCAGGTATTGGGGATATGCTCCGATTTTGACTTACCCAGTAGCCACAGAAACCCAGTTTCAGAGTCAAACAGGGGGCTGCTGGAGCAGGCTCATCAGTTTATTTGCCAATATGTGCAGAGGCAAAATGGTAAATTGACTGGGATCCGAACTGAGTATGCCAAGCAAGGCATCAATATATCTGTATTGACGACGGCCTGCCGCTTGGCGGGCTATGAAGGACTTGAGGATTTTGAACGGCAGGCAAAAGCAGGGAATGAGCTCTCTATATCGTCTTCCAATCCCGGTCATGATGATAACCGGATACAGGTCCTGTTATATCCAAATGAACTTGAAGCTTGTTTGCGTGCCATTTACGGTAAGGCCCAAACTGCTTTGGAGGAGAGTGGTGCCAATATCCTGTATTTGGCGTTGGGTTTCCTCGAGTGGTATGAAAGTGACTCATCTGAAAAGGCTCGTTACGCCCCTTTATTCACGATTCCGGTGAGATGTGAGCGTGGCAAATTAGACCCCAAGGATGGGCTTTACAAATTTCAACTCCACTACACGGGCGAAGACATTTTGCCCAATCTCTCCTTGAAGGAGAAGCTACAGGCTGACTTTGGTCTAGCCCTTCCCCTATTCAATGAAGACGCTACACCCGAATCTTATCTCGCAGCGGTGAAGAAGGTAGTCGAGCAGCACAAACCCAAGTGGTCAGTGAAGCGTTATGGCTCACTGAGCTTACTCAATTTTGGCAAGATGATGATGTATCTTGACCTCGATCCGGCTCGTTGGCCTCAGGACAAACGTAACATCTTGTCTCATGACGTGATTCGTCGCTTTTTCACCAGTCAGGACGCTGCTGATAATAGTTCCGGTTCAACCGGCGGCTTCGGTCAACATGAGTATTGTATCGATAGTTATCCCGATATTCATGACAAGATCCCACTCATAGATGATGCTGACAGCTCGCAGCACAGCGCACTGATCGATGCCATCCACGGTCATAATCTTGTCATTGAGGGGCCACCCGGTAGTGGCAAATCACAGACAATTACCAACCTGATTGCCGCGGCCCTGCTCAACGGCAAGAAGGTGTTGTTTGTAGCCGAGAAAATGGCTGCTCTGGAGGTCGTCAAACATCGCTTGGATCGTGCTGGCCTAGGTGATTTTTGCTTGGAGCTGCACAGCCACAAAACGCATAAGCGTAAGGTTCTGGAAGATATTGCTGCACGTATAGCTCACCAGTCCACAATACCTACGACAGAAGAGATCGATGCCCGGATTTTGCGTTATGAAGATCTCAAGCAGAAGCTCAATGAATATGCCGTATTGATTAATACCCAATGGGAAAAAACCGGTAAAACGATCCATCAGATATTGAGTGGTGCAACCCGTTATCGTCACAAATTGGATATCGATGCAAACGCGCTCCATATCGAAAATTTTTCAGGTAAAAAACTGGATGCAGTCACCCGGTTAAGGCTAAGCGAACAAGTTGTCGAGTTCAGTCGTATTTATAAGGAAGTAAGAGAGCAGGTTGGGTCTGATGCAGAAATTTATGATCATCCCTGGAGTGGTGTGAATAACACTAAAATACAGTTGTTTGACCGGGATCGAATAGTCGAACTGCTACAAGCTTGGCAGACATCAATTAGCGAGTTTAACGATGACTATCAAAGATATCTAGACAAGTGGTCTTTGAAAGATGAGAACCTTGATACGATTCAGCATATTGAGCAACTTATAGAAGATCAGGCCCATCTGCCTGCACTCGACGGATCAGAGTTGTTTGCTGCGCTCCCTGAGTTGGATTCATCAGATGCCATCGTGCGGGTGCGTCATTACCTACATAGATTTGATTTGCTACAAGGGCATTATGAGGCCTTGAGCCAAGTCATCGAGCACCAGAAACTGCGTTTGTTAGAGCAAGGGCAGCAGTGTGACTTTCCTCGAGACGAGTTGGCAAAATATGGTGTTGCGGAAGATTTCACCCTTCGTGACTTGGTTAGATGGCTTGAGTCCATTAAGTCTATTCATGCTGAGTTGTCAGCAATTTACGAGCAACTGAGCGAATTCAAAAGTGCCTTACCTAGTGATATCGCATCATACATTGATGATTCACAGGCAGGATTGCTGTTCTGTGCAGAGTTGCTTTCCATTATTGGCGCCTTGCCGACAGAGCTTATCAAGGCTCGTGACCCACTCTTTGATGACGATGATATTGATGCAGTACTGCTTGAGTTAATGCATCAGATCGAAGCATTGCGCCCCTTGAGAGATAACTTATCTGACTTGTATCAACTGGACAGGTTGCCTTCCCATGAAACGCTCGCGCATGCTGTTGCTGTTATCCAGCAAGGAGGCTTCTTTGCATGGTTCAAGAGTGATTGGCGTCATGCCAAGGCTTTGATCATGGGGCTATCTCGCCAACCTGGAACCAAGTTTGCCGAGTTGAAGCGTTGGGCGGCTAATTTGGTCAAGTACTCGGAATTACAGCAGCAGTTCGAGCAAAGGGCATTTGGTGATCACCTAGGTAATGCCTATCGTGGACTGGACACAGACTGTGGACAGCTAATGCAATTGCGTGATTGGTACAAGAAAGTCCGATCTTGTTATGGCATTGGCTTTGGCAAGCGAGTTGCGATAGGAACGGGATTATTTGGTCTGGATGGCGAGATTGTAAAAGGTGTACATCTGTTCGAGAAATCTCAGATCAGCTCGAGATTAAGGGCCTTGGTAAATCAAGCTGAGTGCGAGGCCAAATTGCTGCCGCGTATTTACAGCCTTCTGAGTGAGCCTGCTTCTTGGTTAGGTGATCAAGGTGTATTGAATCAAGCATGCCAGCAGGTGCAAGACACATTGATCGCTTTGCAAGGGTGGTTTGTCAGCCCAGAGATGTCATTGGGGCAGATGACACACTTTGCCGATCTTTTGCAGAAAATAAATGTATTGCAGGCATCCCTTGAAAATGACAAATCTCATTTGGGGGTATTGTCACAATTAAAGCCCTTGGCTTTCGGGGTACATAAAGACAATCAACAAACCTTGAGTATTATCAACAGTACGTTGGAGTTTGCTGGGAAACTGGTTGAGCAGATAAGTTGTGCAGCCTTGGCTACCAGGATCAGGGCACTGGAGAGTGGTAGCGACTACGAATTACTCCGTCGTGATGGTGCGCAAATAGCTATGGTGTGGTGTGAGCAGGTCCAGCATGCTGCGTCATATGCGCAAGAAACGATGCTGGATATAACTCAATGGAGCAAGTCGACAGATGGTTCCCTTCGGACATTATTAGAGAGAAATGCAAGGGCAATACAACAGCCTCTCTGGTTGAATGGATGGGTAAACTTTATCCGTTGTTACGAGCAAATGCATGAAAATGGCTTGCAGCGTATCTGGTCTGCCGTGCTTTCTGGAACACTCCCTATTGAAAAAGTCGAGCTAGGTTTGGCATTGGCACTTTATGACCAATTGGCCCGAGAAGTTATTACTGCTCATCCAGAATTGACGCAGGTTTCAGGCTCCCAGCGTAATGCATTGCAAGAGTCTTTCAAAGAATACGATAAAAAACTGATTGAATTGCAGCGTCTGCGAATTGCAGCAAAGATTGCTTGCCGTCATATACCAGAAGGGAATGCTGGGGGTAAGAAAAGTGAATATACGGAACTTGCCTTGATCAGAAACGAACTGGGTAAAAAGGCCAGACACATTCCAATCAGACAATTGGTTAATCGAGCGTGCAATGCTCTGGTTGCTATTAAGCCTTGTTTTATGATGGGGCCAATGTCAGCTGCTCATTACCTCGAACCTGGACGGATGGAATTTGACTTGGTTGTGATGGATGAAGCATCTCAGGTGAAACCAGAGGATGCGTTGGGCGTCATTGCAAGAGGAAAGCAATTGGTTGTCGTTGGGGACCCTAAGCAGTTGCCGCCAACCAGTTTCTTTGACCGTAGTGCTGATGGTGAAGATGACGATGATGCTGCAGCTTTGAGTGATACCGACAGCATCCTTGATGCGGCCTTACCGCTGTTCCCTATGAGGCGTTTGCGTTGGCATTATCGTTCACGGCACGAAAAGCTGATTGCTTACTCTAACCGACATTTCTATAACAGTGATTTGGTGATATTCCCCTCCCCAAATGCTGAGTCGCCGGAGTATGGGATCAAATTTACTTACGTGTCGAAAGGGCGTTTCTCTAACCAACACAATATCGAAGAAGCCCAGGCAGTTGCTGAAGCGGTACTTCATCATGCGCAACACAGACCCGGTGAGTCACTAGGGGTTGTTGCTATGAGCTCCAAGCAACGCGATCAGATTGAGCGAGCGATCGATGAACTGCGCCGCAACAGGCCTGAATTCAACGATGCAATCGATGGCTTATATGCCATGGAAGAACCGTTGTTTGTTAAAAACCTCGAGAACGTTCAGGGGGATGAGCGTGATGTAATCTTTATTTCGTTTACCTATGGACCCTCTGAACATGGAGGAAAGGTTTATCAACGCTTTGGCCCAATCAATTCTGATGTCGGTTGGCGTCGTTTGAATGTGCTCTTTACTCGTTCGAAGAAGCGGATGCATGTGTTTAGCTCAATGCGCTCTGAGGATGTCGTGACTAGTGAAAGCAGCAAACTCGGGGTTGTTTCGTTGAAAGGCTTCCTTCAGTTTGCCGAAAATGGCAAATTGGATTCAGTAGTTACCCATACAGGGAGAGCTCCTGATAGCGACTTTGAAGTTGCTGTAATGGAGGCACTCAAGCGTGCAGGGTTTGAATGTGAGCCACAGGTGGGAGTTGCCGGATTCTTTATTGACCTGGCAGTGAAAGATCCTGGTTGCCCAGGTCGGTACCTAATGGGCATCGAGTGTGACGGTGCGTCCTATCATTCTGCTAAATCTGCCCGTGACCGTGACCGCTTGCGCCAAGAGGTGTTGGAGCGTTTGGGTTGGAAAATTAGCCGTATCTGGTCCACAGACTGGTTCATTAACCCTGACGAGGTTCTGTCACCGATCATCCGCAAACTCCATGAGCTTAAGACATTGGCTCCCGAAGTGGCCCTACCTTCATACGAGTATGTTGGGACGAGTGAGCAGAATGATGAGGGCTCATTCGAGTTGGTCAATTCCTTTGTGCCAGGCTTGGGACTGAAGGAGCAACTCAGACATTTTGCCAAGCATGTGATTGAGGTTGCGTTCCCCGATGTCGATGAGGATCGTCGTTTATTGCGGCCAGCCATGCTTGAGGCTTTGCTAGAGCATCAGCCTCTATCACGTTCTGAGTTTGTTGAACGCATCCCTCACTATCTGCGGCAAGCGACAGATGTAGATGAAGCACAGCGTTTTCTTGATCGGGTACTGGCATTAATTGATGGTGCAGAGGCGGAAGCGCAAGATGCTGAGTTTGAACCTGAATTGGCATAATCAGAGGTAATAAGAACAGTGACAACTGTCGGCCAACTTGAACGAGCTACCCAGCAGCGAGTAGTGCGATTTTTTATCGAGGCGCTGGGCTATCGCTATCTGGGTGACTGGCACACCCGGCCCAACAATCGTAATGTCGAGCCCGCTTTGCTGACCAGTTGGTTGGCTGGGCGTGGGGTGGATGCCGCGCTTATTCCCCGAGTGTTGCGTCAGCTCGAGCGTGCTGCCAGCTTGGGAGAAGGGCGCCAGCTCTATGATGCCAATAAAGAGGTCTATCGCCTGCTGCGCTACGGTGTAAAGGAAAAGGCCGGGGCAGGTGAGCAGAATCAGACGGTCTGGCTGGTGGACTGGGCCAATCCAGAGGCTAACGACTTTGCTATCGCCGAGGAAGTGACTGTCGCGGGGGAGAATACCAAGCGGCCGGATCTGGTGCTCTACGTTAACGGTATTGCGCTTGGTGTGATCGAACTCAAGCGATCTACTGTCTCTATTGGTGAGGGGATCCGGCAGAACCTGGATAACCAGCAACAAGACTTTATCCGCAACTTTTTCACCACCCAACAGTTGGTTATGGCGGGTAATGACAGCCAAGGCCTGCGCTACGGCACCATCAAAACCCCTGAGAAATACTATCTGGAGTGGAAAGAGGCTGATTCTTCACTGGACGGAAACCCGTTGGATCGCCATCTTGCACAGCTCTGCGACAAGAGGCGCTTTCTTGAGTTAATTCACGACTTTATCGTGTTCGATAGTGGGGTGAAGAAGACCTGCCGCCATAACCAGTATTTTGGTATTACGGCGGCCAAGCGCTTTATTGCACGCCATGAGGGCGGGATCATCTGGCATACCCAGGGCAGCGGTAAAAGCCTGACTATGGTGTGGCTGGCCAAGTGGATCCGAGAAAATGTTGCTGATAGCCGAGTCTTGATCATCACAGACCGTACTGAACTCGATGAGCAGATAGAGAAGGTATTTGCCGGGGTTGAAGAGGAGATCCTGCGTACCAAGAGTGGGGCCGAGCTGGTACGCCGTCTTAATGAAGCACACCCTTGGTTGCTTTGCTCTTTGGTGCACAAATTTGGCCGACACACGGAAGAAGAAGGTGAGACGGCTGAGCGAGATGACGATGAATTTATCGCCGAACTAAAGGCAAGCCTGCCAGCTGATTTTGCTCCCAAGGGCAAACTCTTTGTGTTTGTGGATGAGTGCCATCGTACCCAGTCTGGCAAGTTGCATGGGGCCATGAAGAGCATATTGCCCGAGGCACTTTTTATTGGCTTCACCGGAACCCCCCTGATGAAGAAGGATAAGAAGAAGTCGGTGGAGGTGTTTGGACCCTTCATTCACACCTACAAGTTCGACGAGGCGGTGAGCGATGGGGTGGTGCTGGACTTGCGTTATGAGGCCCGTGACATAGACCAACGGGTCAAGTCTCAGGCCAAGGTTGATGAATGGTTCGAGGTGAAGACCAAGGCGCTCTCCCGGCTTGGTCGCCAGCAGCTTAAAGAGAAGTGGGCCTCGATGCAGAAGTTGCTCTCGAGCCGATCACGGCTTGAGCAGATCGTGGCCGATATCCTGCTCGATTTTGATCGCAAACCGCGTCTGGCTGATGGCCGTGGCAATGCTATGTTGGTGTGTTCCAGTGTTTATCAGGCTTGCAAAAGCTATGAGTTGTTCAGTCAGGCGGGGTTTGCAGACAAGTGTGCCATCATCACCAGCTATCAGCCTAATGCCAGTACCATCAAGGGGGAGGAGACTGGGGAGGGGTTGACCGAGAAGTTGGCCAAATACCACATTTATCGCAAGATGCTGGCGAACTTTTTTGGTCAGAGCGAGGATGAGGCTGGAAAGCGAGTTGAGGAGTTTGAGGCAAAGGTCAAACAGCGTTTCATCGATGAACCTGGTCGAATGCGGTTGCTGATTGTAGTCGACAAACTGTTGACTGGTTTCGATGCGCCTTCGGCTACCTACCTTTATATCGATAAAAAGATGACCGATCACAACCTTTTTCAGGCTATCTGTCGGGTCAACCGGCTCGATGGTGCCGATAAGGAGTATGGCTATATCGTCGATTACAAGGACCTGTTTCGTTCTCTTGAGAAGACCGTCAAGGATTATACCGCCGAGGCGTTTGAAGGTTATGACAAGGAGGATGTGGCTGGGCTACTCAAAGATCGCTTGGCCCAAGGTCGGCAGGATCTTGACGACGCTCTGGAGGCAGTGCGAACACTCTGTGAACCGGTCAAGGCACCTCGTGCAGATTTGGACTACCAGCATTACTTCTGTTGCGACGCAGGTGCAGATGAGGATGAGTTGATCGACAAGGAAGCTCTGCGTCTGACACTTTATCAATATGTCGCCAAGCTTATCCGAGCATTCACAGCCTTGGCTGGTGAGATGGAAGAGGCTGGGTATAGCTCGAGCCAGGCAACTGCCATTCGCAATGAGGTTGAGCATTACACCAAAGTGCGCGACATGATTAAAGTGGCCAGTCATGATCGCGTAGACATGAAGCAGTTCGAGCCCGCGATGAGGCAGATGCTGGATCTCTATATTGATGCCGATCCCAGTGAAACACTGATGGACTTTGAAGAGTTGGGATTGCTGGAGCTGATCATCGAACGGGGAGCCCAGGCGTTGGATGGTGCCCCAGAGGGCTTGCGTAAAGATCCCGAGGCTATGGCTGAGGCGATTGAAAATAACGTGCGACGGACCATCGTCGACGAGAATCCGGTTAACCCCAAGTACTACGAAAAGATGTCGGTGCTCCTCGATGAGCTGATTGAACTACGTCGTTCCCAGGCAATCTCTTACCAGGAGTATCTGGAGAAAGTGCGAGAACTGGCTATGAAGGTGAAACGTCCAGCCAGTGGGGGGGCACAAACCTACCCAGCGAGTGTCGATACATCGGCCAAGCGTGCGCTATATGACAATTTGGGCTGCGATGAAGTGCTGGTGACCAAGATCGATACAGCCGTCAGATATACCAAAAAGGCTGACTGGCTCGGTGATCGCTTCAAAGAGCGGGAGGTTGCCTTTGCTATTGCCGAAGAGATCAAAGAGTACGATGTGACAGTCGCAGATGTGATGACGTTGGTAAAAGCTCAGCCGGAGTACCACTGATGGCGTTGGTTACCTTTGGTGAGCTGACGTTCGAGTTGCAGCGCAAGGGCATCAAAAACCTGCACATCAATGTATTGCCCCCTGATGGACGGGTGCGTGTATCCGCGCCTGCTTCTTTGTCAGATACCGCCATTCGAGTTGCAGTGGTGCGACGACTTGCTTGGATTCGACAGCAGCAGGCTGCGTTTGTTGCACAGCCGCGTCAGAGCGAGCGCAAGATGTGTAGTGGAGAAACCCATTATTTATGGGGACGAGGTTACCGGCTGGATGTGATTCAGACCGATGGGGACCATAGTGTCAAGTTGCAGGGGGGCTGGATCCGTATGCGAGTGCCCGCTCATTACGATGCAGCTCGTCGCGAGGCATTGTTGCTAGAGTGGTATCGTCAACTTTTACGCCAGCGTCTTCCGGTACTTATTACCAAGTGGCGGGAGATGCTCAAGGTTGCACCTTCTTTTGTCGGTATCAAACGCATGAAGACCATGTGGGGTAGCTGCAAAACAGATACTGCTCGTATCTGGATTAACCTCGAATTAGTCAAGAAGCCTCCTGAATGTCTGGAATTTATTGTTGTTCACGAGATGGTGCATCTGTTAGAGCGCAAACATAACCAGCGATTTATCTCCCTGATGGATTTGCACTTGCCAAATTGGAGAGAGCACCGAGAGAAGCTGAATAAGATGCCACTGGCGTTTAACCGATGGGGTTATTAAATGTTTCTTTATGACCCGGAACAGTATATTGAATGGCTTGGTTTTTCTTCACAAGGGGATTTTTTTAGAAGCGTGTTTACTTCCCCTCGCATAAATAAAGAGAAACTGTATCCTCCATGTGCTAAAACACTAAACAAGTATTTTTCATTATCAGGGGATGAGTACCACAGTACTCAGTCAGAAAAGTTCATCCAAAGATTGAAAGGTATCTCAGTTGCTAGGGGGGTTAGTGCGGATTTTTTTGATACGCCATCCGAACCCATACTAATATCGCAATTTGCCATTCGTTATAAATGGCCAAGCATATTCAAAGGCTTTCAAATTACAGGGTATTACCCACAAGCGTGTGCGCAAGCAGAATATTTCCTATGTGAGTTGCAAACTTTATTGGATAGCCTAGATGGTCTTAGTGGGCGAAATCGAATCAAGAAAATTTTAGAGAACGACTGGCTGAGAGCTAGTCTAATGGAGTTGAATGTAGAGTTGAAAGTCAATGATGGCGATTTTAATATAGTGCCTGAACAAAATAGGGCCCTGTTTAGAACGCTACATTATTTAAATATATATCTATTTATTAAGCTGCTAGCGGCGTTTGATGCTGATTTTAATCGCCATGTGTTGATGGAGCACAAACAATCGATATTTCTTAAAATGATGCCCACATTCCCACTGGAGAAATGGGGGCCTCACAGGTCAGGATTGTTTGAACCTCTTTTGGCTCGTTTTGCATCCAAGTCAATAGGCTATCAGGCTTTTGCCAAGTATGCGGGTTGCAATGAAGATTCTATCGCAACCAGTTTACGTCAGTTTTATGCAAGAAAAAGAAATCTAAAATTTAAAAAGATTAGAGAATGGCTACGTGGGGCACTTGAAGAGTTAGCTAGGACAGAAGACTTTGATGTCGAGGAAGTTCTAGAATATTGTGAGCCGATGTGGTGGGTGGCGGATATATTATCTGGATGGATTCATGTAACGGGTGATCAAGAACTGGACCATGACGTAGTCACATGTTTTAGCCATTACAATCGCTTTTATAATGAAGCTATAGGTAGCAGGGAGCCATAGGCTCCCTGAAAAAGTCATTCATCATCTTCATCATCAGGGCGCTCATCGTAGCCCCGACTCTGCCAATAGGCATCATGCTCGGGGTTTAATTGACGCGAACGGTTATCGTCATCATCCTTTTTAGACATGTGATTTCCTTACTATTTCGTTGTTGGTTTTAGCGGGGGAACTGCAACAGTTTTTTGTGCACGAGCGGTGAAGCTATCTTTACTCACCCCACCTCCGTTAGTTCGCGCTTCAGCACTCTGGATACGTGATACAGCTTCTGGGGTCATTGGCTTTTTGTTATTGCTCATGATGGTTCTCCTTGTCATCTCCAGTGGACTTACTGGATAGCGACAATGTATGAAAATAAACGCCATCTGGCAGGGGGCAAAAAATGGAAATTTTTCAGGGTTATGGTGAGTCGCATTAGAAGGTGAATTACGTACCGCTCAACCTATTTAGTCTAAGAGTGGAGCCTGGTGGTCGATAAGTGTCCCGCATCGAAACAAGCTCGGGACACTGTCATTATTTGGGTCAATATATAACCAGGTTGTGCTATCTGAGCATGACCTTGCCTGATGGTATCTGACCTGCGTCTTCAATACTCAAATAGCGTGGGCCTTGTACGCTGGCCAGTGACTTGAATAGCCACGGATGAGGCTTTAGCCAAGCTTTGGTGTCTTCGTAAACGTCTCCACCGACCACGAAGTAACGACCATCACAGCCGTCATCGTGTAGTTCATTGACATCAGGTGTTGAGAGTTTCAGCTGGCAGCCTTCGATGACAACCACGACCTGAGACTTGTACACCCCAATGACGGTGGAGATTTTGTTGGCCATATCACTTGAAACCCGCCAAGCGCTAATGGCGCCCTTGTAAGCGCCTCGGCTGGAGTAGGTCTCTACCAAGTTGACTACCAATACCGTCACAATGCGTACCTCGTTAAGTTGTTTGGAATGCGGTTTGTTGCTAGTGACCTGTATAGCCACCGATGAACGTTTTGATAGGGTCAGCGAGACTTGAAGTAGGCGACCTTTTCAAGGAAGTAGCGGCTCAGTTCACCTTGATGTTGGTTCGCTTCGCTTTCTGCGCTGGCCAAGTAACCGTTGCGCTCCTTCCATACAGCATATGCGGCGGCCTTCTCAACCTCGACCCGTTCTTGCTGCTCTTTCGGTAGGGCACACAGATTGTGACTCATACTGACCTCTTTGTTATTTGTCGGCGCCATGGTACGCCATCACTGGCATGGGGGACTTGCGCTGGTTCAAAGGTGGTGCGCTATAATGCCTGTATATAAATACAGGTGTTGTTGCCATGAAGTTGTTAACCCCAGACCCATCACCCGCCGAGGTGACCATACCGCTGTTCTTGCACCGCGCCTCTTGCGGCTTTCCCAGCCCAGCCAGCGACTATCTGGAAGGGAAGTTGGACCTCAACACCCACTGCGTGCCGCACCCTGCAGCAACCTTCTATCTGCGTGCCGAGGGGGAGAGCATGATTGGGGTCGGCATCTTTCCCGGTGACTTGCTGGTAGTCGATAAGAGCCTGACCCCGCGCCATGGTGATGTGGTGATTGCACTGTTCGATGGCGGCTTCACGGTCAAGACCTTGCAGCTCAAGCCGAGGTTGCGGCTGCTGCCAGCCAATCCGGCGTTCGCGCCTATCGACCCTTGTATGAGCCTCTCCCTGGAGTTGTTCGGAGTGGTCACCCATGTGATTGGCAATCTGAGGCAGCGTGATGGCTATAGCGCTCGTTGATGTAAACAACTTCTACGCCAGCTGTGAGCGGTTGTTTCGCCCTGAGCTGCGTGGCCGCCCGATCGTGGTGCTCTCCAACAACGATGGATGCGTGGTATCGCGCAGCCCCGAAGCCAAGGCGATGGGTATCAAAATGGCCGGGCCCTACTTCAAGATCCGCGAGCAGTTCGAGGCGCATGGCGGTGTGGCATTCAGCTCCAACTACGCGCTCTATGGCGATATGTCTGGCAGGGTGATGAGCACGTTGGAGACCATGGCTCCCGAGCTGGAGGTCTACTCCATCGATGAAGCATTCCTGTCACTGTCGGAGTCGTTTGCCGGGGACCTGACAGCCTATGGACAACAGATCCGGCAGCGAGTGTGGCAGTGGACCGGCCTAACGGTAGGAGTTGGGATCGGCCCTACCAAGACCCTCGCCAAGCTGGCCAACTATGCAGCCAAGAAGTGGCCTGCCACGGGCGGCGTCGTGGACTTGCGTGACGAGCTGCGCCGTGCCCGACTGATGGCTATCACCCCGGTGGATGAGGTGTGGGGCATAGGGCGGCGCTTGGGGGCCAAGTTGGTGGCTCAAGGCATCAACACCGTGGCTGACCTGGTGGCCAGTGATGTCAAAGGGTTACGCGCCCAATACGGCGTGGTGGTCGAGCGGATCGTACAGGAGCTGCGTGGTCTGCCTTGCGCAGAGCTGACCGTTGAACCGGCGGCGAAGCAGCAGATCCTCTCAAGCCGTTCCTTCGGGGAGCGCGTGACTGACCGTGGAGAAATGGCCCAAGCGTTGTCAGGCTTTATGGCTCGCGCAGCCGAGAAACTGCGGGCCGAGGGGATGTGTTGCCAGCGGGTGCACCTGTTCGTGCGAACCAGCCCCTTTGATGAACGAGCCCCTTACTACAGTGAGCAAGCTGGCGTCCGGCTGGTCTGCCCTAGCGATGATACCCGGTTGCTGCTGCAGCAAGTGAACGTGCTGCTACCGCAGATTTGGCGCGATGGTTACCGTTATCAGAAGGGGGGCGTCATGCTGAGTGAGTTCACTCCCAAGGGGCAGCTACAGGCAGATCTGTTTGCCCCGTCCTCCGCTCAATCGGACGCGCTGATGGCAGTGATGGACCAGATCAAAGCCAAGGGATTGGGGCGCGTAGGCTTTGCCAGCCAAGGCACGGGGTCGCCTGAGTGGATGATGCGACAAGAGCACCTGAGCCCCTGTTACACCACACGCTGGGAGGACCTGCCGGTGGCGAGGTAGTGCTATACCCGCGCCCCTGGTGGACTCAGGTTTCAATATCAGGCCAGGGGAAGCGGTGCCACTGCTGGTAGAAGGTGTGATAGAGGTAGTCTAAATCCTCTTTCCACTCTTTCACTGCCACGCTGGTGTCGTGTGGGCTGCGTTGTGCATTGCGGGCAAACGACGCAAGGGAGTTGGCCATTTTTTGCAGGCGGGTTGTTGATTTGGGCTCACCCCATTCGGAGGCATAAGCGGGATCGTCTATGTCATTTAACTCATCTTGCAAGAAAATCCAGTTGAGGATGCTGCGGCGTTCTTTGGTGCTCTTGCCTTCCGTGATGCCGACACTGTAGCCGCTGACTTTGAGTAGACCGACTTCGTACCAGCTCTTGCCAGCAAAACGGCTACCCATCAACTTCTTGCGGGTGGAGGCGATGTTGGTGCTGGGGAACAAAAAGTCGGGCGCAGGTGGCGGTAATGTAGTGGAGGGCTGGGGGAGCTTGGCCGGTTCTGGTTGGTTGATTTTTGCCTGTAGCTTGAGTAGCTGCTCCAACGCCTGGGCTTTGAATGGTTTGTCCATCGTCGAGCGGAACTGAAGTTCATAGACAAACTCGGTGAGGCGTGGGAAGTCAGCCTTGATAGTGGGGTAGAGTGCCAATAATTCTACTTGGGTTAGCTTGAGCAGGGGTCTTGGGCGTGACATGGCGTATCTCAATCAGGTGGTACTCAACGATTAAGCGTGTACAGCACCATATTGGATGCAAAGGAAGCTGACCTGATTTTTGTGATTTTGTTAATTTGATCACAGCAGTCATGTTTTGAAAAAATGCTGCGAATGTAGACGGGTCTCGGTGACTCATTCCACATGCGCGGCGGCGGGGACACCTCCCGCCCCCCCATCTTGATTTGACCCACCCCCACCACCCCGTCGGTACCGGTTTTTCTCCCTTGTGCAACCGATAGCCACACTCACCCTCGACTCATCCTCTGCGGGTGAGTGTGCTGTTATGACCGCTGCTAGGTATGGTAACCAATTGAAATTGCTCGAATGTTCGTTTCCTATAATAGGAAACGAACCCCATCTTTGGTATGACCTAGGGGAGGGGAAGTACGTTCGAGGTCTCGTTGAGCAGGGCAGTATCAATCGACCTGTGGCCCAATATCTTTCATGAACTTATGAAGTTACACCCAACTTTATGGGAATAAATATCAATTGCATTTGGTGGCCATTTGTCCCCCTAAAGGGGGACTTAAATCTTGGGGCGGCAATAGTGCCAAAACCAAAGGACATCATCATGAAAGTGAATCTCGATCTCATAGAGCGACTCTTTGGCAAGTCGGGTCGGTCGATCCAGCGGATGCTGGATAACGGGCAGCTGACCAAGGAGGAGATGTTGGACTTCAGCCTGTTTGTCGCGTCACTGACGGTGGCGACAGGGGGCATTCTGGGCAAGCCGTTGATGGATAGCATCAAGTGGGGATTGAGCGAGCGCATCATCTCCGGTCTGAATCCGTCTCTCCTTGGGCTCCATGTTAGCCACACCCAGCGGGAAGAGAAGGTGAGCGTGAGTGCCAAGCGAAAGGCTCGTCGTGTCTCGCTCAACGGTGATGAGGTGTTGGAGCTGGCCTATCTGATGGCCATCGCGGATGAACATTTCTTTGAGCAACTGCGAGGGCGAGTCGAGACCGACCTGCGGGAGAGGGTATGGTCGCAGGAGGAGCTGGTCGCTCAACTGACACACAAGCGGCAGCATTGGCTTGAAGAGGAGGGGGCTGACGAACCACAATCCCCTCTGCACTAACCACAAACAAGAAAAGGGGCCGCGTCCTGCGGCCCCTGTTGTTTATTATCCTCCTTGTTCCGCCAACAGCCTGTCGTGGGCGTCCGCTATCTTGTCCAACGACAATTGATACACCCTGGATTTCTTGTGTCGGGGCAGGTCGCGGCCGGTGCCATGTGTGAGGATGCCGTGTTTACGCAATACCTTATGGACATAGTTGTCGTTAAAACCGATGAAGGTTTGTTTAAACCCATCCACATAGAGGTGCAGTTCAAGAGAGGTCGTGTAGCCGTAAGTCTCTCCCAGCTTCGTTACATTCGGCCCATCGGCAAGGAACTGCCCTCTGCGGCGTTCGAGTAGCTCGACCAACTGCTCGATAATGTTTGCTTCTTCAAGGGAGCCTCTTGTACCACGCCTTGCAAGCCACTTGCGGAATAGTTGCTCGACAACGGCAGCTACACTACCCGCAGGCCAACCTGTGATCCCGAAGCGGTTGGCCAACTCACCTGCAGCCGATATCAATCCGAATGCATCGGCCACCCTTTGCACTTGGCCATCACACTCTTTGGCTCCAAGCCGTCGCATCATGTCAGCGCGATGCTCGTCAACGAATGCCTGAGCACCATCGATGTCCAAGGTCAGCTCTTCAACAAAAGAGCGGAAGGCAACGCCATGATACCGGGTAGTACGTTCTGCGAGGGTCTTGGAGAGGGAAGCACCACTCGGATGGCCATGCAACTCTTCGAAGATGCCATGGCGGTCGGTATCGGCCTCAATATTGATCATGCGGACATCATGGCCAGCTTTGTGACGCTTACCGACCGAGGCGAGGCTGTGCTCCAAGTCAACTTCCCCGTTGCTGAGGAAGGTTGTTCGCCATTGCAGTTTGGCACGGCGCGACAGATCTGCATTGGCACGAGCTCGTCCTTCACCGTTGGCCAGCATGTAGATGGTGTCGCCCAGAACATGAGGGTCTGCCTGCCCGATCTCGTCCAGAAAGAGGGTGCTGTCGTTGCACAAGTCCGCGGTGGTTTCCAATCCCACCTTGGTGGCATTCCATGTCTGGATCTTGTTGGCAGGCTTGCCGAGCACACTGGCTGCAACCAGCATGGCGGTGCTCTTGCCAATTGAGGATGGCCCCACCAGATGGACGCCAAAGCTGCTCTGATTGGTCAAGCGTAGCAAGGGGCCAGCAAAAGCAAGCGAGGTACTTAATAGCAAGCGGCTGTTACCAAGGCACAGCGCCGCAACTTCATCACGCCATTCGTCCAAGGTGCCTGCCACGTCAGATTGTATTGGGGTATGACCGGTATAGATATACTTGACCGCATTGGCATATCCCACAGCCCCATCTCCAAACATGAAGTTGTTGGTATCAGGGATCCAGCCTAGCCGGTCATGCCGAATGCGCGTGTTGTCGGTGGGCTTCGAGTTGAGATAGTCAATTAGCTGTCTCTTCATACCCAAGTTGAAGCGATAGCCTCCGTCCATCAGCTTCATCAACGCTTCGCGTCCGTCAGATAGCAGGTGAACATCTCGAATAAACGCCTCCTGCGGCCGGCCATCCGGGCTATACCAGTTGACCTGTATGCCCCAGCCTAGACCCGCAGTGTCGCTCCCGCTGGCGATTACCCAGAGTGGAGCACCGATCCTGCTCCAAACATCGTCTTGACCTTTGTCAGTGGTGACACAGTAGAGTCCATCTTGAAACTCAATGGGGCCTAACTGGAAGGGCTCAACCTTCAGCTCGTAACGTCTTGTATTCATGGAATATACCTTTGTATAAAGTTGGTTGAACGATCCGGTCTCGTTGGTGTTTGTGACACAGTGACGCCGTGACACCGGATTTAATGGGCTGGAGGAGCGGCCTCAACACACGCGAGCAGTGCGGCTTTGCCGTTAAGGCAGAAGAGGTCATTGAAGTCGGTTATGCCGGGGATGGTAGGCGGCACAATCAAGCGGCCGTGCAATAGCTTTGCTACTGAAGTTGCTTTTGTTAGACCGAGGTTGACTGGCTTCGTATGATCATTGTCAGCACACACCCACAGCTTGCTGCTGCTATAGAGCGTGCGAATGATACGGCCGACCTCGAGCAGTCTACCGGCAGAAAAAGCAATGGCGACCGGCAGGCCGAGGTTCTCAAACAACGTGGCTCCGGTTGCATAGCCTTCGCAAAGCAATACGGAGGCACCAGGCTTTGGTAAAGGGCCAAGGAGTAAGAACCCGCCCTTGAGTGACAAACCCCGATGGAAACGCTTATTTCCATATTCATCAATGTCTTGCAAGTTCAATAACTGA
Source organism: Aeromonas sp. A04 (assembly GCF_047780465.1). Lineage (NCBI taxonomy): Bacteria > Pseudomonadati > Pseudomonadota > Gammaproteobacteria > Aeromonadales > Aeromonadaceae > Aeromonas > Aeromonas sp. A04. Next base: position 7,699 of record NZ_JBLNHP010000005.1, on the reverse strand, counting down.
GCTCGTGTATTGAAGACTGGCACTATCAACCGGTTACCAAACTGACGAGCCCCGACCCCTGAGATTTGCTTGCGTGGAAGGTAAGCGTGTTGGAAAGGGGGCTCGGCGGCCCCCCAGATCTCTTTGGCTTCCTTGAGTGCTTTAGCCTTGGTTGCGGCGAGCCTGTGGGCCTCAGCATCATTTGCTTGCTGGCTGCGTTGGGCACGGATATAGCTCGGTACTGCAGGCACTTGTAGATGATATGTAAATTTATCATCGGTTTTCCAAGACCCGAACGAGATAGACCTGCCATTAGAATTGACTTTGAGCCAACCATTCCAGGTACCAGAACGGTCTCCAGCAATGTGAAAGCGATTGAATCCATAAGGCTTAATGGTGAGAGGGCGTGAGGGGATGACACCCATTGCAGCCATGAAATCCTCCAGGGAAAGGGCTGTGGTCATGGTCAAATCTCCCCGACCAACTTCTTCATCAAGTCTTCGATATCACAACTGCGCCAAGCGACGCTTCGCCCACCGAGGCTGTAGCCTTTCGGGTATATGCCCTTCCTAATACCGTCATACCACGTTGTCTTGCTGACTGGGATGAGTGTCAGCACCTCTCTGATAAGGAGAAAATGGTAGCTACGGGCAGCAGGTGAGCTCGGCTTGGCAGTTGCTGTTGCATCGGGATCTGCGTGGAGGCGCTCGGCGCCTTTGATGTAAGTCGGGCGAGTGGCTTTTTGATTCATACTGAGCTCCTTGCGTAGCGGTTCGTCAAGGTACGGCATGGTCCGGGGCCGTACAGTGCGCTCAGTAAACCACCGACCCGCAAATGCTATCGTCCTACTAGAACACCACTTTTATATGAATTATTTTCATTGAATGGTGATACTTTATTTGTTTTTGGAATGCATTGACGAAGCCAACAAGAAGGCATCCAGCAAGATGCTCAGTCATAAAGGGAGGAATAAAAAATGCCAGTCAAGTTGATGACTGGCATTGGAAGGTAGGGGGGAAGAACGGGGTTAGCGGTGTACAAGACTCACGGTCTTTTTGACAGAGGAGAGGGGCACATGGCCATGACTTGCCTGCTCTATATGCTCACTCCACCACTTCATCATCGTCACCCTTTGGTCAAAGTAATCTGAGCGGTTATAAGCTCGGCGAACCTCGTTCTCGTCAGCATGCGACAAGGCGGCTTCGATGGCATCGGGGTTGAAGCCGTGCTCGTTCAGAATGGTACTCCCTAGAGAGCGTAGGCCATGTGCAACTAGACGTCCCCCATACCCAAGCCGCTTAAGTGCCGCATTTGAAGTTTGTGGGTTGATGTGGCCAAGAGGGTCTCGATCCCCGGGGAATACAAATGGACGATGTCCACTAATGGGCTTCATGAACTCAAGAAGAGCTATAGCTTGATCCGTTAGCGGGACTCGGTGCGGACGAGACATCTTCATCCTGTCGGCCGGAATGTTCCATACCTTGCCGTCAAAATCGATCTCATCCCAGCGAGTACCGGCCGATTCACTCGGGCGTACCAGCGTATGAAGACTCCATTCGATCTGACCACGCGTCGTATTACTCAAGCTGCCATTAGCTATATCAGCCATGAGCTGAGGTAGTTCGGATGGCTTGATGGTTGGCATGTGTTGCCCAGCGGGCTTCTTGAATACTTTGTGTATGGCAGTACATGGGTTCGCATTAAGCAGACCGTGGTTTACGCAGTAGTCGAGAATTTCATTAACTCGTTGGCACAGACGGTGCACTGTTTCGTACTTGCCTTGCGCTTCGAGCGGACGAAGCAACTCAATAACTTGTGGTGCCCGGATCTGATCGATGGGTAGTGAACCAATGTGGGGAAGGATATTAAGTTGCAGAGTTCGCCAGGCATGAGACGCATAGCGAGGGGTAACAGAATGACTTTTGAGTTCGAGCCACTTAGCCGCCATACGCTCGAAGGTTGCTGAGTTTGCTGCCTGTTGGTCAGCCGCAGCCTGAGCTTGTTCATCTCGGTGAGCTTTCGGATCGATGCCTTGAGCTAGAAGGCTGCGGGCGCCTTGCCTTAGTTCTCGAGCCTTGGCGAGGGGAACTTCGGGATAAGAGCCGAAGCTCATATTGGTCCGAGTTTTATCTGCGGGCCGATAGTACTTGAACACCCAAAGTTTGGAACCTTGCACAGAGACTCGCAATTGTAGCCCTTCACCATCTGACAGGGTGTAGTCCTTTTCTTTGGGCTTTGCCGCCTTGATTTTGCTGTCGCTCAGCAGATCTTTAGCCATCTCATTATCCTCCTTGATGATGACTGACTTGGTACCAGCGTTGACTATGTTTGCCTTGTTTTGGTACCACGAGTTGTGCTCGTGGTACCAGCATCAACCATGACACTAATACAACGAGAAGCGCCAATGAAAATTGGCGTTGGTGTTCGCTGGTACCATTCATGGTACCAATGACCCCGGTTCTTGGCGAACTTCGCCGAACTATTTCGGACAACAAAAAACCCGCAAGCCTTTCGGAATGCGGGTTTCTGGTCTTTCTCGTTCCTTCTCGGAACAGTATTTGGCTCCCTCGACAGGACTTGAACCTGTGACATACGGATTAACAGTCCGCCGTTCTACCGACTGAACTACGAGGGAAAAGTGGCTCCTCCTACTGGACTTGAACCAGTGACATACGGATTAACAGTCCGCCGTTCTACCGACTGAACTAAGGAGGAATTGCCTGTCTCATTGAGACGGTGCGGATATTAATAGCCTGTCGCCCGGGTGTCAACCCGCGATCCGGCGCAAAAAATGGAATTTCGCCCTGTTTGTCCAAAACTTGGTCATTGTGGACTATTTTCAGCACAATCAGCAGCTTGAGACGGCGTTTTGCCTGTCACTTTTTCGTTTTGGCACATTAGCGGCTGGCCGGGAGCAGGCCGCCCTCGATGGCGAGTCACACGGCAGGCTTGCTGAACGGCGGGTGACAGTGGCGCCGCACGCCGGAGAACTGGAGCCCTGACTCAGGGAGAGGCGTGACGGATAAGGTGAGCGATGTGGATGCGTCAGGATTTAGTTAGCAGGCGAAGTGAAAGTTCGGCGTAATGGTGAGAAAAGGCGGCGATATGTGGACAATAAACGGCAATTTTGCGTGGTAACGGCCATTCATTGATCCCGCCCATCGAAATATTTCATCGGCTGGGGTATGGTTGCTCAGGATACCATCGCCGTGTCGACAGCTCTGCCGGCCCTTGATGATGATCGGGCGCCGGTTCAATCCGGCCTTTGTCTCCCTCTTCTGGTATTACGATATACATGCACAACCAAGCTCCCTTGCAAAGCGTGAAGCTGGCCATTGCTTTACGCCAATCCTGTATTGATGAACCCTATAGCATCCCTCGCTTTGGCCGTGACCTGATCGCCGGCGTCACGGTCGGCATTATCGCCATTCCGCTGGCCATGGCACTGGCGATTGCCAGCGGCGTGCCACCGCAACATGGTCTCTATACCGCCATCATCGCAGGTATCGTCATTGCCGTGACCGGTGGATCCCGTTTCTCCGTGTCGGGGCCGACCGCCGCCTTCGTGGTGATCCTCTACCCTGTGGCCCAGCAATTCGGGGTCGGTGGCCTGCTGATGGCGACCCTGATCTCGGGCTTCTTTCTGGTCGCCATGGGGATGGCCCGACTTGGGCGCCTGATTGAATACATTCCGCCGTCAGTGACCCTGGGTTTTACCGGCGGGATCGCCATCGTGATAGCCACCTTGCAGATCAAGGACTTCTTCGGGCTCCGGGTGCCCGATATGCCGGAAAATTACATAGGCAAAGTAGAGGCGCTGGTACATGCCCTGCCAAGCTGGCAATGGGGTGACACGTTGGTCGGGATTGCTACCCTGGCCGTGTTATTGCTCTGGCCACGGCTGCGCTTGCCGGTGCCCGGTCACTTACCCGCCGTGCTGGTGGGTGTGGGGCTGGGGTTTGGTCTGCACTACTTTGGTGTCGATGTGGCCACCATTGGCAGCAAGTTCAGTTATACCCTGGCAGATGGGACACAAGGCATGGGGATCCCGCCCATAGCGCCGACTCTGGTAATGCCCTGGGCACTGCCGGGGCCGGATGGTTCACCGGTCGAATGGAACCTGGCGGCCATCGAGCGCTTGCTGCCGGCTGCGTTTTCCATGGCCATGCTGGGGGCCATTGAGTCGCTGCTCTGCGCCGTGGTGCTCGATGGCATGACGGGTCGCAAACACAGCTCCAATGCCGAGCTGGTGGGGCAGGGGTTGGGCAACATATTGGCGCCTTTCTTCGGTGGTATTACGGCAACGGCGGCCATTGCCCGTTCCGCCGCCAACGTACGGGCAGGTGCCACCTCGCCGGTTTCCAGCATAGTGCATGCGCTTGTGGTACTGGCCGCCATTCTGGTGCTGGCCCCCTGGCTCTCCTGGTTGCCGCTCTCGGCCATGGCCGCGCTGTTGCTGATCGTGGCCTGGAACATGAGTGAGGCACACAAGGTGGTGGAGCTGGTGCGTCGCGCGCCCAAGTCCGATGTGCTGGTGTTGGTGGTCTGTCTCTCGCTTACCGTCATCTTCGACATGGTGATTGCCATCACCTTCGGGGTGATCCTCGCCTCCCTGCTGTTCATGCGTGAAATCGCCAAGATGACCAGGCTGCACGATTTGGCCGATCACAAGCGCTATGCCCACGAAGTGCCGGCGAATGCCTTGCTTTACAAGATCAACGGCCCGCTGTTTTTTGCGGCAGCCGAGCGTGTCTTTGGCGAGCTGGTGGCTCAGGTTCAGGGGCACAAGCTGCTGGTATTGCAGATGGAGGCTGTCTCCATCCTGGATGCCGGGGGACTCTCTGCTTTCCTGCAGTTTGAAAAGCAGATGGCCAAGGCTGGAGTGGAGCTGCGGGTGGCCGAGTTGCAGTTTCAGCCGTTGAAGACACTGGCGCGTGCCAAGGTGCGCCCTGTGCCGGGTCAGTTGGAGTTTTATGGCTCTCTGGAAGAGGCATTGAAAGGCGAGCAGAGTCACGAACAGGCCGCCAGTTGATGGTATGGGATGCAGAGGTGGAAAGATTTTGCGCAGTTGGCTCGGTTCTTGAGCAAACAGATTGAAAACCGCAAAATTGCATTGACCCCAACACAATGCATCCCTTACATTACGCCCCGTCGCTGCGGCATGGTTCGCAAGCGATGGTGTAACTCAGGCACCTGAAAATGTGAGAAAAAATTTGGTGAGGTGTCCGAGTGGCTGAAGGAGCACGCCTGGAAAGTGTGTATACGGCAACGTATCGAGGGTTCGAATCCCTCCCTCACCGCCAAATAAAACAAAAAGGCCTGTCGAAAGACAGGCCCTTTTGTTTTTCCTGTACTTGCTGGTGCAACACATCTCCGGGGTCGACAAGCAGATAGGCCCAGCCATGCCGGGCCGCCAAGAGTGCCCCTTGGGCGAGAGCCTGCTGGCGGTGAGCGCATCCCGGCCGAATGCCACCAAAACCGACCCTATGGCCGGTTTTTTTGTTGTCAGGCCAGAGTCTCCTCGCGGGCCGCATTCACCCAGAATCTTTCGTCAGGCGCAATGTCCTTCATCTGGCAGGGCACCACCCAGTGGCAAAGCGCCTTGTCATCTCATGCATGGCAACACCCCGAGCAATCCGAGTGCTCGGGGTGTTTGCTTTGACATGGCATCCATTGCTTTTCTTCCCACTCATCTCTCCTCCTGCCTGAACCCGGACGGCGGTCTTCGGGGGCGCCCATCTTGCTTCATCCTTCAATTCATTTGCGACACTGTGATGGATGAGTGTGCTCTATGACAGGTGTAAGTTCTGTCATGAGCAACAAGTTGCGCCCTATTTAGCTATAAGTGCCAAGGGTGCAATATTTTGTAGGGATATATTCCAATCACGCAACTAATTGCGCTTCGTCGGTGAGAATGGCGTGTGGCTTGTCTTTAACTATATGTTTTATAAGTTAAAAAATGTTTGGCATGGTCACTGCTAAGGGTTTGGTCGAGTGCTATCTCATTTCACCAATCTATCAGGAGCATACCCATGCCAACTCCATGTTATATCAGCATCGAAGGTAAGACTCAGGGCAACATCACCGCCGGTGCCTTCACCTCCGACTCCGTCGGCAACATCTTCGTGCAAGGCCACGAAGACGAGATGCTGGTGCAAGAGTTCCAACACGTCGTCACAGTGCCGACCGATCCGCAATCTGGTCAGCCTGCCGGCCAGCGCGTCCACAAGCCGTTCAAGTTCACCGTCGCCCTGAACAAGTCCGTGCCGCTGATGTACAACTCCCTGGCCTCCGGCGAGATGCTGCCGAAAGTGACCCTGAAGTGGTATCGCACCTCGGTCGAAGGCAAGCAGGAGCACTTCTTCAGCACTGTGCTGACCGACGCCACCATAGTTGACATCGACTGCCAGATGCCCCACTGCCAGGATCCGGCGAAGTCTGACTTCACCCAGCTGATCCAGGTCTCTCTGTCCTATCGCAAGATTGACTGGGAGCACACAGTGGCCGGCACCTCGGGTGCGGACGACTGGCGCGCTCCGATCGAAGCGTAACCGTATACACAAGGGCACTGCTTGCGGTGCCCTTTTGCCATCTGCGTGTTTGACGGGCATCTCCCGCCTGCTATCCATTTTTCCATCCCAGCGATTTTTTCTTGTGTCCGTTTGCTCTGCACAAGCGGACACAAGAAAAAAGACGAGTTCACGTCTTGCCGCACGCCGTCAAGGGCGTGCGGTAGCCATGGTGTCAGCAACGCCGGGGCGATGGCGGATCTCTCACTCGGTTTGAATGGCTCCCGAATATGAGGGGCCGCATGACATCTCAGGGGCGCTCACCGATGGCAGACAGCACAGGATTACAATTTACCGTCAAGGTGGGGGCACTGCTCGAGAGCACCTTCGTTGTGGCCGAGTTTGTGCTGGAAGAGGCGCTGAACGGGCCTTTCCAGCTGCGTTTGGAATTGGCGAGCCCCGAGCCCGATGTCGACTTCGGTGCCGTGCTGGACCAGCCGTGCGAGCTGATAGTGTGGTACAACGGCGAGCTGCAGCGCCGGGTGTGCGGGGTAGTGAGTGATTTTGCACAAGGGGACAGCGGTTTTCGCCGTACCCGCTATCAGCTCATGGTACAGCCGGCGCTGTGGCGGCTCTCGCTTCGCCACAATTCGCGCATCTTCCAGGCGCAAAAGCCTGACGAAATCCTCTCCGTCCTGTTGCAAGAGCACGGCATCACAGACTACGCCTTTGCGCTGAAAAACGAGCACGCCCAGCGGGAATACTGCGTGCAGTACCGCGAGACCGACCTCGATTTCGTCAACCGGCTCGCCGCCGAAGAGGGGCTCTTCTACTTCCATGAATTCGACGCCGGCAAACACCGCATCGTCTTTGCCGACGATGCGGCGGCCTTGACCGCCGGCCCCGCGCTCTTCTTCAACCTCGGCAACCGCTCGCTGGAGCAGGGCCCCTATGTGCGCCAGTTTCACTACCGCGAGGCGGTGCGACCCAGCGACGTGGAGCTCAAAGACTACAGCTTCAAGACCCCGGCCTATGGCCTCTCCCACAAGAAGGTGGGGGCAGAGCTGGAACACCAGCGGGGCACCTATCAGCACTTCGACTTCCCGGGTCGTTACAAGCAGGACGGTAGTGGCAAGGCGTTTGCCCAGCACCGACTCGATGCCCTTCGCAATGATGCCGTGGCGGGCAGTGGCAAGTCCAACAGCGCAGCC
>NZ_JBLNHP010000004.1:0-436603 GCF_047780465.1 Aeromonas sp. A04 | reverse complement strand
AAAATTGTTTGATGTTCGATGCTGTGAGTGCCCACACAGATTGCTTGATTCAAATTGTTAAAGAGCGTCACGCTTGTCGCGCTGAGGAGGCGCATATTACGCTCCTCACTTCGAAAGTCAAGCGANGCGCTGAGGAGGCGCATATTACGCTCCTCACTTCGAAAGTCAAGCGATTGTTTTCGCTTTTCTTTCGGCGCCGGCTTCACAAGGAAGCTGGCTCATCAGGTTGGCGTGTTCCGCCGTGCTGGTAGGGGCGCATTATAGGGAGCTGAATCTTTCTGGCAAGTAAAAACACTGTGTTTTATTGAAGAAGACGTTCAAGTGTTTAACCAACAACCAGATCGTGCAATAAGCATCCACTTATGTGCTTCAGGAAGGGTGACCTCCCTCTTTTACCGGCCAAAAAGCCCGCTGTGCCTGACGATGCCTTATAAGGATGCGACGCTTTATATAGGAAGACAGGTAGGGATAAAGGGAGGGATAAATAGAAAAGGGCCCTGCTGGGCCCTTTTCTATCGTGCCGTTACGGCACATCAGATGGAGAAACTGGAACCGCAGCCACAGGTTGTGGTGGCATTGGGGTTGGTCACGGTAAAGCGGGAGCCTTCCAGACCTTCGGTGTAGTCCACACTGCCGCCCACCAGGTATTGCAGGCTCATGGGATCGATCACCATGGTGACCCCACTCTTCTCAACCACTGTGTCCCCTTCATTGATTTTCTCATCGAAGGTGAAACCGTACTGGAAACCGGAGCAGCCACCGCCCGTGATGTAGACCCGCAGCTTGAGCTCGGGATTTTCTTCTTCGGTGATCAAGTTCTTCACCTTGTTGGCTGCCGCATCCGTCATCTGGATTGGCAACGGGGCTTCTGCTACTGCACTCATTACTGACCTCACAACCGTTAAATCCACAAACATGGAAACCGCGAAATTATCCAATACCCGACCATTTAGTTCAAGTATTCACCAAGCTTCTTACTGCACCGCAGGTGCCGGCGCGGGCGGAGCAACCACCAATGGTTTAATCACCTCCCCCCATTCGGCCAGCAACTCCTGGGCTGGTTGCCGACCCTCTTTGCCAATAGTGACACGCACCCGGTCCGGTACAAAGCCTTCCGGCAACTGCCAGTTGCCTTCCAGCAGCTGAAAGTAGCGCAAGGCGTAACGCCCCTCGCCCACTTTCATGCCGAGCTCACGGCTGCCGAGGGTGCTGGGCTTGTCACCCAGGCTCCCTTCTACCTTTATCTGCACCTGACCGCGAAACAGTTCGCGCTTCTTGGCTGGCTGGGTCAAGGCCAGCCGATAGTGATAGCGACCGGGAATACTGGTCTCCTGCAGGGTGAGGTTGTCGATCACCACCCCCACCTGCTCACCCGTCGGTCGCATGATGCGCTCGAAGAAGGCCAGCTGCCGCTTCTGTTCCTGCACCTGGGCTTCCTGATCCTTGAGCGTCTGCTGCAGTTGTTCGAACGCGGCTCTCTGGGTGGCCAGCAGCGTCTCCTTGATGCCGAGGTCACTCTTGAGCTGGCCAATCGCCTTGCCCTGCCGCTCCAGGGTCTCTTGCTGCACCGTCAACAGGCTGCTCTGGGCCAGTTCCTGTCGATTGCCGACGAAATACCCGATCAGCGCGCCCATCAGCAGCACAGCCAACAACTTCACTATCTGGGACATAAGGCCTCTTTTGTTACTGCGCCATACAGCGGCCATGCTCCCTTCACTATACGCGACTAGACCGGATTCGCGCTGACATACAAGGAGTTAACTGGCAATGGCACCGCTGTCTCCCCGCTTTTGACGCGCCGCAAGCCGTAAAGTTCGCTCCAGGATCTGCGAATAGATGGGACGCCCACCCAGCCACTGAGCCACCAGGGTTGCCCCGACCGTGGTGATCATCATGGGCAGGATCAGCTGGTAGTTGTCGGTCATCTCGGTGACCAGCACGATTCCGGTGATGGGGGCCCGTACCGTGGCGGCAAACAGCGCCCCCATGCCGGCGATGGCGAAGGCGCCCGGCTCTACGCCAAGCTCGGGAAATGCGGCATGAAACAGATGACCAAATACGACGCCAAACAGGGTGCCGAGTGCCAGGGTGGGAGCAAACACGCCACCGGGCGCACCGGAGCAGAAACAGATCAGGGTAGCCACCAGCCGGATGGAGAAGATGAGAAACAGGGTCGCCATCGCATATTCACCGCCCATCAGATGGGGAATAAGCTCGGTCCCCCCGCCGGTCACCGAGGGTGCAAACAGTGACAGCACGCCGAAGGTGCCGGCCACCAGCATGCCGATGGCGACAAACCGGTGGCGTTTGTTCCGGTGCAGCGCCAGATAAACATCCTGGCAGGCCAGCACCAGCTTGTTGAAGACGAAGCCCAAAACCCCGAAGGCAGCCCCCATGAAGAGGAACAGCCAGAGCGCCTTCAGCGCCGGAGCCTCATAGTGCGGCAGGCTGATGACAGGCGTCTGACCCTTCATGTTCTGCAGCATCAGGGTCGCCATGATGGCAGAGATCCCCACCGCTTTGATGGCCAGGAAGGAGTAGCGAAACTGGGGGCGCATCTCCTCCATCACGAACAGGATCCCCGCCAGAGGGGCATTGAAGGCGGCGGCCAACCCACCCGCAGCCCCGGCAGCCAGCAGGGCATGGCCGTGCTCCTTCGGCAGCCGGAAGATATCCGCCACCATCTTGCCCAGGTTGCCCCCGATCTGTACCGAGGGCCCCTCCCGTCCCAGCACCATGCCTGAGCTCAGGGTGCAGATGCCGCCAAAAAACTTGACCGGCAACACCCGCCACCAGCGCACCGGACGCAGATCATCCATGGCACCCTCGATCTCGGGAATGCCGGAACCGCCCGCTTCAGGGGCAAAGGAGTGGGTGAGGAAGTAGCCGACAAAGCCCAACAGGGCGCTGAAGCCAAAGCCGAGCAGACCGAGCTGCCACCAGGGGCGATCGGCCAGCAAGGCTAGCCGCAGCCCGGCCAGCCAGTGCACGCCCGATTCGAACAGGCCACACACCAGACCGGCCAGAGTGCCGACCAGGGCTGCCAGCAAGAGTACCAGCAGCGGCATCTTGTCTTGCTGAACAAGCCGCAGCAAGGCAGGGCGTCGCAAGACGGAGCCTGGGGGAGAGGCGAGCGGGTCGGAGGAGGAGAGTTCTTGTTGCACCAACGTATTGCACCATTTGGAAAAACCACATTCGTCTGCAGGCAGACGCGGGGATCATCCGGCATGCCGCCCGGCTGCCCAGCACAGGGCCTTTCTGCTATAGTCGGCCCGTTTCATTTAGCACGGGGCAGGCTTGGGGCCCGGATGACGAGAGCGCAAAGCATACTCCACCGCCCCCCCACTGCCGAGCCGCAATCGGCCGCCTGCGCCTGTGTGACGACCAAAATCCCATTAAGGATGATCCATGTCAAAATCAGATCAGCTGTTTGAACAGGCCCGCCAGACCATTCCGGGTGGCGTCAACTCACCGGTCCGCGCCTTCAATGGGGTCGGCGGTACACCCCGCTTCATCGATCACGCCGATGGTGCCTACCTCTATGACGTGGATGGTCAGGCCTATGTGGATTACATCGGCTCCTGGGGACCCATGCTGCTGGGGCACAACCACCCGGCCATCAAGGCCGCCGTCATCAAGGCGGTGGAGAAGGGGCTGAGCTACGGCGCGCCGACCGAGATCGAAGTGCTGATGGCCGAGAAGGTGCGCCAGATAGTGCCCTCCATGGAGCAGGTGCGTATGGTCAACTCCGGCACGGAGGCGACCATGAGCGCCATCCGTCTGGCCCGTGGCTATACAGGTCGTGACAAGATCGTCAAATTCGAAGGCTGCTACCACGGCCACGCCGACTCCCTGCTGGTCAAGGCAGGCTCAGGCGCCCTGACGCTGGGTCAGCCCAACAGCCCGGGCGTGCCGGCCGATTTCGCCAAGCACACCCTGACCTGCGTGTTCAACGATCTGGATTCGGTGCGGGAAGTCTTCAGCCAGTACGGCAGCGAGATCGCCTGCATCATAGTCGAGCCGGTGGCCGGCAACATGAACTGCATCCCGCCGGTGCCCGGCTTCCTGGAAGGGCTGCGCGCCATCTGTGACGAGGCCGGCGCCCTGCTGATCCTGGACGAGGTGATGACCGGCTTCCGCGTCTCCCTGCGAGGCGCCCAGGGTTACTACAATATCGACCCTGACCTCACCACCCTCGGCAAGATCATAGGGGCCGGCATGCCGGTCGGCGCCTTCGGCGGCAAGAAGAAGGTGATGCAGTACATAGCCCCGACCGGGCCGGTTTATCAGGCAGGCACTCTCTCCGGCAACCCCGTGGCCATGGCTGCGGGCCTCGCCATGCTGGACCTGCTGCTGGAACCGGGTCTGTATGACCAGCTGAACGCCAAGACAGCCCGGGTGGCCGAGGGGCTGAAAGCCGCCGCCGCCAAGCACGGCATCCCGCTTGCCATCAACTACGTGGGCGGCATGTTCGGCTTCTTCTTCACCGACGAGGCCGAGATCACCCTCTACGAGCAGGTGACCCGCTGCGACATGGAACGTTTCAAGCGCTTCTACCATCTGATGCTGGAAGAAGGTGTCTATCTGGCGCCAAGCGCCTACGAGGCAGGCTTCCTGTCGCTGGCGCACGGTGACAAGGAGATTGAACATACCCTGGCCGCCGCCGAGCGCAGCTTTGCCAAGCTGGCGGGTTAATCCCACCCGGTTTGATGAGAGGGCCCTTCACGGGCCCTTTTTCATTGCCCCATGTCTGGCCCACCCCAGGCCCTGCCACGGTTCTGGTGCAATTCCTCAGCGGCCTCCTCCCATTTGCCACTCTCTGGTGCAACAACTCCTGCCATCCCTGTCATAAAGCGGGCCCACTATTTGCACACCATCAGCAGGAGCCCACTTGACCGAGGTGTGTATGGCAGAGATGAGCCCCATCGATGTGCTGCGGCGCTATCAGGAGTACGAACCCGAACTGACCCCCTTGTTGCTGGGGCTGCTCACCGCCCCCCTCGACTCGCTCAGGGGTTATCCCTTCATACTGACCATAGGCCAGAGCCATGAGCCTGCGAGGATCCTGCCCCCAGTGCCAGCGCCGCAAGCACAGCTGCGCCTGGTGGTGCAGGGTCATGGCCGGGAGCTGACGCTCTGCCTCAATCAGCTGATCGCCTGGCTGATGGGGGACAGAGAACGCCGCCGGGCCATGCCCTGGTTCAAGGCGGTGTACGTGGTGCTCAGCATGGCGCTGTTCCTAATCGTCGCCACCCTGATCTGGCATGGGCTGGAGCAGCTCTACCTGCTGCTGTGCGGGACGCAGCAGAACCGGCTCGGTGCCTTCAGCGCCATCATATTCCTGACCCTGGCGCTGGCGGTGTTCGATCTGGGCAAGACGATTCTGGAGGAGGAGGTGCTGCTGCATAAGGACATCTTCCGCCACAGCGCAGTTCGCCGCACCATCACCCGCTTCATCGCCGCCATCCTGATCGCTGTCTCCATCGAGGGACTCTTGCTGCTGTTCAAGGGATCCCTCGGCCAGAGCGAGCTGCTCTGGCCTGCGGTCGGGGTGATGGGGTGTGCCGTGGGACTGCTGCTGGCACTGGGGCTGTATGTGTTTCTGGGAGCCAAGGCGGAGGCGGCACTGGTGCAGGCTAGCCTGCGACGCCCGCCAGCCGGGGTTGAGGCTGACGCCGCAACGCCCACCAGGAGACGCATCTGGTCCAGGAGATATGGGGGACGATGAAGGCCAGCGGCCACGTCAGCATCACCACCGCCTGAACCAGCAAGGTGCGGCAAGCACAGCGCCGAAAAACGGCGCCGGGCAGGCTAGCCAGCGACGCCCGCCAACCGGGGTTGGGACTGGCGCCGCGCCGCCCGCCAGGAGGCGTACATGGTCCAGGAGGTATAGATGACGATGAAGGCCACCAGCCACTTCAGCATCTCCATGTCCATGGATTTGACCAGCATGGCGGCCAGCACCACGCCAATGGGGCCGAAGATGGCCACCGCCAGCACCGCCTTGGCATCGAAGGCTCCCTTGCGGATGAAGGTGCCCGCCGAAAAGACGCTGAGCACGGCGGTGGAGCCCATCATGATGGGGAAGGCCGCCAGCGGATTCATGCCGAGCAGGTAGACCAGCGTCATGCAGGGGGCAAACAGGCCTATGCCGACGTTCATCAAGACCCCGAAGATGAAGTTGCCGAGCAGGGCAATGCCCAGCTTGTAGCCGGTCAGCCCCATGGCATCGCCGCCGAGGGGGAACAGCCCCAGCAGGCCCGCGAAGATGAGCCCGGCCACCACCAACAGGGAGACAGCCATCACCAGCCGTATGGTCTGTCGATCAAACGACGCCACATGGCGTGCCCCCCAGGCCGCCCCCACAGCCGCCGCCACCATCATGCTGATGAGGGTGAGCGGATCCACCTTGACCACTCCGATGAAGATGAGGGACTGGGTCACGGTCGGCAACACGCACTGACCGTTGAGGGTGCCGGGCAACAGGCGATCATCGATCAGCTTGAACTGCTTGTAACAGGCCGTCTTCACCGCGAAGCTGCCGACGCCCAGGGTATCGAGAAAATTGGCAACAAACCCGATGGCAGCCACGGGCCAGAACGGGGTGGGTTCCAGCGATCCCTGTCGCCGTTTTTGCCACCAGGCCTGAACCAGCATGAAGATGAAAGCCAGGGCACAGATGATGAATATCAGGCGCAAAAGATTAATTAACATACAGAGTTCTCCAGCAACGGGCGGCGATTCTAAGGCAGTCAAAATAAAAAATCTTGGTCGGGATCAACCATTCACCCCATGCAAACGATTATCTGGAGAAAGTCCTGGCAGGCGCGCTCGAACGGCTCTGCTAATACTTGTCTATGAGGGCCAGCAGGCCTGGGGCCATCGGTGGTAGTCATGGTCATTTCGCGACGACCACAGTCACCGATGGGAAGTAGCCAAAAAGAAGGCCGGCATGCACCGACCTTCTTTTTTTATTGCTGACCGGCCCGTTGTCCGCAATCCGTCTCGTGCAGCCAAGGCAAACGGGGCGCGAGCCAGCGGATCAGCGCATCCGACAATCCCGTCAGCAACAAGAGTGGCAGGCAGAGCAGGGTCAGCGACAAGGCCCCCACATAGACGTCCGTCAGCCAGTGGGCGCCGGAGAGGATGCGGGGCGCCGAAAACAGCGGCACCATCAAGAGGGCTGTCACTTTGGCCCGGCGCGGCAGATAGCGCAGGGCGAAGCCGGCGAAGATCATCAGAAACAGGGCATGGTCGCCGGGAAAGCTGTCGCTGGAGGAGTCCTTGGTCGGGATCGCACTGAGCTGGGTGACACGCAGCGCATCTGGCACCGTCAGGGTCGGACTGGGCCGGCTGACCGGCAGCAGATGGCCGAACTGGTTGATAGCCAAGGCCCCCAACAGCATGACGATCCCCATGGCCACCAGGCGGCGGCGACCGAGCTCATGGGAGCGGAAGAAACCAGTCGCGAGGATCAGCCCCATGCAGGCCAGCACCGCCAGATCGAACAGGCGATTGTTGGTCACGGCCACCGCATCGGCCCACAGCCGAGACTGGCCCAGCCAGCCGTTGACCAGATGGAAGACGGCGAGATCCCACTGATCCCAGGGACCATGGGCAGGCAGGACACTCCAGCTGATGGCGATCAGGCCCCCCACCAGATAACACGGCACAAACTTGTTCATGCAGACGCTCCTCTCCCCAAAAAAGCGCAATATTTTAGAACATAAAAATCGTGACGTGAATCACATAAATGTAAGCGGGGGTAACAAGACAAGCCGCCGCGATGACCTCAGCTCGGCCCTGTCACGACCAGCCAAAGGGGGTGTGGTGTGCCATCTTGGCCTGAACCCGGCTTGCGGCTAGTATGAGGGCTCTTATTTAGCGAGATGATGAGGAATATGCGCAGCTACCTTCGCATTATGCTGTTTGCCCTGGGTTTGCTGGCGGGCGTTCAGATACCGGGTCTTATCGACCTCTACTACCAGCGGCTGGATGCGCGTCTGCAACAGGCCAACCTCAGCCTGGTGCCGTTTCAGGGCACGGCGGATCAACACTTCAACGGCGATCTGACCGCGCTGGTCAACCACTATCGTACCAATCCCGACCCCGTGTTTGCACAGGATGCCGCCAGCCTGCAGCACCTGGTGAGCCAGCAGCAGACGCTGTTGCAGGAGAGTGCCTTCAAGGATCGCCCCTGGTATCAGCAGCTGACGCACCTGCTGCTGCGCGCCGATGCCCAGCTCTGGCAAGACACACTGCAAAATTACAGCTACCTGGTGCCGCTCAAGCAATCGGCCATCATCTGTGGCATGTCGATAGGCTTCATCGCCGCCTTGCTGGGGGATCTGCTGCTGAGCCTGCTTCTGCTGCCATTTCGAAAGCAACAACCGAGAACACGCCATGCCCTGCGCTAGCTGTAACGCATAAACATCGCTACAGCGACAAAAGTAAAAGGGGCCTGATGGCCCCTTCTTTACTTTCAGACTGACGCGTTCATACCTCGTAAGGCAGCCGTGACTGCGCCACCAGCCGATTGAGTGCCTGCACCACCAGGGGATCGAACTGGCTGCCCGAGCGGGACTGTATGTATTCCATAGTCTGCGCCAGCGACCAGGGTTCCTTGTAGGGACGCCGGCTGAGCAGGGCATCGAACACATCGACCACAGCCACTATGCGGGCCGACAGCGGGATCGCCTCCCCTGCCAGCTGCTCCGGGTAGCCCTTGCCATCGAAATGCTCGTGGTGTCCACGGGCGATCTCGGCCCCCAGCGACAGATAGCTGGTGCCTTCGACCATCTCGCCCGCCTTGTAGAGGATGTTGGCGCCTATGCCCGCATGCTGCTCCATGATGAGCCGCTCATCCGGCTCGAATCGCCCCGGCTTGTGCAGTATGTGGTCAGGGGTACCGACCTTGCCGACGTCGTGCAGTATGCTGGCCATGCCTATCATGTCGACAAAACCGGGGGTCAACTCATCGGGGTAGGCCCCCGCCTGTTGCATCTCGGCCACTATGGCATCGGACAGCTTCTGCACCCGCAGCACGTGCTCACCGGTATCCGAGTCGCGAAACTCCGCCAGTGCGGCCAGCGCCACCACGGTCGCCTCCTGGGCGCGCAACAGCTGGTTGTAGAGATAAAGGTTGTCGTATGCAGCCGAAATCCGCTGACAGAACACATCCAGCAGATCGCATTCGAGGGGATCGAGCGGCTGGGTCGGCGTAAAATTGAGCACAAATTCACGGCCGTTCTGGGCGGCGATATAGAGCGCATCCTGCGGGTGTTCGAAGCGGTTGCGGCGGTTGGCGAGCGCGCTCATCACAGAGTCGTGCAGCGCCGGAAAGGCGCTCAATGGCACCTCGTCGAGCAGGGATTCATAGTCACCTGTGGCGGCCAGGATCTCCAGCTCCTGGGTGCCCGGCCGGCGTTCGACGCAGATGGCCCCCTCCGTGCCCACATCCAGAATGGCGCTGATTTGCTTGAGCACGCCGGAGGCAAATTCCCGAAGCGAATGAAGGTGATAGAGATCCCCCGCCCCCTCCAGTATCTTGCCTAGCCCCTGCCGGCTCTTGTCGATGGCGCAGAGGGTCTCGTAGGAGCGCAGCGAGGCGATCACTGTGGTGTAGAGCTTCTGCACCGTCAGTTCCGTCTTGGTCTTGTAGTCGTTGATGTCGTAATCGAGGATCACCCGCTGCTCCGGGGCCTGACCGGGCTGGCCGGTGCGCAGCACTATCCGCACCAGGCTGTTGTGCATCTCGTTGCGGATCTGGTGTACCAGCCGCAGCCCCGCATCTTCCGTCTCCATCACCACATCCAGCAGGATCAGGGCGATGCGCGGGTTGGCAAGCAGCATACGGGCAGCTTCGGCACCACTGTAGGCATTGAGGAGTTCGAGGGGACGGGATTTGTATTGAATGTTGGAAAGTGCCAGCCGGGTTGCATGATGAATATCCGGTTCATCGTCCACGATCAGTACCTGCCAGGGGTTGATCGCCTTGGTCACCACGACCTCATCATCGTCCAGCTCGATGATGTCGTCATCCAGCCAGATCTCATCCTTGTCTTGGGCACTGCTCATATCGTTCACGCCTCCAGGCGCTGCATGAGTGTATTGACAGTATGTACCATCAGGCAGCGATGGATCACAAGAAGCCGCTGCGTTCAGCCCCTCGTCAACGGCCCTGGAACGCCCGGTTTGCCTGCTTACTCGAAAGGCTCCAGATAGGCCTGGATCGCCTTCTTCAACCACGCCAGCACCTTGCCATGATAGGCGTTTTCCGACAGATAGACGCCATAATCGCGCCATTGCAGGCTGAATTTGTGTTTCAGGGTCAGCAGTTCCCCCTGCCGCAACTGACTCTGGATCAAGGGAGAAGGGAGCACGGCCCAGCCCAGCCCGTCCAGCACAGCATCCCGCATCAACTCGAAGCTGGAGAGGCCTATGTGCTGGCCGCCGATGGGGAGCAGGCTCTTGACCGAAAATTCATCCACGTAGGAGAGGGTGACCTGGGTATGGCCGGTCAAGTCCTGCTGCAATACCCGCTTCAGGCTGGCCAGCGGGTGGCTCGGTGCCACCACCATCAGGGTGCGGATCGGATTGAGCACATCTATGTTGAGACCGCTGCGCTCCTGCTCCTCTGTGATGAGGCCGAAGGCGGCATCGACAAACCCCTCCTCCACCAGGGCGGGCAGCTCGGGGGGCGAGGCCAGCACCAGCGAGATACTGGTGCCTGGAAACTGGCGGCGCAGCGCGCCCAGCAGGTCGCGCCAGACCAGCTCGGGGATGGCATCATCCCGCGCCACCCGCAGCGCCACCTCGGCACCGGAGGCATAGTGCTCACACTTGAGCTTGAGGCTGTTGGCCGCCTGCAGCAGCCGCTTGCAGTCATCCAGCACCAGCTCGCCGATCTCGGTCAATCGACTCTGGTTGGCCCCTCGTTCAAAAAGTTCGACGCCAAGCTCAACTTCCAGTGCCGCGATCGCCGTGCTGACCGCACTGCGGCTCTTGCCAAGACGGCGCGCCGTATTGGCGATGGAGCCGCTGCTGGCGGACTCGACAAAGAGTTGTATCTGATAAAGCTTCATGACCGGGGCCGATGACGGAGGATCCTATATTCACATTACCTCGCCCCTCCTCGGCAAGGCAAACCTTCAGCGTCTGAATAGTCGACGCTCAGCGATTGCTGCACCCAGTCTCACTGCGGCTATCATCTCCCTCGTCGCAGCCACAGAAGGAAATTTTATGTTATTCAGTCGCATGCTCTTAGCTCGCATGTTTTTGACGGGCGCCATCCTGACCGAGGTGGCAGGCACCTCCAGCATGGCCCTGATCCCGGAGAACGAGGCCGGATGGCTCAACTATCTGCCGATGTGGATCCTCATCTCTTTCTCATATCTGCTGCTGGCCAAAGCCGCCAAAACAATCTCCATTGGTATTGCGTTTGCACTGTGGGAAGGCTTGGGGATCGGCCTGATCACCCTGGTCTCCATCCTGTTTCTGGGTTACGACATAGGTACCCAGGAGCTGATAGGTCTGGTGCTGGCAATAGTGGGTATTGTTATGGTGACAATGGGTGAAACCCACGATGAGCCGGTTGCCCGCCCACGTGGCACGGCCAGCCTGAGCAAGATAAAGGAGGCCACATGCACCCGTTGATTATCGTGCTCGGCGCGGCCCTGCTGGATATAGGCGCCAACATGGCGATCAACCGCTCGGTGGGTTTCCGCTACAAGGGCTGGGGCTTCCTCGGCATCCTGCTGGTGCTGTGCGCCTTTACCCTGCTCTCGGAAGCCGTGAGCACCGGCAAGATCGATCTGGCGGTCGCCTATGCCACCTGGGGTGCCATCGGCATTCTCGGTACCGCGCTCGGGGGTCTGCTGCTGTTTGGCGAGCGCCTCAAGCCCATCGGCTGGGTCGGCATGGTGGTGATGGCCGTCGCGGTGGCGCTGCTGACCACGGCTTAACTCCCTTTTGCTCACACAATAAAAAAGCCGCCCGGTTCGCCGGGCGGCTTTTTTGCTGATGGCCACAGACAAGCCAAACGGGTTAACGGGCCGTTTCGTACAGCTCCAGCGGCAGACCATCGGGGTCGGCGAAGAAGGTGAAGCGCTTGCCGGTCAGTTCATCCACCCGCACAGGCTCCACCTCGATCTGATGGATCTGCAGATGCCGGATGACGCGGTCGAGCTCGCTGACCCGGAAGGCCAGGTGGCGCAGACCACAGGCCTCCGGCCTCGAGGGACGTGCGGGCGGTGCCGGGAAGCTGAACAGCTCCAGCTGGCTGCCATCGGGCAGGCCCAGATCCAGCTTCCAGGATTGGCGTGCCTCGCGCAGGGTCTCGGCCAGGATGGGCAGCCCCAGCACCTGGTGATAGAAGTGGCGCGAGCGGTCATAGTCGCTGGCGATGATGGCCACATGATGGATGGCGTCAAACAACGGGAAAGTCATATGCACTCCAGTCAAACGGGCAGCCAGGGCTGCCCGTTTCGTCTATCAGTTGAAGAAGCCGCCGAACCAGTCATCCAGCGCGCTGCGCGGTGAGGAGCTGCCACAGCTCATGGGCTCGGCCAGCCCGGCCAGTTTGGCTGGCACCTGCAGGCTGCCCGGGCAGTCGCTGACCACGCGGGATCCGCTGGCGCGGGAGAAGTTGGCCCAGCTCACCCCTTGCGGCATCTTCAGCGCCAGGCTGTTGACGCCGCGCTGGCTCATGTAGCCGCTAAAGAGCTGCAAGGCGCCGCTGGCCCCGGTCAGCCCGGCGGATGTGTTGTCGTCACGGCCCACCCAGATGCTGACCAGCTCGTTGTTGTCCAGCCCGGCAAACCAGGAGTCGCGCAGCTCGTTGGTGGTGCCCGTCTTGGCCGCCATGGTGGCGCCGGGGAACTTGGCATTCAATGCGCGGGCCGTGCCCTGGCTCACCGTCTTGGTCATGGCGAACAGGGTCAGCCAGCTGGCCTGCTCGTCGGTGACCCGCTTGGCGGTCTGATCATGCTGATAGAGAGTGCTGCCATCGCTGTTGACCACGGCGCGGATCGCCGACAGCGGCTGGGTCAGCCCCTGGTTGGCGATGGGCAGGTACATCTGGTTCACCTCCATGGGCGACAGGGCCACGGCCCCCAGCACCAGCGACGGATAGGGCTGGATCTCCTGCTCGACCCCCAGCTTGTGCAGGGTATCCACCACCTTGTCCAGCCCCACCTGCAGACCCAGATTGACGGTCGGCACGTTGAGGGAGCTGGCCAGCGCATCCATCAGCGGCACGCTCTGGCGGAACTTGCGATCGTAGTTCTGCGGCGTCCAGATCTGGCCATCCTTGCCACGGATGCGGATCGGCTGATCTTTCAGCGGGGTTGCCAGGGTCAGGCCGTTGGAGAGGCCGGTCAGGTAGACGGCCGGCTTGACCAGGGAGCCTATCTGGCGACGGGCATCCAGCGCCCGGTTGAAGCCGGCGTAGCGGGGATCCCGTCCCCCCACCAGCGCAACCACTTCGCCCTTGTGCCAGTCGGAGACCACCATGGCCGCCTCCAGCTTCTTCTTGCCGCGCTGCTTCTCGATGAGCGTCAGACCCGATGCCACCGCCTGCTCGGCGGCGTGCTGGGCGATGGGATCCAGGCTGGTGAAGATCTTGAGGCCGGACTGCTTGAGCAGATCCGCGCCGAAACGGCTCTGGATCTCGCGCTTGAGCAGGCCCATGAAGGCCGGGGTGCGGCCATAACTCATCTGGCCACGGGTGATGATGCCGAGCGGCTGCTTGCTGGCGAGTTCGTACTCGGCCGGTTGCAGGCTGCCGTGATCCATCAGCAGCTTGAGCACCAGATCACGCCGGGTCTTGGCCCGCTCGGGGAAGCGCCAGGGATCGTAATAGGAAGGCCCCTTCACCAGCCCCACTAGCAACGCCACCTGATCTATGTCCAGCTCGTTGACCGGAATGCCGAAGTAGAAATAGGAGGCGAGCCCGAAACCGTACACCCCTTGCGAGAAGTTCTGCCCCAGATAGACCTCGTTGAGGTAGGCCTCCAGGATCTCGTCCTTGCTGTAGCGATAGTCAATGAGCACCGCCATGTAGGCTTCCTGCGCCTTGCGCCACAGGCTGCGCTCGCGGGTCAGGAAGAAGTTCTTGGCCAGCTGCTGAGTGAGGGTACTGCCCCCCTGCACGGTGCGACCGGCCAGCACGTTGGCCGCCATGGCTCGCAATATGGCCACCGGCGAGACGCCGCCATGCTGATAGAAGTCGCGATCTTCGGTGGTGAGCAGGGTCACCAGCAGGCTGTCGGGCACCTCGGCGATGCGCACCAGCAGGCGATCCTCCCGATCCTCGGTATTGAGGCGATCGAGCAGCACAGGGTCCATCTGGGCGTAGCCGAGCTGGCGCTGGTTCTCCAGCGACTGGATCCCCTCCAGCCGCGCGCCGTTGAAGGTGAGGCGCAGGCCGCGGGCACCGTCGGCGCCATCGTGGAAGGCGAACGGGCGGCGAATAAGCTCGATGCGGTTGCCGTTGATCGCATACTCGCCCGGCGTGTGAGGCTGGCGCACCTGCTTGTAGCTCAGCATGTTGAGCTCACGCAGCATCTGGGTCTGGGAGAGGCGCTGGCTGGGGTAGAGCTCCAGCGGACGGCTGTAGACCATCACCGGCAGTTGCCACTTCTCGCCATCGAAGCGCTCGCGCACCTTGGTATCCAGGTAGATGCCAAACACCACCATGAAGGCGGCCACCACCAGGGAGAGCTTGAAGCCAAGCCAGAACAGCTTGCGCCAGATGGTGCGTTTGGGCGCCACCTTCTTGGGTGCGCGCTTGCGTCGTTGCGTTGCCATGAATCCTCTTTGCTATTCGTTATGTCGCCATCGCGGGCGTAGTCATTATCTCATTGGTCTTGGCGAGCGCCGCAGGCTGATTAACCGCGCAGCACCCTAGTCGAACGGCCGTGATCCACCGGTTCGCTCAGGCTGCGCCAATCACAGCTAGATGCCCATCTTCTTCTTGGTCACCTTGGTCGGCATCGCCTCCAGCGGGTTATCCGGCCAGTAGTGACGGGGATAACGCCCCTTCATCTCTTTTTTTACCAGCTCGTAGGAACCGGCCCAGAAGGCGGCGAGATCGGCGGTGATCTGCAGCGGCCGCTGGGCCGGCGAGAGCAGCTCCACCACCAGCGCCACACGGCCGTCGGCCACGCAGGGGGTGGTGCCTTGCCCGAACATCTCCTGAATGCGCACCGGGATAACAGGCGCCTGACCCGGCTGATAGCGAATGCGCACCCGGCTGCCGGTCGGCGCCGTGAAGTGGCTCGGCAGCGCCTCGTCCAGCCGTCTGGGCAGCGGCCAGGGCAGGGATTGACGCAAGATGTCGTTGAGGTTGAGCCGCTTCAGCTGCTCCAGCCGGGTCATGCCGCTCAGGGCAGGCAACAACCACTCTTCCAGCCGGGCCAGTAGGCTTTCGTCGTCCATGGCGGGCCAGCCGTCATCCGGCAGCCAGTCGCGGGCGCAGCGCAGACGGGCCAGCAGCCCTTCGCAGTGCTCATCCCAGGGCAGCACATGCAACCCCTTGCGGCGGATCCCCTGCAGCAGGCAGCGCCCCTTCTGCTCATCGGAGAGCTCGGTCAGCGGCCGCTGGCTCAGCACCAGCTCGCCGATCACCTGCTGACGCTCGGCCCGCACCCGCTCCTCCCGTTCGTCCCAGTCGAACCACTGGCGCTCGCTCACCAGCTCCGGCAGCTGGCGCGCCAGCTCGTCCAGCTCCACCGGCTCGGCGATGAAGATGCGGCTGCCACGATCGTTCTGCCCCATCTCGATGGCGATCAGGGCCCCTTGTCCCTGACATGGGTGACCTTCTACCAGATCGCAGCTCACCCCACCACTGAGTTGATAGCGGCTGCCGCTGCGCAGCTTGCCGATCCGATCCGGCCAGGCGAGGGCGCACAGCAGTCCCAGCCACTGCCCCTGTGCCTGACGTTGTGACGCGCCAGACCTGACACCGAGGCGCTCGAACCAGCGGGCCGCCCCCTGCCGCAGGGCGCCAAGCCGGCGGTGAAACAGCACTGAGAGACGTTCAGATCCTCGCAGATCTTCTTCCAGCAGCGCCACCAGGAAAGCAGCATCGGCGACAATCCCTGTCAGACCCTCGGCCTCCAACGCGCGGGCCCGCAGCAGCATGCGCGCCAGCCGGGGATGAGTGCCGAAGGCCGCCATGGCACGGCCGGCGGGAGTAAGTTGTTGCTCACCTTCGGGCGCCATGGCGCCCAGGCTGACCAGCAGCCGCTGGGCGCTGGCCACGGCGGCGGCGGGGGGCATGTCCAGCAGTGGCAAGCTCTCCACCCTGGCGCCCCACTGGGCGGCGTCCAGCAGCAGGCCGGTCAGCTCCTGGGTCAGTATGTCCGGCGGACTCTGCTCGGCGAGACGCTCCTGCACCTCGCCGCTCCAGAGCCGGTAGCAGACGCCGGGGCCGAGCCGGCCGGCGCGGCCCGCCCGCTGGGTGGCGGAAGCCCTGGCGATCTGGCGGGTCTCCAGACGGGTGACGCCGCTTTTCAGATCAAAGCTGGCGCGCCGCTCCAGCCCGCTGTCGATGACCATGTGTATGCCCTCTATGGTGAGGGAGGTCTCCGCCACATTGGTGGTGAGCACCAGCTTACGGCGGCCCGCAGGTGCCGGCTCGATGGCGGCCTGCTGCGCCGCCATGTCGAGGCGCCCATAGAGCGGAGCGAGGCGCACGTCATCCGGCAACCGTCCCTCCAGCCACTGGGCAAGCCGTTCTATCTCCCCCTGCCCCGGCAGGAATACCAGGGCGCTGCCGGCACAGCTGGCCAGCGCCTCCAGCACGACGGCGCCGACTTGTGGCTCCAGCCACTGCTGGCGATTGATGGGGCGATAGTGATAGTCGATGGGAAAACCGCGCCCCTCGGAACGGATCACCGGGGCGTCCGGCAACAGGGCCTCCAGCGCCATGCCATCCAGGGTGGCGGACATGATGAGCAGCTTGAGATCGTCCCGCAGCCCCTGCTGGCTCTCGATGGCAAAGGCCAGAGCGGTATCGGCGTGCAGGCTGCGCTCGTGAAACTCATCGAAGATGACGAGCGACACGCCCGCCAGCTCGGGATCCTGCTGCAGCATCCGGGTCAGCACCCCCTCGGTGACGATCTCGAGTCGGGTCCGGGCACTGGTGCGACTCTCGCCCCTTACCCGCAGGCCGATGCGCTCGCCCACTTGCTCCCCCAGCTGACGGGCCAGAAAGCCGGCTATGTTGCGCGCCGCCAGACGACGAGGCTCCAGCATGATGATGCGACCTGGCAGCCGGTTCTGGCGGACCAGCTCCAGCGGCAGCAGGGTCGACTTGCCCGCGCCGGGCGGCGCCTGCAGGATCACGCTGGCATGGCTGTCGATGGCGGCAAACAGCGCCGGCAACACGGACACTATGGGGAGTTGGGACAAAGCGACGAGCACCTTCTGTGATGACCTTAAAAACGGCGCCCATTCTGCCATAGCATCCGCCACCACCGTGAGCAGATGTCGCCAGCGAGACATAACCACCACGGCTGCCATAGAATGGGGGCCATGTCATGAGCGTAAAAAGGCACACTCCCCAGAAATGGCCAAACTCTTCTTTGCCCTGCCCCTGCACCGGCTCGCCACCGAGCTGATCGACTGGCGTGACCAGCGCCCCTGGCCGGGCCAGCCGGTCCCCGAAGCCAACCTCCACCTGACGCTGGCCTTTCTCGGTGAAGCCGATCAGGTCACCACTGCCCGCCTGATGGCCGCCGCCGAGCGGCAGCACTGTCCGCCGCTGACCATCAGGCTGGATGAGACCGGCTGGTTCAGCCGTGCCAAGGCGGCCTGGGTGGGACCGGGTGACTGGCCGAACGAGCTGAACGTGCTGGCCAGGGCGCTGCGCCGCCACGGCGAGAAGCTGGGGCTTGGCAACGGCGAGCAGGGCTATCGTCCCCACGTCACCCTGTCGCGCAAGGCGAGCGAGGCGCCCGACACCTTGCCGGCGCCGGATTTTTTGCTGCACGCGGATCACTTCTGCCTCTATCAATCCATTGCCACCCCGGACGGGGTTCGCTATGAGCCGCTCGCCTGCTGGCCCCTGCGCGCCAGAGAGAAGATGGCGTCGTGACAGTCGCTCGGCCTCGCTTCCTGCCTATAAAAGAGAGAACAGCATCATGATTTTCGATCCCCCCCTGCAATCCGGGCAGCTCATCTCCCGCTACAAGCGCTTCCTGACCGATGTGCTGCTCGACAACGGCGAGCAGATCACCATCCACTGCGCCAATACCGGCGCCATGACCGGCTGCGCCGAGCCGGGCACCCGGGTCTGGTACTCCACCTCCGACAACCCCAAGCGCAAGCTGCCCCACAGCTGGGAAATCGCCGAGAGCCCGGCGGGTCACTTCATCTGCGTCAACACGGCGCGCGCCAACCAGATAGCCCGCGAGCTGATCGAACAGGGAGCGCTGGCCCCGCTCGCCGGTTACGCCAGGCTGCGCACAGAAGTGAAATACGGCGAAGAGAACAGTCGCATCGACCTGCTGCTGGAGGATGACCACAGGCCATCATGCTACATAGAGGTGAAATCCGTGACCCTGCTCGATGAGCGGGAGCAAGCCGGCATGGGCTACTTCCCCGATGCGGTCACCAGTCGTGGCGCCAAGCATTTGCGTGAATTGATGGCCATGAAGGCGGCAGGGCACAGAGCCGTGCTGCTATTTATGGTTTTGCACTCCGGAATAGTGAGAATGCGCCCTGCAGCACACATAGATCCGCACTATAGTCTGCTTATTGAGCAAGCAATTGCGGCAGGGGTTGAAATTTTATGCTATCGACCCCATGTTGGGGTGCAGAGCATGGTGGCCCAAGATTTTATCCCGTTTGAATCTTGTCACCTGCTACCCGAGGGCAGCGAATAAATGTTGGGATGGGTAACATAATTGGTACGGCTTGTTTGCCTACGCGTTACCCTTCTGCTATAGATGTCGCCCTCAATTTATGGATGGCACGGGTAGCGTGCTGAATTAGGAGACAGGGCATGCCAACAGGCGAAAACAGGAAATCTCTGGGCCCCCTGGCCATTGCGGGTGTGGCGCCTTACCAGGAAAAACCGGGTGAGGAGTACATGAATGACCAACAAAAGGCACATTTTCGCAAGATCCTGGGAGCCTGGCGCAACCAACTGATGCAGGAAGTTGACCGCACCGTTGACCACATGAAGGATGAGGCAGCCAACTTTCCGGATCCCGTGGATCGCGCCGCGCAAGAAGAAGAGTTCGCTCTCGAATTGCGTACCCGCGACCGTGAACGCAAGCTGATCAAGAAGATCGAGAAGACCTTGGTGCTGCTTGAAGACGATGACTTCGGTTACTGCGAGCATTGCGGTATCGAGATCGGTATCCGTCGTCTGGAAGCCCGTCCGACAGCCGACCTCTGTGTCGACTGCAAGACACTCGCTGAAATCAAGGAAAAACAGATGGCCGGTTGATACCGACCACTGGCATAACTGAAAAAAGGGAGCTTGCGAGCTCCCTTTTTTATTGAGCTTTTGGTCTGGGCGTCCCAGAATGCAGCCTCAATGAATCGCTTGCCCTGATTGCCATGCCCGTGAATACAGTCCCGTCACCCCAGACTCGCCCCTATACAGGTCGCTTTGCCCCCTCCCCGTCAGGCCCGCTCCATTTTGGCTCCCTGATTGCGGCGCTCGGCAGTTTCTTGCAGGCCAGGGCGCAACAGGGACGCTGGCTGGTGCGGATTGAAGACATAGATCCGCCGCGGGAGATGGCCGGTGCCGCCCCGCTCATACTGCAGACATTGGCGGCCCATGGCCTGGAGTGGGATGGGGAAGTGATGTACCAGAGCCGGCGTCATGGTCGTTATGACGAGATCATCGGGCAGCTCTATCAGGCTGGCGATCTCTACTGGTGCCGCTGTACCCGGCGCGAGATCATGGCGGGCGGCGGCTTGTACCGTGGCCACTGTCGCGATCTTGGTCTCGGGGCCGAGGGATGCGCCGCCCGGCTGCGCCAGCACCATCCGGTCTACCATTTCGAGGATGGGTTGCAGGGCCGCATTGCGGTTCCTGCGGCGCTGGCCGAAGAGGACTTCATCATACGCCGCCGGGATGGCCTCTACGCCTATAACCTGGCGGTGGTGGTGGATGACATGGACAGCGGCATCACCGAGATAGTGCGCGGTGCCGATCTGCTGGAGCCCACGGTGCGCCAGGTTGCCCTCTACCAGACGCTGGGGGCCAGCGTACCCGCCTGGGTGCACCTGCCACTGGCTGTGCTGGCGGATGGCCACAAGCTGTCCAAGCAGAACCATGCGCCGGCACTGGCGCTGGACGAGGTCAGGCCGGCCCTGTGGCAGGCGCTGCACTTTCTCGGCCAGTGCCCGCCCCCCGAGCTGATGGCGAGCCGTATTGACGAGATCATCGGCTGGGGCATTGCCCACTGGCGGCTCGACCGGGTTCCAGCCAGAGAGAAGATCAGCCTGGAACAGGGAACACCGGGCCTTGCATTGGGTCAGGCCTGAGCGCGCTGACATGGACAACACAGTTTTTTGGTTAGCCAAGCCTGAACTTTTTGAATGAACCACATCGTTTTTCATTTGGTCAGGCCTGAGCTATGATAGGCCGCTATTTTTTGGCCTCCCGTCAATTTGAAGTCATGAAGAGGTGTACCATTTTTTCCCAGATCGCAAACTTTTGCCGCAAGGTGCTCGGCAAGGAAGACGGCGAGCAGTCGGTGGAGTCTCCCATCCCGGCCCACGTAACCGGGCAACGCCGTACCTTAAGCCGTGACCAGCACCCCATCTCGCGCAAAGAGATCAGCGAGAATGCGCTCAAGGTGCTCTATCGCCTGAACAAGGGTGGCTATGATGCCTACCTGGTCGGCGGGGGTGTCCGGGATCTGCTGCTCGGGAAGACGCCAAAGGATTTCGACATCGCTACCAACGCGACGCCGGAGCAGATCAAGGCGCTGTTCAGCAACTGCCGCCTGATCGGCCGCCGCTTCCGCCTGGCCCACATCGTCTTTGGTCGTGACGTGATCGAAGTGGCCACCTTCCGGGGTCACCACCATCAGGTCAATACCAGCAAGCATGTGTCGGCCCAGTCTGATGAAGGCATGCTGCTGCGCGACAACGTCTACGGCACCATAGAAGAGGATGCCGAGCGTCGCGATTTCACCGTCAACGCCCTCTATTACAGTGCCAGGGATTTCACCCTGCACGATTTCGAGGGCGGCATCGAGGACCTCGCCCAGCGCAAGCTGGAGCTGATCGGCGACCCCGAGACCCGCTATCGCGAGGATCCGGTGCGCATGCTGCGCGCCGTGCGTTTCGCCGCCAAGCTGGACATGACCATAAGCCCGCGCAGTGCCGCCCCCATCAAAGAGCTGGCATCCCTGCTGCAGGACATCCCCGCCGCCCGCCTGTTTGAGGAGACCCTCAAGCTGTTCCTGGCTGGCGATGGCCTGGCGACCTACAAGCTGATGCGCGAATACGGGCTGTTCCAGCCGCTGTTCCCGCAGGTGGCCGCCCTGTTCACGCCCCACGGTACCTCGCCGTTCGAGCAGTTCATCGAACTGGCGCTGCTCGATACCGACACCCGGGTGCGGGCAGACAAGCGAGTCACCCCGGCCTTCCTCTACGCCACCCTGCTGTGGGGCTGTGTCGAAGCCCGCGCCCGCGTGCTGGAAAACGAGAGCGGCCTGCCCTGGCACGACGCCTTCATGCTGGCCATCAACGAGGTGCTGGACAACCAGGTGCGGATCATCGCCGTACCGCGCAGGTTCACCACGGATGTGCGCGACATCTGGGCCCTGCAACAGCGACTGACCCGCCGTCAGGGTCGTCACCCCGAGCGGGCCATGGAGCACCCGAAATTCCGCGCCGCCTACGACTTCCTGTTGCTGCGCAACCGGGTCGAGCGCGGCCTCGGCGAGCTCGCCAGCTGGTGGGAACGCTACGTGGAGTCCAATCCGGACGTGCGCCCGCAACTGCAACGGGAAGCGACCCGGGGCGGTGAACGCGCACCTGCGACCGACGAAAAGCGCAGCGGTAACAGCAACAGCCGCAACCGTCGTCGCCCCCGTCGTCGCAAGCCGAAAGCGGCCGAGTAATGACCGAGGTCTTCGTTGCCATCGGCTCCAATCTGGCTGACCCGCTCGGCCAGGCCCGCCGCGCAGTGGTCGCACTGGCGGCGCTGCCGGAGTCCGAGTTGCAACAGGCCTCCTCGTTTTACAGCAGTCGCCCCATGGGCCCTGCGGATCAGCCGGACTACGTCAATGCCGTGGTGCGGCTGAACACCCGGCTCGGCCCCCTGGCCTTGCTGGATCAACTGCAAAAAATCGAGCTGGAACAGGGACGTGTGCGCAAGGATGAACGTTGGGGCCCCAGAACCCTGGATCTCGATCTGCTGCTCTATGGCGATCGGATCATCAGGCATGAGCGCCTCGTCGTTCCCCATTACGGCATGAAGGAGCGGGAGTTCGTGCTGCTGCCCCTTGCCGAGATTGCGCCCGCTCTGGTGCTGCCCTGCGGCACCCCGCTCGCACAACTGGTTGCCCGCTGCCCGCACAATGATCTTGCCATCATTGCCCCCGTGGCAGCACTTGGGGAACCCTGATGAGCAGAGCCATCGACGCCCTTGTGATCCTCACGGACACACGCGGCGAGTAGGAGCAACGTTATGAGCAAGATCACCACCGCCAGCCTGCTGAAGATGAAGCAGGAAGGGCAACGCATCACCGCCATCACCGCCTATGATGCCAGCTTCGCCAAGCTGTTCGACGACGAGGGCGCCCACGTGCTGCTCATCGGCGATTCGCTGGGCATGGTGTTGCAGGGGGGCCAGGACACGCTGGCGGTCAGCATGGATGAGATGGTCTATCACACCCGTTGTGTGGTGCGCGGCACCACCAATGCGCTGGTGGTGACCGACATGCCGTTCATGAGCTATGCCACCCCGGATCAGACCTACCAGAACGCCGCCCGGCTGATGGCCGCCGGTGCCCGCATGGTGAAGATGGAAGGGGGCGACTGGCTGTGTGACAGCATTCGCCACCTGACTCGCAATGGCGTGCCTGTCTGTGGCCACCTCGGCCTCACCCCGCAATCCGTCCATGTGTTTGGCGGCTTCAAGGTGCAGGGGCGCGACGAGTTCCAGGCCCAGGAGATCTACCGCCAGGCGCTCTGCCTGCAGGAAGCCGGCATCCAGATGCTGGTGCTCGAGTGCGTGCCGGTCGCCCTGGCCGAGCGCATCACCAAGGCACTGCGCATCCCGGTGATCGGCATAGGTGCCGGTCCCGCCACCGATGGCCAGATCCTGGTGATGCACGATGCCTTCGGCATCACCTCGGGTTACGTGCCCAAGTTCACCAAGAACTTCCTGGCCGAAACCGGCGACATGCATGCCGCCATCCGGCTCTATGTGCAGCAGGTGAGCGAGGGCACCTTCCCCGGCCCCGAACACTGCTTCAACTGATCCGGCGGTATGGATGAGAGCGGGGGCACAGGCCCCCGTTTCGCCATCCCTTTCCCGCCGATGCAACCCGTTTCCTCTGTTTGATATTTCCGAAGGTGAACTGCCGATGTTGGTCGTTAACAATCCTGCCGCTCTGCGTGAACAGATCGGCCAATGGCGCCGTGAAGGGCGTGCCATCGCATTCGTGCCCACCATGGGCAACCTGCATCAGGGACACCTGACCCTGGTGAAAGAGGCGCACAGCCACGCCGAGAAGGTGGTGGTCAGCATCTTCGTCAACCCCATGCAGTTCGACAAGGCGGAGGATCTCGTCAACTATCCGCGCACCCTGGAGCAGGATTGCGCCGCGCTGGAGAGCGCCGGCGTGGATCTGGTGTTCACCCCGACCCCGGAGATCATGTATCCGCAGGGGTTGGCCAGCCAGACCTTCGTCGAGGTGCCGGGTCTCTCCGGCCTGCTGGAAGGGGCGCTGCGTCCTGGGCACTTCCGCGGTGTCAGCACCGTCGTCACCAAGCTGTTCAACCTGGTGCAGCCTGACGTGGCCTGCTTCGGCCAGAAGGATTACCAGCAGCTGGCACTCATTCGCAAGATGGTGGCCGACATGGCCATGCCCATCGAGATCGTCGGCGTGCCCACGGTGCGGGCCGAGGACGGGCTGGCACTGTCGTCGCGCAACGGCTATCTGACCGCTGCCGAGCGGGCGCTGGCCCCCGAGCTGGCACGCACCATGAACTGGATCGCCGGAGAGATTGAAGCGGGGGATCACCACCTGCCCTCCCTGGTGGCGCAGGCCAGCCAGCGCCTCGACAACGCCGGTTTTCGCACCGATGCCATCGACATCGTCGATGCCGTGACCCTGGAATCCGCCACCGAGCAAAGCCAGCAACTGGTGATCCTGATGGCGGCCTATCTCGGCAAGGCCCGCCTCATCGACAACCGCGTGGTCACGCTTCAGCAAGCCTGAATCAGCCACAACCAGGAGAGTCTCATGTCCAAGAAGGTTTATTGCATCGCCCAGTTCCTGCCCAAGCCCGGTCAGGAGCAGGCCCTGTTTCAGGTGCTGCAGGCCCTCGAGCCCAATACCCTGCGCGAAGATGGCTGTCTGCAGTATCGGGTGACCCGCCACATCGCCAGTCCGTTTGCCGAAGGGGAGAGCTTCCCCATCGT
Organism: Aeromonas sp. A04; assembly: GCF_047780465.1. Classification (NCBI taxonomy): domain Bacteria; kingdom Pseudomonadati; phylum Pseudomonadota; class Gammaproteobacteria; order Aeromonadales; family Aeromonadaceae; genus Aeromonas; species Aeromonas sp. A04. The sequence goes on along the minus strand of NZ_JBLNHP010000004.1, from coordinate 411,975 downwards.
CTTCAACGAGATCTGGCAAGATATGGCCAGCTTCGAGGCCCACTGCCAGCGCGCGGAAATCAAAACCTTCTTCGAACGTTACTGCCTGGCCGATGAGGGGCTGGCCGCCAAGTGGAACGTCTGTGTCTATAGCGACGAACCCGAGCAGTACGACGCCCCCGTAAAGAAGTAATTCCCCTGATTGCCAGCGGACGCCCCTTCGGGCGTCCGCTGCTTTTTCACGCCCGCGATCCGGCGTTTTTCCTTGCGACCCTGCTCGCACCCTCTGCTCTCTCTGTCCACAATCGGCCCTGACGGCCGCTACAGGTGTTTATTTATGTTTACCTTGTTTGCTTCCTTGCTCTTCTGTCTGCTCTGTTTCGCCCTGACCCGGCTGCCCGCCGGGGTGCCGCTGTCGCGCAAGGTGCTCGCCGGTCTGGTGCTGGGGGGGCTGTTTGGCCTCGGTCTGCAACTGGGCTGGGGCGCCGATGATGCCGGTGTCCAGCAGACCCTGGAGTGGGTCAATATCGTCGGAGGCGGCTATGTCAGCCTGCTCAAGGTGGTGATGATGCCGCTGGTGTTCACCTCCATTCTCTCCGCCATCAACAAGCTGGAACAGGCCCAGTCTCTCGGCAAGATCAGCGCCCTGCTGATTGGCACCATGCTGACCCTGGTGATGATTGCCGGTCTGGTGGGGATGACCATCACCCACCTGAGCGGCCTCACCGCCGAGGGGTTGCTGAGCCACGGCAGCGACAGCGCCGCCCTGCAACAGAGCATGAGCACCATCGACAGCGCCCAGACCCTGCCCGCCCTGCTGCTCTCGCTGGTCCCCACCAACTTTGCCGCCGACATGGCGGGTAGCCGCACCCTCTCTGTGATCGGGGTAGTGATCTTCACCGTGCTGGCCGGGGTTGCCCTGCTGCAGATGAAGGCGGAGCACCCGCAGGCCGGTGCCCGCGCCGCCGTGGCCATAGATACCCTGCAGTTGTGGGTGATGAAGATGGTGCGGGTGGTGATTGCGCTCACCCCTTATGGCGTGATGGCGCTCATCGCCCGGGTGGTGGCCCACTATCCCCTGAGCGAGATCCTCAATCTGCTCGGCTTTATCCTGGTCTGCTACGTCGCCATTCTGGCGATGTTTGCGGTACACATGGTGATCCTGCTGCTGATCGGCCAGAACCCGCTGCACTATCTGCGGGAAGTGTGGGGCGTACTCACCTTCGCCTTTATCTCCCGCAGCAGCGCCGCCTCCATCCCCCTCAGCATAGAGACCCAGCAGCGCCTTGGCGTGCCCAGCAGCATAGCCAACTTTGCCGCATCGTTTGGTGCCAATCTGGGTCAGAATGGCTGTGCCGGCATCTACCCGGCCATGATGGTGGCTATGATTGCCCCCATGCTCGGCATCAATCCGTTTGATCCCCTGTTCCTGCTGACCCTGCTGCCGGTGATTGCGCTCGGCTCCATCGGGGTGGCGGGCGTCGGCGGTGGCGGCACCTTCGCCGCGCTGATCGTGCTCTCCACCCTCAACTTCCCCATCGCGCTGGTGGGGGTGATGATAGCCATAGAGCCGCTGGTGGACATGGGCCGTACCGCCCTCAACGTCAATGGCTCCATCATGGCGGCTATGATCACCAAGCGGTTGCTGGGCAAACAACAGCTGGCCAAAGTGGAGACGGTGCAGACGCTGGAACAGCCGCAGGCCGCCAGCTAACCCTGTACACCACGCCATATGAGAGAAGCCCGCAATGGCGGGCTTCTTCGTTTCAGCGGTGTTGCCCCTGTTGGCAGGACATATTTACTCGGCGGTGACGGGGTAACCTGCGCCTTTCCAGGCGAAGATGCCGCCCGGCACCCGATAGACCTGTTGATAGCCCTGGGTCACGGCCCAGGCGGCGGCGTTGTGGCTGCGGCCACACTTGACGAAACCGCAGTAAATCACCACGGGGCGGGTCTTGTCGTCCCCCAGCAGCGCCTGGAACTGTTCAGGTGTACCGCTCCCCTCCACGATCTGGCTCCAGTTGTCGCCTGACTTGGCCTCTTTCACGAAGACGAAGTTCTTGGCCCCAGGGATGTGCTCCTTCTTGAAGGCGTCCTCATAGGGCATGGTATCGATGATCACCAGCTCCTCCCCCTTGTCCATCCGGGTCTTCAGCTCGGCCACGGTCAACAGCTGATAGCCCCCCTGCTGGACCTCCTGGGCAAGCTGCACCGCCACCTGCTCCAGCTTGGTCTCCTGCTCGAACTGATTGTCACCGCAGCCACTCAGGGCAAAGCTGGCGGCGATCAGCGAGGCAACCAGGGTGCGGGATCGCAATCTCATCATGTCACTACTCCTTGCTAACGATTGAAACGGGGCGGGAGAGTCGCAGCAGGGCGCCCGCGAGCGTCAGTAGCAGCAGATCCCGCACTATGGCCTGTGGCAGCGAGCCGAGATCGGCACGGCCCAGACAGCCACAAGCGATGTCGAGCCCGATGGCGACGCCATAGCCCAACACCGGAATAAACAGGGCCAGCAGCGCCATCACCAGCCAGAGCCCCCAGCGCCGGTTGGCGATCACCGCCAGCCCGGCGCAGAGCTCAAGCGCGATCAGCCCCCAGGCAACCGCCGGGATCAGCGACGACCAGATCAGGCCGAAGGCACCGATCTGCTCGATAAACAACGCCGGGGATGCCAGCTTGAAAGCCGCCGAGGCCACGAAGAATCCCCCCAGGGCCAGGTTGGCCAGCATGCGCAAATACGCGGACATGGGCTACCTCTTTATAGAGAGAGATAGATTCTAACCCTTCCCGACTGAGTCGCAATGAGTTCGACGGCGGCTCACGCCACTGTTTTCATTTTTTGCAAGGCAACGCAGAAATAAACGGGGCGCCCGCATGGACGCCCCGTTTTGAGTAGGACTCAGTGCCGCAGCCCGGTGCCGCGGGAGATGAGCCACCAGGCCAGACCGTATAGGGCCACGATGAAGCCGATGATGATGAGGTAGGCGGTGCCGAGCGGCACGTCCGAGATGCCGAGGAAGCCGTAACGGAACGCGTTCACCATGTAGATGATGGGGTTCACCTGGGAGACCCCCTGCCAGAAGGGGGGCAGCAGGCTGATGGAGTAGAAGACCCCGCCCAGGTAGGTGAGTGGCGTCAGCACGAAGGTGGGAATGATGCTGATGTCGTCGAAGGTCTTGGCAAACACGGCGTTGATGAGGCCGCCCAGCGAGAAGAGGATAGCGGTCAGCAGCACGGTGAAGCAGACGCTGAACAGGTGGTGGATCTGCAGCGGCACGAAGAACAGCGACACCAGGGTGACGATGAGGCCGACGCAGAGGCCGCGGGCCACGCCGCCACCCACGTAACCGGCGATGATGACGTAGTTGGGCACAGGCGCTACCAGCAGCTCCTCCACGTTGCGCTGGAACTTGGCGCTGAAGAAGGAGGAGGCGACGTTGGAGTAGGAGTTGGTGATCACCGACATCATGATGAGGCCGGGCACGATGAACTCCATGTAGCTGAAGCCCCCCATGTCACCGATGCGCGAACCTATGAGGTTGCCGAAGATGACAAAATAGAGGCTCATGGTGATGGCGGGCGGCACCAGGGTCTGGATCCAGATCCGAGTGAAGCGGCTCACTTCCTTGGCCAGAATGCTCTTGAAGGCGATGTAATAAGTGGTCAGATTCATGCTTTTCTCCCCTCCTCGACCAGGCTGACGAACAGCTCTTCCAGCCGATTGGCCTTGTTGCGCATGCTCAGTACCTGCACCTGCTGGCCCGACAGCTGCTCGAACAGGCTGTTGAGGGACTGGCTCTTGTCCAGATCCACCTCCAGGGTGCGCTCGTCCTGCATGCGGCCGTTGAACTCGGGCACGTTCGGCACGGCGGAGCCCGGTGCCAGATCCAGCATGAAGGTCTCGCGGCTCAGCTTGCCGAGCAGCTTCTTCATGCTGGTGTTTTCAATCAGCCGGCCCTTGTCGATGATGCCTATGTTGCGGCACAGCATCTCGGCCTCTTCCAGATAGTGAGTGGTGAGTATGATGGTAACCCCCTGCTCGTTGAGCTCCTTGAGGAAGGTCCACATGGAGCGGCGGATCTCGATATCCACCCCGGCGGTCGGTTCGTCCAGGATCAGCAGTCTGGGCTCGTGCATCAGGGCGCGGGCTATCATCAGCCGGCGCTTCATGCCGCCGGAGAGGGTGCGGGCCGGCATGTCGCGCTTGTCCCACAGATCGAGCTGGCGCAGGTACTTCTCGGCGCGGATCTTGGCTTCGGCCCTGGGCACGCCGTAGAAACCGGCCTGATGGATGACGATCTGGCTCACCTTCTCGAACTGGCTGAAGTTGAACTCCTGCGGCACCAGGCCGAGCTGGGCCTTGGCCTGCTCCAGCTGGTTGTCTATGTCGTAGCCGAACACCTTCACCTTGCCGGCGCTCTTGTTCACCAGCGAGCTGATGATGCCTATGGTGGTGGACTTGCCTGCCCCGTTGGGGCCGAGCAGGGCGAAGAAATCCCCCTGCTTGACGGTCAGATCTATGCCTTTAAGGGCTTCGACGCCCCCCTGATAGGTCTTTTTCAGGCCGCTGATTTCCAGTGCGTTCATTGCAACCCCTGTGATGGCGGATCCCATCTCGATACAGAAAAGGCGGCCGGGGCCGCCTTGCAGACAAAAAATGGCGCTCGGCCACCCCGCCCGTGATATTCCTGGACCTTGCTTACTCTTGCGGTACTACCTTGCCGATGAACGGCAGGTTGCGGTACTTCTGGGCGTAGTCGATACCACAACCCACCACGAATTCGTCCGGAATGGAGAAACCGATCCAGTCCACCGGCACCTGCACCTCGCGGCGGGACGGTTTGTCCAGCAGGGTGCAGATGGCGAGGGATTTAGGCTCGCGCAGTGACAGGATTTCACGCACCTTGTTGAGGGTGTAGCCGGTGTCGATGATGTCCTCGACGATCAGCACGTCCTTGCCCTTGATGTCGTCATCCAGATCTTTGAGGATGCGAACGTCACGGGTACTGCGCATGCCGGAGCCATAGCTGGAGGCGGTCATAAAATCCAGGGTGACGGGCAGCGGGGTCTGGCGGCACAGGTCGGCCAGGAAGACGCAGGAGCCACGCAGCAGGCCAATCATGACCACTTCGTCAGAACCCTGATAACGGGCGGTGATCTCTTCACCCAATTTGGCGATCCGGGCGGCCACGTCGGCCTCGGAGATCATCACCTCGACGGTGTGTTTCATCACTTACTCCCTCATGGCCAAAGGGGATTTGGCCGTTCATTAACGTCAAAACCGAGGATTCTACCATCCAAGCCGAGAGGCGTCAGGCATACGTGATGCTTTTATCGGCTTATTTTAATTGATAGAGTTAGCAGGCCCTCGGGCATTATCGGTGACAATACTATAAACACCATAATCAATAACTATTAGATGAAAAAACTATGGAACCACGCGCAGAAATAAGACGTCGAACCCGGCTTTCTCCGGAAGCTCGTCGCAATCAATTGATGGAATGTGCCATCGAGGTGTTTTCCCGTCGCGGCATAGGCCGTGCGGGTCACGCCGAGATAGCAGAACAGGCCAAAGTCTCGGTAGCTACCGTGTTCAACTATTTCAACACCCGCGAAGAGCTGGTGGATGAAGTGTTGGCCGAGATCGAACGTTTCGTTCACCAGATGCTGGAACAGGCCTATACCGGCCAGGGTCCGATCAACGACAGCATTCGCCGTCACGTGAAGCTGTTTGTCGATGCCGCCTACGATCAACCCGACCACGCCAGCATCTGGCTGGAGTGGAGTTCGTCGGTGCGGGAAGAGGTCTGGCCCCGTTATGCCAAGCTGCTGGACAAGGCATTGGAGCGCATCGCGCCCCATTTGCAACGCGCCATGGATGCCGGTGAGATCCGGAGTGTGCTGTCCGCCCAGGACCTGGCCCGCTCCCTGACCGGTTTTGGTTACGTCATGATGCAGATGATCAATCAGCCACAACGCCCGTCCCGGGAAGATGTGACCGATTTTCTGTTCAAGTACGTGACGGCCCCCATCCAGGCCGCATAACCCGCCTCGTGAATGACAAGCGGCGCCAGACTGTTCAGGTCGGCGCCGCTTTTGTTTGTCCGTTTGCGGCCGGTTCAGCCTCTGTTGCGAGAGACAGCCAGCAAGGTGATGCACCACAGGTCAGGAATTGGCGTAACCCCAGCGGCTGGTCAGCGCGTGCTCGACCCCGAGGTGATCCAGGATCCGCGCCACCATGAAGTCCACCAGATCCTCGATGCTTTTCGGCTCATGATAGAAACCGGGCGCGGCCGGCATTATGGTCACACCAAGTCTTGCCAGTTTCAGCATGTTCTCCAGATGGATGGCGGAGAAGGGGCTCTCGCGGGGCACCAGGATCAGCTGGCCGCGCTCCTTGATCACCACATCCGCCGCCCGCTCCAGCAGGTTGTCGGAGGCGCCGTTGGCGATGGCCGACACGGTTCCCATGGAGCAGGGGCACACCACCATCTGTTTCGGCGCCGCCGACCCCGAGGCCACCGGCGAGAACCACTCCTCCTTGCCGCAGGCCACTATCTGACCCTCTTTGGCGCCGTACTGGCGACAGAGATGGGCGGAGAGCTCCCTGGGTGAGCCCGGCCACTCCTGCTGCTGCTCTGTCTTGAGCACCACGCGGGCGGCGGAGGAGGCCAGCAGATAGACCCGATAGTCCGCCTGCACCAGACACTCAAGCAGGCGCAGGGCGTAAGGGGCGCCGGAGGCGCCGGTCAGCGCCAGGGTGACGTGTTTATTCATGCGGGCCTCTGTGAACCTGAAAACCAAAGCGGACTCATCAAGGGCGTCATAGTTGACCGTGATAATCCTTGAGGCGGGCGATCAACTTGTCATGAATGCCGCCGAAGCCGCCGTTGCTCATGATCAGAATATGATCGCCATCGCGACACTCGGCCACCAGCCGGTTGATCAGGGTCTCCAGATCGTTGAACACCTTGGCCGGTCGGCTCATGTGAGCCGTCACCTCGCCGAGATCCCAGCCAATATTGGGCGGCTGGAAGAAGAACACCTCGTCGGCACCGTCGAAGCAGCCGGCCAGCTCCTCCTTGTGCACCCCCAGCTTCATGGTGTTGGAGCGCGGCTCCAGCACCGCCAGGATGCGGGCCTTGCCCACCTTGGCGCGCAGACCGCCGAGGGTGGTCTCGATGGCAGTCGGGTGGTGGGCAAAGTCGTCATAGATGCTGATGCCTGCCACCTCACCCTTGAGCTCCATCCGCCGCTTGGGGGACTTGAACTGGCAGAGGGCGGCTATGCCGTGCTCCACCATGACACCGGCGTGACGGGCGGCGGCGATGGCCATCAGGCCGTTGTTGACGTTGTGCTCGCCGATACACTCCCAGTGCACCTCGCCCTGCTTCTGCCCATCCAGCCACACCTCGAAGGCGGAGCCGTCGTCGGCCAGCTTGACCGCCTTCCACTTGGCGTCGTCCTGACCCACCAGCTCCACCTCGCTCCAGCAGCCCATCTTGCGCACCGCGGTGAGGTTGTCATCGGCCTGCGGGAACAGCACCCGGCCGTTGCGCGGCACGGTACGCATCAGGTGGTGGAACTGGCGCTGGATGGCGGCCAGATCCGGGAATATGTCCGCGTGATCGAACTCCAGGTTGTTCATCACCAGGGTGCGCGGATGGTAGTGGACGAACTTGGAGCGCTTGTCGAAGAAGGCGCAGTCATACTCGTCCGCTTCGATGACGAAGAAGGGGGCGGAACCGAGACGGGCGGAAACCGGGAAGTTGCCCGGCACGCCGCCGATGAGGAAACCTGGCTCCAGCTTGGCGTATTCGAGCACCCAGGCCAGCATGCTGGCGGTGGTGGTCTTGCCATGGGTGCCCGCCACGGCCAGCACCCAGCGATCCTGCAGCACATGCTCCAGCAGCCACTGGGGGCCTGAGATGTAGGGCAGATTGCGATCCAGCACATATTCCACGCAGGGATTGCCACGACTCATGGCATTGCCGACCACCACCAGATCCGGCGCCGGATCGAGCTGGGACGGGTCATAGCCCTCGGTCAGCTCTATGCCCTGTTGCTCGAGCTGGGTACTCATGGGGGGATAGACGTTGGCATCCGAGCCTGTGACTCGATAACCAAGCTGTTTTGCCAACACCGCCAGACCACCCATGAAGGTGCCGCAGATCCCGAGGATGTGAATGTGCATACCGCTGCCTTTTCCAGTAAAGGGAGTGCGCATTCTAGGGTCTGTTGAGGTTTGGTCGCAAGCCGCGGGCGTGACGAGACGTCAATCGACCCAGACAAGCGGGCCGCCATTTGACCGACCCGGGCAGCACGGCATCAGCCAGGGCGGTCACAGTGCCCTTGAAATATGGTCATTTGACGCGACATCGCTATAATATCGGCCTGCAAACTTGACTCCAACACTGAAGGAAACGTCATGAGCCTGAACCTGGTACCGGCTGGCAAGAGCCTGCCCGACGACATCTACGTCATCATCGAAATCCCGCAGAATGCCGACCCGATCAAATACGAAGTCGACAAGGACAGCGGTGCCATCTTCGTTGATCGCTTCATGTCGACCCCTATGTTCTACCCGTGCAACTACGGTTACGTGAACGCCACCCTGTCTCTGGATGGTGATCCGGTCGACGTTCTGGTTCCGACTCCCTACCCGCTGCTGGCCGGCTCCGTCATTCGCTGCCGCCCGGTCGGCGTGCTGAAGATGACCGACGAATCTGGCGAAGATGCCAAGATCGTGGCCGTGCCGCACTCCAAGCTGACCAAGCAGTACGACCACATCAAGGATGTGAACGATCTGCCCGAGCTGCTGCGCGCCCAGATCCAGCACTTCTTTGAGCGCTACAAAGAGCTGGAAGCGGGCAAGTGGGTCAAGGTGGAAGGTTGGGGCGACAAGGCTGCTGCCGAAGCCGAGATCGTTACCTCTGCCGAGCGTTACGCTGCCAAGTAAGCGTACCCTCGCAAAAAAGGCGCCTCAGGGCGCCTTTTCTATTGGCTGTTGCGGGCGCTGACCCGGCGTCACACCACTGGGATCCCCCTGGATATAGATGTCACGGCCATCCTGCCGATAGGGCCGGTAATAGTCGCCACCGCAGCGATAACCCCCGCCCTGCTCACTCATCAGCTCGCAGTTGACCGGCAACACCTCCAGCCACTTGATGGCCTGCTGGAAACGCAGCCACTCCTGCCATTCATGCTCCCGCGCCAGCTTGTCCCGCAGGGCAAAGGTATCCGCGCTGGACATCCCCTTGTTGACGATCACCTGGCCCGCCGCCGCAGGCAAGGCGGCCAACAGCAACAACAGCAGTGGAATTCGCTTCATGACGGTTTCCTGTATGACTTATTTCCAGAATTAAATTTAAAGTCTTATCAAACTGTTACCCAGATCATCAAAACTAAGCTCATCCAAATCCGGCCGGCTCACCTAGTTGTTTATTATCACCCCGAGCAGGATGCACATCATGAAACTGGCACAAGGTCTGTTGTTGAGTCTAGTGTTCGCATCCACGGTCGGCGCCAACGAAGTCAACCTGAGCTGGCAGTGGCAGTCTGCCGACGGCCAGCAGAAGCACCTGCAGCTCAATGCGGACGAGCGCATCATGTCCGCCAGCCGCCACCAGATGACCCAGCTCGATGCCTCTCTCAACTATCCGCTGGAAACACTCTACTCCTACATAAGCCCGCGCCTTTACAACAGCATCAACCTGATCAACCAGACCAGTCCCGAAACCGCCACCAAGTTTCGCAATCTGGAGCAGGCCTTCACCCTGCACGACGACAGCATGGAGTCGACCCTCTTCTGGCAGGCCTACCAGCAATATCAGGAAGATGCCTTCTACCAGATGCGGGTGGTGCCCTGCGTGCATCCGGCCAATCGCAAGCTGCCCTGTGTACGCCCCAACTACTCCCAGCTGTTCTACCAGTTCAAGGGCGACCTCAGGCCCCTGGCGAAGCAGTTTTCCGCCAAGGATCTGGCCACCAGCGTCGGCCTGCTGCAGGAGTGGCTGAGCGCCATCCCCACGCCTCCCGAGCAGATGGATCACTTCGCCCCGCCCCTGCAGGCCTTGCAGGACAACAAGGCCGACAGCGACGAGAAGGCACTGCTGATGGCAAGCCTCTTGGCCGAGCTGGCACCGCAATACATGCTCAGCATCATATACCCCAACATCAGCATCGGCAGCGTCTCGCCAGCCTGGCTGGCCATCACGGCCGACAGCGGCCTGAAGGGCGATACCCTGATGATCGGCAATCAGCGCCACGTCTTGCTGACCGGCTCGCCCCTGCTGGCCCAGCAGATGACCATGGCCAAGATCCCGCTGATCAGCGAACCCTTGTATTGAGCCACGTCCGCCATGCCAGTTGAACCGCAACCGGTTCAACTGAAGCACACTCCTCAAACCAGTTGATAACTAATTGATTTTTATCGACTGCGTGCCATCCTAGCCGCCTTTGCCAGCCGCTGTCTGCGCTGGCGGGCGGCCCGCTCGGCTCATTCGCGAGCTTATTTAACACTTTTTAAACAGATCCGATCAGTTTAGGATGAGTTCTGCCCCATTCCCTCAAGTGAAAAATCGTTATAACATAACAAAAGGAGTGTCATCAGGATGAAACATCTCGTACTTACTCTGGCGCTGCTGCCAACACTGGTCATGGCTCACAACATCAAGGAGTCTGCCCAGGTGCCGCTGGTCAACATCAGCGACAAGGGTGAGCTGGTACTGCAAGAGAAAGCGGTCAGCTACCAACCCTGGCAAAGCAAGGTACTGACTGGCAAAGTCTTTCTGATCCAGCACATCGCGGGTCGCTCCAGTGCCAAGGAGCTGAACGCCCCCATGATCGAGGCGATCAAGGCGGCCAAGCTGCCCCACGACAAGTACCAGACGGTCACCATCATCAACAGCAATGACGCCATCTGGGGCACCTCCGGCTTTGTGAAGAGCAGTGCCGAAGATAGCAAGAAAGAGTTCCCCTGGTCCGCCATGGTACTGGATGCCAAGGGCATGGCCCGCAATGCCTGGGATCTCGCGCCGGAAAGCTCGGCCATCATACTGCTGGATAAAGAGGGCAAGGTGCTGTTTGCCAAAGATGGCCAGCTCGATGCCAACAACATTGCTACCGTGATGGGGCTCATCCAGTCCCATCTCTAAGTCAGAGAGAAGGGGTGCTGATGGCGCCCCTTTCATAAGGGTCTATGGGTCGTTTCAAGCTGAAAATCTGGTTGTTGCTGCTGGGCTGGTTGTGGTTGCAACCGGCGCTGGCACAACACCCGCTGGAAGCCGATCTGCCCGGTCATAGCCACACTTGCGTCCTCTGCGCCCTCCATCTCGATGGCAAGCTGGCACTGACGCCCAACTTGCCCATCCCAGTCCCGCATGTGGTCATCGGCAAGCTAGCTGATATCGCCTTGCCCGCCATCGATTCCACCCCTTCAGGCCAGTGCCGCATTCGTGCCCCGCCTCACTTTCATTGCTTCTCCCACTGAACATTTCTCTTATCAATTGTTTCAAAAGGATTAACGATGAAAGCAGTCACACTGTTACTGGCGGCAGCCGCCTTTGGCGTGCAAGCAAATCACGACGAGCATGAGAGTCACGGCCACGGCGCCCACGAGCACGGCCACGGCCACCTCAACCTGGTGCTCGATGGCAACCAGTTGATGCTCGAGCTGCAGGCTCCCGCCGCCGATCTGGTAGGCTTCGAGCACGCCGCCAAGAGCGACGAGGAGAAGGCGCAATACGCCAAGGCCATGGCTCAGCTCAAGCAAGCCGATACCCTGTTTCGCTTCGACCCGGCGGCCGGCTGCAAGCTGACCCAGCAGGAACTCAATGCGGCCAAGGAAGATCATGATCACGACCATGACCATGACCATGAAAAGGCTGGCAGCAGTCATGATGACCACCACCATGATGATGCGGGTCACGCCGATGTGGGCGCCATGTATACCTACACCTGTGAGGCTCCGACCAAGCTGACCGGACTGGAAGCCACCCTGTTCAGCGTCTATCCGAGCCTGGAAAAGCTGAGCGTGCAGGGCATACTGCCCACCGGCCAGACTGCGGCCGAGCTGACCCCATCCGCCAACAAGCTGAGCTGGTAACACCATGAAAAAAGCCGTGGTTGAGATCCGCGATCTGGCCTTCGCCTGGCCGGATCACGAGCCTGTACTCGATCTGCCAGCCCTCACCATCGGCGAGGGGGAGCGGGTCTTCATCAAGGGGCCATCGGGCTCCGGCAAGTCGACCCTGCTTGGTTTGCTTGCCGGGATCCAGACCGCCAACCACGGCACCCTGGACGTGCTGGGCCAGCCATTGGCCCGGCTCTCCGGCCGTGCCCGTGACCACTTCCGGGCGGCCAATCTGGGTTATATCTTCCAGCAGTTCAATCTGCTGCCATTTTTATCCGTGCTGGACAACGTCACCGCCGCCCTCACCTTCTCACCCGAGAAACGGGCTCGTCTGCAGGGAAGTCCCGAGCAGGAGGCGCGCCGCCTGCTGGCGGAGCTGCAACTGCCGGCCGAGGCGCTGCACAGACCCGTCCACGCCCTCAGCATAGGCCAGCAGCAGCGGGTGGCCGCCGCGCGGGCGCTGATAGGCTCGCCACCGCTGGTGATCGCCGATGAACCCACCTCGGCCCTGGATACCGACAACCGGGCCGCCTTCATCAAGCTGTTGTTCGAGGAGTGCGACAAGCAGGGGTCGACTCTGATCTTCGTCAGTCACGATCCCTATCTCGAGCCGCTCTTTCCGCGAGTGGAGAATCTGCAACTGCTCAACCGGAGGGCCATATGCTGAATCCCAATAGCTGTGCCATCTACCCGACCAGACCCGCACCAGAGGGTGCATCCCAGCCACAACACCGGAGGCCGGTATGCTGAAGCTCGCCCTGCAAAGTCTCTGGGCCCGTCGCCTCACCGCCGGGCTGACCCTGTTGGCGGTGGCCATCAGCGTCACCCTGCTGCTCGGGGTGGAGCGGGTGCGCACCCAGGCGCGCGAGAGTTTCTCCAATACCGTCTCGGGTACCGATCTCATCGTCGGCGCCCGCTCCGGCCAGGTGAACCTGCTGCTCTACTCGGTATTTCGTATCGGCAACCCCACCAACAACGTAGGCTGGGAGGCCTATCAGGCCATCAAGACCAAACCCGGCGTCGCCTGGACCATACCCCTCTCCCTCGGTGATTCTCACAAGGGCTTTCGGGTGCTCGGTACCAATGGCGACTACTTCACCCACCTGAAGTACGGCCAGCAGCAGGCTCTGCAACTGCGGGAGGGGCGGCCGTTTGGCACGCCGTTCGAGGCCGTGCTCGGCGCCCAGGTGGCCGAGAAGCTCGGCTACAAGCTGGATCAGTCCATCGTCATCGCCCACGGCGCGGGCAACACCTCCTTCAGCCAGCACGACAACCTGCCGTTCAAGGTAGTGGGGATACTGGCACCGACCGGCACCCCCATCGATCGCACCATCCACGTGCCGCTGGCCGGGATAGAGGCGATCCACCTGGGCTGGGACACGGGCAGGCACAGCAAGAACGTGACCGCCGAACAGGCGCTGGCGCAGGATCTGACCCCCAAAACCATCACCGCCTTCATGGTGGGTCTCAGCAATCGAATATTGGCGTTCCAACTGCAGCGCAGCGTCAACACCTATCGGGGCGAGCCGCTGATGGCGATCCTGCCGGGGGCCGCCCTGCAGGAGCTGTGGAGCCTGATGAGCGTGGCGGAAACCGCGCTCTCGGTGATCGCCGGTTTTGTGGTGGTGGCGGGCCTCATCGGCATGCTGACCACCTTGCTGGCGGGGCTCAACGAGCGGCGCCGCGAGCTGGCCATCCTGAGATCCCTGGGGGCAGGCCCCGCCCACCTGTTCCTGTTGCTGGCGCTGGAGGCGATGGCCCTCACCACCGCAGGCATAGCCCTCGGGGTGGCCGTGCTCTATCTGGGGCAGGGGCTTGCCACCCCCTGGCTGCTCAGCCACTATGGCCTGCAATTGAGCCTGGGGCTGCCGAGCGCCTACGAGTGGCAGTTGCTGGGACTGGTGTGGCTGGCGGGCATGGTGATAGGCCTGCTGCCCGCGGCCAGGGCCTACCGCTACAGCCTGAGCGATGGCATGAGCATTCGCGTCTAGCCCGCATAAAAAAGAGAGAAGGACAGATGATGAAGTGGAAAATTGTGGCGCTGCTGGCCAGCCTGCTGGCGCTGCCGGCCCTGGCCGCCGATTACAAGACCATCGACTGGGACGTGCTGATCCCGCAAGGGGAGCGGCTGTTGCCACCGCCCCAGGTGAGCCACGATGGCGATTTCTCCTCGGTGCCGCAGCCGGTGGGCGGGGTCAACCAGAAGCTGGACAACCAAGACGTGCGGATCCCGGGGTTCGTGGTGCCGCTGGAGGGGGATGCCAAGAAGATCACCGCCTTCCTGCTGGTGCCCTACTTCGGCGCCTGCATCCATGTGCCGCCGCCTCCCACCAACCAGGTGGTCTATGTGAGCTACCCCAAGGGCGCCCCCGTGGATGATCTCTGGGATGCCATCTGGGTGAAGGGCAAGATGCGCACCATCAGCTCCAGCCACGAGATGGCTACCGCCTCCTACTCCATGGAAGCGGTCGAGGTCAGCATCTACGAAGAGGAATAAGTCAGACATCATGATGCGCGTCTGATGAGCTCCAGCCACGAGATGGCTACCGCCTCCTACTCCATGGAAGCGGTCGAGGTCAGCGTCTACGAAGAGCAGTGAGCCTGCACACACGGCCTCCCGCGGGAGGCCGTTTTGTTATCCACGACGACCGGATCCCGGCCAGCCCCTGCTTGAGGGATTGCCCGCCATCCCGGTTGGAGTAACATTCAAGGCTAGACCTTGCGATCACGGAGCCAGCATGGCTGACCTGCCCCCGCCCAAGAAAGAGAGTTCCATCCTGAGCAGCCAGGAGCAAACCCTGCGCCTGGCCCGCAGCCGCGGCATAGACGGCATGCTCACCCGCAACAGCGACAGCACCTTCGAACAGCGCGCCACCTTTCGCCATCTGGCGGATCAGGCCGCTCGCCAGCGCAATCTGGAAGCCATCATGGTGATGGCCTCCCGCCACTGCGAGGAGACGGCCGCCGGCGGCGAGATGGACAGCGACTGGCTGACCCGCTTCCTGCAACTGGCGGAAGACATCAGCATGGTCCCCATGCAGCAGCTGTGGGGCCGCATCTTCGCCATCGAGATCGCCACTCCCGGCCGTTTCTCCATCCGCGCCCTCACCACCCTCAAGGAGATGACCCAGCGCGAGGCCCAGCTGTTCCAGCGGATCTGCGCCCTCGCCTGCCACTATTCGGGCAGCGATGAGCAGCGTCTGCTGCTGGGGCTGCACAAGGGCGCCAGCCTGCTCAGCCGCGCCAAGGTGACCCGGCTTGGTCTGGGCAAATACCGATTGCCCTACAATGCCCTGTTGCAGCTGTTCGAGCTCGGCCTGCTGCACAAGGGAGAGCTGGAATCCGGCCCGCTGCCCGCCGACGGGGTCGAACTGGCATTCGGCGACCAACGCTGGCGCCTGCATCGCAAGCAGACCAACATCACCCTGCTCTACTACCGGCTGACCCCGGTGGGCAACGAGCTCGCCCAGCTGTTGCAGGAGCCGCCGCTGGAGGAGTACCTGCAGGATCTGAAAACCGTGCTGGTGCAGGGGCTGCAGATAGAGACCATGATGCAGCCTCCCGAGTCCGAGCTGGAGAGGGTGCCGCCGACTGCCGCCGTCTGAACCCCGGGGCCCCTGTTGGCCCCCTTTCTCTTCTCTCTTGTGGCACGCCAGCCGCACCATATTGCGAAATGCCGCCCTGCTCATTGCCAAATCGATTCTCGAAATGCGAATCGATCTCCTTGCCCACCCCCTCCTGATCCGGATTTGCCGCAAAATCTGACCATTTTGGTCGGATAAACACACTACTAACAAAATCATCATCACCCATGACGCCATGGTGCATAACTTGCACTGCCTATACATCTTTCCCATCACCGCGTGCAGGACCACACAATGAGAGTCAACCAACCCGTTACCCAGCGTGAGCGTCTCTACCCGGAGCACCAGAGTCTTATTTCCACCACTGACCTGGAAAGCCGCATCACCTATGCCAACGAGGAGTTCTGCAACATAGCGGGGTTCAGCCTGGACGAGCTGCAAGGTGAGCATCACAACCTGGTACGCCATCCGGACATGCCCAAGCAGGCCTTCGCCGATCTCTGGCATCACATCAAGGACGGCAAGAGCTGGATGGGGCCGGTGAAGAACCGCTGCAAGAATGGCGATCACTACTGGGTCAGCGCCTTCGTCACCCCCATCAAGGATGCCAGCGGCAAGGTAGTGGAATACCAGTCCGTGCGCACGGCCCCCAGCGAGGAGATCAAGCAGCGGGCCGAACGCATCTATGCCGACCTGCGCAATGACAAGACTCCCCTGGCCCTCAGGCTGCCGACCTTCTCCCACACGCAGGCAGTCACGCTCTGCCTGCTGCTGAGTCTGGCGGCCATGGTCGCGCTGGGGTACAAGCAGGCTGCGGGCTGGCCGCTGGCACTGGCGACCGTACCGCTGCTGCTGGCAGCCATGATCACCCATGCCCTGGCCCGTCGGCTGGGCAAGCTCGACAAGATGGCCCGCAGCCGCTTCGACAACCCGCTGATGCAGCTGCTCTACACCAACAAGGTCGACAACCTGGCCGCCATCGAGCTCGCCATGTTGATGAACCGGGCCGAGTTCAATGCCGTGCTGGCCCGCACCCAGCAGACCTGCGCCCAGATCTTGCGGGCCGCAGAAGGGGATCTGCACAACGCCGAGTCCATCACCAGCAACCTGCAACAGCAGCAGGCCGAGACCAACCTGGTCGCCACCGCCATCACCCAGATGTCAGAGTCGATCAGAGAGGTCTCTCACAGCTCCACCGCCGCCTCCGGCCTGCTGGACGAGACTTCCGAGTTGTTCAAGGAGGGCAACCGCAGCGTGCTGGATACCATAGGCGCGGTCGAGGGGATGCACGACGAGATCACCACCTCCAAGACGGTGATCCACACCCTGGCGGGGCAGTGCCGGGATATAGACGGCATTCTCGATGTCATCAACAGCATCGCCAACCAGACCAATCTGCTGGCCCTCAACGCGGCCATAGAGGCGGCCCGGGCCGGTGAGGCGGGCCGCGGCTTCTCCGTGGTGGCGGACGAGATCCGATCGCTGGCCATCAAGACCCAGTCCTCCACCGGCGAGATCCAGAAAATGATCAGCCTGTTGCAAGCCAGTGCGGGCAATGCGGAACAGGCGATGGAGAAAGGGGGGCAACTCTCGGCCAGCTGTCAGCAGAAGGCCTCAGCCACCGGCACTATATTGCAGCAGATCAACAGCATGTTGCAGCAGGTCGCCTCCGGCAGCAGCCAGATAGCCCAGGCCGTGCAGGAGCAATCCCAGGTCACGGCCGATATCGACCGCAACGTGCTCAGCATCAAGACCCTGGCCGATGACTCAAGCCAAGGCAGCCAGCATGCCGTGCACGGCATCATCCAGCTGGTGCGGCAGCTGAGCGAGCTGGATCGGCTGGTGCGCCAGTTCCAGCAACAGCCCGCCCCCCGTCAACTCAGCGAGCAACTCGCCAACGGACGGGTTGTACTCGCCCGCTGACGCCTGCCGTGCGCTAACAACAAGATGGGCCCCTGTCGCCACCGGCAGCGGGCCCATCAACATTGTGGGAAGAACGGATCTGACCGGATTGGTACGCCCATACCATCACTGACCCAACCTTGATGCCCTCACCATGGCGTCTGCGCTGCGCCACTCTCAACAGGGTGACGACCCCGGAGTTCATTCCCCCGCCCAAATGCGCTGCGAGCGTTGAGCAAGCAAGGGCATTGAGATACCTCCACCACCCGACCACCACCCCATGGCAGCTCAATTTATTGATCTTGCCCGAGAAATCACCCACTCCCCCTTCCCTAACCGGCTCCGTTCGGTAACATGGTCATCAGGATCACCTCTCGTCGGAGTCGGCCATGTACCAGACCAGAGCCAAGCCACAGGTAACAAGCAGCAGACTGGAGGCTGGAATTCAGGGGCGGTAGCTTTGCCTGATGGAATAGGTAAGTGAATGGCGACATGAAACGAGTCACTCAATATGGGACTGTCTTGATTTCTTGCTGCGCGAAAAAAACTGAGCTAACAACAGTAAATCAACGAGTGAGTCACTAAATATTTTTTTAGGAAGGCAAGGGTGAAAGGGTGAAAGGGTGAAAGGGTGAAAGGGTGAAAGGGTGAAACTTGAAAAACAAACTCCGAGTAAAGCTACACCATATGCAAGATGTTATCAATTTATTTGATACCATAAGCCCAGCAGCGAAATTACCCGCAATATGCTACCAGAACACCCGTTATATTCGTTGGTCTGAGTTTGATGATATGGTTGTATATGAGCTTGATTTTGAACCTTATCTATCTATAGCTGAACTATGTGATATGTATTATTTTACCCTACACAAAAGTCAACAACGCTTGTATCTTACCCATTGTAACGATGCGGGCCACCCTCCACCGCGATGGGAAGCCCGTCCCATCACATTGTCACAACTGATAGATGTTGAGTTGATGACATATCTCATGCGGGATCACGCCTATCAATTAGGGCTGAGGATCAACTTCGATTTAGACTATCAAATTTAGGCTGTTGAGTAGAAACCATATACATGACTCTGGGCTATCAGAAGACATTCAATATAGTAATTTTCTTGTTTTTATTAAAAGCATACTTGCAAAGTGGGATTTTTCAGCCTGAAATAGGAATCGACACAAATACTTACTACACTAGGGAAATATAAATCTCGATGAAACAACTATGAGGGCCGGCGGAATGTTCCTGGAGGCTTGACTATCGGATAAGTAATGCCCTCGATCTAATCATTGTTATACGTAAAACTAATACGGACGTAGGAATTTATGGAACAAGACAATTTAGTTGATATAGTAGTTGAGTATTTCGAGAAAGTAGATGCAGGTGATCCTAGTTATCTTGACCTCTTCTCAGAGAATGTTGATTTTTTCTTTCCTAAATTTGGGCTGGCGAAAGGAAAGGATGCATTAGTTGAATTTGGTAATAGAATCGGTAGCTCGCTCACCAGCATCTGGCACGGCATAGATGGCTTTAAGATAACGACTGCTGGCAACACTGTGATTGTCGAGGGACAAGAGGGAGGAGTAATGAGTGATGGTACCTCTTGGCCGGACAATAATATCTCCATGGGTCGTTTTTGTAGCGTATTCGAATTTACAGGAAAGCTGATAAGTCGTATGTCCGTATATGTAGACCCTGACTTTCCAAGTAGAGATGTAGCAAGGATTGCTGTGTTGTCAGGGACAAATTAATAGCTGTTATGTGCTCGGAGTAGAAATGGAAAACATTCTAGATTTAGCAGTGGAAGAGCTGAAAGGAAAGTATGCACCTAATATCATCATTCTTTATGGTTCTTATGCACGCAATGAGGAAACCGAAACGAGTGATATCGACATAGCCTGTTTCTGTGATCACCCGAGCGAACAAAAAGATGCAAGGTTATTTCACGGTATTTATCTTGATGTCTGGATTTACCCAACCGATTTTCTAAACTCAATTCCCAAAGAAGCCCTTCGCTTCGGTGACGGAAAAGTCATTTATGATACACAAGATTTAGGGAGCAACTATTTAGCTCGCGTTAAGCAGAAGCTCGCAGATGGCAAACCGGCAACATCGGAGGTGGATAAGGCACACCTTCAACAGTGGGTGATAAAAATGCTGGAGCGTGCGCATGATAAAGACATAGATAGTCATTATCGTCGTACCTGGCTTCAACATGACCTTCTGGAGATATATTTTGACATACGTGACTTGTGGTATCTAGGTTCAAAGAAAAGCTTTCATTATTTACAGCAGCATGACCAGCCGACTTTCAATCTATTTGAGAAAATGTATAAAGAGCCGTTAAATATTGATCTGTTGGCCGCCTTGGCAAAGCAGGTTGCACGTATATAGCAATGTCCAAGAGCAATACATAGCGCGTAAGGTTTTCACTATGAGTTTGTTTAAACTCGGTTGCCACCGGCTGGTGCGTCAGTTTAAGAAAGCGCCTTCTGCCTCACCACAAAGTACCGCTTGCAAACGCCGTACCGGTACGCCAAGCCAGATAACCACCACACACAAGCAACCTCCGCAGAAAAAACCTATGGGCCAGCAGGCCCATAGGTTTTTTTAATGCTCGCCAACAAGATGACGACACTGCTGTGTCACCGTCCGATCTCCCTCTGCGCTGATGGGTCGCTGCAGTTGAGCAACCACATTTAAACCTATTGCTGCTTAATTTATTGATCTTGCTCAGAAAACGTCCCGCTTGCGCTTTTCACCTCAGCCCCGTTCGGTAACATAGCCGCTTGGCGGCCTCTCGCAGGAGTCAGCCATGAGCCAGACCAGTGCAATATCACAGGTAAAAGCAGCAGACTGGAGGCTGAAATTCAGGGGCGGTAGCGTTGTTTTTGCAGGTTGGCACAGAGCGTAGCCAAGCCCAATAGACGAGGACGGTCAGGCCAACCAGAGCGGGATAAACATGGATCGGGCCGATCGGGAAAACAAATGTGCAGATACGTTGCAAGGTAAACGTTGGGCTTCACTTCTTTCAGCACCAACCTACAATTTTTAGCCCAACATACGAGATAACTAAGCAACACCATTATTACGGTTATATAGGATAAAGAATTAATGAAAAGTATAAATATAATTTCTCTTGTGCAAGCATTCGATAGTCTTCAGTCTGACGAATATCATGCTTACAAAAAACATTACGACTTAGATATCAAACCTAATGAAGTTGAAGATCTCAGGCACTTCGTGATCAATATGTATCATGTGCTTCCTTATGTGAATATCTTTAACGATTTTTATGTTGGCTATAAAATTCAACATATAAGCAAAGAATTTGATCTACTAAGGTTTGGTGATAACTACATTTTGAATGTAGAGCTAAAAAATAGCAGCACAGAGGTTAAGGTTAAGAAACAGCTACTGAGAAATAAGTATTATCTAAGCCACATAAATAAAGTCGTACACAGCTTCACCTATATCACCCAAACAAACACCTTATATAAACTTGGTACTAACAATGACCTAGAAGTAGTTGATTTTAGTTTCTTAACACAATTGCTTACTAATCAAAACCTAATGAAAATTGACAATCCAGATGTATTGTTCAACCCTTCCGATTATTTAGTTTCCCCATTTAACTCCACTGAAAAGTTTGTTAACAATCAGTATTTCCTGACTGGTCAACAAGAGGACATAAGGGATCAAGCATTCAACATCATCAATACACACCAGCCTACTTTCATTTCAATTACTGGTGGTCCAGGAACAGGCAAGACACTGCTAACATATGATATTATAAAATGTGTGAGAGATCACAAAAGAACTTTGATTGTTCATTGCGGGAATTTAAATGAAGGGCATCATAGATTAAATCAGCTGGGTTGGCATGTGATACCAGTAAAGAACCTTAAACATCATAACTTAAACAATCTAGATTTGATTGTCATTGATGAAACTCAAAGAATATATGAGCATCAGTTTGATAAATTGGTTTCTGATGCCAAGGCAGCTAATACATCCTGTATATTTTCGTATGATAAACAGCAAACTTTGTCGTCAAAAGAATCTCGTCTAGATATTGAAGGGAAAATAAATTCCATTGGCAGTGTTTCCAAATTTAAGTTGTCAGACAAAATAAGAACTAACAAAGAAATTGCTGGATTTATTAAGTTATTATTCAACAGCCAACGAAATGATGTGGTTTTTTCTAATTGCGGCAATGTTGATTTTGACTATTTCACAGACTTGAACTCTGTAAAGAATTATATTCAGCTAATAGGTAATGATGGCTGGGAAGTGCTGAACCTAACACCATCGTTACATGTTACTGAACACCATGAGTCTTACTCTGACAGCCTAAACAAGTGCTCACATGCAGTAATTGGACAAGAATTTGACAATGTTGCCGTTGTTATCGATGAGTACTTTTCATATGACAACTCAGGATCATTGATATATCTATCTAGAACATACTACGACTCTGTTAAAATGTTATTTCAGAATATCACTCGAACAAGAAAAAGACTGAAGTTGATTATAATTGGAAATAAGCATGTATTAAATAGATGCTTGTCAGTTTTAAACTAAATCGAGAAAAGAAACTAACAGATAAATTAAGATACGCCCCCTACGATTGGCATTTTCAGCTCAAGGTTTAGTTTCGTGTTTAAGGCTGTTGCTTAGTATCACCATGGCATTTATCACACCTTAATACGTCGTTGTTTTAATAAGTGGTTTATATATGGGACAAATGAAAGCCTACATTGATTGGCATCGAATTATATATAATAAAGATCCTTTGGATGGTGATAAAGAGTCGGTCGAAAAATTTGTCGCCTGGAGAAAGAAATACAGCTTCAATGCTGCATACTGGAGATCGAAAGATCTCGATTCACCTGCGATCATCAAAGAATTTAAGCTGCACTCTCCATCGGCACAATTAATATTAGACATTAAGAACCAGAAAATATCACTAAGTTCCTTAACATGGCGAGAGTTCGAAGAAATGGTAGATGAGCTTCTTAAAAAACAAGGCTGGAATACCACTTTGGGGCGTGGAACAAAAGATGGCGGCATTGATATTTTCGCCGAGAAAATAGATCCAGCTATCGGCACTATAAAAACGATATGGCAAGCAAAGCATTTATCTGAAGGAAATAAGGTATCGTTAAAAGAAATTCGAGAACTATATGGCATAGTTGCTGAACATCGAGTGACAAAAGGAATTATTGTCACGTCAACTTTTTTGACAAGAGGTGCCATTGAGCGGGTAGAAAAAGATTGCTGCGTACTTGGTAAGTCAGAACGACCAGAAATACTCGACTGGATTGAAAAATACTAGAAGAAATAAACAAAGGAGCAAACGCCCCCTTGTTACTCAATATTCGACACGGACAATCGACCTCAGTCTATCAACCCTCTCTGCCGCAGAGCGGTCAGCAACTCATCCACCAGCACTTCCACCGGTTTACCTGCATTAAGCAGATGGATTTCCGGCTGCTCGGGGGCCTCGTAGGCAGAGTCGATACCGGTAAAGTTGCGGATCTCCCCCGCCCGTGCCTTCTTGTAGAGCCCCTTGGGATCGCGCTCTTCACAGACGGCGAGCGGCGCATCGACAAATACCTCAACGAACTCGTCCGGCCCCAAGAGGTTTCGCACCAGATCCCGCTCGGCACGGAACGGCGAGATAAAGGCGGTGAGCACGATAAGTCCCGCATCCACCATGAGTTTTGCCACTTCGCCGACCCGGCGGATATTCTCCTGGCGGGCCGCGTCATCGAAGCCGAGATCGCCGCACAGACCGTGGCGCACATTGTCCCCATCCAGCAGATAGGTGTGCTTGCCCTCGGCGGCCAGCGCCT
Source organism: Aeromonas sp. A04 (assembly GCF_047780465.1). Lineage (NCBI taxonomy): Bacteria > Pseudomonadati > Pseudomonadota > Gammaproteobacteria > Aeromonadales > Aeromonadaceae > Aeromonas > Aeromonas sp. A04. The sequence continues at coordinate 388,515 of NZ_JBLNHP010000004.1, read as the reverse complement.
GCTCCAGCGCCCCCGCCAGGGTGGATTTTCCCGCCCCCGACAGCCCGGTGAACCAGATCACCAGCGGTTTCTGCCCTTTCAATTCGGCCCGGCTCTGTTTGCTGACGGCATGCTGGTGCCACACGATATTACTCATCCTAACTCCTCGATCACTCAGGCTCATCAACATGGGGAAGGAACCAGCGAGCCCCCCACCCTCTCCCTGAGGGAGAGGGAATATTAGCCCCCTTCTCCCTCTCTTTTTTAGTCGGCGGGAGCAGGATTGGGGATGAGGGGACGCGCTTCATCGCGCCCTCTCCCGAGGGAGAGGGCGCTTGACTCTATTGCTTGCCGCTGTCGTTGCCGATGGCCAGCGCCTGCCAGTGCGGGAAGTGCTTGCGCACCAGGGCGTTGAGCTCGATTTCAAACTCACTGTATTGCCCTTTGACCGCCTTGGCCGCCAGCCCTTCCACTATCATGCCGGCCCCGACGGTGACGTTGCTCAACCGATCTATCAGGATGAAGCTGCCGGTGTCGCGGATCTCCCGGTATGGGTCGAACGCCACCGGATCGGTCAGGCTCAGCTCGCACAGGCCTATCTCATTGAGCTTGAGCTCATTCGCCGCCAGCTCGTCCAGCTTGTTGATCTCGATGCGATGACGGATGGCCTCCACCTGACCACGGGTCTTCTTGGTGGCCAGCTTGATGTCATAGACCCGGCCCGGTTGCAGGGACTCCTCCCCCATCCAGACGATGTGAGCCAGCACATTCTGGGTCACTTGGGGTTGCCTCGCGGCATCCACCAGCAGATCGCCGCGGCTGATGTCGATTTCATCGGCAAAGGTGACGGTAATGGCCTGACCCGGCAGGGCGTACTCCAGATCCCCGTCGAAGGTGACGATGCGGGTCACTGTGCTCTGCTTGCCGGACGGCAGCACAGCCAGCTTGTCGCCGACCCGCAGGATGCCGGCCGCGAGCGTGCCCGCGAAGCCGCGAAAATCCAGGTTGGGGCGGTTCACGTACTGCACCGGCAGGCGCACCGGATGACGCTCCAGTTCGCGCTCCACCCCGGCATTTTCCAGCAGGGAGAGCAGGGTTTCGCCCTGATACCAGGCCAGCTTGTCGCTTGGGTTGACCACGTTGTCACCGTCCAGCGCCGAGACAGGCACTATCTGTATGGTGTCGACGCTGAGCTTCTTGGCGAACTCGCGATAATCGGCACTGATGCGCTCGAACACCTCCTGGCTGAACTCCACCAGATCCATCTTGTTGACCGCCACCACGAACTGCTTGATGCCGAGCAGACTGGCGATAAAGCTGTGACGACGGGTCTGATCCAGCACCCCCTTGCGGGCATCGATCAATATGATGGCCAGATCGCAGGTGGAGGCGCCGGTGGCCATGTTGCGGGTGTACTGCTCGTGGCCCGGGGTATCCGAGATGATAAATTTGCGTTTCGCCGTCGAAAAATAGCGGTAAGCCACGTCTATGGTGATGCCCTGCTCGCGCTCGGCCTGCAGGCCGTCCACCAAGAGCGCCAGATCCAGCTTCTCGCCCGTGGTGCCAAGCTTCTGGCTGTCGGACTCCAGCGCCTTGAGCTGATCTTCATAGATCTGCTGGGAGTCGTGCAGCAATCGGCCAATGAGGGTGCTCTTGCCGTCGTCCACGCTGCCGCAGGTGAGAAAGCGCAGCAGGCTCTTGTGTTGCTGGGCGTGCAGGTAGGCTTCAATGCCCTGTTCGCTGATGGCGGTCTGAATGTGGTTGTTCATTTGCGATTCCTTAGAAATATCCCTGACGCTTCTTCTGCTCCATGGAGCCAGCCTGATCATGGTCAATCAGCCGTCCCTGCCGCTCGCTCGAGGTGGTGAGCAGCATCTCTTCGATGATCTCCGGCAGCGTGGTGGCATCGGATTCGATGGCGCCGGTCAACGGGTAGCAACCCAGGGTGCGGAAGCGCACCAGCTCCTGCTTCACTTCATCTTCAGGGCCTATGGGCATGCGCTCGTCATCCACCATGATCTTGATGCCGTTGCGCTCAACGACCGGACGCACGGCGGCAAAGTAGAGCGGCACTATGTCGATGTTCTCGAGATAGATGTATTGCCAGATATCGAGCTCGGTCCAGTTGGAGAGCGGGAACACCCGTATGCTCTCCCCCTTGTTGACCTGGCTGTTGTAGACGCGCCACAGCTCGGGACGCTGGTTTTTCGGATCCCAGCGGTGGGACTTGTCGCGGAAGGAGTAGACCCGCTCCTTGGCGCGGGACTTCTCCTCGTCGCGGCGGGCACCGCCGAAGGCGGCATCGAAGCCGTGCTGGTTGAGCGCCTGCTTGAGCCCTTCGGTCTTCATGATGTCGGTGTGCTTGCCGCTGCCGTGCACGAAGGGATTGATCCCCATGGCGAGGCCATCCGGGTTCTTGTGGACGATGAGATCCAGCCCGTACTTTTTGGCGGTCTCGTCGCGGAACTTGATCATCTCCTTGAACTTCCAGTCGGTGTCGACGTGCAGCAAGGGGAAGGGGATCTTGCCCGGATAGAAGGCCTTGCGGGCCAGGTGCAACATGACGGAGGAGTCCTTGCCGATGGAGTACATCATCACCGGGTTTTCAAATTCGGCAGCCACCTCGCGGATGATGTGGATGCTCTCGGCCTCCAGCTGCTGCAGATGTGTCAGTCTTTCACGGTCCATGTCGGGTCCTCGGTTCATTGCTAACGCGCCTGGTCAGGGCGCGGTGTTGGTTCAGGTCGGTGCCGCCATGGCAGCACCGTCAAATCGGTTCTTTGCTCTGCAGGCTCACGCCAGGTGCACCAGCTTGAGATCACTGCCATTCAGGTCGCCGGAGCGACCCGCCTCATCGCCACGCGTTTCACCAAACCAGGCCAGCCGGTCGCGCAGGGCAACCACCTCGCCGATGACGATGAGCGACGGGCTCACTGCCTGCTCGGCCAGCACGGCCAGGTCAGCCAGGGTGCCGGTAAGCACGCGCTGACGGGCCGTGGTGCCCCGCTCTATGATGGCGATGGGGGTGTGGCTACTGCGGCCATGGCTCACCAGCTGCTGCTGAATGTGGTCGGAGCGCATCAGCCCCATGTAGACGACCAGGGTCTGGTTGGTGGTGGCGAGCTGCTGCCAGTCGGGCTCCTTGCCCTCCTGCTGGCAGTGGCCAGTAATAAAGACGGCGCTCTGGGCATGGTCACGGTGGGTGAGCGGAATGCCGGCATAGGCGGTGGCACCGGCGGCGGCCGTGATGCCAGGCACCACAGAGAAGGGGATCCCCTCTGCCGCCAGCACCTCCAGCTCCTCACCGCCACGGCCGAACATGAAGGGATCGCCCCCCTTGAGCCGCACCACACGGTTGCCTGCGCGGGCATGCTCCACCAGCAGACGATTGGTCTCCTCCTGGGGCACGCTGTGGGCACCGGCCTTCTTGCCGACCGAGACCAGAGTCGCATCGCGGCGCACCAGCTCCAGGATCTCCGGGGAGACCAGCTGGTCATAGAGCACCACTTCCGCCTGCTGAATTTGTTGCAGCGCCTTGAGGGTCAAGAGGCCAGGATCGCCGGGCCCCGCCCCCACCAGCACCACCTCGCCCACCTCGGTCTGGGCCTTGTCGAGCCCTTCGTTCAGCCAAGTCTCGGCGTTCTGCCAGTCCTGCTTTTCGATGAGGCCGGCCAGGGTATTGGAGGCGAAGGCGCGCTCCCAGAAGCGGCGACGATCGGAGATGGAAGAGAGCACCCGCTTGGCCTTGTCACGTACCCGGCCGGAGAGTTCGGCCAGACCGCCGAGATGGCGGGGCAGCAGGCTCTCGAGCCGCTCGCGCAACAGGCGTACCAGCACGGGGGCCTTGCCACCGCTGGAGACGGCGACCATCAGGGGAGAGCGATCTATGATGGAGGGAAAGATAAAGCTGGATCGCTTGGGGTCATCCACCACATTGACGAACAGACCGAGCTGGTTGGCGCTCTGATAGACGAGGGCGTTGACCTCGAGATCATCGGTGGCGGCCACCACCAGGATCTGGCCGGTCAGATGAGCCGGGGTGAAACGTTCGACCAGATGGGTAAAACGGCCGGCAAATTCGGCGAATGCAGGTTCAAGTTCCGGGGAGACCAGGGTCAGCCTTGCGCCTGCTGCCAGCAGCAGGCGCGCCTTGCGCAGGGCCACCTCGCCCCCGCCGACCAGCAACACGGGGCGGCCTTCCAACCTGGCAAACATAGGTAAATAATCCATTTCGGCCCATCCCTTGGAACACGACTAATATGGGGCGACTATAGGCAGGGCTGCTTATCCCTCAAAATAATAAAAAATGCTTTTTAATGCGTTTTAGTAATTAGCAAAGCCGTATGATGACAAAGGCGAACGAACATCCTTGTGGTGCTCGGCGCCAGGCCATAGGCTAGTGAAAGTGTTTCATAAGGAGCTTAATAATGAATGAGTCATTGATTGTGCTGGGGATCTTCGTGTTCTTGGTGATCATCACCCTGAGTGCCGGGATCAAGATAGTGCCGCAGGGCTACAACTGGACAGTGGAGCGCTTCGGCCGCTACACCCGCACCCTCTCCCCCGGTCTCAACCTGCTGATCCCCTACGTGGACAGGGTCGGCCACAAGATCATCATGATGGAGCAGGTGCTGGATATCCCGGCGCAGGAGGTGATCTCCCGCGACAACGCCAACGTCACCATAGACGCCATCAGCTTCGTGCAGGTGGTCGATGCCCGCAAGGGGGCCTATGAGGTCAACGATCTCCCCAGCGCCATCCGCAATCTCACCATGACCAATATGCGGACCGTGCTCGGCGCCATGGAGCTGGACGAGATGCTCTCCCAGCGCGACACCATCAACGAGAAGCTGCTGCGCACCATGGATGCCGCCACCGCCCCCTGGGGCATCAAGGTGACCCGGATCGAGATCAAGGATGTACGCCCGCCGCTGGCGCTGGTGGAAGCCATGAACGCCCAGATGAAGGCAGAGCGCCAGAAACGGGCCGAGGTGCTGGAAGCCGAAGGGGTGCGCCAGTCCAAGATACTGAAAGCCGAAGGCGAGAAGCAGTCCCAGATCCTCAAGGCCGAGGGTGAGCGTCAGGCCGCCTTCCTCGCCGCCGAAGCGCGGGAGCGGGCCGCCGAGGCGGAAGCCAAGGCGACCCATATGGTCTCAAAAGCTATAGCGGAAGGGGATATGCAGGCCATCAACTACTTCGTGGCCCAGAAATACACCGAAGCGCTGGCCCGCATAGGTGAAGGCCCCAACAGCAAGATCATCATGATGCCGCTGGAAGCCGGCAGCCTGATTGGCTCGGTCGCCGGCATGGCCGAGCTGTTCAACAAGGACGGCAAGAGTAGCAAGTCATGACAGCCCTGTTCGAGGGGCTGACCCACTGGCACTGGCTGGGGCTCGGCTTCGTGCTGCTGGCCATAGAAGTGATGAGCTCGGTGGGTTTCCTGCTCTGGACCGGCATAGCCGCGCTGGAAGTCGGCCTGATCCTGCTGCTGTGGCCCTTCGGCTGGCAGGCGCAGTTGCTGCTGTTTGCGGTGCAATCCCTGCTCACCACCTGGGCCTGGTGGCGCTGGCAGCACCGGCAGGACAGCTCGGGTCAGGATGCCGCGGCCCCCATCAATGAGCGGATGCAGAGCTATCTGGGCCGTGAGTTGACCCTGCTGGATGATGTGGTGCAGGGAACAAGCCGGGTGCATCTGGATGACACCGTCTGGACGGTCCGCAGCCAAGTGCCGCTCACCGCGGGCAGCCGGGTCAAGGTGGTAGGGGCGGATTCTCACATCCTGCTGGTGGAACCCTTGCCCTGAGGCGAGCGAGTATCATCACGCACATCCGATAAAAAGGGCTCCACGGAGCCCTTTTTTCGTTGCCTTGCCGACCTGCGCCGGCGTGCCTAGAAGGCGTCGCTGTCGAGGGCGGTGCGCAGCAGATCCTTCCAGCTGATGATGCCGACCAGGGCGCCATTTTCCAGCACCGGCAGGCAGGAGACGTTCTTCTCCAGCATCATCTTGACCCCGTCGCGCACCGGCAGTTGGGGAGCTATGGTGACGGGGTGGCGACTCATGATCTGGTGGGCGCGCCGATTGAGGGTTTCGGTATCTCGGCTCATCTCGGCCTCGGAGTCGAGGTAAGGGCTGATGGCACGGAACAGATCCCGGTCCGAGATGACCCCCACCAGCTCCTCTTCCTCCAGCACCAGCAGGTGGCGAAAGTGGGCCTGCTCGAAGATATCCTTGATGACAGTGAGCCTGTCATCCATGGAAACGGTGGCGACCCGGGTCGTCATTATGTCCCTGATAAGCATGCTAACCTCCCCAACCCTGGCTGATTTCTCTGTTATGGCATGTTTTTGCCCCCCCAGCCAGTGGGAGCCCCCCACCTCAAGTGCAAATCTGCGCCATTTCACGTAAGATCCGCGCCAGTTTTTCTCCTCCATTTGAGCAAGCAGACCCCATCCATGATAGTTGCCAGTCAAATCGAACTGATCCGCGGCGGCCGCAAGCTGCTGGACAACGCCTCCGCCACCATACACCCGGGCCACAAGGTGGGCCTGGTGGGTAAAAACGGCTGTGGCAAGTCCACCTTTTTTGCACTGGTACGGGGCGAGCTGGCCATCGACAGCGGCAGCTTCAGCCTGCCCGCCGGCTGGCAGATCGCCGGCGTCGCCCAGGAGACGCCGGCCCTTGACTGCTCCGCGCTGGAGTACGTGATCGACGGCGACAAGGAGTTCCGCTCGCTGGAGGCCCAGCTGGCCCAGGCCGAGCAGGATGACAACGGCATCCTGGTGGCCGAGCTGCACGGCAGGCTCGACACCATAGGCGCCTACAGCATTCGGGCCCGCGCCGCCGAGCTGCTGCACGGTCTGGGCTTCAGCGACGATCAGCTCGCGTCACCCGTCAGGAGTTTCTCCGGTGGCTGGCGCATGCGCCTCAACCTGGCCCAGGCGCTGCTCTGCCGCTCCGATCTGCTGCTGCTCGATGAACCGACCAACCACCTGGATCTCGATGCCGTCATCTGGCTGGAGAAGTGGCTCAAGGGCTATCAGGGCACGCTGGTGCTGATTTCTCACGACCGCGACTTCCTCGATTCGGTCATCAGCCGCATCATCCACATCGAGAACGGCAAGCTGAACGAATACACAGGCGGCTACTCCGACTTCGAACTGCAGCGCGCCGAACAGCTGGCCCAGCAACAGTCCATGTACGAGAAGCAGCAGCGGGAGGTATCCCACATGCAGGCCTATGTGGACCGCTTCCGCTACAAGGCCTCCAAGGCCCGCCAGGCCCAGAGTCGCCTCAAAGCCATGGAGCGGATGGAGAAACTCCTGCCCGCCCACGCCGACTCCGAGTTCAGCTTCGAGTTTCGCGAGCCGTCGGCCCTGCCGACCCCGCTCATCGCCATGGAGAACCTCAGCGCCGGTTACGGCGACAAGGTGATCCTGGAGAAGATCAAGATGAACCTGGTGCCGGGTTCGCGCATCGGCCTGCTCGGTCGCAACGGCGCCGGCAAGTCCACCTTCATCAAGATGCTGTCGGGCTCCAATCCCCCCCTGTCGGGCAAGCTGGAGGTGAGCGCCGGGGTCAGCATAGGCTACTTCGCCCAGCATCAGCTGGAGACACTGCGCCTTGACGATACCCCGCTCGATCACCTGGCCCGCCTCGCGCCGGACAAGTCCGAGCAGGAGCTGCGCAACTATCTGGGCAGCTTTGGCTTCCACGGTGACAAGGCACTCGACAAGGTGGCCCCCTTCTCCGGCGGCGAGAAGGCGCGGCTGGTGCTGGCCCTCGTCACTTGGCAAAAGCCGAACCTGCTGCTGCTGGATGAACCGACCAACCACCTGGATCTGGAGATGCGCCACGCCCTGACCATGGCGCTGCAAGGCTTCGAGGGCGCCATGGTGGTGGTCTCCCACGACCGGCACCTGCTGCGCACCACCACGGATGACTTCTATCTGGTGCACGGAGGCCGGGTCGAAGCCTTCGACGGCGATCTGGACGACTACCACAAGTGGCTCGGCGAGCAGGAGAAAGAGGCCAACGCCAAGCCAAGCGACGGCATCATCTCCGCCAACTCGGCGCTGGCGCGCAAGGATCAGAAGCGGCGCGAGGCGGAGTTCCGGCAAGCGACCCGGCCCCTGCGCCAGAAGCTGGAGAAGCTCGAAGCCAGCATGGAAAAACTGCAGACCCGGCTGGCCGCGGTGGAAGAACAGCTGGCCGATCCCGCCATCTACGAAGAGAGTGCCAAGAACAAGCTCTCCGAACTGCTCAAGTCCCAGGGCCCCATCAAGGAGGAGCTGGAAGGGGTGGAGCTGGAGTGGATGAGCCTCTCAGAGGAGCTGGAAACCATGGAGCAGGCCTTCTTTGCGTGACGAACAGCTGATGGCGGCCGAGCGGGTCGCCGTGCACGAACTGCCGACGCCGCTGGGCTTCTGGCACTGGAGCGGCAAGGTCTATGGCGAGCGCAGCCAGGACTGGCTGACCGTGCAGACGCAGGGCGGCAACGTCAATCTGGCGCTCTTGCTGCACCGGCTGGATCAGACCGACATCCAGGTCGACCTGACCGATCTGCAACCTGCGCTGGTGCAGACCGAAGCGGTACTGACCCCCTGGCGTACCCTGCGCCAGAGCGCCAAGTCGCGGCTGGATGAGGAAGAGTATCAGGCCATGCTGGCCCACGAGCTGGAGCTGGAACGGCTGCAGCAGGGCGTCCTGCTGCAGACGCTGCGCAGCCTCACCCTGTTTCGGGGCAAGAGCCACAATTTGTTGAACTATCTATCGTTACTGGGGGCTCAGCAGGGCCCCCTCAGAGATCTAATATGCTGAGCTATCGCCACGCCTTTCACGCCGGCAACCACGCCGACGTGCTGAAACACGCCGTTCAGGCCCTGATCATCGAGTCCCTCAAGAAGAAGGAGAAACCCTTCATAGTGCTGGACACCCATGCCGGCGGCGGTCTCTACGACTTGCGCGGCGACTGGTCCCAGAAGAAGGCGGAATACGCCGACGGCATAGGCCGGCTGTGGGATGAACGGGCCCAGTGGTCTGCCATGGCCCCCTATCTCGGCGTCATCGAAGAGATGAACCCCGGTCAAGAAGGAAACGGTGGCGAGCTGCACTACTACCCCGGCTCCCCCGAGCTGTCACGCCGCCTCGCCCGCGAGCAGGACAAGCTGGCGCTGATGGAGCTGCACAACAACGAGGTGGAAGACCTGCGCGCCAACATGGGCTACGACCCTCGTGTCGCCGTCCACCACCGTGACGGTTTCGAGGGGCTGGTAGCCCTGCTGCCGCCGACCCCGCGTCGTGGACTGGTACTGATAGACCCGCCCTATGAGCTGAAGGAAGATTACTTCGCCGTGGTCGATACCCTGAAAAAGGCGCAGAAGCGCTGGGCGACCGGCATCTATGCGCTCTGGTATCCCATCCTGGGTCAGGAGGCGGACAAGTCTCGCGACATGCTCAAGGCGATCAAGCGGGAGAACTTCGGCAACGTCCTGGTGGCCGAGCTGGAAGTGGCCGGTCAGACCGCCGATTGGGGCATGAACGGCTCAGGCATGCTGATAGTGAGCCCCCCCTGGATGCTGGCCGAGCAGATCGAAGCCTTCTTGAAACCCTTGTGCGCCAAACTGGCCCAGGGCGCCGGTGCCCACTACAAGGTCGAGTGGCTGAACAAGGCCGAGGATTAATCCCGCGCCCACGCTGCAACCGAGCTTAAAAACAAAAAGCCCCATCATGGGGCTTTTTCTATTGGTGCGGCGGCCTGTGTTTGTGCGACAACCGGTACAGCCCTTATGCGCGGGCGGGCAGATCCTGTTTCAGCGCCAATATCAGCAAGGCCAATATGGCAAAGGGCGGTGCCAGGCAAAGCAGCACGCACAGGAAGGTGATGAGCACGGGATGCCGACTCTTGCGACGGGCCAGTCGCCAGGCAAGGACGCCGACGATGATCATCAGCAGCAAGATGAACTGCCCAAACAGGGTAGAGTTGATCGTCATGAAATCTCCTTTTTCATGGAAAAAGCCCAGTCTAGCGGTGTGACGGCCTTGGGCAAGGCCCCATCATGGTGGCAGATCCATCCCCCTTGATAGGTTCTCCCTATCCAACCATTAGATGAGAATAATTTTCATTTGATGTCATTCTGGCGGATACTGCTGTCATCACCAGAGGGAGCCACCATCATGAAAAAGACCATCAGCTTTGCCGCCCTGCACTTCATCGTGGCCTTTACCCTGGCTTACCTGCTGACCGGTGAGCTGCTCACCGCCAGCCTGATCGCCCTGATAGAGCCCGCCGTCAACACGGTCGCCTTCTACTTCCATGATCTCGGCTGGCACAAGTTCAAGCCCAGCCACAGCCTGCAGGCCAAGACCAGCAGCTTCGCCCTGGTGCACTTCTCCGTGGCCTTCGGGGTCGCCTACCTGCTGAGCGGCGAGCTGCTCACCGGCGGCGTGATGGCGACGATAGAGCCCGCCATCAACACAGTCGTCTTCTTCTTCCACGAGCGTCTGTGGCGCGCCCGCCAGCAACTGGCGCTGGCATAAGTCCGGGCCTGCACCGGATCAGCTCTGCCAACCGGGGCCGCCAAGTGTGAAAAAGCGCTCGGCGGCCCTGCAACATTGTGCTCTAGTAGCCGGGTATCCCACTCTTTTTACTGGAGTCTTTCCGATGAACAAGCTGCTGCTTGGCCCCCTTATCTTTGCCCCTCTGCTGGCCTGTGCCGCTACCCCTTCCTTCGACTGTGCCAAGGCCCACGGCGCCGCCGAACAACTTATCTGCGAGAATGCCGGGCTGGCGGCGCTGGATAACGAACTCGCGGCGCTCTACCCCAAGGCGATCGCCAATTTCTCCGCCGAACAGGCGAAGACGGAGAAGGCGATGCAGCGCGGCTGGATCAAGGGTCGCAACGAATGCTGGAAAGACAGGGATCCGCGTCAGTGCATCGACGCCAGCTACCAGATGCGCATCACCGAATTACAGGTGAAAGGTGGCCAGCTGACGGTGCCGACGCCAGTCGATTACCAGTGCGGCAACAAGGTCACCCTCTCCACCTACTTCTACAACGATGCCAAGCTGCCCGCCGCCGTGATCAACCTGAGCGAAGGGGATAGCCAGCAACAGGTGCTCGCCTATGAAGCCCCCAGCGCCAGCGGCGCACGCTATGAAGGGCAAAACCTCAGCCTCTTTACCAAGGGAGATGAGGCCAGCCTGGAGCGTTACGGCCAGCCGACGCTTAGCTGTACCGAGATCCCGACCAAGGGCAACTGACCGCCATACGGGGGCCGCCAGCAAGCGGCCCCCTTGCCGACCACAATCGCGCCCCGCTATGCCAGAGAGTGGCCTCAGCCATCCAGAGTCGTACACTCACTAGCGCTGCCTTTCGAAAACCCCTTGAACAGTTCCCCGCCATCTATCGACAAAGCCGCCTTATTTATTAATTTGTTGATCCTGCCCAGAGATCTTCCATCTCGTCCTTCCCCTCCACACCACGCCAGCTAACATACCCGATTGGCAACAAACGCCTCATCGGAGTCACCCATGAGCCCTGCCAACCCTCACCTCTTGGTCAAAAGCAGCATACTGGAGGCTGAAATTCAGGGGCGGTAGCCATGCCGGCATTTGCCATGGCCAACGCCACACAGATTTTCTATACAATCGTAATGGTTGCGCAAAAAGAAGAGGCCAAGCGAATACACTCAGCTTCAGAGGCAGGCAGGTAAATCATTTATTTAAAATGTCATTTATAAAGCCCTGAATCAAGGTGAAGTGGAGTTAGATAGAAAGCGGTACTAATGTGTTAGTATTGCCTTCTATCTAATCACTGTTAAATGGCCAAGGAAAGTCATGCAAAAATTATTAACATTATTAATAGCTGTATTAGGTTTTAGTGGAGTACACGCGTCTGAATTTCCACCGAACGTGGAGATGAATAGAAAAACAATTCAGACACTTATAGAAGCAGGCTCCAACCCAAGCAAGCCGCACCCTCTTGAACACCACTTCAACTGTTTTAGCTCAGAATCACTTAATGATCTTATGACTAAAGGTGAATCCCTTGGCTACCGCGTTGCCAATCTTGGAGATAACGTACATGAGGGAAACCGTTATTGGTATGGAGACTTAGTTAAAGATACTTCTTTGAATATCAAAGTCATTAACCAAGAAAATTCTTTAATGCTCAAACTTGCAAGTGAATTTAATGCTGACTATGACGGCTGGGGAACTCCAGTTGTTGAGTAATTTAGCAAGCCAATTAACTGCGCGCCTTCGGCGCCGGACGCAGCAAAGCTGCACCGATTATTTAAGCGTTAGCGGTAACTATGAGGTAGATTTATGATCTATCACTATTGTGATGAGTATGCTTTTAGGCAGATTATTAGCGCATAACTCGGCCACAAAAATCCGTGACACCACCATCTCGATAGCAGATTTTCCTGACACGGTGGGAGTCCTCTGTCAGTCACTGATTAATCATGCGTTATATTTAAATCTAACTGGAATAAGTAATGAAATTCTCATTAAATTGGAAGCAGCCATTGCTATCAATGAGCAAACGGTTCTTTATATTTATCACATTAATGTTTGCAGGGGGCGTTGCACTCTCCACATACAAAACGCAACTCAACATGGAGTTGGGTATCTGGCTCTTTTACCAATATCTGAAAATACTGCTGGCAGCCTTCATTGTATTGTTCGTGATGGCGCAAACATCCAGGTTGCTTTCAGTCGAATTGAGAAGTGAGGATGTGGTAGGTAGAAACCGATTTTTCCGAAAAGTATCCATACCATATACCGAGATGGTGGGGGTCAGCATGGGAAAACTGCTTATCGTCAATTGCATGGTCATTAGAACCAACAGCCTCAAGCGCATTTACGTCCCTTTTGAATTGGACGGTTTCCAAGATCTTTCGGATAAAATAGATGCCAAGTTAAAGCATCGAAAAGCATCAAGGAATAACTCGTAATCTCTGGCATTTTGCTCGGTGCCGATGCTTGTTTTCAGCCCGTAGGTTCGAATAGCGAAGCTTATTCTAACTATCGCGAATAAAACATCACACCAGTAGCCGGATAATAACCCCCCCCCTCCCAATGATAATTCCGCCGCGATCGTCTTATTACGCTTCACAAATCAGACCTGCAGAGGTAAAAATTGGGACTCCCACCTTTCTGATCGCCATGCTGCAGCCAACAGGTCGGCCCGGCAACCATCATGGGGGAGCCTATCCCTGTGCACGGCAGGCAATTGAACAGCAGGTATAAAAAACCGGAACTCAAGGGTTCCGGTTTTTTCATCAAGGCATCAGCCGCGGTAATCGCCCCGGGTGCGGCTTGATAACCGACCAGGGCAGTATGCTCCACTCGGTCAGCTCGCAGTTACGCTCGACACGGGGAAAAGAAGGATCCAGCACTATCCCCTTATCTGTCATATACCAAGAGGCATACTCCCAGACTGACGGATCTGCGTAATTGCACTCTTCCGGATCGGGAACCATCTCATTGGGGTAGAGCCGCTGAAACTCGTTTACGATCCAGGGGGCCAGATACTTCTCCCTGTACTCAGATGCTGCAGGGTCATACGACTGATTGTCGAACTTTACTGGCGTCCCACTACCAACCCAGAGCAGGTCTTCGAGTGTCAGCATCTCTCCGGTGGCAAGATTAATGTTTAATGGCGAATCACCAAAGTCAGGGTGTGCACCACCGCAAAAATAGCCGGTAAAGATACTAGCGCTGAGCAAGTTCGGACTGATGAAATGGGGCGTAACCGTCTGGTCGAATTCCCCACCCATAGAGGTACTCATACACTGAAAATAACTGGCGACCTCGCCCCACTGACGCTCTGCCAACACATGATTGAGTTTCCCAAGCTGCTCAGCAGGTAGCCCTGACGTAATGCGAAAATACGTAATTTTGCTTTGCGGCTCTTGCAGCCATTGCAAGATATAACCCTGGAATGACTCGCGCTTGCCCGGTTTTAGTGAAAGTCCTTCAAGTCGCATGAGTTCATAAAGATCACGCTTACGCCAGCTGACAAGAACCGGATCCTGTATATCAATGGCGCTGCTATCGACCACCTTCAATACCACAGAAATAGGCTTTTTCCCGACCCATGTTCCCTGAAGACCATTACCGGAGCGCTCGAGGAGCATGGCGATCTTTTCGGGTTCACTGTTATCCCACAATTCTGAGAGCTGCAGGGTCTTACCCTCCCACTTACCCGACAGGGGAATATCCTTTCGGTACTTGCGGTAAAAGTAACGCCCACTGACCGTATCATCTGATGACGTATCAAGGGTCATCACTACCGGCATACGTCCTACCTTGCCCTGATACACCTCACTGGCCTGCGCAACCATAGCTAGCAACAAACAGCCCAACCCCAGCCAAAACCTTGCTATCACCCTTCTCTCCTGTGTTGTGGCGATGACGTCCATCCTCACTCTGCCCACTCATCAGAGTGGGCATATTGAATTTTCTCTCGCAGAAATGGGCAATCAACAGATGAAAAAGGAACCATACGGTTCCGGCTTTCATCATGCCAACCCAAACACGAGCAAGACGAGCAATTAAGCCCGGTTTTTAACTTCTTTCAGACCGCAGAAAGGATCTTTGGTATCTAGAGCGTCTTCGATACGAATCTGTCGCTTGTAATGGCAAAAAAGCCCCGCATCGCGGGGCTTTTTGTTATGCAGGGTGGCCGGCTCAGTTGACGGCGACCGGCTCGCCCAGCGCATCCGGCGGGGTCTGGAACTCGCGCTCGGCTTCGTCGAAGCGATCCAGCATGGCCTTGGAGGGGGCCTTGTCCAGCAGGCTGAACACCAGGATCGCCAGGCCGGAGAAGAGGAAGCCAGGGATGATTTCATACAACCCCAGCCAGCCGAACTGCTTCCAGACGATGACGGTCAGGGCGCCGACCAGCATGCCCGCCAGGGCGCCATTGCGGGTCATGCGCGACCAGAGCACGGAGAGCAGCACCACGGGACCGAAGGCGGCACCAAAGCCGGCCCAGGCGTAGCTCACCAGCCCCAGCACCCGGTTCTCCGGGTTCATGGCAACGGCAATGGCGATGAGCGCAATCACCAGCACCATCATGCGACCGACCCACACCAGCTCTTTCTGGGAGGCGTTCTTGCGCAGGAAGGGCTTGTAGAGATCTTCCGTGATGGCGCTGGAACAGACCAGCAGCTGGCAACTGAGGGTACTCATCACGGCCGCCAGTATGGCGGAGAGCAGCACGCCGGCAATCCAGGGATTGAACAGTATCTTGGACAGCTCGATGAAGACCCGCTCCGGGTTGCCGGTGACGCCGGCGGCCTGCTCGGTGAAGGTGGAGAAGTAGGCCAGACCGAAGAAGCCGATGGCCACGGCGCCGCCGAGGCAGAGCACCATCCAGGTCATGCTGATGCGGCGGGCATTGGCCATGGAGTGGTGGGAATCCGCCGCCATGAAGCGCGCCAGTATGTGGGGCTGGCCGAAGTAGCCCAGGCCCCAGGCCATCAGCGAGATGATGGCGATGAAGTCCAGGTTCTTGAACATGTCGAGGTTGCTGGCGTTCTGCGCCGCCACCTGCACCATGGCGGTGTCTATGCCGCCCACCGCTATGATGACGAACACAGGGGTGAGGATCAGGGCGAAGATCATCAGGGTGGCCTGCACCGTATCGGTCCAGCTCACCGCGAGGAAGCCGCCGAAGAAGGTGTAGGTGATGGTGGCCGCGGCACCGACCCAGAGGGCGGTGTCATAGCTCATGCCGAAGGTGCTCTCGAACAGACGGGCACCGGCCACCACGCCGGAGGCGCAGTAGATGGTGAAGAACAGCAGGATCACCAGGGCGGAGAGGATGCGCAGCACCCGGCTCTTGTCCTCGAAGCGGTAGGTGAAGTAGTCCGGCAGGGTCAGGGCGTTGCGGTTCTTCTCGGTGTGAACCCGCAGCCGACCGGCGACCCAGCGCCAGTTGAGATAGGCCCCCAGGGTGAGGCCGATGGCGATCCAGCTCTCCGAGATGCCGCCAATGAAGACGGCGCCCGGCAGGCCCATCAAGAGCCAGCCGCTCATGTCGGAGGCCCCGGCGGAGAGGGCGGTCACCCAGCTCCCCATGCGGCGGCCGCCGAGTATGTAGTCATCAAAGTTGCGGGTGGCGCGATAGGCGATAAAGCCGATCAGCACCATCCCGAGGATATACACCAGAAAGGTGATAAGCATGGGTGTACTGGCTGTCATTCAAAACTCCGTTATGTGACGTGTGTACCCGTTCTGACGACGGGCTCTTCCTTAAAAAACCGCCCTAGCTTAATCAGCAGATCCCATGACCTCAACCACTTTTAACAAATAAAAAACACAATATAAACGTTTCATCTTTAACTAACGAACCACTCAAGGAGCAATCAGCCGGATTTTATCCTGACGCAGCAACCGCTTATCGGGTCGCCCTCCCCCCTGGCCCAGCCCGGCATGGCGGTAAAAAAAAGCCCCGGCCAGTGGCCGGGGCTAGAAACGATTGGCGCCAAGATCAACGATTGATCGCGATCGGCATGCCGCTGCGCTGTTCCAGCGCCTGCTTGACCAGCTGGGAATCGCTGTCGGCATGGGCGATGAAACGAGTCACGGCCGGGGTCATCGGCAGCGGCGCCGGCAGGCTGGAGTTGAACTCCTCCTGGCTGCGGGACAGCGGCTGATGCACTTCCAGATAACGGCGACCATCCGGCTCGACCGAGGCCTTGATCGGCTGGTTCACGAACTGCACGCGGGTGCCGACCGGTATCTTCTTGAACAGGTATTCGATGTCTTCGTTGCGCAGGCGCACGCAACCGTGGCTCACCCGCAGACCTATGCCGAACTGAGCATTGGTGCCGTGGATGGCGTACATCTTGCCGATGTAGAGCGCAAACAGCCCCATGGGGTTGTCCGGGCCGGCGGGCCAGACTGCCGGCAGGCTCTCGCCACGGGCGGCATATTCGGCATGCATCTTGGCGGTCGGGGTCCAGGTCGGGCCAGCCTTCTTGCGCTGCACGCTGGTCACCCAGTTTTCCGGGGTGTCGGTGCCGAGCTGGCCGATGCCGATGGGCAGCACTTCCACCACCTTCTTGCCTTTCGGGTAGTAGTAGAGGCGCATCTCGGCCACGTTCAGCACTAGCCCCTCGCGCGGGGCATCCGGCAGTATCAGCTGATGCGGCACTATGAGCTTCTCGCCGGCCTGCAGCAGCAGGGGATCCGCCTTGGGGTTGGCCTCGAGCATGTTGGTCAGACCCAGCTGGAATTTGGCGGCCGCGGCTTCCAGCGGCTGGCCATTTTCCTCTGCCGGCACCACGTATTCCAGATTTTCACCCACCAGACGGCTGTTGGCCGCAGGCAGGGCATATTCAACAGCAAGCACTGGCGCGGCGGCCAAGACGAGGCTGCAGCACAGAGCGGCCGCAGTATTGTGAAGGAGCTTCATAACTTTCCTGTAATGGATGACGTGGTTCAAGACTCTGGGCTGACCCGGGATCGGCTGGGCGGTCCGGGGGCTGAGAGAAGGCCGCCATTTTTCTCCTCTCTTGGCCAAAATTCAACAAGCAAATGGGGCGGCGACGCAGGATTTTATGCCCCCGCACGCCGCCGGGCGGTTTTAGCCGTTGCTGACGGATCCCCGTTGCCAGGTGCGCATATCGTAACCTGTGGGAGATTGGTGCAACCGCAGATGAAATTGCTCAATGATGGCAAAGATATGGTCGAAAATATCGGCCTGGATCCCTTCGTAATCGGCCCAGGCGGTGGTCGCTGTGAAGCAGTAAATCTCCAGCGGCAAACCGTCCGTAGTCGGCGCCAGCTGGCGCACCATCAGCGTCATGTCCTTGCGAATGCCGGGATGGGCCCGCAGGTAGGCGTCCAGATAGGCGCGCAGGGTACCCAGATTGGTGAGGTGACGCCCGTTGATGGGGCAGCTCAAGGCATCGCTGAGCTGCTGGTTGTAGACGCTCAGCTCCTGCTCCTTGCGGCTCAGATAGGGCGCCAGCAGCTGGGCCTGCTTGAGCTGCAACTGCTCCTCCGCGCTCAGGAAGCACACGCTGGTCATGTCGATGCTGACGCTGCGCTTGATGCGCCGGCCACCCGACTCTGTCATCCCCTGCCAGTTCTTGAAGGAGTCGGAGATGAGGGCATAGGTGGGAATGGTGGTGATGGTCTTGTCCCAGTTCGACACCTTGACGGTGGTGAGGCCTATGTCGGTCACCTCGCCGTCGGCGCCGTACTTGTCCATCTGCAGCCAGTCGCCGACGCTCAGCATGCGGTTGGCGGAGAGCTGAATGCCGGCCACCAGGCCGAGGATGGGATCCTTGAACACCAACATCAGCACGGCTGTCATGGCCCCCAGGCCGCTGAACAGGAACAGCGGTGACTTGCCGAGCAGCAGGGAGATCATCAGGATGCCGACCAGTATGCTGCCCACCAGCTTCACCCCCTGGAAGATGCCGCGCAGGGGCAGATCCCGCCCGAGCCGGGTATGGCGGCTCACCGACAGCATGCAGTCGAGCAGGGCGAACAGCGCCAGCAGCAGGAACAGCAGGATCCAGAACTGGGCCAGCATCTCGATCCACTGCAGGCTCTCGGATTTGCGCGGCAGCCAGATCTCGGCCTGACCGAGCAGCACGGCCCCCTGCAGCACGAAGGCGAGCCGGTAGAACAGGCGCTGTTGCAGCTGAGGCGGCAGCCACACCTGCTTGGTCTTGCCGAGGATGCCAACCAGCCGCACCAGCAGCACCCGGTGCAACAGCATGTGCAGCACCAGCGAAGTAAGGACGATAAAACCCAGGGCGATCACCAGTGCCATCAGGCTGCTGACTTCGATCCCCATGCCGGTCAGCCAGTGAAAAAACATCTCCTTCATCCCTACCTCCAATGCGTGAAACAGTCGTCAGGGTACGTATCTGCCACCCCATGTCAAATGACAAGCCGCTCAACCAGGGGTCGGAAACGACAACGCCCGGCACAGGCCGGGCGTTGATTCAGGGCGAGGTGGCGTTAGCCGACCAGGCTCAGGGCATCGCGGGCGATGACCAGCTCTTCGTTGGTGGGCATCACCAGCGCCAGGCGGCTGCCTTCGGCCGTGATGGGTCCCTCGCCACCGAGCACGGCGGCATTGTTCGCTTCTTTATCTACCTTGAAGCCGAACAGGGCCAGACGATCCAGCACCATCTCGCGCACCATGGCGGCGTTTTCACCGATACCGCCGGTGAACACCAGAGCGTCCAGACGACCCTCCATGGCGGCGGCATAGGCACCGACATACTTGGCCACCCGGTAGGTGAACACATCCAGCGCACGCTTGGCACCGGCGTCGGTCGCATAGTTGGTGGTGACATAGCGGCAGTCACTGCTCACCTCGGTCAGGCCCAGCAGACCGGACTCACGGGTGAGGGTGTGGTTGATCTCGTCCACGCTGTAACCGAGCTGGTCGTGCATGAAGAAGACCACCGCAGGGTCTATGTCGCCGCAACGGGTGCCCATCGCCAGCCCTTCCAGCGGGGTCAGGCCCATGGAGGTGTCAACGGACTCGCCGTTCTTGATGGCGCAGACGGAGGCACCGTTGCCCAGGTGGCAGTTGATGATGTTGAGCTCGGCCAGCGGCTTGCCCAGCGCCTTGGCGGCTTCTTCCGCGATGAAGCGGTGGGAGGTGCCGTGAGCGCCGTAACGACGGATGCCGTTCTCTTTGTAGAGCTTGTAGGGCAGCGCGTAGAGATAGGCTTCCTGCGGCAGGGTCTGATGGAAGGCGGTGTCGAACACGGCCACGTTCTTCTCGACCAGGGCCGGGAAGACCTTGAGCGCGGCACGGATGCCGATGAGGTGCGCCGGGTTGTGCAGGGGAGCGAACGGAATGGCGGCTTCGATGCCGGCGATCACGCCATCATCGATGCGAACAGAGCGGGAGAACTGCTCGCCACCGTGCACGATGCGATGGCCGATGGCCACCAGCTGCTCGGCCAGAGAGGGATCCTGGGGCAGGATGTGACCCACTATATGGTCGAGGGCAGCCTGGTGTGCGGCGCCCGCTCCCAGCATGGCTTCGCCCTTGACCCCGTGGAGTTTCCATTTGATACGTGCATCATCCAGATTGAAGCATTCGGCCAGGCCGGACAGCATGTCCTCACCTGTTTCGGCGTCCATTACGGCAAATTTCAGGGAAGAGCTACCGCAGTTAAGGATCAATACCAACTTGCTCATGTTCTACATCTTCCTGTGCTTCGGCTTTATGCCGACAGTGTCGTGTCATCCAGAAGTGGATGGGATTCCCCTGCCGGGGGCTTATGGTCGCAGGAAAGTGCGCCCAATTTTTCAATACGTTAAGTGCAAATCCGGATGATGTCGTGCACTCATCTTGGCCACACGTCGAATGCGGATCCTGATGATTCAGTGCACTCATCTTGGCCAGGCTGCGCCGGCGGTTACAGGCCGGCCAGCAGATCCCTGTGCACCTTGACCACCAGCTTCTTCACCTGAGCCGGCTGGTTGGGGGTACAGAGAGGGCGATGCAGTTCTCCCGGCCAGAAGATGGCGAAGTCGCCGGGCTGCAACGCCAGATAACTGGTCTGTTCGTCGTCGACGAACCAGAGATCGGGATGGGGATGATCGGCACCCTCATTGCCATAAGCATGAGGCCCGACCCCTATCCACTCTTCACCACGCAACAGCAGCTGGATATCCAGATACTGCTGATGGAACTCGCCACGGCGATCCGCGGCCGGCTCGGTCAGCTCTTCGCTCACCAGACAGAACAGCGTGAGGCCGTCGATCTCGCGCTTGCCGAGCGGCGCATTCAGCCACTGTTCCACGCTCTTCACCACCTCGGCCATGATGCTATCCAGCGGGGCGGGCAGCGGCGTGCGCTGCAGGGTATTCAGACTGCCGGTGATCATGGCGAGCGGATCCTTAGGTGTATTCAGGCGACATCTTTGCCGCAAAATGAAAAAGGACCCTGTTCAGGTCCTTGTGTCACACCGTCTGCAATCCGTGCAGACAGGAGTAGAGCATTTGCTCGTGCCGAGCGTGATGAGGCCACTGTTACACACTCATCCGCAGCTTGCCAAGAGGCGCAAGCGTATTCGCCCAGTGATCGTACCAGCTGAAACAATATTATTCACTACTCCATCGCCGCCGACTTTGACCAGACGCAAAAACGGGAGCATCTGCTCCCGTTTTTTTCGCACAACCGGTGTCATTCAAGCCTTGCGGGCGTTTTCCACCGGCTTGGCATACATGGCGCGCCAGATGGCCTTGTGCTCTTGTGGCACCTCTGACTGACGAGTCAGGAAGGCCGCCTGCTCTATGGTATTGGCCTTGCCGGACACATCTGCGGCCAGGTAGTTGCCCGGGAAGAGGCGATAGTTGCCCCAGATCGCCTTGTCGATCAGCGCCGCCAGTTCGTCCGGATCGCTGAAGCCTTCGGTGATGGGGGCGCCGAAGGAGACGTGTACCCGCCCCTTCTGGCCGACGATGCCGGCGACTATGCTCTCGATGTCCTCGAACTCGCCCTTCTCGTAGCTGCCGTTGACCGACTTCTCGTACAGCTCGCGCGCCTTGGCCTTGTCGGTGGGATCCAGCTCGTAGCTGATGCTGACCGGCACTATGTTGAGGCTGCGCATGTAGTCGACGAAGTCGATTTTCTGCTTCTTGCCGTCCACGTAGAACATCTTGAGGATGGCCGGATCCGTCTTGTCATCGCCATTCTTGGCGCGCCCTTCCTTCTGGGCGATCCAGATGGAGTGACCCTCGTGCACCGACTGGCCTATGTAGGCAGACAGCTCGCCGAGCATTTTCATCATCTCCCGCGGCCCCTTGGCGGAGCGCTTGACGATGAAGCTCTTGTTGAGCTTCATCAGCTCGGTGGCGCAGGGTTTGCGCAGCAGGTTGTCACCGATGGCGATGCGCACCGTATCGAAGCCGTGGGTATGCAGTCCCCAGTTGACGAACGCCGGATCCATGGCGATGTCCCTGTGGTTGGAGACAAACAGGTAGCCCTGCTCCTTCTTCAGATGCTCGATCCCCGAGAAGGTCACTCCCTTGGTGGAAGTGGCAATCATGCGGGACATGTAACGGGTCACGCCCATCTGTACCTGATGGATGGTGGTCACCTTGGACCACTTGTAGCGCAGGAACTGGCGGATCAGCGGGCGTATGGCCCAGCCCAGCCAGCTCATCAGGGAGCCGAAACGATACTTGGCGATGGCGCCGACGAATTCATCATCCCGGATCAGCCGTTCTATGGCTGCCGGCACTTCTTCATCGCGGTAGGGGCGAATGTCCGCGAATCTATCTACTTCTGTCACAGTGTCTGCCTTGCATGTAAGGAGTCGCGGCCAGCGCGCGCTGGCCGGGAAATTCAGGGCGCAATTTTACACGCTTTTATGCCAAGGGGTATGTGATGTGCGTAGATAGTGAGATCTGACCAGTGAAATGAACAAATGGCCCCGTTCGGGCCATCTTTTTACTCTTCCACCGTGAACAATATCATCATGCCGGTGTCCTTGTGCTCCAGCAGGGCTGCGCCAGGCTCACCGCCGCCTCGGCGTGGATGGAGGTGGTGTCGTAGAGCGGCATCGCGGCCCGGGCATCCTCCACCATCTGCCTCATACGCTTGCCCTCAGGCCAGCGCAAGGCTCACCGCCGCCTCGGCGTGGATGGCGGTGGTGTCGTAGAGCGGCACCGCGGCCCGGGCATCCTCCACCATCTGGCTCACCCGCTTGCCATCAGGCCAACGCCAGGGTGACCGCCGCCTCGGCATGGATGGCGGTGGTGTCGTAGAGCGGCACTGCGGCCTCGGCATCCCCCACCAGCAGCGCAATCTCGGTGCAGCCCAGGATCACCGCCTGGGCGCCCGCCTCGGCCAGCCCGGCTATGATGGCCAGATACTCGGCCCGCGATGCGTCGCGAATGTCGCCAAGGCAGAGCTCGTCATAGATGATGCGGTGCACCCGCTCCCGCTGCGCCTCACCGGGCACCAGCACCTCCAGCCCGAACTTGTCCTGCAGCCGCCCCTTGTAGAAATCCTGCTCCATGGTGAAGCGGGTACCGAGCAGCCCGACCCTTTGTATCCCGTCAACTTGCAGGCGACGGGCGGTAGCATCGGCGATATGGAGCAGCGGAATATCGATGGCGGCCTCAATCTCGGGCGCCACCTTGTGCATGGTGTTGGTGCCGATCAGCAAGAAATCGGCGCCGCCGGCCTGGATGGCCCGCGCTTCTGCCGCCAGCAGGCGGGCGGTGGCGGGCCAGTCGCCGACGTGCTGCAACCGCTCTATCTCGGCAAAGTCGACGCTGCTCAGCAGCACCCGCGCCGAGTGCAGGCCGCCGAGCCGCGCCCGCACGCCCCGGTTGAGCGCCTGATAGTAGCTGACGGTGGACTCCCAGCTCATGCCACCCAGCAGACCGATACATTTCATGGGACCTCCTTGTACAAACCGAACAGAGGGCGCCGCTCACCACGTCGCCAATGGAATAAAAAAGGCCCCGCAGGGCCAACAAGACAGCCGGTAAAGGCCCGGGCTCAAGGTCAGGCCCGGACTAAATCCAGATCATCAGCACGCAGGCCGCCGTGGCGATCCCCATGCCCAGATTGAAACGACGCCAGCCACGGGCGGTGTGGATGATGCGGCGCACCTGGGCACCGAACAGCACCCAGAAGGCACCGGTATAGAGGCCGGTCACGAAGAAGATGCCGAGCACCCAGATAGCGGAGGGCCAGTAGGCCTCTCCCGCCAGGGTGAAGCCGCTGATGGCGGAGAGCGCCATCATCCAGGCCTTGGGGTTGAGCAGTTGCAGCATGGCGCCCTGATGGGCCGGGATGAGCGGCCGGTTGCCCTCGGCCGGGCCGCTGGCGGTCGCCACCTTCCAGGCCAGCCAGAGCAGGTAGGCCGAGCCGATCAGCTTGAGACCGTCGTGCAGCAGCGGCACCTTTTCAAACATGACGCCAAGTCCCAGCGCCGTGGCCAGGATCATCAGATTGATCCCCCCGACTACCCCCACCAGCAGGGGAAGGGTGCGGCGAAAGCCCTGCGCCGCCCCGGCACTGGTGAGCAGCATGTTGTTGGGGCCCGGCGTACCGCAGGTGATGAGGGCAAAGCCCGCCAGGGGAAACAACCAGTTCAGATCCATCTCAACCTCTTGGTGATACAAACGCCGGCTCGGCGGCAAGCCTTCTAATATGCAGAGCCAGCCCCGCGGCGACAAGTCAGAAATGGCTCTTTCTTGCCCGCCAGCGCGGTGCGGCTCAATACCAGAGCATGACTACACAGAGCGCCGTCAGCACACCGAGGGAGCCGTTGAGGCGCCGCCAGCCCCGATCCGTGCAGATCCAGTTGCTCAGCTGATGGCCGAACAAGACCCAGACAAAGCAGACCGGCAGGGCCACCAGCACAAACATGGTCATCACGGCGAGCTGGCTCGGCCAGTAGCTGACCCCGGTCAGGCTGAACAGACTGATGGCGGAGATGCCCATCATCCAGGCCTTGGGATTGAGAAACTGGAATCCCAGCCCTTCCAGCAGGGTCAGCGGACGGGCGCGTCTGGCCGGATCACCGGGGGCACCGGCCACGGCGATGCGCCATGCCAGCAGCAACAGATAGAGGCTGCCGAAGATCTGCAGCCCCAGCCGCAGCAGGGGCCAGCGCTCGAACAGAGGATAGAGCCCCAGCGCCAGCACAAGTTGCAGCACGGGTTGACCCACAGCCACGCCCATCAGGTGCGGCAGGGTGCGGCGCACCCCGAAGTTGGCGCCAGAGGCGGTCAGCATGAGGTTGTTGGGGCCCGGCGTGCCACAGGTGAGCACGGCGAAACCAAACAGGGTGGCATACCATTCTATCGTCATCATTGACTCCTGAACTGCACACATTGTATCGATACAATGTGCCATTCTTGATTGTTATTGGGTGTAAATTCACGCTATATTGCGAACAAATTTGGATCAATGGATTTATTGTCACCATGACAATCTGGACCCCGGACCTGGCCCCCTTCGACGGCCCCCTCTATCTCAAGCTGGTGAAGGCCATAGAGCAGGCCATTCAGGATGGCTCCCTGCCGCCCCAGACCCGGCTGCCTACCCACAGGGCGCTGGCGGATCGGCTGGGGGTCACGGTCGGCACAATCACCCGCGCCTATGGGGAGGCGGAACGACGCGGCCTGCTGGCCGCCAAGGTGGGACACGGTACCTGGGTCAAGGGCGCGGGCATGGATCCGGCCAACGAGTGGGTGATCCGCAAGGAGGAGGGGCACCGCATCGAGCTGTGGCAGAACCTGCCGGTGCAGCTGGACAGGGCCGCCATCATACGTCCCATGCTGGGGGAGCTGGCCGACGGGGATCTCAATGCCCTGCTCGGCTACGACAAGGAGGCGGGCCAGCCCGGCCAGCGCCAGCTCTTCATCGACTGGCTGGCCGAGCAGGGGGTGCACGGCAGCGAGGAGCGCCTGCTGTTCAGCCACGGCGCCCAGCACGGCATCATGCTCTCCCTGCTGGCCACCGGTTGCGTGGGAGAGACCATTTTGTGCGAAGGGCTCAGCTACCCCGGCATGCTGGGCAATGCCCGCCAGCTGAAGAATCAGGTGGTGGGACTGGCGATGGATGAGGAGGGGTTGCTGCCCGCCGCGCTGGAGGCCGCCTGCCGCACGCGGCGAGCCAAGCTGCTCTACCTCACCCCCACGCTGCAAAATCCCACCACCGCCATCATGAGCCAGGCGCGGCGCGAGGCCGTCGTCGCCATCGCCCGCCGCCACGATCTGCTGATCATCGAGGATGACGTCAACGGCCTGCTGCCCAGTATCCCGGTGGCGCCCCTGATCAACCTGGCGCCGGAGCGGGTCATCTATCTCGGCAGCTTGGCCAAGATCGCCTGTGGCGGCCTGCGGGTCGGCTTCGTGCTGGCGCCGCCCGCCCTGCGCAACGCCTTCGCCCAGGCGATGCGACTGTCGAGCTGGATGGTGAGTCCGCTCTTGATCGAGCTGGCCTGCAAGCTGGTGAGCCAGCGCCAGATCATGCCATTGGTCGAGCAGCAGCGGCAGATCCTGGCACGTCGCGGCGAGCTGCTGCGCCACCTGTTGCCGGGAGCCCGCTGGCAGGCGGGATCCATGCATGCCTGGCTGCCGCTGCCGGAGCCCTGGCGCAGCCAGGCGTTCGCCGAGGCGGCCAACGCCCTTGACGTCGGGGTGGCGAGCGGGGAACACTTCGCCGCCGGCCAGTTCGCCGCGCCGCAAGGGGTACGGCTGAGCCTGAGCCAACCGGCCACGGATGCCCGCGTCGCCGAGGGGCTGGAGCGGCTGGCGCAGCTGCTGCGGGGCTCACCGCCCCCCAATCCCCTGCTATAGTCAGCCACTGTTTGGCCCAATACGCCCAGATCCGCGCGCTCGAAGGAGAGCCCATGTACCCGACCCGCGTCTCACTCCTGCTTCTCACCCTGCTGCTGGGGGGCTGCGCCTCGCCCGGTCATCACCAGCTGGGCGCGGCACTGACCGGGCTGGAAGGGGAGCTGCAGCGGCTGGAGGAGGAGCTGGCGGCCATGAACGGCCTCCATTACCAGAAGGCGATAGACGCGCCGCTCAGTCTGCGCCGCGCGCTGGCCACCCCAGCCCAGACGCAAGAGGGCCTGCAGCCGGTGCAGCGCCAGCTGCAGGATGGGCCGCTGCTCAATTACCACTACCGGCTGCCAGATGGCATGGCGACCCTGCCCATCGACAACCCCTGCCTGCGTTACGAATTCGAGCTGCGCCACCTGGGTCGCCTCGGCCAGCTTGCCCTCAGCTGGCAGGGCCGCGACGGCCAGGGTTTCCACCTGATCCGCCAGAACGACTGCCCCTTCTCCGCCAAAGGCCCGGGTCTGCAGTAGGCCAGGCAGCTGCCCCTATGGTCAGTTGAAAGGCTTGGCCACATCTTGTAGCTTGCCCCCATCCCGTTCCCCCTGCCCCTGGCCGGAGATCTCCCCCATGAAACTGCCCCCCCTGTGGCTGGCGCTGTGCAGCCTGCCCGTGCTGGCCTGCGGCCCGGATGGCTGCGAAACGCCGCTCACCCTGCAACTGACCGCCGCCCAGTGCCACCTGAACGGGCTGCCGTTTCTCTCCCCCGATAACGACACCCGCACCAATCTGGCCCTGCTGCTGGCCGATGAGCAGGCCTTCTCACTGCCCGACGGGGCCCTGCCCCTGCCCTTCACGGTCGATGCGCTGATAAGCCCGGCCGTCGGCGACACTGGGCCCGCCGGGCCGGATCCCCTGCCGGCACTGGCCGCCGGTCTCGGCATCGAGGAGAGCACCACCCAGGCAGCTCTGGAGCGTGCCGCCGGCTGGAGCGAGGGGCGCTGCATCAGCAACAATCCCGTCTCGGCCGAAGCCTTCCTGCAGGCACTGGCGCAGACGCCGGCACTCACCGCCAGCGATCGCAGCCAGCTGGCAAGCCAGCGGCTGGCCATGCTGGGTCAGTGCGGTCAGCCGCAGGATGCGGATCAGGGCACGGCTCAAGACCAAAGCAAGCCAGCGCCGCTGTCGCCCGCAGCCCAGGGTTTCGCCGACTACCTGACCGCCAGCCAACACTTCTATCAGGGGGAGTTCGCACAGGCCGACGCCCTGTTTGCCGCCCTCGCCGGGCAGGACCAGCCCTGGCTGAAGGAGACGGCCGATTACATGCGGATCCGGGTCGCCCTCAACCTGTCCCAGCAAAGCGCCTTCGACGACTGGGGCACTCTGGATCGCAACCAGATTGACAAGGCCGCCGTGCAACGCAGCGAGCAGCTCATCGGCGACTACCGCGCCCGCTATCCAAAGGGGCGCTATCTGGATTCCGCCACCGGGCTGCTGCGTCGGCTGGCCTGGTTCAAGGGAGACAAGGAGCTGCTGGCGAGTCACTATCTGCAGGCGAGCCAACGGCAAAGCGCGCCGGATCTGGTCAACGAGATCGATCTCAAGCTGCTGATGCAGCCCGGCTTCACCGGCTCGGCGGCCATGCCCATGCTGACCCTGGTGCAGGATCTGCGCCGGCTGCGGATCCATGACAGTTGGGATGAGTGGCAGCCGCTGCAAGCCGCCGAGCTGACGCAGCAGACCTCCCAGTTTGCCAGCAACCTGGCCTGGCTCGCCTATCTGCAGCAGGCCGAGCGTTACTACCTCGCCAAGGACTATGACGCCGTGGTGGCGGCCGCCCCCGCGCTCGGCGCAGGCCCTCTGGATAACCTGGCCTTCAGTCAGCAGGTGTTGAAGGGGATGGCGCTGGCAGCCCGGCAAGCGTGGCCCGCCGCCGAACAACAGTGGCGCGCCCTGCTCGCCAACCAGCCGACCCCCTTGCAGGATCAGCTGTTGCAGCTGGCCCTGGCCATGACGCTGGAACGGGCCGGTCAGCTGGAGCAGATCTTCGCCAAGGAGAGCCCCATCAAGAGCGATCACTACCGCATTCCGCTGCTGGAATATGTGGCACCCGCGCCTCTGCTGCGCCGCATGGCCCTGGATGAACAGGCCTCCGACACCCTGCGCCAGCGCGCCAGTTACACCCTGAGCTACAAGCAGCTGACCCATGGCGACTACCGGGGCTTCCTGCAGGATCTGGCGGGCCGCCCCGCCACGGCGCCGTTCGACTGGCAAGGCAGCCAGGATTACCAGTGCCCGGCCCTGACCTCGGTGATCACCACCCTGGCCGACAATCCCAGGTCGCCCAAGGCGCTCAACTGCCTGGGCGAGTTCTTCCTGGCGCAGGGGCTGGACTGGGATCCCCTGCTGTCGCGCCCCGGGGCCGATACCCTGGCGGGCAGCCCGGATCTGTTTGCCGGCAAGCAGAGCAGCCGCCTCGACTGGTATCAGAGGGTCATTGCCAATCCCAAGGCCGCCAGGGAAGAGAAGGCCTACGCCCTCTATCGTGCCATCAACTGCTACGCCCCGAGCGGCAGCAACGGCTGTGGCAGTCAGCAGGTGTCCGTCAACCAGCGCAAGGCCTGGTTCAACACCCTCAAGCAGCAACACGGGACCAGCCAGTGGGCAAAGCAGCTCAAATATTACTGGTGATGCTGGCCCTGCTCGGCACGGATGCCGGGGCCGCCGTCGAGGCGAGACAGTATCGGCAGTTCTGGCTGTGGGCCGGGGTCAGACCCCAGCCCGTGCTGCAACAGGCCGAGCGGCTCTATCTGCATCAGGGCGAGATAGGCCCCCTGGACTCGGCCCTGCCCCTGCGTTTTCAGGGGCAGGGCATAGCGCCGAGCAAGCTGCCCGTCGGCGAGCTGTGGCTCGCCTATCGGGTGGAGCGGCTCGACTGGGATGCCAGGCTGCTGCAGAACCTCGAAAACCAGCTGGCAGCCTGGCAGCGAAAGGGCAATGAGGTACGCGGCATCCAGATAGATTTCGATGCCCGCACCCATCGGCTGGCCGATTATGGCCAGTTCCTGCGCCAGCTGCGACGCCAGCTGCCCGCCCGCTACGCCATCAGCATCACTGGCCTGCTGGACTGGACCCGTACCGGCGACATAGGGGAGCTGAACGCGCTGGCCGGGGTGATCGACGAGATGGTGGTACAGACTTATCGGGGTCGCAGGACGGAACCCGGCTACGCCCGCTATCTGCAGGCACTGCACCGGCTGACCCTGCCGTTCAAGCTGGGACTGGCCCAGGGGGGAGAGTGGGATCCCGCCTGGGAAACGAGATTGGCGCAGACCCCCGCCTATGGGGGGGTTGTGGTCTTTCTCATCAATCCTCCACTATCTTGACCGGAGGAGGGATTGACCCGGGCTCGTGGCTGGGCGATAACATTAGCTCTTTTTGAATCCGGTTGCGTGCCATACTTCCTCGTACTGTGATCCCGCAAAGGAGTGCCAAGGATGCAGATCCTGTTGATCGAAGACGATGCCATGCTCAGCTCGGCCCTCTCCAAGGGGTTGAATGAGCACGGTATTGCGCCATCCCAACTGATCCACTGCAAAGAGCTCACCACCCTGCCCACCCTGCTGCGTCAGCAGTCGTTCGATGCCGTCATCTGCCGCCAGTATCGCCATCAGGCTCGCGAAGGGATCCGCCTGCTGCAGGAGGCGCACTATCTGGGCTTGCTCGAACCGGGCTGTGTGCTGCTGCTGCTGGATGAGGATCATGATCTGCTCCAGTATCCCCCCTCGGATCTCTACTTCCCGCTGCACCTGCCCATGCCGTTCACCGCAGAGCAGCTGACGCTCTGCCTGCGCGATCTGGTGCTGCTGACCGGGCTGACCCGCCCCCTGCCCGCCCCGATGAAGCTGAGGGAGTGGCATATCGGCTGCGCCCTGTGTGAAGACCTGCTCTATCAGCAACAGAAGCACAGGGAGCTGGGCCCGCTGCTGGACAGGGTCAAGGGCTACATGTTGCTGCAGCAGCAGGACCACTTCCACGCCACCCAGCACTATGCCATGTGCACCACGGAACACGACGCCTGGTGGCCGCGCAAGGGCCTGATCCACTCACTGCTGGGATTGAACAAGCTGGACAGCGCGCGCAAGGATCTGGCCCGCAATCAGGAACGGCTGCCACCCAGCATACAGCTGGAGCTGATGCTGGCCTGCCTGCTGCACGAGTCACAATGGGAATCCGCCTGGGAGGTGCTCAACCAGTTGCTGCACAAGCAACCCTGGCAGCCCGAGTGGCGCCAGGCCGCCATCCTCTTGGCCCTGCTGCTCAAAGACGAAGGGAAGGCGCTCGAACAGGCCAACGCCCTCAGCCTGCGCTTCTTTTCCGAACACAAGTTCCGGATATCCATCGAGAATTTCATTCTGAACGCCAGTCTGGCGGTGATCTGGCACTACCCCACGGCGGCCCGGATCAGCGCGTTGCAGCAGGAGTATCAGTACCTCAGTCAGGCCGTGACCCTGCGCGCCCATGAGGATGCCTTGCTGCAGGCCCTGATGCTGAGCCTGGATTACCGCTTCGACGAGGCCCTGGTGCTGCTGGCAAGACACCCGCCGGAGGCGGCGCGGGACACACACCTCAACCAGCTGCTCGGTTTTGCCGTCAGCCAGTTCTGCGGCCTGCCCCACCACGCCCAGCGCTACCTGACGCAGCTCAGCCAGTATCAGGCCAGGGTGGCACCGTCCCCCCTGCTCCAGCAGCTGTTCAAGCAGGTGGTCACAGACCAGATGCAACAGCTGGAGCGCCGTGAACAGCGGCTGACCTATCTGCGCCAGGAGCGGCAGAGAGCGACAGTGGCCGGCCAGCATCAGCTCGCCGTACAGTACGCCCTGACCCTGCAGGAGGAGTTTCCGGCGCTGCCCGGCGATGCCTGGCAACTGCTGGAGTTGCTGCAACTGTGCTGGCCCGCCGGCATGCCGGCCCCCAAGGTGGCGCTGCTGGTTGACCGGCTGGAGCGGCGTCTGACCCACAGCGCCTCCTTCATGGAACACCATGCGGCGGCGTACCAGAAGACGCTGCTGCACATCAGGTCACACCTGAACCCCAGATTGCCCACCACGCCGCCCAACTGAGCCCGGCACAGGTCGGGCTTCGCTATCAGACGCCCAAGCAGAGCCCGGCACGGCCGGCCCCTGCTAGCAGGCACCCAGGCAGAGCCCGGCTTACAACAAACCCCGCACCAGGATACCGGCGATCAGCAGCGGCGCCACCAGACGCCAGCACCAGAGCAGGCCGAAGCGCAGCAGCGGGGAGAGGCCGGCGGGCAATATGCTGTCTCCCAGTCGCCAGCCCAGCAGCAGGGTCAGCACCAGGCCGAACAGCGGCATCATCAGGTTGGAGGTGAGGTAGTCCAGCAGATCGAAAATCGTCTTGCCAAACAGGGTCAGCTCGCTCCAGGGACCGAACGACAGGCTGACCGGGATGCCGGAGGCCATGATCAGCAAGGTCAGCACCCGGCAGGCGCCACGGCGGGACCAGCCCCACTCCTCGGTGGTGAAGCGCACCAGATGCTCCAGCATGGAGATGGAGGAGGAGAGCGCCGCCACCAGCAACAACAGGAAGAACACCACCCCCAGCCCCTGACCAAACGGCAGATGGCTGAACACGGCGGGCATGGTCATGAAGGTGAGCCCTGGCCCGGCAGTCGGATCAATACCCGTGGACGCCAGCGCCGGGAAGATCATCAAGCCCGCCAGCACAGAGATGAGGCTCGCCAGCGTCACCACCCAGACCCCGGAGCGCAGCACCCCCTCGCTGCTTGGCAGGTAGGCGCCATAGGTGGTGTGCACCCCAAGGCCGATGGAGAGGGAGAAGAAGGCCAGCCCCAGCGCATCCAGCACGCTCTGGCCGGTCAGCATGGAGAAGTCCGGCAGCAGCAATTGACGCACCCCGGCCATGGAGCCGGGCATGGAGAGCCCCACCGCCACCAGCAGCAACATCATGATGAACAGGGCCGGCATCATCCAGCGCAGCGCCCGCTCCACTCCCTTCTGAATGCCGCCCTGCACGAACCACCAGGTCAGTCCGGCGAACACCAGATGGGTCAGCACCGGCCACCAGGGGTCACTGACATAGCCGTTGAACAGGGCGGTCAGCGCCGAACCCTCGCTCAGGTTGAGCTTGCCCGCCACCGCCAGCGCCGCATAGCCCACGGTCCAGCCGCCGACCACGCTGTAGAAGCTGTAGATGAAGAAGCCGCACAGTATTCCCATGTAGCCCATCCAGCGCCAGTTAGGCCCAACCAGCTTGTTGAAGGCGCCGAGCACCCCGCGCTGGCTGCGGCTGCCGAGCAGCGTCTCACCCACCAGCACGGCCACCCCCAGGGTGAAGCTGAACAGCAGGAACACCAGCAGGAAGGCGCCGCCGCCATTGGTGGCCGTCACATAGGGAAACTTCCAGATGGCGCCGAGGCCGATGGCCGTGCCGGCCGCCGCCAACACATGACCGAGACGGGAAGACCACTGAACCTGGCTCATACAACCTCCGGGGAAGACAACATCGAATCGATACTCCATGGCTGACAACACAATACGTAACAACAAAAAAGGCCGCCTGGTGGCGACCTTTGCAATGAACATTCAGACAAACTGCGCGTGCAAGGTCACCTCTCTTGCGAGCTAAAAAATCGGCCGGACAGCGCGAAAATCGGTGACATGGATGGAGTGACCTGAACGCCAAAAAGGAGCCACAGCCTAAACCATGGAAAGAAAAATTGACACATAGTTGATAAAAATTTTTCAATCTGGCTGAAAAATCGGCGCAGCCCGCTCTCCATGCAGGAAAAATGCGCACCGCGCCTCGCTCGGCCAATCCATTGAACGATAATAGTCTTAGCCTTTGTGGGCACATGAGCCGCCGAAACAGGGGGCAACACGCCCCTCCCCCGCGTTGCGGGCAGGCCAGTGCCCCTGATCAGCATGGATGCACAGACGTGACGCACCGGACCGGATACCGCATGAAATGGACGCTTCTCCCCTTGCTACTGCTGGGCAGCCTGACCCTGTCGGCGCAACCCGCCCTGACCCTGCTCAGCCATGAGCTGCCCCCCTTCACCCAGTCCCGTGATGGCCAGCTCGGCGGGCTGGCCGTTCGGCTGGTGCGGGAAGCCCAGCAGGAGATGGGGGTCAACTACCCCATCAAGCTCTATCCCTTGAAGCGGGCGCTGGCCCTGACCCGGGCCGAGCCGGGTTTTGCCATGTTCGTGGTGCTGCGCACGCCCCAGCGGGAAGCCCAGTTCAAGTGGGTGGGGCCGCTGTTTCTGAACCGGGTGCTGATCTACCAGGCCAGGGGCAGCCAGCCGCTGACCGACCTGGCCCAGCTGCGCCAGCTGGAGCGGGTCGGCGTCCTGCTCGGCAGTGCCGATGACGAGCGGCTGACCCATGAGGGCTATGCCAATCTGGTGCGCTACAAGACGGTCGAGGAGGCCGTCGAGCGGCTGGTGCTCGGCAAGATAGATGCCTTCCCGATGGGCGATCTGATCATGAGCGCCACCCTGGACCAGATGGGCTTATCCCCGCGCAGCGTGGTGAGATCAGAAGTGCTGCTGCACGAGTCCTGGCTCTACATCGCCTTCTCCAAAAGCGAGGATGACGCCGTGATCGCCCGCTGGCAGGCCGCCATCGACAAGGTCAAAGCCAGACATGGACAGGCGCAGCCGCCCGCCCAACCCTGAATCCTTTACACCAGCCCCCGCACCAGGCCCCCACTGATCCGCAGCGGTGCCAGCCAGCGATCACCAACCCCAGTTACACCAACCCCCACACCAGGCCCCCACTGATCCGCAGCGGTGCCAGCCAGCGATCCCCAGCCCCAGTTACACCAATCCCCGCACCAGGCCCCCACTGATCCGCAGCTGTGCCAGCCAGAAGTCGCCAACCCTAGTTACACTAATCCCCGCACCAGGATGCCGCCGATCAGCAAGGGCGCCAGCCAGCGCCAGCAGCCCATCACCAGGGTGCGCCAGTGCTGTGCCAATCCACGGGGCAGCGCCTGCTGACCCAGTTTCCAGCCCAGCAACAGGGTGAGCGCCAGCCCGAACATGGGCATCATCAGGTTGGAGGTGACAAAGTCGAGCAGCTCGAAGATGTTCTTGCCAAACAGGGTCACCTCCGCCCAGGGGCCGAACGACAGGCTGACCGGAATGCCGTTCACCATCACCAGCAGAGTAATCAGGCCGCAGGCCGCGCGACGCGACCAGCCAAAGCTCTCGCAGATAAAGCACTGCAGATGCTCCAGCAGCGAGATGGCCGAGGAGAGCGCAGCCACCACCAGCAGGGAGAAGAAGATCACCGCCAGCCCCTGGCCGAACGGCAACAGCTGGAATACGGCCGGCATGGTCATGAAGGTGAGCCCCGGTCCCGCGGCGGGATCTATGCCGGTCGCCGCCAGCACGGGGAATATCATCAAGCCCGCCAGCACGGCGATCAGGCTCGCCAGCAGCACCACCCAGAGGCTGGAGCGGCCGACCCCGTCGCTGGAAGGCAGGTAGGCGCCATAGGTGGTGTGAATGCCGAGGCCAATGGAGAGGGAGAAGAAGGCCAGCCCCATGGCATCGAGCACCCCGGACATGCCGAGCTTGCTGAAGTCCGGCATCAGGAAGTGGCGCACCCCGGCCATGGCGTTGGGCAGGGTGAGGCCGAAGGCCACCAGCAGCAGTATCATGATGAACAGGGCTGGCATCATCCAGCGCAGGGTGCGCTCCACCCCCTGCTGCACGCCGCCCTGCACGAACCACCAGGTGAGCCCGGCAAACAGCAGGTGGGTCAGCACGGGCCAGAGCGGATCGCCGACATAGTCGTTGAAACGGGCAGTCAGCGCGGCGCCATCCCCATGTTGCAGGCTACCCGCCAGCGCCATGCCGGTGTAACCCAGGGTCCAGCCCCCCACCACGCTGTAGAAGCTGAAGATGAGCAGGCTGCAGAGCAGCCCCATGGCCCCGACCCAGCGCCAGCGCTTGCCCATCAGGGCGCTAAACGCCCCCACCACACCACGGCGGCTCAGGCTGCCGAGCAGTGTCTCCCCCATCAGCACGGCCACCCCCAGGGTGAAGCTGAACAGCAAGAACACCAGCAGGAAGGCACCGCCACCGTTGGCGGCCGTCACATAGGGAAACTTCCAGATAGCGCCGAGACCGACGGCGGAGCCTGCGGCGGCCAGGATATAACCGAGCCGGGATGACCATTGGGACTGCTTCATAAGAACTCCAATACAGGTGCCCACCACCTGGGCCCGAAATGGCGCTCAGAGTACGGGTGGGGCCACGCAATCACAACGCCACTTATCTGGCTAAAAACCGATTTATTGGCATCATTACCTAATTAAATTAGATTTAACGCGCCATCGTGCCAACAAATAAAAACCGGAGCATTTTTGCTCCGGTTCTGGCTGTCATGAGTGCGCGTTTTGGGACTAGATAACCCCCAGCTCCCGCAGCCTCTCCATCAGGTAGCTGTGGGCGGTGTGACGCTCGGAGAGCACCACGTCCGGCCGCGGGTGAAGGAACAGCGGCAGTGAGATACGGGACTTGCTGGCACTGCCGCCGGTCGGGTTGATGACGCGGTGGGTGGTGGAGGGGTAGTAGCCGCGAGAGGCCTCCTGCAGCATGTCACCTATGTTGATGATCAGGGTGCCAAAATCGCACGGCACGTCCATCCACTCCCCATCGGATCCCTTCACCTGCAGGCCCGGCTCGTTGGCGGCGGGCAGAATGGTCAGCAGGTTGATGTCTTCATGGGCGGCGGCGCGGATGGCACCCGGCGCCTCTGTGCCGTCGAACGGCGGATAGTGCAGCACCCGCAGCAGGGTCTTCTGGCTCTCTTCAATCATGGAGGAGAGCGGGCAGCTGTAGTGGGCGGCGATGTCGGCCGGGGTGTATTGCTCCACCCAGCCCAGCAGCTCGGCGGCGAGATCGTTGGCGAGGCGATAGTACTCCATCGCCTGCGCCTTCAGCTCTTCCGGCATCTGGCCCCAGGGATAAAGATGGAAGTACTCCTTGATGTCCTTCTGGCTGTGACCCTTGGCCACCTCGGACACGGAGGGCGGAAAGTAGCCATCCTGGGTCTCGCGGTTGAACAGGAAATCCTGCTTCTGTTCGCTCATGAAGAAGCGATACCAGTTGTCATAGATGGACTGCACCAGCTCTTTCGGGATGGGGTGGTGGGTCAGCACGCCAAAGCCGGTGGTACGCAGGGATTCGGTGAAGCGCTGCGCCGCATCGGGCGAGCGGTAATCGACGGTCAGGACTTTCATTATTTTTGTTACGCGCCAGTTAAAAGATGGCGCAGTTTACCTCGCCCATGACCACAAGGAAAGTGAGCCGCCCCTCCCGCCCCGGCCCGTCGCCAATAGTGACAAAAACGTCAGAAAACGACGCCAGCCAAGACCCGCGCTCATCCCTTGTCCTGACCCGGCATCCTCACTAGAATGCCCCCATCATCCATGCCGGAGCCCGTTTATGTCCCCCAAGATCCTGTTGCTGACCCTGCCTTTTCTGCTCGCCGGTTGCAGCTCGCTGTCGGAAGAGGAGTGCCGCGCCATGAGCTGGTACAACCTGGGCTATCAGGATGGGGAGCAGGGCAAGACACGTCAGGCGACCCGTGACTATGTGTCGACCTGTGGCGAATACGGCCTCAAGGTGGATAAAGCCGAGTGGCAGCGGGGCTATGCCAAGGGGCTGGAGCTCTACTGCATTCCCGAGCTCGCCTACAGCAAGGGCAAGTCAGGCGCCGAGTATCTGGGGGTCTGCCCCAACGATGCCAGCTTCCTCACCCAGTACGATCGCGGTCGCCAGGAATATCTGGTGGAGAAACAGCTCAGCGATCTCAAGAGCGACATGGAGCGGACAGAACGCGACATCGAGACGCTGGAGCGGCAGATCCGCAATGAGAACGACAGCAAGCAGCGCGACTACTACCGGGCCCAGCGCGAGCGCGCCATCCGCCATTACGAGGGGCTGCGCCGCGACTATAACCGGATCCGTTTCCCGGACCGGGTGATCCAGTTCTCCTTCGGCAATTAAGACTCAGGGCAGCCTCTTCCACCGAATACAACCGGAACTGCCTCCTGGGCCGGCTGACTCCCTTATCTTCCAGACATTGATGCAAAGGGGCCACCCTGGCTATTTTACAGCCAGGGTGGCCCCTTTCCTCTGGTCGCAGATCCTTACGACGGCAGCACCCAGCGCTGCAACGCCAGCGCTATGCCGTCTTCGTTGTGATCGGCAGTCACCAGGTCGGCATGAGCCTGGACATGGGTGGCGGCATTGCCCATGGCGACCGCCAGCCCTACCTGTTCGAACATGCTGATGTCGTTGTTGTTGTCACCAAACGCCACCACGTTTTCCATCGCTATTCCCTCGCTCTGGGCCCAGCGGGCCAGCCGGTTGCCCTTGCTGCAACCAGGTTGCACCAGCTCCACCGCATAGGGCGCCGCCCAGTCACGGGTAAAGGGCATGGCCTCGACCACCTCCCCCATGAACTGATGCAGGCGGGCGGGATCCTGGTTGAACAGCTCCAGCTTCCAGATCGGATTTTTCAGCCAGCTCGCCAGATCGTCCGCAGGCAGCAGAGATATCTTGAGATGATCCGGCTGATTGGCCGACCAGTGGCGCATCCGGGTAATGTGATCCTCACAGCCGATATAGCCGATCCCTTCGCTCAGGTGGAACAGGGCGCCCATCTGCTGCGCCTCGACCTGGGCCAACAGCTCGGTGAGCGGGGCCACCGCCAGCGGATCTCCCGCCAGGATCTTCTCCTGCACCGGATCATAGAGGTAGGCACCGTTGCTGCAGATGATGGGGGTGTCGAGGGCCAGCTCGTGATGGAAGGGACGAGCCGTCATGAAGTGGCGCCCCGTCACCAGCAGCACCTTGATGCCGTGGGCCCGCGCCTGGGCCAGCGCGGCCCGGGTGGCGGACGAGATCTTGTGATCCCGGGTCAGCAGGGTACCGTCCATATCTAACGCAATAGCCTGGTAACTACTCATATCACCTCCAACATCGGACACGAATACAAAGAGCCATACCGTCCCAGAGTCGGCGCCACGATGCAAGTCCGGCCCGCCATCCCGTCGCCGAACTGTGATCTCGTCAACCAGCTTCGGCCTGGACGTCGAGCCGTTCCCGCCGGTCCGCTGCCCGGCGCAGGCCATAGAAGCCGACGGCACAGATCAGACCGCACAACGCCGCCAGATAGAAGGGCCACTCTGTGCCCGCCAGCAGCACCAGACTGCCCACCAGCACGGCCAGGATCTCGCTGCCCACCGCCAGGCCTCGGTAGATCCCCATCGCCTGCCCCTGCTGCTCGGCATGGCTGCGGTTGGAGACCGCCACCGAGGTCGCCAGCTCCCCCAGGCTCATGCCGATGCCAGCGGGGATGAAGGTGAGTGCCAGACCCCACCAGTGGCCCGGCAGCACGAACATCAGCATGCCCGCCGCCATCAACAGATGACCGACTATCCCCAAGCTGCTGCCCCGCCAGTGGCGGGCGAGACGGGATCCCAGCCAGGATCCCAGCATCATGGGCACGCTCACCAGCACGGCCGCCTGCGCCAGCTGGACCGGACCCCAGGCCAGCCGCTCCACCAGCCAGACGTTGAAGTAGGTGAAATAGAGCTGCACGGCCCCGTAGCTGAACAGGGTCAGCACGAAGTAGGGCAGCAGGGCCGGTTGCAGCAACAGCTGACGGGAGGAGAACGCAGGCGCCTGCTGCTGGCTGGCAACCGGCGCCTGATTGGGCAACAGCCAGAGCACCAGCAGCAGGTTGACCAGGGTCATGACCACCGCCAGCCAGGCGGCCAGGCTGTAATCCCCCGATACCACGGCGGCATAACCGCCGATCATGGGGCCCAGCACCCAACCCAGATTCATGCCTATGTTGATCCAGGCGAAACTGCGCGCCTTGGTCTTGGTGGTGCTCATGTCCGCCGCCATGGCCTGCACTATGGCGATGTCGCCATTGAAGAAACCCTCCACCACCCGGCTCAGCAACAGCAGTGGCAGGGATCGCCAGGCGATCCCCAGCGCCATCATGGCATAACCGGCCAGCACGCCGACCAGACAGACCGTCAGTATCGGCTTGCGGCCGTGGCGGTCCGAGAGTCGCCCCAGCCAGGGGGCACCCACCAGTTGAAACAGCGGATAGAGCCCCATAATGACACCCAGCCACACCTTGCGACTCCAGTCCGACGCCTGTGGCGTCAACATGCCCTGCGCCGGATCCAGCATCAGCGGCGCCAGCACGGGCGAAGGCAGGCTGAACCCCGCCACCGCCAGTGTCACCGTCATCACCAATACCCAGAGGGTCGCCCGTCCCTTGATCCCATCCATGTCAGCCCCATTAAATAAAGTTATTGGTTTATTTATACTGAGCAAGGTGCATTATTAAGTAAAGTGAATTATTGATTTAAAGGAGACCGCTATCCATAATGAGCCCATGAACGCCAGTCGTGACAAGCTCCCGCGCCTGCTCGAGATGCGATGGATCCCCGGATCCAACGCCTGCCGATAGCGAGAGCCACTGAATGAACGCCAGCACCGACAAGATACCGTTTCTGCTCGAGATGCTATGGATCCCCCGGATCCACCGCCTGCCGATAACGAGAGCCGCCAAATGAACGCCAGCACCGACAAGATACTGTTTCTGCTCAAAAGCCACGGGCCTCAGAGCGCCGCCGAGCTGGGAGAGCAGTTGCAGATGACCTCCATGGGCGCCCGCCAGCATCTGATTTCGCTGGAAGCCGACGGCTGGGTGGGTTTCAGCGACGAGGCCCGTGGCCGGGGCCGCCCGGTGCGCCTGTGGCACCTGACAGATCAGGCCTGGCAGCGCTTCCCCGATACCCACAGCGAGCTGACGCTGCAGCTTATCGACAATATCCAGCAGTTGTTTGGCGAGGTCGGCATGGAGCGGCTGATCCAGCAACGGGAGCAGCAACAGCTGGGTCGTTATCAGGCACAGCTGACCCAGCTGGCGCTGGCCGACAGGCTGGCCGCCCTGAAAGAGCAGCGCACGCGAGAGGGCTATATGGCGGACATGCGCCAGGAGGAGGACGGCAGCTGGCTGTTGTGGGAGAGTCACTGCCCCATCTGCGCCGCGGCGCGGGCCTGCCGGGGATTTTGTCGCAGCGAGCTGGAGATGTTTCGCCAGTTGCTGGCGCCGGCCGGGGTGGAGCGGGAGCAATACCTGCTGGACGGGGATCACCGCTGTCTCTACCGCATCACGCCGCCGAATCCTTGATCGCCGAATGCCAGAAACAACAAAGCAGGCGCCGGGATGCCTGCTTTGTTGCCTTCGGGGAGGGGATGCTCTCGTTCCAGCCCGTCGTTTCCCGATAAGGTCGGACGGCTGATGGGGTTCTTGACCCGGTAAGGTCCTTCACCACAGAGACCGGGTTGGGTTTCTGTCTTGCCACCGGAAGATGCAACCATAGTATCCCTGCCGGCGCGGTGAGTGGTTGCGAAGTAGCATGTCTTTTCAGTTGTTTTTGCAATAGTTCACCCTTAATCTAGGAAAAGTGAATTAGTAATTGCAACGAGGAACGGAGAATGCTGAAACTTGATCGCATAGACAGGCATATTCTGGAGTTGATGCAGGAAAATGGCCGCATCAGCAACCTGGAGCTGGCCGAGCTGGTCGGGCTCTCCCCTTCCCCCTGCTCCCGCCGGGTCAAGGCGCTGGAGGATGCCGGTCTCATCGATACCCACGTCACCCTGCTCAACGCCCGCCAGCTGGGGCTCACCCTCACCGCCTACATTCATATCTCCATGGACAGACACACCCCAGAGCGGTTCGAGAATTTCGACAAGGCCATCAAGGAGCTGCCAGAGGTGCTGGAATGCGACCTCATCACCGGCAACGACGCCGACTACCAGCTCAAGGTGGTGGTACGGGACATGGAACACTACCAGCACTTCCTGCTGGACAAGCTGACCCACATTCCGGGGGTGACCGGGGTGCGTTCCAGCTTCGTGCTGCGTCGCATCAAGCACAAGACGGCGCTGCCGCTCAATCATCTGGGGTAGGGTCTGATGGCAGAGCGGCACGCCCTCTCTGCCATCACGACAAAACCGATAACAACAAAAAAAGAGGAGGCCTGGGCCTCCTCTTTTTCATTTTTGCTTGCTCGATGGCGCGTCTGTCAGACCGCAACCTGACTGACATCCTGCACCTGCAAGAGCCAGCCGGCCTGCTCCTGCTGGGGCTCGCCGCTGACCCGCAGCCGCTCGCCGGTTGGCACCCACTGCCCCTGGGGCAGGGCGACCAGCAGGCTCTCGCTGCCGTTGTCGAACAGCCAGCGATCTTCGCCCAGCGACTCGATCAGATAACCTTCCATCTCCACTCTGGACTCGGCTTGCCAGGATGGCGCAACGGAATCACGGCTCTCGATGAAATCCCCCTGAACACCAAAACTGGCCAGCCCCCACAGAATGGAGAGCCCGACCAAGGATGTTTGCATCTTGTCTCTCCTCTTTTGGAACTGTGGGGCCAGTATGGGAAGAGAAAACTGAGTGCACCATGAACAAGGTGGCAAAGTGCAGGCGAGATCGCGAAAAAAACCGGCCAACTGGCCGGTTGTGTCATTTTATGGCGTCTGGATCACACTATTTGGCGGCTTCCTCTGCCATCCGCTCGGCTCTTGGCTTATTCGTCCACATGGCAACACCGCGATGATCCGCGCAGATCCCCTCTTCGACCACGGCCCTGACCCGGGTACCGTCCTTGCAGATCGCCTGCCAGGCATCGGCATCGTCGATGGCCATCGAAGGGGCATGGGAACCGGAACTGCAGGCGGTCAGCAACAGGGCAAACAGGGGCAACAGGATTTTCATGGGGTGGATCCTCAGGCTGTATGGGTCGGCTGCACTCAGCGCCCCAGTTGCGCCGAGATGCGATCGCAGAGCTGCTTGAGCTGGGCCAGTTCAGCATCGGCCAGATCCACCTGATTGCGCAAGTTGTCCGCCAGGCAGCACTCCTTGACCTCCAGTTGCAGCTGGCGCCCCGCTTCGGTCAGGCCGATGCATTTTTGCCGCTCATCCTCGCTGGAGACGGTGCGGGTCAGCCAGCCCTTGCTCTCCAGTCGCTTGACGATGGGGGTCAGGGTCCCCGCATCCAGCCCTGTCTCCTGCCCTATCTCCTTGAGACTGACCTCGTCCCGCGCCCACAGCGACAGCATCACCAGGTACTGGGTGTAGGTGAGATCCAGCTTGTCCAGCAGCGGCCGGTAGGCCCGCATCACGGCATTGGAGGCGCTGTAGAGGGCAAAACAGACCTGCTTTTTCAATTCACTCATGGGGGCACCTCGCTGACAACTGGGGCCAGTATACCTCAGGAAAATTGGGGGTCGAATAATTTGTACACAAAACAGTTGTCAGCCTCCGCTTTCGGGATTAGTCTGAATTTAACTTGCACACAAAACAAATCCGAGACCCCGACATGAAGACACTCTATCGCACTCAAGCCATCGCCCAGGCTGGCCGCAACGGTGAGGTTCACACCCTGGACAACAGCCTGCAGCTGGCACTGGCCCTGCCGACCGCCCTCGGCGGCAACGGCAAGGGCAACAACCCGGAACAACTGCTGGCCGCCGGTTATGCCGCCTGCTTCTCCAACGCGCTGATCCACGTGGCCCAAAAACTCGGCACGCC
Organism: Aeromonas sp. A04; assembly: GCF_047780465.1. Classification (NCBI taxonomy): domain Bacteria; kingdom Pseudomonadati; phylum Pseudomonadota; class Gammaproteobacteria; order Aeromonadales; family Aeromonadaceae; genus Aeromonas; species Aeromonas sp. A04. The sequence goes on along the minus strand of NZ_JBLNHP010000004.1, from coordinate 345,537 downwards.
CCTCTCCAGCGCCCCCGTCACCGCCGGCGTCGAATTGCTGGCGCTGGCCGATGGTCGCTTCAACTTCGCCATCACGCTGGACGTGGCGCTCGCCGCAGCGCAGCCTGAACAGACGGCGCAGGCCGAGCAGATAGTGCGGCTGGCCCATCAGACCTGCCCCTTCTCCAACGCCATGCGGGGCAATGTCGTCACCCGGTTGCTGCTCAACGGCGCCCCGCTGGATGAGACGGCGTGAACCCGTTCAGCCTCAACCCATTGGAAATAGCCATGCTGGCGACTCGCAGGTTGCCAACCCCCATAGAACTGGAGAAAAAACCATGAATCAGCTCAGCCATCAGATCCAGCTGCTGCGTCGCCCGGTCGGCCTGCCCAGCCTGGCCGATTTCACCCTGACCGAAGTTGCTCTGCCCGAGCTGCAAGAAGGAGAGGTGCGGGTCGCCAACCAGTGGCTGTCGGTGGACCCCTATATGCGCGGTCGCATGAGCGACGCCAAGAGCTATGTGCCCCCCTTCGCCCTGAACGGCCCGCTCGATGGCGGCGCCATCGGCGTGGTGGAGGCCTCACGCCATCCGGATTTCGCGGTGGGTGACCGGGTGATCAGCATGCTGGGCTGGCGCGACAGCTTTGTCGCCAATGGCACCCAGCTGACCCGCCTGCCCGACACCCGCTTGCCACCCCAACTCTTTCTCGGCGCCCTCGGCATGCCGGGCATGACCGCCTGGACCGGGCTCAACCGCATCGCCAGGCTGCAGGCCGGTGAAACCGTGCTGGTATCGGCCGCCTCCGGCGCCGTCGGCTCCATGGTGGTGCAGCTCGCCAAACGGGCGGGGGCCCGCGTCATCGGCTCCACCGGCTCGGCCGACAAGGTCGCCTATCTCAAGACGCTCGGTGCCGACGAGGTGATCAACTATCGCGAAATTCAGGATCTCGATGCCGAGCTGGCGCGGCTCGCCCCGGAAGGGATCCACGTCTACTTCGAGAACGTGGGGGGCGCAATGCTGGACGCAGCCCTCAACAACATGGCGGTGCACGGTCGCATCGTGATGTGCGGCCTCATCGAGCAGTACAACAGCAAGGACGAGGCGAGCGGCCCGCGCAACCTATCCCAGGTGATCCGCAAGCGCCTCACCATGCAGGGGCTCATCGTATTCGAACACTGGCAGCACTACGGCGAGTTTCTGGCCGAGGTGACTCCCGCCTTCGATGCCGGTGCACTGCAGGCCGAGGAGACCGTCTATCAGGGGCTGGCCAGCATGCCGCAGGCTTTCATCGGTCTGTTCGAGGGGCGCAACACAGGCAAGATGCTGGTCAAGCTGGACTGAGTCATCGGACTGGCGCCTCACGCCGCAGACTGCTTGCATGACGGGCCCATCCGCCCTAAGGTGGGCCCGTTTTTTATGGTCTGTCTCGTCTTTGCAAGGAGCTCATATGTCTACTCCCTATCCTCGCGTCGGTGTCGGCGTCATCTTGACCAACCGTCAGGGCCAGGTGCTGCTTGGCAAGCGCAAGGGCAGCCACGCCCCCTATTGGTCCATCGCCGGCGGCCATCTGGAACTGGGAGAGAGCTTCGAGTCGGCGGCGATCCGCGAAGTGGCCGAGGAGACGGGTTTTCGGATCAGCAATCCCAGCGTCATCGCCGTCACCAACAACCTGGAAACCTGGCGCGAGAGCGGGCTGCACTACATCTCTGTCACCCTGCTGGCCCAGGTAGAAGGAGAGCCGCAACTGCTGGAGCCGGAGAAGTGTGAAGGCTGGATCTGGTGCGATCCCCGCGACCTGCCGGAGCCTCACTTCGATGCCAGTCGCCAATCGATAGCCTGCTGGCTGGCCGGTCGTTGCTATCTGCCACAACCAGGCCAGCCGACGGAGTGATCATTGCCTGCCGGCTGACAAGGTACGGCTACCTGCCAGCAGCCCCCTGATTTGTCATAAAAAAGTCACCGCTTTGTCATATCATCGGGGTCGATGATGACAACGAGGGAGTGACGACGTGGGGCAGGTATTCATGCAATTTCTGTGGTTGGGCTGCATCAGCTTCGGCGGACCCGCCGCCCATATCGGCTATTTCCAGCGCACCTTCGTCGAACGGTTAGGCTGGCTGACCCAGGCCGAATTCGCCCAATTGCTTGCGCTGTGCCAGTTGCTGCCGGGCCCGGCCTCCAGCCAGCTCGGCTTCGCCATCGGCCGCCAGCGGGCAGGCCTGGGCGGGGCACTGGCTGCCTTCGCCGGCTTCACCCTCCCCTCCTTCCTGCTGTTGCTGGCCGCCGCCATCGGGGTGGGGCAACTCACGGCCAACGTCTGGCTCGATGCCGCCCTGCACGGCCTCAAGCTGCTGGCGCTGGTGGTGGTCGCGGATGCGGTACTCACCATGAGCCGCCAGTTCTGCAAGACGGCGCTGGCCCAGGGGATCATGGTGGCGACCGCCGCTGCGCTCTGGTGGCAACCCGGCCTGCTGACCCAGCTCGTCATGCTGGCAGGGGGCGCCCTGCTCTGTGCTCGCGTCGAGGCGCCGCAAGTACCAGGCCCACAACTCTCGCCCGCTCAACCAATGCCTCTGCGCCAACCCCACTGGCCTACCCTGCTGCTGTTTGCCCTGTTGTTTGTCAGTCTGCCGCTGCTGGCCACCGACACCGCCAGCCAGCTGGTTGCCGACTTCTACCGGGCAGGCAGCCTGGTGTTTGGCGGCGGCCACGTGGTGCTGCCCCTGCTGGCCGAGAGTGTGGGCCACGGCCTCAACCAGCAGCAGTTTCTGACCGGCTACAGTCTGGCCCAGCTGGTGCCCGGCCCCATGTTCACCCTGGCCAGCTATCTCGGCGCTCAGCTGCTGCCAGCCACACCGCTGGCGGGCGCCCTGCTGGCGACCCTGGCACTGTTCCTGCCCGGCTTTCTGCTGTTGTGGGCCCTGGGGCCCTGCTGGCAGAGCTGGCTGGCCCGCCCTCGGCTGGCAGGAGCCGTGACCGGCATCAACGCCGCCGTGGTGGGCCTGCTGCTGGCCGCGCTCTACCAGCCGGTATGGCAGAGCGCGGTACAGGTGCCGACCGATCTGGCGCTGGCCGCCGTCGGCTTCTATCTGCTGCGCGTCATCAGGCTGCCCATACTGGCGCTCGCCGCACTGCTGGTGGGGGCCGCCATGCTGCTGGCCTGAGCCAGATGCCGGGCCAGGCCAGGCCAGGCGCCATAAAAAACGGCGCCCCTGTTGGCAGGGGCGCCGTTTTTTCATGTTCAAGCTGGTTGCTCAGGCCTCGGGATCGAAATCCAGACTCAGGCTGTTGACGCAGTAACGCTGACCCGTCTCGGTCGGCCCGTCGGGAAAGACGTGACCCAGGTGGGAGCCGCACTGGCTGCAGGTGATCTCCACCCGTTTCATGCCGTGGCTGCTGTCCTCTGTGTAGGTCACAGTGCCCTCGATGGCCCGATCGAACGAAGGCCAGCCGCAGCCGGAGTCAAACTTGGCCTCTGAGTGAAACAGCACGCTCTTGCAGCAGACGCAGAGATAGTCGCCACTCTTGCGGTTGTGGAGCAGGGCGCCGCTGTAGGGCTGCTCGGTGCCTTTCTCCCAGCAGACGCGAAACTGTTCCGCACTCAGCTTGTTGCGCCACTGCTCAGGATTCTTGTTGCTCATATCGACTCCTTGCCATTTATCACGGCGCCCAGCATACCCAGCCAGGCCGCTTTGCTCTACCCCGCCAGCGGGAACTGTGATCCGGTTGGCAACACGGCAGCAACATCCGGCATGGCGACCACCCCCTCTTCGGCCAGCGCCACCGCCGTCAGGGCAACCCGCTCCAGCAACTTGAGGGAGTGGGCCCGGCCAACCGCCACCTGACGCTTGATGTCATCGGGCAGGAACGGCAGGCCGTCGTTGGTGGCCGTGTCTATGGTCTGGATCCACTCCAGCCCCTCCCCCGGCGGCGGCAGGCGGAACTGGATGTCGTAGTCGCTGGCGTTGAACAGCACGTACCAGCGCTCCCCCTCGCACAGCTGCATGCCGATATCCATGGCAAACGCCTGCCCCATGGGCGCGTGCCAATCCTGATCGGTGAGCTGATGACCATCCGGGTGATACCAGTTGACCTGATGGCAGCTGGTGGGCGCCCCGTTCCAGCTGTCATCACTCAGCTGCAGATTGGCGAAGACGGTCGATTCCGCCCGCAGCGCCATCATCTGCTGGGTGAAGGCGAGCAGCCGCTCGTCTTCCGGCCGCCACTGCCAGTTGACCCAGCTGATCTGGTTGTCCTGACAGTAGGCGTTGTTGTTGCCGAGCTGGCTGCGGCCCATCTCGTCCCCGGCCAGGAAGTGCGGCGTGCCCTGGGAGAGCAGCAGGGTGGCGATCAGGTTGCGCTTCTGCTGCTGGCGCAGGTTGTTCACTCTGGGATCGAGCGTCGGCCCCTCCACCCCGTGGTTGTTGGAGAGGTTGTTGCCGTGACCGTCCCGGTTGTCCTCACCATTGGCCTGGTTGTGACGCTGGTTGTAGGAGACCAGATCCTCCAGGGTGAAGCCGTCGTGATAGCAGAGATAGTTGACGCTGGTGTGGGGCGCACGCCAGTTCTTGGGGAAGAGATCCCGCGATCCCACCAACCGGGTGGCGAAGTCCCCCATCTTGCCGGCATCACCGCGCCAGAAGGCGCGTACCGTGTCGCGATAGCGGTCGTTGATCTCCAGCCACTGGCTCGGGAACTGACCGAGCCGATAGCCGAACGGCCCTATGTCCCAGGGCTCGGCGATGAGTTTCACTCGCGCCAGCACGGGATCCGCCATCATGGCCTTGAAGAAGGCCCCCATGGGATCGAACTCGCCTGCCTCCCGCGCTAGGGTCACCGCCAGATCGAAGCGGAAACCGTCCACCTGCATCTCGGTCACCCAGTAGCGCAGCGCATCCAGCACCAGCCGCAGGCTGTTGGGGTGATCCAGGTTGACGCTGTTGCCACAGCCGGTGACGTTGGCGTGACGGCCGTAGTCGGGACCGTGGGCACCCGCCTCGAAGGCGTAGTAACCCGCGTTGTCGAACCCCTTGAACGACAGCATGGGGCCGTCAAAACCGGATTCGGCGGTGTGGTTGTAGACCACGTCCAGTATCACCTCGAGCCCGGCCCTGTGCAGCTCGCGCACCATGGTCTTGAACTCGGTCACCGCCTCCCCCGCACCGTAACGCGGCTCGGGGGCGAAGAAGGCGATGGGGTTGTAGCCCCAGTAGTTGGTGAGCCCCAGTTGCTCCAGCCTGGGCTCGGACATGAAGGCCGCCACCGGCATCAGCTGCACCGAGGTGATGCCGAGGGACTTCAGATGCTCGAGGATGAGCGGGTGACAGATGCCGAGGTAGGTGCCGCGCAGCTCGCTCGGCACCCCCTGATGCTGGCGGGTGAAGCCCTTGATGTGGGTTTCGTAGATGACGGTACGCTCTGACGGGATGTCGGGCTTGCCTATCCCCTGCCAGTCGAAGGCGTCATCCACCACCACGGACTTGGCCACCATGGCCGCACTGTCCCCCTCATACAGCTTGTCGTCCCAATGGGTCGCCCGGCTGAGCGCCCTGGCATAGGGGTCGATCAGCAGCTTCTGCGGATCGAACAGCATCCCCTCCTGGGGCGTGCCATGTACCCGATAGCCATAACGCTGACCGGCCTTGACGCCGCGCACATGGCCGAAGCGATACTGGCCACGGCGGCCCGGCAGCACCAGCCGGGCCAGCTCCTGCTCCTGTTCGTCGAACAGGCAGAGCTCCACCTTGTCCGATTGCGGGGCCCAGACACAGAAGTGACAACCCGTCTCATCGAGCAGGGCACCCAGCGGGTGGTCCTGCCCCTTTTCCATTGCAAACATCAAGACTCCTGTTTGATGAACAAGGTCGCGAGCGGCGGCAGATCCAGCACTATGCTGTGCCCCATCCCCTGCCAGGGAGTCGGCTCGGCGACGAAGACCAGACCCACATCATAGTTGCTGCCCCAGTAATGCTCGCTGTCGGTATTGAGCACCACGCGATAGCGGCCGGCGGCCGGCACGCCGAGTCGATAGGCAAGACGCGGCACCGGGGTGAAGTTGCAGGCCACCATGACAGGGTTGGCCCCCTGCTTGTCGGCCCGCAGCCAGGCAAAAACGCTGTTGTCGGCATCGTTGTGATCCAGCCAGCGGAAGCCGGTCTGATCATAATCGGCCTGATACAAGGCAGGCTCATGACGGTAGAGGTGGTTGAGATCGCGGATCAGCCGCTGCTGGCCACCGTGCTTGGGGTACTGCAGCAGGTGCCAGGGCAGCTGGGCGTCGTGATTCCACTCGTTGCTCTGGGCTATCTCTGTGCCCATGAAGTTGAGCTTCTTGCCCGGATGGGCATACATGAAGCCCATGTAGGCGCGCAGGTTGGCCGATTGCTGCCACTCGTCGCCGGGCATCTTGTAGAGCATGGAGTGCTTGCCGTGCACCACCTCGTCGTGGGAGAGCGACAAAATGAAGTTCTCGTCATAGTGGTACACCATGGAGAAGGTCATGTCGTTGTGGTGATAACGGCGGTGAATAGGCTCTTTCTGCATGTAGGTGAGGGTGTCGTGCATCCAGCCCATATTCCACTTGAAGCCAAAGCCGAGGCCACCGAGGAAGGTGGGACGAGACACGCCGGCAAAGGCGGTGGACTCTTCGGCTATGGTCATGGCGTGGGGGTACTTGCCGTACACCTCTTCGTTGGTCCACTTCAAGAGGCTGATCGCCTCATAGTTGTGGTTGCCACCGTCGACGTTCGGCACCCACTCGCCGGCGTTGCGCGAGTAATCCAGATAGAGCATGGAGGCGACCGCATCCACCCGCAGGCCGTCGATATGGAACTTGTCGAGCCAGAACAGGGCGCTCGCCACCAGGAACTGGCGCACCGTATTGCGGCCGAAGTCATAGATGTAGGAGTTCCAGTCCGGGTGCCAGCCACGGCGCGGATCCTCGTACTCATAGAGCGGCGTGCCGTCGAAGCGGGCCAGCCCGTGGGCATCGGACGGGAAGTGAGCCGGCACCCAGTCCAGGATGACGCCTATGCCGGCCTGGTGGCACTGGTCGACGAAATATTTGAAGTCGTCGGCGCTGCCGTAACGACTGGTGGGAGAGAACATGCCCACCGGCTGATAACCCCAGGAGCCGCTGAACGGGTGTTCAGAGACCGGCAGCAGCTCTATGTGGGTGTACTCCATCTCCTTGATGTAGGCCACCAGATCCACCGCCAGCTCGCGCCAGCTCAGGCTGTCACCGTTGGGGTGGCGCTTCCAGGAGCCGACGTGCAGCTCGTAGATGGAGAGCGGCTGATCCCGCTTGTCATTCTGCTGGCTCTCGCGCCAGGCGGCATCCTGCCACTGGTACTGCTCGTGGTCATACACCACGGAGGCGAACGACGGATACTGCTCGCAATAGAAACCGACAGGGTCGCTCTTGTGGGGCAGCCGATGTCCGGCCGGATCTTTCAGTTCAAACTTGTAGCGATCCCCGGCCTTGAGGCCCGGCACAAACAGCACCCAGTGACCACACTGGCTGCGCTGCATGGGGTGACGACGGCCATCCCAGAAGTTGAAATCGCCGATCAGGCTCACCGCTGTGGCGCTCGGCGCATAGACGGCAAAACGCACCCCCTCCACGTGCACGCCAAGGTGCTCCACGCTGCGCAGTTGTGCGCCAAGCGTGTGGTAGATGTTTTCCGGCTGGGAGGTCAGTTCTGCCAGACCGGCCCAACCCGCATCCTGAAACTGGTAGGGGTCGACAAACTCGGCGTTGGCATCGGGATAGTCGGCAAGCAACTGGTAGGGAAAGGGATTCTTGCGGCGGGTGAAAACAGTTTCAAAAAGGCCCGATTCATCGGAGGGCGCCAGGGTGGCAACGATTTTGCCCGACTTGAGATCCCTGACACGCACCTCAAGGGCATCCGGCAACCAGGCGGTCAGTTTGAGGCCAGGCCCATCCGGGTTGGCCTGCAGGCCTAAATGAGAGAAGGGATCGGCACAGCGGGCAGCAACCAAACGTTCAACGAGCATCGAGATTTCCTTTCATAGCTGAGCATCCGCTCCGGCCAGGGCCGAAGCGGATGTAAGTGAGTCACGTTTTGTCGGCAGTGGCTCAACGACTGGCCTCATCACGGGCCTGGCTCATCTTGCCTGCCAGCGCCTTGAGCGCTTCATTGGCAAAAATATCCTCCAGATCGGTGGACAGCTTGCGACGCCAGTTGGGGTATTCATAACTGGTGCCCGGCACGTTGACCGGCTTGTCCATCTCCAGCCAGTCTTCCAGCTGGGTGCTGAACAGGGCACAACTGCCGCGGGACATATGCAGTTGCAGCCCATGGTTGAGCTCGGTATTCATGCCGACCCAGTTCACGTCATGACTGACGCTGTCAGAGATGACCCCATGAGCGTGCAGGCTGTCGAGGATCCGCTGTTTTGCCTGGTGGCGATCAGCATACAGGGTCTTGAGCACGTCTTCATCCGGATACAACCCCAGCTCGCGGCCCAGCGCCAGATCGTCGCAATGCCAGAAGCCCTTGAGGGTCGGCATGTCGTGAGTGGTCAGGGCAGACATTGCCTGCTCGGTGTAGTGAGCGGGAGAGATGAAGCCGCCGTCGGCCTTGGAGCGCTCGAAGAAGAACACCTTGTAGGAGTGGACGCCGTTCTCTTTCAGGGTCACGTCTATGCCTTCCGGCACAGTGCCCAGATCTTCACCGATCAGCAGGCACTGATTGCGGTGGGATTCGAGCGCCAGGATCCCCAGCAGATCGTTGACCGGATAATAGATGTAGGCCCCCTTGGCGGCTGACTCTCCGGGCGGCACCCACCACAGGCGCAGCAAGGCCATCACGTGGTCGATGCGCAGCGCGCCGCAGGAGCGCATGTTGGCGCGGAACAGATCCACCATGGGCTGGTAAGCCTCTTCAAACAGCTGGTTCGGGTTCATGGGGGGCAGACCCCAGTTCTGGCCGAGCGGGCCCAGAATATCGGGCGGCGCACCGACCGAGGCTTTCGGGCAGTAGAGATCCCGGTTGGCCCAGATCTCGGTGGAGCCTTCGGAGACACCGACCGCCAGATCCCGGTAGATCCCCATCACCATGCCGGCAGCCTTGGCGCGGGCATCGGCTTGCGCCAGCTGCTCATCGGCCAGGAACTGCAGGTAGAGATAGAAGTTCACGTCATGCTGGTGCGCGGCGACCCAGGTGGCCACCTCGGGGTTGTGGTAATCGCGGTACGCATCGGGCCATACCGGCCAGCCCCAGGCGTTTTCGCCCTTGCCATAGAAATGGGCCTGCAGGGCATCGAAGGCCGCCTGCTGTTGCAGACTGTCGCCACCGGCCGCCACGAAGGCATCGAAGCCGGCCTGGCGCTCGGCACTGAAACTGGCCTGGTCGAACACCTGACGCAGCATGCCGATCTTGGTCTCGATGACGCCGGTGTAATCCACGTTGCTCTTGGCGCGCAGCTCGGCCAGGTGCTGCTGGAAGGCCGGATTGGCCACCTCAGCCTTGAGCCGATCGTTGGCCAGAAACTCGGGCACGATCTCCACGTTGATATAGGCCACATTGAGCCAGCGACGGGAAGAGGGGCTGTAAGGGCTGGCACTCTCGGGATTGGCCGGATAGAGGGCATGAATGGGGTTCAGGCCGACGAAGTGGGCTCCCCAGGCGGCCGCTTTCTCGACCAGCTGGCCAAGATCGCTGAAATCCCCCATGCCCCAGTTGTGGCGGCTGCGCAGGCAGTAGAGCTGCACGCTCGGGCCCCACACCTTGCGGCCTTCGGCAATCGGCGCCTGCTTGTAACAGGATTTGGGCGCGACTATGAGACGCATGCTGGCGAGCGGCTCGTCGTTGCCCTCCTCCAGCAGGGTCAGCTGGTGATAACCCAGTTCAGGCTGCGCAGCCAGCGCCACGCGATAGGCCTGGCACTCCATCTCTTCGAACTCGGCGACACCGACCAGCTCACCCTCGATGGGGGTGAGCTGGCCGGACAACACAGTCCCCTGTTCCAGCACGAGCTGCCAGGTGAGGGCGTCATTGACGAAATCGATGGGCAGACGGACTTCGAGGGTGATGGGCTCACCGCTGCGGACCACCATCACGGGATCCAGCGCGCGCAACCAGTGCTGGCGATGCTCCTGCTCCAGCTGCTGCGTCAGGGCGACCTCGTCATCGACGCGGTAACCCATGGCGCCCAGCATGGCGGCCTTGCTCTCTTCGGATACCTGGGCCGGGTGGCCCCAGGCATCAACATACTCGCTGGCGATGCCTTTGGCGGCAGCCAGCTGTTCAATCAGGGTGGTCATAGTTTGAGAATTCCCGCTGTGGATTCTATCTATACTATTTTGATTAATTTTTATGGGTGGTACTTGAACAGTGGCTTTTCGGCCATGCTAAACCGCGCACATTTTTACACATCTGTCTGGCTGGTTGTGTGACAGAACAGGCACTATTGTTGATCTCCATGACGCGAACCAGCCGATGACATTTTCGACAAAAGTTGGTAGTCAGTTACATAAACCGAAAATAAATTTCACAGTTTTTCATGATATAGCGCAATTTCAGACAGATTGTTGGTTGACTCACGGGGGAGTTCTAGTAAATTTACAAACGGAATTTTCTTTGACTACTGAACAGTTAGGTAACCAAATATGACTATCAAAGTAGGTATTAACGGTTTTGGCCGCATCGGCCGTTTCGTCTTCCGTCTGGCCGCTGAGCGTGCTGACATCGAAGTGGTTGGTATCAACGACCTGATCGACGTTGACTACATGGCTTACATGCTGAAGTACGACTCCACTCACGGCCGCTTCAAGGGCACCGTTGAAGTCAAAGACGGCAACCTGGTTGTCAACGGCAAAACCGTACGTGTTACCGCTGAGCGTGACCCGGCAAACCTGAAGTGGGATGCCATCGGTGTTGACGTTGTTGCCGAAGCCACCGGTCTGTTCCTGGACGACGCCACTGCTCGCAAGCACATCGCTGCCGGCGCCAAGAAAGTGGTTCTGACTGGCCCGTCCAAAGACGCTACCCCTATGTTCGTCATGGGTGTTAACGACGCTACCTATGCTGGCCAGGACATCGTTTCCAACGCTTCCTGCACCACCAACTGCCTGGCCCCGATCGCCAAGGTTCTGAACGATACCTTCGGTATCGAATCCGGCCTGATGACCACTGTCCACGCTACCACTGCTACCCAGAAGACCGTTGATGGTCCGTCTGCCAAAGACTGGCGCGGTGGCCGCGGTGCGGCTCAGAACATCATCCCGTCCTCTACCGGTGCTGCCAAGGCTGTTGGCGTTGTTATCCCGGAACTGAACGGCAAACTGACCGGCATGGCTTTCCGCGTACCGACTCCGGACGTGTCCGTTGTTGACCTGACCGTCAACCTGAAGAAAGCCGCTACCTACGCTGAAATCTGTGCAGCCATGAAAGCAGCCTCCGAAGGCTCCATGAAGGGCGTGCTGGGCTACACCGAAGATCAAGTGGTTTCCACTGACTTCCTGGGCGAGCGTCAGACTTCCGTGTTCGATGCCAAAGCCGGTATCGCACTGAACGACAAGTTCGTTAAAGTTGTATCCTGGTACGACAACGAAATGGGCTACTCCAGCAAAGTTCTGGACCTGATCGCTCACATCTCCAAGTAATTTGGGATGCGCAATCAAGTAGCTTGAAAAAGGCGGCCATTGGCCGCCTTTTTGTATTCTGGATCGTGGATTTTCCGACCCTCTCTTCTGAATGTGCGCGAGCACAGGAGTCCTCATGCAACCGACACGCTCTCTGACTGCCCACTGTACCCTCAGCCACAATGCGGCTGGCCAGCCCCTGCTCTCCATCGACAATGGCGATGCCAAGGCGGAGATCAGCCTGTTTGGCGCCCACGTGCTGCGCTACCAGCGCCACGGCGAACCCGCCTCGATCTGGCTCAGCGACAAGGCCGTGCTGGATGGCAGCAAGCCCATCCGCGGCGGCATTCCCGTCTGCTGGCCCTGGTTCGGCCCGGCCCCCGCCCGTGTCGGCAGCGGCAAACCGTCCCACGGCTTCGCCCGCACCAGCCTCTGGACCCTGGACGGCGTCTCCGATCATGGCGATGGCACGCTCGTCCATCTGTCTCTGCGTGACAACGAGGCGACCCGCACCCTCTGGCCTCACCCCTTCGAGCTGGAACTGGACGTCCTGGTCGGCAAGGAGCTCTCGCTGGTACTGACCACCCGCAACACTGGCAAGGCCCCCATCGCCTATAGCGCCGCCCTGCACACTTATCTGCAGATTAGCGCCCCGGAAGCCGTCAGCGTGACCGGGCTGGGCGAGCCTTACGCCGACAAGCTGACCGGCCAGGATGCGCAGCAGCAGGGCGCTCTGGCGCTCACAGCGGCCATTGATCGGGTCTACCACCAACCCGAGGCCATGATCCGGGTTCAGGATGGCGATCGCACCACTCAGGTGGTCAGCGGCAACCACGACAGTATCGTGGTCTGGACCCCCTGGCTGGAAGGCGCCACCGCCATGGCCGACATGAGCGACGACGGCTACCGCACCATGCTCTGCGTTGAAGCGGCCATCACGGCCGAGGCTGGTATCGTCATAGCGCCGGATGAAGAGCACAGCCTCTCTACCGTGATCCTCTGATCTGCACGGCACCCATAACGAAAGAGGGCACCCAACGGGTGCCCTCTTCACATCTCATGCCCCGATAGATCAGGCATTGCCCTGGGTCTTGAGCCTGAGCTCGGCGGCAAAGTCCAGCATGCGATCCAGCGGGATCAGCGCCTTCACCCGCAGGGCTTCATCCACCAGGATCTCGTGACGCTCGGCGCCATCGGTCAACGCCTCCTTGATCGCCACCAGGCCGTTCATCGCCATCCAGGGACAGTGGGCGCAGCTGCGGCAGGTGGCGCCATCGCCACCGGTCGGTGCCTCGACCATCTCCTTGTCCGGACAAGCCTGCTGCATCTTGTAGAAGATGCCGCGATCGGTCGCCACTATCAGCTTCTGCTGGGGCAGCTCTTTGGCCGCCTTGATCAGCTGACTGGTGGAACCCACCGCATCGGCCAGTTCGATGACGGAAGCCGGAGATTCCGGGTGCACCAGCACGGCCGCATCCGGGTTCTGCTCCTTGAGTTCGCGCAGGGCACGGGCCTTGAACTCGTCATGGACGATGCAGTGGCCCTGCCAGCGCAGCATCTGGGCTCCCGTCTTCTTCTCGATATAGGCACCCAGGTGCCTGTCCGGACCCCAGATGATCTTGTGACCCTGGCTGTCGAGGTGCTCGACTATCTCAAGCGCGATGCTGGAGGTCACCACCCAGTCGGCCCGCGCCTTCACCGCCGCCGAGGTATTGGCGTAGACCACCACTATGTGGTCGGGGTGGGCATCGCAGAAGGCCGAGAATTTCTCGATGGGGCAGCCCAGATCGAGGGAACACTCGGCCTCTAGGGTCGGCATCAGCACCCGTTTGTGAGGGCTCAGGATCTTGGAGGTCTCCCCCATGAAGCGCACCCCGGCCACTATCAGGGTCTGGGCGGCATGATCCCGACCGAAACGGGCCATCTCGAGGGAGTCACCGACGAAACCACCGGTGGCCTCGGCCAGCGCCTGGATCTCGGGATCCGTGTAGTAGTGGGCAACCAGCACGGCCTGACGCGCTTCAAGCAGTGCCTTGATGTCTGCGATCAGGGTCGTTTTCTGCTCGGCGGTCAGCGGGGCCGGTTTGACCGGGAACGGGTAGTCCATCTCGACCACCGGAGGGATATTGCTCAGTGCATTGCTCATTGCGACTGTTCCATCAAGGCTCGGAAAGGCAAAAATTATAACCAGAAGCTGGCCACAAACCCATCAACAAATCGGGTGGTACGCAAGTGTCCGAATATACTCAAGTAATTCGTTGTCATTCTTGCCAAAAGGAGTTGTCGAATGAAACAACGCTCGCTCAAAACCAAGCTGCTGCTGCTCACCATGGGACTCTTCCTGTTCAGCGGCATCGCCATGACGCTGATACAGTCCTCCTCCCTGCAATCCCTGCGCAGCAACATCATGAGCCAGACCCGCCAGGCACTGGAACAGGAGGTTTCCCGTACCCTGCAGTTCCAGGCCGAGCGCTACGCGGTGCAGATAGCCGCCTTGCTGCAGCAGTCCTATCAGGTGCCGCTGGGAATAGCCGCCCAGCTTGAGGGCAGCATGGCCCAGCCGGATCGCATCCTCTCCCGCCCCCAGGTAGAGACCCTGCTGGGCAGCCGCTTGCAGCAGGCGAGCGGCATCAGCTCCATCTATGCCCAGTTTGAGCCCAATAGCTACGATGGCCAGGATGCTGCCTGGCCGTCCGGCGCATCCCACTCAGTCCCCAGCAAGGGCAGCCTGGAGATCTACTTCGTTCGCGATCAGAGCGGGAAAGTGTCGCAACAGCAGGTGGATGCCGCGGCCAGTGACGCCAAATACGATACCTCGGTCAATGAATTCGGCATTCGCAACAGCGAGTGGTACCTGTGTGGTCGCGATACCCGCCGCCCCTGCCTGATGGAACCCTACCTCTACGAAATCAGCCCGGGCAACAAGGTGTTGATGACCAGCCTGACGGTTCCCATCCTCAAGGAGGGCAAGTTCGTCGGGATCACGGGTGTCGATATGAATCTGCCCATCTTCCAGCAGCTGGCAGAAAGCCTGGGCAAAAGCCTGTATGACAACCAGGCCGACGTGACCCTGGTCAGCAAGCTGGGACTCATCGTCGGCAGCAACCGTTACGCCGACAAGCTGGGTCGCCCGTTGACGGAGGCAGGGCTGACCGCGCCAACCGGACAAACGCGGGATACCGACACCGATTTCATCTTGCAGCAACCGGTGCGGATCGAGGCGGCCGATACCCAGTGGTGGCTGATGATCAAGGTGCCCAAGGCGCTGGCACTGAGCCAGGCCAACACCATCAGCAACCAGCTGGGCGACCTGCTGCAAGCCGCCCAGCAGCAACAGCTGATTGCCGTCACCATCATCACCCTGCTGGCGCTAGGGCTGCTCATCTGGTTTATCCAGACCATCACGGCCCCGCTCTCGCTCATCAGCCGCCACGTCGCCCACCTCTCCAGCAACGAGGGGGACCTGACCCAGCAGATGCAGGTAGACACTCATCAGGAGCTGATCGAACTGGCCGGCCAGCTCAACGCCTTTCTTGGCAAGCTGCGCGGCATGGTGCAGGGCAGCAAGCAGATTGGACAGCAAGTGCGCCAGCAGGCACAGGGGATGAAGCAGACGGCCGATACCATGCGCACCAGCCTGGATGAACAGAGCATAGAGCTGGAGAGCGTGGTCAGCGCCATGCATCAGATGAGCACCACTGCGGTCAGTGTGGCGGGTTATGCGGAGCAGGCGGCCCAGGAGTCGGAGGCCGCCACCCATCACATCAACACGGCCCAGCAGACCCTGAGCCGCGCTCGCACCGAGATCCATACCCTGGTCGAGGACATGCACCAGGCCGACAAGGCGGTGGCCCAGGTGGCCCAGCGCAGCACCAATATCAGCCGCATCCTGGATGTGATCAGGGCCATCGCCGAGCAGACCAACCTGCTGGCACTCAATGCAGCCATAGAGGCGGCGCGGGCGGGAGACATGGGACGAGGCTTTGCGGTGGTGGCAGACGAAGTACGGGCACTCGCCACCAAGACCCGCGAGTCCACCGACGAGATAGGCCAGCTCATCGGCAGCCTGCAAACCGAGGTGAGCAGCAGCCAGCAATTGATGAGCACAGGCATCACCCGCTCGGCCAGTACAGTCGAGGGTACGGAGCAGGCCTTCGAGGCACTCAACCGGGTGGTCGCCCAGATCCAGCAGATCCACGATCACATCAGCCAGGTCGCCACGGCGGCCGAGCAGCAGAGTGCCGTCAGCGATACCATCAACCAGAACCTGATGCGCATCGGTGATGCCGCCACCACCCTGGGACAGGAGGCCAGTGCCAGCCATCGCCTGAGCGAGGAGCTGGAGCTGGCCTCGGGCGCCCTGGCAACCCAGCTGGATCGGTTGAGAACCTGATGAGAAACAACCATAAAAAAAGCCCGCATCGTTGCGGGCTTTTCGATCTGGTGGTCGTTACTGGGATCGAACCAGTGACCCCCTCCTTGTAAGGGAGGTGCTCTCCCAGCTGAGCTAAACGACCTGGGATTCTTGAAATGATGGTGGGTCGTGCTGGATTCGAACCAGCGACCAATTGATTAAAAGTCAACTGCTCTACCGACTGAGCTAACGACCCATCTAAATCATTTTTACAAACTGGGGGTCGTTACTGGGATCGAACCAGTGACCCCCTCCTTGTAAGGGAGGTGCTCTCCCAGCTGAGCTAAACGACCTGGGAAATCTTGTTGCCAGATTGGTGGGTCGTGCTGGGTTCGAACCAGCGACCAATTGATTAAGAGTCAACTGCTCTACCAACTGAGCTAACGACCCCCACCTTCTGCCTGGCACTGTTCGCCTTCGGCAAACAGTTTCAACTCTACTCACAAAACTGGTGGTCGTTACTGGGATCGAACCAGTGACCCCCTCCTTGTAAGGGAGGTGCTCTCCCAGCTGAGCTAAACGACCTGGGAATTCTGTCTCCACCTGGTGGAGAAATGGTGGGTCGTGCTGGATTCGAACCAGCGACCAATTGATTAAAAGTCAACTGCTCTACCGACTGAGCTAACGACCCTCACCACGACCAGGACCGGATGCAATACTGCACCGGCTCTGACGGCGGCCTATATTACGGATTTATCATCCCGGCGCAATAGAAAATTCTTAAATTCAATCTGATTGTTCACTGCGCATACAAAGCGGGGCCGTATTTACAAGACTGTTACGAAAACAGTGACATACGGCAATGCTACAACTTGCTCAGACTCTGCTTGGCCAACTGGGCCGGCGAGGTGTTGGGATAGCCCTTGATCACCTGTTCATAGAAGGTCTTGGCTTCCGCTTTCTTGCCATCGAGCTGTGCCAGCATGCCCAGTTTCAGCAGGGCATCGGCCCGCTTGGGAGACTTGCTGAACTTGTTCGCCACGGTAGAGAACTGGGCCGCGGCACCGGTTCTGTCACCCTTGTTGAACAGCAGCTGGCCGAGCCAGTAGTGGGCATTCGGCACATAGCCCGAGCTTGGGTACTGCTTGATGAACCCTTCGAAGGCGGGAATGGCCTTGTCGTAGTTCTTGTCCTTGAGCACCATGTTCACGGCAGCGTCGTAGGCCTGATTCTCATCCAGATTGGCGGAGTAGTTGGCCGCAGCAGCCGGGGCTGCACTCGCACCGGCCGCCGGTGTGGCGGGGGCTGCGGCAGGCTGGCTGTTGGCCACCTTGTCGAGCTCCTGGTAGAGCTGGCGCTGACGCTCTTGCGACTGCTCCATCTGGTAGGTTTGCTGTTCCAGCTGGCCGCGCAGTTCGGAGACCTCCCCTTGCAGGGAATCCACCTGTTGCTGCAACTCGGCCTGCAGGCGCAGACGGGCATTCAGGGTACGCTCCAGCAAGGCGACCCTGTCTTCCAGGCTGCCTGTGGGCATGATGGCGCCATTGTTGCCGCTGAGGGCCACGCCACCACCGCCACTGAGATCGCTCACGGGCGCAGCCGCCTGAGCGCTCAGTGCAACTAACACTGACATCACAAGAGTTGCTTGCTTGTACACAGATTTCATTCGGATCAAACCTTAGCGTTTAGTGCAAATAAAACGGCCATCGCAATAGTCGCTTGCTTATACACAAATTTCATTCGGATCAAATCGGTAGCCTCTGTGTATATAAAACGGCCATCGCAATAGTCGCTTGTTTATACACACATTTCATTCAGATCAAACCGGTAGCTTCAGTGTAAATAAAACGGCCATCGAAATGGCCGTTTGCATATACACGAACTTCATTCGGATCAAACCTTAGTAAACCAGAACCGCACGGCGGTTTTTGGCAAAGGCATCCTCGGTATGAGACATGTCCAGCGGCTTCTCTTCGCCATAGCTGACGATGGAAAGCTGCTCGGCCTGCACACCCAGGGTTTGCAGATACTTGGCTACAGCCTTGGCACGACGCTCGCCCAGCGCGATGTTGTATTCCGGAGTACCGCGCTCATCGGCGTGGCCTTCGATCAACACCTTGACGGACGGACGCTCACGCAGGTAGCTGGCGTGTGCATCCAGCAGATCAGCGTACTGACCCTGAATGTCATAACCATCAAACGGGAAGTAGATCACGTTGTCGCGTTGCAGTGCTTCGAACTTCTGACGCATCTGCTCTTCCGGGGACAACATGCCGTTTGCGCCACCAGTTTGTACACCGCCCATGCCGTCGGTCATGCCTGACTCGGCGCCAGCGGCATCGGAATCAGAAGAGGAGCTACAAGCGGCCAGGGTGAACAGTGGCAGTGCGATGGCCAAACCCTTGAGCAGTTTATTGAGTTGCATGCTATTTCCTTAAACCTTTATAACAAAACAAAAAACAATCGAATTTTTATCAATTCAAGAAGGGCGACCAAGCTGGTGCACGAATTTCACCGCTACTGGTCGGAAGCACAGCCTTGAAGCGACCATCGGTCGATACCAACGCCAGACTCTTGCGACCTTGATAGATGGTGGCATAAATGATCATGCTGCCATTGGGAGCCACACTTGGCGACTCATCCAGAGCACTCTGGGTAAGGACCAACAGGGCATTGTTTTCCATGTCCTGACGGGCAATACGGTATTGTCCCTGGACACGGGTCACCATCACCATGATTTTGCCATCAGGAGTAATGGATGCACCCTGGTTGGATTCACCTTCCCACGTCATCCGGTGAGTCATACCAGTCGCCAAATTTACGCTATAAATCTGGGGTTTGCCACCACGTTCAGAGGTGAACAACAAACTTTGCCCGTCCGGCATCCAGGAGGGTTCTGTGTCGATCACACGGCTGGTGGTGACCCTGGTCAGCTGCTTGCTTGCAACATCAATCACATAGAGGTTCGGTGAACCATCTTTGGAGAGCACGATAGCCAAGCGACGACCATCCGGAGACCACTCAGGCGCCCCGTTGATACCACGGAAACTGGAGATCAGGCTGCGCTGCTGGGTGTAGATGTCCTGCACATAGATTTCGGACTTCTGGTTCTCGAAGCTCACGTAGGCCAGCTTGCTGCCATCCGGCGACCAGGCCGGAGACATCAGCGGCTCGCGGGAGCGCAGCAGGGTCTTCTCGTTGTAACCGTCGTAGTCGGCGATCCGCAGCTGGTACGGGAACTGGGTCCCCTGTTGCACTGAGACGTAGGCCAGACGGGTCAGGAAGGCGCCACGCTCGCCGGTCAGACGCTCATAGACGATGTCGGAGATGCGGTGGGCAAACTGGCGCATCTGGGCACCCGGAATGGTCGCCATGCGGCTATCCAGGATGTAACCATTGCTCTCGCCGCCCTGGGTCTTGGCCAGCTGGCCCTTCAGCACGTCGACCAGCTCGAAGTTGATCTTGTAAGTGCCGTCGCCAACAGCCGAAATGGAACCCACCACCACGGCCTCAACCCCTTGGGACGCCCAGGGCGCGAAGTTGATCTCGCCACTGGAGCTCGGGGTCTGTGGCATCTGGCCACGGGCCAGCGGTTTGAACTTGCCACTGCGCATCAGATCGTTGGAGACCACTTCCGCGATGTCCTGCGGCAGTTGCCCGTTCCCTTCCCACTTGAAGGGGGCGACGGCGATGGGACGTGCGCTGTCAATACCGCCGGTGATGACGATGTCCAAGGCCGCCTGGGCACTCTGGCCCAGCAACAAACAGCCAACCAAAGCAAAAAATACTTTTCTGATCATGGCTTAAATACTCGGTTCCAATAAAAATGAGAGGTTAAATTCCTTTCTCAGCAAGACGCTGCCTGACCCCGTTTTATCATGCTTAGATGCTAGGTTCTAACTTGAGGTTGAACTCCTTCAACATCTCGAATGCCGCAGGATCCTTCGGCACTGGCAGTTGATTGGCCTTCAATACCGCCGCTTTGCCGGAACGGCATACCGCCGGGTCACCCTGGCCGTTATCTACCGATATGACAAAGCCTGTGCTGGCAAGACGTACGCCGATAGTACATGTTTTGCCCCGCATGGTGGGATCCAAAATCATGTAGCGCTCGACCGTGGCCTTGATCAAGGCGGCATATTTATCGACCTCGCCCTGCGCCTGCGCCGATGCGGCCTGACTGCGGGCATTGGCCTCAGCCGACAGCTGCTGCTGCATCATGTCTTCCATCTCTTTTTGCAGCTTGGCCTCCTCGGCCGCCTTGCGCTTGCGCTCCGCCGCTATCTTGGCTTTCTTGTCAGCCTCGGCCTTGGCCTTCTTCTCTGCGTCAGCTTTTGCCTTCTTGGCAGCCTCTTCCTTGGCCTCCTTGGCTTTCTTGTCCGCTTCAGCCTTGGCCTGTTTCTCGGCCTCTGCCTTGGCTTTCTTGTCCGCCTCGGCCTTGGCTTTCTTCTCAGCCTCCTGCTTGGCCTTCTTGTCGGCTTCCGCTTTCTTGGCCGCCTCCGCCTTGGCCTGCTTCTGTTCGGCCTCTTTCTTCTCTTCCTGTTCCTTTTTCTTCTTCAGCGCCAGCGCCTTGCTCTCGGCCTCTGCCGCTTTGCGCTCAGATTCCGCCTGCTTGGTTTTCTGCTCTTCCAGCTTGCGGGCTTGCTCGGCTTTCTGGGCCTTCTCTTCCGCCTGCTTCTGCTCGGCTACCTTCTTCTGCTTCTCGGCCTCTGCCTTGCGGGTCGCCTCTTCGGCTTCCTTGCGCTTGGTTTCGGCGATGCGCAGCCGCTCCTGCTGCTGGGCCAGCTCACGCTTGGCGATATCCGTGTCTTCCTTGTCCTTCTCTTTCTCTACCTTCTGAGGCTTGGGCTGAGATTTCTGCTGCTGGATCTGCTTGGCCTGCTCATTGAGGAAGTTCTCGTCGAGCATGACGGCATTGACGATCTGCCCCTTCGACTCGGGCCGCTTCGGTTTGCTGAAGTCGACCCCGACCAGCAAAATGATGCCGATGATCAGGTGCAGCAGCAGCGACGCGATGAGATAACCGGAAATACCACGCTTCACGTCCATCTCCGTCAGTTCACCGGATCTGTCATCAGGCCAACCTGAGGCACGCCCGCATTCTTGAGGGCCACCATCAGCAGGATCACCTCTTCGTAGCGCACGGACTTGTCACCGGCCACCACCACGGGAGCGTTCTGGTTGATGGCCAGATAGCCCATGGCTTTCTCGGTGATGTATTGCTGCATCGCCTCGGGCGTGCCGCTCGGCACCGGCTCATCATCGGCCTCACCGGCCTTGATGACGTACTCGCCTTCGGTGTTGACGCTGACGATGAAGGGGGGCTTGGCATCTTCCGGCAACTGCTCGGATTCCGCCTGCGGCAGGTCAACCTTGACCCCTTGCGTGATCACGGGCGTCACCGCCATGAAGATGATAAGCAGCACCAGCATGACGTCGATATAGGGAACCACGTTGATCTCGCACACCTTCTTGCGCCGGATCCGCTGATAGGTTTGCATTACTGATCACCCTGCTGCTGTGCAATCTGACGGTTCAGTATGGTGGTAAACTCGTCCATGAAGTTGGCGTAGGCGTTCTCCAGCTTCTCTACCTTGTTGGTAAACCGGTTGTAGAAAATAACCGCGGGAATGGCCGCGAACAGGCCCATGGCGGTGGCGATCAGCGCCTCCGCGATACCCGGTGCCACCATCTGCAGGGTGGCCTGCTGCACCTGACCCAGGGCGATAAAGGCGTTCATGATGCCCCATACGGTACCAAACAGACCGATATAGGGGCTGATGGAGCCGACGGTCGCCAGCACTGGCAGGTTGGATTCCAGCTCGTCCACCGCGCGGGAAAGCGATACCCGCATGGCACGATAGGTACCGTCCATCACCGCATCCTGGCCACGAGCGCCGGCCTTGAGCAGGCGGGCATACTCCTTGAAGCCGGAATAGAAGATGTCTTCCATGCCTTCGATGTCATCGCGGCGGGAAGAGGACTCCTGATAGAGACGGTTCAGATCGACCCCGGACCAGAATCTGTCCTCAAACTGCTCCGATGCGATATTGGCCGCCTTGATGACCTTGGAGCGCTGTATGATCAGCGCCCAGGAGACGACCGACATACCCATCAGGGTCATCATGACCAGTTTTACCAACAGGCTGGCTTGCCAAAACAGGCCAATAAACGAAATTTCAGCGTGCACTTAACAGCACTCCCTTCACATTTTCAGGTATTGCAACAGGTTTCATATGCGGATGACTGACACAGGCTATCTGTACCATGGCCTGGGTGATCAGTCGTCCATCAGCCGCCAGTATCCGTTGTGAGAAGCGCATGGAGGCGCGTTTCACTTCAGTCACTTGCGTTAACACAGTCAAAAGCTCATTAAAACGGGCCGCCGAGCGGAAATCGATCTCTGTTCGACTCACCACAAACGCGTGTCCGTCACGCAGCAGGACATCCTGTTCGATGCCACCAGCGCGCAGAAACTCGGTGCGAGCACGTTCCATAAACTTGAGATAATTGGCGTTGTAGACGATGCCCCCGGCGTCCGTGTCTTCGTAGTAGACACGCACCGGAAACTCAGAGACTTCCCCCATAACAATCTGTGATCCATTCGACAGTCAGATGGGGGGCTATCATAGCGCAGGGCTGAATAGGAAAGAAGCAGGGGGAGGCAGGGAAATCCTGCCTCCCCCCGTTTTTTATGAAAGGAAATAGCCTTGAGTCAACCAGAGTCCATATAACAAACTGGGCCAGGCGAGCCAGGGGCAAAACAGTACGCGACCGATGAGGCTGCGGGGATGGAATCCCAGCCCGTGCATCACGCCACAACAGACCGCCCACATCAGCCAGGGCGCGAGCCAGAGGCCGTGCTCACTGGTGTTGGCGGCCACCAGATTGGGGGCCTGCAAAATAGCGACGGCCAACAGGGCCGCCGCTACCAGTATCAACCCCTGCCAGGGTTGGCGCTCCAGAGGAGCCGCCAACCGGGCGAGTCGATCACTTGTTTTCATCGATCTTGCGATCCATGTTCTCGGTGTGTTCCAGCCAGAGCGCATTGATGATGCCAAACGCACAAGCCAGCAGCAGACCCAGGATCCAGGTGAAATACCACATATCAGGGCACCTTCTTAGTAGAGCGATTGTTGGTTGTCTTCGATGTGCTTGTTGCTCACCCGGCCAAACATCTTGATGTAGGTCCAGATGGTGTAACCCAGCACAGTCGGGACAAAGATGGCCGCGACCACTGTCATCACCTTGAGGGTGTTGAAGGAGGCGGTGGCATCCCACATGGTCAGACTCTGCGATGGCTCCAGGCTGGACGGCATGATGAAGGGGAACATGGAGAAGCCCGCCGTCAAGATGATGCCCGCAATGGCCAGGGAGGAGCAGAGGAATGCCAGCCAGCCCTTGCCAATCTTGGCAGCCGCCGCCGTCAGCACGCACATCGCCAGACCCAGCGCGGGAGCGATCATCATCCAGCTATAGAGGCTGTAGTTCTGCATCCAGGCACCGGCCTGCACCACGACTTCCTTGTGCAGGGGGTTGGTCACGGCATCGGTCGCGGCACCGCTGACCACCACATAACCGTCCATGCCACTGACCCAGACACCGGCCAGCGCGAAGGTGACCAGCGTCAGCAGGGAGAAGATCATGGCGGCGGTACGGGAACGAGCCAGCACCTCACCCTCGGTCTTCATCATCAGCCAGGTAGCGCCCTGGGTCACAATCATGAACAGGCTCACCAGACCGGCCAGCAGACCGAACGGATTGAGCAGGCCGAAGAAGTTGCCGTGATAGGTCAGCATCAGGAACTGGTTGAAGCTGAACGGTACACCCTGCAGCAGGTTGCCAAAGGCGACCCCGAAGATGACGGGGGGAACGGCACTGCCGATGAACAGGGCCCAATCCCAGTTGGTACGCCACTTGGCGTCTTCACGCAAGGAACGGTACTTGAAGCCGACCGGACGGAAGAACAGCGCCATCAGGGTCAGGATCATGGCGATGTAGAAGCCGGAGAAGGCTGCCGCATACACTATGGGCCAGGCCGCGAACAGGGCTCCGCCCGCCGTGACCAGCCATACCTGGTTGCCTTCCCAGTGCGGGCCCATGGTGTTGAGCATCACCCGACGCTCCACATCCTTCTTGCCGACGAAGGGGAGCAGTGCGCCCACCCCCATATCGAAACCGTCGGTGATGGCGAAACCGATCAGCAAGACACCGACCAGCACCCACCAGACCAGACGCAACATTTCGTAATCAAACATGGGTTACTCTCCTTATGCCTTGCTCTGTTCGAAGTGGTACTTGCCCGTCTTCAGGCTGCTTGGGCCCAGACGCGCATACTTGAACATCAGGTACATCTCTATGATGAGCAGCACCGTGTAGAACAGGCAGATCCCGATCAGGGAGAACCAGATCTCGGACGCAGGCACGTTGGATGCAGAGACCGAGGTCGGCAGCACTTCGGCTATGGTCCAGGGCTGACGGCCATATTCCGCGACGAACCAGCCACACTCGATGGCGATCCAGGGCAGCGGGATACCCCACAGCAGCGCCTTGAGCAGCCATTTGCGCTCACCGATCTTGTGGCGAGTGCTGTCATAGAAGGCCAGGCCGATCAGCAGCAGCATCAGCATGCCGCAGGCAACCATGATGCGGAAGGCGAAGAACAGCGGTGCAACCTGCGGGATGGAGTCATCCACGGCGGCCTTGATCTGTTCGTCGGTCG
This sequence comes from Aeromonas sp. A04, assembly GCF_047780465.1. Taxonomy (NCBI): domain Bacteria; kingdom Pseudomonadati; phylum Pseudomonadota; class Gammaproteobacteria; order Aeromonadales; family Aeromonadaceae; genus Aeromonas; species Aeromonas sp. A04. The sequence goes on along the minus strand of NZ_JBLNHP010000004.1, from coordinate 320,872 downwards.
CGTCGGTCACGTTGTTGGTGTAGCGCTTGAGCAGCAGACCGTAGCCCAGATCCTGCTTCACTTCATCGAAGCGGGCACGGGTATCGTCGGACTTGTCGCCGGATTGCAGCTTGGTCAGCAGGTCATAGGCGGTCATGCCGTTGCGCACGCGCAGCTCATGCTCGCTCTTCAGATCCTTGAGGCCGGTCACCTGGCCATCCAGGGAACGGGTGGCGATGATGCCGAGCGCGTACGGGATCTTGATGGCGTAATCGGTGCGCATCTCTTCCTGGTTCGGGATACCGAACAGGGTAAAGGATGCCGGAGCCGGTTCTGTGTTCCACTCGGCCTCGATGGCCGCCAGTTTCACCTTCTGCACTTCACCCGTCTCGTAGCCGGACTCGTCACCGAGGATCAGCACGGAGAGGATGGAGGCCATACCGAAGGCCGCTGCGATGGCGAAGGAGCGACGGGCGAAGGCCACATCACGATTCTTCAGCAGGTAATAGGAGGAGATGCCCAGCACGAACATGGCGCCCGTGGTATAGCCGGCCGCGACCGTGTGGACGAACTTGACCTGGGCAACCGGGTTGAACACCAGTTCGGCGAAGCTCACCATCTCCATCCGCATGGACTCAAAGTTGAACTCGGCACCGACCGGGTTCTGCATCCAGCCGTTGGCGACCAGGATCCAGAGGGCGGAGAGGTTGGTCCCCAGCGCCATCAACCAGGTCGAAGCCAGATGTTGACGCTTTGTCAGGCGATCCCAGCCAAAGAAGAACATGCCGACGAAGGTGGATTCCAGGAAGAAGGCCATCAAGCCTTCGATGGCCAGCGGGGCCCCGAAGATATCGCCTACATAGTGGGAGTAATAGGCCCAGTTGGTACCGAACTGAAACTCCATGGTCAGCCCTGTGGTAACCCCGAGGGCGAAGTTGATACCAAACAACTTGCCCCAGAACTTGGTCATGTCCCGGTAGACAGGGTTGTTGGTCATCACATAGACAGATTCCATGATCGCCAGAATGAAGGCCATTCCGAGCGTCAGGGGTACAAACAGGAAGTGATAAAGGGCCGTCGCAGCGAATTGGAACCGCGATAGGTCTACCACATGCTCAGCAATCATGATGTTTCCTCACCGATTATTGGCACGGCTATTTTAAGTTTTAAGGACAAAGCTTCCGTTGGAAGTCCCCGAATTATCGGTCACGCTCCAGTTTGCACTGGCGACCGGATTCGACTGCTACCAGCATTAACAACAAGGCAATACACAGGAACAAAAAAAGCTAATGTTTAACAATTACAAAACAATCAGACTTGCTTTATTCCCGCCCATAATGACCGATGTTTTATATCACCTTTATTTGATTGAAATCAATGTAAAACCATCATCAATACATGCCTTTCAAAGGCATTTTCACGGCGCGTTCCATTTAATTTGGAGAGCTGCGTCACAAAAAACACTAAATCGCAAATCATTGATTTAAATCAAATTTAATATCACCACCAATAAGTGACACTTCTGTTAAAAAACAATGTTCAAGCGGATTTTCATAATGTTTTCCCGCCCTTGGCTGTCCGCCGGCAACTCCAATTAAAAACCAGTAAAAGCGCATGTTCATGCTAATTCGACAACCCAGACAAATGATTAGTTAATCTAATCTGATATAGGTAATTTTTCTTGTTTGTCCGAGTCCGACAGAGCTCCTACAATGCGCCTCGCAGTGAGGGCATACCCTTGGATACAGGCCGGTCAATCTGGGTTCCCGGTACGTATTCGATGAACATTTCGAACCTGTCTATTGGAATTTAAGATGAAAAAGTTTGTTGCTAAAACCATCCGTTACTACAAGCTTTCGTTCGTTCAGCTCTATCAAATGAACCGACTCTGAGGCCTCGCGACGGCTCCTCTGTTTTTTTTCCGGTCTGTGTCCAGACGCACTCACTGTCTGTGAACATCCATCCTGAATTGTCTTTGCCCACCGCATCCGCCGTGGGCTTTTTTTTGCCCGGATAATAAAAAACCGCCCTTGATGGCGGTTTTTTGTTCAAACAGCTGTTTTCACCTTTCATCTGGCCGTTGCAAGCCAAAATGCGCATACGCTCTCGGTGTCGCCATCCGCCCTCTGGGTGTACGTTGCAGATAGCCCTGCTGGATCAGATAGGGCTCCAGCACATCCTCGATAGTGTCTTTCTCTTCACCTATGGCAGCCGCCAGGTTATCGAGACCCACAGGGCCCCCCAGAAACTTGTCTATCACAGCCAACAATAGCTTGCGGTCCATGAAGTCGAAACCTTCATTGTCTACGTCCAGCATGTCCATGGCTCGGGCCGCTATGGGTCCGTCTATCCGGCCATCAGACTTGACCTGGGCAAAGTCGCGCACGCGACGCAACAGACGGTTGGCAATCCGCGGGGTACCGCGGGAACGACGGGCCAATTCCAGGGCGCCGTCACTGGTCATCTCCAGCCCCAGGCAACGGGCGCTGCGGGAGACGATGTCGGTCAGATCCTTGACGTTGTAGAACTCCAGCCGCTGCACTATGCCGAAACGATCCCGCAGCGGGCTGGTCAGGGAGCCGGCCCGGGTAGTGGCGCCTATCAGGGTAAAGGGAGGCAAATCGAGCTTGATGGATCGGGCGGCAGGGCCCTCCCCTATCATGATGTCGAGCTGGTAATCCTCCATCGCCGGATAGAGCACCTCCTCCACCACAGGGCTCAGCCGGTGGATCTCGTCGATAAACAGCACATCATTGGGTTCGAGGTTGGTGAGCAGCGCCGCCAGATCGCCGGCCTTTTCCAGCACAGGGCCCGAGGTGGTCTTGATGTTGACCCCCATCTCGTTGGCCACTATGTTCGCGAGCGTGGTCTTGCCCAGACCCGGCGGGCCGAAGATCAGCAGGTGATCGAGTGCCTCGCCACGCTGGCGTGCCGCCTCGATGAAGATCTCCATCTGCTCGCAGACGGGATCCTGACCTGTGTAATCGGCCAGCATCTTTGGCCGTATGGCCCGATCGATGATCTCATCCTCACGCACGCCAGTGGCGGAGATGAGACGGTCCGCTTCAATCATTGCCTACCTCACACCAGACTACGCAGGGATTCACGGATGATATCTTCCACCGACATACCATCGATGGCTATCTTGCTGACGATCTGGCTGGCCTGCTGCGGCTTGTAGCCCAGAGCCACCAGCGCGCTGGCCGCCTCTTCGCTCGCATCGGGCGCTCGCAGCCGGCTCTCCTTGGCCGGCAGGCTGATCTCGGCCGGCGAGAAGAGATCGTGGCTGACCCAGCCCTTGAGCCTGTCCTTCATCTCCACCACCAGCCGCTCGGCTGTCTTCTTGCCCACGCCAGGCAATTTGACCAGGGAGCTTATCTCCTCGCGCTCGACACTCAGCACGAACTGGGTGGCCGTCATGCCGGAGAGGATGGCCAGCGCCAGCTTGGGGCCGACGCCGTTGGTCTTGATCAGCTCGCGAAACAGCGCCCGCTCCTGCTTGTGGTTGAATCCATACAGCAGCTGGGCATCCTCACGCACCACGAAGTGGATGTGAATGGTCGCTTCCTTGCCGATCTCGGGCAGATCATAGAAGCAGCTCATGGGCATCTGTACCTCATAGCCCACGCCCCCGACTTCCAGCAGCACCTCGGGGGGTTGTTTCTCAATGACTACGCCTCTCAAGCGACCAATCACGGCTCTCTCCTCGCCAAACCATCTATCTGTAAATTGGGTCATAGCATAAAGAATAACTGGATAAGTATCCAGCATAGGGCGGCGGAGTACGGCAGAGGATTCTCGGCATTCTGGCGCTTTCGGAGCCATGCTTGGATCGGATCTGAGCAGTAACTTTATTTTCCACCGGGAATGGCGAATGTTTGCCATTGAGAGAACACTGAATTGGGTTTGTTCGGAACCAAGGAAGGTCCTGCATCATGAAAATTGTCACTACATCGAATCTGGGACTGACGATCCTGCTCGGCTGCACGCTGGGCATGGGGGCCATCGGCTGGTATGGCAGCCAGCGGCTGGCCGATCTGCTCTCCTATGTACTGGGGGCCGCCTGGCAGACCGCCGATGGCGCCATGGAGGGATCCATAGAGCTGGGCAACCAGTCGCTCTATATCCAGAAAATGCTCAGAGGCATGCCCCTCGACGAGCCCGAGCTGCAACGGGCCAGCGCGGCCACCACAGATGCCCTGCGCCGGGTGGGTGAAGGCAGGCTCATCGACGAGACGGCGATCAGCACCATGAACCAGCGCCAGCAGGATTATCAGCAACAGCAGGACAAGCTGCTGGCGCTCTATCGCACCTATACCGGCGTCGATCAGGCGCTGCGCGCCAGTTCGGAACGCATGTCCCGCCTCTCCATCCAGCTGGAAGTGGTCGGCGATGGCGCTGTCGAGAGCCTCACCCAGTCGCCGGATCAGGCCATCAGCTGGAATGGCGGCCTCGCCACCCGCTGGCAAGCGGCCGACGGCGGCATGGAAGCCAACATCGGCTTCCTGCGCCAACTCTATGCGCTGGAGAAGATGCAGAGCGAGGGCCCGACCCCCGCCATCCAGGCCGAGTTGAAGGAGGCGACCCGCTTCTATCAGGAGGCGGTCGACGGCATGCTGGCCACGGGGCTGTTCGATATCCCGGGTGAGGGGGAGTTCGCCGGCCAGTCGCTGGCGACGCAATACAGGGCCCTGCAGGCCGACGATCAGCGGCTGATGAGCCAGTGGATTGCAGCCCTGAGCGATTACCAGAGCCAGCTGGCGCGATACGAGAGCAGTGCCGAACAGCTCAAGCAGGTACTGGTCGAAGTCGAGGCCAAGGGGGATGCCACGGTCGAGGATCAGGTAAACCAGCTCAATACCATCATCGGTCATACCAAAAACCTGATCCTGGGTGGTCTGGTGCTGAGCCTGCTGATCGTCGCGCTCTGCGGTTTCTGGCTGGTTCGCACCATAGTCAGGCCCCTGCTGCAGGTCAATCAGCGCATGCAGGACATAGCCGCCGGTGAGGGCGATCTCAACGCGCGGATCAATCTCAAGCGGGACGATGAGATAGGCTCGCTGGCGGGCAGCGTGGATCGCTTCATCGAGAAGCTGCAGAAGATGATCAGCTCCACCATGGACAACAACCAGCACATCAGCGACCACGTCCACACCTCGGTCAACCGGGTCGAGGCCATCAGCCAGAGCAGTCGCCAGACCGCCGAGCATGCCCAGGCACTGCACCACGACAGCGAGCAGATGGTGCAGGTCGCCACCTCCATCTCTGACAACTGCAGCCTGGCGGCGCAAAACGCCAACGAGGTACGCCAGCTCACCGCAGAAAGCAGCCAGTACGTGACCTCCGCCAGCAACGGCATGCAGCGGGTCGTGGTGGAGGTGGGCGAGTGCGCCAACGCCATCAACGCCCTCAAGGAGCAGGCGAGCCAGATTGGCCAGATCATCTCCACCATCAGCAGCATCTCGGAGCAGACCAACCTGCTGGCGCTCAACGCCGCCATCGAGGCAGCCCGGGCCGGCGAGATGGGCCGGGGCTTTGCCGTGGTGGCCGACGAGGTGCGTACCCTGGCCAACCGTACCGCCTCCTCCAGCGCCGAAATAACCGAGGTGATCAACAACATTCAGCAGCAGACCGAGAAAGCCTATCTGATGATGCAGCGCAACCTGAAAACCGTGGAGTCGGGCATGCAGGATTCCGACAACACCAAACAGATCCTGTTCAAGGTGGAAGAAGCCATCGACCATCTGGCCGACATGGTGCAGCAGGTGGCGGATGCCACAGGCCAGCTCTCCCACACCCTGAGCCACACCTCGGACAAGGTCTCCGGCATCAGCCTGCAGGCCCAGACAGGTGAGCAGGAGGCGCAGGAGTGCCTGCAACTCGCCTCCTCCCTCCATCAAGCCAGCCTGCTGCAACAACGACTGCTGTCGCAATTTCGGGTCTGACACGGGCGGGGGCCCGGCCCCCGCTTTCTCCCGCTGCGCTAAATTTAGCCCTTGGGCCGCAGGGCCCTCCCTGTTAAAATTCCGCTCTTGAATTTATCCAGGGCCCCGCGGCCCGTCTTATCTAAGGTCACGAGCGATGCGTACCAGCCAATATCTGCTTTCCACTCTCAAGGAAACCCCGTCCGACGCCGAAGTCGTCAGCCATCAGCTGATGCTGCGCGCCGGCATGATCCGCAAACTGGCCTCCGGCATGTATGCCTGGCTGCCGTCCGGCCTGCGGGTCCTGAAAAAGATCGAGAACATTGTTCGCGAAGAGATGAACAATGCTGGTGCCATCGAAGTCTCCATGCCGGTGGTGCAGCCCGCCGAGCTGTGGCAGGAGTCCGGCCGCTGGGATGACTACGGTCCCGAGCTGTGCCGCCTGACCGACCGTCACAACCGTCCCTTCGTGCTGGGCCCGACCCACGAAGAGGTGATCACCTCGCTGATCCGTTACGAGGTGAACAGCTACAAACAGCTGCCGCTGAACCTCTATCAGATCCAGACCAAGTTCCGCGATGAAGTGCGCCCCCGTTTCGGGGTGATGCGTGGTCGCGAGTTCCTGATGAAGGACGCCTACTCCTTCCACATCGACAAGACCTCGCTGATCGAGACCTACGAGCGGATGCACGCCGCCTACTGCGCCGCCTTCACCCGCATGGGGCTGAATTTCCGTCCGGTACAGGCCGATACCGGCTCCATCGGCGGTACCGGCTCCCACGAATTCCAGGTGCTGGCCGAGAGCGGTGAAGACCTGATCGCCTTCTCCGACACCTCCGACTACGCCGCCAACATAGAAATGGCCGAAGCGCTGGCACCGGCCGGTGAGCGCGCCGCCGCGACCAAGGCTCTGACCAAGGTCGCCACCCCGGCCGTTCACACCATAGACGAAGTGGCCGCCTTCCTGAGCGTGGCGCCGACCGCCATCGCCAAGACCCTGCTGGTGCTGGCCGAGGCGGACGAGCACGGCAACCAGGCCGTCGTGGCCCTGGTGCTGCGTGGCGACCACGAGCTGAACGAGATCAAGGCCGAGAAACTGCCGGGTGTCGCCAACCCGCTGACCTTCGCCAACGAGGAGCAGATCAAGGCTGCCGCCGGTTGTGATGCCGGCTCCATAGGCCCGGTCGGCTTTGCCGGTCGCATCATCGCCGATCGCAGCGCCGCTCATCTGGCAGACTTCGTCTGTGGCGCCAACGAGACCGGCTTCCATCTGACAGGTGCCAACTGGGATCGCGATATCGCCTCCTATGAAGTGGCCGACCTTCGCAACGTGGTGGAAGGCGACCCCAGCCCCTGCGGCCAGGGCAAACTGCTGCTCAAGCGCGGCATCGAGGTGGGCCACATCTTCCAGCTCGGCACCAAGTACTCCGAAGCCATGAAGGCGAGCGTGCTGAACGAGGGCGGCAAGTCCGTCACCATGGAGATGGGTTGCTACGGCATCGGGGTCTCCCGTCTGGTGGCCGCCGCCATCGAGCAGAACAACGACCAGTACGGCATCATCTGGCCGGACGCCATAGCCCCGTTCGAAGTGGCCATAGTGCCGATGAACATGCACAAATCCGAGCGCGTGGCCGAGCAGGCACAGCAGTTCTACGCCGAGCTGAAGGCCGCCGGTGTGGACGTGCTGTTCGATGACCGCAAGGAGCGCCCGGGCGTGATGTTCGCCGACATGGAGCTGCTGGGGGTTCCCCACGCCATCATCATCGGCGACCGCGGTCTGGACAACGGCGTGGTGGAGTACAAGTGCCGCCGCTCCGGCGAGAAGCAGGAAGTGGCGATCGGCGAGATCGTTGCCATGCTCAAGGCCAAGCTGGGTCGTTAATTCAGCCCCCTTGCCAACATAAAAAAGCGCGCCTGATGGCGCGCTTTTTGTTTCTGCTGTACCTGACGAGAGGAAGCGGATGGCGGGGCTCTGCCTCAACCATTGCGACCGATAAAGAGATCGGTCACGTGGCAGCTGCTTCTGGCCTCCAGCGCATCCAGCATGTAGGCCGCCGCATCTTCCGGGGTCATGAAGCCACTCGGGTCCACGTGATCCGAGTTGTCCCAGAATTCGCTGCGGATCCCGCTCGGATAGAGGTTGACCAGCCGCAGGGGCGAGCTCTTGAGCTCGGCGCGCAAAGACTCCAGAAAGCCCCGCATGCCCCACTTGGAGGCGCAGTAGAGGGTCTCGTTGGCCTTGCCCACCTGAGCGGCGGAGGAGAGCACGTTGGCCAGCACGCCGCCTTTTTCGCCGATGAGGCGCACCGTCTGCTGGGCCACCAGAATGGTGGAGATGAGGTTGCTCTCTACCACCCGGCGGATCTGCTCGGCGGTGTAGACACCGACCGGGCCGAACTCACCCACGCCGGCGCAGTGCAGCACCAGCTCGGGCAAGCCGCCCCACTCCACCGCGGCGGCAAACGCCACGTCCACTTCCTCGTGGTGCGCCAGATCGGCGGCTATGCCGATCACCGCCTTGCCGAGCAGATCTTCTTGTTCCTGCAACTTCTGATAACGACGCCCCATCATGGATACCCGATGGCCGCGTTCAACCAGACCTATGGTCAGGGCGCGACCCAGACCGGATCCCGCCCCCGTCACTATGATGTGGCCCATTACCGCTCCTCGTCGTCAGCTGACGGTCAGATTAGAAAGTGAATTCGCCGCCGATGAACCAGCCATCAACCCGCTGATCAACGCGGTCGAAGTCCATGCTCGCATCACGCCAGCCGGCACGCACCTTGAGGGGGACGGAAGCGAACTTGTAGGAGCCACCCAGACGGTAGTCATAGTTGTCGGCATCCTGCACGCGGGCATCGCCGAAGGCGGCAAAGCCGGTACCCGGGATGCGCACTTCAGCACCCGTGTAAGCCATCAGCACATCCTTGTCATAGGAGTAGTGCTGGGTGTTGAAATCGCCATCGTAACGACGACCGGTCAGACCCAGGTCGATCTGGAACAGGTCGTTGTTGAACAGGCGATAGTAGAGGCTCAGGTCGTAGGCCATCAGATCGTTGTTGAGGGCGCCGCCGCTGGTACCGAAATCGGACATCTCGAACTTGGCGTTGGGCAGCAGAATGATGCCGTGCTCCAGTTGCAGGTAGCCGCTCCAGTTGTAGTTCTCGTCATAGCTGCCGTTGGCCCCGACACCGTTGATCTGGCCGCTGCCCTGCGCGTTCCATACATCGGTACCGGCAGCGATACGCCAGTCATCAGCAGCCATGGCAGCCTGGCTGAACAGGGCCAGCACACAACCGGCAATCAAGGTCTTCTTCATCATGTCACTCTCTTATGGACTGGAAAGGCCATCATTTTACCCAGTGCGACGGGAATACACAGTGTAAAAAACTGAACAAGCGTCCATTAATGTCAGTGCTGCATGCCTGCCATGGGTTCAATTGGCTTCACTGGCAGGCTCAATTTCAGCGTCTGACCGTCATCCATGGTCAGGGTCAGCGGGAAGGGCGAGCCCTGGGACAGCTCGCGCACCTCGAACAGCATGATGTGGAAACTGCCGGGTTTGAGCGCCACTTCCCCTTTTGCCGGCACTTCTATGCTCTCGACCTGGCGCATCTTCATGACCCCGTTCTCGTGCAGATGGGTGTGCAGCTCGGCCCGACCCACCTCGGGCGAGGCGGCGGCGACCAGCTTCACCGGCGTGTCTGCGTCATTTTTGAGCACCAGAAAGGCGGCTGTATTGGGAGAGCCGGGTGGCAGCAGGCGCACATAGCCATCGACGGCCTCGACCTTGGCCAGAGCAGGCGCCGCCAGACCCAGGGCCAGCAGGGAATAAAACGCACGTTTAAACATGGTTGAAATCCTTTTATGATGTTGTTAAACGCCGTGAAGATTACCGCAGCGGTAAGCTTTTGACAGCCTGTGATAACAAGGATTTAGACATGGACCCCATTATCGTTGCCGAGCAGCAGTATGGTTTGCTCACCCTGACTCTCAATCGCCCCGACAAGCGCAACGCCCTCAATACCGAGATGTATCTCGCCCTCACCGCAGCACTACGCCAAGCGACACAAGATGACGCCGTGCATGTGTTGCTGATACAGGGTCAAAGCGATTGCTTCACCGCCGGCAATGATCTGGCCGACTTTATGGGCAAGAACACGCTGGAGGCGGACGACCCCATTTTGCAGTTCCTGCACACCCTGGCGGATTTTCCCAAACCCGTCATAGCCGCGGTCGCTGGCCCCGCCGTCGGCATAGGCACCACACTGCTGCTGCACTGCGATCTTGTCTATCTGGCGGACAACGCCCGGCTGCAACTGCCGTTCGTCGAGCTGGGACTGGTGCCGGAGTTTGCCTCCAGCCTGCTCTTGCCCCGCGCCGTGGGCCATCTTAAGGCGGCGGAGTTGTTGCTGCTGGCCGAGGCCATAGATGCCGGTGAAGCGCTGCGTCTGGGCCTCGCCAACCGGGTGGTGGCCGCCGATGCGTTGCTGGCACTGGCCCGTGAGCAGGGTTTGAAACTGGCGGCCAAACCGCCAAAGGCGCTACAGAAGAGCAAGGCCCTGCTCAAGCAGGAGCTCAAACAGGCGGTGCACTTCGTCATCGATCTGGAGGCGCGCGCCTTCTCCCTCGCCCTACAGGGGGAAGAGGCGCAGCAGCGGATCGCGCACAGGCTCAAGCCCAGAGGCTGATCCTCAGTTGAGGCGAAAACGGCCGATCAGCTCGCAGCCCTGCACCTTGTCCTGCAGCTGGATCAGTCTGGCGATCTCGGGATTGGGGTGACGCTTGAGGAAGGAGATGAGCGCCGCCCGGCAGCAACCCAGCTCACTGATGAGGGCTTCACACCCCAGGTTCGGGCACTGGGGCACCAGCGCAGTCACCAGCTCGGAGGCGAGCTTGAGGTAGCGCAGCTCATAAGCGGGCTCTTCCATGGCGCGCCAGAAGTCGGCAAGCCGATGGCAGGTGGCCACCCGCATGCTGGCCAGTTCGTCCAGATCTTCATCGGCCAGTTCGTACACTTCGGCAAGGGCCTGCTGATAGAGGCAGATGGCGGTGCCGAGCGCCCCGGCCCCCAATGCGTTTTCGGCCTCCAGCATGTAGCGCTGCCAGACATGATTCGTCATGACGATCTCCCGAGTCTATGGGTGGGATACTTATCATGCCCAGTCGAGAATGAATATCAACCCGATGTTTTGTGCAGGTTTTAACCAGAAAAGCCTCGCCGGGTTGGCATAGCCCTCCTCATGCCTTACCATCCAGGTCCATCATCTGGCCTCCACCGTCAGGACACCGTCTTCATGTTGCGACCCCGTTTACCCCAGGATCTGGGCTGCTCGACCCTGTGCGTGCCCCGCCTGCTGGTCTGGATCTATTAGCTGCGCTCCTCGCGCCATTCATCCTGTCCATTCAACGAGGAACACAGCCATGACACCCTGCCAACACTGGTCGCAGGTCGAATACCTGCATCTGACGGTGACCAATCCCAACATCTGCCTCAAGGGGCGGCACAGCTACTACTCGGGGGCCTGGGACGGCCTGTTCGAGGAGGAAGCCGTGCGCTACCTCTATGGCGACGGCGTTAGCCGCAGCCCGGAGACCGGCTGGGAGCCGCTCTGGCACATAGACAGGCTCCACATAGGCGATTACGTGCAAATCGCCGCCGGCGTGAAGATCATCATGGGGGGCAACCACACCCACAACCCGGCCTTCATCAGCACCTATCCATTTGCCGATCTGGCTGCCCTCAAACGCAGCTATCGCCCCGCCGGCGATACCCGTATCGGCAACGATGTCTGGATAGGAATGGACGCCATGATAATGCCGGGCGTCACTATCGGGGATGGCGCCATTATCGCCGCCCGCAGCCTGGTGACGCGGGACGTGCCGGCCTACTGCATGGTGGCAGGCACGCCAGCCAGGGTGATCCGCCAGCGCTTTGGCTCGGACGAGATTGCCCGGCTACAGGCGCTCGCCTGGTGGGACTGGCCCGATGAACAGGTACAGGCCCTGCTGCCGCTGATCCAGCAAGGCGAGGTGGCCCTGCTGGAACAAGCCGCCGCCCGCTGGCAACCGGCCGAGCAGGAGTAACGACACCGGAGCGGGGGGCCTGGCACCCCGCTCCGGTAACTGGTTTGGCGCTTGCTCAGCTGCCACTGCGCGACTGATTGACCCGGCACTGCTTGCCGGGATAGCCGGGCAGATCCCCCGCCTTGCTGCTGCATGCCAGCCGCTTGGCCTGATAGAGACGATCCGCCAGATTGGCGCCATCGACCGGCAACCAGTCCATCTGCTGGCCGAGCCAGCTGGCCCAGGCAAACTCGACGAAATAGACCTGATCCCGCTTGTCGACATAGCCCGCATCCTGCAGCAAGCCCGCCACGGTCCGGTAGGGGTAATCCGGCAGCTCGCCAATATGGGCGGGCAACTGCTCAGGGGTCAGCGGCAGCCCCTTCTCGTCCTTGAGCCAGGCCCAGTGATTGCCCTGCATCTGGCTCCAGAAGCTGGACTTGTCCTGCAGGCGGCCGATCACCTTGACCCTGGCCTGCTTCACCCCCGCCTGCCACAGCGCCTTGGTGAGGTGATGCCTGTCCACCAGCCAGTAGCCGCCATCGGGGGCGATGACGATGGGGATCTCTTTCTTTTTCATCAACTTGTCGAGTTGCTTCGCACTTTTTCCTGCAAGCTCCGCCTGGGTATTGTCGACCTGGATCTGGCCGACTCCGCCCTGGGTCGGGTGCAGCTGATCTATGTTCACCTCGCACCAGCTGCCCACCGGACTCCCACGCTCACAAGGCGCCAGCGCCCAGGCGCCCTGACTGATGGCCAGGGCCAACAGGATCCATATTCTCATCGTTCACTCCTCTCCCCCTGACAACGGCTCAGCGGGTCAACTAAGGTTCCATCGCGTCCCTGAAATCACGGGACTCATACTGGCGGTCTGACCAGCAAACGGGATATCATGATTTCCCGTCTGCCGGCGATCATTTCTCGCCGAGTTTTCTCCCCGCTTCACACTATTTGAAGGATCAACCATGAAAGGATGGAGTCCCTTGCTGGCCCTGCTGGGCTGTGCCTGTGTCCAGGCCGCCGATGTTCCGCCCGGCACTCAACTCGCTGCCGAACAGGCCGTCGTACGTCATCTGAAAGATGAACCGGCGAGCCTGAGCCCGCTCAAACTGGTCGGCCTGCCCGAACTGCAGGTATTGCGGGATCTCTACGAGGGGCTGCTGACCCAGGGGCCGGACGGCAAGGTGCTGCCAGGCGTCGCCGCCAGCTGGGACAACAAGGACAATCAGCAGTTTACCTTCCATCTGCGACCGGATGCGCGCTGGTCCAACGGCGACAAGGTCAAGGCCGCCGACTTCGTCTACGGCTGGCGCAAACTGGTTGATCCGAAAGAGGCCGCGACCTTCGCCTGGTTTGCCCAGCTGGCCCGCTTCGACAAGGTGGACGAGATAGTGGCCGGCAAGCTGGCCCCCAGCGAGCTTGGGGTCAAGGCGCTCGACGAGCACACGCTGCAGGTGACCCTCTCCCAGCCTGTGCCCTATTTCCTGAGCCTGCTGACCCACCCCAGCCTGTCACCGCTGCATCAGGCCAGCATGGAGCAATATGGCAACCAGTGGACCCAGCCCGGCAAGCTGGTCGGCAACGGCGCCTTCGTGCTGAGCCACCGGGTGGTGAACGAGAAGCTGGAGCTGACTCCCAACCCCTATTACTGGGATCGCGCCCATACGGTGCTGACCAAGGTCACCTTCGTGCCCATCAACCAGGAAACCGCCGCCACCAACCGCTACCTGGCAGGGGATCTGCACATCACAGAGTCTTTCCCCAAGGAGCAGTATCACAAGCTGATGCAGCAGATCCCGGGGGAGGTCCATACCCCGGATCAACTCGGCACCTATTACTACGCCTTCAACACCCAACAGCCGCCGCTGAACGATGTGCGGGTGCGCAAGGCGCTCTCCTACACCATCGACCGCGGCCTCATCGCCACCAAGGTGCTGGGTACGGGCGAGAAACCGGCCTATCACTTCACCCCGGACGTGGTGGCCGGTTTCGAGCCCAAGGCCAACCTGCTCTCCAGCAGCAGCCAGCAGGCGCTGGATGAGAAGGCCAAGGCGCTGCTCAAGGAGGCCGGTTACGGCCCGGGCAAGCCACTCAAGCTGACCCTGCTCTACAACACGGCGGAAATTCACAAGAAGATGGCGCTGGCCATCGCCAACCTCTGGAAGCAGAAACTGGGCGCCCAGGTCGAGCTCACCAATCAGGAGTGGAAAACCTATCTCGACAGCCGCCAGAGCGGCCAGTTCGAGGTGATCCGCTCCTCCTGGGTGGCCGATTACAACGACCCCTCCGCCTTCCTCGGCCTGTGGGGCTCCCACCACAGCGGCAACATGGCCCGCTTCGCCAACGCCGGCTACGATGCCCTGCTGACCAAGGCGGCCAGCAGCCAGGATCCCCGCGAGCGGGCCCGACTGTTCGATCAGGCCGAAACCATATTGCAGGATGAGGCGCCGATCGCTCCCATCTATCAATACACCAACGCCCGGCTGATCAAGCCCTGGCTCAAGGGCTACCCCATCAACAACCCGGAAGACGTGGCCTACAGCCGCCAGCTCTACCTCATCAAGCACTGATCCTGCCCGGGGCCGGCCATGCCGGCCCCCACCATTCCCCCCTGTTCATGCTCATGTTTTCGGCCTAGAATGCCGCCCTTTCACCCTGTCCCCACCCTATCGTCGTCGGTTTGTTATGCGCTATGTATTGATGATCGCCCTGTTGATGACACTGCCCGCCCAGGCGGCCAGCGAGGCGCAGTGCCGTCAGGCATTCACGGACTGGATGCTGGCCCAGCAAAAACAGTTCAGCGATCGCAAGGCGAGCAAGATGGAACGGCGCAGCGCCGAGCGGGCCATCGATCAGGTGCGCGACGAGTTTGCCAGGCAAGAGAGCTTCTGCCAGACCATGGAGTGGGTGGAGCACAACCGGGATCAGGATCCGCGCTTCACTCCGCGTTCGGGCGAGATCCACGACTTCGCCCCGGCCAGCTGACGCCACCCCATGAAAAAGCCCCGAACCTGAGTTCGGGGCTTTTTCATTCGGCAAGCAGGGCAACAGCCTCAGTCGACGTAGAAGGTCTGCTGGAAGGTCAGCGTCTGTTGCTGCCCCTCCCCCATGATCTTCAGGGTGAACTGGTAGGTATCCTCGTTGCGATAGGGCAGCACCGCCAGATAGTAGATGGCGTCTCCCTCCCTGACCTCCTGGAAGGTCAGGGTACGCAGGGTGCCGGTGAGGTTCTTGGCCTCGCCCGTGATACCTACCGCCTGCGCCACGCCCTGCTTGTTCTGTACGGCGATATTGATGATTCCGTTGTAGCGACTGCGCTCCAGACCGTAGGCCTTGGCCACGTCCGGGGTGAGGAAGCTGGAGTTGAAGGCGCTGTAGTGCACCTGCCAGGGGCCCAGCTCCTTCATCTGTTCCGCCCGCAGCGGCAAGGTCATCAGCAGTGCCAGCAGGCAGCTTATCCAGGCTGTTTTCATGGTGTCATCCTTCTCGTGTTAACCCTGAGTCTCCAGCAGGGCACTGATCTCGGCAGGGATCTGCCTGGGCGCCTCGATGGCAACCGTCTTGTGCCGCCCCAGCTCCCCGCGCACTATGCGAACCTGCCCCTTGGCCACCTTGAACTGCTTGGCCAGATACTTGATCAAGTGGCTGTTGGCCTGGCCATCCACCGGCGGCGCCGTGATGGCCACTTTCACTTCCTCACCGTGCAGTCCGACGATCTGATCCCGGCTCGCCTTGGGCTGGATCATCAGATGCAATATCAGCTCATCCCCTTCCCGCAGGACGGCTGGCATCAAATCATCCACCACAGCTGGCCGAACAGATCACCCAACAGATAGTTTATGGCCTGCAGCCCGATAAAGGCGACCAGCACGGAGAGATCCAGCCCGCCCAGCGCCGGCAAAATGCGACGAATGGGGGCAAGGAAAGGCTCGGTCAGCTGGTGCATCACGTATTCGATGGGATTGCGCCCCTGGCTGACCCAGCTCAGGATGGCGCGAACCAGCAGCACCCAGAAGATCATGGAGCCCGCTTTCTTCAGCACGGTCAGGGCGGCAAACAGGCTGAGGGTGAGCCAGTCGGCCAGCAGCACGTTCATGCTCTTGAGCAGCGCCAGCTTGGCGAAGGCGATGATCAGCGCCAGCAGCACCGAGGCCATGTCCAGCCCGCCGAAGCCCGGAATGACCCGGCGCAGCGGTATCACCAGCGGATTGGTCACCTTGACCACCATCTGACTCATGGGGTTGTAGAAATCGGCGCGGGCCCACTGCAGCCAGACGCGCAGCAGCACCACCATGAGGTAGATATCAAAAATCGTGTTAATCAGAAAATAAGCTGTGTTCATCTGAGCTCCAGCGGTAAGAGAAGAGTGTTCAGAAAAGAGTTTCCATCTCGGCGGCCCGTGCGACGGCCGCCTGCATGGCGTGAGCGGTCAGCGGCATCAGCCCCTGCGCCTGGAATGTCTTGATGGCCTCGGCGGTCGTGCCTCCCTTGCTGGTCACCTGCTCGCGCAGGGTTTGCAGCGACAAATCGGGATTTTGCTCCACCATGGCAGCGGCACCAAGGGCGGTCTGCTGCACCAGCAGGCGCGCCTGCTCGGGCGAGAAGCCCATGGCCTGCGCCTCCTCGGCTATCGCCTGCATGAACAGGAAGAAGTAAGCCGGGGCACTGCCCGCCGCGGCTATGACGCCGTTGATGCCAGACTCCTGCGCCACCCAGAGGGTCTTGCCCACGGCCTGCATCATCTGCTCGGCGAAGTCGCGATCGGCCTGCTCAACCCCGGGGGGGGCATAGAGGCCTGTCATGCCCAATCCCAGCAAGGAGGGAGTGTTGGGCATGGTGCGGATGATGCGAGCGTGACCGCCCGCCATCTCGCCAAGGCGTGCCACCTTGATGCCGGCGGCGATGGAGATGAGCAGCTTGCCCGCCAGCGACCCCAGCTCATCGACCAGTGCGCTCAGCATGCCGGCCATCAACTGGGGCTTGACCGCCAGCACTATGACGTCAGCCTCACGAGCCGCCTCGGCATTATGCTGGGTGATGCGGATGCCGTAGTCGCTCGCCAGCGCGTCCAGTTTGGGACGGCTGGGATTGGCGGCTATGATACGCTCGGCCGGATAACCCGCCTGGAGCAGGCCGGCAATGATACTGCGGCTCATGTTGCCTGCGCCGATAAAGGCGAGGATTCTCTGCTGCATCAAACACTCCTGTTGCTGAAATAGCTGCTGATACCGGCACGGCCTGCGCCGATGAAGGCGAGGGTTCCATATTGCATCAGGTGGTCTTGCTTATGAATAGTCACGGGCACCGAAGATGGCGGTACCGACCCGCACCATGGTGCTGCCATGGGCGATCGCCAGCTCAAGATCCTCTGTCATGCCCATCGAGAGGGTATCGACACTCGGGTATTGTCGCGCAAGCTCGGTGAACAGAGTCTGCATGCGCACCATCTGGGCGGCCAATACCGCCTCGTCACTGGTATGTTCCGGGATGGCCATCAGCCCCCGCAATACCAGCCGTTCGCTGCGGGAGACCAGCTCGGCCAGCCGGAAAATCTCTTGCTCCGACGTTCCGGATTTGCTGCTCTCTCCGCTAATATTGATTTGCAGACAGACATTTAGCGGCGCCAACCCGGCAGGACGCTGGTTGTTGAGGCGCTCGATCAGCTTGTCTCTGTCCACGCTCTGTACCCAGTCGAACCGTTCGGCCACCAGCCTGGACTTGTTCGATTGCAGCGGGCCGATAAAGTGCCACTCTATGTCTGCACAGAGGGCCCGCTCGCGCAGTGTATCTATCTTGGTGGCCGCTTCCTGGGCATAGGACTCACCGAAGCGGCGTTGACCGGCGGCATAGGCCTCGCAAATGGCCTCAAGTGGCTTGGTTTTACTGACCGCAAGCAGGTGGATGTGATCGACACAACGACCCGACTGGCTCGCGGCTTGTACAATACGCTCCTTTACCTGAAGCAGGTGCTGGGCAATCTGGCTCATATTTCGTTAGTGATCTTGTGATGGGAGAATGACAAATCTATGGATATCACAGAGTTATTGGCTTTCAGTGTAAAGCATAAAGCCTCGGATCTACACCTCTCGGCCGGGGTTCCCCCGATGATCCGGGTTGATGGCGAGGTTCGCAAGATCAATTTGCCCGCCCTGGAACACAGGGAAGTGCATGCCCTCATTTACGACATAATGAACGACCACCAGCGCAAGGAGCTGGAGGAAAACTTCGAGGTCGATTTCTCGTTCGAGGTGCCCAACCTGGCCCGTTTCCGGGTCAACGCCTTCCAACAATCGCGCGGTTCGGGCGCCGTGTTCCGTACCATCCCCAGCACTGTGCTGAGTCTGGAGGATCTCGATGCCCCCGAGATCTTTCGCAAGATCTCCGAATACCCCCGCGGCCTGGTGCTGGTGACAGGGCCGACCGGCTCGGGCAAATCGACCACCTTGGCGGCCATGGTCAACTACATCAACGAGAACTTCCACCACCACATACTCACCATCGAAGATCCCATCGAATTCGTGCACGAGAACAAGCGCTGCCTGGTGAACCAGCGGGAAGTACACCGCGACACCAAGAGCTTCAGCAACGCCCTGCGCTCGGCACTGCGGGAAGACCCTGACATCATACTGGTAGGTGAGATGCGTGACCTCGAGACCATACGCCTGGCCATGACGGCGGCCGAGACGGGCCACCTGGTGTTTGGCACCCTGCACACCTCGTCGGCGGCCAAGACCATAGACCGTATCATCGACGTCTTCCCCGGCGCGGAAAAAGACATGGTGCGATCCATGCTCTCCGAATCC
This sequence comes from Aeromonas sp. A04, assembly GCF_047780465.1. NCBI lineage: Bacteria > Pseudomonadati > Pseudomonadota > Gammaproteobacteria > Aeromonadales > Aeromonadaceae > Aeromonas > Aeromonas sp. A04. Next base: position 302,100 of record NZ_JBLNHP010000004.1, on the reverse strand, counting down.
CTGCGGGCGGTCATCTCCCAGACCCTGCTCAAGCGGATCGGCGGTGGCCGGGTGGCGGCGCACGAGATCATGATGGGCATACCCGCGGTGCGCAACCTCATCCGGGAAGACAAGATCGCCCAGCTCTACTCGGTGATCCAGACCGGGATGACCCACGGCATGCAGACCATGGATCAGAGCCTCAAGCAGCTGGTCAGCCGTGGCGTGGTGGCCTCCCTGGATGCCAAGGCCAAGGCGGTCGACCCCAATAGCGTTTAAGCACAACGAATCTAAGGAAGGAGTCGTTATGAGTCTGGATGCCCTGTTGACCGAACTGGTCGCACGCAAAGGTTCGGATCTGTTCATCACGGTCGGCACGCCCCCCACCCTCAAGGTGAACGGCCATCTGCAGTCCCTGGGGGGAGAGCCGCTCGACAAGAAGAGTGCCCTGACCCTGGTCAAGGAGACATTAAGCCAGGATCACTTCGAGCGTTACATCCGCACCAAGGAAGCCAACTACGCCATCCACCGCGAGGATCTTGGCCGCTTTCGGGTCAGCGCCTTCTGGCAGCAGGATCTGCCGGGCATGGTGTTGCGCCGTATCGAGACCCGGATCCCGACCTTCGACGAGCTGACCCTGCCCCCCATCTTGCAGGAGGTGGCCATGGCCAAGCGCGGGCTTGTGCTGTTCGTCGGCGCCACAGGTGCGGGCAAGTCCACCACCCAGGCCGCCATGATAGGGTTTCGCAACCAGCACGCCGATGGCCATATCCTGACGGTGGAAGATCCTGTGGAGTTCGTGCACCAGCACGGCCGCAGCCTGATCACCCAGCGGGAGGTGGGGATAGACACGGAGTCGTTCGACGTGGCGCTGAAGAGCTCGTTGCGCCAGGCGCCGGACGTGATCCTCATCGGCGAGATCCGCAGCCAGGAGACCATGGAGTTTGCGCTGCAATTTGCCGAGACGGGTCACCTCTGTCTCGCCACCCTGCACGCCAACAATGCCAACCAGGCGCTGGATCGCATCCTCCACCTGGTACCGCAGGAGAAACACCGCCAGTTCCTGTTCGATCTCTCCTTCAACCTGCGCGCCATAGTGGCCCAGCAACTGCTGCCGAGCGTGGACGGTCGCCGCCGTTTTGCGGCCTTCGAGGTGCTGCTCAACACCCCGCTCATCACCGACATCATCCGCAAGGGGGAAATGCATCGCCTCAAGGAGGTGATGACCAAGTCCACCGAGCTCGGCATGCAGACCTTCGATCAGGCGCTGTTCACCCTGTTCTGTGCCGGCCAAATTGGCTACAGTGAGGCCCTTGCCCATGCCGACTCGGCCAACGACCTGCGACTGCTGATCAAGCTGTCAGGCCGTGAACAGCTGGGTGCAGGCACACTCGACAACGTCACCCTGGATGAATGAGGGGCGTGTGTCACCGCTATAAAGGATCGTTATGCTGATTGTGGTTTCCCCGGCAAAGACGCTGGATTACGAGTCGCCTCTGGTGAGCTCCCGTTTCACCCAACCCGAATTGCTGGATCACTCGGCCGAGCTGATCACCCGGGCCCGCCAGCTGACGCCGGATCAGATCGCCAGCCTGATGAAGATCAGCGACAAGCTGGCCGGTCTCAACGCCGCCCGCTTCGCCCAGTGGCAACCCGACTTCCATCCTGGCAATGCCCGCCAGGCACTGCTGGCCTTCAAGGGGGATGTCTACACGGGTCTGGCGGTGGAGGATTTCAGCGAAGCGGATCTCGACTTCGCCCAAGGGCACCTGCGCATGCTGTCCGGCCTCTACGGCGTGCTGCGCCCGCTCGATCTCATGATGCCGTATCGGCTGGAGATGGGGATCCGGCTCGATAACGCGCGTGGCAAGGATCTCTATCAGTTCTGGGGGGACATCATCACGGAGCGACTCAACCAGGCGCTGGCGGCCCAGGGGGATGAGGTGCTGATCAACCTGGCCTCCGACGAGTATTTCAAGTCGGTACGACCCAAGCGCCTGCAAGGGCGGATCGTCACCCCGGTGTTCAAGGACGAGAAGAACGGCCAGTTCAAGATCATCAGCTTCTACGCCAAGAAGGCGCGCGGCATGATGGCCCGTCACATCATCAAGCACCGGCTGACCGAGGTGGAACAATTGACCGGCTTCAACGTCGATGGTTACTACTTCGTGCCAGAAGAGTCCGACGCTCAGACTCTGATGTTTAAACGCGCCGAAAATTAATTACAGAAAGAGGGAACCAAATTCAGGATCCCCGGGTCTGAATACGTGAATCCTCTGTTGTAAGCACTTTTTATCAGCCGACGTCTATGCGTCGGCTTTTTTCTGCGCGCGATCCGCGAACACAGCCACATTCACCGCAGGCAGCAAGCAAAACGGCCATCCGAGGATGGCCGTTGCAGCAGGCATGAGCTTATTTCTTTTTCTTCTTGGCGTTCTTCTTCTTGCCATCCTTCGGCTTTTTCTTCTTCACCGGTACCCGCGCCTCTTTGTGCTTGGGACGCAGTTCGTCGATCACCCGGCGCTTGAGACGCTCCTCGGTGTAACGCTCTATCTTGGCGACCATGCCCATGTCGTGGGCTTCCACCAGGCTGATGGCGCAGCCACGGTTGCCGGCGCGGCCGGTCCGACCGATACGGTGCACATAGACGTCTGTGCCATAAGGCATGTCGTAGTTGATGACATGGCTGACGTTGGGCAAGTCGATGCCACGGGCGGCGACGTCGGTGGCGATGAGGAAGGGCACTTCTCCCGCATGGAACTTGCGAATCGATTCGATGCGCTTGCTCTGCTCCATCTCGCCCCGGATCCAGGCGCAGGAGACGCCGGCCGCCTGCAACTGGCCTGAGAGCTCCGCCAGCCGTTCACGGGTTCTGACGAAGACGATGGCCTTCTGGGTTTCCGGATCCTTGAGGATATGCACCAGCAGGGCCAGCTTGTGGGCGGCGTCATCGGCCAGATGCACCCACTGGGTGATGGGACGACGCTCGCTGCGGGGCGGCTCGGCATGCAGCTCCACCGGCTCGTTGAGGATCTCGTTGGCAAACTTCTCGAGACCGGCCCCTTCCAGGGTGGCGGAGAACAGCATGGTGTGCTTGCGATAGCGCGCCTCGGCCACGATACGGTTCACATCCTTGATGAAGCCCATGTCCAGCATGCGATCCGCTTCATCCAGCACCAGTACCTCGATGTCGTGGCTCTCGAACTCCTCTTTCTCTATGTACTCGAGCAGACGACCCGGGGTCGCCACCACTATGTCGGTGGTCTTGGTCAGGGCAGGCAGCTGCTCGTCGTGGCTGACGCCACCGATGATGGTCTCGATGCTGAGGTTGGTGTGCACCGCCAGCGCCTTGGCGTGGGCGGTGACCTGCAGGGCCAGTTCGCGGGTCGGGGTCAGGATCAGCATGCGGCATGGGCCCGGCTTGCGGCGCGGGAAGTCCAGCAGATGTTGCAGGGCGGGCAGCAGGAAGGCAGCCGTCTTGCCGGTGCCGGTCGGAGCGGATGCCAGAATATCGCGGCCGTCCAGGGCTGGCTCCAGCACCATCTGCTGGATGGTGGTGGGGCGGGTGAATCCCATCTCGGCCAAGGCCCGGTTGAGGGCTGGATTCAGGTCGAAATCATCAAAGGACTGGCTCATGGCAATACTCGGTCATTAAGGAAACGGCAGATTATAGGCGATTATGTCGTCGGCTCCTATGGTGACTGTGGCTTAGTCGCTATAATCGCCGACCATTTTCTGTGTAGCCGGCATATGGTGGGGGTCAGATGGGACGAAATAGTGGTTTTACCTTCAAGCAGTTTCACGTCGAGCACGACCGCTGCGCCATGAAGGTGGGCACGGACGGCATACTGCTGGGCGCCTGGGCTCCGGTTACCGACGCCCGCCGGGTGCTGGACATTGGCACCGGCAGCGGCCTGATCGCCCTGATGCTGGCCCAGCGCAGCCATGCCGACTGCCTCATCGACGGGGTGGAACTGGATATGGGTGCAGCGACGCAGGCGCGCGAGAACGTGGCGGCCTCCACCTGGGTCTCACGGGTCAACATAGTGGAAAACGCCATTCAGGACTATCAGGCCCCTCCCTACGATCTCATCGTCTCCAACCCGCCCTATTTCGTGGCAGGCCAGTCATTCAGCGATCCGGCTAGGGCGCTGGCCCGCCATACAGGAGCACTCGACAGCCGGGATTTGCTGGCTGCGTGCCACCGTTTGCTGAGCGCCACCGGACAGGTAGCCCTGGTGCTGCCGACCGCCATGGCCGATGAAATTTTAGACATCTCGGCGGATTATGATCTGCATGGCGTTTGTTATACAGCTGTTATCACCAGGGCAGGCAAAGAGGCAAATCGTGTTTTATTGCTACTTGGCAGAGGATTAAGCAGGTGTGAGCAGGATGAGATTGTGATCCATTCTGCTGATGGAGCCTATTCCGACAGATACATCCAACTGACCCACCCCTTCTATTTGAAGATGTAAATTTCGTCTTGAACTATTTTTTCACACCATTATGCTGACTCTTAAACGAGCGCCCGCTCCAGACCAGCTAAAACCACTGGTTGCGATGAAAAAACAAGCGGGGCTCCTTTTTTTTACCCCGGCACAACACTGGTCACTGACCAATAAAAAACTATAACAAGCAATAGTTTACAAGACAGACGAGGTTGAACTTGACGAAATCACTCACATTATCCGATGTACTCGGATTGGGCTTCATGACCTTTGCCTTCTATCTGGGCGCCGGCAACATCATTTTCCCGCCGCTGGCCGGCTACATGGCTGGCGAGCACCTCTCCCTGGCCATGCTGGGCTTCCTGGTGACCGCCGTGGGCCTGCCCCTCATCACCATCCTCGCCGTCGCCAAGGCGGGCAATGGCTGGGCCGGCATGACCAAACTGCTGCCTGCCGGACTGGCAACCGCACTGGCGGTCGCCATCTACATCATCATTGGCCCGGCCTTCGCTGCTCCCCGAACCGGTCTGGTGGCCTACGAGATGGGCCTCAAGCCCTTCATTGGCGACATGGGTCAGGCCGGTCTGGCTGCCTACACAGTGATCTTCTTCGGGATCGCCGTACTGGTCTCCATGAACCAGGGCAAGCTGATGGATGCCATCGGCAAGTACCTGACCCCGGTGTTGATGCTGCTGTTGCTGACCCTGGCCATCGGCGTCTTCGTCGCGCCGCAAGGTACAATGCCGGCCGCGTCCGGTGACTATCAGAACGGCCCCTTCGTGAAAGGGATCCTGGAAGGCTACAACACCATGGACACCCTGGCGTCCCTGATGTTTGGCGCCCTGATCGTCGATCTGCTGCGTCAGAAAGGCATTCACGACTATAAGAGCCAGTTCAAGTATCTGGCCATCGCCGGCGTCATCTCCGCCATCGGCCTGTCCGTGGTCTATGTCTCCCTGTTCCAGCTGGGCAACACGGCTGCCGGCGTCGCCACCGACGTCAGCAATGGCGGTGCCATAGTCAACGCCTACGTGCTGAGCCTGTTCGGCCAGCCGGGTCAGTTCATTCTGGCGGCCATCATCACCCTGGCCTGCTTCACCACCGCCGTGGGCCTGATCTCCGCCTGCTCCGACTTCTTCCACAACCTCACGGGTGTGGCTTACAAGAAGCTGGTGCTGCTGCTGGGTGCCATCTGCGCCGTGGTCGCCAACGTGGGTCTGAGCCAGCTGATCAGCCTCTCCATCCCTGTGCTGGTTGCCATCTATCCGGTCGCCGTGGCCCTGGTGCTGGTTACCTTCCTGAAGGGTTACTTCGGTCGCCCGCGCCTGGTGTTCCGCTCCGTGTTGATGGTCGCCTTCCTGTTCGGTTGCCTGGATGGCCTGGGCGCCGCCGGCATGAAGATGGATGCCTTCGCCTTCCTGCCGCTGTTTGACAAGGGCCTCGCCTGGTTGCTGCCGACCCTGCTGGCCTGTGGCCTTGGCGTTGTGATGCGTTCCAGCGAGAAGCTGGCTGCCGAAGCCGCCTGATTTCACTCCCGTCCATCTCAAAGAGCCTGCCTTGCGCAGGCTCATTTGTTTGTCTGTCAACAGCCTTCTACCACCCGTTACCCCTTTCCTGCGGCCAGCCCCTGCCGCCATGTCGACCGCCTTCACTGATGCCAACCGCTGGCTAATCGGTGATTTATTCTGGCCAATTAAATTGTTTCAAAATATTAATGTGTGATTGAGATCAAATTTCTCTTCTTTATGCTCAGAAGAGTGCTCCTTCGCCGATGTGCTCATCGTGGAGGAGAGGGAAGCATTGTTATCCGGTTATCTGCCAGGCAGTGGGTGCAATCAACAAGAACAAGCTGATAAGGCAGATGAGGTCAGGTTTGACGAAATCACTTAAGTTGTCCGACGTATTTGGACTGGGTTTTATGACGTTTGCCTTCTATCTGGGGGCAGGCAACATCATTTTTCCGCCGCTCGCCGGCTTTATGGCCGGTGAACATTTGATGCCAGCCATGGTCGGCTTTCTGCTGACGGCTGTGGGTCTCCCTCTGCTGACGCTGGTCGCCGTTGCCAGAGGCAGCGCTGGACAAGGCAGCAGCGGCTGGACGGCGATGACCCGCTATCTGCCGACCTGGGCGGCCACGGCGCTGGCCATCGCCATCTACATCATCATGGGGCCGGCCTTTGCCACCCCCCGCACCGGGCTGGTGGCTTATGAAATGGGGCTCAAACCCTGGCTAGGCGAAGCCGGCCAACACGGACTGCTGCTCTACAGCCTGCTCTTCTTCGCGCTGGTGATCATGGTATCGCTGGATCGGGGCAGGCTGCTCGATGCGGTGGGCAAGTACATGACACCTGTCTTGATGGTGATGTTGCTGATCCTGGCGGTCGGGGTCTTGGTTGACCCGCAAGGCACCCTGCCAGAGGCCAGCGGCGACTACACGGATACGCCGTTCATCAAGGGGATGCTGGAGGGGTACAACACCATGGATACTCTCGGCTCGCTGATGTTCGGTGCTCTCATCATCGGTCTGCTGCAACGCAGGGGTATCGAGGACTACCCAAGCCAGTTCAAGTACCTGACCATCGCCGGCCTCATCTCAGCAGTTGGCCTCTCGGCGGTCTACATCTCCCTGTTCTATCTGGGCAACAGCGCGGCGGGCGTGGTCACCAACGTCGACAATGGCGGCGCCATCGTCAACGCCTATGTACTGAGCCTGTTCGGCCACTACGGCCAGTTGATCCTGGCCGCCATCATCACCCTGGCCTGCTTCACCAGCGCAGTCGGCCTGCTCTGCGCCAGCGCCGACTACTTCCACGGTCTGGCCGGCTGGACATACCGCAAGTGGGTACTGCTGATGGGATGTGTCTCCATCCTGGTGGCCAACGTCGGGCTGAGTCAGCTCATCAGCCTCTCCATCCCGGTGCTGGTCGCCATCTACCCGGTCGCCATCGCACTGGTGCTGGTGACCTTTGTACAGGGTTATTTTGGCCGGCCACGACTGGCGTTTCGCGCCGTGCTGCTGGTGGCGTTTCTGTTCGGCTGTCTGGACGGGCTGGGAGCCGCCGGCATGCAGATGGATGCCTTCGCCTTCCTGCCGCTGTTTGACAAGGGCCTCGCCTGGTTGCTGCCGACTCTGCTGGCCTGTAGCCTTGGCATGGTGACGCGTTCCAGCGAGAAGCTGGCTGCCGAAACCGCCTGATCACTCTCAAACCAATAAAAAAGAGGCCAGCATATGCTGGCCTCTTTCATTTTCTGATTTTGTCGTCGACTTCACAGCAGAGGCTCTACCGGTTTGGGCCTGCCTTCCAGGCCATACCAGTGGGTCTCGACCCGACCGGCATGCCACTGGAAGGTGCCCCAGGGCCTGTCTGCCTGCCAGCGTGGAAAACTCACCACCACCTTGTTGTCGTTGTACTTGTAGAGCGAGGTGTTGATCTGGATATCAGACAGTATGAGCAGCAGAGTCCAACCGATGAAGAACCATTTCAGCGCTTTCCACATAGGGTTACTCGAAGCAGATTTCGATGGTGGCCCGGCCATAATCTGACTCGAACGGCATCATGATCTTGGTGCCATCGGCCCTGTGGGTGATGGTGTGGTTGGGGCCCGAGACTATGATGGGGGTCGCCATATCGAACTCGTAGCCTTTCTCCCCCAGCATACGCTTGGCGCCACCGGTGACCATGTTGGTGATCTCGCCCACCATGTCGGTCACTTCTTCATTGATGGTGGCGGGGGCCTCCCCCAGCATGCGACGCATGATCTCGAGCGCCAACCCCTTCTCGAAGCTGATGGAAAGCGAGCCACGGGTCTGCGGGCCCACCATGCCGATGAGGCCTGAGACATCCCCTCGCGCCAGCTCATCCATCTTGCGCTTGGGTTTACCCGGTTTAAGCTCCAACTGTGCCATGGTGGAGAGCACATTGAGCAGGGAAAGCAGGAACGGGTTTACAAAATCAGCCTTCATGTTGATTTCCTACGGTGGGCGTACAGCGAGCACATTGGCCATGTGCCTCTATTGTCTTATTGGTAATAGTAAAACCATGCTGATGGGCCTGCTCGGAAAACGCGCTGTCGATCGCCGTGTCATGGAGTTCGACCACCTCGCCACACCGATCGCAGATCAGCAGTTGCATCGGGTGGGCATGGTCAAAGTGACAACAGAATATGAAGGCGTTGAGCGACTCCACCTTGTGGGCAAAGCCCTGTTCGAGCAGAAAATCGAGTGCCCGATAGACAGTAGGCGGCTTGGCATGAGCCTCGGTTTGCTGCAGCTGGGCTAACAAATCATAGGCGCTGATGGCGTTGCCGTGAGCAGCCAGCAGAGTGAAAACCTGGCGCCGGGTAGGGGTGAAGCGGATCCCGCGTTGTTCGCAGAGTCGTTCGGCTCGTTGTAAAAGTTGGTCTTGATTCATGATCACGCAAATACCCTTTTTATTAGCCGGATACTATCACAGGGCCCCCAGTGGCGCGGCGACAAAATTCATTTTCTGGGGCTGCCTCACGTTGTGATAAAATCCGGCCCCTTTGTTTAGCCAACCCGGATGATTTTTATGCAGGCGCAGCGTTTTTCCATCGCCCCCATGCTGGATTGGTGAGATTTTTTCTCTAGCCCTTACCAGGCGTGGCCTTCAATTTCCATGGGGCAGATATGGGGCAGGTGGCTGCCAAAACGGCTTTAATCAGGGGTTTTCTCAAGCCTTTCAGCTCTTCTTGTCTACTCTGCGAATATGTCCCAACAACTTTGTTCGTTAAAGACAAAAGTCAACATCATCAACAGGTTATGTTGATGTTGGTGGCCATTTGATTATACCCACTCGAGATCTTAAGAGCGAATAGGAGGGAACATGGGTAGCAGCATCGTCATTCGGTTCTGCCTATGTGCCTTCCTTGAGCTGTTTGCTGTGCTGGCAGGAGCGTCTACCACCTGACCCAGACCACTGACAAAGACAAAAAATGAAAAAAGCCCGCGATTCGCGGGCTTGCCCTTCCAGAAGATTATCTTCGAGCCTCCATCTTCGTGATCGCCATTAACCTGCGTGTTTCTTTCTCCCTCTGCTGATCTATATAGTTGGCCAAGTCAGTCAGGTGCACTAGATAGTCGCTCTTTTGGCTGGTTCTGAACGTTGGGATGGGTAACATCCCGGCATTTGCCCGCTGTCTGGCTGTTTGATATGACAGACCAAAATAGTCACTACAAATGTCTTTAAGCGGCACGACAGGTTTCTCGTATTGCGCCAAGAGCATAAAAACGGTTTGCATGCTGTCACCTCACAACAGAGTCGGTGGAACTGGGAAAACCGGGAAATCCATTAATCCACCTCCAGCTCGGTCAGGCCTCTCTTGATACGTTCTGGCCAGATGGCAAAATAGCGGGCCGATTTTTTCTCCTGTACGACTTTGAGAGTCAATCTATCTAACTCATTGAATTGCAACCAATCTCTTTTTACTAATCGCAGCATCTGTGAGCGGTATTGAGGGCGCAAATTCAGCGCTTGTTTCAGCACGTCAGTTTTGACTAACCATTGCGACTCCCCTTGATACGTTCGACTGTAACCAACACTAGAGCTCAGTCGGCCTTCCAGGGGTCTTATATACGGACCCCAGCCCTGTATGGCTGCTTTCAGCATACAGAACAGCCGGTAATCCTCAGTGTCCAGACCATGACCGCGGTTTTTTAGCCATAGATTAAAACAGTGCTCAACAGCATTCGCAGAATGGTGATCGAGCCACGGCAGGAGATTGAACTGGTTAGCCATGACCAATGCGGCCTCAACTAGGGCAAACCGACGAATTACCCGCATCACCTGGGGGCTAATATGGTAGCCCAAGAGAGTCTCGGCATTCTCCTTCATGAGTGCACAGCGATACGAGTGGTGCTGCAAAACCTTGCGAGTGAGTTCAGCTTCATCGTAGCCAGCTAGTCGATTTATCCATGCTGAAAACAGGGAGCCATAGTAACGCTTGCAGCGTCGCTGCAATTCATCTGCCAGCAAATCTGGCCCATTGTGACCATGGAGCGTATCAAACACGCCGTGTTGACCAACAGCGGGTATTTCAACCACCCGACTCAGCTGTCCAGCCAGCGGTACTTTACCCAGTTGCGCCATATGCTCCTCCAGTGTCACCTCTCCGTTAGATAAGGCAATGGTTCGCCAAGGTTCGCCTATGGCCAGCTGGCCAGTTTCGTTGGCTCTAAGCTTGGGTCGACCGTTGCATATGGAGTAGACGGCAGCATCCACATCCTCGGCCCTTGCTTGAGATAATTCATCCAGAAAGAGGGGGACATCGTGGTGAAGTGCTGCGGCCGCAGCTAGACCATTCGCAGTACTCAACCATGTTCTCATGATCGATTCATCACCTAGCACTGACGTTGCGACCTTCAAGGCCGTAGATTTGCCTGACCCTGAATCACCATATATGTGGAAAATCGTGTTTTCGACACCTGAGCTGCTGAGCAGAGGTGCACTCAGAGCGGCTCCACAGCAAAAAATCAGCAGCGGATTACCAATGCAGACCTCGCCAATTTCTTCCTGCCACTGTTCCAGCGAGCCAGATGACCGCAGTTCCATATCCATCCCCTTGCGGAGCAGGTACAACTTTGTGCGATCTCTGTGGGCGCTCCAGCCAGGAGTGACAAAACCTTCTTGATGCCACCCGGTTCGTTCAACACAGATCGCAGGTTCCGCACGTTGGATCTCATCGAGTAGATAACGCTGGATACGTGGCCAAGCGTGAGGGTTTAGCTCCAATGGATAGCCTGAGTCGAGCAGCATTTCCCGAACCTGCCTGCTGTTATCACCCTGGAGATTCCGAATGAGGACAATATCTTGCAACTGAACACCGTCCAGGTTCTTCCACTCCAGTAAAATGCCGTAGCTGCGTCTCTGATCTGAAGAGCGGGTTCGAGCCAGCACGTTGATATAACCCCCGAGCTTGACCCAGCGTTCGGATTCCCTGCATTCCAGTGCATCCGGCAGTAATCGAAATTCCATAAGCACCTCCTGTCAAATATTCTTCAGATACAGCTGGATATCAGATAGTTTGAATCTGATTGAACGTCCGGTGGGGCCTAGCCTGATGGGGGCTGGTATGTTTCCAGATTTAACTAGACGTCGTATTGTTGATGGCGAAAGAGCCGTCAGTTCGACCACCTCAGCAACTGTTATCAATTTTTCTTGCGGTGTTTCAGCCATACATCCTCCTGATGCTTCATGTGTTGGCAGGAGCATTCTGCATGTTGTTTTCAGAAAACATCGTCGCTGGAAGTGCCTTTTTGGGGCGAATTTAAAAAACAATTTCCACTATAAAAACAGAGGGTTAAGATACAATCCCTCTTGATGCCGACTATTCCACCATTTATTGGCTATTACCGTATTATTTTTTGATTCGCTAATCTGACGGAAATTTCACATGTGAAATTTTTTGCGTCATCTTGGTCCGTAACCCAGAGTGAGTTCACAGACTGGTGTAATAGGTTAAAAAAATCCCCGGGCGATGACCGGGGACTTGTGTATAAGATATTTACATAAAGTGGTATCTAGTAGGACGGCTACTGCCTCAACTGACCGAAGCATTACCAAAAAGGTGAGCCTACGTACTCCCCGGTCTGTATGTCATAGCCATTGGAAACAAGCCGGATCGAACTTTTTTTTCTGACTACATTGCCCGTAGCCTCGTTCTTTGGTGCAGCGAGCAAGCCATAGAACATCCCTCCAATAAGAGCTCCCTGCCAAGCAAAAAAAGCCACCACCCCCCAGAAGGCAAGGCCCACCCAGTAGTTCTTGTGGAGCAGATCAAGCAAGGGTTTGAGCCAGTAAACAACAGGGATGGCTAAAACGGCATAACACCAGCCAGTGACCTCAAGCAGTGCCCAGCCAAGGACGACAACAGCCATCAAAAATATATTAATTAAATCTTTCATGGTGACCTCCTTTAATGTGTCACATTCATATTATCGTGATTTGATAAAATGCAATCTTAAGCAAGCAATTATTTAATTATTTTTGAGTTAAGGGATCGGGCAATGCTTATTAGTAAAGTCGGTAGCATTAGTACTCACAGCTGAAAATTTTCACATATGAAGTTATCTGAGCTGCATTGGTTGCTGCTTAAAGAGAGTACATATTTATTGAGCGCCACAACGTTTGCAAACGAGAAAAGCTGCACGAAGGCGGCCAGTGGTGCGATGTTTTATCAGAATGAGTAGACAAAGAGCTCTGGTTTCCCTTGTTCAAGCAGGTGGGGAAATACGATCTTGTCGCTATTATTCATTTTGACTTGTTGAGGGGCTAGGTACAGGAAGGCCCAAACTGGTAGCTTCTCACTGATCTTGCTGTATACGGCTTGTTCTGGTGCGTGGCTAGCCGCTCCATTCGTAACGTTAATAAAATTAAAATCCGTGTCATGGCCGGAAGTGAATGCATAAGCATCCCCTTGAACTCCAGTAATAAAGGCTGGTGCCTTGTCTTGATTCGGCTCTACGATTCGTACCTTAATAGAGCACATATCCGAGACCTTGTTTTTACCGTTGGTCCAGGTCGGACAATCCCATTCGTTGCTGTAAAAATGATATGTCAGGTTGCCATCTTTGTCGTACAGCAGGTCGAATTTTACACCCAGTTCGGTCAGAGATGACTCGATAGAAAGCTTCACATTCGAAATCAATTTGGTCTGAGCATCGGCTGACGATGCGGCCTCATTTACAGGCATCCAGGCTATCAAGCTATTCCGGGCGCCATGCTGCTTGGGGCCAAACGCCCAATTAGCCATGTTGACTACCCCACCTTGCCAGTTTGATAGGCCTCCCACACTGGGAGCGATATAGCCGGACATCACATAAGCTGCACCAAAGGTTTTGGTATCTGTCATGCGTTCCAACTGCTCACGTGGTACGGCAGTATCCTTAATTCCAGTAATCAAACCACCAGCCTCGGCAATATTGTAGGCGCGGCTGTGGTCTGTCTTGTACTGGTAGCTATTTGATGTCATGGCACAACCAGAGGCCAGCCCCAGCCCGGTTGCAACGATTATGGTGGTTAGTTTTTTTATCATTGAAGTGTCTCGTTTGGTTCTTCTTATAGGCTGCCATGAATCCTATAAAAAGCAACAAAATCAAGCTATCCAATTGAAATTATTGAATATATGTACATAGCGAACATTTTTACTCTTACTGGGTAGAACGCCTAAGTGGTGCGCAACATTAATGACCTGAGGTGTTGTAGCTGCCCACTGCGAGCTACATAGGTACTCTGATTTGGATGTTTTACCGGTTTTTTCGATCCGTATCTTTCACCTGTGAAATTTTAAGTTTCTCTCTGTAGAGATATGCAGCAGCTACCGCAAAGCCGAGAAGAAAAAGGAATAGAGTGACCAAAATTACGATGCTGTTCATAAAGCGTCCTCCATATGGTATGGAAAACTATGTATCACGCGGTCAGATTGATCAATAACTTGTTGATTTTTATATAACTTTGTCTTTTCGAAACAAAGTTCAATTGTAGGCTTTTACAAAAGTGCTGCTCGGTGTTGTGGGGCCTGCCAGTTGACTAGCTTTATATTAGTTTTCATATAGATAGCCCCAAGGGGGCATTCCGATACCATCGTAGCCGATAGCTCATTAATCCCTCCCTGAGGCTGTACGGGAAACTACCTACACGATGACTTGGTCAGGAACAGCGGCCGTTTTTGTAATTCGTTTGCGCTGAGAGCCGCGTCATGACAGAACGCCCATCTCATCGAGGTGCTGGATTAGTGTGCCTAGTAGACGTTGGCTGCTGCGAGAAAGCCGACGCAACTGCATCAACTGATCATTGAGTTGGCGTATCAGGGCAAAGCCTTCCTCTGTGGCCAAAATGACTGGTTTTTCCCAGTCATGTGCAGGTGTAAATGTCGCTTTGTAATACGAAAACTGACCATTGCGCGGCAGGTAATGGCTAAGAACCTTGTGCTTACCCGATCCTTTTGGCTGTTCAATGAATTGGTTGTAGTACCAGTGGCATTCCAGCTTGAATTGACGAACTCGAGCCCTGCAACCGAAATGTCCCGGATAACCGGAGGTCTGCCTGGTTCTGTGTGCTCGATTGTGTTGCCAAAAATAGTCGCACAGTCGATTCGCTAAAAACTCGTAACGTCTCTGCTCAATCTCCGCCATGTCATGGATGGCGATGAGGTACTCCCCGCACTGCTGTAGTGCCATACGGGTGGCGTTATCCCGATCTGCTTGAGTCGTCTGTTTACGACTGATTGTTCGCCATGCTTCTGCCATGCGGGAAATGTTCTGCTGTGTCATGCATCCTCCTGATCTTGGTTATGACACCACAGATGTTAAACATGAGGCTGCAAAAACCTACGCTCTGTATCTGCCCTTTTGGGGCGTTCTGAGAGATATTGCAGGTCCCAAGATGATTACTCCCGATCCAAAGACCTATCCAATTCCTTTCCAATAGCTTATCTGATGTGGGACCCATCAATAATGAGCAATCGAGATCAGCTACTTGGTACTGAGACCTTGGACCGTTCGTTCCATAAAGGATATGGGACCTGCCTGTCATGCGGCTGGGAAGATTCTGACCCTGAAGGAGTTGCTGCCCAATCGTTGCAGCTTGAATGGAACTTACTGAGAGTGCGGTGATCTGATCACCTCCATCCCCTTAAACTCTGCATCATGGGCAAGTCGCTTCACCCCATCACCAACTGGTCTCAATACAACAGGGGCATAGCAGCACCACCATTGATATAACAGGATTGCTGTTACGTATACATAATAAATAACGTTGGCGCGCCAATTATTGTCTGCATTGATAATATTCTGTCTTTCCTGGTTTTAGTGACCGTCCCGACATATATATGGATATAATTTCACCAACCCCACCTCTGCATTCTCAAAAGTTGTCACATAATCACCCTAGCTATGCAAAGAAAGACTCTCAGCGAATGATTAGCCAATTCTGGCTTAGTCGTGTTTATAAACTGTGGCATGAGATAACTGTTTTCATAAAGGTAATGCGCTTACAACATGCTTCATTTTGCAGTAACAGAAAATGCCATTCATCGTAATGACTCGAGTTGATGATGCCGTCCTAGTGATTATTGGTGTTGTTGGGGGCTGGTTGGGGGTCAGGCAACTGGACGACAGGCAATGTTATTGAACTGACTTTGTAAAAATTTACTATATAAATCCGCATAAGCATATTTATGTAGGTTTGCATGGCTCTTCGTGTACGTTGCGGGGAGGGTGGCTTATTAATTTAAATGACACGCACAAATTAAGCTATTGATTTTAAATGTAATTTATTTTTTTTTGAAGTTTTATTTTTTTTTTAATTATATCTGGATGGTCATTTTTTTATCCACATAATTGCTCCTGTCATCGGGTGGCCTTATTGCTCAAGCAGCAATACACAATACACCTAGAGATGCAGTAACAGCTATTAGTCTCACGATGAGATGAACAACATAACCCGATATTTGTTGTGTGTCGGATACCTATTTTTAATTGAGAGTTAAATTTCATGATGAAAAAAACTACCGCAGCTGCAGCCATGCTGTGCGCCCTCTGCACCAATGTAAATGCAGCTCCTGCCCAGGGTAGTGGTACAGTCAACTTTGTTGGCGAAATTATTGATGCACCTTGCAGCATCACTCCCGAGTCGGTTGACCAGACTGTACAGATGGGATCAATCTCCAATGCCACTCTGGATACCTATGGTGAAAGTGCTTCGCAGCAGTTCAATATCAAGCTAGCAGGTTGCGCTCTTGAAACAGCCAAATCTGTTGATGTGACTTTCACTGGTGCTGCTGATAACACTGCAAAGGACCAACTGCAACTGCAAGGTTCTGCCAAAGGTGCGGCCATTGAAATGATGAATGTGAATAGCGGCGAAAAAATAGTGCTAGGCAAGGCCAGCAATTTTGATGGTCTGGTAGATGGTTCCAACACTCTGAAATTAAGTGCCAAGCTGGTTAAAACTGCTGCAGACAAAGATGATATTGTCCCTGGTAATTTCACCGCAACTACCAACTTCGTACTTGCTTATAAGTAATTAGCGATTTCACGGCGCCATGGCCGCATCAAGCGGCCATTTTAGTCTTTACGAAATATTTCGAGGAAGTGAATGAGAGTTCTATCTGCAATTGGGCTGTGTTCAATGCTGCTGTTCACTTCCCTATTTGGTTCTGTCTCTGCGGTCGAATTCAATACTGATTTGATTGATTCGGTTGATAAAGACAGTATTAATTTTGAACAATTCAAAAGCGTTGGCTATATCGTGCCAGGGCAATACAAGATGCAGATGCAGGTCAATGGCCGCGCGCTGGGCGAATTCGAAGTAAGCTATCTGGCTACTGATGATGGCAACTCGGCAGTCTGCTTTTCTCAGCAACAACTGGAGGCGATTGGCCTTAAAGAAAAGCTGTTGCAAGACGTGCTGGCATCGAAGAGTGAGCAGGGGTGCTACGATCTGCTGCAACTGCTGGGGGTGACAGCACAAGGGAGTTTGACCAGTTATTCTCTGACGCTGGCTGTGCCGCAGGCCTACCTTGATTATGTCGCCGATGGCTGGGATCCCCCCTCGCGCTGGGATGAAGGGGTCAATGGTGCCATGCTCGATTATGGTATCAACCTGCAGCAGAACCATGCCGCCAAGACCAACGTCAATCTTACCAGCCTAAGTGCCTATGGGGTTGCTGGATTCAACGTCTCGGCATGGCGAGTACGTGCCGACTGGCAGGGGCAATACAGCCAGGCCGATGGCGAGCACGAAAACAGCGAGTTTAAGATCAATCGGGTTTATAGCTATCGGGCGTTGCCAGATATGACCGCGCAATTGAAGATGGGTGAGATCGACTTGGGCATGTCCGTATTCGATTCATTCCAGTTTTTAGGTGCATCCCTGACTACGGATGAGAGCATGTTGCCGCCCAATCTGCGCGGTTATGCGCCAGAGGTGGTTGGTATCGCCAAAACCAACGCCAAAGTAGTGATCTCCCAGCAGGGGCGCACTATATATGAGACCCAGGTTGCCGCAGGCCCCTTCCGCATTCAGGACTTGAATTCCTACGTATCGGGAACCCTGGATGTCCGAGTCGAAGAGCAGGATGGCACACTGCAAACCTTTCAGGTCAGCACAGCTGCAGTTCCTTACCTCTCTCGTCCCGGCTTTGTTCGCTACAAACTGGCCAGTGGCAAGGCAAGTTCGGTTCAGCGGGAACATGATGGCCCTGCCTTTGCCAGTGGCGAATTCTCATGGGGGGTGAACAACGGTTGGTCGCTGTTTGGGGGCGCGCTGTTGAGCGACAACTACCAGACCACCGCTATCGGTATGGGACGGGATCTCTACGACTTTGGCGCCATCTCGGTCGACATGACCCAGTCCTGGGCCGAGTTGCCCAGAAATGAGCGAAAATCTGGCGCCTCCTATCGGGTCAACTACTCGAAGAATTTTGAAGAGCACAGCAGCCAGGTCACCTTTGCCGGCTATCGCTTCTCCGAACGTGATTTCATGAACATGAATGACTTTATTGAAGCCAGCAAAGAGGGATCCTACTACCGAGGTGGCCAGAAGGAGCTCTATACCGTGATCCTGAGCAAACAGTTCGCCGATCCATCGGTGGGGGCATATCTCGACTACTCCCACCAGACTTATTGGAATGAGCAACCCCGTGAGCGGGTCAGTCTCTCCCTCTCCAGCAACTTTGATCTGTTGAATTTTAAGGGGATCACCAGCTCTGTTACGGCGTACAGCTCCAAGCAAAGCGATGAACGTGACAATGGCTTTTATCTGTCGTTTACCGTGCCGTTTGGTTTAGCCAAGTCGGTGGGTTACAGCGTATCGAGTAACTCGGCGAGCACCAGTCACAACGTGCATTTCAACAACCGGCTCGACGATCGCAACAACTACTCGCTGACGGCGGGCACCTCCAGCGAGGGGGGCTCAGACAGTATCAGCGGCTTTTACTCACACAGTGGCGACATTGTCGACATGAGCGTCAATGCCAGCCACCAGTCCGGCTCCTCGTCCGGCATCGGTCTCTCCCTCAATGGCGGGCTGACCGCCATTGCCGAGGGGGCTGCACTGCACCGAGGTTCGACCTACGGTGGCAGCCGAATCATGATCGACACGAAGTCCGCAGATGTCCCGATCAGCAGCTTTGGCCCTTCGACTCGCACCAACCGCTATGGCAAGGCAGTACTGGCCAATGTTTCCAGCTACTACCGTAACCAAACCAATATTGCGGTGGATGAATTGAGCGACGAAGTGGATGTGATTGGCAGCCCGGTGCGCAGTGTAACCCTGACCGAAGGTGCCATCGGTTACCAGCAGTTCGATATGTTGAGTGGGGGCAAGCGGATGTTTCAGCTCAAGCGTGCCAACGGCAAATACGTGCCGATGGCGGCCACCGTATTTAATCGCAAACAGCAGCAGCTGGGTATGGTGGCAGATGAAGGCATGGTCTATCTGGCTGGCCTCCAACAGGGGGAATCCTTGCTGGTTAACTGGGGCAGCGAGCAGTGCGAATTGGCCCTGCCGACTCCTTTGCCTGCGATGGACAACATCTCCATGCTGGCATGTCGCTAAACCATTTTTCAATAATCATCCAAGGGTAAGACAGAATATATGAACAAAAAGATGCAATTGGCCCTGTTGGCCATCTGTGGCTTGTCCACATCGGCGGTCAATGCAGCGATAACCCTGGATCGTACCCGGGTTATCTTCCCCGGTGACAGCAATGCGCTCAGCATGAAGGTAACAAACCAGAATAAAGAGCTACCGTATCTGGCTCAGGCCTGGATGGAAGATGAGAACGGCAACAAGATCAACAGCCCCTTTACCGTGCTGCCTCCCATCCAGCGGGTCGAGCCAGACAGTGCCACCATTCTGCAGGTTCGCTCCCTGCCGGTGGTCAACCTGCTGCCGCAGGATAAGGAGAGCCTGTTCTACTTCAATGTCCGGGAAATACCGCCCAAGAGTGACAAGGCAAATGTATTGCAACTGGCGCTGCAGACCAAGGTGAAGTTCTTCTACCGCCCGCAGGCGCTGGTGGTGGCCCCGGACAGCAACAAGGCCCCATGGCAAGAGCAGCTGACCCTCCATCCGGAAGGGGGCAGCTACCGGCTCGATAACCCGACGCCCTATTACGTCACCGTGGTCGAAGCCGCCACCTCGGCAAAGGGGGAGGCCCTCGCCGGTTTTGAAGGGGTGATGCTGGCGCCCAACAGCCGCAGCCAGCTTAATCTGGGTGGCAAGACGCTCGGCAGCACTCCCAGCTTTATCTATGTCGATGACTACGGTGCTCGTCGTCAGCTCAACTACCAGTGCGCGGCCAGCTGCAAGGTCCTGCCTGCCAAGTCATAGCAGATTGACAGGCCATTAACTGGCCAACATTGAGTCGGCCATCTTCAGGGATGGCAGTTAAGAGCAAGCTCTCCCCAGGAGTAACAAGATGAAAAAACAGTATGATCCGGGCATCAAACGCTCACCCTTGTGGCATCGTCCTCTGTTGTTGGCCATGTTGCTTGCCGGTCATGGGGCCAACGCTGCAGATACAGTGACGCTCAACATCAGTGGCACCTTACGCAAACCTACTTGTCAAATTGTGCCAGAGGACCAGAGCATTGATATCAATTTTCAAAGCATTATCTTGAAGGATCTGGCCCAAGGCACCCCCACACCAGCCAAGCAGTTTATGGTGCGCCTGCAAAACTGTGATCTTCAGGCAAACGAGGCCAAAGTCACCATCAATGGCACAGGGGCCGCAGGCAACAGCAAGCAGTTGGCGCTGGATCCCGCCAGCACGGCAGGCGGCATCGCGATTGGTTTCAAGCAAGGGAAGGCGATGACCGCAGATTTGCCACTCAATGCCCAGTCAAATGGGCAAGCATTGAATGCGGGGAACAGCAGCCTCTACTTTGGTACCTATGTTCAGATGTTGCCGGGAGCCACCCTTAAAGAAGGGGAGTTTCGCGCGACGGCGACCCTGAATATTGAATACCTCTAATCCCCAGAGAGAACCGGCGATCTCGGTCGTTGATAATATCCAGTGCATCGACATATAAGGTCGGTGAGCGAGAGGAATAACCACCATGAAGGGTGTGATGAAACAAACAGGGGCAAGGTTCGGTCCATTACCATCTCGCACTCTGCTGACGGGGCTGTTATTGGCCTTGCCTGCCCTGTTCCCGGCCGCGGCTGACCCCTTGAACTTTACCGTCACCGCCACTGTGGTGGAGCCGACCTGCTCTGTGGTACCAGAGAGTGTCAACCAGACTATTGTCATGCCGGATATCGACGGGTCCGAACTTGACAGGGTGGGGCAGACCAGCCCCACCCTGTTCAGCATCAAGCTGGAGAAGTGCAGTGGCGTTACCCGCGCCAAGCTCATGTTCAGCAGCAATACCGCCGATGGACTGGGGAAATTCTATCCCAATGGGGAACGACGCGGCTTTTTGCTGACATTTACCGCTAAAGGCGGCGAGCGTATCGAGCTGGATAATGAAGTGGTCATGCCGTTGCAACAGGGCAACAATACCCTGCAATTCGGCGTGCAGGCGACCCGTGATGACAGTCAGGCACTGGTGCCCGGCGATTTTACCGCCCAGGCCACGGCCACCATCGCCTATTTGTAACCACAGCAAGCACGTGAAGGCCAGGTATGCACACCAATCAGGGCTTGCCACGCATAACGGCAGAAGAGGCCTGGCAACAAGCCTGGCACTGGCTGTGCCAGCGCCGCCGCCACCATCCGGCTAATGCCGATATCTGGCATCTGCGCTTTCACTGGCCACGGCTCGGCCCGTTGTTGTGGCAGCAGTTGCAGGCCGGGACTTACCGACTGCAGCCGATGCAGCGGCTCGGCCAGTACGCGGTTTGGTCGGCACCAGATGCCCTGGTGCTCAAGTGGGTTGCATTGATGGCGGGGCCGCAATTGCCCTGGCACCCACGCTGCGAACATGGCGCCGGTATGGGTGTGGCCGCCTCCCGCCGCCGGCTGGCTGACGCGATTGGCGAGGGGGAGCTTCAGTTTGTCATGCGCACCGACATTCGCGGGTACTACCAGCATATCGGGCGTACCGATGTCGAGCGCGAGGTGATAGCTCACTTAAACTGCCCGCTGCTGCGGGATCTGATAGGCCAGTATCTGAGCTATAGCGTGGAGGCGGGCGGCGAGTTTTATACGCCGGTTCGCGGCATTCCTCGTGGCTGTGCCCTGAGCCCGCTGATTGGCGCCAGCCTGCTCTATCGGCTCGATGTCGCTCTGGGTGAAGGGCGGTGCGACTATTACGCCCGCTATATGGATGATTTTATGATTCTTGCGAGGCAGCGCTGGCCGCTGCGTCGCGCCATCGCTCATTTGCGCGCCATCCTAGCGGCAATGGGCTTCGAGCTCCACCCGGATAAGACACGCATCGGCCGCCTGGCTCGCGGCGTCGACTGGCTGGGTGGCTGGTTTAACCAACAGGGGCGGGTGGGGATTGCGCCCCGCGCCCTGCAACAATACCGAACCCGATCGCTGCGGCTTTATGAGCAGACATGGCGTGACACCCAAAATATAGCGGCGTGTGATAGCCGTGTGCGGTTATATCGGGAGAGGTGGGGAAGGTGTTTTAGATGAATAACTGCAGACCTGGGATCGAACCCGCAATTGCTGGTACTGACGGGGGGGGCCAGCGTCACCGGCTAGCCTCATGGTCGCCGAACAGCCTTGGGGGGCGATGGCGACTGGCGGTTCCGAATACTGCCGGGGTCGCAAAGGGCATCAGAACCGCTGTGGCTCTCGCGGCGATCGCTGCGACGCCACCCGCGCTGTCTTCCATAGCTGTAGACCATGACGCGATGTATCTGCTGGTAGGGGTGTCGCCAGACCCCTCTAATTCAGAGTTCCGCCTACTGACATACCGCGCTTCGAGACTGACCGACGAACAGAAGGCCTGGCTTGAGTCGACTTCGCAACCCCTCTTCGTGTGGCAAAAGTACGCTACCAAACCTGGGGGCGCGGCCCAACTAGTGTATTATACGGACCCCTTCTGGGACGGGGGTAATGTTACGGGGTGGAATGAGGGCGTCTCCGGGTTGCCACGCCCTGACGTTGGGGCGATGCTGACCAAACGGTCTGAATACGAATATGAGGAGCCTGGGCGTTACGGAGTGGAGTCTTGCGTTGGGACGGCGGCCGGCGACATGTCGGGGGTGCAGTCCCTGAGGGTGATGCCGGGGACGACGTGTTTCGCGACTCCGCCTGGCACGGTGACCTGCAGCCTGCGTGTCACGGACGTTATTGACCTTGGGTCCCTGGCTCCCGGGGAGACAGGGGGGGGAAATGGCATGATCACGGCTTCGTGCTCACTTGGTCAGGCCGTGTCCCTGAGTCTCGGTCCCGTCTATCTGACCAACGATGACTCCAGCCTACACGGGCTGCTAGGGGACCAATACTGTGGGAACCTGCAGCCGACCGCGTCCATTGAGGTTCCTGCGGGCTCCTCGTCCTCTATCTGTCTCCACGTGGAAGGTTCCTTTGGCACGCCCGGGGCGAAGCGTATTCCTGGGGTGGTGATAGCATCCTATAAGTGAGCCGCGGCCGACCGAGGGGGGCCATGGCCCTCGACGTGGACGGTCCTGGGATCACGGGCCCCTAATAGGGGCCGACCCCAGCCGACCCCGACACGCCGAAGAAACGTACACCACTCTTGCGGGGCCGCGAGGCTGGCTGGCTCCCGACAATAACATCCCGGTGGTTCTGGTAAAGCCGCCAGTGGTCAGCGCCCTCGCTGGCGGTGCTTTCCCCGGCTGTCTTTCAAACAGGATGACTCGGCTCGCGCCAACCGCGACGGACCAATATGCCGCTCCATACGTGGCGACGGCTAAGGTCCCGGGGTCTGTAAGAAGCCGTCATATTCCCTGGGACCTAACGAATAAACGTAGCCGTTATGCCCCACGCCACCAACCCCTCGCGCGGACCACGCACATCGGGACGCAGCCCTCCACGAAATACCCTGGGATCGGGTCAGCTTGCCCATTACAACATGTCGGCGGACGACTCCGGCGACTCCCCCACCCTGCAGGACGATGGAGCTGGCCGTCGACCTGCCCTGTGTGGGCGTCTTCCTTCCCCTGCTGGTACGAGCTTCTCATTCCGAGCCGGTCCGCGTACTGGCCTAACATTCGGAGGCGAAACATGCCATTTTGTCGACCACAATACCTGACCCTCTCGCCAAAGAGCTCCAGGTATGAGGGTCGGAACGTCCAGGGCCTTAGCTCAGTATGGGATGCCCTTCCCGAGCCCTCAGGGACCCAACGGTATGTTGGACAAGACGCAGAAGATATTGTCTGCGAACTTGGTAGCTGGGCGTTGTCACAGCTCAAGACTGTCTGCGAGACCAAAGTGGCACCGCGTGGGACCAGATCGCGGAACTCCGCGTTAATGCCGCTGGGGCTGATGACATTCACCGTTTCACTACGCGCTACATAACGTCAATGGTGATTCCATCGTCATTGAGTTTGCCAATGGACCTGCAGCATATCTACGATAGTCCACCGGGTGTCATGACCACCGGGGCTTGAATTTCCCTGGCATTTAACTAATCTCGACAACTGCAACTCCGATTACACGGCTGATAACCCCAAGCCTAGGCTTGGTGGTGTTGAGTTCACACAGCCTGACTCTGGAATAGCAACCACAGGACTGCCAGCGTCAAGTACTTCGGTGGGCCGCTTCGTGCGAGCTGTTTACTAATCCCAGTTTGCGGAGAAGGCCAAAACACCCGATGAAGCGGTCACAACCCTGGCGCACATTATGAACAATTTTGATCGCCACGAGGTATCACAATGGACAGTCGCTCTGCGGACCCGGCTCAGGACAAGATTGTCCCGGGTGTGGCTGCCATGCCATGTATGCGTCTGAATATACAACCTGGACTACCTTGTCTGACCTCAAACGACTGAGGTTGAACGTTCGCCTTTATAACAGCTTGAACTATGTGACCTTCGATCTGGGCGCTCTGCGGAACAATTCGAGCACGGCGGTGGTACCGCTGAGCCAGTTCGCTGACGGGTCATGGAATGGTACCCAAGCGCTCATGCCCGCTCGTTGTGTAAGCAACCTATGAGCCCTTCTCTGCCATCTATGGTGCCTATGCCTATGCCTATGTTCACACGCTGTCGGCATCGTCCTAGCGGTGGTAATCATAGCCGGCGCAGTGGGATCGGGATGGTATTACCCGGTAATTTCCCCGAAAAACTGGGGTGCTCATAAGTAGAATTTTCTCGTACCTTGAACGCTGGAGGTTCTATATGAAAACATCACGCTTTAGCGATACCCAAATCGTCGCCACCCTCAAACAAACAGAGGCAGGCTTACCCGTCCCAGAACTCTGCCGCGAGCATGGCATCAGCACGACCACCTTCTACAAGTGGCGCTCCAAATTTGGCTGGATGGATGCTTCCCTCATGGCCCGCCTCAAGGAATTGGAGGACGAAAACCGCCGTCTCAAGAAGATGTATGCCGAGGCGTGCCTCAAGGTAGAAAGCATCTCTGAGACCACGGCAAAAAAGTGTTGACATCATCTACTCGCCGGGAGATTCGACCAAGGCCGTGGCCCATTACGCCATATCTATCCGCCTGGCTTGTCAGGTATTCAAGGTCAGCGAGGGCTGCTATCGATATCAGCCCGAGCAGACCGATGACAATCAGAAGATTGCCGACTGGTTACTGCGCCTCACCGCCAGTCAGCGTAACTGGAAATTTGGGCTTTGCTTTCTTCACTTGCGCAACGTCAAAGGCTTTCGCTGGAACCACAAACGAGGGATTCGGTTCTCTGTCGGGTGCTTTAGCTAAATCTGCAGTTAAAGCTCAGGAAGCGGCTGGTGCAGGCCAAACCGGAGCAATTGGCAGTGCCCGACCCGCCCTATCTCTGCTGGTCGGTGGGTTTCACGCTTGACCAGCTCAGCGATGGTCGCTCGGTACGGTTATTTAATGTGTTCGATGACTTCAACCGCGAAGCGCTTTGTATCGAGGTGGATTTTTCCTTGCCTGCCTCACGGGCCAAACGGGCACTGGAGCAAACGATCGCATGGCGAGGCAAACCCGTAGTGACAATGGCCCGGAATAGATCAGTGAAGAGCTGGACTGAGAAGCAGGAGATCCGACTGGGGCGCATTCAACTGAGCAATCCACAGCAGAATGCATACCTCGAGCGGTTTAACCGCACGGTGCGCTATGACTGGCTGGTCTATTACCTGTTTGAGTCACTCAATGATGTACAGGTGTTTGCCACGAACTGGCTGTGGGTTTATAACCATGAGCGGCCGAACTGGCGCTGGGTGGTTACACGCCAGAACAGCGCTTGGCACAGGTTGCATAACCTCTACTTTTGAGCGCCCCTAAAAATGGGGGAATACCATAGAATTGACCTGCTTTATAAAATTTATGGAGGTGGATCCTTTCCACTTGATTATCTAGTCACAGTTTTTACTGCAACCAATCTTACTTCCACGCGGCGGTCTGGTGCCAGACAGTTAATCTGCTCTTGCTTGCTGCTACTACCTTTACAGCGAGTAGCTGTAATAGAGTTTGCACTACCTCGTCCCTCAATTGTGACTTTGCTGGCAGGCACTCCTTTATAGATCAAGTAGTAAGCGATGGATTGTG
This sequence comes from Aeromonas sp. A04, assembly GCF_047780465.1. Lineage (NCBI taxonomy): Bacteria > Pseudomonadati > Pseudomonadota > Gammaproteobacteria > Aeromonadales > Aeromonadaceae > Aeromonas > Aeromonas sp. A04. The sequence goes on along the minus strand of NZ_JBLNHP010000004.1, from coordinate 276,031 downwards.
CCCGTTGTTCTGACAGTTTCTGGTTTACATTTGCAGCTCCGATCCGGTCTGTATAGCCAACAATCAATGCATGGCCATCTTTCGGGTTTTCAGAAAGCAGCTTTTGATAAAGCTCATCCAGGGCAACTTTACCTTCGGTTTGGAGCGTTGCTTTTCCAAATGCAAACAGGACATCTGAAACTAATTCAAAAGTCATGTCTTGGGTGACTGGTTCCCCAGCAGCAGGATTGTCGATTACAGGAGGAGGAGTTACCGGTGTAGTAGCTCCCTGGAAAGGATGGTAAACAACTTCAATAGTCATTGTATTCTGGTTAGGCTTTAGTCTGATTTCTGAGCTAGGATTATTCAAGTCAGCAACGTTCTGGATATAACGCCAACGGCTTTGAATATCCAATGAGTCATTGATAGGATAAGTAAGACCAGCACCAAAAAGAGATGATACTTTGGTATCTTTAGTTTTTAAGCCATCCGTGTGTGCCCAATAGCCACCAACTTCACCAAAGAGTGACAGATCGCCGTATACAGGGACTCGACCGATAACAGAAAGTGTGCCTCCTTGATTTTCAAAACTGTTTCCATCAGTCTTACCGCGGCCAGAGTAATTATATCCCAACTCCGCCCCCAAAAACTCATTAATGTTGTAACCAACAAATGCAGATGCTGTCGCTGCATCTTCAGTACCATCCTTAACTCCATCCACTTTATTTAGGCCATGAAAGTGGGTAAAGCCAGCACCTGCACCAATATATAAATCGTTGCTGGCATTCGCTTGACTAGCTGTCGCCAAAATGATAGAGGTTACAATTACATTCATATTGGAATTCATAATTTACCTCATATTTTTATTGTACTAAATGTTGTGGCTGCTTAAGCAACCGCTATCGAACTACATGTGAATGTCCTCCCAATAAAATCCTTGACCAAAATTTGCACCACTTGACTTGCTGACATTGAATTGATGAAATGTTTCAATTCCTTCTATAATCGTTCCCCCGGCAAAAACTGAGCAAAGATCAATTACTCTGTTAAATTCTTCAATCCCTTTTGAAGATAAGGTCCACAATATTGACTTATCCAGCTTTATTCCATCCCAATCAATTTTAGTAAGAAGGTGCTGCGCATGTTGGCTAAAAAGGCCATCGAAATCATCTAGCCATATCTGATATTCATGTCTCTTAAGTAGCTTCAATTTTTTTTCTAAAGATTGAATTTCTTCAAAGTTAAAATTGGCTGCTTGTATATCTCGATAGTCAATTTCAAAGGCAAGTTTCTTTTCACTATACATTACAAGCCATTCGACTAGTTCATTACTAAGGCACGCTAATCTTATATTAATGAAAATTCGACCCTTTACTAAGCTTCTATTTAATTGCAGTATTTGTTGCTTGAGCAGATAAAGGAGTCGCTCGTCAGAAATATTACGAAAGAACTGCTCCATATCATTATTAGGCTGACCTTGAATACGAGATAATATTTCATAGTCAGAGATTGCATCATCCTTAAAGCTAAAAATTGGCTGCAGCCTAAATGACAACGTAATACCATCGCCAAGATAGACCGAGTTTTTGTAAGAATGATGGTGGGTGTTATAGACCTCAGACATAGTAAATACCTTACATAAAGAATTATGGTTATGCGTATTCTTCAGGCTATTAGAGAACTTTGCCCCTGCAGATCCCTATCGAGTCTCATTATTCGCATAACCACGTGGTGATTACCATTATTCACAAAGGACATAATCACCAATGCAAGATGAAAAACGTTAATTAATTTACCTTGTTGCTTGTGCAAAAATAAAGAAATATAAAATTTATCACTTTTTATTTTAATATATTTTTTCATTTCTTTTTGGGGGTTTTAGATTTGGGGTAAGATCGAGGTATACCGTATAAGTACACATAGCTTCATTCAATCTCCCTTATAGTCTTTTAACTGCACTGACCACTGTGGTTAACCTTTGGCTTTATGAAGCTCTCAGTTTGATAATTAATTTTAATAATCATTTAAGTTCTGCAGAATGTTAAATGTGATAGTGAAGGATAGGGGAAGCCAGAGCCCCCTATGTAACAATTCAAGATTATACGAGTTGCATTAAAATACATATTTCTCGAGAGCTTAACTGATATATAGCTGATGTGGTGGTTATGTATAAGCTTATTATCTGCTTATAGTTTCCATTATATATTGTTACATATATTGCATTGACATGCTGAACCTTAATGACTTAGGTGTAATCTATTTCGCTGTAGTAAATTGGGTTTGATTGAGGCCACACACTGAGGCAAAGTTAGCACAAGACGTTGATTTTTAAGTCTTTACGACTAATGAGTTTAGCGTGTTTGATTATAGAGGGTTAATGCCACAATCAAATAATGTTATAATCAAAATATCTTGGCAGATATGCTGCCAGTTATGTTTGCGGAGGAGTGTTTTAGTGGCTTGCTATATGATTAATGGGAAGGTTCGTTTTGATACATCTCTGTATAGTATCATTAGAGATGATGGGGTTGAAATAAGACTAAGTAAAATGGAAGTTGAAGTCTTCTCTATTCTTTGCGAACATGCCAAACAAACTGTTACAAGGCAGTTTCTTTTTGAGCATGCATGGCCAAATGACACTGGTAGCGATGGTCATTTGAATCGCGTTGTACTTTTATTGCGTAGAAAATTTGACTCTCTCGGATTATTTGACGTAATAAAAACAGTACCTAAAGTTGGTTACATAGTTGGTGATGCTGATAGCTGTACTAATGTATTTAATGAGGTTATAGAGTTAACCAATGGATCTAATGATGTTCTTGTTGAAGATGTTAAAGCTACAGATAGTTATAAATCAGATGTAACTATTGATTCAGAAAGTGAATCTAATTTCTTAGTAAATCGAGGCAATAGGCCCCCAAGAGAAATAGAAAAAAACAATAGCTTTATAAACTTACGAAATATTATATTGGTAGGGGGAGGAATCATTTTATTGTCTCTCGCGTTATATTTTAAGATGAGCAGTTTTGGGGCCGGAGGCTCTTCATTGGTCGGAGAGATAGAAAATGAGCCAACGAGATTTCGAGTTTATAAATTTTACTCAAATGATTTCATTTCATTGTATTCGACAATGAAGTTAAATTCTGATGTTCAAGATAAAATAGGGAGGTGGGTTAGTACCAACTTGCATAACGGGGGCGGTCACTACTATATAAACATCTCCAAGAAAGCTATTTCTGTACTTCATATGAGTAATGAGAATCGTTCTTTAGATAGGAGAATTTATCTGAGGGGGCGCCGAGGTCTTGTTGAAGAGTTGGGGTGCATTCTGAATATTAGCAACAACGAAGTTAATGTTGATAATATTGCATCCGTGCGTGTGGGGGAAAATTCAACCACAAGACAATTCATATCATCGGTTAGCCCATCATGTCCTATTGATCATAAGCGGACAGTCGAGATTAATACATCAACAACAGTTTCAAATGAAACTCACGAGGGTACTAATAAGGATCGAAATCGTTTTTTTTATATGTCCATGATTGGCTCTTCATATGATAGTGAGCAATTGTTTTCAGTCTCAACTTCTGGGTATGTTGAGTACTATGTGGATGGTGGCGTCACATATGAAAAGTGGAATGTAAAGGCAAAAAATGTTAATGCTTTGAGTCAAAAGCTCAACGGTGAGCCTGCAATCATTAAATTCATTGATGACATTGCCAACCGAGAAACACCATTCATCACAAGACGCATAACAGATGGTATCTATATATCTGATATTTTTGGCGGAGTGATAATGTCAAGCACATAATATCGTTGTGCATAGTAATTTCTCATTGATTTTAGTTATAAATATATAGCGTGACATTGAAATGTTTCTTGCGTATTTTCATTATCGTTTTTTGTTGCTATATATTATCAATATCTAGTGCACTCCTATGACTGTTAGTAACGACCATCTGGCTGTTACGGGTTAAGCCAACACCATTATTATGGTGTTGGCTTTTTTATTTTTTATTAAGTCGTTTCGATGTTTTTTTGGTGGAGTTGGTGACCATCAATGACGGTGGCATCGAACAGCGTGCCTTGCTTCATCATAATACCAGTATCAGAGAGACACAGGTTTACAGAGTCGAAGAGTTGACGTGCCAGCTGGTGCAGCTCCAACAAATGACGGAAGTCCATGATGACGGTGCGGTCAGGGATGGCCTGGTCCGGGGAAAGCTTGGCAAACAGACTCATAGAGGCAATCTCGTAGAGTGCGTCTTCCATGGTACCGCCGCTGAGGTTATACCACTTCTGAATGCACTGAATGCACTGAATGCGAAGCATGCTGTAGAGGGGATAGGGACGACGCACGTTGCCCCCTTTAGGGTAGACAGATTCAATGACACCGAGCATTCTGGCCCATGGGGGACAAAGTGCCCACGCGGGTCAAGAATATCTCTTTTCATGTTTTGCGGCGTTTACCATTGAACTCACTATCAGCGAAGGTGAGCTACTAACTCATGCTGCACCTCATAAATCACCCAAGACAGATCCATTCAGCTCACACTCGGTGCTTCTCCACACCTTCCCTTGGCCTGTTGTAGCCGTTCAAACTTGGCGTGTACCCGGTTGGGGTAGAGGTCGGTGTAGATCTGCCAGAGGATGTTGATGTTTCTATGGCCGGTGACCTGGGCGACCTCGTCGATGACAAAGCCAGCTTCAAACAGACGGCAGGCTCCTTCGCGGCGTAGGTCGTGCCAGCGTAAGTCTTCAATACCAAGCTCTGTTCTGACTCGCTGAAAACCGGCGGTGACGCTCTTGCCGTTGTAGGGGAAGATGCGATCGTCGGTTCTGGGTTGACGCTTGAGGATCTCCCAAGCCTCACCCAGAAGAGGAACCAGCATATGGTTCCCTATCTTTTTTCTAGGGTCTTTGCGGTCTTCAACCAGTACGGCCCGGTTCTTCTCATCCACGCCAGACCACTTGATCTTGCACACTTCGCTTATCCGCATGCAACTCAGGATGGCGAAGTTGAGAAGGTCTGTGTAGGGGATCTTGGCCATGCCGTGACTCTGCCGTTTTTCCAGTCCTTGGATGATCCGTTCAAGTTCATTGCTTACCGGACGGCGTGTGCGCTTCTGGGCTTTTCCCACCAGTTTCAGGTTGTTGAGAGTCTTACGGGCTTCTTGAATGAGCTTGCTGTCGACAGGGATATTGAAGACTGGGTTGGCGGCAGCAAAGACTGAACCAAGGTAGCTGATGTCGTGGGCAATAGTGGCAGGAGACGCCCCCGCATCTCTTCTGGCTTGGCAGTGATCGACCAGGTCCTTGATGCTGAGCTCGTCGGCATTGAGCTTGGCAATATCGCAATCGGCAACCAGGTCGAGGCAATAAGCTTTGGTTCTGCCTATGGTAGGGCTGATAGCTGGATGGGCACGGTAGAGCGAAATGAGTTCACGGATGGTGGGGACGGGTTGTACCTGTCCCGGCAAACCATCGCGCTCGATCATTGCAACTATCTGCATTCCCCAGCTCTTGGCGTCGGACTGTCTGCCAAAGGTTCGGGATTCTCGGTATACTACCTCTTCGCCTTTATGTTCCCTGACGGTACAGCGATAGCGTAACTCGCCTTTGCTGGTCTTACGTTTTTCTATTGTGTAGCCGGCCATATATACCTCGTGGAGTACACCTGCCCCATGAAATGGTGGGGCAGATATGGGGCAGGATCAATCAACAAATGTCTGGAAACACCCGCAAATGACTCAGAAAAAAATCAGTGAAAACCCCGTGAAATCAGGCTCTGAGGCAATATCTGGCAAGCCTGCCCACCACCAGACATTTTCGATTGCCCCCATGCTGGACTGGACCGATCGGCATTGCCGTTATTTCCACCGTCTGATGACCCGCCAGACCTTGCTCTATACCGAGATGGTAACCACGGGCGCCATCATCCATGGCAAAGGGGATTATCTGGGCTACAGCGAGCAGGAGCATCCAATCTCGCTGCAACTGGGCGGCAGCAACCCGGCGGATCTGGCCCACTGCGCCAGACTGGCACAGGCGCGCGGCTATGACGAGATCAACCTCAACGTGGGTTGCCCGTCGGATCGGGTCCAGAATGGCCGCTTCGGTGCCTGCCTGATGGGCGAACCCGCGCTGGTGGCCGACTGCGTCGAGGCGATGCGCGATGTGGTGGACATCCCGGTCACAGTCAAGACCCGGATCGGTATCGATGATCAAGACTCCTACGAATTCTTGCAGGCCTTCATCGAGCAGGTGCGCGACGCCGGTTGCGATACCTTCATCGTCCACGCCCGCAAGGCGTGGCTGAGTGGCCTGAGCCCCAAGGAAAACCGCGAGATACCGCCGCTCGACTATCCGCGGGTCTATCGGGTCAAGCAGGATTATCCCGAACTGACCATAGCCCTCAACGGCGGCGTCACCTCCATCGAGCAGACCCTGGAGCACCTGCAACACCTGGATGGCGTTATGATGGGGCGCGAAGCCTATCAGAATCCCTATCTCCTGGCGCAAGTGGACAATCAGCTGTTCGGCCTGGCGGGCGAGGTTCCCAGCCGTCACGAGGTGGTGCGGATGATGCTGCCCTACATGGAGCAGGAGCTGGCCAAGGGCAACTACCTATCCCACATGACCCGCCACATGCTGGGCCTGTTCCAGAACATGCAGGGTGCCCGCGCCTGGCGTCGCCACCTGAGCGAGAACGCCTGCAAGCCGGGCGCCGGCATTCAGGTCGTGCTGGATGCCATGGCCAAGGTGCCGGAATTCGCCAGCGCCGAGTCGGTGGAGTAATCATGTATCGCTTCACTGGTTCATGGCTGCACAAGGCGCTGGTCCGGCTCTGCGCCGGCCTGCTCGCCATCCTCAGCCTCAAGCTCAGCGCCTTCTACTTTCTCGGGTTGCTGATCGTGCTGGGCCTGCACAGGGAGCAGTTGCTGGGCTGATCCTCATCGCCTTCAGCACCAATGAAAAAGCCGGTAACACCAGGTGTTGCCGGCTTTTCTATGCGTGGCCAGCACGCTGACGCTATTCCCCCTTGTCCACAAACTGCAGTTCGGGTGCAAATGACGTCAGCACATCGGCACAGTAGTCCCAGGTCGAGATGCGATAATGCTGCAGATCCTCGTCCAGATGAAGCCCCTCCGATTCCTGATGGAACCAGCTGGCAAAACGGGACGGGGTGATGAGCTGGATCTGCTCCTCGATGGCATGGCTCTCCTTGCCTTCCGACAGATCGCAATCTTCCATGACCCGCACGGCGAAGATATGACGAAAGTAGACCCGGCACAGGATCTGGGGTGGCAGATCTATGCTGCGCGCCCGACCCAGCATGACGGTCAGGGAGTCACTCCAGATATCCTGATGAAGTTCGGCCACAACCAGGCCTGGGGGGAGTTGGCGGGACGGAGCCCAAGGTACGGCAACCTGCCGAATGGCATTTTTCTGTTCCATCATCCACCTCACTACGGCGCACGCCATATCTTGAGTGTATCTGAAACAAATTCCGCTGACGATGGCAATAAAAAACCCGGCTGGCGCCGGGTTTTACACGATTACTTGACGGCGTCTTTGAGCGCCTTGCCTGCCACAAAGGACGGCACATTCGCGGCTGCAATCTGGATTTCTTTACCAGTTTGCGGGTTACGGCCGGTACGGCCCGCGCGATGGTTCACCTTGAAGGTACCAAAACCCACCAACTGCACAGCATCGCCTTCTTTCAGGCTCTGGGTAATACCATTGATGATCTCTTCCAGAGCAACTTTGGCCTGAGCTTTGCTCAGATCGGCTTTGGCGGCAATTGCATCGACAAGTTGAGCTTTGTTCATAACATTTCCTTTATGATCGGGCATTTAGCACCGGGCCACTCTATTCAAAAAAAAACACTCAGGCAAAGGCTTTATCAGCCAGATTGGCTTGAATGCTGGGGTTTTCATCAAGATCTGCGGAAATAGTCACATATCTCGCCCCTTCGTTATCGCGATGGATTGGAAGAGGAGAGCAAATGATGGGGTCTTGTAGCCAAAACACCATCTGATGTAACAATATCCCCATGCACCTATTGACGGTCAACAGGATTTTCCCTAGTTATAGGGAGTGTCGTCAGTCAATAAGAAAGGCCGGAGGCCTGTAGCGATAGCACTCCATGCCTATGCCCCACGGAGGGATTATGTTAACTGAACTGGAACAAACCAAGCGCGCATTGGCAGGAAAACACCGGGCTATCGATGACTGGCTGGATGCCAGGCAGGCTCTGCTGGTCGAATACATGCGGCTCGCCGGGCTGACGCCCGCCCGCACCAAGCAACGTTCACTCCCCGGCCATGTCGAGCTGCAGCGTTTCTGTGAACAGCTGGTCGATTACGTCAGCGCCGGTCACTTCGAGATCTACAACCATGTGGTCACCGCCTTCGAAAAAGCCAGCGGCGACAAACTCGAGCTCGCCAAGCGCATCTACCCCAATATTCGGGCATGCACCGAATTCGCACTGGAATTCAACGACAAGTACAGCAACGCAGATGAGGCTCAGTTGCTGCTGCTGGATGAAGACCTGAATCAACTCGGCCCCGTGCTGGAGGATCGCTTCAAACAGGAGGATCGGCTGGTCAAGGCGTTGCAAGTGGTAGAGTCACTCAGCACCCAACAGGTTTGATATCCAATTTCGGAGCCAGTTCAAGATCCTGATGCGCAAGGTGCATTACACTCTATGTCATGACCTTTAGCACCAAACCCTATTGCTGACAGGAGATGAGAATGTCCGAGCGTCGCCGTTTTTCACGGATCCTCTACTTGACCATGGCCGACCTCGTCCAGGGCGATAAGAAATGGCGGACCCAGCTGGTGGATATCTCCCTGCAGGGCGCGCTCTTGATCCGGCCCGATGACTGGGAAAGCCACGACAACAAAGAGTATTCACTCAGCTTCGTGCTGAGCGGCAGCGACATCGAGATCAAGATGCAGGTCGAGCTGACCCATGAGGCCAGCAAGAAGCTGGGATTCTACTGCCACCATATCGACATCGACAGCGCGACCCACCTCAAGCGGATGGTAGAGCTCAACGTCGGGGATGAAGAGCTGCTCCACCGTGAACTGGAGCAACTGCTGAACGAGCATCTGGAACACCCCCACCCCTGAGGAGCCCTCCAGAGGCCATAAAAAGGAGCGCCGATGGCGCTCTTTTTTATGGCCGAGATTTATTGCCTAGACCAGCTAAATCCATGTTTTGGAACACAGCTGCGTCAATGACTACAAGGCTTCCAGCGCGTCGGCCAGTTTTTTCACCGGCACCACTTCCATTCCCTCTATGGGGTGCTTGGGCGCATTGGCGTGAGGCACTATGGCGCGGCGGAAACCGTGCTTGGCCGCCTCCTGCAACCGCTCCTGACCGGACGGCACGGGCCGGATTTCGCCGGAGAGGCCCACTTCGCCAAACACCACCAGATCCTTGGGCAGGGCCTGATCTCTGAAGCTGGAAACCATGGCCAGCAACAGGGCCAGATCCGCACTGGTCTCTTCAACCTTGACGCCCCCCACCACGTTGATGAAGACATCCTGATCCGCCATCTGCAGCCCGCCGTGACGATGCAATACCGCCAGCAGCATGGCTAGGCGGTTGTGGTCCATCCCCACGGCCACCCGCCGCGGGTTGGAGAGCTGGGAGTAGTCCACCAGCGCCTGCAGCTCCACCAGCAGCGGCCGGGTACCCTCCCAGATCACCATGACGATGGAACCGGGAGCCTGCTCCTCACCCCGACTGAGGAAGATGGCAGAGGGGTTGCTCACCTCTCGCATGCCTTGCCCCGTCATGGCGAACACGCCGAGTTCGTTGACGGCACCGAAGCGGTTCTTGTGGGAGCGCAGGGTACGAAAACGCGAATCGTTGGCGCCATCCAGCAATACCGAACAGTCGACACAGTGCTCCAGCACCTTGGGACCCGCCAGGGTGCCATCCTTGGTCACATGGCCCACCATGAAGATGGCGACATGATTCTGCTTGGCGTAACGGGTCAACAGGGCTGCGGCCTCCCGCACCTGGGAGACGGAACCGGGAGATGACTGCACATCCGCCACGTGCATCACCTGGATGGAGTCGATGACCATGATCTGCGGCTGCTCCTGCTGCGCTATGATGCAGATCTGCTCGACACTGGTCTCCGACAGCATGCGCAGCTTGTCGGTAGGCAGCCCCAGCCGGCCGGCACGCATCGCCACCTGCTGCAGCGACTCCTCCCCCGTGACATAGAGGGTCTTCATCCGCTCGGCCAGACCACACATGGTCTGCAGCAGCAGGGTAGACTTGCCCGCCCCCGGATTGCCGCCAATCAGAATGGCCGAACCCGGCACAACACCGCCGCCGAGCACCCGATCCAGCTCCTTGAAGCCGGAGGAAAAGCGCGGGATCTCTGTGGTGGCGATCTCCGCCAGCGTCTGGACCTGGCTGCCGATGGCGCCGGCGTAGCCGGTGTAGCGGGCATTTTTGCCCGGCGTCACCGAGCCAAGACGCACCTCGGTGATGGTGTTCCACTCCTTGCATTCGCCGCACTGGCCTTGCCAGCGTGTGAAGTCGGCACCACATTCGGTACAAACATAGGCAGTTTTATTTTTGGCCATGGATAACTCGGGGACAGGATGAATTCCTGCTTGATATACTTGTTTGCGACCGACAGATCAAACCCAGAATCGGAAAAGTGACTTTCCGTGGCAGGAACACATGGATTCAGAACAACAACAGCACCTGATTGAACAGCTCATTCCTCTGCTCAGAGAAAAAGATTTTGATGACATCTTCAATCGCCTGACGCAGGACGAGAACAGCAACAGCCGTTTCCTGATCAAGATGGAGATAAAGCGCAAATGCACCCCCTGCCGGCGGGTCATCGACATGCGCGACGAGCTGGGCGAGGAGTGCCTGGTCCATGAGTTTGAAGGGGTCACCCACTTCATGCCGGCCGAGGCCATAGGCCTGTTCCAGTCCCAGTGCTATCTCTACCGGGATGCCTACACCCTGGGTGTCAACGAGGCGCTGCAATATTGGCAGAAACACCACCAGAGCAAGGGTAACGGTCCCCTGCTGCCCCCTGCCAGTCCGTTTCGCCAATACGATGTTAATCCCATCCCCTTCGCCAGCTACTACGGCCGGCGTCAGGAGCGGATGCACTTCAGCTCTCCCGTGCTCATCAAGTTTGCCGACGGCGACAAGCTGTTTGCCAAAAGCTCGGATCTTTCCCTCGGCGGGATCCGGGTCTCGGTGCCCTATCTGCCCAACTATCAGACCGGAGCCCAGGTCGAAGTCTTCTTCACCGGGCTGGAGCGGGACCACCCCAACCCCATATTGCACCACTCGGTCAGCTATCAAATCCTGGGCGAAGAGAGCAAGGAGGGGAAGTACTGGCTGCGGCTGATCAAAACCGGCGAGCACACCGGCTTTGACCGCTTCCTGAGCGATTTCATCGAGAGCAACAAGAGCCGCTATCGGGTCAGCGTCGACTACCTGCTCTCCGCCGCCATCATCAAGGGGTACGAGCAGTTCTACCTGCCACGCATGACCGGCATGCCGCTGTTTTTCGGCTCGGGAGACAGCCCCAGCCTGGAGATAGCCCTGCGTACCGAGAACAATCAGCACATCCTCGAATACTGGCGCGATGCCAAGAACCGCGACATGCTCGCCAGCCTGTTCTCGGCGGCCCGCATGCAATCCCTGCTGCCGGCCCCGGGCTCCCTGCGGGAGACCCTGATCTACTGCTTCACCCATTCGGTGCGCAGCCACCTCTACTTTTTCTCCGCCACCCGGGAGGAGTTGCAACAGAGCGGCCTTATGTCCCTCTTCTTCCAGGTCGGTGCCCGCCGCCCCAGCTGGCGCGTGTACAAGTTCAGCCTGGAGCGCTGCGATCTGTACGAGGCCGATCTCGCCAGCCAGCAGAGCCAGGACAGCCCCCAGTTGCAGGACATGCTGCTGCAGGAGCGGCTCAGGCAGATAAACTACGTCGGCCTACTGCAAGATATCGGCCTCGACAGCCAACGGGAAGAGTTTCACTACGACGCCAGCGTGCAGCACAACGCCAACGAGCTGCAGCGCTTCGGCCATGATCTCGGGGCCGCGCCCTTCGAGATAGAAACGCTGCATTATGTGCAGCTGCGCAAAGAGGCGCGCTACATCCACAAGACGGCCGTCGCCATCAAGCACAACGGGCGGGCCTGGCTTGGCTGGACCCGCGACATCTCGGCCCACGGCATGCAAATAGAGCTGGAAGAGGCGTTCGAGGGGGAGAAGGATGACATAGTCACCCTGGCCCTGCCCCGCCTGCAGGAGCTCTCCAAGAGCATGGATCTGCAACGCCTCCCCTACCGGCTGGTCAGCATCAACCTGACCCGGACAGTGCTGCATCTGTGTATCGAGGGGGATCCTGAGCGCCACACCGGCCGCCAGTTCTTCAGCCTGCTGATCGAGAGCAACCAGAACAAGCTCAAGGCGGCGCAGGAGCAGCGTCGTTATCGCGGCATGGCCAGGGCGCTGCGCAACATCTACACCCACCATATCTTCAGCACTCCCGTCTACATCAACAAGCTGAAGGGCGCGCCCAAGCCAGCCTCGGTCGGTCATGCCCCGCAGGATCGCAGCCTGTCACGCCTGTTGCGGGCCTGTGCCGAGCAGGGGGATCAGGACAACCTCTATCCCCTGTTCCAGGGGGATCTGCTCAAGCAGCTGATTATGAACCCGCTGCGCGCCATCGAACGGGAAGACAAGCCGCAGGAAGAGGAGGTCTACATCGCCAGTCTGCACACGCCGGCCGGCCTGCCCGTCTTCTCCAGCCGGCTGGCCAGCAGTTTTCAGGACATGGCGGAAAAGCGCAGCTTCATCGAGCTGGCACTGCGTCAGGGGGAGTTCTATTCGATACTGGTCGGCATCTCTCGCACCGGCCGACCCGATACCAACTTCATCGCCAACGAACTGGATTACATCGCCAAGTTCGCCATCCACAAGGCCAAGAAGCTGGAAGAGGAGCTGTGGAGCGTGGTGGGAGTAGGCGAGCTGACTGATACCAGTCAGGCCACCCTGTTCCGGCTCGGCATCACCCCGCCCATCAATTGAGCGGCGCCGCATGCCAGCAAGCCTGCTCAAGCGCGGATATCGGCCTGGCAAACCAGCAAGAAAATAATGGCGGGCCACGGGCCCGCCATTATTTTTATCCCTATATCAGCACATCAGGATAACGGCCAGCGCCCGCCAGCCTTGTCTCCATCACGCCGCCTGCGGGTCGAGCAGCCACGCGAGGATCTGCGGGAAGTGATCCTCCTGTGCCTGTGGCGCCGTCAGCATGTTGATGTGATCGTAATCGAGCCGGTTGCCGTTATCCTTGCCAAGCCGGGTGTGGCGCGTGGCAGACCCCATCTCGGCGCTGAAGCGGCGCACGTCGGTCGGGTGCCCCAATACCTTGTCAGCCTTGGCTGAAATCATCCAGAGCGGCGGCCAGTTGACCCTGGCCGCCGCTTCGTCATAGGCAAAGCCGTCGTACGGATCTTGCCAGGGGCCGCACTTGACCCAGGGAATCGTCTCCTGCAAGTAGCGCAGCGGCTCGTCATCCGCCCCCATCTTCAGGCTGCGGGCCGCCAGAAAACCGCTGCGCCGTGCCAGCCAGGGCGCCAGCCGATTCCAGATGAGATCCACCTTCAACCAGCGCTCCGGGTTCTGCACCGAGACGCCACGCTTGGTACCAAAGAACACCAGGCTGGCGATCTGCCCGGCCAATTCCGGAAAACGCACCAAGGTCGAGGCCATGATGACACCGCCCCAGGAGTGAGCCATCCAGTGCAGCTTGAAGCCGGCATGGCGCGCCGCAATCCAGCGGTGCAAGGCCGGCAGATCCTCGGTGATCAGCTCATGCTGGCCATGCTCGGCTTGCACTGCGATGGCCGGGGTGCTCAGACCCCGGCCGCGCAGGTCGGCCACATAGACTTGATAGCCATGGCGCGCCAGGAAACAGGCAAGTCCCTTGCCCGATTCGGTATAGAAGATGCGGCCATTCTCGATGGCGCCGTGCACCATCAGGATCGGCTCTGCATGCACGGCGACCCGTGGCTGGATGTGGCGCACATGCAGCTGGTGCTCACCACAGGGAATAAACAGGGATTGCTGTAACAGTTCCATTGCTATGCAAGGTCCTCCATGACGTGGGGTGGGTAACTCAGGATCCGTGACGATCCCACCGACGATCGCGACAGGCAAGGGCGCCGAGCAGGCAGATCACCCCTTCCAGATCATGATGGTTGAGGGTGGCGGCCGCCTGGGCCCGCACCAGCGGCTTGGCGTGGATGGCGATGCCAAGAGCGGCCACCGCCATCATCTTGAGATCATTGGCACCATCGCCGATGGCCACTGTCTGGCCAGCGGCGATACCAAAGTCACTCGCCAGCTGTTGCAGCACCTCGGCCTTGACGGCGGCATCGACGATGCGTCCTCTCACCTTGCCGGTCAGCCGCCCCCCCTCGACCGCCAGCTCGTTGGCGAAGATGGCATCCAGCCCCAGCGCCTGCTGCAGTTCGCCGGCGAAACGGGTGAAGCCCCCCGAGGCGATCGCCACCTTCCAGCCCGCCTGCTTGAGGGTATCGACCATCAATTGCAGGCCCGGCATCCAGGGCATCTGGGCCGCCACCTCGTCGAGAATGGTGACAGGTGCCCCCGCCAGCAGGGCGACCCGATTGCGCAGGCTGTCGGAAAACTCCAGCTTGCCCTGCATGGCCGCGGCCGTCACGGCGGCCACCTGCTCGCCCACTCCCGCCAGACGGGCGATCTCGTCGATGCACTCGATCTGGATGGCGGTGGAGTCCATGTCCATCACCAGCAAGCCGGGCTCGCTCAGGGTCGGCAGCGCGGGCAGATGACAGATGTCGATGTCCCACTCCTCGGCCTTGAGCCACTGCACCAGCTCGGGGGAGAACCTGTCCGTTCCCAACAACAGCAAGGGCACCCCGGCCGGGCTGCTCGGCGGATAGAGCTGGGCCTGCATATCCTGCGCGGCCAGCGACTCGGCCAGGCGCGCCAGATGGCGGGCAGCAAGGGGCTTGCCAAACAGTACCAGCCAGGCGCTATCCAGCGGTTTGGCAACGGGCAGCAGCGCCTGCGGCGTCAATTGCCACCAGGGGGCACTGGGCAGGCACTCTGGCCACTCGGACAAGGCAGCGGGTAATTGGGACAACAGCATAGAGATAGAGCCTTCCTTGGTGATCATGGGGTTAACAAAGCTGGCCCAGAGTAGCGTATTGCTTTTTGTACAGGCAAGCGCCAAGATCCCGCCACCGCTCGTCGTCAGGAGGTTCAACGCTTGCGTCATCTTCCCATCAAACGTGTTCTCAGTCTGGGTGCCGGTATCTTGCTCGGCCTCTGGGTGCTCGGTGTGCTCATCCATATGCAGGGCGAGAGCCAGGCCTCTCTGCACAGCGAGGCACGCAACCGTGCCCAGGCGCTGGTCGCCTATGCAGCCCGCGACATGAAGCGCTGGATCAAGGAGGACAAGAACAGCGAGCTGGAACGGCTGGCCCAGGATCTGGCCGCCGAGCCCGAGATCCTCGATGCCACCCTCTATGATGCCCGTGGCATCCCCCTCGCCCAATCGGACGCCGCCGTGCCGCTGGACAGCCTGCTGCCCATCGGCGACAACAACAAATCGCTGCCGGAGCAGGGCAAGGGCCGCATCCAGTTTGTGCAGGAGATCCTGGATGGGGAGCAAACCATTGGCTACCTGCGCATCACACTGGAAGAGCAGCAACTGCTGGCGGACAAGGACACCCGGCTCAAGGTGATACAGGAGAAACAGCGGCTGATGCTGCTGGTGGCGCTGCTGGCCGGCCTGCTCATCTCCTACGGTGTGCGCCGCAACTACATGCGGGTGCGCAAGCACAAGAAGAAGAGCCCACCCTCATCGGGTGCACCGAGCGTCTGATCCCATAGGCTTCAAGGCCCGGCGCTGCGGCCACGAACCATAAAAAAACGGCGACCCTGGGGTCGCCGTTTTGCATGGAGTCTAGGCTGCGGATCAGTCGCCCAGCAGCACTGAATCCAGTGCGATTTCGATCATGTCGTTGAAGGTCAGCTGACGCTCTTCGGAGGTGGTCTGCTCACCGGTACGGATATGGTCGGAGACGGTGCAGATGGTCAGTGCCTTGGCACCGTACTCTGCGGCCACGCCGTAGATACCGGCGGCTTCCATCTCGACACCCAAGATGCCGTACTTTTCCATGACGTCGAACATGGAAGGGTCCGGGGTGTAGAACAGGTCGGCGGAGAAGATGTTGCCGACGCGCACGGCAACGCCCTTGTTCTTGGCGGCTTGCACGGCATTGGCAACCAGGCCGAAGTCGGCGATGGCGGCGAAGTCGTGATCCTTGAAGCGCAGACGGTTGACCTTGGAATCGGTGCAGGCACCCATGCCGATCACCACGTCGCGCAGTTTCACGTCTTCACGCACGGCGCCACAGGAGCCCACGCGGATCAGGGTCTTCACACCGTAGTCAGTGATCAGCTCTTTGGCATAGATGGAGCAGGACGGGATGCCCATGCCGTGACCCATGACGGAGATGCGACGGCCCTTGTAGGTACCGGTGAAGCCGAGCATGCTGCGCACGTCGCACACCTGCTCGACGTTCTCCAGGAAGGTTTCGGCGATGTACTTGGCGCGCAGGGGGTCGCCCGGCATCAGCACTGTATCAGCAAAGGCGCCATCTTTCGCATTGATATGAGGAGTTGCCATTCTCTTGATTCCTTCACACTAGGTTGAGTTTTATTGTCTTTATTGGTTGCCCGCCACCGAGGTGACGGGCGGGTAAATTACAGGAGGCGAGTGCCGCACTGCAACCTGGGCAGGCCCTGCAGAATCGACCGCAGGGCGCCACCCGAAATCGGCCTTACAGGAAGCTGGTACCGTATTGCAGCTTGGGCAGACCGTGGTACGCCGCTATGCTCTGGCCTATGTCGGCAAAGGTCTCGCGACGACCGACGGAACCGGCCTTGACCGGTTTGCCGAAGAAGAGCACAGGGATGTATTCACGGGTGTGATCGGTACCGTTCCAGGTCGGATCGCAGCCGTGGTCGGCGGTCAGCACCACTACGTCGCCATCTTGCAGTATCTCGAACAGCTCCGGCAGACGGGAGTCGAAATACTCCAGTGCATCGGCGTAGCCTTTCACGTCACGACGGTGACCGTAGGAGGAGTCGAAGTCCACGAAGTTGGTGAAGACGATGGTGTTGTCACCGGCTGCTTTCACCTCTTCCAGAGTGCGATCCCACAGCTCGGTCAGACCCGTGCCCTTCACCTGCTTGGTGATGCCCTGGTTGGCATAGATGTCGGCGATCTTGCCGATGGAGACCACCTGGCCACCCGCGTCCTTCATGTAGTCCAGCACGGTCGGCGCCGGCGGCAGCACAGAGTAGTCGTGACGGTTGCCGGTACGCTTGAAGTTGCCCTTGCCGCTGCCCACGAACGGACGCGCGATAACCCGGCCTATGTTGTAGGGCTCCAGCAGCTCGCGCACTATGTGGCACAGCTCATAGAGCTTCTCGAGGCCGTAGGTCTCTTCGTGACAGGCGATCTGGAACACGGAGTCGGCAGAGGTGTAGAGGATCGGCTTGCCGGTACGCATGTGCTCTTCGCCCAGATCATCCAGCACCTGGGTGCCGGAGGCGTGGCAGTTGCCGAGGTAACCAGACAGACCGGCCTTCTCGACGATGGCGTCCAGCAGCTCTTGCGGGAAGCTGTTGTGGTGATCGGTGAAGTAACCCCACTCGAACAGCACGGGCACGCCTGCGATCTCCCAGTGGCCGGACGGGGTGTCCTTGCCGGAGGAGAGCTCCTGGGCGAAACCGTAGGCACCGACCACCTCGATATCCTTCTTCAAGCCTGCCGGGAAGTAACCGGAAGCCAGCTCACCGGCATGGCCCAGACCCAGTTTGTTCAGGTTTGGCAGATTGAGGGCGCCACGGCCTTCAATCTCACCGGCGGCACAGGCCTTGGCGATATGGCCAAGGGTGTTGGCGCCCACATCTCCGAACTTGTCGGCATCGGCGGCGGCGCCAATACCGAAAGAGTCCATCATCAGAATAAAGGTACGTTTCATGGGACTTCCCCTTGTTACAAATCAGCCAGACCGATGCGACGGTAGACCTCAGGCAGGGCCTGGGGTTGAGTGTCACCGATCTTGACAGCCGCCTGCACCATGCTGGCAGCCTGAGCAAATTGCTCTTCGGTTTGAGCGTGGATCAGGGCAATCGGCTTGTCAGCATCGACGCTCTGGCCCAGGCGGATAAAGTCGGTCAGACCGACGGCGTAATCGAGTTTGTCACCGGCGGCGCGACGCCCCCCCCCCCTGGCGACCACGGCCAGACCCAGCTCCCGGGTATCCATGGCCGTCACGAAGCCGGCATTGGCCGCATACACAGGACGCACAATAGCAGCCTTGGGCAGGTGACTATCATAACGTTCCATGAAGTCGGACGGACCGCCGAGGCCGGTCACCATGCGACCGAAGATCTCGGCCGCCTTGCCGTTGTCGAGCACGGCCTGCAGCTTGCGGCGGGCATCGGCATCGTCGCTGGCCAGATGGGCGGAGATCAGCATCTCGGCGCACAGGCTCATGGTGACTTCGTGGATGCGCGGGTTGCGGTACTCACCTATCAGGTAGCGCACGGCTTCGCGCACTTCCACCCCGTTGCCAGCGCTGGAGGCCAGCACCTGGTTCATGTCGGTCAGCAGGGCCGAGGTGCGACAACCGGCACCGTTGGCCACGGCGACTATGCTCTTGGCCAGCTCCTCAGATGCTTCAAACGTCGGCATAAAGGCACCCGAACCGACTTTCACATCCATCACCAGGGCTTCCAGCCCGGAGGCGAGTTTCTTGGAGAGGATGGAGCCGGTGATCATGGCGATGGATTCGACGGTGGCCGTGATGTCGCGCACCGCATAGATGCGCTTGTCGGCCGGGGCGAGATCACCGGTCTGGCCGATAATGGCGACACCCGCCTCTTTCACCACTTTCAGGAAAAGATCGTTGTCGACCGAGGTCTGGTAGCCGGGGATGGCATCCAGCTTGTCCAGGGTGCCGCCGGTGTGACCCAGGCCACGACCGGAGATCATGGGCACGAAGCCACCGCAGGCGGCGACCATGGGGCCCAGCATCAGGGAGACTACGTCACCCACGCCACCGGTGGAGTGCTTGTCGACGATGGGGCCACCCAGATTGAGGTGATCCCAGTTCAATACCATGCCGGAGTCGCGCATGGCGCAGGTCAGGGCAACCCGCTCATCCATGGTCATGTCTTTGAAGTAGACAGCCATCGCCAGTGCCGCAATCTGGCCCTCGCCTATGGTGTTGTTGGTAATGCCCTGAACGAAGAATTGAATCTCTTGGGTACTGAGCGCTTCACCGTTGCGCTTCTTTCGAATAATTTCTTGAGGCAAAAACATCTTTCATTCCCTCCACCATTGCTGGCGTCACATAAGCCGTTATCCCTGCCCGCGCGCCGTCTGGCGGGGGCATAACAGGGCGAGCCACGCTCGCCCTCTCATCAACTTAGTAACCGCTGGTGTTGGCAGGCTTGTCGCCATGCCCCAGCGTGGCCAGCAGGCTGGCCAACAGGCTGGATGCACCAAAGCGGAAGGTGCGGGCGGATACCCAGTCCTTGCCCAGGATATCTTCTGCCATGGCCAGGTATTGACCGGCCACGGCGGCATCTTTCACGCCACCGGCCGGCTTGAAGCCGACTTTCGGGTTCTTGGCCTTGATCACTTCCATCATGATGCGGGCCGCTTCCGGGGTCGCATTGACCGGCACCTTGCCGGTGGAGGTCTTGATGAAGTCGGCACCGGCGTCGATGGAGATCTCGGAGGCACGACGGATCAGCGCCTCTTCTTTCAGTTCACCTGTCTCGATGATCACTTTCAGCAGCGCTTGCGTGCCGCAGGCTTCCTTACAAGCTTTGACCAGATCGAAGCCAACCTGTTCATTGCCAGCCATGAAGGCGCGGTACGGGAACACCACGTCCACTTCATCGGCACCGTAAGCCACGGCGGCACGGGTCTCGGCCACGGCGATCTCGATGTCGTCGTTGCCATGGGGGAAGTTGGTCACGGTGGCGATGCGCACGTCGGCGGCGCCGATCTCACGCAGTGTCTTGCGCGCTATGGGGATGAAGCGGGGATAGATGCAGACGGCAGCGGTCAGACCGGCCGGAGACTTGGCCTTGCGGCACAGGTCGATGACCTTCTGATCGGTGTCATCATCGTTCAGAGTGGTCAGGTCCATCAGGTTCAGGGCGCGTTGGGCGGCCAGTTTCAGATCAGTCATTCTGTTCTCCAAAGTCTCGATTTAATCCTGCTTCCAGGGGCGAGCGCCTGCTTGTCGCAACGCAACCAGCAAGACACGACTCCCAAGGATACGGGAATGGAATTACAGCGCGCATGCACAGGCAATACGGCTGTAAATAAGGCAAGAGCCCTGTCACTTTCTTACAAAAGTGCGGACTTGGTTCCATGAAGACTTGAGAAAGGCCGACAACTGCTGACCCGACTTCCCAATCAATTCCATTTGACCGCCAACACCCGATTTGATCGGGCATTAGTCAATGCCAGCACCCTGCTGGCAATGCCTATTTCAGCCGAGATACCCCGTGTTTGCAAGCCGGATTTGCCAATTTCAGAGGTACCTCACATCTGGCAAATCCGGTACTGAAAAGTGCGTTAAGAGAAGAAGCGTGTGAGTATCCAGGAGTACGCCAGCCCCCCCAGATAGACCCCGACTATCCCCATTACCCCGGACAGTACGGGTGGGGCCGGGATCGGCAATTTGAGGAAAGAAAACAACAAGCCAACGATAAAGCCGGCCGCCATCGCCAGTAGCACTTCATTCATATAACCTCCGATTTGACTCATTTTATTATTAGTTTAGAAAGGAAAACGGTTGTCACCGCTCCAAACGCGAACGCCACAGCTTTTCGCTGTGGCGTTCGTCTTTACCTGAGTATCAGGCAAATATTACATGGCTGTCAGTGCCAGGAAGAAGCCTGCGATGGTGGCAGACATCAGGTTGGACAGAGAGCCGGCCAGTACGGCCTTCAAACCAAATTTGGCAATGGTGCCGCGACGGTTTGGTGCCATGGAGCCCAGACCACCCAGCAGGATGGCAACGGAGGACAGGTTGGCAAAGCCGCACAGGGCGAAGGAGATGATGGCCTTGGTGTGCTCGGACATGGCCACTCCGTTGATCAGCACTTCATCCTTCAGATAAGGGGCAAAGTTCAGGTAAGCCACGAACTCGTTCACCACCAGCTTCTGGCCGATGAAGGAACCGGCCACCACGGCCTCGCTCCAGGGTACACCGATCAGGAAGGCCAGCGGGGAGAACAACCAGCCCAGCAGCAGTTCCAGGGAGAGCTGCGGATAACCGAACCAGCCACCCACACCGGCGAAGATGCCGTTGATCATGGCGATCAGGCCGATGAAGGCCAGCAGCATGGCACCCACGTTCAGGGCCAGTTGCAGACCGGCGGAGGCACCGGCGGCGGCGGCATCGATCACGTTGGCAGGCTTGTCTTCCAGATCGCCATCGGCATTGTTTTCGTCATAATTGGGGGTCTCGGTTTCCGGTACCAGCAACTTGGCGAACAGCAGACCACCCGGGGCAGCCATGAAGGAGGCGGCGATCAGGTATTCCATCTTGACGCCCATGGAGGCATAACCGGCCAGAACGGAACCGGCGACGGAAGCCAGACCACCACACATGACGGCGAACAGCTCGGAGTCAGTCATCTTGGAGATGAAGGGACGCACCACCAGCGGGGCTTCGGTCTGACCGACGAAGATGTTGGCCGTGGCAGAGAGGGATTCGGTACGGGACGTGCCCAGTACTTTTTGCAGGCCACCACCCAGCAGCTTGATTACCCACTGCATGATGCCCAGATAATAGAGAACCGCGATCAGGGAGGAGAAGAAGATGATGACGGGCAGCACGCGGAAGGCAAAGATAAAGCCGCCGCCGCCGAACACTTCAAACATCTTGTTGCTGACCAGACCACCGAACAGGAATTCGATACCGTTTTGACCATAACCGATGACGCTGGAAACGGCATCGGATACACCCACCAGAATATCTCGGCCAACCGGGACGTACAGCACGAATGCACCCAGTCCAGCTTGAATTGCAAAGGCACCGGCTACGGTGCGAATTTTTATTGCTTTGCGATTACTGGAGAACAGCACCGCGATAAGGATGAGTGTTGCCATCCCTACCAGACCCATAATCAAATTCATTATTAACACTTCCTCTTTAGTAGCACCTTCCAGCTTGTTAACAACTTGTATCTCAAAGCCATCAATCAAGGGTGCGCATTATACTAATTACGGTGCGACAAAGTAGAATGCTGGTCACATTTTATAAGCATGAAATGCGCTAGAGGTCGTCAAATTAGACCGCAAACGATTTTTACTCGCCCCGTTTTTTATCATGATGCTATCAAGAGTTAATCAGGTGTTAATTTCAGAGTGTCCGAGCGGGAAAGTGTGAAAAGTGGATTCATGTAACACCGCGACAACATGACTCAAGGGCTGTTGCCGCAATTCGGCCAAGAGTTGCGCAATCTTCGGCAAGTTGGCGGGGGTATTCGGAATGCCCTGCTGACCCTGCAACGGCATGTCGGGCGCATCGGTTTCCAGCAGCAGAGCCTCCAGCGGCATGTCGCGGATCGCCTCCCGGGTCTTGTTGGCCCGCTCGTAGCTGATGACGCCGCCGATCCCCAGTCTGAATCCAAGCTGCCAGAACACCTCGGCCTGATGCAGAGAGCCGCTGAAGGCGTGGATCACGCCGCCAGAGGCCGGCTTGAAGCGGCGCAAAATTTTGGCAACCGTGTCGTTGGCCCGCACCGAATGGACTATCAGTGGCAGCTCATGCTCCATGGCCAGCCTGATCTGCGCCTCGAACCAGGCCAGCTGCCCCTCCTGCGGCACCTGGCTGCGCAGATCCAGCCCGCACTCCCCGACCGCCACCAGACCAGGGGGCCGGGCAGCCAACAACGCCTGCAATCGCGTCAGTGCACCCTGGGTCTGGGTGCCCACATACCAGGGGTGAATGCCCAGCCCGTAGGTGATCCCCGGGTACTGCTCCGCCAGCGCCATCACGCGAGCCCAGTTTTCCTCTCCCACGGCGGGGATGATATACTCGCCCACCCCCAACTGCCGGCACTCGGCCAGCAACGCCGCCCGGTCTGGATCGAAGACGGGAAAATCGAGATGGCAATGGGTGTCGATCAGTTGCATGTCGCTTTCACCTGTTTGTCGTACTTGATGGGTCTACTCAATAATGAAACGCTCGAACCATGGCTTTACCCTGATAGAACTGGTGATGGTCATCATAGTGCTTGGGGTCCTGGCCGTAACGGCAATGCCCCGCTTTATCAATATCAAGGATGATGCCCTCAAGAGCACGGTTGCCGCCACCGCCGGCAGCTTCGCCAGCGCGGTGCAGCTTGCCCATGCAGGCTGGGCGGTCAAGGCGCAGGGCCAGGCACTCTACAATCTGGGCAGCATGGGTCAACGCAACCTCGACATCAACCGTTATGGCTGGCCCGCCGGTACGGACGAGGATCAGGGCCGCAAGGGGATCAATGAGCCTTACGTTCCGGGTCAGGGAGACTACATCTCGGTCAGCAACCAGTCAGACTGCCGCCTGCTGTTTCAGGGGCTGCTGGACAGCAGCGATATTGTCGCCTCGGTCGATCAGGATCCCGAGATCCAGGTCAAAGCCGACTATCTGTCCAGCGAGCAACCCGGCAACCATATAGATGAAGATGGCGAGCCTCACAGGAACTGCCGCTATACCCTGCGCGACTCCATCGCCCGCTTCCCGGCTTACCCGGATGGATTGAGCTTTGACTACAACAGCGTTACCGGGGCCGTGACGCGCAATTTTGATTGAGTGACGAGGCGTCGCCCTCCGACGCCGGCTCCTCCTGCTCATCTTCGTCATAACGTACCGGCGCGCAGCAGCGCCGGTTCTCCGGGGTGAGTCCCCACTCCTGACACCAGCCATCGTAGCGAGCCAACCAGCGTAGCAAGATACCTTTCATGGTCTGCACCTCATACTGTCACCCCTTCTATTTCCCGCCCCTCTGCCCAAATCCAAGTCCGATACCATGGCTCGGCACCTGAATGACAGACATAAAAAACGACTCCATTTGGAGTCGTTTTTAACAGAGCCATCTGGCTAATTCAATCGCTGTGGCTCGAGTGCCTGTCAGCCCTTGGCAGGCAGGCTCAGGCGGGCGACCGCTTCCACATGCATGGAATGCGGGAACATGTCCACCGGCTGCACTTCATCCAGCACGAAGCCCTGCTTGACCAGCCAGGCGAGATCGCGGGCCAGGGTCTGCGGGTTGCAGGAGACATAGACCAGACGGCGCGGCGCCATGGCGACCAGGGTCTGCAATACCGCCTTGTCACAACCCTTGCGGGGCGGATCCAGCACCACCACGTCGGCGGTCACGCCCTGGGCGTGCAGCTCGGGCATCAGCTGCTCGGCCTTGCCCACGTGGAATTCGGTGTGCTCTATGCCGTTGAGGGCCGCGTTGCGACGGGCGTCGCTGATGGCGCTCTCCACCGATTCTATCCCCACCACCTTGGCGGCCTTGCCAGCCAGGAACAGGGAGATGGTACCGATACCGCAATAGATGTCGAACACAGTCTCGTTGCCGGTCAGCTCGGCATATTCAAGGGCGCTGGAGTAGAGCACATCGGTCTGGGTCGGGTTGTTCTGGAAGAAGGAGAGCGGCGAGATCTCGAACTCGAGTTCATGGATCTTGTCGCGGATCACCCCTTCACCCAGCAGCACCCGGTTGCTCGCACCAAGAATGCGGTTGGTGCGCTCATCGTTGATGTTCTGCACCAGGGTGGTGATGGGCAGATCGCTCAAGCTCGCCAGCAGCTCGGCTTCGAACGGCAGTGTTTCACCCAGGGTCACCAGCACCACCATCAGCTCGCCGCTCTTGAAGCCCTTTCGGGTCATCAGGTTGCGCACGCAGCCGGTGTGATTCACTTCGTCATAGGCGGCGATGTCATGCTCGCGCATCCAGCCACGTACCCGGGCGTTGAGCTCCACATGCAGCGAGTCCTGCACGGCGCAATCGTCCGCTGTGATGAGATCGTGGGAGTGCTTGCGATAAAAACCAATCTCGGCGCCGGCCTCACAACCACGCACCGCATATTGCGCCTTGTTGCGATAGGCGAACGGGCTCTCCATGCCGAGGATGGGGTTGACTGTGGTGTCACCCAGCCCGACCTGTTCCAGTGCGCTCTGCACCAGTGCCTGCTTGAGCTTGAGCTGGGCCGGGTAGGCCAGCGGGCGCACCTGGCAGCCACCGCACTCTGTGTTGGGGCAGAAATCGGCGACCCGATCGGCAGACGGCTGGAGCAGCTCGGTCAGCTTGCCATGCAGATAGTTCGGCTTGACCTCGGTCAGCTCAACCAGCGCCTGCTCACCGGGCAGCAGACCCTCGACAAACAGGGGGCGATCGAACAGGCGTCCCTTGCCATCCCCTTTGTCGGTCAGTTCCAGGATCTCGATCTGGTGTTGATGTCCCACTAACGGCATGAGCGGCTCCAAAGGCGTAGAAAATGATGGGGAAAATGGGGCAAGCCCATTCAAGGGTGGCAGAGTTTAGCGGAGATCCTGTCAAATTGCAGGCATAAAAGCTGGGGCAAGACGCACTTCACTTTTGCAGACATAAAAAAGCCGCCAGCATAACCGGCGGCGATCCTGTCAGCAAGTGACCCAGCGCGGTTACAGGCTATAGGCTTTCTCACCGTGGGTGGTGACATCCAGCCCTTCCCGCTCCGCATCTTCCTTCACTCGCAGGCCGATCAGCAGATCCACCAGCTTGTAGGCTACGACCGAGACGGCCCCGGACCAGAGGATGGTGACCCCGACCCCGATGGCCTGGATCTTGACCTGGGCCAGGATGGAGTAGCCTTCCGCAACCTGGTTGGTGACATAGTCCCACACCCCGGTGCCGCCCAGCTCCGGGCTGGCAAAGACGCCGGTCAGCAGGGCACCGAGAATGCCGCACACACCGTGCACGCCAAACACATCCAGGCTGTCATCGGCTCCCAGCAGGCGCTTGAGGCCGTGAACCCCCCACAAACCGGCCACGCCACTGATGAGACCCATCACCAGGCCACCGCCAACTCCGACGAAACCGGCCGCCGGGGTGATCACCACCAGACCGGAGACGGCGCCGGAGGCCGCACCCAGCAGGGAGGGACGCCCCTTCATCACCCACTCGGCCAAAGTCCAGGAGAGCGCCGCCGCCGCCGGTGCCACCCAGGTGTTGATGAAGGCCAGTGCGGCTATGCCGTTGGCTTCCAGCGCGGAGCCGGCATTGAAACCGAACCAGCCGAACCAGAGCAGGGAGGCCCCTATCATTGTCATGGTGAGACTGTGCGGTGTCATGGGATCACGTCCGTAACCCAGACGCTTGCCTACCAGATAGGCCCCCACCAGACCCGCCACGGCGGCGTTGATATGCACCACTGTGCCGCCCGCAAAATCCAGTGCACCATGCTGGAACAGATAACCGGCCGTCGCCGTCGCGGTCGCCGCCGCCTCGGCCGTGGTATAGGCATCCGGGCCTGCCCAGTACCACACCATGTGGGCCAGCGGTATGTAGGCGAAGGTGAACCAGATCACCGAGAACAGCAGCACGGCGGCGAACTTGATGCGCTCGGCGAAGGCACCCACTATCAGGCCGCAGGTGATGGCCGCAAAGGCCCCCTGGAACACCACGTAGATGAACTCGCTGATGCCGACGCCCTTGCTGAAGGTCGCCGCAATGGAGTCAGGCGTGACCCCCTTGAGCAGCGCCTTGCTGAAGGAGCCGTAGACACTGTTGCCCTCGGTGAAGGCCAGCGAATAACCGTAGAGGATCCACAACACGCAGATGAGCGAGAACAGGGTGAACACCTGCATCAACACGCTCAGCATGTTCTTGCTGCGCACCAGGCCGCCATAGAACAGGGCCAGTCCCGGAATGGACATCAGGATCACCAGTGCCGCCGACAGCAACATCCAGCTGTTGTCCCCCTTGTTGATGGTCACAGCGGCTGCGACTGGCGCCGCGGCCTGCACGACCTCGGCCGATGCGGCCACCACCTCTTCAGCCCAACTGGGGGCGGCCAGCAAGGCGGCAAGCGCCAACAGGCCAGTCATCACGAGTCTCTTGAGCATACAGCCATCTCCTTCCCTGTCGTCCCGGCACCTGTCCGGGTCCATTTCCTGATATGAACATCGAATCCGACAATCCACACAAACTCACACTCAGCACACACTTGCCACTGCCCTGGTCATGCTTCCTTCATCGGGCAGCGTCATGGCGACATGATTGCTTTAAAGCATAAAGCAGGCCAACTCACTAAGTTGATTATAATCAACACCTTAATATCAAGTAGGTTGACCAATGCACCAGATTGGATCACAAGCTGCGCCAACCTGAGCAAGCGCGCACTTCTGCTGTGCAGCGCAACCAGCACGCACCGAAATAGAGCAGATCATAAGCCGGAACAGATTGCAGAGCGGTGACGGACACACAGCCGAATGCGGCAGAAACAAGCCACCCAGCATACGAACGATGAGAGTGCTCATGGACAAAGGGATAAAGGGATAAAGGGATAAAGGGATAAAGAAGGGAACACCAAGCGGAAAGGAGGCAGAAAAACAAAAGGCCATCATTGCTGATGGCCTTTTGTCACTGAATCTGATGGTGCCCGGGGTCGGACTCGAACCGACACGATTATTCATCGGCGGATTTTGAATCCGCTGCGTCTACCGATTTCGCCACCCGGGCAACTGCGAGGGATTATACGAATGGCGCGATGCCATGCAAGGTGTTTTTCGCGTGCGCACACTCGTTTGCTCATTTATTCAACGCCTTGCCGATGCGGGGTCAGTTACATAGAATGCCCGCATCATATTAATGGAATAAGAACGATGGCCAAGCGTAAACCAGTCCAACCCACATCCACCTCTCCCACCGCCCCCCACTACCCTTCGGCGGGCCTGTTGCGCCGACTCGGCGCCCTGCTCTATGACTATCTGGTAGTCATCTCCTTGCTGATCATCGCCGGCTTCATCGGTATGGGGGTGGCACACTTGCTGCTGGCAACCGGCGCCGCCACTCTTCCCGAAGGCAAAGATGCCTCCTGGCTGCTGACCAGCCCGATTTACAGTGCCTGGCTCGCCTTCGTCATCTGTGGTTTTTACACCTGGTTCTGGACCCGTGCCGGTCAGACCATAGGCATGCGCGCCTGGCGCCTGCGCATCCAGAATGCGGATGGCAGCAACATCCGCATCACTCAGGCCCTGATCCGGCTGGCGACGGCGGCCTTCGGCCTCGGCAACCTGATGTGCCTGTTCAACCGCAAGGCACCGCGCGCCTTTCAGGACATCTGGTCCGAATGTGAAGTCGTGGTGCTCGGCAAACAGGAAAATCTGGAGATGCTGAACAAGTAATTGCAGGTCAATGCAGCAACGAAAAAGGGCACCAACAGGTGCCCTTTTTGCATTACCGCACAGCGTATTACTGCTTGCGACTGAGGATATAGAAGGAGATACCGCCAAACAGCAGGCTGGGGGCGATGGCGGCAAGGATAGGCGGCACAGCGTACACCAGGCTGATGGGGCCGAACACCCGATCGCTCACGTAGACGGCAAAGCCGGTCATGATCCCCATCAGCATCCGCGCGCCCATGCTCACCGAACGCAGCGGGCCGAAGATGAAGGAGGAGGCCAGCAGTATCATGGCCACCACCGACAGCGGCGACAGCAGCTTGCGCCACATCTCCAGCTTGTACCGCCCGGCATCCTGCTTGTTGGCATCCAGATAGCCGATGTAGTCGAGCAGCCCGGCCACCGGCAGGTTTTCAGGATCGATACTCACCACTCCCAGCTGCTTGGGGGTGAGCTCAGAGGTCCACTCCATCTGGGCCTGCGTCTCGCTCTGGATCTGCTTGGGATCGTCGAAGCGGGTGACCAGGATCTGCTTGAGCAGCCAGTGGTGCTGTTCAAACACCCCCTCCTGCGCCTGCAGGATATCGATCAACTTGCGCTCCGGGGTGAAGCGATAGAGGGTGATGCCGGTCAGGGCGCCATCGTTGCGCACCCCGTTGATATTGACGAAGTTGTTGCCATCGCGCGCCCAGACTCCGTAAGCCGAGACCGTCAGCCGCCCTTCCGACAGGGCCCCCGCCTTGACGTCATCCGCCATCCGCTTGGCGATGGGCGCCACATACTCACCCATCAGGCCCACCAGTATCATCAAGGGGATGGCCGTCTTGAGTGCCGCCATGACGATGCTGATCTTGGAGCGACCCGCCGCCTGCATCACCACCAGCTCCGAGCTGGTCGCCAGCTGGCCCAGCCCTATGAGCCCGCCCAGCAGGGCAGCCAGCGGGAAGAACTGAACCGCCTCCTTGGGCATGGAGAGCAGGACGTAATAGAGCGCATTGATCATGTCGTAGTTGCCTTCCCCCACGGATCTGAGCTGCTCAACATACTTGATGAGCGCAGCCAGCCCGACCAGGGTCAGTTCGCACAACAGGACCGACATGAAAATAACCCGGCCGATATATCTATCGAGAATGCCAAACATCAGCAGAAACTCCCCGGTTGCAGCATCATGCTGATTTTTTCCTCAAATACAGACGTATAGAGAGGAAGCGACATCAAAATGATCCGGTCGCCATGTCTATCGAGAATGCCAAACATCAGTAGAGACTCCCAGATGGCAACATCATGCCGATTTTCTCTTGAAATAGAGGGTCTTGATCCCGTTCCACCAGCTGGTGCCCTGCAGGTTGAGCGGCAGACCGATCAACAGCAGATAGGCCAGCGGCACCAAGAACATCCCAGGCCAGTGGGGCAGGCGTCCGCTGTCGATGGCCGAGCGCGCCGCGCTGAGCAACAGGAAGTAGGAAAGATAGAGCAAGATGGCCGGCAGCAGCTTGGCGTAACGTCCCTGGCGGGGGTTGACCCTGGCCAGCGGCACCACCAGGAAGGTGAGCACCAGGATGGAGAGCGGCAACGACAGGCGCCACTGCAACTCGGCCATCATGCCGTTGTCCTGCGTTCCCAGCAGCTCCAGAGTCGGCTTGGCGGCCGCCTTGCGGCTGGAGCGCTCCATCTCCTGCTGGCGGATCACCAGGCTGTACTCGTCAAATTCGGAGATCTGGAACTGCTTACTGCTGAAGTGACCCTCGTAACGGGAGCCATCCTTCAGAGTCAGCCACTGCAGGCCGTTCTCATCGACCGTCACCACCCCTTCGGTCGCCACTACCACGGAAGGCGGCTTGCCCTCCTGGGAACGCTGCAGCACGAAGATCTTCTGCAGCCGGGAGCCCTTGTCATTCAGCTCCTGGATGTAGGCAACGAGGCGCCCCTTGTCGAGCTCCATGAAACGGCCGGCCTGCAGGAAGGAGATACCCGGATCGGCCTTGAACTCGTCGATCACCTGATACTCGCGCTCCTTGGCCTGCGGGGCGATCCAGCCGGTATTGAAGGCGGCGACGGCCGCGGTCAGCAAGGCCAGCACCATGGCGCTGCGCATCACGAAGCGGTGGCTGAAGCCCACCGCATGCATCACAGTCATCTCACTTTCGGCATACAGGCGACCGTGAGCAAACAAAATGGCTAAAAACAGGCTGATAGGCAGCATCAACAAGGCCATATTGGGCAGGTTGAGCAGCAACAGGGTGGAGACCAGGCGCGTTGGCACCTCGCCATCGGCGGCATCACCGATGATCTGGATAAATTGTTGGCTGACAAAGATAAGCAGCAGCACGAACAACACTGCCAGCTGGGTTTTCAGGGTTTCCCTGAACAAATATCGGAAAACGATCACAGTCATTCCCAAGTAAACTTGTGTTTTTAGTCGAATGCCTGAAAAATAGGGCCGTATATTGGATTTTTACCAGTTTGAACTGCGGAGCCTATGGCTGTTCGCTCCGCCTCTGATACCCCAACAAGCACCGCATTATTCAATAAAAGGTGCCTTTTGTCTTTAGGATGTAGGAGATTCCATGGAGTTCAGTGTAAAGAGTGGCAGTCCTGAGAAGCAACGCAGTGCCTGCGTCGTGGTCGGCGTATTCGAGCCGCGTCGCCTCTCTCCGGTTGCCGAACAACTGGACAAGATCAGCGATGGCTATATCAGTTCGCTGCTGCGCCGTGGCGACCTGGAAGGGAAACCAGGCCAGATGCTGTTGCTGCATCAAGTACCGGGCGTGCTCAGCGAGCGCGTACTGCTGGTCGGTTGCGGCAAGGAGCGGGAACTCGACGAACGCCAGTACAAGCAGATCATCAACAAGACCATCACCACCCTCAACGAGACGGGTTCCATGGAAGCGGTCTGCTTCCTGACCGAACTGCACGTCAAGGGTCGGGATACCTATTGGAAGGTGCGCCAGGCGGTGGAAACCACCAAGGCAGGCCTCTACAGCTTCGATCAGTTCAAGACCAACAAGGCAGAGCCGCGCCGTCCGCTGCGCAAGCTGGTGTTCAACGTGCCGACGCGTCGGGAACTGACCATTGGTGAGAAAGCCATCTCCCACGGTCTGGCCGTGGCGAAAGGGGTGCGGGTCTGTCGCGACGTGGCCAACATGCCGCCCAACGTCTGCAACCCGGCCTATCTGGCCTCCCAGGCTCGTCGTCTGGCCGATGCCTTCGACAACATCACCACCAAGGTGATCGGTGAGCAGGAGATGGCCGAGCTCGGCATGAACTCCTATCTGGCGGTGGCCCGCGGCTCCGAGAATGAAGCCATGATGGCCATCATCGAATACAAGGGCAACGCCGATGCCAAGCCCATAGTGCTGGTCGGCAAGGGTCTGACCTTCGATTCCGGCGGCATCTCCATCAAGCCGGCCGAAGGCATGGACGAGATGAAGTACGACATGGGTGGCGCCGCCTCCGTGCTCGGCACCATGCACGCCCTGGCCCAGTTGCAGCTGCCCATCAACGTCATAGGCGTGCTGGCCGGTTGCGAGAACATGCCGGGTGGCAACGCCTATCGCCCGGGTGACATCCTCACCTCCATGTCCGGCCAGACCATAGAAGTGCTGAACACGGATGCAGAAGGCCGCCTGGTGCTGTGCGATGCCCTCACCTACGTGGATCGTTACGATCCCGAGACCGTCATCGACGTGGCGACCCTGACCGGTGCCTGCATCATAGCGCTGGGCCACCACACCACGGGTCTGCTGGCCAACCACAATCCGCTGGCCCACGAGCTGCTCAACGCCTCCGAACAGGCCGGCGATCGCGCCTGGCGCCTGCCGCTGTTCGATGAGTATCAGGAACAGCTGGAGAGCCCGTTTGCCGATATGGCCAACATAGGCGGTCGTCCGGCCGGCACCATTACCGCTGCCGCCTTCCTGTCGCGCTTCACCAAGAAGTACAACTGGGCCCACCTGGATATCGCCGGGACCGCCTGGAAGAGTGGCAAGGATAAAGGCTCCACCGGTCGTCCGGTGCCCCTGCTGACCCAGTTCCTGCTCAACCGGGCCGGCGTGGATATCGAAGAGAAGGAGTAACTCCCCTGCCCCTTCCGGTGAATGCATCGGAAGCGCGGGAGTTGCCCAGTACCACAAGGAAGAGGCCCGCCTCTTCCTTGTTTCATTGAGTGCTGGCAGGAAAACACCCCTGCCAACCCTCACTGGCGGTCAATAGTCCGTCACCGCAAACGGGATCAACCTGATGAGCCAAGTGACCTTTTACCTGATGAGCGAGCCGGATGACGCGCAGGCCACCGCCGTCGAGCGGCTCGCCTGCCAGCTCGTAGCCGATGGCTGGAGTGCGGGCCATCTCTACCTGCTGTGCGATGACGAGGCCCAGGCCATGCGCCTGGACGAGCTGTTGTGGCAATTGCCACCTGAGCGTTTCGTGCCGCACCAGCTGCAGGGCGAGAGCGGTCAGGCGCCGGTGGAGATAGGCCATCAGCCGCCGAAGCGGCGCTATGCCCGCCTCATCAATCTGGCCAGACAGACACCTTTGTTTGCAGGACACTTCGCTCAAGTGGTAGATTTTGTCCCCACTGACGAAACGCAAAAGCAGCAAGCCCGCGAGCGCTACAAGCACTATCGCCAGGCAGGCCATGCCCTCGAGATGAGGGATCAGCCCGTCCTTGCCGCACCGGATCCGGCGCAGCCCTGACTGCACCACCCTCGATCCACGACGAATCAACACCAGACTCCATCCATCCAGAATACGGCGAGACCATGGAAAAGACTTTTAATCACAACGCCATCGAACAGGCGCTCTATCAGCACTGGGAAGCCCAGGGTTACTTCAAGCCCCACGGCGACACCAGCAAAGACTCCTTCTGCATCATGATCCCGCCGCCGAACGTCACCGGCAGCCTGCACATGGGTCACGCCTTCCAGCAAACCCTGATGGATACCCTGATCCGCTACAACCGCATGCAGGGCAAGAACACCCTGTGGCAGGCGGGCACAGACCACGCCGGTATCGCCACCCAGATGGTGGTGGAGCGCAAGATCGCCGCCGAAGAGGGCAAGACCCGTCACGACTACGGCCGTGATGCCTTCATCGACAAGATCTGGCAGTGGAAGGAAGAGTCCGGCGGCACCATCACCCGTCAGATGCGTCGTCTGGGCGACTCGGTGGACTGGGAGCGCGAGCGCTTCACCATGGATGAGGGTCTCTCGAGCGCCGTGCAGGAAGTGTTCGTCCGTCTCTACGAAGATGGCCTGATGTACCGCGGCAAGCGTCTGGTGAACTGGGATCCCAAGCTCAACACCGCCATCTCCGATCTGGAAGTGGAAAACCGCGAGATCAAGGGCCACATGTGGCACCTTCGCTACCCGCTGGCCAACGGAGCCAAGACCGCTGAAGGTCAGGATCACCTGATCGTCGCCACCACTCGTCCGGAAACCATGCTGGGCGATACCGCCGTGGCAGTGAACCCGGAAGATCCCCGTTACAAGGCGCTGATCGGCCAGCATATCATGCTGCCGCTGGTGAACCGTCTGATCCCCATAGTCGCCGACGAGCACGCCGACATGGAGAAGGGCACCGGTTGCGTGAAGATTACCCCGGCCCACGACTTCAACGATAACGAAGTGGGCAAGCGCCACAACCTGCCGATGATCAACATCTTCACCCTGGACGCCCACGTGCGCGCCGAGGCCGAAGTGGTCGACACCAACGGCAACCCCAGCACAGCCTACGACGCCGCCCTGCCGAGCGAGTTCGCCGGTATGGAGCGCTTCGCCGCCCGCAAGGCCATCGTGGCCAAGCTGGACGAGCTGGGCCTCTTGGCCGAAATCAAGGATCACGTGCTGCAGCAGCCCTACGGCGATCGCGGTGGCGTGCCCATCGAGCCCATGCTGACCGACCAGTGGTACGTGCGCGTGGCGCCCATGGCCAAGACCGCCATCGAGGCAGTGGAAGATGGCCGCATCCAGTTCGTGCCCAAGCAGTACGAGAACATGTACTTCTCCTGGATGCGCGACATTCAGGACTGGTGCGTCTCCCGTCAGCTGTGGTGGGGTCACCGCATCCCGGCCTGGTATGACGATGCCGGCAATGTCTACGTGGGTCGTGACGAGGCGGAAGTGCGTGCCAAGCACAGCATACCGTCCGTGACCGTGCTGCGTCAGGACGAAGACGTGCTCGACACCTGGTTCAGCTCCGCCCTGTGGACCTTCTCCACCCTGGGCTGGCCGAACAACACAGAGGCGCTCAAGACCTTCCACCCGACCGACGTGCTGATGAGCGGCTTCGACATCATCTTCTTCTGGATCGCCCGGATGATCATGATGACCATGCACTTCATCAAGGACGAAAACGGCCAGCCGCAAGTCCCGTTCAAGACCGTCTACATCACGGGTCTCATCCGTGACGAAGAAGGCCAGAAGATGTCCAAGTCCAAGGGCAACGTGCTGGATCCGCTCGACATGATCGACGGCATCTCGCTGGAAGACCTGATGGAGAAGCGCACCGGCAACATGATGCAGCCGCAGATGGCCGAGAAGATCGGCAAGCGTACCGCCAAGCAGTTCCCGGAAGGGATCGAGGCCCACGGCACCGACGCCCTGCGCTTCACCCTGGCGGCGCTGGCCTCTACAGGTCGTGACATCAACTGGGACATGAAGCGCCTGGATGGCTACAACAACTTCTGCAACAAGCTGTGGAACGCCTCCCGCTACGTACTGATGAACACCGAAGATCAGGATTGTGGCTTTGGCGGTGGTGAGATGGCGTTCAGTCTGGCGGATCGCTGGATCCAGTCCCAGCTGCAAGTTGCCATCCGCGACTTCCGCACCGCGCTCGATACCTACCGCTTCGACATCGCGGCCGGCGTGCTGTACGAGTTTATCTGGAACCAGTTCTGCGACTGGTATCTGGAGCTGACCAAGCCGGTGCTGGGCAAGGGTTCCGAAGCCGAGCAGCGTGCCACCCGTCACACGCTCGTCAGCGTCCTTGAAACCCTGCTGCGTCTGGCGCACCCCATCATCCCCTTCATCACCGAAACCATCTGGAAATCGGTGGCGCCGCTGACCGGTGTGCACGCCGACACCATCATGCTGCAAGCCTTCCCTGAGTTCGATGCCGCCAAGGTAGACGAATCCGCCATGGCGGATCAGGAGTGGGTGAAGGAGTTCATCGTCAGCATTCGCAACATCCGCGCCGAGATGAACGTGGCGCCGAGCGTGGGCCTGAACGTACTGCTGAAATGCGATGCCAAGGACGCCCGCCGCGCCGGTGACAACGAGGCCTTCCTCAAGTCGCTGGCCCGTCTGGAATCCATCCGCGTGCTGGCGGACGGCGAAGTGGCTCCCCTGTCGGTGAAGAAGCTGATCGGTGCCACCGAGCTGATGATCCCGATGGCCGGTCTCATCGACAAGGATGCCGAACTGGCCCGTCTGGCCAAAGAAGTAGCCAAGCTGGTCGGCGAGTGTGGCCGCATCGAAGGCAAGCTCGGCAACGAAGCCTTCGTGGCCAAGGCGCCGGAAGCCGTCATCGCCAAGGAGCGCGAGAAGCTGGAAGAGTATCGCGCCCAGCTGGTGACCCTCGAGACCCAGCAGGCCGAAATCGCCGCCCTGTAAGGCAGTTTCACGCCTGAAAAAGCCCCCTCCAGCAGGGGGCTTTTTGTTGCCATAAATCCCTTCTCACGGCCTTTCTGCGCCCCTCTGTACAAAATTAGCGAGCCAAATCACCTGCTTTCACAAGCGCATCGCCCCCAAATTCATTACACTGCCAGCGATCTTTTCTACTC
The DNA here is from genome assembly GCF_047780465.1 of Aeromonas sp. A04. NCBI lineage: Bacteria > Pseudomonadati > Pseudomonadota > Gammaproteobacteria > Aeromonadales > Aeromonadaceae > Aeromonas > Aeromonas sp. A04. The sequence goes on along the minus strand of NZ_JBLNHP010000004.1, from coordinate 239,730 downwards.
GGAGTGCTGTTGCAGTATGGAAATATTGATCCTGTTTGGATTGATTTTGCTTAATGGCGTCTTTGCCATGTCGGAAATCGCCATCGTTACCGCACGCAAGGCTCGCCTCAGCAAGATGGCGAGCGAAGGCAGCCGCTCAGCCGCCATTGCCCTCAAACTGAGCGAAGATCCGACCCATTTCCTCTCCGCCGTCCAGATCGGCATCACCAGTATCGGTCTGCTCAACGGTATCTACGGCGAATCCCTGCTGGCCCAACCGCTGGCCCTCTGGCTGCAGGAGTGGGGCATGGCCGCCAAGAGCAGCAGCCTGCTCGCCACCGTGCTGGTCATAGTCGTGGTCACCTACCTCTCCATCGTCGTCGGCGAACTGGTGCCCAAGCGCCTCGGCCAGCTCAGCGCCGAGCGCATCGCCTGTCTGGTGGCCCGCCCCATGCTGTGGCTGGCGGCCATCACCCGCCCCTTCGTCTGGTTGTTGTCAGCCTCCACCAAGGCCAGCCTGCGCATTCTGCGCGTCAGGCAGGATGGCGGGGCCAACGTGACTCAGGAGGAGATCCACGCCATGCTGGTGGAGGGCTCCGAAGCCGGGATCATCGAAGACCACGAACACACTATGTTACGGAATGTGTTCCGGCTCGACGAGCGCAGCCTCTCCTCGCTGATGGTACCACGCAGCGACATCCGCTATCTGGATCTCGCCCTGCCGCTGGAGGTGAACCTGCAACGGCTGGTGGAGTATCGCCACAGCTTCTTCCCGGTTTGCGATGGCAGCCTCTCGGATCTGGTGGGCATACTCAACGTCAACAAGGTGCTGCACGCCTACATCAAGGGGGAGCCCATCGATCTGGCGGCCCTGACCCAGGATGGCAGCCTGTTGCCGGAGACCCTCAATGGCCTGGAGCTGCTCAATCACTTCCGCGCCCACTCCGAGCACATGGTGCTGGTAGTGGACGAATACGGCGAGCTGCAGGGACTGGTCACCCAGCAGGATCTGCTGGAGACGCTGGCGGGTGACTTCCAGCAGGATAACAGCGATGACAACTGGGCCTTCCAGCGCACCGACGGCAGCTGGCTGCTCGACGGCCTCATTCCCCTGCCGGAGTTGAAGGACTGCCTGGGACTGGTTCGGCTACCGGAAGAAGAAAAACATCACTATCACACCCTCGGAGGGCTTATCATGCTGCTCCTTGGCCGTGTTCCTCAGACCGGAGATCTGGTGACTCTGGAGCAGTGGCAACTGGAAATTGTCGACATGGATGGTCTGCGCATCGACAAGGTGCTTGCCATGCCCTTGATCGATCAACCCAGCTAATTTAAGCGGAGCTTGTGAGTATGGAGCAGTTTTACCAACTGGCTCACGCCTTTATGCATCAGGATCTGGCGATGCTGTCGGATCCCAAGATGGCCTTCATGGTCTGCGGCGTGTTGCTAACTTTTCTTGTGCTGGAGAACGGGTTCATCCCCACCGCCTTCCTGCCCGGCGATAGCCTGCTCATCCTGACGGGTGTGCTCATCTATCAGGACGTGCTCCCCCTTGGCATAGTGCCACTGCTGATCCTGGCCACCTTCGTCGGTACCTGGTTCGGCTATATGCAGGGGCGCTTCCTGGGTCATACCCGCATGTACCATCGCCTGATGTCCCACATGGACGACAAGCACAAGGAGAAGGTGTTCTACCTGCTCAACAAGTACGGCATCCTGACCCTGATCACCGCCCGCTACATCGCCTTCGTGCGCACCGTCTATCCCTACATAGTCGGGGCGACCGAGATCCCGCAGGGGCGCTTCCTCATCGTCAATCTGGTCAGCTCCATCATGTGGGTCACCCCGCTGGTGAGCCTGGGTTACTACCTGAGCCACACCAAGCTGGCGGCCCAGTACGAATCACAGTTCCTCAGCATCATTCTCTACCTGCCGCTGGTGCTGCTGGTCGGTGGTGTTGTCGCCCTCATCTGGCGCTGGCTGAGCAAACGCAAAGCCGTCACCCCACGGGATTGAGACAAATGGAAAGGGCCATCGCAGGATGGCCCTTTTTTTATCGAAATAATGGCGAATTACTCTCTGGTGCTCTTGTAAAGCAGGGGTAAAAATGAGTGAATCTAGCGCCTTTTTTTCGACGTGAACGGAGTCGGTAGTATGCGGTGTCGGGTTAGCGCAATGGCGCTGGTATATGCATTGGTTGGACTGCTGGGCTTGCCAGCAGCATTGGCTGCCCCCAACCCGGCCAAACTGCAGTTGCAATCGAGCAGCGCCCTGGTGATGGACGTCAATACGGGCAAGACCCTGTATCAGAAGAATGCCACCCGGGTCCGACCGATCGCCTCGATCACCAAGCTGATGACGGCACTGGTGGTGCTGGATGCTCGCCAGGATCTAAAGCAGACCCTGACCATAGATCAGAATGACAGGGATGCCATCAAGCACACCTATTCCCGGGTGCGCATGGGCACGAAAGTTACACGCCGCGATGCGCTGCACCTGGCACTGATGTCCTCCGAGAACCGGATGGCCTCGGCCCTGGCGCGCCACTATCCCGGTGGACGCCCCGCCTTCGTGCGCGCCATGAACAACAAGGCCAAGCAACTTGGCATGCGCAACAGCCGTTTCTACGACTCCACCGGCCTGTCGACGCGCAACGTCTCCACCGCCCAGGATCTGGCCAGGCTCATCTCTGCCGCCTATCGCCAGCCGCTGATCCGTGAGTTCACCCAGGACACCAACAAGGAGATGCGTTTCAGCACCCCCGCCTACAGCCTGATGTTCAACAACACCAACCCGCTGGTGAAGAACCCGGACTGGGATGTGCGCCTCTCCAAGACGGGTTTCACCGACGAGGCGGGCCGTTGCCTGCTGATGCGCGCCAAGCCGGACAGCCGCGAGCTGGCCATAGTGCTGCTCAACTCGGTGGGCAAGCGCACCCCGATCGGCGATGCCAACCGCATTCGCAAGTGGCTGAAAAGCTGAGTTTCCAACCCGGAATTGAAAAAGGATGCTGCGGCATCCTTTTTTATTGCCCGCAGATCCGCACCTCGTCTCCACCCGCCTCACTATGTGCCGTCAGCGCCCCTCAGGACGCAGCAGGGAGCCGGAACCTACCGGGATTGCTGCCGGGCAAAGGAACGCCGCATGGTGCGATAGAGCAAGGAATTCAGAGGGATAGCGGGAGAAGAACAGAGGAACAAGGGAGGCAATACCTGACGGAGCCCTGCGGCAGCGTATTGACCTTCACCCGCCGGATCCGGCCCATAAAAAAACAGCCCCGACCTGAGTCGAGGCTGTCTATATGGTGCGCCCGGGAGGATTCGAACCTCCGACCACCTGGTTCGTAGCCAGGTACTCTATCCAGCTGAGCTACGGGCGCTCATCAACTTTTGGTACTGCTAAAATGGTGCGCCCGGGAGGATTCGAACCTCCGACCACCTGGTTCGTAGCCAGGTACTCTATCCAGCTGAGCTACGGGCGCTCATCAACTTTTGGTACTGCTAAAATGGTGCGCCCGGGAGGATTCGAACCTCCGACCACCTGGTTCGTAGCCAGGTACTCTATCCAGCTGAGCTACGGGCGCTCACAAACTTTTGGTACTGCTCAAAATGGTGCGCCCGGGAGGATTCGAACCTCCGACCACCTGGTTCGTAGCCAGGTACTCTATCCAGCTGAGCTACGGGCGCTCACAAACTTTTGGTACTGCTCAAAATGGTGCGCCCGGGAGGATTCGAACCTCCGACCACCTGGTTCGTAGCCAGGTACTCTATCCAGCTGAGCTACGGGCGCTCATAAACTTGTATTGTTGCTTTAAATGGTGCGCCCGGGAGGATTCGAACCTCCGACCACCTGGTTCGTAGCCAGGTACTCTATCCAGCTGAGCTACGGGCGCCCTGATTTAAAACGATAAAAAAAGCTTACTTATCAGTAAGCCTTTTCCAAAGTGTCGACTTGCTGATGGTCAACACATGACTCTTGCTTGAGTCGTAATATGGTGCGCCCGGGAGGATTCGAACCTCCGACCACCTGGTTCGTAGCCAGGTACTCTATCCAGCTGAGCTACGGGCGCAAATGGCGGAGAAGGGGGGATTCGAACCCCCGATGCGGGTATAAGCCGCATACTCCCTTAGCAGGGGAGCGCCTTCAGCCTCTCGGCCACCTCTCCGTTTGCGGGGCTGATAATACTTCACAGGGATTTTTAGTCAAACACTTTTTTGGAGAAAAAAGCGTGTTCGCTCAGCATTTGGTCAAAGCGTGGAATATTCAAACAATATCAGTACTTATCCCGCAGTTTAGTGCCTTGCAGGGCGATTTCCGGGGCACGGAAAAACAAAAGGCGACACAGAGGTGTCGCCTTCAAGCAGCTATCGATGCGGCTTAGAAATTCGGTTGGCCCGGAACTTTCTCGGCCTGTATCCGCATGTAGATCTCTTCGCGGTGCACGGAGACCTCTTTCGGTGCGTTCACACCGATACGAACCTGATTGCCTTTAACGCCCAGTACGGTGACAGTCACTTCGTCACCAATCATCAGGGTTTCCCCTACACGACGAGTCAAAATAAGCATTCGCTTGCTCCTGTATCCTGTTTTGTATTTATATCGATATGCGACATTATCTTACAAAGATACCGATATGGTAAATGGTTGAAACTAAATCAATCAGGGATTGTTCCCCAAGGGCTGCTCATGAGGCTCATTATCCAGCCCGAAAGCGGCGTGCAACGCGCGCACCGCCAGCTCCAGGTACTTCTCGTCAATCACCACGGATATTTTGATTTCAGAGGTGGAAATCAACTGCATGTTGATCCCCTCCTCGCCCAATACCTTGAACATGGTGCGGGCGACGCCAGGATGATTCCACATGCCGACGCCGACGATGGACACCTTGGCTATCTCGCCGTTGCCCTGCACGCAGGCGGCCCCCAGCTCGCTGGCAGTCTCCTCCAGCAGGGCACGCGCCCGGCGATAGTCATCGCGATTCACCGTGAAGGTGAAATCGGCGGTGCCATCGCCCAGGGTGTTCTGCACTATCATGTCGACATCAATGTTGGCATCGCTGATCGGATTCAGGATCTGCGCCGCCACCGTGGGCCGGTCCGGCACACCCAGAATAGTCAGGCTCGCCTCGTTGCGATTGAACGCAATCCCGGATACCAGGGGAGCTTCCATCCTCTCACCTCCATATGTGATTAAGGTTCCCTCTCCATCGACAAAGCTCGACAGCACCCTTAGTGGCACGCGGTACTTGCCCGCGAACTCCACCGAACGGATCTGCAACACCTTGGCCCCCAGGCTCGCCATCTCCAGCATCTCCTCGAAGGTGATGGTGGAGAGACGACGGGCCTTGGGCTCGATGCGCGGATCCGTGGTATAGACCCCATCCACATCGGTAAAGATCTGGCATTCATCGGCCTTGATGGCAGCCGCCACCGCCACTGCCGTGGTATCCGACCCACCGCGCCCCAGCGTTGTGATGGCGTTGTGCGCATCACGGCCCTGGAAGCCGGCGATCACCACCACCTTGCCCGCGCCCAGTTCAGCCTGAACCTGCTCGGTGTCTATGTGGCTGATGCGCGCCTTGCCATAGGCGGAGTCGGTATGAATGCGTACCTGATCGCCGGTCATCGAGACTGCGGGACAACCGCGTTTGTTCAACGCGATCGCCAGCAGCGCTATGGTGACCTGCTCACCGGTGGAAACCAGCACATCCATCTCGCGCCGGTTGGCATCCGGATCCAGCTGCTGGGCCATGCTCAGCAACCGGTTGGTTTCGCCCGACATGGCGGAGACAACCACCACCACATCGTGTCCCTGGGCGCGGGTCAGTTGAACCCGCTCAGCCACCGCCTCGATCCGCTCCAGCGTGCCGACCGAGGTGCCGCCGTACTTCTGTACATAGAGTGCCACAGATCACCTCGCCCGATTACAGGCGCTCTTCCAGCCAGGAGTGAACAGATTGCAGCGCCGCAGGCACGGCTTCCGGCTGGGTACCACCCGCCTGCGCCATGTCGGGACGACCACCGCCCTTGCCGCCCACCTGCTGGGCCACCAGATTGACCAGCTCACCGGCTTTGACCTTGCCGGTCAAATCGCTGGTCACGCCGGCGATCAGGTTGACCTTGTCATCGCTGCTGGTTGCCAGCAGCACGACACCGGACTTCATCTGGTTCTTCAGCTCGTCCAGCATGCCGCGCAGTGACTTGGGATCGGCCCCTTCCAGCGCCGCGATCAGCACCTTCCGGCCATTGATCTCGATCACCTGACTCAGCAGGTCGCTGCCGGCCTGAGCCGCCAGTTTGGCCTTGAGCTGCTCCAGCTCGCGCTCCATCATCTTGGACTTGTCCAGCATCTGGCGCACTTTGTCGGCGATGGAGAACTGATCCCCCTTCACCAGAGCCGCAGCCTCTTCGATCTGCTCACCCAGCTGGTGCATGAAATCGATGGCACCCTTGCCGGTCACGGCTTCGATACGACGCACACCGGCGGCAATGCCGCTCTCGGCGATGATCTTGAAGAAGCCGATGTCACCGGTGCGCTTGGCGTGAGTACCGCCGCACAGCTCGGTGGAGTAGTCGCCCATGCGCACCACCCGCACGTCGTCTTCGTATTTTTCGCCAAACAGCGCCATGGCACCGGCCGACTTGGCCGTTTCCAGATCCATCACCTGGGTGTTGACGTCATGGTTGGCACGGATCTGGGCGTTGACCAGCTCTTCGACCCGGCGAATGGTCGCCATGGTCAGGCCTTCAAAGTGGGAGAAGTCAAAGCGCATGCGCTCGGCGCCCACCAGAGACCCTTTCTGGGTCACGTGATCACCCAGCGCCTGACGCAGGGCGGCGTGCAGCAGGTGAGTCACAGAGTGGTTCAGAGCCACGGCCTGACGGCGCTCGCCATCGACCACGGCTTCGACCTCGGCGCCCTTCTCCAGGGTGCCCAGCTCCAGATATCCCTTGTGAATGATGGCCTTGCCCGCTTTCTGGGTATCGGTCACGGCAAAGATGCCGTCATCCACCTTGAGGATGCCGCTGTCACCCACCTGACCGCCGGACTCGGCGTAGAAGGGGGTTTCGGCCAGCACGACCACGGCTTCTTCACCTGAGATGAGGCCGTTCACTTCGACGCCATCCTTGTAGATGCCGACGACGGTCGTCTTCTGACTCAGCTGCTTGTACCCGGTGAACGGGGTCTCGAAGTCGAGCTTGAGCACCTCGTTGTAGTTCACACCGAAGCTGGAGGCCTCTTTCGCGCGGGCGCGCTGCTTCTCCATCTCGGCGTTGAAGCCCTCTTCGTCGATACCGATCTCGCGCTCGCGTACCACATCGGCGGTGAGATCTGCCGGGAAGCCATAGGTGTCATACAGCTTGAACACCACCTCGCCCGGGATGATCTTGGCATCGCCCAGGTTGGTCAGCACGTCTTCCAGCAGCAGCAGGCCGCGATCCAGAGTGCGGACGAACTGCTCCTCCTCGATGCGCAGCACGCGCTCGACCAGCGGCAGCTGGGCGATCAGCTCGGCTGCCACGTCTTTCATCTGCACGGCCAGTTCGGCGGCCAGCTTGTAGAAGAAGACGTCGGTGGCACCCAGCTTGCGACCGTGACGCACGGCGCGGCGGATGATGCGACGCAGCACATAGCCACGCCCTTCGTTGGATGGCATGACGCCGTCCGCCACCAGGAAGGCGCAGGAACGAATGTGATCGGCGATGACCCGCAGGGACTGGTTGTTCAGATCCGTGGTGCCGACTATCTCGGCAGCTTTCTTGATCAGTGCCTGGAAGATGTCGATTTCATAGTTGGAGTGCACACCCTGCATGATGGCGGAGATACGCTCCAGCCCCATGCCGGTATCCACGGACGGACGGGGCAGCGGTTCCATGGTGCCGTCGACCTGACGGTTGAACTGCATGAAGACCACGTTCCAGATCTCGATGAAACGGTCGCCATCCTCTTCCGGTGAACCGGGAGGGCCGCCCCAGAGGTGATCGCCGTGGTCATAGAAGATCTCGGTGCAGGGGCCGCACGGACCTGTATCACCCATCTGCCAGAAGTTATCGGAAGCAAACGGAGCGCCTTTGTTGTCGCCGATGCGCACTATGCGCTCGACCGGCACACCCATTTCCTTTGCCCAGATGTCGAAGGCTTCATCATCCGTTTCATACACGGTTACCAGCAGGCGCTCTTTGGGCAGCTTGAGGGTCCCGGTCAGGAATTCCCAGGCAAAACGGATGGCGTCCTGCTTGAAGTAGTCACCGAAGCTGAAGTTGCCCAGCATCTCGAAGAAGGTGTGGTGACGTGCGGTATAGCCGACGTTTTCCAGGTCATTGTGCTTGCCGCCAGCCCGCACGCAACGCTGGGCCGTGGTGGCGCGGTTGTAGGCACGCTTGTCGGCGCCAAGGAATACATCCTTGAACTGGTTCATGCCTGCGTTGGTGAACAACAGGGTCGGGTCGTTATGCGGCACCAGCGAGCTGGAGGAGACAACCTGGTGCCCCTGGGAGCGGAAATACTCGAGGAACGCTGAGCGTAACTCTGACGTGGACATATACATGGAAAATCCTGCTTGATTCGAATACGGACTTTTAACCGCATTAATGTAAGTTTTCTGCGGGGTAAAGTAAAACGTACCAGCCCGTGACGGGTGAAAAAGCGCGCATAACGCCGTGTTGGCAGACAAGGGAGGCAAACCTGCCGTTTTTAGCGGGGAAATGCGGTCAGCAGCGGGAGAATTTTCAGGCTTAAATCCGGGGGACTATCACCCGGTGGCATGTCGGCGATTTGGCCAGCCATGGCTAAATCGCAAGCGAATGACGCTAGGCGGCACGGCCGATGGCATTCATGGCCCTTGCGGGCCAGATCGCTGGCAAGGAGCCAGTGCAATGCAAACCCAGTAAAAGAAAAAGCGCTCACCTGGGGGCGTTCAGGAGAAGCGCTGGGCGGCGAAGGCCATGGGGCGGCAATCCTCTCCACCGCCAGAGTGGTGAAGCCAGGCGCGATGACCATGACAAAGAGCCGCTCAGACCCCCTCTTCAAGCCGTTTCCCTGGCGACCCATTCAACCGTCAGTGGCAAACGCCACGCTAGGCACTCTGCTCCATCATGGCTGCGATGGCATAACGGGCTTGATCCTGGTTGAATCCGCGACCCAGCAGATACTTGATCCACTTCATCCGCAGTTTGAAATCCCCCAGATCACTGACCCTGGCCCGTCGTTGCAGCAACGCAAATGCCAGCTCAAACCAGTCCAGCTCGGGCTGTTCGAAGGCGGCTTCTATCTGTGCATCACTCAGTCCCTTGCGGCGCAGATCGAAGCGGATCTTGATGGGCCCCTGCCCCTTGGTCGCACCGGCTCGTACCGCCATGGCGCCATAACGCTCGTCATCGACCCAGTTGTAGCCGCGACAGTAGTCGAGCACCGCCTCGATCACTTCATCATTGAAACCCTGCTTGCGCAGCCGGTTGGCCAGCTCGGACTCGGCACTCTCCCGGCGCGCCAGGCTGCGCATGGCAAAGGCGCGGGCCGCGGCAAACATCTCTTCGAATGAGGGTTCTTCTGGGGGGACTGGGGTATCGGCGGGTTCTGACATGGATTCATCGACCATAAATGACAAGGCCGGGGGTTAGCCCGGCCTTTCTGTTACTCGAGTTCTTCGCCTTCAGGCTCAAACTCGTCGGCCTCGATAGCGGCAGGCTTGTCGTCCACCGGGGCGGCGCCCGAGAGCAGCAGCTCACGCAGTCTGGCTTCGACCTCGGCCGCCATCGCCTTGTTCTCGGAGAAGAGCTTCATCACGTTGGCCTTGCCCTGACCGATCTTCTCGCCGTTGTAGCTGTACCAGGCACCGGCCTTGTCGATCAGCTTGTGCTTGACGCCCAGATCCACCAGCTCACCCTCCTTGGAGATACCGACACCGTAGAAGATCTGGAATTCAGCCTGCTTGAAGGGAGGGGCAACCTTGTTCTTGACCACCTTGACGCGGGTCTCGTTACCGACCACTTCGTCACCTTCCTTGATGGCGCCGATGCGACGGATATCCAGACGCACGGAGGCGTAGAACTTGAGCGCATTACCACCGGTAGTGGTTTCCGGGCTGCCAAACATGACGCCGATCTTCATCCGGATCTGGTTGATGAAGATGCAGAGACAGTTGGCGTTCTTGATGTTGGCGGTCAGCTTGCGCAGTGCCTGGGACATCAGACGAGCCTGCAGGCCGACGTGGGAATCCCCCATCTCGCCTTCGATTTCCGCTTTCGGGGTCAGGGCGGCCACCGAGTCGACTATGATGACGTCAACCGCGTTGGAGCGTACCAGCATGTCGCAGATTTCCAGCGCCTGCTCACCCGTATCCGGCTGGGAGATCAGCAGGTCGTCAACGTTGACGCCCAGCTTGGCCGCATAGATGGGGTCGAGGGCGTGTTCCGCATCGATGAAGGCACAGACCTTGCCTTTCTTCTGGGCTTCCGCAATCACCTGCAAGGTGAGGGTGGTTTTACCGGAAGATTCCGGGCCGTAGATCTCGACGATACGACCACACGGCAGGCCGCCGATGCCCAGCGCCACGTCCAGAGAGAGGGAACCGGTAGAGATGGCTTCGATATCCATGGTCTTGCTGTCGCCCAGACGCATGATGGAACCTTTGCCGAACTGCTTTTCAATCTGACCCAGCGCAGCCGCCAGTGCCTTCTGTTTGTTCTGATCCATGCCAATCTCCGCTGGAAATCGTGAGTAAGAAGTGAAGTTGGGCTAAGTATACTGTCTATTCATACAGTATCAAGCCCAATTTATCTGAGCAGAGCCAACAGACCGGCCAGGGCCTGCCTGACCGCCTGCTGGCGTACCTGTCGCCGGTCCCCGTCGAACCGGGCCAGCAGGGAGTGATGACGACCACTGCGATCCGCCCAGGCGAACCAGACGGTGCCGACCGGTTTGTCCTCTGTGGCGCCGCTGGGGCCCGCGATGCCGCTGATGGCCACGCTGATGGCGGCCGACGAGTTCGCCAGCGCGCCACGGGCCATCTCCAGCACCACGGCCTCGCTCACGGCGCCCTGTTCCCGCAAGCTCTGGTCGCTCACCCCCAGCATCTGCTGCTTGGCCTCATTGGTGTAGGTGACAAAGCCGCGATCGAACCAGCCGGAGCTGCCGGCTATGTCGGTGATGGCCGTGGCCACCCCGCCACCGGTACAGGATTCGGCGGTAGCCGCCAGCCAGCCACGCTGGCTCAGGGCCAGGCCCAGCTCGGTGGCGATCTGCTCTATTTCGGCATCCAGTTTCATCCCGACTCCTTCTGATCCGCTCAAGAGGCACATTATGCGATCCCGATCCTGTCGCCCGCAACCGCGGCAGGGCAGAACCCGACCGCCCCCGTCGCGGCACTGCTGTGCAACTCTGTGGCCCAGTGGTGCAAGCACCGCCTACCAGGGCTTGCCGACTGGACCCGGGCCATGCCGACAGCGCCATGGAAGCCATGCCTCCACTGCGGCGGCGCTTATGTGTAGAATGGCCTCCATTCGTTCAGAGCTCATCACCGCAGACCCAGGCCCGCAGAGGCCCCTTCTGGAATAGAACATGACAGCACAATACCAAGCCAGCGGCGCCAATCTGAGCGCCCACACGCCCATGATGCAGCAGTACCTTGGCCTCAAGGCCGAGAACCCGGAGATACTGCTGTTCTACCGGATGGGCGACTTCTACGAGCTGTTCTACGACGATGCCCGCAAGGCCTCCCAGCTGCTCGATATCTCCCTGACCAAGCGCGGCCAGTCGGCGGGCAACCCCATTCCGATGGCGGGGGTGCCCTATCACGCCATCGAGGGCTACCTGGCCAAGCTGATACAGCTCGGTGAATCCGCCGCCATCTGCGAGCAGGTAGGGGATCCCGCCACCAGCAAGGGGCCGGTGGAGCGCAAGGTCATTCGCATCATCACCCCGGGTACCGTCTCCGACGAGGCGCTGCTCTCGGAGCGACAGGACAACCTGATCGCCGCCGTCTATCACGATGGCCGCCGTTTCGGCTACGGCACCATGGACATAGGCTCGGGCCGCTTCTTCATCAACCAGTTCGACAAGGAAGAGACGCTGCTGGCGGAGCTGCAACGCACCAACCCGGCCGAGCTGCTCTATCCCGAATCCTTCGCGTTTTTGCAGCACGTCGAGGGTCGCCGCGGCCTGCGTCGTCGCCCCGAGTGGGAGTTCGAGATCGCTACAGCCCGCACCCTCTTGTGCCAGCAGTTCGGTACTCAGGATCTGGTGGGCTTTGGGGTCGACCAGAGCGAGACAGCCCTGTGCGCCGCCGGTTGCCTGATGCAGTACGTCAAGGACACCCAGCGTACCGCCCTGCCCCACATCCGCAGCGTGCGCCTCGAACAGCCCGATCACGCCGTCATCATGGATGCCGCCACCCGCCGCAACCTGGAGCTCACCCAGAATCTGGCTGGCGGCCATGAGAATACCCTGAGCGATGTGCTGGATCGCACCGCCACCCCCATGGGCAGCCGGCTGCTCAAGCGCTGGATCCACCAGCCGATCCGGGATCGGGTGATCCTCAAGGGTCGCCAGAGCACCATCAAGGAGTTGATCGAGCAGAACCTCTACGACGAGCTGGGCAACCTGCTGCGTCAGGTAGGCGACGTGGAACGCGTCTTGGCTCGCCTCGCCTTGCGTTCCGCCCGCCCGCGCGACCTCACCCGGCTGCGGCAGGCATTCGCCCAGTTGCCGGAGTTGCAGCGCCTGCTGGTGGATAACCAGCACGAGGCGGTGCAGCAACTGGCCGAGCGCGCCAGCACCTTCCCCGAATTGCTGAGCCTGCTGGAGCGCGCCGTGATGGAGGTGCCGCCTGTGCTGATCCGCGATGGGGGCGTCATCCGTGACGGCTTCAACCAGGAGCTGGACGAGTTGCGGGACTTGGCAAACGGTGCCACCGCCAGCCTGGCCCGCATCGAGGAGCGCGAGAAGGCGCTGACCGGCATCAACACCCTCAAGGTGGGCTACAACAGGGTGCACGGCTTCTATATCGAGGTGAGCCGCGCCAACAGCCATCTGGTACCGGCCCACTACATACGCCGCCAGACCCTCAAGAACAACGAACGCTACATCATAGACGAGCTGAAAAAGTACGAGGACAAGGTGCTCACCGCCCAGGCACAGGCGCTGGCGCTGGAGAAACGGCTCTACGAAGAGCTGCTCGACACCCTGCTGCCCCACCTCGGCGATCTGCAGGAGTCGGCGTCCGCGCTGGCGGAGCTGGACGTGCTGGCCAACCTGGCGGAGCGGGCCGAGACCCTGGACTACCGTTGCCCCACCCTGATAGATGAGGATCAGATCATCATCGAGGCGGGCCGCCACCCCGTGGTGGAGCAGGTGATGAGCGATCCCTTTATCGCCAACCCCATCCGGCTTGAGCGGAAGCGCCGGATGCTGATCATCACGGGTCCCAACATGGGCGGTAAATCCACCTATATGCGCCAGACCGCACTAATCGTGCTGCTGGCCCATATCGGAGCCTTCGTGCCCGCCGACAGCGCCCGCATCGGCCCCATAGACCGCATCTTCACCCGCATCGGGGCGTCGGACGATCTCGCCTCCGGCCGCTCAACCTTTATGGTGGAAATGACAGAGACCGCCAATATCCTCAACAACGCCACCGCCCGCAGTCTGGTGCTGATGGACGAGATTGGCCGCGGCACCAGCACCTACGACGGCCTCTCTCTGGCCTGGGCCTGCGCCGAACAGCTGGCGAGCAAGATTGGCGCCTACACCCTGTTCGCCACCCACTACTTCGAGCTGACCCGGCTGCCGGAGCTGATCGAGGGGCTGGCCAACGTCCATCTGGACGCGGTCGAGCACGGCGACACCATCGCCTTCATGCACGCGGTGCAGGAGGGGGCGGCCAGCCGCTCCTACGGCCTGCAGGTCGCGGCGCTGGCGGGGGTGCCAAAATCGGTGATCCATCAGGCCCGCCACAAGCTGGCGGAGCTCGAAAGCGCCACGCCTCCGGCCGCAGGTGAAACACGCCCGACGCCGGTAACGCTGGCGCCCCAGCCCCATCCTGTGGTGGATGAGCTGGAGGCGGTGCGCCCGGACGAGCTCACCCCCCGTCAGGCGCTGGATCTGCTCTATCGCCTCAAACAGATGCTGTGATCGGCCGCCGAACACAGGAAATAACAATGAAAAAGGGGAACCTCGTGGTTCCCCTTTCGTTTTGCACTATTTGCCACTGCGTGGTCAGGCCGGGCCTATGCGATCCAGCAGGCTCAGGTTGACCGAGCCGGGATGACGCTTGAGCTTCTGCCGGTACTCGAACTGGTGCTGGCTCTCCTGCTTGAGTCCCAGCATCAGCGAGTAGCACATGGCCAGCATGATCAGCGAGAAGGGCAGCGCGGCTATGATGCTGGCCGCCTGCAGGGCCGCCAGTCCGCCGGACACCAGCAAAATGGCCGCCACCAGCCCCTGCCCCAGACCCCAGATGGCGCGGTGCAGCACCGGAGGATCCTGATCGCCGATGGAGAGCAGAGTCGTGATGACGAGCGTGCCCGAGTCGCTGGAGGTGATGAAGTAGGTGCAGATCAGCAGGGTCAGCACCCCCTTGGCAATCCAGCCGAAGGTGTCCCAGTGCAACAGTTCCACCGTCTGGTAGAGCGCCAGGGTCACATCTTTATTGACCGCTGCCACCACACCGCCGCCGCCGAACAGCTCCAGATTCATGGCCGTGCCGCCGAACACGGTCAGCCAGAACATGCCGAGCAGGGAAGGCACCAGCAGCACGCCGAGCACGAACTCACGTATGGTGCGCCCCTTGGAGATGCGGGCGATGAACATGCCGACAAACGGCGCCCAGGCGATCCACCAGCCCCAGTAAAACGCCGTCCAGCTCGACTGCCAGGCCGAGGTGCCGTTGGCCTCGGTGTTGGTCCAGAAGCTGAGTTTGACGATGTTTTGCAGGTAGTCGCCTATGTTCTGCACATAGGCGTTGAGGATATAGGTGGTCGGCCCCAGCACCAGGAAGAGGCCGAGCACGAACACGCTCAGCCAGATGTTGAGCTCGGAAAGCAGCTTGACCCCGCGGCCTACGCCTGAGACCGCCGACAGGGTCGCGATCAGGCTGATGCCGCCGATGAGCCAGAGCTGATTGGACTGAGACACCGCCATGCCGAACATCTGGTTGAGGCCGGTATTCATCTGGGAGACGCCGAGACCGAGGGAGGTCGCCACCCCGAACACGGTACCGAACACCGCCAGCACGTCGGCGGCATGGCCCCAGAAGCCGTAGATGCGCTCACCGAGAATGGGATAGAGCACGGAGCGAATGGCCAGCGGCAACTTGCGGCGATAACTGAAGAAAGCCAGCGACAGGCCGACGATCACATAGATGGCCCAGGGGTGCAGGCCCCAGTGGAAGAAGGTGAGGCGCATGGCGATCTGGGCCGCCTCCGGGGTCATGCCTTCGGTGATGAAGGGATTGCCCTGCAGGTGGTTCATGGGCTCGGCTATGCTCCAGAACACCAGCCCTATGCCCATGCCGGCGCTGAACAGCATGGAGAACCAGGCAAAGTAGCCGAACTCCGGTACCTGGTCGTCGTCACCCAGCCGTATGCTGCCGAAACGGCTGAACATCAGATAGACGGCGAAGAACAGGAACAGGGCGACCACCAGAATGTAGTACCACTTGAACCCGGCAATGATCTGATCCTTGGCGCCGACGAACCAGGCGGCGGCCGTTTCGGGCACGAATACGCCGAACAGCAGGAACAGGGTGATGACGGTGAGCGCCGTCATGGCCATGGTCGGGTTGAGGCCTTTCAATAGCCCTTTGGTTGCTCTCATCGGGCCTCCTTAGTCGTTGTTGAAAAAGTCTTCGCCCACATGCTCACCGGCACCGCCGATGGCGCGATAAACCATGCGACCCGCGGCCAGTTCACGATGGTCCACCAGGGTGACAGAAGGCTGGCCATTCACGGCGTGGCGCTTGCCGAGGAAGATGGCCATGGGCACACCCAGATTGGAGATGCCGCTGGTGATCCAGAGCCGGTTGAAGTCATAGGAACCGCCGATGAACTCCAGCTGGGCCAGGCCGGTATCCAGACCGGTCAGGTAGAAGTTCATGGCGCTCTCGTCGGGAAAGAGGTGGACCAGCACATAGGCATAACGTAATTCGTTCACCAACTCCTTTAGGTTGAAAGCACCAGTCTCGCTGCAGGAGAGGGGAAGCTCACCATCATAGTGGTGCACCTTGAGGGTGTTGGGGTCTTCGTCATAGGCGGGCTGATAACGCACGAAAGCCGAGGTGTCAGGCAGTTCGTAACGCACTCTGACCACCCGTAGCTCGGCAACCAGAGACTTGATGTCCAGATCGTTATTCATCATCTCGCTCCTCAAATATCGGGTTAAAATCCGGAAAACGGCGGACAACCTAACACAAAAATCATTAGAGCAGAAATCATTAGACCAAAAACCATATTGACCTGATGAGGAATTAGGCGGAGAATTTTGCGCCTCTCAACAGCCCCCCCAATGACTCAGATCCCATGGAAAAACATGATGAAGTGCTGGTCGCACTGCGCCAGATTATTCGTGCCATCGATATGCACTCCAAGCGCTTGATCAAGGAAGCCGGGCTGACATCGCCGCAGCTCTTGCTGCTCAAGGGGATCAACGAGCTGGGGCAGATCTCCATGCGTCAGCTGGCGGATCACACCAACATGAGCCAAGCTACCGCGACCACCATCATGGACCGTCTCGAGAGCCGCCAGCTGGTGCAGCGCATTCGCAGTGAAACCGACAAGCGCAAGGTCCACGCGACACTCACTGACGCAGGCCGTGCCCTGCTGGCCCAGGCGCCGACCCCGCTGCAAGAGAGCTTCATCCAGCGTTTTCAGGCGCTGGAAATCTGGGAGCAAGGGCTGTTGCTCTCCTCCCTGCAGCGTATCTCGGCCATGATGAATGCCGATGGCATAGATGCCGCCCCCGTGCTGAGCGTCAGACCGCTCACCGAAGAACGGGCATGAGAAGGGAGCGGGCATAAAAAAAGCTCCCGCCGGGAGCTTTTTTCTATGGGGACTTTTTCGACAGATCCCGTGGCGATGTCACTCGTCCAGGCTGATGCCTATGTTGGAAACACCGTCCTGGGCCGCAAATACCCTGATCGCCAGGATGCGGTCGCTGTCACGCTCGTGGGCCACCCGTTTGAGCAGCTCGACCTGAAACTCCAGCTCGGCCTCGATGTACTCGTGCTCGTAGAGTTCCTCTTCGGTCATGTCGCGCTCTTCCAGCATCTCGATGAAACCGGCCACGGTTCCCACTGAGGCATGGCTGGCGTCTTCGGCTTCTTCGCCGACTCGGCAGATCACCGAGTTGTAGGCACAACCCAGCGCCACGCAGGCGTCCAGCGCCGGATAGGCACCGTAGGATTCAAACTTGCCTGGCTCCGGGATGTAAACTTCAAACGCCTCCAGGATGGCCCCCAGATTGACGCGGGATCCCTTTACCGTCAGGTAGTTCCACATCTGATCCAGCGCGTTGCGAAACGCCTTGGCATCGCCGAAGCCGGATGCCTGGGCAAACAGCGCATAGTTGGGGTACATGCGCTCCGCCAGCGCCAGGGTGTAGACGGTCTGTTGCCAAGGCTGTAGCTCGGCCAGTCGCTTATAAAACTTGTCACCAAACACTGGAGTCGGATCCTTTGCAAAATGTGGGGCAGATTGTAGCCCACGAGGGGCCGCGCGAAAACGAATAAAGCGGCCCGGTCGACTATCTTGCCCGATCAACTCGGGTAAGATAAACACAGAGCGGCCTCTCTCCCGCGCCGCAAATCTGATAAGGAACAAGAGTATGAGTCAACGTACCCTTCTTTTGCTCAGCCAGGACAACGCGCACTACGAGCGCCTGCTCAAGGCGGCCCATCTCCCCCATTTGCGCATTCTGAGAGCCGACAACCAGAGCGAGGCCGAGAAACTGATCGGAGAGGCTCACATACTGATGGCCGAGCCGGCGCGGGCCAAGCCGCTGCTGGCCAGGGCCAACAAGCTGAGCTGGTTCCAGTCCACCTATGCCGGCGTCGACGTACTGCTGGATGCCAGCTGCCGCCGCGATTATCAACTCACCAATGTGCGCGGCATCTTCGGCCCGCTGATGAGCGAGTATGTATTCGGCCACCTGCTCAGCCTGATGCGCCAGCTGCCGCTCTACCGGGAGCAGCAGAAGCAGCGGCTGTGGCAGAGCCACCCGTATCAGGGGCTAAAGGGACGCACCCTGCTGATCCTGGGGACCGGCAGCATAGGCCAGCACCTGGCCCACACCGGCAAGCATTTTGGCATGAAGGTGCTCGGCGTCAGCCGCAGCGGCCGTGAGCGGGCCGGTTTCGATCAGGTGTATCAGCTGCCGGCGCTGAACAAGATGCTGGCCCAGGCCGACGTCATCGTCAGCGTCCTGCCCGCCACCCGCGAGACCCATCATCTGTTTACCGCCTCCCGTTTCGAACATTGCAAGCCGGGCGCCATCCTGTTCAACGTCGGTCGCGGCAATGCCATCAACGAAGGCGATCTGCTGACCGCCCTGCGTACCGGCAAGCTGGGCATGGCGGTGCTGGACGTGTTCGAGCAGGAACCTCTGCCCGCCGACAGTCCGCTCTGGGGCCAGCCCAACCTCATCATCACCCCGCACAACAGCGCCTACAGCTTCCCCGATGATGTGGCCCAGATCTTCGTGCGCAACTACATCCGCTTCATCGACGGTCAGCCGCTGGACGGCAAGATAGACTTCGACAAGGGTTACTGATCCGCCCATGGCGCCAACGAAAAGGCCCCGCCAATGCGGCGGGGCCTTTTTCTATTCGGCTGGAAACCGGCCTCAGCCTGCCTCCATCTCCTTGCGATAGCTCTTCACCTTGGCGAGGAACTGGCGCTTGGCCTTGCCGGAGAGCGGCTCCGCCATCGGCAGCTTGACCTTCATGGCATCGACCGGGCGGTTGTTGATCCGCACCTCGTAGTGCAGGTGAGCACCGGTGGAACGGCCCGTGTTGCCGGAGAGCGCAATCTTGTCGCCCATCTTCACCTTCTGGCCGGTTTTCACCAGCAACTTGCTCAGGTGCAGATAACGGGTCATCAGGGTACGACCGTGCTTGATCACCACATAGGTACCGGCCAGCGGGTGACTGGTGGCCTTGAGCACAACACCGTCACCGGTAGCCAATACAGGCGTGCCCACCGGCAGGGCAAAGTCGGTGCCCTCGTGAGGGCGAACCTGACCTGTGATCGGGTGGCGACGATTCGGGTTGAAGCTGGAGCTGACCCGATAACGGCTGTGAGTCGGATAGCGGCGGAAGCCGCGCTCCAGACTGTTGCCCTGGCCGTCATAGTAGTTGCCATCTTCCGACAACCAGGCCGAGACGCCCTTCCCCTGATTGAACACCTCGACCCCCAGCAACTGGGTGTTGCCCGTGCTCTTGCCCTCGACCGTCTCCTGACGGACCAGCACCTTGAACTTGTCGCCCTTTTTCAGATCCTTGGCGAAATTCAACCGCCACTGGAACAGATTGGCAATCTTCTGGATGTGGTTGGCCGGGATCCCCGCATTGCGGGCACTGACATAGAAGCTGCCGTTGATGACGCCGTCATAACTCTTCTGCTGCCACTGCACCTCTTCATTGAGCATGCTGGCGCTGTAGGTGTCATCCGTGCGCTCCAGGATCAGGGTCTGCTTGATGTTCAGACGAATCTTCATCTGTTGCAGTATGTTGTCCTGATCGATCAGCAACTCTATGGTCTGACCGGGTTTGAGGCGGGCCAGATTGTTTTTGCCATCCGCATCCAGCACCTTGTAGAGGGTGGTGGTCGAGAGCCCCAGGTTGTTGAAGATGGTGGTCAGGTTTTCACCGTTGCGCACCCTGTAGTCCTGCCACTGGGGAGTGGCATCGGTCGGGATGTCATCTTCCGGGGTCGCGGCTTCCACCAGCTCATGATCCGGGATGTCGTTAAAATCCGTATTGTCTTCGTTGGTTGCCGTGCCGTTGGTGGCAATGGGCAACTCCAGACGCAATGGCCGCTCCAGGATGTCACCTGGTGCCGGCAATATGGCTACCGCTGACAGCGTCATGGCCGTGAGCAGTAACATGGCGTAAAAATGCTTGCGGGGAACCGGGGGTTCCCAATTGGCAGCCTGTGCTACCAAGGGACGGAGACGTTTCATCCGCTATCCTGTCATTAGATCCAAGGGTGTTAGTGGTCAGTCTGTTTGCTATAGAACCGTATAAAACTGATTGTTTGACCTAAATACTCACAATTAGTTCATAGCAATCTGCATGAACCTCACATTTTATGCATAACATTCCGCTATGGGCAGAAATGATCGTCTTTTTTAACCATTTTTTTCCTATTTTTAAGAACCGGGTCCGATTGTGTTTGACCCAAGGTTTCATGATGTTGCGATAACTTTTCCATGGAGTGGATATGTCGTTAGCAAAACTGTTAAACCGAATCATCCTGATCCTGTTCGTTATCGGTGCCGCCCTGTTGTTCATGCTGGAGGTCACCACGGTACGTCAGTCCATCCTCGACCAGATGTCGGCCAACCTGGAAACAGCCATCACGGCCCTCGGCCTGGTGCTGCAAGGCACCCTGCTCAACGATGACAAGGTGCTGGCCGAAACCATAGTCAACGCCATGTTCGACGGCGGTTTCGTCAGCTCGGTCACCCTGCTGGACCCCGACGGTCAACTGCTGTTCCAGAAGGTCTTTCACACAGCGCAGCAGAATGTGCCGAGCTGGCTCCCTTTCGTTATCGACATGCCGCCGGTCAAAATTGAGCAGGAGTTGACCGATGGCTGGCGCATGCTGGGCACCCTCACGCTCGAGGGACACAAAGGCTACGCCTATCAGCACCTGTGGAATGCCATCAGCCGCACCGGCATGGCCCTGCTCGCCGGCCTGCTGGTGTTCACCCTGGTGATCTCCTGGGTATGCGGCCGCCTGCTGCGCCCCCTCGAACTCATCAACCAGCAACTGGTCAGGATCCGCAAACGCCAGTTCAGCGGCAATCTGGATTCTCCCTGGCTGCAGGATCTCAAGGAGCTGGTCATCTCGGTCAACCAGCTGGTCTCGGAGCGCAAGCGGGATCTGCTGCAACAGCGGCTCAAGATCACCCAGCTCGGCAAGCAGCAGGCGGCGACAGCCCCTCAGCCCCTGCTGGGCTTGACCAAGGGGGGAGACGGCCTGCAACAACAGCATTTCTTCTCCACCCAGGGCAGCATCCACCTCTACAGCCGCCTCATCCCCACCCTACCTCCCTCGCAGGAGAGCTCGCCGGACGAGATCCAGCACCTGCTCGACCTTTGGCTGCACCATCCGGTGGAGGGACTGCAACTGCCCCTCAGCCTGCTCAATCATGCTGACTGGGCGCAATTCGCCTCACTGCTGGCCAAGGGCAGAGGCAAGACCCTCGACTGGCGCTGGGATCTGGCAAACTTCCCGCCCCTCGGGGCAGAACGGCTCGCCACCTTGCAGGAACAGGGCGTTGAGATGGCGTTCAGCGCCATTCCCATGACCAACGACACCTTCAATCAGCTCGACCCCATCAATCCCGTCTTCATCAGCTGCCAGCCAACCCAGGCTCCTCTTTACTGGAATCTGGTGGCCCAATGCCTGCACAGTGCGGGCTACACCCTGCTGGCAGAAGCCAGCGAGATCCAGGATATCGACACCCTGCGCAGCTGGGGCATAGACGGTTACGCCAGCAAGGAGATCTCATGAACAGACTCGGGTTGTTGCTCGCCCTGCTGTGGCCGCTGCCGTTGCTGGCCAGTCCCATGATCATCGCCACCGGCGGTGAGCAGGGGATCTATCATCAGGTCGCCAAAGAGTTCTGCCGGCTGGCCAACAAGAGTGACCCCGAGCTGCAATGCAAGCTGCAGGCCACCTCAGGTTCCATCGAGAATCTGCGCCAGTTGCAGGCAGGGCAGATACCCTATGCCCTGGTGCAATCGGACTGGCTCTATCAGGCCAGCCGAGGCCTGGGGCCTTATGCCAGCCAGCCGCAGCCAGAGCTCAGAGCCATCTTCGCCACCCACGCCGAACCTTTCACCATAGTGGTGCGGGCGGATGGTGACATCACCACGCTGGCGCAGCTCAAGCTGGCGCCCATCGACATGGG
This sequence comes from Aeromonas sp. A04, assembly GCF_047780465.1. NCBI lineage: Bacteria > Pseudomonadati > Pseudomonadota > Gammaproteobacteria > Aeromonadales > Aeromonadaceae > Aeromonas > Aeromonas sp. A04. Next base: position 217,620 of record NZ_JBLNHP010000004.1, on the reverse strand, counting down.
GCTGAAGAGCTCGGGCACTCGCCAGACGGCCCTGGCCCTGTTCAACCTGTTGGGAGCAAAGGAGCAGGAACTCGATCTGAAGAGCGCAGGCAATCTGGCGGAGGCACTCTGCAGCAAACAGATAGATGCCTACGGTCTGGTGATGGGACACCCGAACCGGATCGTGCTCGATACCACCAAGCGCTGCGCCATCCGCTTTCTGCCCATCGAGGGAGATATTCGGGATCAGCTGCTCAAGGGGGTCAAGTACTACCAGCGCAGCCAGGTGCCTGCCCGCATCTATCCCGGCAACCTGAAGGCGACCCCCACCTTTGCCATCGCGGCCACCCTGGTGACCAATGCCGCCACGCCGGAGGCGGACGTCTACCGGCTGATCCGGGCCATGTTGACCCAGCAGACCAGCTTCAACGAGCAGACCTATGGTTACGCCAACCTGTTTCACAAGGCGCGCAACAAAACAGGCCCGGTGCTGAGCATCGAACAGCATCCGGGCGCGGCAAAATATTTCGCGGAGTTGAAAGCGGCGGGAAAGCTATAGCTGGCGACGGGGGGAGCGCAGTTGCTCGCTGGAGAAACGGGTCTTCATCGATGTCCACTGCGCCAACCGATCGGCACTGCCCGCCAGCGTGCCTTCACGGCGCGACTTCATGATCCAGATGCTCTTGGCATCGAAGCTGTAAACGGGAATGAGATCGGTTCGCTGGCTGCCGGGCAGGATCCGGCTGTTGATGTTGTCGAGCACCAGCGGATCGGATTTGGGCGTTGGAAAATAAAGCGTCACCATATGAAACTGGTTGTATTTCACCGCCTTGACGTAAGCCAGCCGCAGCTTTTTCTCATCCACCCCCAGCTCCATCAGGGTGTAGTACTTGGAGATGCTGTAATCCTCGCAATCCCCGCCCCGGGCACCGATAAACTCCAGCGGATTGGCCCAATAGTCCTCATCCCCCCACAGTCTGGGATCATCGCTGTAGGTCAGGTTGTTGAAGTAGGTGTTCACCAGCGTGATCTTCTGCTGATCCGTGGTGCCCGCCCGGGGCGTAAGCAGGCGGGAAAACGCCTCGGCCCGCTGGATCGCCCTGCCGCCATAGACCTCCTGCAACTTGGCCCTCAACTCGGGACTGGCGATGTATTCGGAGAGGCGGGAGGCCTGCACGCTGGCACAGAGCAGTGCCAGCGTGCAGGCGGGAATGAGCAGCCATTTCATACTTAACCCTCCATGTCAGATGCTGGAGGTCAGTATAGTTGGCGCAGGCAACCCCATGGGATGAGCCAGGGGTGGCTCAGCGGCACTGGGCGAAGGCGTCGGCCAGCTGTTGCATGAACTGGGGATAGCCATCCGGTCCGAGCGGCACCTGTTCACCCACCTCGTCCAGCAGCAATACCTTGGCGCCTGTGTTGCGGGCCACCGACTCAATCACAGCAGGGGAGAATTGCGGCTCGGCATAGATGCAGCTCGCCTGTTTCTCCTGCAGCGCCTTGCGGATCTCCACCAGCGTCTTGGCGCCGGGACGGCGTTCCGGGCTCACGGTAAAGTGCCCCTTGGAGCTCATGCCGTAGTGACGTTCCCAGTAGCCATAAGCCTCGTGGAACACGAAGTAGCCCTTCTGGTTCACCGCCTTCATCTGGTCGGCGATAAGCTTGTCCTTGGCATCCACCTTGGCCTTGAAGGCCAGCAGGTTGGCGCGATAACGTTCGGCATTGGCGGGATCCTGGGCACTCAGCGTCTCGCTCAGCGCATTGGCGATGACCAGTGCCTGGGTCGGCCCCAGCCAGATGTGCGGATCCACCCCTTCGTGATGATGCCCCTCGTGTCCATCGTGATCATGACCCTCATCGGCATGCTCTTCGTGCCCTTCCTGCTTGGCATAGTCGAACAGCGGCATCCCCTCAACCCGGGTAAGCGTCAGCACATGGGGATGCTTGGCCAGCGGCTTGGCCATGAAGCCTTCCAGCTCGGGACCAACCCATACCACCAGGTCGGCATCCTGGATACTGCGAATATCGGAGGGGCGCAGGGAGAAGTCGTGGGGAGAGGCACCGGTCGGCAGCAACACCTTGGGTTCACTCACGCCATCGGTGATCGCGGCCGCGATAAAGCCGAGGGGCTTGATGGTGGTCAGCACCTCGAGGGCACGGACAGGCAGACTCACTGCCAGCAGGGCAGTGATCAGTGTAAGAATTCGCATAGAGATCTCGTCAGGAAGTGAGTGTGTGATAATATAACAAACCAACGCTGTTGTTATATTATAACTCTCACAGGCTGTAAACCCCGGAGCTGTCATGACCCAACTGGTGGAGCTGAAAGAGGTCTGTCTTTCGTTCGACGGACGACTCGTGCTCGACAAGGTCTCCTTTACCCTGAATAAAGGCAAAATCACTACCCTGGTCGGCCCCAACGGGGCGGGCAAGAGCACCCTGAGCAAGCTGGTGCTGGGCCTGCTCACCCCGGATACCGGCGAGATCCTGCGCCGTCGCGATCTGCGGGTCGGCTATGTGCCGCAACGCCTCTATCTGGATCCCACCCTGCCGCTGACTGTGCGCCGTTTCCTGCAGCTCGGCAAGAATGGCCGTCTCTCCATCGAGGAGGCGCTCAACCGGGTTGGCGCCCAGGGGCTGCTGGACAACCGGATGCAGAAGCTCTCCGGCGGCGAGATGCAGCGCGTGCTGCTGGCCCGCGCCCTGCTGGTCAAGCCCGAGCTGCTGGTGCTCGACGAGCCTGTGCAGGGGGTGGACATCAACGGTCAGATCGAGCTCTATGCCCTCATCAGCAAGCTGGCGGCCGAGTTCAACTGCGCCGTGCTGATGGTCTCCCACGACCTGCACCTGGTGATGGCCAGCACCCATGAGGTGATCTGCCTCAATCGTCACGTCTGCTGTCACGGCGAGCCGGAAAGCGTGGCACGCCACCCCGAATTTGCCCGCCTGTTCGGGCGCCCCGAGCAGGAGGTGCTGGCGGTCTATACCCACCATCATCACTGCGACGGCGAACACCATCATCACGATGAGCAGGCCCCCGTCATCCGCCTGCCGTCTCGCAATCAATAAGCGCAGCTAAGGACATTCAAGTGGACAGCTTTCTGTTATATGCCCTCGCGGCCGGCCTCGGCATAGCCCTGCTGGCCGGGCCCCTCGGCAGCTTCGTGGTGTGGCGCAAGATGGCCTATTTTGGCGACACCCTCTCCCACGCCTGCCTGTTCGGCATAGCACTCGGCATACTGCTGCAGGTGGATCTCACCCTGGCGGTGGTGGTCTGCTGCCTCGCCATGGCCATGCTGCTGGTGATCATGAGCCGCAACCAGCAGGTGGCGACCGATACCCTGCTCGGCATCCTGGCCCACAGCGCCCTGTCGCTCGGCCTGGTCACCTTGAGTTTTATGGATAACGTGCGGGTGGATCTGATGGCCTACCTGTTCGGTGACCTGCTCTCGGTCCAACCGGTGGATCTGCTCTGGATCTACGGCGGCGGCGCTCTGGTGCTGCTCACCCTGTGGCGCCTGTGGGATCCCCTGCTCTCCATGACCATCTCGGAAGAGCTGGCACGGGTGGAAGGGATCCGGGTCGATGTGCTGCGCTGCGTGCTGATGCTGCTGATCGGGCTGGTGATCGCCGTGGCCATGAAGTTTGTCGGCGCGCTGATCATCACCTCCTTGCTGATCATTCCGGCCGCCACCGCACGCCGCTTCAGCCAGACGCCGGAGCAGATGGCCGGCTTTGCCGCGCTGATCGGCTGTCTGGCGGTATTGGGCGGGCTCAGCCTCTCCTGGTATCAAGACACGCCGGCTGGCCCTTCCGTGGTGGTCTGTGCCACCAGCCTGTTTATCCTGAGCCAGTTCAAGAAAGCCTGATAGCCCAAGCGGTTATAGTGCCATGCTCTGGCGCGTCTCCATCATCAGCCATTGACGCAACCGGCTGATGGCGGGCTCATGGGCCCGGGAGCGCTTGCAGGTAAAGTAGAAGGCATCCCCCGTCTCCAGCTGGTGTACCGGCAAGGCCACCAGCTGGGGATCATCCGGCCGCAGCATGTAGTCGTTCACAAACGCCACCCCCTGATCCCAGGCCGCCGCCTCCATCGCCAGCAGCACATGACTGAAGTGGTGCATCCGCGCCTCGTCCGGAATGACCAGGCCGCCCGCCTTGGCCCAGCGCTGCCAATCCTCCCCCCGCGCCTTGTAGATGGACTGCACCGACAAGAGCGGCAGTTGCCAGATGGCCTGTGGCCACTCCCCCTCCAGCTGTTGCAGCAGCCGCCTACTGCAGACCGGGAACAGCCGCTCCCGGTAGATGAGATCGTGGCAATAACCTCGGCCGTGGGGCGAGACTGTGATGAAACAGTCAGCCACCCGATCGGAGAGCTCGGGATCTTCCGCCACCATCTCCAGGCTCAAATCCAGCTCGGGATAGAGCTGACGCAACCCCGCCAAACGCGGGATCAGCCACTTCACCGCGAACGAGCTGTAGACCGCGAGCCGCAGCCGCATCTCGCCACCGCCGCGCAGCTGCTCGCTGCTCTGGGCGATCTGGCCGAGCCCGGCCGCTATGCCTTCGAAGTAAACCTCCCCCTGGGCGGTCAGTGACAACAGCCGCCCCTGGCGCAGCAGCAAACGCTCACCCAGAAAATCTTCCAGCAGGCGGATCTGGTGGCTGACCGCACTCTGGCTGACGTTCAGCTCGAGGGCCGCACGGGAAAAGCTGAGCAGGCGGGCGACCGCTTCGAAATATTGAACGGCGCGCAGGGGAGGCAGCTTCATTATCCAAAATTCTCATAGATGGTGATTTTTTATCATTTTACTGGATAACTGACCCCGCGCTACCCTGCCCTCATCTGATATGGGAGGTGATATGAATGCAGTCGGGATCGGAATCCTCTATCTGGTGCTGGGCAACATGGTGGCGGTCTTTTCCGATGCGCTGGTCAAGGTGCTGGAGCCAAGCCAGCCGGTGTTCCAGTTTGTCTTCTTCCGTCAGCTCTCCGCCGCCCTCTTGCTGATGCCCTGGTTGCTCTGGTCCTGGCGTCGCAACCCGCCGGTGGCGCTCAAGTGGCATCTGCTGCGGGCCCACATCTGGGCGGTAGGCGTCTGCCTGATGGTCATTGCCCTCACCCGCTTGCCGCTCGCCACCGCCAACGCCCTCTTCTATGCTGCCCCGCTGATGATGGTGCCGCTGGCGGTATGGATGGCGGGGGAAGCCATCTCCCGCCAGAAGGTGCTGACCGCGCTCATCGGTTTTATCGGGGTACTGATCGTGCTGCGGCCGACCGAGGTGAACTGGGCCGCGCTGGCGGCGCTCGGGGTGGCGCTCTCCATGGCGCTCAACAACTTGCTGATCAAGCGGATCCCGCTCAAGCAGCCCATAGCACAGACCCTGTTCTTCACCAACGTGCTGAGCATGCCCTTCATACTGGCGCTGGCCTGGTGGGAAGGGGGAGACTGGCAGTGGCAGATGTGGTGGCCCGCCTTCGGTTCATCGGCGCTGATCATGGTCTATGCCGGGCTGTGCGTGGTGGCCTATCGCAAGGCGGAGGCGAGCAAGATCGCCTCGGCGGAATACACGGGGCTCTTGATGGCGGTCGCCATCGGGGTCTGGCTGTTTGACGAGCAGCCGGGTCTGCCGCTGCTGCTGGGCTGCCTGTGCATCATAATCCCGCTGCTTGCCATGGCCCGCAGCAAACCCAAACCACTGACGGAACCTGCGGTCTGACGCAGAGGCCAGTATTAGGGTCGCACCAGCAAGGGGGCTACCCTCTGCTGCAGATGGGGGAGCACATCCTGCTCGAACCAGGGATTCTTCTTGAGCCAGAAGGTGTTGCGCGGGGACGGGTGCGGCAACGGCAGCCAGGCGGGACCATAGTCGGCCCAGCTGCGCACCGTCTCGGTGAGCGAGCCTTTGCTGGCCTTGCCCAGATAGTACTGTTGGGAATACTGGCCGATGAGCAGGGTCAGCTCGATATTGGGCAGCAGCATCAACACCTTGTCGTGCCAGGTGGGCGCACATTCGGGTCTGGGTGGCAGATCCCCCGACTTGCCCTTGCCGGGGTAGCAGAGCCCCATCGGCATGATGGCGATGCGGGACTCGTCGTAGAAGGTCGTTTTATCCACGCCGAGCCAGTGACGCAGCCGATCGCCGGAGGGGTCATCCCAGGGGATGCCGCTGGCATGAACGCGGGTACCGGGCGCCTGGCCGATGATCAGCAAGCGGGCGCTTTCGGCGCCACGGATCACCGGGCGTGGCCCAAGTGGCAAATGAGCCTCGCATAACCGGCAGGCCCGGATCTGTTCAAACAGCGTATCGAGTCGGTTCATGGGCCCGATAGTAACAGAATTTCCCCCTCCATCCTGCTTGTGAAAGCGTCAGCGGGTACTTATCATGCGACCACAAATGTTTAATTTAATAAACGGAGAGAGATGAAGAACTGGATGGGCACCGGCAGCGCGGCCCTCTCATTCGTGCTGTGGGGCATGCTGCCCCTCTATTACCAGTTCATGCCGGAGGTCAACATGTGGGAGCTGCTCTCCCATCGCGTCCTCTGGTCGGCGGTACTGCTGGGCACCCTCTTCGCCCTGCTCGGCTACCGGGTGCCCTGGGCGCGCCTGCGCAGTGAACCCCGCCAACTCGGCCTCATACTGCTGGCGGGCCCCGTCATGTCCATCAGCTGGTGCATGTTCACCTGGTGTCTGACCACGGGGCAGGTGCTGGCCACCAGCCTCGCCTTCTTCATGACGCCGCTGTTCAATATCGTGTTCGCCGTGCTCTTCCTCAAGGAGCGGCTCACCCCGCAAAAGCATCTGGCGGTCGCCCTGGCGCTGGCGGGGCTGGCCTACATGCTGTTCTCCTACGGCCAGCTGCCCTGGTTCTCCCTCATCATGGGAGCCAACTTCGCCTTCTACGGCCTGCTCAAGAAGAAGGTGCACTACGACGCCGGCGTCAGCCTCTATCTCGAGGCCCTGGTCCAGCTGCCGGTCGCTTTGCTGATCATCGGCGCTCTGGCCCTGAGCGGCATGAGCCAGTTCATGGCCGGTGACTGGGCCGATCGGTTGCTGCTAATGGGCAGCGCCCCCGCCACCCTGCTGCCGGTGGGCCTGTTCTGCTACGCCGTGGCGCGCACCCGCATGAGCACAGTGGGGTTGCTGCAATATATAGAACCCAGCCTCGCCTTCCTGCTCGCCCTCTTCTGGTTTGGCGAGACGGCGGATCCGGTGAAGTCGGTGGGATTTGCCTTCGTCTGGGCGGGTCTGCTGGTGAGCCTGCTGCCGCTGCACAAACTCAGGCGCGGGGCCGGCAACCCTGCTCAGGGTCTGCCACGATAGGATTCCAGGATGGCGTGCCACGCGGGATCCTGGTCCATCTGCTCGGCGATGTCGTTCAGCCGGGCATGCAGCTCACTGCGGGATCTCGGCAGCAAGAGGTGGCGGGTATAGCTGGATTGGGGAAAGGGCGAGACGAACAGCTTGCCCTCATAGGCATCATGAATGAAGAAGGAGAGCGCCGAGCCCGGCACTAGCGTCACATCGATGCGGCCCCGCATCAACAGGCTGAAATTGGTTTTGACCTTCTTGGCATCGTGGCGCACCAGCTCGCCCCGGGCCACAGCATCATCGATCCCCTGATAGCGATAGCCCTCTATGCCACCGAAGATCAGCCCCTTGAGGGAATCCGGGCCGCGATAGGTGACGGGTCTGGCCGCACTGGAGATGAGCTCGTTGGTGTCACGCATGATGGGAAAGGTCCACAGATAGCGCTCGCGCTGGGGATCCCCCACCCAGGCAGGATTGACCCAGGCCACCAGACCGTCGAAGCCAGGATCCGACATCTCCAGCGCCAATCTGGCCCGATTGACCAGCCAGAGCTCAAGCCTGGGTTCTCCGCCGAGCCTTTCATTGAGATACTTGACCAGATCCCGGCTCAGCCCCGTCTTCTCCCCTGTCATGAAAGGGGGATGCTGATGGTAATCATAAACACGGATCGTCTCCCCCAGAACCGGGACCGACAACAGGCACCACAACCAGAACCAGACTCGCATCGCACCTCCTTGGACTGCTTTTGAGTTTGGCACAGACAGATCGAATGAGAAAAGCAGCGATGGACACAGAACCGACCAGCTCACCCCCAACCAGCCAGTGGTCCCTCTATCTGGTACGCACCGCGACCGGCCTGCTCTATACGGGGATCAGCACGGATCCGATAAGGCGGTTGCGCCAGCATCAGAGCGGCAAGGGATCCCGCGCCCTGCGCGGCAAGGGACCGCTCACGCTGGTCTGGCAGCAGATGGTGGGTGACAAGGGGGCGGCGCTGCGACTCGAATACCGCCTCAAGCAGCAGAGCAAGGCCTTCAAGGAGCGCCTGGTGCGGGAGCCGGATGGCTGGGCCGACTGGAGCCAGCCCTGGCTGGCGGCTGTCGAGCAGGCGATGAAGAGACCACAAAAAAGGCCACTGCGAGCAGTGGCCAAGGCAGGATCCGATAGCAGGGAGGCTTAACGGTAGGTATTGGATTGCTTGCGCCGGTTGCTGATGAGCCAGCACACCACCAGCAGCACCAGCAACCAGGGCGCCAGCTTGATGATCAGAGCGAACATGCCGGCCAGGGCCCCAAACAGCACGAAGAGGCCGCTCACCAGCAGCATGGCCAGCACGGTAAACCCCGCCAGCGCCATGGCCACCAACACCAGCATCAAGACGATAAATTCCAGCATGTTCTGCTCCTCACAGGCTTCTCTTGCCGGCTGAATGACCCTGGGGTCAGTCCAGCCAGCGCTTCAATTCACGACGGGGCGGCATGATCAGCACCGCCAGCAGATAGGCGGCCAGGGTCAGTGGCGGCATCAGGATCAGGGCGATCAGCGCCACTATCCGTACCGTCACCCTGGAGAGCCCCAGCACGTTGGCGATGCCGGCGCAGACCCCGGTCAACTTGCGATGGGCAAGGTCCTTCGGCCAGGGCGTCATCTTTATGCCTCCACCTTCTGACCCTTCAGCCGGGCCAGTTCGCGCTCAATCTCGTCGTTCAGCTCCAGCTCGCGGAACTGGGCCTCCAGCGAGGGATTCTGCCCCAGAGTCGCCGCCTCCAGCTGGGCTTCCAGCTGATCGACCCGACCCTGAAAACCGTCGAAACGGGCCATCAGCTCGTGCATGCGCTGGTTGTCGACCTGGGCGCGGGCACGGATGCGGCTGTGGGCGGTCTGCTCGCGCAGGGTCAGCAGCTTCTGCTTCTCGCGCGCTTCGGTCAGCTTGGCGGCCAGCCGCTCGCTGTCGGCGGTGAGCTGGGCCAGCACCTCGGCCACCCGGGCCTTGTCCTGCTCCAACTGGTCGCATTTTTTGGCCTCGGCCAGCTTCTCGGTGAGGGCGGCACGGGCCAGATCCTCACGCCCCTTCTGGATGGCGAGCTCGGCCTTGGCCGACCACTCCAGGATCTGGTGTTGCAGCGCCTGCTGGTGACGTTCCAGCTGTTTCTGCTCGGCGATGACGCGGGCGGCCTGGGTTCTCATCTCGACCTGGACCTGCTCCATCTCCTCGATCATCAGGCGCAGCATCTTCTCCGGCTCTTCGCTCTTGTCGAGCAGGCTGTGCAGGTTGGCATTGATCACGTCGGTCAGGCGGCTAAATACGCTCATGGTCTGGTTCCTTGTTCATGGGGATGGCTATCTCTTCCCATAGCATTACAAGAGCCATGCCAAGATAATTTATTGTTGTTTTACAGATAGATGGGGATTAGCGGCAGATATTCAAGGCGAATAAAATGGTGAAAAACACCAATAAAGTAGCGATTTTCACCAATTAAAAAGGGAGCCAGCGGCTCCCTCTATGTCATCTTTCGTTCAGACTCAGGCGGCCTGATGGCGACCCAGCTTGCTGTCCAGCTCGACCAGCTTGGCTTCCATCCGGGCACGGCAGTTGTCAGACAGCTCGCGAATGCCGGCGGCGCCGTGCTCCTTGCTGCAGACAGGTGCCATGACTTCCAGCAACACCTCGCCATTATCCCAGCGGTTCAGATCGATCTGGCCGAAGTAGCTGGAGCAGACGATGGGCACCACGGGTACCTCGGCCTGCACGGCGGTGTGGAAGGCACCGGCCTTGAACGGCAGCAGGCCGCGCCCCTTGGAGCGGGTCCCTTCCGGGAACATCCAGATGGAGGTGCCGTGATGCTTGATGCGATCCACCACCTGGCCTATGGTGCCGATGGCACGGGAGCGGTTGGAGCGGTCGATCAGCACGTTGCCTGAGAGCCAGAAGAGGAGGCCGAAGAAGGGCAGCCACAGCAGGCTCTTCTTGCCCACCGCCACCACGCCGGGCATGACGGCACCTGTCACAGTGAAGATGTCGAAATTGCTCTGGTGGTTGCAGACGTATACCGCCGGGCCGACCGACTTGACCTCGTCCGGTATGATGACCTTGACCTTGAGGCCGAGCAGCGGGCAGATCGCATGGTACATGCGGGCGAAGACAAAGACGTTGTTGGGATGACGCGGACGCACCAGACAGAGCAACAGACCAAACACGAACCAGAAAACGAGCAGCAGGGTAAGCAGCAGCACACGGGCAAGTTTGAGCATCGAACACCTCGGATTTTAACTCGGCGCAGTATACTGGTCCCCCTTTTAGCGAACAAGCGTTCGCCAAACAGAACCGACCACCCCGATGTTGCATATGGTCGCATCGAATCCTGCTGACTTGCTCCTGTCATTATTGATCGATAGGATATGCACCATTCAACAGGGTAGGGCGAGCATGATTTTGCGACAACGCGTGGCGACAAGACTCCTGCTGCTGGTCTGCATTCTGGTGCTCAACTGCGCGGCCCAGCCGCTGGCCCGGCTGGCTCAGCTCGATCAGGCCCTCAGTTGCCAGGTACAGCTCCTCCCCTCTTCCAGCGCCGATGCCGAGGATGCACAGCCAGCGACGCCTCAGCCGAGCAGTTGCCAGCTCAATGGCAAGTGGCTCAGTGCCGCCAGCCTGCTCTGCGTCGAACAGATCTTCTTTGCCATCGCCTTCGTGATTGCCTTGCTGGCGCCACTGTCGCGCCGCTCACCCGCCTTGCCTCCCCCTCGCAACATATCTCCGCCTGAACGGCGGCTTCACCTCACTTTATGTGTCTGGCGAGAATGAGTTAGTCGCGGTTTACACCACCCTGACTTCCATTTTCAAGAGACAAAAACATGTCAAACATGATCAAGACTGCCCTGTTGATGGGCGGCCTGCTGTGGCAATCCATGGGATTGGCCAGCGATACCGGCTGGCTTGTCAGCCCCCAGAACGATCACGCAAAAGTGCGGCTGCAAGCCGACGCCAGCGATCCCGTCCAAACTCGCGTGCTGCTCAGCCTGGCGCTCGAGTCCGGCTGGAAGACCTATTGGCAGAACCCGGGGGAAGGCGGCATAGCCCCTGAAATATTCTGGGATGCCCCTCAAGCCACCCAGCAGTGGCATTGGCCCGTGCCGGAGCGATTTGACGTCAGTGGCATCTCGACCCAGGGCTATCAGAAGACCGTCAGCCTCCCCATCACGCTTGCCCACAGCAGCAGCGAGGCGCTGACGGGCACGCTGCGCCTTTCAACCTGCAGCAACGTCTGCATACTGACCGACTACCCCTTTACCCTGGCGCTGGATGGCACTGCGCCGGAAGGGTTCGACTTTGCCTACGCCCAGGCAATGAGCAAGCTGCCACAAGCCATGCCTGGCACCGTCACCCTCAAGGCTGGCTACCGGCAAAACCAGTTGCAGCTGACCGCCGACAACCCGCAGGGCTGGCAGGATCCGCAGGTTTTCCTCCAGCGGCTGGAGGGCGCCGAATTTGGCAAACCCGAGCTGGAGGTGCAAGGCAACACCCTGGTCGCCCGCATTCCGGTCAGCGATGGCTGGCAGGGCGATGCGCCCGACATACGTCGCCAGCAACTCGGGTTTGTACTGGCCAACGGTGAACAGGCCTGGCAGAGCGAGTTCCAGATAGGTGAGCCGCTGACCCTGCCGAGTCAAGGCCACTCGCTGCTCTGGCTGCTGGGCGCTGCCCTGCTGGGTGGCCTTATCCTCAACCTGATGCCCTGCGTGCTGCCGGTGCTGGCACTCAAGCTGGGGTCGGTACTGCAGCTGGAAACCCGTGAGCGCCGCCCGGTTCGTTTGCAATTCCTGGCGGCCAGCGCCGGCATCCTGGTCTCCTTCTGGGCGCTGGCACTGATGAGCACGCTGCTGCGTGCAACCCAGGGGGCCGTCGGCTGGGGCATCCAGTTCCAGAGCGTCTGGTTTATCGGCTTCATGGTGGTGGTGACGGCGCTGTTCTGCGCCAACCTGCTGGGGCTGTTCGAGCTAAGGCTGCCGAGCAACCTCAATACCCGCCTCGCCACCACGGGCGGCAACAGCCTGGGCGGTCACTTCCTGCAGGGGTGTTTTGCCACCCTGCTGGCCACCCCCTGCTCGGCCCCCTTCCTCGGCACAGCGGTCGCCTTTGCGCTCGGGGCCCCGCTCGGTCAGCTCTGGCTCATCTTCACCGCGCTTGGCCTCGGCATGAGCCTGCCCTGGCTGCTGATAGCCGCCTTCCCCCGTCTCGCGCTCTGGCTGCCGAAACCGGGCCGCTGGATGGGGCGCCTGCGCATCCTGCTCGGCCTGATGATGCTGGGCTCCAGCCTCTGGCTGCTCAGCCTGCTCGGCAACCATGTCGGCCAATTCTGGATGCTGATCCTGATGGCGCTGATGCTGGCCGCCCTGCTGTTGGCCGTGGTGTGGCGCCATGGCATGCGGGGCGTGACCCTGGGGCTGGCTCTCACCTGTCTACTGGGCGGGGCCCTGCTGCTGGGCGGCGCCTTCACCATGGAGGGCAAGCCCCAGCGGGACGGCGTCAACTGGCAGCCGCTCTCGGAGCAAGCCATTCAGGACGCGCTGGCGCAGAACAAGCGGGTCTTTGTCGATGTCACCGCCGACTGGTGCATTACCTGCAAAGCCAACAAATTCAATGTACTGCTGCGAGATGACGTACAAAAAGCGCTGAGCGCCCCCGATGTGGTGGCCCTGCGCGGGGACTGGAGCCGCCCCTCTGCCAGCATCGCCGACTTCTTGCGTCAGCGCGGCAGCGTGGCCATTCCCTTCAACCAGATCTACGGGCCCGGCCTGCAGGGTGGCGAGATCCTCTCGCCCCTGCTGGACCGCCCGACCCTGCTTGCCACCCTGGCGCAAGCAGGCATTGCCACTTCTCAAGGAGACACTAAATGAAACCGACCCTGCGCACCCTGACCCTGCTGGCCTCCCTCTCTGCCGCCCTGCTGGCCCCGGCCCTGCACGCAGCTCCCTTCACCCCGGAGCAGGAGGCCCGCATCAAGGAGCTGATCCGCGAAACCCTGGTGGCCAACCCCAAGATCCTCGACGAGGCGGCCGAATCCTGGGAGAAGCAGAACGCGGCAGATCAGGCCAGCCAGCTTGGCGACTTCATCAAGGGCAATCAGGATGTACTGTTCAACAGTCCCACCAGCCCGCGCCTGGGTGCCAAGAACCCCAAGCTGACCCTGGTGTCCTTCACCGACTACAACTGCCCCTACTGCAAGCAGTTCGACCCTCATCTGGCCAGGTTGCTGAAGGCCTATCCAAATGATGTCGGGCTGGTGATCAAGCTGCTGCCGTTCAAGGGACAGAGCTCCGCCAAGGCGGCCCAGTACAGCCTGACCCTGTGGCAGCAGGATCCCGCCCGCTTCCTCACCCTGCACGACAAGCTGATGAGCAAGCAGGGCATGCTGACCGAGGCGGACATCAACAAGGCGCTGGCGGCCACCGACAACCTGGCCCTCAAGCCTGCGGCCAAGGCCACCGAGGAGCTGCGCAACAGCCTGCGCATCGGCACCTTGCTCGGCGTGCAGGGCACACCGGCCACCTTGATCGGCAACCAGCTGGTCTCCGGTACCGTGCCCTATGAAGAGCTGGAGCAAATCGTCAAGGCCGAACTGGCCAAGCAGGGATAAACCATGACAGAGACTATCACCACCCAGCCCCGCTGGCGGCGCTGGGGCAAGGAGGCGCTCTGGCTGCTGCTGTTTGGCGTGGTCATCTCGACGGCGCTGGACCTCTGGCGCAGCCCGGCGCTGCCAGAAGACGGCCCGCTGCCCAGGCTCACCCTGCAAGATGGCACCACCGCCGACCTGCAGGCCATGAGCCGGGACAGCCCGCTGCTGGTCTACTACTGGGCCAGCTGGTGTGCCGTCTGCCGCTTCACCACACCGACGGTGGAGCAGCTCTGGCAGGACGGTGAAAACGTGCTGACGGTGGCACTGCGCTCCGGCAACGCCCAGCAGTTGAGCAAGGGGATGGGCAAGAAGGGGCTGACCTTCCCGACCCATAACGATGAGCGAGGGGATCTCGCCGCCCGTTGGCAGGTGAGCGTCACCCCCAGCTTCCTCATCGTCAAGGACGGCAAGGTGGTGAGTACCACCACAGGCTGGAGTTCGAGTCTGGGGCTGAAACTGCGTCTGGCCTGGGCCCACCTCCAATAACCGACAACGCCCGGCCTGCCGGGCGTTTTTTCAACCGCCATCACACATGCCCCGCCCTCTTGTTGCCAAAATGGCAGCGATTGGAGCTTTTTCGCTATTGGCAACTTGCTTGCCATATCGCCTCCTATTCATGGCGGAGCTGGCCTGTTTCCGTTAAAATGACGGGTTTTTGCCGTGCCTGGTTTCTCAAGCTCCACCATCAGGCGCCCGCAGTGTGAATTCCAAGATGCCAGTGATGCAGGATCTGCCATGAACAACTACTTTCGGGTGCTGGGCGTCAAGTCCAACGCCAACGAAAATGACATCAAAAAAGCCTATCGCCGGCTGTCTAACCAGTACCACCCCGATAAGCTGTTAGGGGCGAGCGAAGAAGAGCGAGAGCTGGCAGCCATCAAGCTGCACCAGGTAAAGCAGGCCTATGAAGTGCTGTCAGACCCGAAACAGCGGGCCGCTTTCATCAAGGATTTCAACAACGTCATCGTGACCGATCCCGCTTCTGCCATGCAGGAGATGTGGGACCAATTCTACCCCTGAGGCGCTATGCAGAAAAAATGGGACCAGGCGCGGATCAAAGCGCTGATGAGTGATGCCAGCGAGAACATCGAATCCTACCGGGATCAGGACCAGCCCAAGGCACTTGAGCAGTTCACCGGCAAGATGAAGACACTGCTGCTGGCCGACATGAGCATGCTGGAGTTCATGCCCGAGTACCTGCCGCTGGCCCTCTATGGCCGGGTGCAGTTCCCGGCCAAGGCCAAACCCGAGTGGATCAAGTGGCTCGGCAGCGGCGTACAACCCTCATGGGACGAGTTCAAGGTGTCGGTGGCGTTCAACAATGCCGACCTGCCGCTGGTGAAAGCGGTGCGGGCCCAGAGCGAAGATCAGCTGATCGAAGCCTGCGCCGTGCTGTTCCAGCTCGACAACCCGCTGCCGCGCGGTGGCCGCCGTGCCGATGACGACTACGAGCTGCGTGACGACGAAGATGAAGACGGGGAAAACGCTGACGCCGACTACAACGGTGATGGTGACGACGACGGCGATCAAGACATGTACGACGAAGTACGTTTCTAACTTGAGGCAAAGCATGCACAGTCTGATAGAAATTACCGCCATCGAGATCAAAGAGCTGGCCGTGATCGAGCCGAAACAGGCCAGCGAAAAGTTCGAGCTGATCGCCAAGACAATGTCCGACGACCAGTTGGCCGAAGTCATTGAACAGATTGATATCGTCACCCTGACCCAGATCAACGGCCAGCACGACATGTCGTTCCCGTCCATCATCTCCGAGCTGATGACCCCGGAGCGGATCCGCGACATCGTCTGCCAGCAGCCCCTCTACTGGGAAGAGGCGATCAAGAACAACGCCGAAGAGCTGCAGCAGCACACCTTCGACTTCCTCAACTACCTGATCCGCACCCAGGACAGCGACGCCAAGCAGGCGGAGATCCTGGAGTGCATCGCCGAGGATCCGGCCGGTCTCTTCTACCTCGCCATCCCCTTCATCGAGTTCTATCGCGGTGAGCGCTTCGAGGATGACGAGGGCTTCCACGACACGCTGCACGCCGAAGAGGAAGACCTGGAAGAGGCGCTCTCCTACAGCGACCGCCAGCAGAGTGAAAATGCCCACGACTACCCGCTGGATGACCCGCGCAGCCTCTTGATGCTGATCCGCGAGCTGACCCCGGACGTGGAGAAAGCCATCAAGGCACTGCTGCGCAATGAGCACTCCTCCTGGGAGGGGATCATCAGCAAGTTCGCCAGCGAGCTGGTGATGCAGGCCAAAGAGAAGAACGACGCCTCCGACGAGTACGCCGAAGTCGACGACATGTTCAGCTTCCTGGATTGAGGAGCCCCGTCATGCAACTAGCCATACGCGATGTCAATCAGGGCCCCTTTCTTACCCAGGTGCTGCGCTTTGGCCGCGAGAGCGAACACTTGAGCGATCAACAGCTTGGCCAGATCAAGGGCAAGGCGGTGCTGATGAGCCTGAAGTTCGCCGACAAGTACTACAACAAGTACAAGATGCACCTGCTGGAGCAGGCCGCCCACGACGTGATCGGCGTGGTCAGCCTGGGGCTGCTGGAGCTGTCGCAACGGGATACGGCCAAGGCACTTGCCCTGCTGCAGGCGCCAGAGGGGCCCATCAAGCCGTTCCAGAAGGGCTGGTCCATGCTGATCTCGGTCAGCGCCAAGCAGCCCGGTGGCAACAGCCTCTATGGCGACGTGGATGCGCGGCTCTTGGACAAGATCTCCAGCCCGCCGGACGTGGAAGAGTGGCAAGGCTGGCAGGAGTACGAGAAGGCGCTGGTGGAGCACAACAAGGCCCGCCTGATGAGCCTGATCGATCAGCACTTCTTCGCCTGCGAGAACGACCACCCCACCATGGAAGACAAGCTGGCCGAGGCCCTGCTCTATCGCATCCTCTGCGGCAATGGCAGCGGCGCGGCCCCCTTGAAGGTGAAGCAGGATCTCAAACGCCGTCTGGCACGAGACATAGTGCTGCAGGAAGCCTGGTACGACACCGACTATCTGGCTGCCCAGCTGGAACTGCTGCTGGCGGAGCTGCCAAGCGAGCTGATCGCCGGTCTGCGTCAGGAACTCAGCAAGGGGTTTGTCGCCAACCTGCTGCATACCCTGGGCTTTGTACGCCAGTACCAGCTGCTGCAACAAGAGAGCGCCTCGCCGGAGAAGCTCGACAACGTCGAGATGCGCGCCGGTCTCAAGCACCCCCTGCTCGGCTGGCCGCTCTACCACGACTTCTAGGGGGCGTTTTCGCCGTCCGCTCAGTCGCACCACAACGCCCGGCCCGCCGGGCGTTGTGGTATCTGGCCGGCGGACATCCTGGCCGGACTACCTCGTTAGCCTAATTGGCCCCGTTTTTGACAGGGATATAATGCATCCTTCCTACAGGCAGCAGGGGCCAGGCGTGAGCAGAAAACCCGACCGCATCACAGCGATGCAGCAGATCATCGATGCCGTGAAGCAAGAATTCCCGCTCTATCAACCGGACACCTTCAAATGCGGGCCGGACAACACCTGTATCGGCTGCCCCAAGAAGCTGATGGAGCTGGTGGATACGGATCTCAGCTACTGGCAATATCAGATCAACCGCGGCATCCCGCCCACCTTCGATGAGCTCTACCGTTTTGGCAAGATGTGCAAGAACATCCGCCGGGCGCTGGTGAAAAATGGCCGGATCCCCGCCTGATATTTTATAAACATCGGCATGATTTCGATTTTACGGATTGCTTCATCTATCAGGACCAGGACTCCCCTATTGCGTGATGCGCCATCGACAATTTGCGATAAAACACGCTGGTCGCAGATTCCGGGTTACAGGTCGCTGCAGCGGCCAAACTGTTGCCACATCTCAGTTCAGGAGGAAACCCCATGACTCAGGAAAGGATCCAGACCCGCTACCCCCTCGGCGGCCCCTTCGCCAGCCAGAGCGAGCTCGAGCAAGCCATCACCCAGGCCATAACGGCCCACAAACAAGACTTCTTCCCCCTGCTGGAGCGGCTGGTCGATGAGGGCAATCCCGCGGTCAACCTCAGCCAGGAACATCCGCCCCGGGTGCTGCGCATCGAGCTCGCTCAAGACGGCGCCCATGGCCTGGCCCACCTCAGCTACGAATCCAACTTCTTCGAGTGCTGCCTGATCGTCAACGAATATGAGCAGCACCAGACCAGCCTGCCCTTTAGCCTCGAAGGAGATGCGCTTGTCTTCGACCTTGAGCTGCCCATCAAGTGGAATTTCAATAACTGAGGGGTCAGCAGTGTGATGCCGCTTGGTTGCTACACCCGACCAGCTAGCTCCCCTCACCCTGGCCCTCTCCCAAGGGGAGAGAGGACATATCTGCCAGCCCGGTCCCTTGCAGCCTTCACGCATCACCAAGCCCCCCCTAATGCCACCGTCATCCGATATAGCTGCGAGCAGCGCCCCCTTCTCCCACTCTTTGTCATAAACAAGGGGAGAAGGGTTGGGGATGAGGGAGGGCAAAAAAGGCACCACCAATAACATTGCAGTAGCCGGTTTTCGCGATCATCTGCTCACGCCTCGCCAATCAAACCTGCGACCCTGCCACCTCGTCATTAATAAAACATGACGCTAATCGCTCACCACACATAAACGTTTAAGCAGCTGATATAGAAAAATGGGTTGAACAAGCGTCAGCGCCATGGTCAACCAAGCCACGGTAGCCATATTGCCCAGGTGACCATCGACATCAGTTAGCATCATCGAAGAGACTACGGCGGCTGAACCGCTGAATATGTGTTGGAAGACATTCTGCAATGACATGAACCCTGCTCGTTCCCCGGGCTCTGCGACCTGACTATTAACAGCAGCAGCCGTGATCGTCCGCGTCGACGTCACTACCATGAACAAGGTAAAAATGGTCATGGTCGGCAACAAGGGGGAACCCAAGAAACCATCCCAAACAATGGCGATAATCAATCCCCCCACCCACATAGTGATGCGCATTGCGCCAAAACGGTCAATCAAATAGCCACCCAACTGCATCGTGAGCAAGCTGAAAACGCCGCCCATGACATAGTACTGACTCATATCGCCGCGAGGCACACCGAGATTGAACTGAAAATAGGTTGCCATGTTCGGGACAATGAGGAAGGTACTAAAAATTGCCAACCCGATTGCCATAAAAGCATTCCACACTACAGGTCGTTTCAACATTTCAATGGATGAAAAAACCTTCCGGTCTTGCCCCAAGTGGGAGGTCATATTCGGCAGCCTCATAGATACCGCCACACTGACGCACAATCCCAATCCACCAACGACATAAAAAGGTGCACTCCACCCTTTCAACATGGCCAGCTCCAGTCCCAACGGGACACCGGCAATGGCTGATAACGAGAAGGCCCCCATCACTATCGCCATCGCTCGACCACGTTGTGGTACTGGCGTGGCATCCACGACTATCGTCATCGCTATCGACGTTGCCGGACCGGCAAATATGCCTGCCAGCAAACGGGTAAAGAACAAACTTTCCATATTCCATGCTAAAGCGCACGCCCAGGTGGATAGCGTGACGCCCAGCAATGAGATCAATGCAATGTGTTTTCTATCAAATCGGTCTATATATCTGGCACATAATAGAGATGATAATGCGGCGACCAGTGCATATCCTCCCCCCAAATATCCTATATAGGTTGGACTGATATCGAGCGCACGAGATAAATCAGGCCCAAGCGGCATAATCATCATGAAGTCCAGTGTACTCACCAATTGGATAAAGGCCGCCAGCCAGACGCTACCAGCATCCATCACAGCACTATTAAAATGAGGTTTCTTACCTACCCTTTTTTGATCTGACATCATAGCATTCATGCTCAATTTTTAGAGGCAGACAGCATACCCACTACCATCATTTATTTTTATCCTTTAGAATGGCACAGACTGTTATCATATTAGGGATAATCGATGCGCACAGGCTTGGACTTTACTTCATCAAGGATATTTATTGCCGTGGTTGAACAAGGCAGTTTTGTCGGTGCATCTAAAACCCTTCAAATCCCCACGTCAAATGTGAGCCGCAGTATCTCTCAATTGGAAGAAGCCTTGAACCTTCAACTGATTGAACGCACTACCCGCCATATGAAGCTCACACAGGCGGGGCAACTGCTCTATACCAGGGTGAAACCATTGCTGGAGTCACTGGAGCAAACCGAGGCTGAATTGACATCACAACAGATTCAGCTGAAAGGGCCACTGCGCCTATGCATTCCCAATGAAGCCGGCCCCAGGCTGCTCGGTACGGCCATTGCTGACTTTGCCTGTCAACATCCAGAAATAAAGATCAGCTGTATTACCAATCTGTCCGGACTTGAATCCTTAAGAGAGGATCTGGACATGGCAATCATCATTCACAGAGGCAAGCTGGATGACAGCGATTATATTGCCAGCCATCTGACCACCATTCCCTGTACCGTTGTTGGCTCCCCTTCTCTTATTCAGCGGTGTGGGCTTCCCAACCACACGGCGCAGCTAAAAGATCTACCCTGCATCACTACGGTGAGCGCCCTGAAGGGCATGCCTTGGCAGTTCACTCGTCCCAGCGCTGAATTTGCCACCATCCAAGTCAATGAACACTACCGGGTCAATAGTGGTGAACTGGCGCTAAAAGCCGCGATCGCCGGTGTCGGGTTTGCCATTCTAGCCAAGGTATCTTGCCAAGCGTTTATTGATGATGGCAGCTTAGTCGAAATTGAACTTGAGTTACCTGCCGCCCCATTGCAGTTGTTTGCTGTTTATGCAAACCGTCAATATCTACCGGCTAAAACACGCGTATTTATTGATTTTATAAGGAAAAACATTATGAATTATCAGTAACTAAATCCGATAAAGCCTCAACAGATTGCGTTGACTTCTCAAGATACCAAAATCAGGCTGCTATCGTTTTCGAACGCTGATTACGCTTTGCCATCAGACACGTTGTCATTTCAATTTAAGCCACACTCGGCTGAGAAATTCAGAAATCTTACCGTTAATTACCGCATGTATATGCTCTCTGTTTATTCCTCGCGCATCATTACAAATAGCCGGAGCCATTTTATTTAATTGAGCAGAGCACGGTGAGAGAAAAACAAAATGACCGGCATTGTGTATTACCTGAAATTCATTTTCAGCAGCCAACACTTTGGTCAGCTCTATCGAGTTTTCCTCCCAAGAAAGCTCTTCATCCTGATCACCAGTAAAAATAAGGGTAGGTTCAATCACTCTTTTTAGTGAGTGGGGAGAAAATGCTATGCTCACCGGAGCCATGAAAATCCATGCTTTTATTCTCGAGTCTGGGAGGACAACTAAACCAGGCTGATCATTTATGATTTTCCCTTTGGTCGAGCATATGGCTTTCATTTCATATTTACGACAATAATTTTCATAGCGTCCCGAATCAATCTCCCCTCCTCTTAAAAGCAATCCTGTTGCACCACCGGCAGAGAAGCCAATAAACGCTATTTTATCTGCATCAACATATGCAGCTAGTTCTGTATTATTAGTTACTGCTGTAATGGCGGCAGAAATTTGTAATGGGCGGCCATACCATGCACTAATGGCCCCCGCCCCAGTCTGATCCTTGTAGTTGTCACCAGGGTGAGTGAGGGTAACAACAATATTTCCCTGCCGAACCAGAGTTGTGGCAAGGTCATGATGACTCCACAAACTACCGGCGTTGCCATGTGAGATCACTATGACTGGATAGCGGCCTGGTACTATATCCAGCGCCTTTCTTGCCGCTATTTGATAAGGGCCTATCGTAGTTGGTGTGTTTTCTGCAGCCACACCGGGATAGAAATATACGGCATCCATCGGCTTTCCGCCTACAGGATCTGTCACTATGAGACGCTTAAACCCTGTATATTCAGCCGATACGACGAAGGATGACAAGGCACTGCACGTACATATTGCACAAAGTAAAAAATAACGGAAAAAAAACCTCATCAGATATCCTTTCTGATCCAATCGACATTGGGACGACACGCTACCACTATCGCCATGAGGAGTCATTTTTAACAAAAAAAATGGGAGCGAATAATTCGCTCCCATCTTGTATAGATCCGTTGACTACCCTTCCTGACTTTCCTCCGCGACCGGCTCTGCACCAGCTGCGGGTTCAATCTCGATGCGATCGACCCGCTGCAAACCACGGGGCAGCTTGGCGCCACGGCGGCCGCGCTCGCCACGGTAGTAGTCAAGGTCAGATGGCTTGAGAGTCAGCTTGCGCTTGCCGGCAAACAGGGTGACATATTGCCCCTGCGGAATAATGGCGGCCATCACCATAAACTCTTCCCGCGCCTTGACCCGCGCCGACGGAATGCTGATGAGCTTGTTGCCCTTGCCCTTGCCGAGCACCGGCAGGGTATTGAGCGGGAACAACAGCATGCGCCCCTCGTTGGAGATGGCCATGCAGAGATCGGTTTCTGGCGAGCCAATCTTCTGGGGAGCCATCACCAGGCCACCTTCCGGCACCGTCAGCAGCGCCTTGCCGTTCTTGTTCTTGCCGATGAGATCGTCATAGGTGCAGACGAAGCCGTAACCGGCGTCGGAGCAGATGAGATAGGGTTCCCCTTCGTTGCCCATCACCAGATGGCGTACCTCTTCGCCTGCGCCCAGCGCAAAGCGGCCGGTGAGCGGCTCGCCCTGACTGCGGGCCGATGGCAGCGTGTGAGCCTCCAGCGCATAGGTGCGTCCCAGGGTGGAGAGGAACACCGCCTGCTGGTTGCTGCGGCCGCAGGCGTGGGCCAGATAGCCATCCCCCGCCTTGTAGGAGAGGCCGGCCACGTCTACGTCGTGGCCTTTGGCGGCCCGCACCCAGCCTGCACCCGAGAGGATGACGGTGACCGGCTCGCTCGGGGTCAGCTCTTTCTCGGTCAAGGCTACCGCGCTGGCGCGCTCCACCAGCGGGGTGCGGCGATCGTCGCCGTACTTCTCGGCATCCGCCAACAGCTCTTTCTTGAGCAATGTGTTGAGGCGGCGCTCCGAGCCCAGCAGCAGTTCGAGCTTGTCGCGCTCTATGGCCAGTTCATCCTGCTCGGCGCGCAGCTTGAACTCTTCCAGCTTGGCCAGGTGGCGCAGTTTGAGCTCGAGGATAGCCTCGGCCTGGGTCTCGCTGATGTTGAAGCGCTCCACCATCACCTTGCCCGGCTCATCCTCGGTGCGGATGATCTCGATCACCTCGTCGATGTTGAGGTAGGCCACCAGCAAGCCTTCGAGGATGTGCAGGCGAGCCAGCACCTTGTCGAGGCGATACTGCAGGCGACGGCGCACCGTCTCGCGGCGGAAGGTGATCCACTCGGAGAGGATCATCTTGAGGGTCTTCACCTGCGGCCGGTTGTCCAGCCCCAGTATGTTGAGGTTGACGCGATAGTTCTTCTCCAGATCCGTGGTGGCGAACAGGTGGGCCATCAGCGCCTCCATGTCCACCCGGTTGGAGCGGGGGATGATCACCAGACGGGTCGGGTTCTCGTGGTCCGATTCATCGCGCAGATCGGTGACCATGGGCAGCTTCTTGGCCACCATCTGGGCGGCGATCTGCTCCATGATCTTGGCGCCTGAGGCCTGATGGGGCAGCGCCGTGATGACGATGTCGCCATCCTCCTCGTTCCAGACCGCCCGCTGCTTGATGGAGCCCTTGCCGGTCTCGTAGATTTTGCGGATATCATCGCGCGGCGTGATGATCTCGGCACTGGTCGGGTAGTCCGGCCCCTGAATGTGCGCCATCAGCGCATCCAGCCCCGCATTGGGGTTGTCAAGCAGCTCGGCACAGGCGTAGGCCACTTCCCGCGCGTTGTGGGGCGGAATGTCGGTCGCCATGCCCACGGCTATGCCTGTGATGCCGTTGAGCAGTATGTGGGGCAGGCGGGCGGGCAGCACTACCGGCTCTTTCATGGTGCCGTCGAAGTTCGGTGTCCACTCCACTGTGCCCTGGCCGAGCTCTGAAAGCAGCAGCTCGGAGAAGCGCGACAGCCGTGCCTCGGTGTAACGCATGGCGGCGAAGGATTTGGGATCGTCCGGCGCCCCCCAGTTGCCCTGACCATCCACCAGCGGGTAGCGATAGGAGAAGGGCTGGGCCATCAGCACCATGGCTTCATAACAGGCGCTGTCGCCGTGGGGATGGTACTTACCCAGCACGTCACCCACGGTACGGGCGGATTTCTTGTGCTTGGAGAGCGCGGACAGACCCAGCTCGCTCATGGCGTAGATGATGCGCCGCTGCACGGGTTTGAGGCCATCGCCGATATGCGGCAGGGCCCGATCCATGATGACGTACATGGAGTAGTTCAAGTAAGCCTGTTCGGTAAAGGCGCGCATCGGCTGGCGCTCTACCCCGTCCAGACTGAGCTCGATAGCATCACTCATGTGATTATCTCTTTCGGTTCGGGAGCTGGTTGGCGCTCTACTTCATCCAACAGACTGAGCTCGATAGCATCACTCATATGTTTTTCTCTTGCTATGGCGCCCCCTCAGAGGGTACGCCTGAAATGCGGGTCGGCAGGTGACCGACGGCTTAGATGATGGCGAGGTTGCCCTTCTCTTCCAGCCACTCGCGGCGATCCGGGGCACGCTTCTTGGCCAGCAACATGTCCATCAGTTGCAGGGTCTCGTCCCCCTCCTCCATCTCGCCCATGGTGAGCTGCACCAGGCGGCGGGTATTGGGATCCATGGTGGTTTCCCGCAGCTGTTTCGGGTTCATCTCGCCCAGACCCTTGAATCGGGTCACCATCACCTTGCCTTTCTTCTTCTCGGCCTCGACCCGCTGCAGCACGCCGTTCTTCTCGTCCTCGTCTAGGGCGTAGAACACCTCCTTGCCGATGTCGATCCGGTAGAGCGGCGGCATGGCCACATAGACGTGGCCATGATTGACCAGGGTGCGGAAGTGCCTCACGAACAGTGCGCACAGCAGGGTGGCTATGTGCAGACCGTCCGAGTCCGCATCCGCCAGTATGCACACCTTGCCGTAGCGCAGGCCGGAGAGGTCTTCCGAGTCAGGATCCAGGCCGATGGCCACAGAGATGTCGTGCACTTCTTGCGAGGCGAGCACCTGACCGGCCTCCACCTCCCAGGTGTTCAGTATCTTGCCGCGCAGGGGCATGATGGCCTGGAATTCACGATCCCGCGCCTGCTTGGCGCTGCCGCCTGCCGAGTCACCTTCCACCAGGAAGAGTTCCCCCTGCATGGGGTCGGCGCAGTTGCAGTCGGTCAGCTTGCCGGGCAGGGCCGGGCCCTGAGTGATCTTCTTGCGCACCACAGTCTTGGCGGCACGCAACCGGCGCTGGGCGCTGGAGATGCAGATCTCGGCGATCTGCTCCGCCAGCTCGGTGTTGCTGTTGAGGAACAGGCTGAAGGCATCCTTCACCACCCCCGACACGAAGGCAGAGCTCTGGCGCGACGACAGCCGCTCCTTGGTCTGACCGGCAAACTGGGGATCCTGCATCTTGATGGAGAGGATGTAGGCGCAGCGATCCCAGATGTCTTCCGGGGTCAGCTTGACCCCGCGCGGCAGCAGGTTGCGGAACTCGCAGAACTCGCGCATGGCGTCGAGCAGACCCTGGCGCAGGCCGTTGACGTGAGTACCGCCCTGCGGCGTCGGGATCAGGTTCACATAGGATTCGGCGAGGCACTCGCCCCCTTCCGGCAACCAGCACAGCGCCCAGTCCACCGCGGACTGCTCTGTGCTGAAGGCGCCGACGAAGGGCTGCTCCGGCAGGCAGGTGAACTGCTTGACCGCATCGACCAGATAATCCTTGAGGCCATCTTCGTAGCACCACTCCAGCTTGATGCCGGTGTTCTTGTCGAGGAACTTGATGGTGAGGCCGGGGCAGAGCACGGCCTTGGCCTTGAGCAGGTGCTCCAGCTTGGTGACCGAGAAGCGGGGCGAGTCGAAATAGCTCGCCTGCGGCCAGAAGCGTACCCGGGTGCCCGTGTTGCGGCGCCCGCAGGTGCCGGTGATGGTCAGCTCCTGCACCTTGTCGCCGCGCTCGAAGGCGATGTCATAGACCTGGCCGTCGCGGCGCACCGTCACCTCGACCCGATCGGAGAGGGCGTTCACTACCGAGATGCCCACCCCGTGCAGACCGCCGGAGAACTGATAGTTCTTGTTGGAGAACTTGCCCCCCGCGTGCAGCTTGCAGAGGATCAGCTCCACACCGGATACCCCCTCCTCCGGGTGAATGTCGACCGGCATGCCGCGGCCGTCATCGATCACCTCGAGGGACTGGTCTTCAAACAGGGTCACCTCCAGGGTACGGGCATGGCCCGCCAGCGCCTCATCGACGCTGTTGTCGATGACCTCCTGGCCGAGGTGATTGGGCCGGGTGGTGTCTGTGTACATGCCGGGGCGACGACGCACCGGTTCGAGGCCATTGAGGACCTCAATGGCATCCGCATTGTATTGAGTGGACATGGAGGGCCTTGCGAATTGACGTTTGGGGAGAATCTTACTCGTTGGGAGGGCCTTGGACAAACCCGACTGCGGGAAAGGGTGATCCAGACAGGGGCCGGCCAGGCCCAAGTCCGGACTCAGGTCGCGGCTGACGCCACCGGCAGCGCCTGCTGCAGCTGGGAGAGAGAGCTGTGCAGCCGCCACACCATGCCAGCCAGATCCAGCGCCGCCGGATCCCGATGACGAGCCAGCCCCTGGCTGATGCGTTGCAGCTCGGCCAGCGTCCGTTCGAGGGAGTCATGCTGCACCCCCCGCTCGGTGAGGATCCCTCGCAGGCAGCGAATGCAGGCGTCTCGCACCAGATAGAGCGGCTGATCATCGCCACGCCACTGGCGCAATTGCCAGACGATGTGGCTGCAGTTGAGCAGCACCACACCCCAGCGCAGCACCCAGAGCCTGGCCGTCTGATCCTGGCTCTGGCTGAGCTGGCTGATGCCGTGATAGATGCGCGATTCGAACTGGCTCTCGCTCTGCTGTGGCCTGGGTGCCAGCTGGTCCATGAAGTCGTGGCGCAGGATACGCATGATGCGGCGACTCTTGCGCCGATCCGAGCTCGGCCGCAGGATCTGGAACGCCAGCCCGGCCGCCATCACCCCCAGCACCTGGCTGATGCTGGTATTGATGAACAACGAGTAGTCGTAGCTCGGCGGGTTGGTGATGGAGAGAAAGGAACCGAGCAGCACTATGAGCTGACCCCACAGCACCGCCATCCTGGGCTTTTGCTGCTTGAACATCTGCATGGTGACCAGCACGGGAAACAGCAGGGCGCAGAACTGCCAGAAGTCGTCGATGCGGATCATCAGGCCGAACTTGACCGCGAAACAGACCAGGCTCAGCAGCAAAATAGCCTGCAGCATGGTGTTGACCCCCTTGGCCGGCGCCGGCGTCGCCGAGTAGAGCACGCAGCAGATAGAGAGCATGGTCAGCGCCGTGCCCCCCAGATCCCACTGGCTGTGGATCCAGAAGGCGCAACCCAGCAGCACGCAGAGGAAGGTGCGGCCACCGTTGTAGGCCGCCTCATAGCTGTCGATGTGGCTGGTGAGCGAGGTGTGGCGCGGCGGGGCCGGCCACTCCCGATCGTCATACTGTTCCAGCCGGCTCAGCCAGCGCTGGCACTCCAGATAGCTCCAGCAGAAGTGACGCAGCCGCAGCCAGAAGGTGCGGTGACGATAATCGCCCCCTGCAGTCGGCGCGAACGGAGCCAGCAGGCGGGCGATGCGATACTTGTCGCACGCCGGCTTGCCCAGCTCGGCCAGCAGGCTGGCCAGCAGCGCCTGAATGCCAGCCGGTTGCTCCGGCCAGTTGTGCAGCATGCGGCGCTGGCTGGAGATGAGGCTGATGATCCGCAGCTGGCGGTGCAGCAGGAAGTTGAGCAGCTTGTTGTGGCGGCGCAGCCGGTGGTGGCTCCAGACCGCCTGAATGCGCAGCACGTTCATGGTGAGGATCTGGCCTATCAACCCCTCGTGGGCACTGCGCACATCCGGGTTGGCCTCCCCCAGCCAGAGCAGCTGGGCATGTTCCAGCAGGCGGCTCTGGCTCTTGCGCAGCGATTGCAGCAGGGTCTCGCTGTCGGAGGTGCTGGGCAGGATCATCATCATCAGGCCACCGCAGAGGATGCCGATGATCACCTCGCTCACCCGGGCCTGGGCTATGTCGAAGATATGGTGCGGATCGACCACGTTGACGCAGGAGAAGGCGATGATGGCGGCCGTGTAACCCGCCAGGGCAAAGGCGTAGGAGACGTTGTTCTGATAGTGGTTGGAGATGTAGGTACAGAGCCCGAGCCAGAGGGCGATGAGAAAGCTGAACAACCAGGGGTCGCTGATGCCAAGGCCGGTGATCACCACGGCCGCCATGGCGCCAATCAGACTGCCGACCACCCGCCCCAGACTCTTGCTGATGACCCCGCCGACGGTGGGAAAACTCACCACGGCGGCCGAGGTCATGGCCCAGTAAGGGGCATCCAGCTGCAAGACAAACGCCAGCCAGAGCGACAGGCACATGGCCAGGCTGTTGCGCAGGGCATAACGCCACTGGCCACCGCTGGCCTTGCCCCAGGGGGTCCGGCGCCAGAGCGACCCGATTGCACTCACCTCATTCCCCTATGGTGATGGTGCAGGTGGTGCCCGCGATCAGGGCCAGCTCGGGCGGCACATCCAGCAGGCGGATCCGCACCGGCACCCGCTGGGCCAGCCGCACCCAGGGCACGTTCGGTTTGACGTCGAGCAGCAGGCTGCTGCCACCGTCCACGCTCTGATCGTGAATCGCGCGCCCTATGCTTTCCACCTCGCCGCGCAGGGTCTGATCCCCGCTGTATAGCACCACCTCGGCCGGCTTGCCCGGCGCTATGCGCCTGAGCTTGGTCTCTTCGAAATAACCCTGCACATAGAAGGAGTGGATATCCACCAGTGCCACCAGCGGCACCCCGGCGCTGGCATAGTTGCCGACCCGGGTCTGCAGGTTGGTGATGTAACCGTCGCTCGCGGCATGCACCTGGGTCTTGGCGAGGGCCCACTTGGCCTGCTCCAGATTGGCCTGGGCCACCTGATAGGCCGCCTTCATCGCCTGGGCATTGAGCCGTGCCTCGTCCCCGGCCTCCGCCGAGATGACGTTATTCGACAAGCCACGGCGACGCGTCGCCTCGTGCTCGGCCTTGTCGAGATCCGATTTGGCCTTGGCGAGCGCCGCGCTGGCGTTGTCGAGGGCGATCCGGTAGGGCTCGGGATCCAGGGTGAAGATCAGCTCTCCCGTCTTCACCAGCTGGTTGTCCTTGACCGCTATCTTGATGATCTTGCCCGATACCTCGGGGGTGATGCTGACCAGCTCGGCCCGCACCTTGCCATCCCGGGTCCAGGGGCCCTGCATGTAGTAGTTCCACAGCCACCAGCCCGCCGCCAGCGCCAGGACGCACACCAGCAGGGTGGAGAAGTATTTGAGGGTCGCGAGGGGTGATTTAGCCATGTAACAGGATCCAGAAAGCGCCACTAACGGCGAGGATAAACAGGGAGAGATCCATCAGCAGGGGATGCCAGACATCCCCGCCATAGAGCCAGTCACGCAGCAGATGATGCACAGGCAACCAGCCAAGCAGACCGAACAGCACGGCCTTGAACAGGGGTGGAAAGTAGAGAGAAGCGCCCAGTATCAGATCCGGCAGCGCTGAAGGGGTCGTCACAAGCGTGCTCCCTGTTGGCAGAGAAGGGCAGAAAAGTCGGCCAGGGTCTGCACCAGAGCAGACCCGCCAAGGTTAACACAGCCATTTCCAGTGCTACAGGAGCAGATGGCTCCCTTGCGGTCAGACCACTCGGCCGGGTGGTTGACCCAGTCGCGCAGCGGCACTTCACCGGCTCGAACGGGTTGATCCTTCAGAGGCAGGCGAGGTTGTCATCCTGTTCTCAACGGGTTGGGCGATCCGCAGGGTGATGCACCCCGTCTCGCGTCGGCACCTCCCCCAGTTCGAACGGATTCACCCCCTCGAGACAGGCGAGGTTGTAGCCATACTCGGCCGGGTTGGAGCGGCGCTGGTGATGGGTGTAGATGCCGCAGACGCTGCAGAAGTAATGTTTCGCGGTGCGGGTGTTGAACTGGTAGCAGCGCAGCACCGCCTCTCCCTGCAGGATGCGGATGCCCGAGAGCGGCACCGAGGCGACGATGGCGCCACGCCGCCGGCAGAGGGAGCAGTCGCAGCGGCGCGGATCCACCACCCCATCCGGCAGGCTGAGTTCCAGCACCACGGCCCCGCAGTGGCAGCTGGCCTTGTGTTTCTCTTCAATGGGGGTGTTGCCGATGCGTTTTATCATGCAGCCTCCTTGCCGCCGGGCGCCGGGCCCTGTCGTCTCAATCGAACAGCGTCTCGCGCCGCCCCTGCTGCAGATGAGCATGCAGGGTACGCAGCTGGGATGCCAACACCCTGTGCAGGGAGAGCGGCGGCAGGGCATCGAGGGCGAAGTAGGCCGCGCCCCGGGTTTCGTCGGTCTCGGTGAGCAGCTGGCCCCCCGTCACCTCGCACAGGAAGAAGGCCTTGTGGGCGTGGGGCAACTGGGGCGGATGGGGGTGCTTGAGCTTGTCGAACAACGCCAGCAACTGCACGGCCTGGCAGGCGAGCCCCGTCTCCTCGGCCACCTCGCGCACCACGGCACCGGCCGGTGAATCACCTATGTCACACCAGCCGCCCGGCAGGGTCCAGCAGCCGTCGCTGCGCTCCTGCACCAGCAGGATATGGCCCACATCGTTCTGAATGAAGGCCCGCACATCCAGCTTGGGGGTGGGATAACCGCTATCGAGGGCAATCCAGTCGGCTATGGCTTCCGGTGCCAGCTCGCTCTGGCTGGCGATGAGCGCCACTGTCGCCGCTCGCAGTGCCTCGAAACGGCCGATATCGAAGGGATCCCTGGAATAGGTGAGGCCAGCCTGCGCCGTGGCCAGCACCTGTTCCAGAAAGGCGGCCAACGGCGGCTGCATGGCTAGAGCCCGAGGAAACGAATGATCTGGGCCGGGTAGCGCTCGAACCCGGTGAAGGCGTGATTGCCACCGCACTCCAGCGAGAGGCGGGCAAAGCGATATTCGGTCAGCGCCTTGCGATAGTCGAGCACCTCATCCTCCTGCTGTTGCAGGATCCAGAGCCGTTCGGGGGCGGTTACCGGCACCGCAAGCGCCTTCAGCTCGTCCATGTGGGCCGGCAGCAGCTCGTAGCGCTCATCGGTATAGGGATTGGTCTGGGGGCCCAGATAGTCGCTGAGCAGCTCGTGAGGACGCACCGCCGGGTTGATCAGGGCCGCGCGGCAGCCATATAACTCACTGACTCGCGTTGCCATAAAGCCGCCGAGTGAGCTGCCCACGGCGCCAAGCTTGAGGCGGTCACAGTGACGGGCTGTGGCCTCTTCAATGGTCTGCGCTATGGCCGCCCAGGCCGCCGCCGGCGTATTGGGCTGGGCCGGGATGATCACCTCTATGTCGGGCCTGTGTTTTGCCACCCAGGCAGCCATCTGCTGCGCCTTGGCCGAGCCGGGTGATGAATTGAAACCGTGCAGATAAAGCAAAACGGAGGTCATGGAAACGGCCTCCTCAATAACCGGTGGCATCGGGGTCGGGCACAAACTGCCCCACCGGCAGACGCCACACCTGGCTCGCGACCCGGCCATCCGGATGCAGGGTGAGATAGCGCCAGCCCGGACCTGACTCGTCCAGCGCGAAACCATCGCTGAGCGGCTTGAACTGGATGCAGGTGGAGGGACTGGCAATCAGCCGCACACCGCGGTGCACCTCGTCAAACTCCTGATGGACATGGCCAAACAAGATGGTTTTCTGCTGGGGATGACGGGCCAGCACGGCGAACAGGTCGTCGGCATTCTTGAGATTGTGCTGATCCAGCCAGGCGCAACCCACAGGCACGGCCTGATGGTGCAGGGCTATGAGGGCATGGCGCTCGGGGTGCTGGCGCAGTGCACTGTCCAGCGCCGCCAGCTGGTGATCGCCGAGCACGCCGTGAGGTTTGCCGCGTACCTGGGTATCCAGCAGTATCACCTGCCAGTGCTCGCCCACCAGCTGCTTGGCCTCGCTGATACCGGCCGCATGCAGGTATTCGGTCATCAGGGGAGCGTCGTCATGGTTGCCGGGCAGCCAGTAGATGGGACGTGCCAGCGGGGCCATCATGCTGGCAAAGCGCTGGTAGGATTCCGGACTGTGATCCTGCGACAGATCGCCGGTCGCCAGGATCAGATCAAACGGATGATCGTTGGCCTGCACCCGCTCCAGCACGGCAGCCAGGCTCTCCGCGGTGCGCACGGCCAATAGCCGCCCCTCGGCACTCGCGAAGAGGTGGGTGTCGGTAATTTGTAACAGGCGCACACTGCCGTCCTGCGCCTGGGGTAGCTCTGTTTCCAAAATCACGCTTCTTTTTATAAGTTCAACTAGAGGATGTTTATCAGGCTGGTACCATGTCTGAGACAAAATTTTAGCCAATCGGCCAGGAACAGATTTACCTGCTCCTTTTCATCCCGCTGGTGCATTTTTTTATTGGGATAATCATAACGTGGTTGCAACCTCGAAATCTGTTGCGCCGCACACACTTCCGCCATCCGCACATCATGATACAAACGAATCTCGATGCGAGCCTGCAAGTAGCTCGGCAATTCCGGATTGTGCTGGGCCAGGATCACCTGGCTGGTGAAGCGGCTCTCCTCGCTGACGGTGAGCTGGAATTGCAGGCCGTTGCCCACCTGATAACGGCGTTCGGCCCCGACTGTGCCGCCCGGCGGCAACAGTTTCATCAAGGCCATATAATTCACCTCGCAGGTACGCTGCAAGGACATCAAATCAGGCACATAACGCCTGGCCTGGGTGTGAACGAGCGCCACCTTAGCGCCCCGCCAGCCAGCGAGCCCGCAGCTCGCCGTGATTGAGGGCCAGCCACTGCAGCGCTATGACGGAGGCCGCGTTGTCGATGCGTCCCTCTTTGAGCCAGGCATAGGCTTGCTCGCGGCTCACCACGTGCACCCGGATATCCTCGCCCTCCTCCGCCAGACCGTGGATCCCCTCGGCCTTGCTGGCATCCACCTCGCCCACATAGACCTCGATCCGCTCCGTGCTGCCACCCGGGCTCACCAGATAGCTGATGGCATGCTCGCAGCGACCCACCTCTATCCCGGCCTCTTCCACCGCCTCGCGGCGCACCACGGCTTCGGCGGTTTCCCCTTCATCTATGATGCCGGCCACCAGCTCCAGCAGCCAGGGGGTGGGACTGGTCTCGATGGCGCCGATGCGGAACTGCTCCACCAGCACTATCTGGTCGCGCACAGGATCATAGGGCAGCAGGGCGCCGGCATGGCCGCGCTCGAACAGCTCGCGCACTATGGGTTCATTCCAGCCTCCCGCAAATAACCTGTGCTGCAGGCGATAGACGTTCACTTTGAAGAAGCCGTTATATCCCGATGATTTCTCGATAATTTTTACATCATCGGCAGAATAGTGACGGGTTTGGGGCAAGGCTTGCTGCGACATACGAGACTCCCGCCAGCTTGACTTGGCTCGGTTTGACCATAAAATCCGAGAACATGAATGAACATTCATTCACTCGTTCCCGACGGAGATGAGGGATGGATTTTAGCAGCCACAGGGCATTTGGCTAGGCACGAGGGGGAGAAAACTCCCCCTCGTGCTTGACGTTCCTGTCGCTGGAAAAGAGACAGTTATCATAAAATTTTGCTTATAGTAGAGTGATTAAGCTGAAATCAAGCTTGCTCAGTGACAATACCCCTCCTTCATCCAGCGACAGCTTTGGGTTAATACATAAGGTTAAAACGATCTATGAAAAGAACACTCTTGTCAGCCATGGTGTTGCTGGGCGTCAGCGCCGGCGCCCATGCCGAAAACCTGCTCGATATTTACCAACAGGCTCAGATCAAGGACACCCAACTGCTGGAATCCAAGGCCAAGCGTGATCAGGCTTTCGAGAAGATCAATGAATCCCGCGCAGCCCTCTTGCCCCAAATCAATCTGGGTGCCGGTCTGAACTACCTGCAGAACAAGGGTGACACCCAGACCAACAGCAACGCCACCGGCTCCCTCTCGCTGGATCAGTCCATCTACCGCCGCAGCAACTGGGTCAACCTGGATCTGACCGAGAAGAGCGCCACCCAGTCTGACGTGGCCTACAACCTCGAAGTCCAGAACCTGATGCTGCGTACCTCCCAGGCCTATTTCGACGTGCTCAAGGCGATGGACACCCTGGAGTTCGTCCGCGCCAACAAGGCCGCGGTGGAACGCCAGCTGGAACAGACCCAGCAGCGCTTCGAAGTGGGCCTGACCGCCATCACGGACGTGCATGAGGCCGAGGCCGAGCGCGACCAGGCGCTGGCGGACGAGATCAATGCCGAAAACACCCTGGACAACAGCTACGAGAGCCTGCGTGAACTGACCGGCATAGACCACCGTCAGCTGGACGTGCTCAACACAGAGCGCTTCACCCCGCAGAAGACACCGTTCAACTCCGACAAGTGGCTGGAGCTGGCGCTGGACAAGAACCTGCAACTGCACAGCGCCCGCATCGGCAAGGACATCGCCAAGGAGCAGATCGATCTGGCCAAGACGGGTCACGAGCCGACCGTGGATCTGGGCGCCGGTCTCTCCACCAGCTACAACGACTACAAGGACGAGATCCGCAACCCCGAGAGCAACAGCAACCAGGGCAACATAGGTCTGAACTTCAAGCTGCCGCTCTACACGGGTGGTGCGACCACCTCCCAGGTCAAGCAGTCACAGTTCAACTACGTGGCCGCCAGCGAGCAGCTGGAGCGCAGCTTCCGCTCGGTGCAGAGCACGGTTCGCTCCTCCTACAACAACGTGAACGCCAGCATCGGCTCGGTACGCGCCTACGGCCAGTCCGTCATCTCCGCCGACAGCGCCCTCAAGGCGACCGAGGCCGGTTATGAGGTCGGCACCCGCACCATAGTCGACGTGCTGGACTCGACCCGCAAGCTGTACCAGGCCAAGCAGAAGCTCTCCGAAGCCCGCTACAACTACATCCTCAGCATCCTCTCCCTCAAGCAGGCCGCCGGCACCCTTGAGCAGAAGGATCTGGAAGAGGTGAACCAGGGGCTGATGCCTGCCGCCAAGGTCACCAAGAAGTCCTGAGCCCCGCAGCTCATGTCATGAAAAAGGCGACCTCAGGGTCGCCTTTTTGTTATCTGCACTTGCTGTTGCCCGCAGCGGCCGGTTGCTTTGCCGCAGGCTGGTGCCGCTAGGTGCCACTTCCGCGCTCTGGCGCGCGCCAGACATAAAAAAACCCGGCCTGAGCCGGGTTTTGACTCATCCGCGTTCGCGGATGGTCTTGATGATGTCGCTGGTGGAGCAACCATCCTCGAAGTTGAGCACGCGCACCTCGCCACCGTTGGCGGTCACCTCGTCGTAACCGGCGATATCCTTCGGCTTGTAGTCACCGCCCTTGACCAGCAGGTCGGGCAGCACTTCGGCGATCAGCCGCTGGGGCGTATCTTCGGCGAAGGGCACCACCCAGTCCACGGCGCCCAGCGCGGCCAGCACGGCCATACGACGGTCGGTCGAATTGACCGGGCGACCCGGCCCCTTCAGGCGACGGACCGAGTCATCGGTATTGACCGCCACTATCAGGCGATCCCCCAGCTTGCCGGCATTGGCGAGGTAGGAGACGTGGCCGGCGTGCAGTATGTCGAAGCAGCCGTTGGTCATCACCACCTTCTCGCCACGCAGGCGGGCAGCCTGCACAGCAACCTTGAGCTGAGCCTCGGACATGACGCCAAAGCCGGTCTCCTGCTCGGTGTAGAGGGCATTGGCCAGCTCGACCGGGCTGACGGTGGAGGTACCCAGCTTGCCGACGACGATACCGGCGGCGGTGTTGGCCAGGGCACAGGCCTCGTCCAGGCTCATGCCGGCGGCCAGCGAGGTGGCCAGGGTGGAGATGACGGTATCACCGGCACCTGTCACGTCGTAGACCTCGTGGGCCTGGGCCGGCAGGTGCAGCTCTGGCTGACCTTCGCGGATCAGGGTCATGCCGTTCTCGGAACGGGTGACCAGCAGGGCCTCCAGCTCGAAACGCTTGACCAGCTCCAGTCCCTTGGCGACCAGATCCTCTTCACCCTTCACCTTGCCCACCACGGCCTCGAACTCGGACATGTTGGGGGTCAGCAGGGTAGCGCCGCGATACTTCTCGAACTCGGTCCCCTTGGGGTCGACCAGTACGGGAATGCCGGCGGCGCGGGCACGCTGGATCATGCCGGGTACGTCGTTGAGGGCACCCTTGCCGTAGTCGGAGAGGATCATCACGTCGCTGTTCGGCAGCGCCTGCTCCACCTTGTTCATCAGCAGAGTGGCATCGACATCGTGGAACGCTTCCTCGAAGTCCAGACGCAGCAACTGCTGGTTGCGGGACAACACCCGCAGCTTGGTGATGGTCGGATAGTCGGCCAGACGAACGAAATCACAGGCGACCTTGACGCCAGCCATCTGGCCAGCCAGCGCATCGGCGGCCTCGTCCTGACCGGTCAGGCCCAGCAGTACGGCGTGGGCGCCCAGGGCAGCAGAGTTGAGTGCCACGTTGGCGGCACCACCCGGGCGCTCCTCAATGTGCTCAACCTTGACCACGGGCACCGGGGCCTCGGGCGAGATCCGGCCGGTGGGGCCATGCCAATAGCGGTCCAACATGACATCGCCAACGACCAGAACGCGGGCTTTTTCAAACTCGGGCAGGGTGATCTTCATCTGTATCGACTCTCAAAACCTGAAAAATTCAGTCCCGGATTTTATCACACTCTTTTCTACGGTGTAGAAAAAGCAAACCTGTGGTTTCCATTTAAGGAAACTCATAGTTACAGTCCGCGCCACTCGGATCAGAGGCAAGCAGCCCCTCTGACCAGCACATAGCCATTCGCCCCCGACCCCGCTTTTCGGCTAGAATCCCCCGATTGCGAGTAAAACTATCCGCTCAGGATACCCACGTGCCTTTATCGCCTCCCCTTATTCGACCGGGCTTGCCCCGGTGCATGGCGATTGCGAACAAGAGACTTTTCATGGCCCACGATAATGCTCCCCGCCTCGACCCCCATCTGTTCCACCCCCGCTACTGGGGCAGCTGGTTCGGCCTCAGTTTGCTCTGGCTGCTGGTGCTGCTGCCCTGGCGCAGCCAGATGTGGCTGGGCCGCCAGCTCGGCAGCCTGGCCCGCAAGCTGCTGAAATCCCGAGTCAAGATTGCCCGCCGCAATCTGGAACTGGCGATGCCCGAGCTGACCAAGGATGAGCGGGAGACGCTGCTCAAGGCCAACTTCGAGAGCGTCGGCTGCGCCATCTTCGAGGTGGGCATGGCCTGGTTCTGGCCGGATTGGCGGATGCGCAACCTGATGAAGGTGGAAGGGGAAGAACACGTCATCGCCGCCATGGAGAAGAGGCAGGGCATGCTGCTGCTCTCCTGCCACTTCCTGACGCTGGAGCTGAACGCCCGCTGCTTCGGCCTGGTGCGCCCCGGGGTCGGCGTCTACCGCCCCAACACCAATCCGGTGCTGGAGTATGCCCAGTACCACGGTCGCTGCGCCTCCAACAAGTATCTGGTGGACCGCATGGACGTGAAGGGGATGATCAAGGCGCTGCGCAACGGCGACGCCCTCTGGTACGCGCCGGATCACGACT
The DNA here is from genome assembly GCF_047780465.1 of Aeromonas sp. A04. NCBI lineage: Bacteria > Pseudomonadati > Pseudomonadota > Gammaproteobacteria > Aeromonadales > Aeromonadaceae > Aeromonas > Aeromonas sp. A04. The sequence goes on along the minus strand of NZ_JBLNHP010000004.1, from coordinate 180,046 downwards.
ACGGCAGCCACGCCAGCGTGTTCGTGCCCTACTTCGCGGTCGAACAGGCCGCCACCATCACGGGTACAGCCACCCTGGCGCGGGTGAAAAATACCGTCACCCTGCCCTGCTACAACATCCGCACCAGCGAGGGTTACACCCTGCATATCGGGGCACCGCTAGAAGGCTACCCGAGCGGTGACGACCTGGCCGACGCCACCCGCGCCAACAGGGAGATAGAAGCGGCGGTTCGCAAGGCCCCCGAGCAGTACATGTGGCTGCACCGTCGTTTCAAGACCCGGCCCAATCCGGATGACGCTGGCTACTACTGAGTCAAAAAGGGATGAAAAAACCGCCGCGAGGCGGTTTTTTATGGCCTGCAGCCCGGAAAGGGTTTTCATTCGTGGCTGGATATTTTATTAATGGCAGTGCCGAGCGGCGGGCCGGGCCCCGCCAGGAACAATAAAACGAACGAAGGGAAGCGAACATGAAAGCCACTCTTTTAGTGGGCGCCCTGTGCGCATTGACAGGTTGCAGTCACCAGACCCAGAGCGTGCACCTCACCTCTCTCCCCCTGAGCAAGATCACGGATGTGAATGCCCAGTGGAGCCCTCTCAGCAGGAACGAATCCCGCTACCCCAAGGAGGCCATACTGGCCGAGAAGATGGGGTGTACCTCGCTCGAGTACGTGATCAATGAAGCGGGCCGGGCCGAGCAGATCCGCGTGCTGGCACGCAGTGACGACACATTCAGCGAGGCCGCCATGGAGACGCTGCAGCAGTGGCAATGGCAGGCAACCGCTGCCAATCCCGGCCATCTTCCCGTCAAGTCCCAGACCCGGTTCGAATTCTGTATCGAGCATAACGGCCAGCCCTGTGACACCAGCGGGCTGGCGCAGCTCTGCCAGGGGGAGGACATGGTTCGCAGCACGGGGCAGGTCTACACCCAGGTCTGAGCACAGCCCCGCCTGGCTAGGCATCCCACATGAAAAAGGTGAGCCCAGGCTCACCTTTTTCGTTATCACAGTTGTTTATCGCCGCCGCGCCCTGCAAGGCACGGATGTCATGTCCCAGCGTGCAGCCAGGCGGCGATGGCCAGTTGCAGCCGCACATAGTCGGCGCGATGGAACAGTGTCGACAGGGTCGCTTGCCACCCGGCGTCGGCCGGAGCCTGGGCCAACAAGGCCAGATGAGTCGACAAATCGGTCAGCACAGCCAGCCACACTGGCGCCCGCGTAGCGGCAGCATCGACGATGAGCGCAACCCCTTGCCGGATCTCTTGCAGCGCCAGGCGTCGCTGTTCGGGGTCCGCCTGCTCCAGCCAGTACTGCTCGTGATGTTGCCAATGTTGCAGACCCGCGGTGATGCGCATGGCGGCGTCGGTCCCATTGATCGCCGGCAAGGATTGCAGCGCCAGCGGCTTGCCGAGCCCCGCCAGCCGATAGCCGCGCTGCGCCTTGGATTGCGCCCCCAGCCTGACCCCGCCGAGCCCGGCCAGCTGCTCCGCCAACCCGAACAGGGCGCGGGCGTCGCCGGACTTGAGTTCCAGCTCCAGCTCATCGATGCAGGTCTTGCCCAGCGAACCGACGATCTCACCCTGATCCCAGGCCAGCTCGATCTCGGCCCCCTCGAAGGCGACCAGCCAGTGGCGGCGCAGGAAGTCGGTCCTGAACTGGGCCACCAGCCTAGCCTGGATGTCGTCGCGCACCACCAGACTCGGCCAAAGCTCGGCTGGAAAAGCCGCAAGCAGGGGCACATCGCCATGTACGGGGGCATTATATTCGGGCCTGGCATGCAATCCCCCCACCACCTGGCCCCGACATTTAATCGTCTGCTCGGCAAAATCATCGCTGCGACGAATCCGCAATCCCATTTCCAGCCGACGTAAATCCAGAGTCGGCGTATCAAAATAGACATTGCCGAGCTCGACCTGGGAGCTTGATATAATTTCAAGTGAATTCAGAAGCTTGGATAGTGGCTGTTGAATATCTTGTGAGACAAAAAACTTTATCTCGATCTCAGTTTGCATAGTCATTCCGGGCTGGCAGGCAACTTTGGGGGGCATGATGTGGAGCGCGAGGATATAATGCCTGCGATACATCAGGATTAATTCACGGTTTTATTGATGGCGCAGTTCGGTTACCATGCGCCCCTCATAAAATCGTATCGAGTGTTTTTTCACCGACACAGGTTTGGCCATGCCAGTAAATACTATTTTGGGGCTTTTTGCCAAGTCCCCCATCAAGCCGCTGCAGAAGCATATCGTCAAGGTTCACGTGTGCTGCGAGCAGCTCATTCCCTTCTTTGACGCCGTTGCCGAAGACCGTTGGGAAGATGCCGAGAAGATCCGGCAGCAGATAGCCCAGCTGGAAAAAGAGGCGGACATCCTCAAGCGTGAAATTCGTCTGAAACTGCCTCGCGGCCTGTTCCTGCCGGTCGCCCGTACCGACCTGCTGGAGCTGCTAACCCAGCAAGACAAGATTGCCAACCGTGCCAAGGATATCTCCGGCCGCATGCTTGGTCGTCGAATGGAATTCCCTGCCGAGATGCGTGCCGATTTCATGGCCTATCTCAAACGTTGTATCGATGCGACCGCCCAAGCCGAAAAAGCCATCGGAGAACTCGATGAGCTGCTCGAAACCGGCTTCAAAGGACGTGAAGTTGAAATGGTTGCCGAGATGATCCATCAGCTGGATCTTATCGAGGACGATACTGACACCATGCAGATCGGGCTGCGCCAACAGCTGCAAGCCGTTGAGCAGAAATACAATCCGATCGACGTTATGTTCCTCTACAAGATCCTCGAATGGGTAGGTGACCTGGCAGATCAGGCCGAGCGCGTTGGCGCCCGTCTGGAACTGATGCTGGCTCGTTCGTAATCGACTGACTGGGTAAACACTATTAATGGACATTATCGCGAATTACGGCACTACTCTGGTGCTCGTGGCGGCCTTGTTCGGCTTTTTGATGGCCTGGGGGATAGGCGCGAATGACGTGGCCAACGCCATGGGCACATCGGTCGGCACCAAATCCCTGACCATACGTCAGGCGATCATCATCGCCATGATCTTCGAATTTGCCGGTGCCTATCTGGCCGGCGGCGAAGTGACAGCCACCATACGCAACGGCATCATAGATACCAACGCCTTTGCCGACACCCCGGATCTGCTGGTGCTCGGCATGATCGCCTCCCTGCTGGCGGCTGGCGCCTGGTTGATCCTGGCCTCCTACTTCGGCTGGCCCGTCTCCACCACCCACTCCATCATAGGTGCCATCGTCGGCTTCGCCGTGGTGAGCATAGGCCCGGAAGCTGTGCAGTGGAGCAAGTTCGGCGGCATAGTCGGCTCCTGGATCATCACCCCGGCCATCTCGGGCATCATCGCCTACTTCATGTTCATCAGCGTGCAGAAGCTCATCTTCAACACAGATGATCCCCTGGCCAATGCCAAGCGTTACGTGCCTTTCTACATGTTCCTGACCGCCCTGGTGATCTGCCTGGTGACCATCAAGAAGGGGCTGACCCACGTCGGTCTGCACCTGAGCGACGGCGAAGGGATCCTGCTCTCCATCGTCATCTCCATCGCGGTGGCATTTGCCGGCTGGCTCTATATTCGCGGCCAGCAATACAACCCGCAGGATGACAGCAAGATGCACTTCGCCAACGTGGAGAAGGTTTTCGGCATCCTGATGGTGATCACCGCCTGTGCCATGGCCTTTGCCCACGGCTCCAACGACGTGGCCAACGCCATAGGCCCGCTCTCCGCCGTGGTCTCCATCGTCGACAGCGCCGGCCAGATCGCCGGTCAGTCCACCATCGCTTGGTGGATCCTGCCGCTCGGCGGCATAGGCATAGTCATCGGCCTCGCCACCATGGGCGAGAAGGTGATGGCCACCGTCGGTACCGGCATCACCCATCTGACCCCGAGCCGTGGCTTCGCCGCCCAGCTGGCCACCGCCGCGACCGTGGTGATCGCCTCCGGCACGGGTCTGCCCATCTCCACCACCCAAACCCTGGTGGGTGCTGTGATGGGTGTCGGTCTGGCCCGTGGCATAGCCGCCCTGAACCTGGGCGTGCTGCGCAACATAGTGGTCTCCTGGATCATCACCCTGCCCGCCGGTGCCATCCTGGCCATCGCCATCTTCTACGTGCTGCAAGCCTGTTTCTCCTGATACGCGCAGCAGCAAAAAGCCCGGGTCACTGACCCGGGCTTTTTTATATCTGGCGCATGGGAAGCAAGGGTTCGGCGGCGATCAACACGGTCCTGCCCCTGTCTCTATTCACAATGTCGGGCATGCCACCTCCTACCGCTGCGACCGGCTTGCATCCCCTGCCTTGCAGGCGCAGACTGTTTGGCCTTGTTTTTATGCGATTCGATTCAAGGCAACCATCATGACTCCTGCCATCAACCTGCTGAAAAAGCTCAAGATCCCCCACAAACTCTACCCCTATGAGTGCGAAGCTCACGACGACTTCGGCAAACATGCCGCGACCCAGCTCGGCCTGCCAGAGGCCCAGGTGTTCAAGACCCTGGTCGCCCATCACGACAAGCAGGCGGTGGTCGCCATAGTGCCCTCGTCGGGCATGTGCAGCCTCAAGCAGCTGGCCAAGGCCACAGGCTTGAAGAAGGTGGAGATGATGAAACCGGCCGAGGCCGAGAAGCTGACCGGCTACAAGGTTGGCGGCATCAGCCCGCTGGCCCAGAAGAAACTGCTGCCCACAGTGCTCGACGACTCGGCCATGGCGTTTGACGAGATACTGGTGAGCGGCGGCAAGCGCGGCCTCTCGGTCGGGGTGGCGCCACAGGACATGCTGACCCTGCTGAAGTGGATCGCCGCCCCCATCGGCGAGCACCATGAGTAACGCCTGAAACGACAGAGGCCCCGCTGGCGGGGCCTCTGTTATGTTGCCGGGTCAGTCGTTATTGGCTCGACAAGCGGCGGTCAGCTCGGATAGCCGCAACCGCTGCCTGCCGGCCTCATCGAAGTTCTCCTCCGCCAGCCAGCGCGCAAAACAGGCCTGCAACGCCGGCCACTCGCCGTCGATCACCGAGAACCAGGCGGTATCCCGTGCCCGCCCCTTGTCCACCCGGCTCTGGCGAAAGGTTCCCTCGTAGCTGAAACCGAGCCGCAGCGCCGCCTGCCAGGAGGGTCGGTTGAAGGCATTGCACTTCCATTCGTAACGCCGGTAGCCGAGGGCAAAAGCGTTGGCCATCATCAGCGCCATGGCCGCCGTCGCCAGCCGCGAGCGCTGCAGAGCCGGCGAGAAGTGCAGCCAGCCCACCTCTATGCTGCCCGCCAGGGGATCGATGCGCAGGTAGCTGGCCAGCCCCAGCGGCTGTTCACCACGCTCATCGAAGATGGTATAGAACTGGGGATCTGTCTTGGCGGCACACTCTCGCAGCCAGGCCAGCATATCCGCTTCCTCTGCGTAGGGACCCGTGGTCAGATAGGTCCACATGGCCCCGCTGTCGGCGCTGAAGGCCTGCCACAGGCCGGGGCCGTGACGCTCGGGATCCAGCGGTTCCAGCCGGCAGCCCCAGCCGCTGAGAGGGCGGCGGGGCGGAAACTCGGCGCCCCGCCAATCGGGCAGCGGCGCACCGACCGGCTGGCCGAACTCGTTCAGATGGATATCAGCAGCCACAGGCGATCCCTCCCGTTTGCAGCACGCCCGCCTCGTTGCCGGTGGCGACGGCAAAGCCGTCCTGGCGCCACCAGTGCAGGCCGCCGATCAGCTCCTTGACCTGAAACCCCAGCGCCGCCAGCTTGTAGGCGCCGCGGGTCGAGCCGTTGCAGCCGATGCCGTCGCAATAGCAGACATAGACCTTGTCCCGTGCCAATGCGGCCGTGGTCGCCGGGTTCATGGTGGCGTGGGGGAAGCTGATGGCACCGGGAATGTGTCCCTCGGCATAGTGGCCGGCGGAGCGGGTGTCGATGACGACGATGCGCGCCTCGCCCGCCAGCAGATCCGCAGCCAGATCGGCCGGGTCGGTGCGATAGGCCAGCTGGGCCTCGAAGAAGGCGCTGGCCTCTGCTGCACTGGCCAGCCCGCTGCTCAATACCTGACTCATGATAAACCTCCTTGTGACCAGACCCGAGTCCGGGTGGTGACGACTGTGTTGACCGGACTGACCAAGCCGGTACCCAATACATGGCTCATTGCTAAGCCTCCCGTGACCACTGCACTATCTTGGTGATCACTGTGGTCCTGACCGAGTTGGCGATGAAACACTCCTCATGAGCCTGATGGTGCAGTTGCTCCAGCTCGGCCAGAGTGGGCTGCCGCTCGCCGGCAAACTGCACCAGCGGCTGCAATGTGACCCGGGTGATGGACTGGCGACCCCTGTCGTCCGCCTCCATGAGGCCCACCGCCTCGTCCCGGTAGCTCTCCACCCGATAACCCGCCCTGGCCACCAGCCAGAGGAAGGTGAGCATGTGGCAACTGGAGAGGGTCGCGACGAAGGCCTCCTCCGGATCGACGTGCTCGGCCACCGACCAGGGCAAGGGCACCACGTGCGGGGAGGAGGAGGCGGGCACCCTGACGCCGCCATCAAACTCCCACCAGTGGGCCCGACTGTAGCGCTGATCGACGAAGGGCTCGCCGGCCCCGCACTGCCAGCTGATGGTGGCGCTGTATTCCGACATGCAGACTCCTTTCATTGCCAATATCTGTTGTTCCCGAACCTTGAGCCTCAATGTAGCGACATAATGGCCTTGCCACGCCGACCAATTTTGCCAATATGGACAGACCAATTGTCTGCCTGGAAATAACCATGCCCGCCCTGCCAACCCTGTTCGCCACTCAGCAACCCAGCGAGCTGCCGCTGCACGAGCAACTGGTGCGCATGTTGCGAGGCGCCATTCTGGCCGGCCATCTGCCCCAGCACAGCCGGCTGCCCGCCAGCCGCATGCTGGCCAGCGATCTCGGCATCTCCCGCAGCACGGTAGAGCTGGCCTATGGCAGGCTGGAGGCGGAGGGCTATCTGGTGCGCAAGGTGGGGGCCGGCAGCTTCGTGGCGCTGGCGGCCGTGTGCCCGGCGCCACGTCCGCCCCAGTCGGCGGCCGGACTCTCCCGCCGTGGCCGGGAGATGGCGGCGGGGGGCGCCTGTCACGACACGCCGCACGTCGGCGCCTCCTTTGCCTCCAGCCAGCCGGATCCCCGCCTCTTCCCCCACGGGCTCTGGGGCCGGCTGATGCAGCAACAGTGGCGCCAGCAGGGGGAACGCTGGATGAACTACGGCGACCCGCAGGGGTTGCCCGAGCTGCGCAGCGCCATCAGCAGCTATCTGGTGCAGTCCCGCGGCGTGGTGTGCGAGCCGGAGCAGATCCTGATCCTCACCAGCTCCCAGCAGGGGATACTGCTGGCGACCCAGCTGCTCATCGATGCCGGCGACACAGTCTGGGTGGAAGATCCCGGCTATCCTGGGGCCCGCACCGCCATGGAGAGCGCCGGTGCCAGGGTCCACCCCGTGCCTGTGGACGGGGAAGGGCTCAATCCACTGGGGCAACATCCGGCACCGCGCCTCATCTACACCACGCCGGCCCACCAGTATCCCCTGGGCGTGCCCATGAGCCTGCCTCGCCGGATGGCACTGCTGAGCGAGGCCGAGCGTCACGGTGCCTGGATCCTGGAGGACGATTACGACGGTGAGTATCAGTACGATCAGCGGCCGCTCCCCGCCCTTCAGGGGCTGGATGGCCAGGGGCGGGTCATCTATGTGGGCACCTTCAGCAAGGTTCTGTTCGGCTCTCTTCGACTCGCCTATCTGGTGCTGCCGAGACCGCTGATGGATGCCTTCTGCCGGGCCAGGGCAGCCTTCGATGGCCACAGCAACCAGCTGCAGCAGGCGGTCACCGCAGATTTCATCCGCGCCGGTCACTTCGCCACCCACCTGCGCCAGAGCCGGCTCATCTACCAGAGCCGGCGCGACCTGCTGCTGAGTGAGCTCGCCAGTCACTGCCCCGCCCTCACCCCGGTTCACAGCGGCGCCGGCTTGCAGTGCGCCGTGCTGCTGCCCGCCGGCGGCGAAGCGCGCTGGACCAAGAGTGCCAATGACATGGGTATTGGCCTGCGCCCGCTCGGCCAGTTCCATCTAGGCGAGCCGGGTCTGGAGGGCTGGCTGCTCGGCTTTGGCGCCCTCGACAACCAGACCCTTCGCCGGCTCTGTCGCCAGCTGGGCAGCCTGATGGCGTCGTCCTGACGGGCTCATTCTGGTAGCGAGGCAAGCCACCCCGGGGGCAGGGCGCAGCCCCGGGCGCCGGACTATAATGGATGAACCAAAGTCGTAGAGCCTAGCCGAGATGTATAGACTCCTGTTGCTGATCCTCTGCCTTTTCCTCTCCTCCCCCCCGATGGCGGCCACCCGCTTTACCCTGCTCAGCCCCGAAAACGGGCAGGATGCGCGGATGCGCTACTACCGGGAGGTGATGCAACTGGCGCTGGAGAAGACCCGCCCCGACTATGGCGACTATGAGCTGCTCGACTCGCTGCCGATGAATAAGGCACGAATGCGGATCGAGGTGCAGGAACCCGGGGCCAACGCTCTCTTCATCATCGACAGCTGGCCCCTGCAGTCCCCCGGCGATCAAGTCACTGCCATCCCCTTCCCCATCGATCTCGGCATTCTCGGTTATCGGGTCTGCTTCGTCGGCGCTTCCCGGGCGGATGAACTGGCCAGGGTCGGCACACTGGCCCAGTTGCAAGGTTTCAACCAGGGCACGGGCAGCGGCTGGCAGGATGCCGATATCTTGCGCCACAACGGCTTTCAGGTGCAGGAGGTGGAAAAGTACGAGTCGCTGTTTCGCATGGTGGCTCGTGGCCGCGTAGCCCTCTTCTGCCGCGGTGCCAACGAGATACTCCCCGAGTGGAAAACCCATCAAGCCGGACTGCCCGGGCTGGTGGTCGATCGCCATGTCGCGCTCTTCTATCCGCTGATCCATGTGATCTACAGCCACGCCCAATACAGCAAGGAGCGGCAACGCATCGAGCGCGGCCTGCAACTGGCCTGGCAGGATGGTTCGCTGAAACGGCTCTGGCGCCACCACTTTCAAGCCTCCCTGGTGTTTGCCAATCTGGGGCCGCGCCAGATTTTCAGGCTGACCAACCCCTTGTTGCCCAAGGAGGGGTTCGACTATCGGCCCTATCTTTATGACCCGGTACGCGATGACTTTGGCATTGACCCCTGATGGGGCTCATAGACCGCCGGCATGGCCAGGCGTGGCGCCGAGCCGGGGCGTCACTCACCCCACCGGCGGGCAGCCCGTGATGCACGCCCTGTTTGCCTGGTGTGGACGCCAGCTGCGACCCGCCAATGACCAGATGGCACAGCCCGTGCGTGCGGCAGGCAACCTGCCTCTCCCCCTTGTCGCCCCCATGAAGATCGGCAGACGGGCGACTCTGCTGGTCATGACGCTGCTGTATCTCCTGTCGATGGGGGCCCAGGCGGCCACCCGCTTCACCTACATCAGTCCGGAGAGCGAGCGGGATCCGCGCATGACCTATGACAGGGAGCTGCTGCGTCTCGCCCTCGACAAGACCCGCGACACCTTCGGCGACTATCAGCTGGTGCCCGCCCCGGCCATGACCAAGGCCCGGGTGCGGCTCAGCCTGCAGCTCAACAGTTTCACCAACCTGTTTGCCATGGACAGCTACAGCAGCACGCGTGATGGCAAAGGGCTGGCGTATGTCCGCTTCCCCATTCATCTCGGCATCGTCAGTTATCGCATCTGCTTCGTCAGCCCCCAACGGCAGGCAGCTATGGCGGAGGTGCATGATCTGGCGGGACTGCGCCGTTTCACGTTTGGCCAGGGCAAGGGCTGGCTGGATGTGGAGATACTGCGCCACGCCGGTCTCAAGGTGGTGGAGGTGGATGGCTACGAGATGCTGTTCAAGATGGTGGCGCGCGGCCGGTTCGATCTCTTGTGCCGCGGGGCGAGCGAACTGCGCAGCGAGCTGCTGACCCACAAGGACATAGGGGGCCTGAAGATGGATCCCTACCTGCTGCTCTACTACCCGCTGCCCAGGGTCTTCTATACCAATGTGGCAAACGGCGAGGCCCTGAAACGGGTGGAGACGGGGCTGCGGCAGGCCTGGCAGGACGGTTCGCTGCAAGCCTTGTGGCGCCACAGCTTCGGCCCCGCCATCGCCTTTGCCGGGCTCAAGCAGCGGCGCATGCTGCGACTGGAGAACCCCTTCCTCGAGGGCATCAACTTCGACTACCGCCCCTACTTCTACAACCCCATGACGGATCGCTTCGGCGAGCCCTGATGAGGCTCAGCCCTGTTCGCGGCAGAGCGCCAGCCAGGCCTCTGCGGTGCGGGAGAGATAGCGTTCGCTCGGCCAGATCACCCCGAGTCGCCAGCTGAGCTCGGGCAGGAGCGGCCGCAACACCAGCCCGTCCGGGGTCAGCCGGCGGCAGATGGGCTCGGGCAGAAAGGCGACCCCCATGCCGCTGCGCACCATGGCGGTGAGAAAGTCCCACTGGCTGCTGCGGGCCGCCACCTGGGGCACGAAGCCCGCCTGCTGGCACGCCTGCTCCAGCCGCTCGCTCAGGGTGAAGGCCTGGGTGTAGAGCAGGAAGGGCTCATCGCGCAGATCCTCCAGCCGGATCTCGCGGCACGCGCGCCAGCGCGGCAAGTCAGGCAACACCACCTGGATGGGATACTGATCCAGCTCCAGCGCGCTCAGGGCGCCCCCCTCTTTGGTCGGCAGCATGGTGATGGCGAGATCCAGCTCCCCTTCCAATACCGCCTGCTCGATGCGCCGGCCGCCGTACTCGACGATGGAGAGCTCCACCCTGGGATAGCGGCTGCGATAGGTGCGGATGAGATCCGCATAGACGTGGCCCACCATGGGCGGGATGCCGAGGGCCAACCGGCCAAATTGCAGGCTCTGCAGATCGGCGAGTTCCGCCTCCAGCTGCTGCATCTCGGCCAATATGGTCTGGGCCCGGTTGAACAGCACCTGGCCGCTGTCGGTCAGGGTGAAGCGGCGCCCCTCCCGGTTGAGCAGCGGCTGACCCAGCTCCTCCTCCATGTTGCGGATCATCTTGCTGATGGTGGGCTGGGTGACGAACAGCTTCTCGGAGGCGCGGGTGAAGCTCTGCTCCCGCACCAGTTCGACAAAGTAACGCAGGGCTCGGATATCCATGGTGCTCTCTCACGGGCGGCAAGCCTTAATCATGCCTCTTTGGCATGAATTTGATAATTTAAATTCATTTTTTGCAGGTTTTGCTTGTCTCTATACTGTGAGCCAGTTCACAGAAAGACACCCATCATGAAAGCCCTCTGCATTCGCTGGTTCCAGACGCCCTTCCAAATCGCCCTGCTGGCCGCCATCTGGCTGCTGGCCGATGCGGCGGTACGCACCTTCCATCTGCCGCTGCCCGCCAACCTCACCGGCATGCTGGCGCTGCTGGTCCTGATCCTGCTCGGCGTGGTCAAGACCCAGTGGTTCAGCGCCGGCGCCCGCTGGCTGCTGGCCGAGATGCTGCTGTTCTTCGTGCCGGCCGTGGTGGCCGTGGTCAACTATCAGGATCTGCTGTTGCAGGAGGGATGGCGCATCATGCTGGTCTTGCTGATCAGCACCACCCTGGTGCTGGGCACCACGGCGCTGGTGGTGGACAGAGTCTATCGCCTCGAGCTGAAGCTGGCCCGCCGGAGTCGCCGTCATGTCTGATACCCTGCTTGGCCTGCTCTGCTTCGCCCTGACCCTGCTGTTCTACTACGCCAGCAAGTGGCTCTATGGCCGCAAGCGCATACTGCCCCTGATGCCGCTGCTGCTGGCACCCACCCTGCTGGTGGCCGTGGTGCTGCTGTTCCACATCCCCTATCAGGACTACATGGCCCAGTCCCACTGGCTGCTCTGGCTGCTGGGTCCGGCCACCGTCGCCTTCGCCGTGCCCGTCTATGAGAACCGCCAGCTGATCCACCGTCACTGGCTCTCCCTCTCGGTCGGGGTCGTCGCCTCCGTCATCATGGCGGTGGGCAGCACAGTGCTGCTGGCGCGCTGGCTGCACCTCTCCGACATGTTGCAGCGCAGCCTGGCGATGCGCTCCATCACCACACCGTTCGCGGTGGAGGCGACCCGCGCCATCGGCGGCCAGACAGATCTCACCGCCCTGTTTGTGGTGCTGACCGGGGTGATCGGCATGGCGGTGGGGGAGAGCGTGCTCACCCTGCTCGCCATCCGCAGCCGCCTCGGCAAGGGGGCCGGTTTCGGCGCCTCTGCCCATGGCGCCGGCACCGCCAAGGCGTACCAAATGGGGAACGAGGAGGGCGTCGTCTCCAGCATGGTGATGATGATCGCCGGCATGGTGACTGTGCTGCTCGCCCCCTTGCTCGGCCAGATGTTCTGGTAATCCGGCCTGCCGCCAGGCGAGGTCAATTTCCCCCTGCCATGGACGGCAAGCCTCCCCCGCCAGCCGCTACACTGAACTCAATGTGATGGCGGTGAGCGGTATGATGAACCACAGAGTGATCCCCCTCGGGTTGCTGATATGCAGCCTGCTCTTCTCCCCCCTCTTGCAGGCCGTGGACATAGTGACCCACGTCAGCCCGGAAAGTGATCGGGATCTGCGCACCCTCTACGGCCAGCAACTGCTGCAACTGGCGCTGGAGAAGACCCGCGACAGCTTCGGCGATTACGAGCTGCGCCCGGCCCCGCCCATGAGCCGGACACGGCTGCGCCAGGTGCTGCAATACAACCTCTACCCCAACCTGCTCGCCATCGACAGCTTCCCGCCCCCTGGAGACCCTCATGATCTGGACTATGTCCGTTTCCCGGTGGATCTCGGCATCCTGGGGTATCGCATCTGTTTCGTCAGCCCGGCGCGGCAGCAGGCGGTGGCACAGGTGCGCACCCTGGCCGATCTGCAGCAGTTCAGCCATGGCCAGGGCCGTGGCTGGCAGGATGTCGACATCTTGCGTCATGCCGGTTTCAAGGTGCAGGAGGTGGAAGGGTACGAACGGCTGTTCAAGCTGGTAGCAAGAGGCAGGCTGGATCTGTTCTGCCGGGGAGCCAACGAGCTGTTTACCGAGCTGGAAACCCACCGGGATCTGGCCCGGCTCACGGTCGATCAGCACCTGGCCCTCTACTACCCCTTCATCCACCTCTTCTACAGCCACAAGGATAACCAGCACGCCCTGCGCCGCATCCGCGCCGGCCTGCAACTGGCCTGGCAGGACGGATCGCTGCAGGCGCTCTGGCTCAAGACCTTCAAACCGGCACTGGATTTTGCCAGACTGGACCAGCGCCTGCTGTTCAGGCTGGACAACCCCTTGCTCCGGCAGATGGATTTTGACTATCGCCCCTATCTCTACGACCCCCTCAGCCACAGCTTCGGGCCCGGCGAAGCCGCGAGCCATGAGCAGCAGGGCGAGGCGAGCCCGACCCACTAGCAAGGGCGCAACCACTACACTCATGGGAGTCTCTTTCTCCGACAGGAGGTCACGATGCGCTGGATCCCGCTGCTTGCCCTGTTTCTCGCCCTGCCCGTGCCGGCCGCGGCCCCGACTGTGTTCACCTACATGAGCCCGGAGAGCGAACAGGATCCCAGGGTCACCTATGACCGTGAGCTGCTGCGGCTGGTGCTGGAGAAGACCCGCGCCAGCCATGGCGACTATCGCCTGCAAGCCGCCCCGCCCATGACATTGGCCAGGATGTGGATCAGCCTGCGCTTCGATCACTATCCCAACCTGTTTGCCATGGACAGCTACCACTCGGACCGTGACATGACGGGGGTCGACTATGTGCGTTTTCCCATCCATCTCGGCATCGTCAGCTACCGCATCTGCTTCGTCAGCCCCCAGCAGAAGGAGGCCGTCGCCAGGGTCACCAGCCTGGAGCAGCTGAAAAAGTTCGACCTGGGCCAGGGCAAGGGCTGGCTCGATGTGAAGATCCTGCAGCAAGCCGGGTTCAGGGTGCAGGAGATAGAGGGTTACGAGCAGTTGTTCAAGATGGTGGCGCGTGGCCGTTTCGATCTCTTCTGCCGCGGGATCAACGAGTTGCCTCAGGAGAAGCTGAACCACAAGGGGATAAAAGGGCTGGTCATGGATGAGAACATAGCCCTCTACTACCCCCTGCCCCGCGTCTTCTTCACCCACAATGCCAATCGGCAGGCGATCCAGCGGGTACAGGCCGGGCTCAAGGCCGCCTGGCGAGACGGCTCGCTGCAGGCGCACTGGCTCAAGACCTTCAAGCCCTCACTCACCTTCGCCCACCTCAACACCCGCCGCCTGTTCCGGCTGGAGAACCCCTTCATCAAGGACATTGACTTCGACTATCAGGCCTATTTCTACGACCCCGTCCACGGCCGTTTCGGCCCGGGCGAACCCTGAACGGACCTTGCCCGGGCAGCGACATCCTCGGCCGATAGCCCCAGCCCGCGCCTATTGAAGCACGCCTCAGCAAAAAGCCCGGGTCAGTGACCCGGGCTTTTTCATGGCGGACAGCTGGCAGAAGCCGCGCCTACTCCTCGATAAAGGTCCACTCGTCCCGCACCCGGCTGATGGCATCGAGCCGGCGCTTGGCAAGCTGCTCGCGAATGGCCTCGCCCTTGAAACCGGCGGCCACTATCTCTTTCACGGGCACGGCCTGGGCCGCGCCGAGCGCCTGGGCCACATAGTCGGGCTCGGCATAGACCCGCTCCTCGAAACCGGTACGGCCGTGGAAGTCGGCGCGGCAGGCGTCCAGCAGCTGGGCGAAACGCTCGGGTCTGCGCCAGGCATCCGCCTTGTCGAACACCTTGAGCAGAGTCGCGGGCTTGAGTTCGAAGGCAATGTGGATATGGGTGTGCAGATCGCTCACCAGCAGCGCCAGATCGCGGCAGTCGTTCGGCACCCGAAAACGCTCGCAAAAGTCGCGGATCAGCGGCAATCCCTTCTGGCCGTGACCGTGGTGGCTCGGCCAAAAGGCGGGCGGAGTCAGTCCCTTGCCAAAGTCGTGGCACAGGGCGGCGAAGCGCACCGCCAGCTCGGGGGAGAGGCGACACGCCTGCCCCAGCACCATGAGAGTGTGGATGCCGGTGTCTATCTCAGGGTGCCACTTGGCGGGGGCCGGCACACCGAACAGGGCGTCCAGCTCCGGGAACAGCGCCTTGAGGGCGCCACATTCGCGCAGCACCTCGAAGAAGATCTGGGGAGTCTCTCCCAGCAGCACCTTCTCCAGCTCCTTCCAGACCCGCTCCGGGGTCAAGTGGGCCAGCTCGCTGGCGTCGGTCATCTCGCGCATCAGCGCCAGCGTCTCAGGGGCCACCACGAAGCCCTGGGCGTGGAAACGGGCGGCGAAGCGGGCAACCCGCAGGATGCGCAGCGGATCCTCGGCAAAGGCCGGGGAGACGTGACGCAGCACCCGTCGCTCCAGGTCCTGGATGCCGCCGTAGGGATCGTGCAGCCGACCCTCTTCATCCTCGGCGATGGCATTGACGGTGAGATCCCGGCGCAGCAGATCCTGCTCCAGCGTCACCTCGGGGGAGGCGTGGCAGACAAACCCTGTGTAACCGCGGCCCTGCTTGCGTTCGGTGCGGGCCAGTGCGTACTCCTGCTGGGTCTTGGGATGGAGAAACACGGGGAAGTCGCGGCCCACCTGGGTGAACCCCAGCGCCAGCATCTGCTCCACGGTCGCCCCCACCACCAGGTGATCCCGATCCCCTTGCGGCAATCCCAGCAGGCGATCCCGCACCGCGCCCCCAACCAGATAAGTCTGCAATCTCTGTCTCCCTTGATAAACCTGCCTCGATTATACCGGTTTTGCCTGGCGGGCACGATGGCGCCGCCACGCCCCCGCGATCAGGCAGCCATGATCGCCCTGCCGGTTTGGCCCGACAGCCACACGGACCTATCCCCGCCACAACCAGGCCACATTCGATAAAAACAGCGGTTTTGGCCGCCAGATGCGCCAGCCCCCCTTATGGCACCCGGGTCTTTGACATCCCGGTGGGGAGGCTTTAACCTGCCGCCCATAACAATGGAATGGATCCTTATGTACACACAGTTCTTCGGTCTGTCGGAGCCCCCGTTCTCCATCTCGCCCAACCCCAAATACCTCTATATGAGTGAACGTCACGGGGAGGCCCTCGCCCACCTCAACTACGGGTTGCAGGATGGGGGAGGCTTCGTGTTGCTGACCGGGGAAGTGGGAACCGGTAAAACCACCGTCTCCCGCTGCCTGTTGCAGCAGTTGCCGGCCGAGACCGAGATCGCCTACATCCTCAATCCATCCCTGACCGAGCGTGACCTGCTGGCGGCCATCTGCGACGAGTTCCAGCTGCCGTACGACAAGGACGCCGGTCTCAAGCTGCTGTTCGATCTCATTCGCGACCACCTGCTGGCCAACCTGGCGGCATGCAAGCGCAGCGTGGTGCTGGTGGATGAGGCCCAGCATCTGCTGCCCGGTGTGCTGGAGCAACTGCGCCTGCTCACCAACCTGGAAACCGACGAGAAGAAGCTGCTGCAAGTGGTGCTCATCGGTCAGCCCGAGCTGCAACAGATGCTGCGCCAGCCCCTGCTGCGCCAGCTGGCCCAGCGCATCACGGCCCGTTATCACCTGCTGCCGCTTTCGCATCAGGACGTGGATGCCTATGTGCGCTTCCGGCTGCAGGTCGCGGGCTGCGTCCAGCCCATCTTTACCCCCAAGGCGCTCCAGACCCTGCACCGCCTCTCCGGCGGCATTCCCCGCCTCATCAACCTCATCTGCGATCGCGCCCTGATCGCCGCCTTCGCCCGTGGCAGCCACAAGATAGTGCACGGCGACATCAGCCTGGCGGCCTATGAGGTGAGCGGCATTCGCGACGAGGGCACCTGGCAGTCCGGCCTCATGGTCGCCCTGGCAGGGGCCTTGCTGGTCGCCACCGGCTGGTGGGGCTGGCAGTTCTTCGGCTTCTTCCCCGAACGCCCCGTGATCAAGGTGGAGGTGCCGGTCAAGGTGGACGACACCCCGGAGCAGCAGGAGCAACTGACCCGCGCCATCAATCAGGCGTTGGAGCCGGATAGCGCCATGCAGAATCTCTACAAGGTGTGGGGCTACCAGACAGAGCTGGAGGAGGCGACCTGCGACAACGCACCGCGTGCCGGCTTGCGCTGCCAGGAGGGCGACGCTTCGCTGGCGGAGCTGCAGGCCCTGCAGCACCCGGCCCTCATCAGCCTGACCGACGAGACGGGCGGCATCTATTACGCGACCCTGGTGAATCTCGGGCCGGACAAGGCCAACCTGCTCATCGGCAACCAGAGCTGGCAGGTGGACAGGCAGTGGCTGTCCGACTTCTGGGGCGGCAGCTACACCCTGCTGTGGCGCATGCCCAAGGGCGGTGTCGCCCTGATCGGCAACAATGCCGGGGCGACCCAGGTGCAGTGGCTGGACAACGCCCTCAGCCGTGCCCTGCAACAGCCGGATCGCAAGGTGCGTCGCTTCGACGCCGAGCTCAAGAACAAGTTGCAGCAGTTCCAGCGCGAGCAGGGGCTGAACCCGGACGGCATCGCCGGCAGCAATACCCTGTTGCGCCTCAACGTGATGGCCGGTGAGCCCATGCCGAAGCTGGAAGATGAGTCCCAGCGCGCCAGTACCCCGGCCACGCCGGATACCATGAACGATGAGCCCATGGTCACATTGTCGGAGGAGGCTTCCTGATGTCTACCCTGCTCAAGGCACTGCGCCGGGCCGAACAGCCCCAGTTCACCCCGCATATTCCGGCGATGGGGCTGCCCGTCACCCAGGAAGAGGAGCAGAACCGGCGCTGGATCTGGTGGCTGCTGGCCCCGCTTGCCCTGCTGATGGGGGCCGGCGCCAACTATGGCTGGCACCTGCTCAACAACCGCCCCATCGAGAAGACGGTGGAGGTGAAAGAGGTGGTCACGCCGCCGTTCGTGCGGGTCGAACCCAGACCCATGATCACCCGCCCGCTGCCCCCGCCGCTGCCGGAACCCGTGGTGCGCCCCAGAGTCACCCCCAATGACAGTGCCCCTGCCACCAACAGCAGCCAGGGGCTGGCCGAGCGCATCATGAATGCACTCAACAGCACGCCGCTGATGGAGGAGACGGCGCCCCAGGCCCAGAGCGAGTCTCAGGCCATGCCGATCAGCGCTCTGCCGCTGGAGCTGAAGCAGCGGGTGCCGCCCCTGGCCTACGGCTCCCACGTCTTCTCGTCCAACCCGGCCAAGCGGGCCGTGATGCTGAACGGCCGTGAGTTTCGTGAGGGCAGCGAGGTCGCCCCCGGCGTTACCCTGATCGCCATCGCCCAGGATTACATCATCCTGCAGGTGGCGGGCCAGAACGTCAGTCTCAAGGCGCTGCAGGACTGGCGCGGCTGATCCCGTCACGACCACAACGCCGGCTCAGCCCCGCTGAGCCGGCGTCCATTTCAAGAGGGAGCCTGAGAGCTCCCCTTTTTAATCAATAACATGAGAGCCATGTGAGCAATTCAGACAACACCACCTTCGCCACCAGGATCCTGGACTGGTACCAGATCCACGGCCGCAAGACCCTGCCCTGGCAGCAGGACAAGACGCCCTATCGGGTCTGGGTCTCCGAGATCATGCTGCAGCAGACTCAGGTCGCCACCGTGATCCCGTATTATCAACGCTTCATGACCCGCTTCCCCGACGTGCAGGCCCTGGCACAGGCCCCCATAGATGAGGTGCTGCACCACTGGACCGGGCTCGGCTATTACGCCCGCGCCCGCAACCTGCACAAGGCGGCCCAGCAGATCTGCGAACTGCACGGCGGCCTGTTCCCGGAGCGGCTGGAAGAGGTGATGGCCCTGCCTGGCATAGGCCGCTCCACCGCGGGCGCCGTGCTCTCCCTCTCCCTTGGCCAGCCCCACGCCATTCTGGACGGCAACGTGAAGCGGGTGCTCACCCGCTGGCTGGCACTGCCGGGCTGGCCCGGCCAGAAACAGGTGGAGAACGATCTGTGGGAGCTCGCCATCCGCCTCACGCCCAAGCTCGGCGTGGCCCACTACAACCAGGCCATGATGGACATGGGAGCCACCGTCTGCACCCGCAGCAAACCCGCCTGCGAGCGCTGCCCGGTGCAGGCCGATTGCCAGGGGCTGTCGCAGGGCAAGCCCACCGCCTACCCCAACAGCAAGCCCAAGAAGAGCATTCCGGCCCGCGCCGGCATCATGCTGCTCATTCGTCACGGCGACCAGCTGTTGCTGGAGAAGCGGCCGCCACAGGGGATCTGGGGCGGGCTCTACTGCTTCCCGCAGGTGGAGTCGCTGACGGAGGTCGAGGGGCTGATGCAGCGACTCGGACTGAGCGGCCATGATTATCGGGAACTGAGCGGATTTCGGCATACATTCAGCCACTTCCATCTCGATATTCAGCCTTTCCTGATTGAAATCGATGCGCCACCGGCCCCCCAGCTCATGGAAGCGGATAACCGACTCTGGTATAACTTACGCCATCCTGCAGAGGTGGGTCTGGCGGCCGCCACGGCCCGCCTGCTCGCCTACCCGGACTTACAACCATAGAGGTCAACATGAGCCGTACTGTATTTTGCCAACGCCTGAAAAAAGAGGGCCCGGGCCTGGATTTCCAACTCTATCCCGGTGAACTCGGCAAGCGGATTTTTGACAACATCAGCAAGGAAGCCTGGACCGAATGGCAGAAGAAGCAGGTGATGCTGATCAACGAGAAGAAGCTGAACATGATGAACCTGGAGCATCGTCAGCTGCTGGAAAAAGAGATGGTGAGCTACCTGTTTGAAGCGGGTGAAGTGGCCATAGACGGTTATACCCCTCCCAGCCAATGAGCCGATGAGTTGTACTTGTGAGCCAGCGACGGCGATCCAGCTCCCGGTTCACAGCCAGTGACCGGCCTATGAACCAATGAGTTGTACCTGTGAGCCAGTGACGGCTATACCTCTCTCTGTTCACAGCCATGCATGACGGGCGGCCCCGCCGCCCAGTTTGAGGATCCTATGGGCCGAATTTTTTGGCTGCTTTGCACCCTGCTGTTTCTCTCTGCCTGCTCATCCTCCCCCAAGCCCAGCGGGAGTGAGGATGACGATCTGGTCAACGGCAAGGACATTCGCGGTTTCGAACACATGATCAGCGCGCTCTCCCATAACGTGAACGAGATATGGGGGCGTGAGGCGCTGTTCGCGGGCAAATTTGACTACGTCAAATACACGGATCAGTACAAGAGCCGGGCTCACATCGACTTCTCCAGCGGCCACATCATGGTGGAAACCGTCTCCGGGCTTGACCCTCGTGCCCACCTGCGCCGCGCCATCATAGAGACCCTGCTGACCCCGGACGACCCGGCGGAAGTGGATCTGTACTCCGACCGTGAAATTCTGCCCGGTGGCGAGCCCTTCCTCTATGGTCAGGTGCTGGACAACCTGGGCCAGCCGATCCGCTTCGACTGGCGTGCCGAGCGTTACGCCGATTACCTGCTCAGCACGGCGATGAAGAAGCGCACCCTGGGGATCCGCACCATCTTCTTCGTCGACATCCCCATGGTGGCCAACCACGAAGACAGGCGGGGTTACAAGTATGCCGGCATCATACGGGAAGCCTCCCGCAAGTACGGTGTCGCCGAAAGCCTCATCTACGCGGTGATCAAGACAGAGAGCAGCTTCAACCCCTATGCGGTCAGCCACGCCAACGCCTATGGCCTGATGCAGGTGATCCCGGCCACCGCCGGACGGGACGTCTACGTGCGGGTCAAGGGCAGGAACGGCCAGCCGACCCGGGAGGATCTGTTCAATCCGGCCTACAACATAGACGTGGGCACCGCCTACCTGCACCTGTTGCAGACCGTCTATCTGGTGGACATCCAGGATCCGCTCTCCCGCCGCTATGCCGTCATCTCGGCCTACAACGGCGGTGCCGGCGGCGTGCTGAACACCTTCTCCAGCGACCGCAAGGCGGCGCCCGGCATGATCAACCAGCTCTCCCCCGAGGCTGTGTACCAGATCCTGACCGAGCAGCACCCCAAGGCGGAAGCCAGACGCTATCTCTACAAGGTCAACCAGGCCGAGAAGGGATTCAAGCGCACGCTGGCCCGCACCGGCTAAGCAGACCAACAGCAAAAGGGCGCCTCCATGGAGGCGCCCTTGTTACGTCCGGCGTGCGGCTATCCTGCCTTACTTGGCGACAAACCCGCCCTTGCTCTGCGGAGCGGCGCCCACCTTCTCCAGGCTCTCCACCTCCACCTCTGTCTTGTTCCAGCTGTGGTCCACTTCGCCACGGATGCGGATCAGATCGTCCGGGCCCACCTCGGTGCCGCGCCACACATCCTGATCCACTTCGACTTCCACCTCGCCACTGGCGTCACGGAACATGTAGTTCTCGCCGCCCAGGTGCTTGACCAGCTTCCCTTCCAGGGTGGCCCAGCTGTCATCGGCCAGATCCTTCAACTGCGCGACGGACACCTTGTTCTGCTCCTGCGGGCCTGTATAGGCCGCCATGGCGAAAGAAGAGATGGACATCAGGGTCAACAGACCGATTACGCTTGCCTTGTTCATTTCATGCTCCTGTCATTGGGTACGGGAGCAGTGTGCAAGCCGGGGCGTGAAACAAACGTGAAGCCTCCCCATCTGGGTGAAGGGGATGTGACCGTAATCGATTTAATCAGCACCGCCTGCTGCGAAATTTAATTCGGCTGGATACCCTGCAAAATGGCAAAACAGCTTCCCAGCACCTTTGCCTATCGAGGAAAAGCCTGCAGGCACCACCTGCTTTCAAAGCAACGAGAACAACAAGATGAAAAAATGGTTTGTGTGTTTATTGGGATTGGTCGCGCTGACAGTTCAGGCAGCCGACAGCCGTCCCGCCTTCTCCCGGATCGTGATGTTTGGCGACAGCCTCTCCGATACCGGCAAGATGTACAGCAAGATGCGCGGTTACCTCCCCTCCAGCCCCCCCTACTATGAGGGCCGCTTCTCCAACGGGCCCGTCTGGCTGGAGCAGTTGACCAAGCAGTTCCCGGGCCTGACCATAGCCAACGAGGCGGAAGGCGGTGCCACCGCCGTGGCTTACAACAAGATCTCCTGGAATCCCAAGTATCAGGTCATCAACAACCTGGACTACGAGGTCACCCAGTTCCTGCAAAAAGACAGCTTCAAGCCGGACGATCTGGTGATCCTCTGGGTCGGCGCCAACGACTATCTGGCCTATGGCTGGAACACAGAGCAGGATGCCAAACGGGTGCGCGACGCCATCAGCGATGCGGCCAACCGCATGGTATTGAACGGCGCCAAGCAGATACTGCTGTTCAACCTGCCGGATCTGGGCCAGAACCCCTCGGCCCGCAGCCAGAAGGTGGTCGAGGCGGCCAGCCATGTCTCCGCCTACCACAACCAGCTGCTGCTGAACCTGGCACGCCAGCTGGCTCCCACCGGCATGGTGAAGCTGTTCGAGATCGACAAGCAGTTTGCCGAGATGCTGCGTGATCCGCAGAACTTCGGCCTGAGCGACACGGAGAACGCCTGCTATGGTGGCAGCTATGTATGGAAGCCGTTTGCCTCCCGCAGCGCCAGCACCGACAGCCAGCTCTCCGCCTTCAACCCGCAGGAGCGCCTCGCCATCGCCGGCAACCCGCTGCTGGCACAGGCCGTCGCCAGCCCCATGGCCCGCCGCAGCGCCAGCACCCTCAACTGTGAGGGCAAGATGTTCTGGGATCAGGTCCACCCCACCACTGTCGTGCACGCCGCCCTGAGCGAGCGCGCCGCCACCTTCATCGAGAGCCAGTACGAGTTCCTCGCCCACTGATGACAAGGGGCCGACACTCGGTCGGCCCCTCTTTTGCCTCGTCACGACACCATCAATCAGCGATAGCGCTTCACTATGCCGTCATAGATGCCGTTCTGCCGGATGGTGGCCAGCGCCTCCTGCAGCCGCTTGATCACCTCAGGCGCCGTCTTCAGGCTCGCCGCCACGTAGAGCTCTCCCCCGGTAAAGTCTTCGATGTCGTGCACTATCTTGAGGGTGTCTGGCCCATAGCCCGCCTGCCGCACATAGTAGTTCGCCGCCTCCTGCGACACGGGCCAGAGATCGATGCGCCCCATCAACAATTTGAGCATGTTGGCCTCGTTGCTGTTGTTGCGCTGCAGGTTGGAGAAGTTGAGACCGATCAGATACTGCTCCAGCGCATCGTTGCGCACTGTGCCGATGGACCAGGCCCGCGCCTGTGACAGCTGGCTGAACGGCTTGATATCGTCGCGTTTGGCCAGGGCAAACACATGAAAGTTGATGCGGGCTATCACCCCGATCCACTGGAACTGCGCCTCGCGCTCGGGGAAGCGGCTGATGCTGTAGATGAGCACGTTGGGGCGGCTGCGGGCCAGCGAGATGGCCCTCGCCCAAGGATAGATGTCGAGGTCGTACTCGAATCCCGCCTCCTCCAACATGGCCTCCACCACTTCGGTGCCCAGCCCCTTGATCTCGGCCTCTTCCAGATAGTTGTAGGGGGCATAGTCTTCTGTCACCACCTGCAGCGAGTCAGCAGCCCAGACCGGCGCCAGCCACAGCGACCAGCACAGCCATATCCATTTGTTTTTCATGCCCACCCCGGTGCGATCCTGCCTCGGTTAACTATTGCCGCCCCGTCCCAGAGATCAAATCACACAGCTCAACTGCGGCAATAATAATCACAATATGTTTTATATCAGTTGCTTGAGAACCCATGGAAAGCGACTACCTTTAATCTGTTGTGGCTGTGCTATAAGCCCCGACCCATAAGGAGAGGCGACATAGAAAAACCTCCCCCCCAATATGAAATTGCAGAGGCTCAACATGAATAAAACACTGATTACCTTACTGGTTTCAGGCTTGCTTGCGGCCAACGCCCAGGCTGCCGGACAAGACAACACCTGGTATGGCGGCGCCAAGCTGGGTTGGTCCAACTTCTATGGTGTCGATCACAACCAGAGCATCAAGGACAACTTCACCATCGGCGAAGAGGACAAGAACGACGTCGGCGCCGGCGCTTTCCTCGGCTACCAGATCAACCAGAACCTCGGCGTCGAGCTCGGTTATGACTGGCTCGGCAAATACAAGTACACAGCAACCGACCTGCTGACGCCCACCGACATCAGCCAGGACGAGATCAAGGCCCAGCTGGCCCAGCTCACCATGAAGATAGGTCTGCCGGTGAGCGACAGCCTGGATCTCTACACTCGCCTCGGTGGTGCCTACGCCTGGACCGACAGCAAGCAGTTCGACAATGACAACGGGGCCGCCTTCGTCGGCGCACTGGGGGCCGAATACGCCTTCAACCGCGACTGGGCCGCCCGCCTCGAATACCAGTACACAACCCCGCTCGGTGACAAGGCGCTCGACAAGACGGGGGCCGAGCTCGACAACGGCCTGCTGGCGGTCGCCGTGGTCTACCGCTTCGGTCAGGTTGCTCCCGTGGTCGCGGCCCCGGTTCCGGCCCCCGCGCCTGAGCCCGTGGTGGTCGAGAAGCAGTTCACACTGAGCTCGGACGTGCTGTTTGACTTCAACAAGGCGACCCTCAAAGCGGAAGGCGGACAGGCGCTGGATAACCTATACGGCCAGATTGAGCAAGCCAGACCCAAGGATGGCGTCGCCACAGTGATCGGCTATACCGACCGCATCGGCTCGGATGCCTACAACCAGAAGCTCTCCGAGCAGCGTGCCCACACAGTCGCCGATTACCTGGTCGGCAAGGGCCTGCCGGCAGGCAAGGTCAATGTGGAAGGGCGTGGCAAGGGTTCCCCTGTCACCGGCGACAGCTGCACCAGCAAATCCAAGCGTGAGCTGATCGTCTGCCTGGCCCCGGATCGCCGGGTCGAGGTCAAGGTGGAAGGGGTATCCGACGTTCAGCAGTAAGTTCCACCTCCTTGGCACCGGGTCTGTGGTGCCGGGATAAAAAAACGGGAGGCCTCTGGCCTCCCGTTTTCATTCTCGGCGGTTTCAGGCGCCCTTGCGCACCTCTGCCGCAATCTGGTCGAGCAGCTGTTGCCAGCCCTGTCCCAGTTCGCTGACCAGGGAGCCGTAGCCATCCTCCGGCAACACCCGCACCTGCTGGAAGGGAACGTCGCGCAGGACTGTGCCCTCTTCCGTCAGCAGTCGCCAGCGGCCACTCAGCACGGCGCGCCCGTCGTGGCGCCCCTGGAAGCGCTCGACCGAGATGGTCAGCACTGGCCCCTTGCGAGCACCGTCCTGACGCACCACCCAACCGGGCAGCCGGCTGGAGAGACCGTTCAGGGTCAGCTGATCGAGCTGGGCATCGAGCGACCCCGCCCAGCGATGGTACTCGGCGAAGTGCAACTCCCTGCCCTCCAGCTGATAGACCAGGCTCATCCTGTCCAGCTGGCCGGACAGGGAGACAGGTTTGAGCACCAGCTGGTGCTGCGGTTGTGCCGTCATAGTGGTCGGCTGCTGCGCCTCGGCATCGAGGGAGTAGTAGTGCAGCGCCGTCGGCGCCGAACTGCAACCCGCCAGCAGGCCCAGCAAGGCCAGCGTCATCATCTGTTTTTTCATCATTGGCCTCGCTTGGGCTCGGGATCACGGGGACGGGCGCGATCGAAGATCAACGAACTCGGCTGCTCGTTGAGCGAATGCACCAGTGGCTGCAACTCACGCATCAGCTGATTGAGCGACTGTACCGACTGACGCAGATCCTGATTGGTCTGGGAGTTGGCATCGTACTCTTGCAGCGTGCTCTGCAACTGCTTCAGGCTGTCGTTCAGGGACGCCGGCAACTGCTGGGTCGCACTCTGGCCGGTAAACTTGTCCAGATTGGCGCTCACCGCGCTGACGTTCTTGAGGGTCTGGTCCAGGGTGACCAGGGTGTGATTCACCTGGTTCAGCGTCTTGGCCGTGTCCATGTCGACGAACTTGTCGAGGATCTGGTTCACCTTGCGCTCGATCTGGTCCAGCCCGGCCTGCACGGTCGGGAATACCTGATAACCGGCCAGCTTGATGGCCTGATACTTGGGGGCATCCGGATAGAAGTTCAGATCCACCACCTTGCCCCCGGTCAACAGGCTGGAGGTCTTGAGCGTCGCCCGCAACCCCTCCTTGAACTGCTTGCCGAACAGGGCGCGCCACTGCTCCTTCTCCGCGTTGGCGTAGCGGTGGGAGAGGCGCTGCACCTCGATGCGCGCCAGTACCGGGATCTGCCGGTTCTGGAATATCTGCACCCCTTTCTCGTCGATGAGATAGGGCGCCGAGATGACGGTGCCGACCCGGATGCCGCGATACTCCACCGCCGCACCGGGGTGCAGACCACCGACGCTGTCTTCAAACAGGAACACGTAGTCGATGAACTGATCCAGGCTACCGGCCAGCACGCTGGCCTGATCCTGGAACAGGGTGAAATCGTCCATCTGCTTGGCCGGCTCACCCGGTGCCCAGCCAGGGGGCAGACCCATGGTGATGCCGCCGTCGAGCAGGCTCTCCAGCGAGTCCATCTTCACCTTCATCCCCTCGCTGCTCATGGAGACCTCGAAACCCGGGGTCATCCAGAAGCGGGAGTTGCCGCTCACCAGCACGTCATAAGGGGCGTTGATGAAGATCTGGTACTGCATCTCGCTCTTCTCGGGCAGGAACTTGGCCTCCTCCACCTGGCCTATGGTGAAGCCCTGGTAGTTGATGGGCGAGCCCACCCCGAGCGCCCGGGTATCCCGGCTGCTCAGGGAAAGCCGCAGCCCCTTGGCGTCCTGGGAGGCCAGCGGCGGCTTGTCCAGCATGGCGTATTCGTCCAGCGGCCTGCCCTTCTTGCCGGGGGCCAGCTCGATGTAGGCGCCGGAGAGCAGGGTGCCGAGGCCCGAGACCCCTTCCCGGCCAACCCTGGGCTTGACCACCCAGAACTGGCTGTCTTTCTTGAGCATGCCGGCGGCGGCATTGGTCAGGCGAGCCTTCAGCACCGCATGGCTGTAGTCCTCGCTGAGCTCCACCGCCTCGATGCGGCCCACTTCCACCTCGCGGGAGCGGATCACCGTCTTGCCCGCCACTATGCCTTCAGCGGTGGCGACAGTCAGGGTGAAGCTGGGACCTTGCGAATACCAGTGCTGGAACAACATCCAGATGCCGATGAACAGCGCCAGCAGTGGCACCATCCAGATTGCGGCGGCCGAGCTCAGAAAATCAGAGCCGGGTTTCCACCTTTTCTTACGCTCACTCACGTTCGCGTTCTCCTTGTTGTAAATCCCAGATCAGGCGGGAATCGAAACTCATGGCTGCCACCATGGTAATCAGCACCACACCCGCAAATGCGACGGCCGCGGGGCCGGGGTAGATGGTCATCAGGTTGTCGAGCCGGATCAGGCCCGCCAGGATGGCCACCACGAATACGTCGATCATCGACCAGCGTCCCACGAATTCAGTCATGCGATAGAGCTTGAGCTTGCCAAGGGGCGAGGCGCCGTGGCCGCGCTGTACCATATAGCAAAGCCACAGCAGCGCCAGGATTTTCACCAGCGGCACCACCACGCTGGCGATGAAGATCACCGCGGCTATGGGGTAGGAACCCATGGCCCACAGCAAGACCACGCCGCCCAGGATGGTGGAAGGGCTGTCGTCCCCCAGGAAGACTGTGTCCATGATGGGATAGAGGTTGGCGGGCACATAGAGGATCACCGAGGTGAAGAGCAGGGCCCAGGTCCGGTTCAGGCCGCCCGGCTTGCGGCTGTGCAGCTTGCCGCCGCAGCGCGGGCAGCTGTGCTCGCCCGCCTCGCTCAGGGCGCCGCAGATGTGACAGCCCACCAGCCCGGACGCCATGGCAGCGGCTTCGCCATCCGCATCCAGCTCGCGGGCTTCGGTCGGGCCGAACAGCCGTTGCCACAGCCACATCCGGTCCAGCGACGAGATCATCTTGATCAGCAGCACCGTATAGCCGACGAAGGCCCAGAACGACAGGCCCATCTTGATGTCGGCCATCCCCATCAGCTTGACCAGCGAGATGAGCACCCCGATCAGGAACACATCCACCATCAGCCAGGGCTTGATCCGGCACAGCAGGCGACCGAGGGAGCGCAGGGCATTGCTGTGCAAGTCCTTGTCGACCCGCCACAGCACCAGCATGATGGAGCCGATGTAGACCAGCGGCAGGCCGATCAGGGTCAGGCTCAGCACGGCGCCCAGAAACAGATAGCCCTGATCCACCAGCGTGGTGATGCACTGCAGAAACGTCATCTCCTGCCCCACCCCCTTGGCCGAGAACGACATGAAGGTAAAGGCGTTGGAGAGCACGAACATGATGAGGGCCGCAAAGCCGTAAGCGATGGGCCTGCGCTCCTGCTCCGGCAAATGACGGCTCAGGGTATGGCCGCAACGCGGACAGCTGCTCGTCTCCCCGACGGCCAGCGCGGTGGCCGGCACCAGCAGGTCACACTCTTCGCACGCGGTCGCGTCATGGGTATAGGTGGGTAGGTGTTGGTGTGAAACCGGATGCAAGATGAAACCCCAGCATGAGGCCCGCCACGGGGCCAGAGCCGCCAATTATTACAGCAGCGGCCCCTGCCGACCAGCACTGTCGTTGCACCATCCGGGATGGGAGCGAGAATGACTTTGACAAGCCAGTGACCATTTAGCACAATCAAACGCCACTTTTTTCCGCGGGACAATAATTTATGACAACTGAATCCCCAAGCTACTCCACGATCGAGCAAGCCTTCTCCCTCGGGAACGGGCAAGATTCTGCCCTCAACTGGTTGCGCAAGAATCGCAGTCAGGTCGCCATCTTCCTGGTGAGCGGCATCAAGCTGGAGGGGACCATCAGCGGTTTCGACCAGTACAGCGTGCTGTTGACCGATGCCCATGGCAACCAGCAGTTGGTCTACAAGGCCAAGATCTCCACCATCGCCATGCACTCCGGCCGTCCCCAGGTCAGCATACAGCGTGCCCGCAAGCCGCGCGTCTCCATGGCGCCGCGTCCCCATGGCGCCCCCGGTCGTTACGATGACAACCAGGGCGGCGGTAGCAGCGAGCAGTAATGCGCTTGCCTGAATCACCCCCACGCCATTGCTGCGTCAAAGGGTGACCGAGTCCATTCTCATTTATCATGTCTGTCCCGTATGAGAATGGACTCCACTCTTCCTCCGAGTGGATCCACCTGTTTCACCGCCCTTCACTTCAATACTGCAAGTCGACCGGTCTGCCATCCCTGACCATGCAGGTCTGCATGCCCGCAGCCTGACCGGCCTGTACGCCAATTCCCGTATCCTCGAACACCAGACAGGTCGCCGGCTCGACCCCCAGCCGACGTGCAACCAGCAGAAACGTATCTGGATGGGGCTTGTGCAGATCCACATCGTCGGCGGTCACCACCACGGGGAAGTAACGATCCAGCCCGGTATTGCGCAGCACGGCCTCGGCATTGATACGGGGCGAGCCTGTGCCTATCCCCATGGGAATGAGGCCGTGATGGCGCTGAACCAGTTCCAGCATGGCCGGGAAGACGGTGACCCTGTGCAGGTTGGCCACGTAGTGATCCGTCTTGCAGCGGGTCACCACCAGCGGATCCAGGGCGATCTGCTGCTGCTCGGCGACCAGCAGGGCGATTTTGCGACTCGGCATGCCGCCGAGTTCATAGAACCAGTCGGCATCGAAGTGAAAGCCAAACTCCCGGGCCGTGTGCGCCCAGGCGGCAAGGTGCAGTGGCATTGAGTCCACCAGGGTGCCATCGAGGTCAAATACCAGGCCTTGAAATCCGGAGAGGGTCATGGTGCGGGATCTGTGTCTGAAAATGGGTCCCCATTCTAACCAGAGCCGCGTCCCGTCGCCATGACCTAGGTGGCGAGAAACGCTTGCCCCCACATTTGAGCCTGAAAATAGATGGGGGTCAGCTTGGCGGGATCCAGCTGATAGTTAGGCGCCAGCTGGGCAAGCAGCGGCCAGTTCCCCTGCTCATAGGTCTTCACCAGCTGGAACAGATGAAAGAGCGGCCCCTCACTGGACTCGAGCGCCCGCTTCACATCCTTGGGCAGATGGGCCTTGAGCTGCTCGGAGAGCAGCGACCCATCCAGCACCAGCCCCACCAGAAACGCCCAGCTGGCGGCGGCCTTGCCGAGTGCGGTCACGGCGATCAGCTCGCAGAAACGGCCACGGGCGATGGCCATGCGGGTACAGGCCTCCGGCATGTGCTGACTGACCCGCGCCAGCCCGTAGATGAGCACGAACTTGCGGATCTCCTGTTCCCCCAGATAGGAGAGCGCCCGCGTGACCGAGACGATGGGGCTGGCGTGATCGAAGCCGGGGGCGTTGACATAGGTCATCAGCTGGCCCGGCAGCCAGGCGTCCTGCTCCAGCAGGCTGGCGACCCTGGCAAAGGAGAACTCCTCATGGCAGATGATTTGCAGTATCTCCTGCACCAGCTTCATGTCCGGCTGGGCGGCGCGCTGATTCACCAGCTCGGGACGCGCGAGGAAACCGCCGGCAAAGAAGTCCACCCCCGCCTCCTTGAGCGGCAGAAAATCGCCCCAGGTCTCGATGTCGAGCGCCATCCGCTTGTGCTCGGTCGGCTGACTGATCCCCTCCTCCCCCATCCAGAACACCAGCAGCCGGGAGGCGTTGAACCAGCGGGGCTCGCGCTGGGCTCCGTGCACGGCCAGACGGCGTCGATAATCGCGCCACTGGGCCAGTACGGGAAACGAGGCGGGCAACCGCTCGGCCGAGGCCTCGACCAGTGGGATAGTGTCCTGATCGAACAGCAGGGGACGTTGCTCATCGAGTTGTTCATGGCTGAAGGGCAGCAAGTATTGGCGCCCCTGGGCCAGCAGACGGCATTGCGTCGCGAGAAGAGTCCATTCGGCGGGGTCGGCAAGCTGATAGTCCATGCCATAGGCAACGAGGGCGAGACGACGATTGAAGATGGGATAGCGACGTAACAACATGGGCTCACCGATAGGCTAGCGTACACGCCCTCCCCTGCGACTTGGCATGATAGAGCGCCTGATCGGCCTGTTCGGTCAAGCTCTGCCATGTTCCATCCAGCGAGGGAACCAGATAGCTAAAGCCTATGCTAACCGTAATGAAATCAGCAACTCGGGAAGCCGGATGTGGGATCTTTAATTCACTGAGCCCCTCGTGAATCCGCTCCGCCAACCGCTCGGCCTCTTCGGGTTGCGGGCCGCACAGCAGGATCACGAACTCCTCCCCGCCGTAGCGGGCCACCAGGTTGGTGCGCCGCCGCTCCGCCTCCTGCAGCAAGCTGGCCACCTGTTGCAGACACAGATCCCCCTTGGCATGGCCGAAGTGATCGTTGTAGGACTTGAACTCGTCCACGTCGATCATCAGCACCGCCAGCAGGCCCTGGTGGCGACGGGCCCACTCCCACTCCCGCTGCATGGTGAGATCCCAGTGGCGACGGTTGGCGATGCCGGTCAGGGGATCCTCCAGCGACAGCAGCGACAGCCGCTTGTTGGCCTCCTCTAGCGCCCGGTTGGTCTCCGCCAATTGCATGGTGCGCTCGCTGACCCTCAGCTCCAGCTCCCGGTTGAAGCGCTCCAGCGCGGCCTGGGTGCGCTGACGGATCAACAGCTGGGAGAGCATGGCCGCATACTGTTTGAAGATCTCGCTCTGGTACGCCTTGAGCGGCCGCCGCCACAGCAGGTTGTCGGCGGCGATCCAGCCGATGGGCGTGGCACCGTCCCACAGCGAGACCATGGCATTCCAGCCGCGCCCCACCTCCTGCTTCTCGTAGTAGAGCGGCGCATCTTCCAGCACCAGCACATAGTCCTTGCGGCGCAGGGCCTCCTGCACCGTGGGGTGCTCCGGAATGGGACTGATGAAGTGGTGCTCGTCGATGAGTTCACCCGCCTCGTTGGTACCCCAGGTGCCGTGCATTGTCTTGAACTCGGCGTCGACCAGGAAGATGGCGATGCGGTCGAACTGCAGATCCTGACGGGCCAGCGCCACCGCATCGTGCAGCAGCTGATGCTCGCTGTCGCAGCGGGAGAGTTTGACCCCCACCTGATGCAGCGCCTGCAACATGCTGAGGAAAGAGTCTTGCAGCGCCTGGCTGCGGATGAGATCGGCCTGGGTGTGCCTGCGCTGATCCCGCTCCTGATCGATCTGGCTGGCGAGCAACCGGCTCTCCAGCTCGGCGGCCAGGTAGTGCATCAGCAACTGGATGCTCTGCTGCTGGCGTCGGGAGAGGCGATCGAGGCGACGGCGAGTCTCCAGATAGACCACGGCCTTGAGTCCCTTCTGGCGTTTGAGCGGGAAGCAGGCACGCAGGCGTGGAATTTCGGGTTCGACCGTCTCCCAGACATCGGTCGTCGGGGCTATCTGCTCCACCACCAGCTGGCCCTTGTCGAAGGCATGTTCGATGAAGATGACGGGGAGTTTGAGGGGGGCGGCAATGTCCGCATTCAGGCAGATCAGCCCCTGATCGAGCTGAAAGCTGTAAAGTTGGGACTCGGGAGCCCGCAACCAGAGGTAAATTTGTTCGGCTTCTGTCTTTTCCCTGACCGCTGCCAGCGTCACTTCACAGAGATGTTCAAAACTGGTGAAGTGCTCTGGATCCCATTCCTGCATGCCTGCCATCCTTGGTTGTATCCAAGCGAGTATATCGGCAAACCTTGCACATTAATTGACTAGGCAGTCAAAAGCGCGATCCAGAGCCCAATTTTTATAACAGATTCAATGCCTGCATCGCGCTGCGGATGCGCTCGCGGGTCGCCTCGGACAGCGGCATCACCGGCAGGCGACACTCTTCGCTGCAAAAGCCCAGCAGGGAGACCGCATACTTGGCGCCCGCCGGGCTCGGCTCGGCGAACATGGCCTGATGCAGCGGAATGAGCGTGTCCTGCAACTCACGGGCGGCCTGCCACTCACCGGCCAGCGTCAGGTTCTGCACCTCGGCCACCAGCTTGGGGGCCACGTTGGCCGTCACCGAGATGCAGCCCTGGCCGCCACCTATGTTGTAGGCCACCGCGGTGGCATCTTCGCCGGAGAGCCAGGCGAACGGCTTCTTGATCAGCTGGCGCTCGATCCAGGGGCGGGCCAGGTCGCCGGTGGCATCCTTCACGCCGGCGATGCGTGGCAGTTCGGCCAGGCGGGCCAGGGTCGCCGGTTGCACGTCCACGATGGCGCGCGGCGGAATGTTGTAGACGATGATGGGCTTGGTCGTCGCATCGTGCACCGCCTTGAAGTGGTGGTAGAGCCCCTCCTGATTGGGACGGTTGTAGTAACCGGCCACATGCAGGGTCGCATCGGCCCCCGCCTGCTCGGCGTGGCGGGTGTATTCGATCGCTTCGACCGGGTTGTTGGAGCCGGCGCCGGCAATCACGGGAATGCGCCCCGCCACCTGCTTGACCACCAGTTCCACCACCCGGCAATGCTCGTCGTGGGTCAGGGTCGGGCTCTCACCCGTGGTACCGACCGGCACTATGCCGTGGGTCCCCTGCGCTATGTGCCACTCCACCAGACGGGCCAGTGCGGCCTCATCCAGCTGGCCCTGTCGAAATGGGGTGATCAGGGCAACTATCGAACCTTGAAACATGGGATTTCCTTCTCCGTTGACTCGCATATGGCAATAAAAAACCCCGGTACGGGCTGCGCAACCGGGGTTTGAATCTTCTCAGGGATGAGAGGTTACGCGCGAACGTCGGCAGGCCCGAATGTCAGGCTTTTCTTGTGCTTTCGTTTCAACCCGTTGAACCGCATTTCATCATCTCTGGTCAAAAAATGGTGTCTGGGCATATTTCGGGAACACGGCATAAATGTCAAGGCGAAAGGGGCTATGTATAATGGCCGCCCAAAATTGTGTGGAGAGACCCGATGAGCAGCCCTGTCAGTGCCGTCAGCCAGATGCTGGAACGAAACCAAGCCCTCTTTGTCGGCAAGCGGCTACTTGTCTGCGGGACGCTGGAGGATGACTATCCCCGCCAGCTGGCCGAGCTGGCCCTATCCCTGACTGTATTCACCACGGATTATTGCTACTACCGCAGTCAGCAGGCCGCACTGGGGGACGCCATCCAGTTCGATCACCAGCTCGGCGGCGCCCCCCGTTTCGATGCTTTGCTGCTGCTGATGCCCAAGGCCAAGGCCGAGGCGCAATACCTGCTGGCCATGATGACCCCCCTGCTGGAGGCTGGCGCCGATCTGTTTCTGGCCGGTGAGAATCGCGGCGGCATCAACGGCGCCGACAAGCTGCTGGCCCCTTACGGCGACAAGCCCATCAAGCGCGACTCGGCGCGCCGCTGCTCCCTCTATCACGGTGAGCTGAGCAAACCGGTAGCGCCATTCGAACTGGACGCCTGGTTCAGCCGGTATGAATGCAAGGCGGGTGAGACGGAACTGACCGTGCTGGCGCTGCCGGGGGTATTCAGTGCCGACGAGCTGGATCTGGGCAGCCAGATGTTGCTGGCCAGCCTGCCGCCGATGCGGGGCAAGCTGCTCGATTTTGGTTGCGGCGCAGGTGTCATAGGGTCAATGCTGGCCAAACGTAATCCGGATCTGGCGGTCAGCATGGTGGATATCAGCGCGCTGGCGCTGGAGTCGAGCCGCCGCACCCTGGCCGTCAATGGCTTGCAGGGGAAAGTTCATGCCTCTGACGTTTACTCCGACATTGCTGAAAAGTTTCAACATATCGTCTCGAACCCTCCCTTCCACGCCGGGCTCAAGACCTTCTATGCGGCCACCGAAACCTTCCTCGCCAAGGCACCGGAATACCTGTCGGCGAATGGCGGTTTGACCATAGTCGCCAACGCCTTCCTGCGATATCAGCCTATACTGGATACGCACTTCAAACGGACCGAAGTGGTCAACAGCGACAGCAAATTCAAGGTGTATCTGAGCAAAGTGTAAATAAGTGTAACCGGTGTAATAAAACAAGTAGAGGGCCCCATCCGGGATCTGATAAGGTAATTGTCAATCGTTTAACCACCCCTTTAGGGGTGTTTTTTTGCAGTGAGCTGAAAACCTTTTCATATCATAAATTCAGGGAGAGAAATACGATGGCAGGCATACTCACCATGATACTGGCAGGCGGCGAAGGAACCCGTCTCCAGCCGCTTACCACCACTCGCAGCAAGCCCTCTGTCCCGTTCGGCGGCAGCTATCGACTGATCGACTTCGTCCTCAACAACTTCGTCAACGCAGACTTCCTGCGCATCTACGTATTGACCCAATTCAAGTCCCAGTCCCTCTATCTGCACATGAAGAAGGGCTGGAACATAGTCGGCATCACGGACCGCTTCATCGACCCCATTCCTGCCCAGATGCGGATGGGCAAACGCTGGTATGACGGCACGGCCGATGCCATCTACCAGAACCTGCGTTTCATCGAGATCTCCGACCCCGAGCACGTCTGCATCTTCGGCTCCGACCACATCTACAAGATGGATGTGAGCCAGATGGTGACCTTCCACAAACAGAAGGCCGCCGCCCTGACCGTCGCCGCCCTGCGCATGCCCATCGAGGAGGCGAGCGCCTTCGGGGTGATCGAGGTGGATCAGGAAGGGCGCATGATAGGCTTCGAAGAAAAACCCAAACATCCTAAGCACATCCCGGGGGATCCCACCCAGGCACTGGTCTCGATGGGAAACTACATCTTCGAAACCGAAGCGCTCTACCGCGAGCTCAAGCGCGATGCCGCCGAGGAGAACTCCAGCCACGATTTTGGCAAGGACATCATCCCCAGCCTGTTCCCGCGCGCCCCCGTCTATGTCTACGACTACAGTACCAACGTGATCCCGGGCGAGAAGCCCAATGTCTACTGGCGCGACGTGGGCACCCTCGACTCCTACTGGCAGGCGCACATGGATCTGGTGGCGGACGACGCCCCCTTCTCCCTCTACAACCGCAAGTGGCCGCTGCACACTCACTATCCGCCCCTGCCGCCCGCCACCTTCGTCGATACCGATGACTGCAAGGTCAAGATTGCCAACTCCCTGATCTCCGGCGGTTGCTTCATTCAGGGCAGCCAGATCCAGCGCTCCATCCTGGGTTTTCGCTGCAACATAGGCCCCTGCAGCCACATCAGCGAGTCGGTGTTGCTCGGGGATGTGAAGATTGGCGAAGGCTGTTCCATTCGACGCGCCATCATTGACAAGAACGTTGAAATTGCACCCGGCACCGTGATCGGTGAAAATCTGGACCATGACAGAGAGAGATTTACCGTATCCGAAGGCGGTATCGTCGTGGTACCTAAGGGAGCAAGAGTTGGCTATTAACCCACTGAAAATCCTGTTTGTTGCCTCGGAAGTTGAGGGGCTTGTGAAGACCGGGGGCCTGGCGGACGTGGCCAGAGCCCTGCCGCTGTATCTGGCCCAGAAGGGCCATGACGTCAGGATCATCCTGCCCTTCTACAAGACGATCAAACGCCGTGATGAGGCCAGACTGATCGCCTCGCGCTGGTTGCCAACCCATCCGGGACTGCCGGATATCGGCTATCGCATCTATCAGATGGAGCTGGAAGGGGTCTGTGTCTACCTGCTCGACTGCCCGCAATATTTCGATCGACCCCAGCTCTACGCCGAGAACAACCAGGCCTATGGCGACAATGGTGAACGCTTCGCCTTCTTCTCGGCCGCGGCCCTGCATGCTTGCGAACAGCTCAACTTTGCCCCCGACATAGTGCACTGCAACGACTGGCATACCGGTCTGCTGCCACTGCTGCTCAAGTCCCGTCATGCCCATAACCCCTTCTTCCAGCACACCCGCAGCGTGATCAGTATTCACAACGCGGCCTTCCAGGGAGTGTTCGGTCGGGAGCAGTTCTGGGCCATGCCCGAGATTGCCGAGTATGAACAGCGCATCAGCTACGACTACGGTCACATCAACCTGCTCAAGTGCGGGGTACTCTATGCCGACAAGATCAACGCGGTCAGTCCCAACTACGCTAGCGAGCTGCTGACTCACCTGGGCGCCCACGGCATGGCCAGCATCTTCCAGCAGCGGGCAGCCGACCTGCGCGGCATTCTCAATGGCTGCGACTATCAGGACTGGGACCCGGCCTTCGACGACTTCCTGCCCGCCACCTATGACGTCGACAACCTCGCCGGCAAGCGGATCTGCAAACAGACGCTGCAACAGGAAACCGGCCTGCCGGTGGCGGATCTGCCCATCTACGGCATGGTGTGCCGGCTGACCGAGCAGAAAGGGGTGCACCTGTTGCTGCCGGTGCTGGACAAGTTCCTGCATCACAAGGTGCAGGTGGTGATAGTGGGCTCGGGGGATCCCTCCCTCGCCGCCCAGTTGCAGGCCATGGCCCAGCAGTACCCGGACAAGTTTGCCTTCATCAACACCTATGACGACCGGCTGGCCCACCTGGTGGAAGCGGGCGCCGACTTCTTCCTGATGCCCTCCCTGTTCGAACCCTGCGGTCTCAACCAGATGTACAGCCTGGCCTACGGCACCTTGCCGCTGGTGCGGGCCGTCGGTGGCCTCAAGGATACCGTAGTGGACTGGGATGCCGATCCTGAGCACGCCACCGGCTTCTGCTTCAACGATCCGACCGCCAACATACTGCTCGATGCCATGCGCCGCAGCCTGCTCTATTACCTGCAGGATCCCGAACGGTTTGCCAGAGTGCAGCGCAACGCCATGAACACCCGCTTCAACTGGCCGGACTCGGTCACCCAGTATGAGCAGATGTATCGGGACGCCCTGGCGCGTCAATGACGCTAATTGCTGAAGTTTTGTGCCCTTAGCACTGCTTTGAACGTCAACAGCGAAAAAAGTCCCCTTTGGCTGTTGACGCTCTTCCAAAACTCTATAGAATCCCCCACCGCAGTGATGCGAAGGTGGCGGAATTGGTAGACGCGCTAGCTTCAGGTGTTAGTGTCCCACGGATGTGAGGGTTCGAGTCCCTCTCTTCGCACCATGCTTCTCCAGACAGGATGTAAATCAAAACTGCTAACACAATGTGCGAAGGTGGCGGAATTGGTAGACGCGCTAGCTTCAGGTGTTAGTGTCCCACGGATGTGAGGGTTCGAGTCCCTCTCTTCGCACCATACTGCAACATGCTTTTATCAGACAGCATGTCAATCCAGACTGATAACCCGAATGTGCGAAGGTGGCGGAATTGGTAGACGCGCTAGCTTCAGGTGTTAGTGCCCCCCGGGTGTGAGGGTTCGAGTCCCTCTCTTCGCACCATGATTCTGACATGTAAAAACAGAGCAATGCGCTCCAACCGCATTTAAAAACCAGCTGGAGAAAATCAGTGTGCGAAGGTGGCGGAATTGGTAGACGCGCTAGCTTCAGGTGTTAGTGCCCCCCGGGTGTGAGGGTTCGAGTCCCTCTCTTCGCACCATGATTCTGACATGTAAAAACAGAGCAATGCGCTCCAACCGCATTTAAAAACCAGCTGGAGAAAATCAGTGTGCGAAGGTGGCGGAATTGGTAGACGCGCTAGCTTCAGGTGTTAGTGTCCCACGGATGTGAGGGTTCGAGTCCCTCTCTTCGCACCATTCATTACATAAAAAGCCCATCACGCAAGTGATGGGCTTTTTGTTTTTACTCCTTGTTATGACTATGCTTTTGACGACTTACCGCCCATCGTCATGCCAAGGAACGCATATGATACTGGATACCGACATTCACAACTTCTACGAGCATCTGGTGCTCAAGGAGATTGAGAGACAGGGTCTGAACCTGACGCTGAACACCAACCAGATAGCCGATCTCTGCTGCCTGACCCTCAACCAGCTGCCCTCCCACTACATACGTCACGACGTCGACATGATCTACTTCCTGACCGATGCCAAGCGTACCGAGATGGAGAAAAACGTCATTGAGTCGCTCAAGCTGGCACAGGAGAAGGTTCAGAGCGCCCCCATCCCCTGATCCTCACCAGGGCTGCTGCCAGATCAGAGCCGCTATGCCGGTCATCCCGGCCACCGGCAGCAGGATAAGGGCAGGCCTCAGCCTGGGTTCCAGCATGACCCAGGCGGCCAGCACAAAGCCAAGACTCCAGATGCCGTACTCTTTCTCCTGGCCCCAACCCAGCACGGCCAGCAGCCCGACCAACAACATGACTCTCACAATCCAGATCATGGTGATGCCTCCTCCCGCATTACTTGATAACGATTATCATTTGTATTTTAGGAGTATGCAATCGGACTTTTCTATCAGAGTCGAATGTCCCATAGGGGCAAACAGAGCACTCAAAAACGGGTTATGAGATCAACTAATTTGTAAGTTTTTCAATCAAAACTGCATTTTTGCTAAATCTGTTGGGATTTGCCCCCCCTGGTTTGTGGTAGATTGCGGCCTCTTTTTGGGTTGGCCCCTCGGGATACGTGTATCCACAGGACGAGAGGGACTGACCTTGGCGAGCAAGAGTTTAGGAAGTATCTATGCAAAACCAACAAAACCACATCCGACTACCGGGCATGTCGCAGGTGTTTACCTGCCTGGCCATTTTCCTGGCCCTGGCCTTCTCGTTTACCAGCGTGCTCGACCTGCCAATCCAGTTGGCGCTGTTCATCGCCTGGTTCGTCATCATGGGGCTTGGCATCAAGCTCGGCCATGATTACAAGTCCCTGGAGCAGGCCGCCGTCGATGGCGTCTCCAAGGGGATGGGGGCCATCCTGATACTGGTCTCCGTCGGTGCCCTGGTCGGCACCTGGATCGCCGGCGGCATAGTGCCCAGCATCATCTACTTCGGTCTCAAGGTGATACACCCCTCCATC
Organism: Aeromonas sp. A04; assembly: GCF_047780465.1. Taxonomy (NCBI): domain Bacteria; kingdom Pseudomonadati; phylum Pseudomonadota; class Gammaproteobacteria; order Aeromonadales; family Aeromonadaceae; genus Aeromonas; species Aeromonas sp. A04. The sequence continues at coordinate 140,521 of NZ_JBLNHP010000004.1, read as the reverse complement.
TTCCTGCTGGCGACCCTGATCATCTGCTCCCTCACCTCCCTGGCCACCGGTACCTCCTGGGGCTCTGCCGCCACCGCCGGCATCGCCATGATGGGCATTGGCCACAGCCTGGGAGTCCCCGCCCCCCTGGTGGCCGGCGCCGTGCTCTCCGGTGTCTATTTCGGTGACAAGCTCTCCCCGCTCTCCGACTCCGTGGTGCTGGCATCGACCATGTCCAACGTCGATGTGGTGGAACACATCAAGGGGATGCTGCCCATCAGCCTAGTCTCCTATGTCATCACGGCCGTGCTGTTCACCCTGGTCGGCATGCAGTACTCCGGCAATGTCAGCCTGGAGCAGGTCAATCTGGTGATGGAGGCGCTCGACAAGCAGTTCAACATCACGCCGCTGGCCATAGTCCCCGTGGTGCTGGTGCTGGGCCTGCTGGCCAACCGCAAACCCGCCTTCCCGGTGATCAGCTTCGGCGCCCTGCTGGGCCTGATCTGGGCCATCGCATTTCAGGACATGGATCCGGTCAAGGCGATGCACTCAGCCTACAGCCCCTTCCCCATCATCTCCGGCATCGACTTCATCGACAACATCCTGGGTCGTGGTGGCATGGAGTCCATGCTGGGCTCGGTGGCCGTGATCATCTTCGGTCTGGGCTTTGGCGGCCTGCTGGAGAAGGTCGGTATTCTGGACGTGATTGCCGGCGCCTTCGAGAAGCGCATCAACAGCGTCGGCAGCCTGACCAGCCACACCATAGGCACAGCCTTCCTGGCCAACGTGTTCGGCTCGGCCATGTATGTGTCGCTGATCCTGACCCCCAAGATCATGGCCAAGAACTACGACCGGCTGGGACTGGCACGCAAGAACCTCTCCCGCAACGCCGAGTTCGGCGGCACCCTCACCTGCGGCATGGTGCCCTGGAGCGACAACGGTATCTTCATGGCCGGGGTGCTCGGGGTCGCCACCCTCGACTACCTGCCCTACATGTGGCTCAGCTTCACCTGCATCATAGTGACCATCACCCTCGCCTACCTGGGCAAGGCGGTGAACCGGGTTCCGCTGGTGGCCGCTGCCAGCTCCCGCTAATCGTTGCGAGATCAATGACAAAGGCGCCATCACGGCGCCTTTTGTTTGAGCGGGATTCGAGGTTAAGCTGGCAGCCACCCCAGTCGCGAGTGGCAGGATGCCCAGATGAATTTTACCTTTCGCCAGATCCGCTATTTCGTCGCCGTGGCCGACAGCTTCTCGGTCAGCCGCGCAGCCGCCGAGCTGCACATCTCCCAGTCGGCGGTCACCAGCGCCATTCGCGAGCTGGAAACCGAACTGGGCGCAGCCCTGTTCGAGCGCAATCCGCGCGGGGTCAGCCTCACCACCCAAGGCCACCAGTTTCTGCTGCACGCCCGCCGCATCCTCGGCGCCATGACGGAGGCAGGCCAGTCCCTCAAGGCGGTGGCCCAGCAGGATCAGGGGCAGCTCACCATAGGCGTGACTACCTTGGTGGCCGGTTACTACCTGTCGGAAGCGCTCGGCCGCTTTCGCCGCGCCTTTCCGGCGGTGCGGATCGAGGTGAAGGAGGATGAACAGCCCTATCTCGAGCACCAGATAGTCAACGGCGAGGTGGACGTGGGGATCCTGATGACCAACCGCACCATCCGCCAAGAGGCGTTCGATACCGAGCTGCTGACCCGCTCGCCGCTGCGGGTCTGGCTCGCCGCCAACCACCCCCTCTGCACCGAATCGACCCTCTCCCTCAAGGCACTCGGCGAAGAGCCCATGATCTCGCTGACCGCCGATCAGCTGGACCAGATCATCGGCGGCGGCCTGCGCCGCTACGGCATAGCCCCGCGCATCGTGCTGCGTACCGCCTCGGTGGAGGCGGTACGCAGCCTGGTCGCCAGCCAGCTCGGGGTTGCCCTGTTGCCAGACTTTGCCTATCGCCCCTGGTCACTAGAGCAGGAGCGGGTCGAGGCCCGCACCATCAAGGAACCCATTCCCGCCATCGACATAGGGCTGGTGTGGCGGCGCGGCTCGCGGCTGGATTGGACTGCCCGCGAATTCATCGACATAGTGCGGGATCAGAGCCGCTTGCGGGCCCGTCAGCAGGTTTCTCGCTAACCGTTCCCGGAGACCTGACGACCGTATTTGCCACAGAAATTCAGATTCATCTGCACTCGATATCGATTTAGCAGATACCTCTGGCGTTAAAAATTGAAATTCTCATTACCACCGTCTTCTCCTACGCTCATGACTGGTTAACAGGATGTTAATTGCCATTGCGGTATCGCCATGGTTTCCGATCATGCAAGGAGAGCAAGATGAAACTGACCCCCCTGACCCTGGCCCTGATCCCCGCCCTGCTGGCAGGCCAGACCCAGGCCGCCCCGACCGAACTCGGCAAAGGTGAAGGCCAACTCAATATCGTGGCCTGGGCCGGCTACATAGAGCGTGGCGAGACCGACAAGAACTACGACTGGGTGACCGGCTTCGAGAAGGAGACTGGCTGCAAGGTCAGCGTCAAGACGGCGGCGACCTCGGACGAAATGGTGGCGCTGATGAACGAGGGAGGCTTTGATCTGGTGACCGCCTCCGGTGACGCCAGCCTGCGCCTCATCGCGGGTGGCAAGGTACAGCCGCTCAACCTGGCGCTGATCCCGAGCTACAGCAAGATAGATCCCCGCCTGCAGAGTGCGCCCTGGCACACTGTGGAGGGAAAACACTACGGCGTGCCCTACCAGTGGGGTGGCAACATACTGATGTACAACACCAAGGTGTTCCCCAAGGCCCCTGACTCCTGGAGCCTGGTGTTCGAAGAGCAAACCCTGCCGGACGGCAAGTCCAACAAGGGACGGGTACAGGCCTTCGACGGCCCCATTCACATCGCAGATGCAGCCCTCTATCTGATGACCCACCAGCCGGCGCTCGGCATCAAAGACCCTTACGAGCTGAACGAGGATCAGTACAAGGCCTCCCTAGAGCTGCTGCGCAAGCAGCGCCAGCTGGTGGGCCGCTACTGGCACGATGCCTTCGTCCAGATCGATGACTTCAAGAACGAGGGAGTGGTGGCCTCCGACTCCTGGCCATTCCAGGCCAACACCCTGATCGCCGACAAGCAGCCCATCGCCACCACTGTGCCCAAGGAAGGGGTCACCGGCTGGGCCGACACCAGCATGGTACACAGCGAGGCCAAGAACCTGACCTGCGCCTACCAGTGGCTGGAGCACTCCCTCAACAACAAGCTGCAGGGGGATCTCGCCTCCTGGTTCGGCTCAGTGCCCGTGGTGCCCGCCGCCTGTGAGGGCAACGCCCTGCTGGGGAAAGAGGGCTGCAAGACCAACGGCATAGACAACTTCGATCGGGTGCACTTCTGGCGTACCCCCGTCTCCCAGTGCAAGAGCCAGGGGACTTGCGTGCCCTACTATCGCTGGGTCTCCGACTATATCGCCATCCTGGGTGGTCGCTGATGCAGATTGATCAGCACGACATCCATCGGTTCCCCTGCGCCAGTAACAGGAGACCCGCGTGTCCTCTGCACTATCGCTGGGTCTCAGACTATATCGCCATTCTGGGTGGTCGCTGAGCTTGAGCTGACTATGCGCAACCCAGCGGGCCGGACAGGAGTCCGGCCCATCCCTGCACAGACAAGGACGCTCCATGAACGCCGTACAATTTGACCGCGTCAGCCGCCACTATGGCGAGGTGAAGGCGGTCGACGACATCTCCTTCCAGATCCCTTCCGGCGAGTTTTTTACCCTGCTTGGCCCGAGCGGTTCCGGCAAGACCACCTGCCTGCGGATGATCGCCGGCTTCGAATACCCGAGCGAGGGGGAGATCCGCCTGTTCGGTGAGCCCTGCTCCCGGGTGCCGCCCTACGATCGCAACCTCAACACCGTATTCCAGGACTATGCCCTGTTCCCCAACATGGATGTGCGCGACAACATCGGCTACGGCCTGATGCTCAAGGGGGTGGCCAAGGCGGAGCGTTACCGCAAGGTGGACGAGATGCTGGAGCTGGTACGCCTGCCCGGCGTCGGCAGCCGCAAACCGGGCCAGCTCTCCGGCGGCCAGCGCCAGCGTATCGCCATCGCCCGTGCGCTGATCAACCAGCCGCGCATCCTGCTGCTGGACGAGCCGCTGGGGGCGCTCGATCTCAAGCTGCGCGAGCAGATGCAGCTCGAGCTGAAAGCATTGCAGCGCCAGCTCGGCATCACCTTCATCTTCGTCACCCACGATCAGCAGGAGGCGCTCTCCATGAGCGACCGCATCTGCATCTTCAATCAGGGCAAGATCGAGCAGATAGCCGCACCGGATACCATCTACGACGCGCCGGCGACACCGTTTGTGGCCCGTTTCGTTGGCACCGTCAATCTGTTCGAGGGGGAGCAGGCCAGACGACTGTGCGGTGACGAGCGCCAGATGATGGTGCGCCCTGAGCGGATCCGGCTCAGTGAGGCCGGCAGCCCCGGCTGGTCGGGCGAGATCCGCGAGGTGGAATACCTGGGTCCCTTCGTACGCTACCGGGTCGATCTGGGTGAGCGGCTCGAGCTTATCGTCAACCACCCCAACGAGGGGCAGGCCCGTCTGGCCCATGGCAGCCGGGTCAGCCTCAGCTGGCCGGAACAGGCCATTCATCGCCTGAATGGCTCCGAGTCCGGGGCTCAGCCATGAGCCTCCCCCACAGTGCGAGCCTTGCCATGAGCCACATCACAGAACCTGTACGCTTACGGCCATTGCGGCGCCTCTCCACCCTGCTCTACGGTCGACCCGGCCTGCTGCTGGGGATACTGCTCGGCCCACCGCTGATCTGGCTCGGTGTCATCTACGTGGGCTCCCTGCTGATGCTGCTCTCCAACGCCTTCTTCGGACTGGATGAGTTCAGCGGCCAGGTGCGCCACGAGCTGGGACTGCAAAATTTCGTCGCCCTGCTGCGGGCGGAGAACCTCGACGTCATAGGCCGCACCGTCGGCATGTCGCTGCTGGTGACCCTGGCCTGCGCGCTGCTCGGCTTCCCCATCGCCTACTACATGGCGCGTTACACCAGCGGCAAGACCCGGGCCCTGTTCTACGTGGGCATCATGCTGCCGCTCTGGTCCAGCTATCTGGTACGGGTCTACGCCTGGAAGCTGATCCTGGCCAAGGAGGGGGTCATCAGCTGGCTGGCGGACAGCCTTGGACTGGACTGGCTGCTGGATGGCATCCTCTCCCTGCCGGTGATAGGCGGCCCCTCGCTGTCGTTCTCGCGGCTCGGCACCTTCATCGTCTTCGTCTACGTCTGGCTGCCCTTCATGATACTGCCCATTCAGGCGGCGGTGGAGCGGATCCCGCGCTCCCTGCTGGAGGCGAGCAGCGATCTCGGCGCCACCCCGGCACAGACCTTTCGCACCCTGATCCTGCCGCTGGCACTGCCCGGCGTGGTGGCGGGTTCCATCTTCACCTTCTCCCTGACGCTTGGGGACTACATCATCCCCGGCATCATAGGCAACTCGACCATGTACATAGGCCAGGTGGTCTACATGCAGCAAGGCACGGCGGGCAACCTGCCCTTCGCCGCCGCCTTCTCGCTGGTGCCGATCCTCATCATCGCCATCTACCTCACCATAGCGAAACGTTTAGGAGCCTTCGATGCGCTCTAATCCCTCTATCAATCAGGACCATGGCCAGCGCCCATCCGGTCTGCTCAAGTACGCCGCCATCGGCGGGCTGCTGTTCCTGCACATCCCGATCCTGTTCATCTTCCTCTACGCCTTCACCAGCGAGAGCAAGAGTTACCAGTTTCCGCCCCCCGGCCTGACCCTGAAGTGGTTCGAGGTGACCCTGAACAGACCCGATGTGTGGCGCGCAATCCAGCTGTCGCTGGAGGTGGCGGGGCTGGCTACCCTGGCGGCCATGGTGCTCGGCACCCTGGCGGCAGGCGCCATTGCCCGCAGTCGCTTCTTCGGCCAAGAGGTGGTGTCGCTGCTGCTGGTGCTGCCCATCGCCCTGCCCGGCATAGTCACCGGCATAGCGCTGCGATCCGCCTACGGTCTGCTGGAGATCCCGTTCAGCTTCTGGACCATAGTCATAGGCCACGCCACCTTCTGCGTGGTGGTTGTCTACAACAATGCGCTGGCCCGTTTTCGCCGCACCAATCAGTCGCTGATCGAGGCCTCCATGGATCTTGGCGCCGACGGCTTCCAGACCCTGCGCTACGTGATCCTGCCCAATCTCGCCACGGCGCTGCTGGCGGGGGGCATGCTGGCGTTTGCGCTGAGCTTTGATGAGGTAATCGTCACCACCTTCACCGCGGGCCAGCAGACCACGCTGCCCATCTGGATGTATCAGGAGCTGATCCGCCCCCGCGATCGCCCCGTCACCAACGTGGTGGCCCTCATCATAGTGGCCTTCACCACTATCCCCATTCTGCTTGCCTACTACCTCACCCGCGACGGCCAGGATGTCACTGGCAGTGGCAAGTAACAACTCAACGCCCGTGCAAGGATGCAACATGAAGCTATCAACCCAACTCTTGATCGACGGCCAGTTTGTCACCGGAGACGGCCCAGCCGAGCCCATCCTCAACCCGGCCACCGGCGAGTTGCTCGCCTCCGTGCCCGAAGCCTCGTTCGAGCAGGTGAACCGCGCGGTGAACGGCGCCCAGCGCGCCTTCACCCAGTGGAGCCGCACCACCCCGGCCCAGCGCAGCAATCTGTTGTTGCGCCTCGCCGATGCCATAGAGCGCCATGCCGAGGAGTTCGCAGCGCTCGAATCCCTCAACTGCGGCAAGCCCTATCTGGCGGTGCTGAACGACGAATTGCCGGCTGTGGTGGACTGCTTCCGCTTCTTCGCCGGGGCGGCCCGCTGCCTGCAGGGGCCGCTGGCGGGGGAGTACATAGAGGGACACACCAGCATGATCCGCCGTGATCCCATAGGTGTGGTGGGCAGCATAGCACCCTGGAACTACCCGCTGATGATGGCGGCCTGGAAGATGGCGCCTGTGCTCGCCACCGGCAATACGGTAGTGCTCAAGCCCTCAGAGCAGACTCCGCTCACCGCCCTGCGCCTGGCCGAGCTCGCCAGCGAGCTCTTCCCCCGCGGCGTCATCAACATCGTCTGCGGCCGGGGCGAGAGCGTGGGGGCGCCGCTGGTGGAGCACCCGCTGGTGCGCATGGTGTCCCTGACCGGCGATATCGCCACCGGCCAGAAGATTTTGCAGAGCGCCGCCCGTACTATGAAGCGCACCCACCTTGAGCTGGGGGGCAAGGCGCCTGTCATCATCTTCGACGACGCGGATCTGGAAGCCGTGGTGGCAGGTATTCGTACCTTCGGCTTCTATAATGCAGGCCAGGACTGCACCGCCGCCTGCCGCATCTACGCCCAGGGAAAAATCTACGACAAGTTCGTCGCAGCCATGACGGATGCAGTGGCGTCCATCAAGGTGGGCAGCCAGCGCGAGGAGGGAGTGGAGATGGGGCCGCTCATCTCGGACCGGCAACGCAACCGGGTTGCCAGCTTCGTAGAACGGGCCCAGAGCAGCGGCCACGTGGAGGTGACGGCGGGAGGCAAGATCCGCCCAGGCAACGGCTTCTTCTTCGAGCCGACCCTGATCGTCGGCGCCCGCCAGGAGGATGAGATAGTGCGGCGTGAGGTGTTCGGCCCGGTGGTGTCGGTAACTCGCTTCAACGATGCAGAGCAGGTGGTGCAGTGGGCCAACGACTCGGACTATGGCCTCGCCAGCTCGGTCTGGACCCGGGATCTCGGCCTTGCCAGCAAGGTGGCCAGCCACCTGCAATATGGTTGCACCTGGATCAACACCCACTTCATGCTCACCTCGGAGATGCCCCACGGCGGCATGAAGATGTCCGGCTACGGCAAGGCTCTCTCTCTCTACGCGCTGGAGGATTACACAGTGCCGCGCCACATCATGGTCAAGCTCTGAAAACGACAAGGCTGGCCCTGGGCCAGCCTTGTCACTTGAGCCGTATCCCTCGCACTGCGCCCCTGAATTGTCCCCATCCCAAGCCCCTGAAACTCAAAGGCAGATGGCTTTCCCTAGGACAGCCGCCACAGCCAATGGTGATCCAGGATCAGCAGACCAAACAGCAGCATCAGGTGGTAGATGGAGAAACGGAAAGTCCGCATCGCCTGACCGGGCCGCTCCGAGTACTTCAGCAACCAGCCATGCCAGCAGAACAATAGGTTCAACATCAGGCTGCCTATCAGGTAGAGCAGGCCCGACATGCCGATCAGATAGGGTAGCAGGCAGATCAGGGTCAGCATCAGCAGATAGAGCAGGATCGCCGTCTTGGTGAAGGCAATGCCATGGGTGACCGGCAGCATGGGGATCTTGGCGCCGGCATACTCATCTCGCCTGTGGATTGCCAGCGCCCAGAAGTGAGGCGGCGTCCAGGCGAAGATGATCATCACCAGCAGCCAGGGTTCGGCCGAGAGCTGTCCCGTGATGCTGGTCCAGCCAAGCAGCGGCGGCATGGCTCCCGCCAGCCCGCCGATGACTATGTTCTGTGGTGTAGCCCGCTTCAACAACAGGGTGTAGACGACCGCATAGCCAAACAGGCTGGCCAGGGTCAGCCAAGCGGTCAGAGGATTCACGCCCCAATAGAGCAAGGCAAAGCCCAGCAGGGCCAGCCAGAACGCAAACGCCATCGCAGGTTTGGTGCCGATCCGCCCAGTGGCGACCGGTCGCCAGCGCGTTCTGCGCATCTGTGCATCAATGCCACGGTCCAGGATATGATTCATGGCCGCCGCCGCCGCGGCTAACAACCCTATCCCCACCAACCCGGAGACCATGTTGTCCAGCGAGGCCACCGTCGGCTCGGCCAGCAACATGCCGACCCAGGCGGTCAGCAGGAGCAGTGCCACCACCTTGGGTTTGGTCAGCTGGTAATAGTCCCGCAGCAACCGGATGTCTATGATGCGGGCCAATGACTTGCTGTTCATGTCTGACTCCTGATCGCCCCGGGCGACAGCAAGGGGGAAAGATAGGGGCGAGAGAGCCGCCCACGGGCCAGCACACAACACACCAGCAGGTGTGCCGCCACCAGGTTGTGCGCGAGAGCATTGGCCAGTGGCAGGGCCAGATGGACGTTCGCCAGCCCCAGGGCTATCTGCACGAGCAACAAGGCCAGCAACAATACCCCCAGGGGGCGCAAGAGGTGCCCCTGGCGGATCAGCCCGAGCGCGAAGGCTCCGACCAGCAAGACAGTGCCCAGGGCTCCGAGGCGGTGAGCTATGTGGATCGTCTGACGCGCCTCCTTGCCCAGCACACCAAACTCATAGCTGCCATGACCCAGGGGCAGATGAAAAGCCTCTCCCCACACCAGCTGGTTTTGCCAGCCATCCTGGCAGACCGGCAGTTCGACGCAGGCCATGGCGGCATAGTTGGCCGAAGTCCAGCCACCCAAGGCAATCTGCACCAGCAGCACGGCGCACGCCAGATTGCCCAGCCAGGGCAAACCCTGACCACAGATGACAGGGCTTGCCCTGGCGGGGTCGGTCGTCACGTCGACCCGATACAACCACAGCAGGGTCAGGATGGCGAATCCACCCAGCAGATGAGCCATCACGACCAGAGGATGCAGGGCCAGCGTCACAGTCCACATACCCAGCATGGCCTGACCCAGCACCAGGATGAGCAGCGCGCTGGCGATGCGGCGTAGGCGTTGTTTGCAACGCCAGCTCAGCATGAACAGGCTCCCGATGATGCAACCCAATGCACCTGCGAAATAGCGATGCACCATCTCACTGCGCGCCTTGTGGGGCTCCAGCGGGCTCTCCGGGTAAAGCAGGGCGGCTCGATCGATATGCGCAGATTGAGGGACAGCCAGCGAGCCGTAACAACCCGGCCAGTCGGGACACGCGAGTCCGGCATCGGTCAGCCGGGTATAGGCGCCGAGCAGTATGACCAGCGTCGCTAGGGCGATGGCGATCGACGCCAGCATCTTCTGACTCTTCATTCAGGGCCTCGCTGATATTTGAGCAACTGCTGCACATCCGACAGCACTGCCTTGCCAAACAGCGGCCACTGCGCCGTGTTGGCAGGCACCTCGTAACGCAGTATGGCCAACCCCTGTGAGTCCACCAGCATGATGTCCCCCGTTTTGATCTCTGCGCCTGCCTCGGGCGCTGGCTCATCAACCAGTTGCACCAGCGCCAGCTTGTCCAGGTTGCGGCCCAATGCGCTCCGGATCCGCTGCATCAGCACCGGCACCTGCCGACATACAGCCTCACACTGCCTGGCTTCCAGATAAACCAGCCGCCATTTGGTCTGGCTCGACGGGAGTGGTTGCAGCAGGTAGACGTCTTTGCTCAGCCATTGTCCCTTGTTGCGAGTGCCGGGTTCATACCAGCCCTGTCGCAACGTCAGTGCGGCCAGCACCACAGGCAACAGGATCACCAACGCAAATGCGACAGGCACCTTCCACTTATCCATCGGACCTCCTGCTCAGCACCCAGCCGCCACACAGCGTTACCAGCGCCAGTCCCAACCACTGCACCGCATAGGCCCTGTGCTTCTCTGGCAGCATCACATGCTGTTGATAGTGGTAGATAAAAGGAGACGTCTGCTGGTAAAAAACGGCATCGACGAGGGACAAGCCACTGATCCGGTTCAGGCTATCCACCCTGATGGCTTGCAGCCGGTTCGGATAGGGACCCGCTTCTATGTTCTGTCCCAGCAAGACGCCGCCGGGCTTGATCCGCAGCAGGCCGTTAAGCTCGAACCTTGCCGGAATGACGGGGAGTGGCAGCTGCTGGCGCTGCGCAGGGGCAGGAAGCCAGCCCAGATTCACCAGCAACGGGGGGGAGTGGCTGTCGGCGCGTACCGGGATGATCACATCATATCCAGCCTCATGCGCGACCAGCTGATTGTCCAGCAGCCAGATATAGGGGGCCACCCACTCCACCTTTCCCCGCAAGGGTGCACCGTCCAGACGCTCAGCCTGCCGCCAGTCGATCTCGGTCAGCGTCAATGGCACCGCCTGCTGCAGGGTGGCCACATGGGCCAGCCACTCCTCCTTTTCAGCCGCGCGCTGCCATTGCCAGAGCGCCAGCTTGCACAAACCGGCAGACACACCCAGAGTGAATATCAGCAGGATCCAGCGCCTGTGATGGAATGGTCGCTGCTTATGCCACGTCGCCATGTCGCGCATCTTTTGGAGGGCCCTAACATGTTGATCAAGATAGTGCTGGTGCTCATGTTGCTGCTCATCATAGGGCAGCTGTTCCATGCTCTCTGGCTGATGTTGAGCACGGGTCAGCCCGCTCGGAAGATGTCGGTTCCACTGGGTCGCCGCGTCCTGTTCTCTCTGCTGGTGGTCGCCATCTTGCTGCTCTCGCTGGCAATGGGCTGGATTGAGCCCAATCCACACCCCTACTAGACGAATATCAGAGCAGATACACAAAGACAAAGAGGCATAGCCAGACAACGTCAACGAAATGCCAGTACCAGGCAGCGGCCTGAAAGGCGAAGTGCCGCTCGGCGGTAAAATGATCCTTCAGCACGATGCGCAGCCAGATGATCAGTAGGAATACAGTCCCCAGGGTGACATGCAAGCCATGGAAGCCGGTCAATATAAAGAAGGTATTGCCATATATTCCGGAGTCCAGCCGCAAACCCAGCTCTCGGTATGCATGCATGTATTCGTAGCCTTGCAGCCACAAGAAGGTCAGGCCAAGCAACACTGTGCTCAGCAGCATCCATTTGAGCCGTTCTCTTTTACCCTGCTCCAACCCTGTATGAGCAAACAGCAGCGTCACGGAGGAGCTCAGCAACACCAGAGTGTTGACGAGCGGGATCCCATGCCAGGGCATGGCCTGGGTTTGGGTGCCTCCCGGGGTCTTGAGCATGGGCCAGTGCGCGGAAAAGTCCGGCCACAACAGCTGCGCCGTCATTGCCTTGTTTCCTGCACCATCCAGCCATGGCATGGCGAGTTGTCTGGCATAAAACAGCACACCAAAAAATGCCAGGAAGAACATCACCTCGGAAAAAATGAACCAGACCATACCTTGCCTGAAGGAGCGATCCATCTGGGGGCTGTACAACCCAGTCATGGACTCATGGATAATGTGACGGAACCAGCCAAACAACATGAACACCAGCAATATGACGCCCGCCATCATCAGATAGCGGCCAATGCCCGATTGCTTGTGTGCTATTTCATTCACCAGATGGCCCGCACCGAAGGCCAGGAGAAACAGTGCCAGGGCGCCGATAATGGGCCAATGACTCTGCTCAGGGACGTAATAATGCGAGTTCACCTTGGCCATGATTATTTCCTCTGCGCCAACGCATCGGCTGGCTTGGACTGCGTAATGTCATAGAGCGAATAAGAGAGCGTGATGGTGTTGATGTCGGAGGGCAGGGCGGGATCGACATAGAACTTGAGTGGCATCAGCTTGCTTTCCCCTGCCCGCAATTCCTGACGATGGAAGCAGAAACATTCCACCTTCTTTAAATAGGCGGCGGCGGGTCCGGGGGAGACTGATGGGACAGCCTGGCCAATCATGGTGCGATCCGTCGGATTGAATACCCGGTAATTGACCAGTTTCATTTCGCCAGGCCGTATCGATAGCCGCTCTGTCTCCTGAGTAAACTGCCATGGCATCTGGGTGTCCGCATGAGCAAGAAACTCCATCTGTATGGTACGTTTGCTGTCGATCACGGCGCGATCCGCGCTGGCCGGCTGCTCGGCGGTCTTGCCGTTGAGGCCGGTGATCCGGCAAAGAACGTCATACAGCGGCACCAACGCAAATGCAAAACCAAACATGACGGCGATGACCAGGACCAGCTTTTTCAGCAGAGGCCCATGATTGATTTGTGTCATATGCCCCTCCTACTTGATATCTGGCGGTGACTGGAAACTGTGATAAGGGGGCGGAGAGGGCAAGGTCCATTCCAGCCCTTCCGCACCTTCCCACACCTGTGCCGTAGCCTTATTGCCGCCACGGATGCATTTGATGACACCCCAGACGAACAACAGCTGTGACAACCCGAAAGCAAAACCACCAACGCTGATCAGCGCATTAAAGTCTGCAAATTGCAGTGCATAGTCGGGTATCCGGCGAGGCATGCCCGCCAGGCCGACGAAATGCATCGGAAAGAACAGCACATTGACCGAAATAAGTGAGCACCAGAAATGCCATTGTCCCAGTCGCTCGTCATACATATGGCCGGTCCATTTTGGCAGCCAGTAATAGGCCGCAGCGAGAATGGAAAATACCGCCCCGGTAACCAACACATAATGAAAATGGGCCACGACAAAATAGGTATCGTGATATTGGAAATCGGCCGGAATAATGGCCAGCATCAACCCCGAGAAACCGCCTATGGTAAACAGGGTAATAAAGGCGATAGCAAACAGCATGGGGGTCTCGAACGTCAAAGAACCTCGCCACATGGTCGCCACCCAGTTAAATACCTTCACACCGGTCGGCACCGCGATCAACATGGTGGCGTACATGAAGAAGAGCTCGGCGACCACGGGCAGCCCCGTCGTAAACATGTGATGAGCCCAGACCAGAAAAGACAATATCGCTATGCTGCTGGTGGCATAAACCATGGAGCGATAGCCAAAGAGTTTCTTGCGAGAGAAGGTGGGAATGATGCTGGATACTATGCCAAAGGCGGGCAGTATCATGATGTACACCTCAGGGTGACCAAAGAACCAGAATATATGCTGGAACATCACAGGATCGCCCCCTCCTGCGGCATCAAAGAAGCTGGTACCAAAATACTTGTCCGTCAATACCATGGTGACAGCCGCTGCCAATACCGGCATCACAGCAATCAACAGAAAGGCCGTTATCAACCAGGTCCATACAAATAGCGGCATCTTCATCCAGGTCATGCCTGGTGCCCGCAAATTGAAGATGGTGACGATGACATTGATGGCTCCCATGATGGATGAGATGCCCATGATATGGATTGCGAAGACAAACAACGCCGTACTGTTGCCGCTGTATTTGGTCGACAAGGGGGCATAGAAGGTCCAACCCGAACTTGGGCCACCACCATCCATGAACAGACTCGACAGCAGGATCAAGAAGGCAAACGGCAGGATCCAGAAACTCCAGTTGTTCATCCTGGGCAGGGCCATGTCAGGGGCCCCAATCATCATGGGGATCAACCAGTTGGCCAGGCCGGTGAACGCCGGCATCACGGCGCCAAAGACCATGACCAGACCATGCACTGTGGTCATCTGGTTGAAGAACAGGGGCTCGACCAGCTGTAACCCGGGCTGAAACAGTTCGGCCCGGATCACCATGGCCATGGTGCCACCGGTAAAGAACATGGTCAGGGCGAAGAGCAGATAGAGGGTGCCAATATCTTTATGGTTAGTGGTATATAACCAGCGCCTCAGTCCTGCTGCCGGTCCATGGGAGTGGCCTGCGTGCAGGGTCTCGATGATGCCATCGCTCATGCCGACTCCTTATTTGTCATTTTTCAGAATGGACTGCACATCCGCAGCCTGAATGACATCGCCCGTGTTGTTGCCCCAGGCATTGCGCTCATAAGTCACCACGGCGGCAAGTTCCTGAACCGTGAGCTGCTTGCCGAATGCCTGCATGGCGGTCCCGCTCTTGCCATGCAGGACCAGGTTCAGGTGCTGGGCACGATTTTCCGCCAAGGTAGTGATCTTGCTGCCCTTCAACGCGGGGAAGATCCCGGGTAATCCGGTTCCTCCTGGCTGATGGCAGGCCGAGCAATGACCCAAAAAGATTTTCTCTCCCAACGCCATGGCCTGCGGCAGGGTCATGATCGTACTGGCCTGCTCCTGCTGCTGAGCCTTGGCAGCGGCCTGGGCTTCCGCCGTTCTGGCAATCCAGCCCTCAAACTCCTCGGCGGTTTTGGCGACCACCACTATGGGCATGAAGCCATGATCCTTGCCGCATAGCTCGGCACACTGCCCCCGATAGGTGCCGGGTCTGTCTATCCTGGTCCAGGACTCATTGATGTAGCCGGGATTGGCATCTTTCTTTACCGCGAAGGCGGGCACCCACCAGGAGTGAATGACATCATCCGATGTCATCAAGAAGCGAATTTTCTTGCCCACAGGCAGCACCAGCGGCTGATCGACCTCCAGTAAATAGGTGTCACTCTTGGGCTGATCGCCGGAAATCTGCTTCTTGCTGGTCGCCAGCAAGGAGTAAAACGCCACCGGATGCTCTAGGTATTTGTAGTGCCATTTCCATTGAGATCCCGTGATGAGCACTGTCAGATCGGCTTTGGAAGTATCTTCCATCTTCAATAGCGTCGATGTGGCCGGCGTGGCCATCGCCACCAGGATCAGCACAGGAATGGCAGTCCACAACAATTCAATCCGGGTGCTCTCATGAAACTGGGCGGCCTGGGCGCCACGTGATTTTCGATGATGGATAATGGACCAGAGCATGGCGCCAAAGACGAGCAGACCGATCAGGCAGCAGATATAGAAGATGGTCATATGCAGGTCATAGACCTGCTGGCTGATGGCCGTCGCCCCCCGCGTCATGTTGAATGTTATCTCGCTGGCAAAAACGCTCTTGCCAGCAAGGCACTCCATCCACACGCCATGCCTGATCGCATTTTTTCCCACTTTGCACTCCCTGTGCACGCTGGAAAGGACCGCAAGCCTCGCCAAGTAAAGCATCTAACCATATGAAAATAATGAATTTATTAAAATCACTCTCACAAACAAGTATTAGTCCATATTTTGAAAAAGCCACCATGATGTCGATGATCCTGGACTCATCAGAGCAGTTTGTATCAATTCATGGCTCACCGGATGGCAATAAACATCAACAGCAGGGATTGGAGGTGGGAACCTTGACGTAGGGGGGCTGGGACAGCTTTATTTAAAACTGTCAGTGGCGGCTGCATATGAATGGCTCACCCGGTGATGCCAACCTGATACAGAGGAGAAAAACGGGATACGACGCTCCACAAACTCAAGTAGAGAAGGAATAACGCTATGATATTAAATCACTTATGGGGATTGTATGCCCATCCTCACACCGAATGGCATACCATAGACGAAGGTCACGACAGCTTCAGAAACAGTCTGACCCATATTCTTGTCGTGGCCCTTATCCCCTCGGTCTGCGCCTACTACTCCGCCGTTCACATCGGCTGGAGTATCGGTGTGGGTGATCCCATTACCCTGACCGCAGAGAGTGCATTCATGCTATCGGTAGCCATGTATATCGCGCTCATCGCTGGCGTGTTTTCACTGGCCTATCTGGCACACTGGATGGGACACACCTTTGGCTCAGATCCCAGCTATACGACGGCGCTCGAACTGGCAGCCTATACCTCTACCCCCCTGTTTATGGTTGGCTTCTCGGCCTTTTTCCCGCACCTCTGGTTTGTCATGATCATTGGCCTGATAGGGCTGAGCTATTCCATCTACCTGCTCTACGTCGGCGTGCCAATACTGATGCACATCCCCAAGGAGCAAGGGTTCATCTATGCCAGCTCTGTGGTAACGGTCGGATTGGTGCTGCTGGTCTGCGTGCTGGCAACCACGGCCATTCTGTGGGGTTCAGGTTTTGGCCCCGTCTTTACGCAATAGCACCCTGGCCACAGCAGCATCCGCTCTATGGTCAGCCATCACCAGAAATGACAAGGGCGCCTTTATGGCGCCTTTGTTATTGGGCTGAATTGCATCACTCGCTCGGCATTGACTGCGACAAAAGTACGAGCAACCTCAAACAACCCTGACATTGCCTCACTCCAATGACCTTGCTGATCAGCCACCGAGTGGATAACGACAATTAGCGCTGTTTACCGCTGCCGATACCAAACGGGATGCGGTAGTCACTGCTCTGCTCACCCAGGCTGACGGTCAGGTTGCCCTGAGCACGGCTTGGAATGCGAACCTGCTGGGTACCCGCCAGATTGGCGTGGACTGAGGCCACGACATCGCCAGACTCGTCACGCACTTCCAGCATGGGGTTGGCCTTGCCATCCACGGCGGCGGTCGCATGCCAGTTTACAAACAGCACGCCCGGCGCGGCATTGAAGTCAGCGGGGACGGAAGCCTGGGCGAAACCGGCGGTCATCAGGCCTGCAACGGCCAGCATCTTGATTACGTTTTTCATGTTCATTCACTCTCTTGGTTTTTATGTCATTGCCAAGGCCGTTTCGGCCTGAATCAATGCATCCGTGCAAGAGGTTATTCAAATAGTATGTTGTTCTTTCACCGACATCCGACACCCCGTTTGATGGTGTCACAGCCTGGAACGACCTGTTATTTGGCCGCTTGGCGTTCCTGCCTAAGCGTTGAGTGAATATTAAACACCTCTACCGACCTTTGTTAGCGAGATAAACTGGCCTAGATGTTCAAAAAATCTGAAGTGGATGTACATCCCGAGTTCAGCGAACAACGGCCAAAGAAAAGGGCAGGAGAGCCTGCCCTTGGTGTTGGAAAGTACGCGCTGACGGAAGCGCTAGCAGCCCGCCAGCTCCTCTGCAGTCATGGGCCGCAGCACCTTGCAGGGGTTGCCGACGGCAACCACGTTGGCCGGGATATCCCTAGTGACCACAGAGCCCGCACCTATGACGCTGTTGTCCCCTATGGTGACGCCCGGGCAGATGACGACGCTGCCACCGATCCAGACGTTGTGACCGATGCGCACCGGCTTGCCGAACTCGACTCCGGCCACCCGCGGCACCACCGCCACCGGGTGGGCGGCGGTGTAGATCTGCACCCCGGGCGCCAGCAGCACGTTGTCACCGATATGCACCTCGCAAACATCGAGGATGGTGCAGTTGACGTTGGCGTAGAAGTTCTCCCCCACGAAGATATTGGCACCATAGTCGCAGAAGAAGGGCGGGTTGATGGCACAGGAAGCGCCGCGGCTGCCGAGCAGTTCCCGCAGCAGGGCGTCCCGCGCCGGTTTCTCCTGCCAACTGGTGTTGAAGCTGTGATAGAGGAAACGACAGCGCTCGCGCGCCGCCTTGAGCTCGGGATCGCCCGCATCATAGGGCTGACCCGCCACCATCTTCTGCCACTCGGGGCCAGGTATGGCTTGCCGAGCCTCTGTTGCCGCCATGGGCGTTGCCTGTGTCATCGTCTATTCCACCAGCCAGATAAGGGATTCATAAGGGCGCAGCATACAGGACTGCGGCCGGGCCGGGCTATCCGGGTAGTTGCCAAGCAGCAGACGCCCCTCGCCAGCCAGCCTCTGCGCAGGCAGCACGAACTCCGTCGGCTCGCCGTAGAAGTTGCTCACCACCAGCAGGGTCTGGCCGTTGGCACTGCGGGTATAGGCCCAGATCCGCTGATGACCCGCCAGCAGCTCCTGATAATCCCCCTGTGTGAAGATGGAGTGTGCCTTGCGAAGCGCGATGAGATCCCGGTAGTGCCAGAACACCGAGTTCTGGTCGGCCAGCGCGGCTTCGGCGTTGATCTCGGGGTAATTGACAGCGGGGGTGAGCCAGGGCTCACCTTTCGTAAAACCGGCGTTGGGGGCCGTGCTCCACTGCATGGGGGTACGGGAGTTGTCGCGGGACTTGGCGCCGAGAATGGCGAGGATCTCGGCCTCCGCCATGCCTTCGGCCTGCTTGATGGCGAAGATGTTGCGGCTCTCCACATCCTGATAGTCGCCGATGCACTGATAGCCGGGATTGGTCATGCCGATCTCCTCCCCCTGATAGATGTAGGGGGTGCCCTGCAACCCGTGCAACGTGCTGGCCAGCATCTTGGCGGCCACCACCCTATGCTCGCCCTCGTCACCGAAGCGGGAGACGATGCGCGGCTGATCGTGGTTGCACCAGAACAGCGCCGACCAGCCCTTGCCGTGCATGCCGCTCTGCCAGTGGTTGAAGATGCGCTTCAATTCGAGGAAATCGAACGGCGCTTTCGTCCACTTGTCGCCGTTGGGGTAATCCACCTTCAGATGGTGGAAGTTGAACACCATGGAGAGCTCAGAGCCATCGAGGGCGCCGTAGCGCTGGCAATGTTCCAGACTGGTCGATGACATCTCTCCCACCGTCATGGCCCCCACGGGGGCAAAGACATCGCGACTAACGTCTTGCAGGTATTCGTGGATGCGCGGCCCGTCTGTGTAGAAGCGGCGGCCATCGCCAATCTCGTCGTTCGGGAACGCCTGATCCTTGGAGATGAGGTTGATGACGTCGAGGCGGAAACCGTCCACCCCCTTCTGCGCCCAGAAGTGAATGATGTTTTTGACCTCGGCACGCACCGCCGGGTTTTCCCAGTTGAGATCCGCCTGCTCGCGGGCAAACAGGTGCAGATAGTACTGGCCGGTAGCCTGATCCAGCTCCCAGGCGCTGCCACCAAACTTGGACTGCCAGTTGTTGGGCACGCCGCCGTCCACCGGATCCTGCCAGATGTAGTAGTCGCGGTAGGGGCTGTTCTTATCCCCCAGCGCTGACTTGAACCAGGCGTGCTCGGTGGAGGTGTGGTTCACTACGATATCCATCACGATGCGGATGTCGCGCGCGTGGGCGGCAGCCAGCAGCGCCTCGAAGTCGGCCATGGTGCCGTAGGCCGGGTCGATGGCCAGGTAGTCTGCGATATCGTAGCCGTTGTCCACCTGCGGGGAGACGTAAACCGGAGTCAGCCAGAGGGCATCGACCCCCAGGGTCTTGAGATAGTCGAGGCGGGCCATGATCCCCTTGAGATCGCCGGTGCCACGGGCAGCGGAATCCTGAAAGCTCTTGGGATAGATCTGGTAAATCACGGCGCTCTGCCACCAGGGTGTTTGACTCATGGGTCTTTCTCTTGTCTCGAATATGAAATGGAGAGGGCGACCCGCGGGTCGCCCTGATGCGTTGAGTCAGGCGCGGGCCTGGGCCAGCTTGCCAGCCGCTTGCTGGCGCTTGTAGACCAGCAGAGTCAGCACCACGGGCACTACTATGGCCACCAGCATGGCGACTGAGTAAACGGCCCAATACTGGGGCTGGATGGAGAGGATGCCCGGCAAGCCACCCACCCCTATGCCGTTGGCCATCACACCGGCGAAGCCACAGATGAGCGCCGCCAGGCTGGAACCCACCATGGCGCACAGCATGGGGAACTTGTATTTGAGGTTGATGCCGTACATGGCCGGTTCGGTCACGCCCAGGTAGGCGGAGATGGCGGCAGGCACGGAAATCTCCCGCTCGTTCTCCTTGCGGCTAATCAGAATGATGCCGACGACCGCAGAAGCCTGGGCGATGTTGGAGAGTGCGATCAGCGGCCAGATCGGGGTACCGCCCATGCTCTGCATCAACTGCAGATCCACAGCGTTGGTGGTGTGGTGGATACCCGTGATGACCAGGGGCGCATAGAAGAAGCCGAACAGGGCAGCGCCTATGGGAGCGAAGGAACCTGTCATGGCCGCCTTGGCGGCGAAGCCGACGCCTTCACCAATCCAGCGACCGAACGGGCCGATAAAGGCGTGGGCCACTATCACCGCCAACAGCAGCGAGACGAAGGGCACAATCACCAGATAGAGATAGGCCGGAATGATGCGCTTGAGGTTGGTCTCCACCCAGGCGAGGAATACCCCCGCCAGCAGGGCCGGAATGACCTGGGCCTGATAACCCACCTTCTGGATGACGAACAGGCCGAAGTCCCACACCTCTGGGGTCTGCTGACCAATGCCATAGGCGTTCATCAGTTGCGGCGACACCAGCGTGATGCCCAGTACTATGCCGAGGATCTCGGAGCCGCCCATCTTCTTCACCGCAGACCAGCAGACGCCAACCGGCAGGAAGTGGAAGATGGCCTCGCCCAGCAGCCAGAGGAAGGCGTGGACCTGAGCCCAGAACTGGCTGATCTCGGTGAGGGTATGAGTGCCATCGTCGAACATCTTGATGTCGCCAATGACGTTGCGAAAGCCCAGGATCAGGCCGCCGGTGATGATGGCGGGCAACAGGGGCACGAAGATCTCCGCCAGGTGGGAGATGCCGCGCTCCAGCGGATTCATGTTCTGACGGGCAGCCAGCTTGGCGGCATCCTTGCTGCCACCGCTGACACCTATCTCCTCGGTGAGCGCCTTGTACCACTGCTCCACCTCGTTGCCGATGACCACCTGGAACTGGCCGCCCTGAGTGAAGCTCCCCTTCACCGCAGGTATGGTTTCGATGGCCTTGCTGTCGGCTTTGGCCGGATCGTTCAGGACGAAGCGCAATCGAGTCAGGCAGTGACTGACGGTGGCAATGTTCTCCTTGCCGCCGATCTTGTCGATCAGGGTGGCAAGCTGCTGTGCGTTGATCTTGGACATGAGTCTTCCCTCTGTGACTCCATTGATATTGGTCTGCATCGCCCTTTTGAACCAGTCTGCTGGTCTGAGCGTTTTTGGTATCGTTCCCATTTAGCATGCAGCCAATTTGAACGGATCGAAATGGGAACGTTCCCATTTCGTGGTCAACATCACAAAAAGCGCGTTTTTTGTGCAAGGCTAAGTGATGGGGCTCACAGTGTGTGGCTGGGGGCTATGGTCGCCAGCGGGCGGTGATCCTGCTCGATCTGGCCGAGCAGCTGGCGGGCCGCCTGCTCCCCCGCGCCCTTGTAGCCAAGATCCAGGCTGAGGGCGTTGGGAAAGAGGAAACTGAGCATGGGGTTGTTGCCAAGGCCTGTTACCAGCACCTCGCTACGCCCTTGTTCCTGAAGGTATTTTGCAGCACCTATGGCGAGGGTGTCACTGGCGCAGACCAGCGCCTGGGTGGCGGGGGTGAGCAGCTCGGCTGCCAGCCGGTAGCCGCTCTGCAGGCTGAGATCGCCGAGGGCACTGCGCGCCGTCAATCCCTGTTCGGCGCAGTAGCCGAGATAGGCATCAAGCCGGCGCTGACCCGTGGTGAGATCCGAGGTATCCACCCCCAGATAGGCAATGTCGCCGACTCCGCGGGTCGTCAGCTCAGCCAGCATGGTGCGTACAGCCCCGGCATCGTCGAAGCAGACCGAAGAGAAGCCGGGATAGTCCCGGGCCACCAGCACCAGCTTCTCTTTCAGCGGCACCATGGCGTCGTAGTCCAGATCGTTGAAGGCAAACAGGATGATGCCATCCACCCCGCGCCGCTCCAGCACAGCCAGATGCTCCTGCACCTTGGCGGGGGAGAACTTGCTCTCCATCAGCACGGCGTCATAGCCACGCTGATAGAGGGTCTCCAGCATGCCCCGCACCGCCTGATTCTCCGAGCTGGAGTCGAGCCGGGAGACTATGATCCCCACCACCTGCTGGCTCTGGCTGCGCATGGCCCGCGCCGACTTGCTCGGCACGAAGCCGTGTTCGGCGATGACCTGCTCCACCCGCTCGCGGGTCGCCTGTTTCACCTTGGGATCCTGATTGAGCACCCGGGAGACGGTCGACTTGCCGACGCCCGAGAGGCGGGCGATATCGAGGATGGTCAGTTTCTTGTCCATGAATTGGCTCACAGGAGGCTCGGCGGTGGAATTGCCCACATTGTTGTGATTAAGCCCTGTGAATACAAGCCCATGGCGTTAGAATGCCTTTTTTGCCCCGGCGAACGTCGTGCCGCTCGCCATCGCACAGGACGCGCATCATGGGTCTGTTGGTCAGTCTGCTTCTATCCCTCTCCGTCACGGGCCCCGTCTATCGCACAGGACATCCATTATGAGTCTGCTGGCCAGTCTGATCTTCTTCCTCTCCATCACCGGCCCCGTCTATCGCACAGGACATCTATCATGAGTCTGCTGGCCAGTCTGCACTTCTCCCTCTCCATCACGGGCCCCATCTGCGTGGTGCTGCTGCTCGGCATCTGGCTCAAGCAGCTGGGCCTGCTGCCCGACAGCTTCGTCGAATCCGCCTCCCGCCTGGTGTTTCAGGTCACACTGCCGGCCCTCTTGTTCCTCAGCATGGTGCGCACCGATTTTTCCACCATGCCGAGCCCCTGGCTCATCCTCTACGGCTTGCTCGGCACCCTCGCCGGCTTTCTGATCCTTGAGGTACTGGCGGCCCGCTTCATCCCGGAGCGGCATCAGCGCGGCATCTTCGTGCAGGGCAGCTTTCGCGGCAACATGGGGATCATGGGGCTGGCCTACGTGCAAAACGCCTATGGCGCCGAGGGAATAGGCGCCGCCGCCCTGCTGGTGGGCTCGGTGACCGTGCTCTACAACATACTCGCCGTGATCACCCTGACCCGCAGTCTGGGAGGCAGCAAGGGGATCAAGCCGATCC
Organism: Aeromonas sp. A04; assembly: GCF_047780465.1. Classification (NCBI taxonomy): domain Bacteria; kingdom Pseudomonadati; phylum Pseudomonadota; class Gammaproteobacteria; order Aeromonadales; family Aeromonadaceae; genus Aeromonas; species Aeromonas sp. A04. Next base: position 117,415 of record NZ_JBLNHP010000004.1, on the reverse strand, counting down.
TCAAGGGGATCGCCAAAAACCCGCTGATCATCGCCATCCTTTCCGCCCTGCCGTTCGGCCTGCTCGGTATCGAGCTGCCCCAGCTGGTGATCACCACGGGCAACTATTTCGCCAACATGACCCTGCCGCTGGCCCTGCTCTGCACCGGCGCCAGTCTCAACCTCAAGGCCCTGCGCGGAGGCGCCATGCTGACCGGCTGGGCCACCGCCAACCGGCTGTTCTTTATCCCTGTGCTGCTGGTAACGGGGGCCTGGGCGCTCGGCTTCAGCCCGCAGGCCCTCGGCATACTGTTTCTCATCAGCTCCACCCCCACGGCCGCCGCCAGCTATGTGATGACCCGTGCCATGGGCGGCGACAGCGTGCTGGCCGCGAACATCATAGCCACCACCACACTGGGCTCATTGATCAGTACCAGCCTGGGCGCCGCCCTGATGAACTACCTCGGGTTGATGGGATAGCCAGCAGAAAACGTGCTGCCCCTCACCCCCTCATCACCCCCTTGACCTTGCCGCGGGCGGCAGCTTTAGGCTGACAACACATCAACAGAGGAGATATCCCATGACCATCGAACTCACTGTGTCCGGCATGTCCTGTGGTGGCTGCGCCGCCAGCCTGCAAAAAGCCCTGCTGGCCCAGAGTGCAGTAACCCAGGCCCAGGTGGATTTTGCCAGCAGCAAGGCCGTCATCGAGAGCGAACTGAGCAAGGCGGAGCTGATCGCCCTGATTGAAGCCAAGGGCTTCTCGGCAAGTTAAATTATCTCTATAGAGGTATAAAACAGGTTAAGGTTCTGTATCCAGCTGTTTTTTGGTGAGAGTCATCACAGACCCCCTCAACAGAAAGCGCAAACTTGCTGCAATTTTTATCACTCAGAAGGATTTGCAGCATGACTCTCCCTATCCGCAAGACACTGCTCGCCGCCGTCGTTGGCCTGACCCTCTCCCCCCTGGCCATGGCCCTGCCGCAGGTTCATATCCTGGCGACCGGTGGCACCATAGCCGGTGCGGGACAGTCCGCCACCCAATCCAACTATGAAGCGGGCAAGGTGGCTATCGAGACCCTGATCGCCGCCGTGCCCGAGATGAAGAACGTGGCCGACGTGCAGGGGGAGCAGGTGGTCAAGATCGGCTCCCAGGACATGAACGACGAGGTGTGGCTCAAGCTGGCCAAGCGGGTCAACGAGCTGCTGGCCAAGGATGACGTGGACGGCATCGTCATCACCCACGGCACCGACACCATGGAAGAGACCGCCTACTTCCTCAACCTCACCGTCAAGAGCGACAAACCTGTGGTGCTGGTCGGCGCCATGCGCCCCTCCACCGCCATGAGTGCCGATGGCCCGCTGAATCTCTACAACGCCGTGGTTACCGCCTCCGACCCCGGCTCCAAGGGCCGTGGCGTCATGGTCGCCATGAACGACACCGTGCTGGATGCCCGCGACGTCACCAAGACCAACACCACAGGGGTGCAGACCTTCGCCGCCCCCAACTTCGGCCCGCTGGGTTACATCCACAACGGCAAGATCGACTACCAGCGCAGCCCGGCCCGCCTGCATACCAGCAAGACTCCATTCGACGTGAGCAAGCTCGACAAGCTGCCGCAAGTGGGCATCGTCTACAACTATGCCAACGCCACCGATCTGCCGGCCAAGGCCATGGTGGATGCCAAGTTTGACGGCATCGTCAGCGCCGGGGTGGGCAACGGCAACCTCTACCACACCCTGTTCGACACCCTGGCCAAGGCGAGCAAGGATGGCATCCGCGTGGTGCGCTCCGCCCGCGTGCCGACCGGCGCCACCACCCTGGATGCCGAGATCGACGACGCCAAGTACGGCTTCGTGGCCGCCGGCACCCTGAACCCGCAGAAGGCGCGCATCCTGCTGATGCTCTCCCTGACCCAGAGCAAGGATCCGGCCCAGATCCAGCGCTGGTTCCAGCAGTTCTGATCCCGGGGCTCAGCCCGTTAACGTAAACCCATGAAAAAAGGGCAGGATCGGATCCTGCCCTTGCTCATGGCGTCATCTTCACATAGCGCGCGCCGTCAGCTCACCATCAGCCAGCCGCAGAAACCCAGGTACACCAGTCCCACGCAGGCCAGCCTGCCCGCCGTCATCCGCCCACGGCTGAAGCCCCACCACAGCAGTACCACCGCCAGCAGGGTCACCAGCGAGGAGACCATCATGGTGCTGTCGAGCAACCAGGGGGTGAACAGCAGGCAGAATGCCTTGGGTATGGTGCCCTGGATCATCATGGCACCGGAGATGTTGGCCAGCGCCAGCCGGTTCTTGCCCTGACGCACCCAGATCAGCACGTTCATCAGCTCCGGCATCTCGGTCGCCACCGGGCTCAGCAGCAGGGCCGCCAGCACGGGAGAGAGGCCGAACAGCTCGCCCATGCTCTCCAGCTGATGAACGAACAGCTGCGCCGCCAGCGCGACCACCACCAATGCCACCAGAGTCTGCAGCAGCACCTTGCCGAGCGCCGGGATCTCGGCCTTGGGATCCAGCTTGAGGGGCTCTGGCAACTCGACCTCGTGGCTGTCGGTCTGTTTCAGCTCGCGCCGCACATAGACCAGATAAACCAGCACGAACAGCGGGGCCAGCCAGATTTTGCCGGTGAAGGCCACCATGCCGAGGGCCACCGCCACCAGGAAGATACCGACAAACCAGGCCTGATCCCGGCCTATCTCGCGCTGCACCTCGCCATCTATGACCCTGTGCTCACGGCTCATGCACAGCAGCAGGGTCACGCCGACGGCGGCATAGCCTATGGTGGATAGCACCAGGGGGCCACCGAGGGCGGCGCCTATCCCTATCTGTTGCTGGGCGGGGGCATCCCCCATCAGCAGTGCGGTCAGGGTAACTATGCATTCGGGCAAGGCAGTGCCGAGGGCCGCCAGCAGGGAGCCGGTGGCACTCTGGGAGAACTTGAAGTGATGGCCGGTCCATTCGATACCGTTGACGAAATATTCGCAGGCCAGGTAGATGGTGACGGCAGAGAGCAGAAATAACAGCAGGGTGATCAACATAATAGGCAACCGCCAGGCGAGCAGAACAACCGATGGACCCGATACGGCTCGCCCGGCTGGCTTGCGTATCGAGGCCAAAGGTCTTGCAGAGCGATAGATGCTATCGCCGCTCATGCCATGGATCTGAAAATCCAAGAATGTTGACATGAGCCCTGCCCGGATCACGGGCGGGTTGCTACTCCCCAATGACAGTGCGGGCTTTTTACCAAGTTGACCGCCGCCTCACAAGGCAAATTAATGATCATCCACTCAGTAAGTTGTAAGGGAATGTAACGATCTCCTCGGTCAGCACCCCCGATTTTTCCGTCCGGATCCCCACTCTTTCCCCCGGCATCCGCGCCTTGGCACAACGATTGCTATGAGTTGTCTACTGTCCACAATAGTTTGGGAAGGATGAACGATGAAACGGTGGATCCAACATTTCTATCAACTGAACCGCCTCAACTGGCTCATGGTCTGGTTGCTACTCTGCTGCAGCATCATATTGCTGTTTCCGGCCGGCCTGATGAAGGGTGCCGTCAGCCAGTGGGCCACGACCCACGCCGCCTGGCTCGGGGTCGGCATGCTGATCGCCATCTCCTACTTCTGCAGCCAGGGCTTCCTGATCGCCTGGGAGTGGGCCTGTGACGAATGGCAATCCCGCCGCCAGCAGGATCAGCTGGCCCAGATGATCGCCTTCCTCGATTTCAACGAGAAGGCGGTGCTGCGCGAGTTCGTGCTGCAACGCAAAAGCGTCATAAACTTGCCGATCACCGAGCCTGCCGTCAAAAACCTGATGGATGCCGGCGTACTCACCTACGCCTACGGCAAACCGGTGCGGGAGAAAGAGGACGAGAACCAGATCCGGGCGCTGATGATAGCGCTGCCCGCGCGGCCGCTGCTCACCTACAAGGTGCTGGGCCTCTCCCGTGGCAAGATGAGCGACGAGCAGGTGGAGCAGATCATGAGCGCCAGACCCAAGTTCGCCCAGAAGGGCTTCCAGCGCTAACTTGCTGCCATCCTTCAAATAAAAGAGCCGGACTGTGTCCGGCTCTTTGCTATCTGGCTGTTTTTATCCGGTTCTGTCCTTGAGACAACCGGTACAGATTGGCGGATCTGCCCTTATTCGGTTCTGGCCTTCAAATAACCGGCGCAGATTGGTGGAGCTGCCCTTAGCCGGTTCTGGCTTTCAAATAACCGGCGCAGATTGGCGGATCTGCTCTTATTCGGTTCTGGCTTTCAAGTAACCGGCGCAGATTGGCGGATCTGCCCTTATTCGGTTCTAGCCTTCAAATAGCCGGCATAATCCGGGATCTGCACGCTGAACGCCTGCTGCATGTGAGGGCTGTCCATGATGAAGTCCGCGGTGGCCTCGTTGGTGGCAACCGGTATGTTCCACACGGCCGCCAGGCGCAGCAGCGCCTTCACGTCCGGATCGTGGGGCACCGCATTGAGGGGATCCCAGAAGAAGATCAGCACGTCTATCTTGCCCTCGGCAATCAGGGCACCGAGCTGCTGGTCGCCCCCCATGGGGCCGGAGAAGAGGCAGGTGATGGGCAGTTGCGCCTTCTTGCCGAGCATGGTGCCTGTGGTGCCGGTCGCGTAGAGATGGTGGAGCTTGAGCTCCTCCTTGCGGCGCATCACCCAGTTCAGCAGAGGGGTCTTCATGTTGTCGTGAGCCACCAGCGCCACCCGCTTGTGGGGCGCCATCTCACGTGCAATCAGTTCCATGGAATTCATCCGTAGCATTGTGATGGGAAGAGAGCCGTATCCTAATCGAAAGCGGCGCCCGCTGCCTTGCCGGGCGCCGTAACTGTGATCACTTCGACTGTTCAATCCACTGCTGGTTCTTCTGCTCCAGCACCGAGATGGGCAACATGCCGTATTCCAGCACATGGTGGTGGAACGCCTTGAGGTCAAAGCGGCCGCCAAGGGCCTGCTCGGCGGATTCGCGCATCCGGATCAGCGCCAGCTGGCCCGCCTTGTAGGAGGTTGCCTGACCGGTATAGGCCATGTAGCGCGGCACCTCGGAGCTGATGTCCCCCGCCCCCAGTGCCGAGTTCTCCTTCATGTAGCCGACGGCCCTGTCGTGGCTCCAGCCGTACCAGTGAATGCCGGTATCCACCACCAGCCGCATGGCCCTGAGCATCTCCTCGTTGAGGCGGCCAAAGTACTGCAGCTGGTTGTTGAAGGCGGACGAGCCCTCGACCTTCACATCCCCCACGGCGGGATCATAGAGGCCGCGCCCCTGATAGAGCCCCATGTCGTGATCCGCCAGGTATTCGGTGTAGAGCGCCCAGCCCTCCGCATAGGCGGTATAGGAAGCGTTCGCCACGTACTGCGGGAAGTCGGGATCCTTGGCCGCCAGCTCCTGGGCTATGGTGATCTGGAAGTGGTGGCCCGGCGCCGCCTCGTGGGCCAGCAGGGTGCTGATGTTCCAGCTCTGCAGGCCATAGGGGTAGTAGGTGTTGAGGACGAACTGCCCCTTGCGACCGGTCTGCGGGTTGCCATCCTGATACCAGGCGACCCCGCCATACGGCGCCTCGTCATAGGAGACGGGCACCACCTCGTAATCCAGTTTGGGAATGGTGCGCTCGGCATCGAAGAAGTCCGGCAACACCAGCGCCGCCTTGCTCTTGAAGCCGTTGTACTCCCGCAACGCCCGCTCATGCTCGGCCAGCGCCTGCTGCTGCGGCTCGCTCAGGGCCGCGCCGGCCGCATTGCCCGGGTTGAGATTGGCGGACCAGACAGCCAGCGGATTCTGGTAGAAGAAGGCCGGCTCGTTCAGATAGCGGAAGAAGTCATAGATCTGGCCGCTCTGCTTGCTCTGTGCCACCTCATCGCTGTCGCACTTGCCGACGGTATGGCACACCTTGACCATGGCACCGAAGATCCGCTCCACCTCGCTCAGCCCCAGCTCATGCACCTGCTCCGGCGTCATATTGGTGGTGGTGTGCTTCTTCAGCAGCCAGCGATACCAGTCGCGGCCATTGGTCATGCCGCAGAAGCCGTCGTCACACTCGCCACTGCCAAGGCGCACCGCATAGGCGCCGCCATGCTGGTAATCCAGATAGTCCCGCAATGCCAGATAGCGGCCGTTGATGCTGTCCAGCACCCCCTTGTACTCGGTGCGCAGCGCCTCGTCGGCCTCTCCCGGCAACTGCTGCCAGCCGAGGTAGGCACCGGCGATCGCCTCCCCATCCAGCTTGCTGTTGAGCTGGGCCAGCAGCCGGTCCACCAGCTCGTCCGGCAAGGTGTTGCCCTGGGCGCTGCCCAGCTCGAACTGGTGCTTCACCTCGGCCAGGTAGCCGTCATAGGCCTTGAGCCAGACAAGGTGCTCCTGATACCAGGCCAGCGGGGCCGTCGTTGCCCTGGCCTGAGTGGCCAGCGCCGGGGCCTTGGCCGGGCGGTCGAGATCCCGCCGCCAGGCGGCATCCCCAGGCGCGACCCGCTCGGCCGAGCTCTGCTCGAAGTAATCGAAGCCGTTGCTGACGATGCGGGCGGCCTTGCCACTGGCGGGAGCCATCCCCACGTCATCGGCCAGATCCACCACCCGGTTGCGGAAGTGGTGGATCGGGATCTGGGACTGGGGCAGCTCGTAGCCCGCCAGATTGATCTGCAGATCCCAGCGGATCATGTCGTAGAACAACCGGTCCCGCTCGCTCAGCACGCTCGGGTCCAGCGCATCCAGCCGGCTGAGCAGCGCACTGTCGAGCGCCTTGCGTTTGGCGATGCTGGCGGCATCGATGGCAAAACCGTAGGGATCGAGCGCCTGACTCTCGCGCAGGGCCTCGTCCATGGTTTGCATCAGGGAGGCTTTGGTCGCGGCGGGATCCGCCGGCGCGTTGGAGCTGTTGTCGTTGCAGGCAGCGAGGGAGAGTGCGATGGCGCAGGCAAGCGCCAGCTTGTTGGGCAAGAAGTGCATGGTGTAGTCCTTTAACCGTTGTTATTGTTTGTCCCCAATAAGGGGTTCCAATAGTGCATCTCTCCCGCGTACTTTTTTGCGACCTGATTAACAAAAATAAGCTTGTTTTTCATACAGATGACAGCGATGAAAAGCTATGCAGCCAGACATTAAAAAACCCGCATGAGCGGGTTTTTTAATCGTTTTTTCATGCCATAACTATTCAGGATGAGCCGTGATGCAACTGGGACTGCTGGTAGTTCTCCAACCCGATGCGATCGATGAGATCGAGCTGGGTCTCCAGCCAGTCCACGTGCTCCTCTTCATCTTCCAGAATGTCCTGGAACAGGTCGCGGCTGATGTAGTCCTGCACCGACTCTGCGTAGGCGATGGCCACTTTCAGGTCCGGGATGGCATCCATCTCCAGCGACAGATCGCAACGCAGCATCTCCTCCACCGTTTCACCGATGCGCAGCTTGCCCAGATCCTGCAAGTTGGGCAGCCCCTCCAGAAACAGCACCCGTTTGACCAGTTCGTCGGCGTGTTTCATCTCATCGATGGACTCGTGATACTCCTTGTGCCCGAGCGCCTTGAGGCCCCAGTCATCGTAGATGCGGGCGTGCAGGAAGTATTGGTTGATGGCAATCAGCTCATTGGCCAGCACCTTGTTGAGGTGGGCAATGATCTTGGGATCTCCTTTCATCGACAGTGCTCCTTGGTTCGTGCCTGAGGCCTCGATCGTTAGAGCTTAGTCCAGAAAAGTGACAACAAGAGGTCTGGCGAGCCAGCTCGCCTGAGAGGAAGGGTGACCCTGTTGGCGGGTCGAGTCAGAAGAAGATCGGTCCGGGTCAGGCCACCTCGTAGTAGAGCGGGGCCTGTTCCAGCTCGACCTTGTCGAGTTCGGCGGCGATGATCTCCATGGTCATGCGCACACACTTGCCACACTGGGCCCCCACCTCCAGCGACTGCTTGAGCTGACGAAACTCGGTCTTGCCTGCCTGTACCGCCTTGCGGATCTGGGTATCTGTGATGCCGCGGCACAAACAGACGTACATAGTGTTTACCTCGTGCTGGAATGCCATGAAATCTAAATGAGAATGGTTCGTAGTGCAAATAACAATTAGTAATAAGATCCCCTGCTTGCCAGCCATCAACCCCTTGGTGACAATGTCCCGTCACAGAGGAAAACATCATGCTCAAGAAACTGTTCACAGCCCTGTTCGCAAGCAAGCCAGCCCCTGTCGTTGAGGTGACTCCCACCGAGTACGCCGGTTATCTCATCTACCCCGAGCCCATGGCGGAAGGGGGCCAGTACCGGCTGGCGGGCCGCATCACCAAAGAGATGGATGGCGCGCTGCAAACCCATATCTTCATTCGCTCCGATCTGTTCGCCAATCCGGCCGATGCGGAGCGTTTCATGGTGCAGAAGGCGCACACCTTCATCGACCAGATGGGGGATCGCATGTTTGAACCCCGCGTCAAAGCGGGCAACAGTTCAGCCTCATGAGCCCTGCCGAGGTGAAAGCCCTGCGCCAGGCCCTGGCCCGGGCAGGTGAACGGCGCCTAGTCTGGCTGGAAGGGAACGAGGCCGATTGCATCGCCCGTGCCGAAGCGCTGCTGGGCGGCGTCATCTATTGGCTAGGAGAAGGTCCGGCCTGCCATGGGCCAATTCCTGCCGCCAAGGCACTGCAACGGCTCGGTCAGGAGTGCGACACCCTTGTCTTCAACGCTTTCAGCGGCTTTCATCCCGACGCCTTCGGCGCGCTGGCGGGCACACTGCGGGCAGGCGGCCTGCTGCTGCTGCTGACGCCCCCCAGAGCGCAATGGCCCGAGTATCCGGATCCCGACAGGATGCGGCTGGTCGCCCAGCCAGAAGAGGCTGATCGGGCCGGCCACGGTTTCATCGCCCGACTGGTGCACCTGCTGGCGGGGGATCCTGCGCTCTCCCTGCTCCCGCCCACCAGCACAGAGCCCTGGCAGCCTATCGGTGAGCAGCGGCGGCTGAGCCATGATCAGGCCGGCGCCCTGCCCGCCATTCACAAGGTGTTGCACGGCCATCGTCGCCGCCCCCTGGTGCTGAGCGCCGATCGGGGACGCGGCAAGAGCAGCCTGCTGGGCCTGGCCGCCGCCGAGCTGCTGCACCAGCAACCCGACCTCAAGATAGTGGTGACGGCTCCCTCCCAGGCCACGGTTGCCACCCTGTTTGCCCACGCGGCACAGTCGCTGGGTACAGAGGTGGAACGGCTGGCTGGCCTCGAGTTCTGCTCACCGGCCCGGCTGGTGCAGGAAGCCCTGCAACCCGATCTGTTGCTGGTGGACGAAGCCGCCGCCATCCCCACGCCGCTGCTGGAGGCCATGCTGGCCCGCCACAGCCGTATCGTCTTCGCCACCACGGAGCACGGCTACGAGGGCACGGGGCGCGGTTTTCACCTGCGTTTCAAGCGAGTGCTGGACCGTCAGACGCCGGATTGGCAGGAGATCCACCTGGCCGAGCCGATCCGCTGGAGCCCTGGCGATCCGCTGGAGCCGCTGGTATTCCGGCTGCTTGGCCTCAATGCCGAGGTGGATCCGCCCCTGCCACCGACCAGCCCGGGCTGGCGGCTGATCGGGCAGGATGCGCTGGTGAACGACGAGGGACTGCTCAGTCAGCTGTTCGGCCTGCTGGTGCTGGCGCACTACCAGACCACGCCGAGCGATCTCAGGTCTTTGCTGGAGAGCCCGGATCTCGACATCCACCTGCTGGAGCAGGAGCAGAGCCTGCTCGGGGTGGCGCTGGTGGCACGGGAGGGCAACATAGCTCCCGAGCTGGCCGAGCAGATCTGGGCGGGCCGACGGCGCCCGCGCGGCCATCTGCTGCCCCAGTCCCTGCTGGCCCACGCCGGTTTCAAGACGGCAGGGGCGCGCAGCTACGCCCGGGTGATGCGCATCGCCATCCACCCGGCGCTGCATCGCCATGGGCTCGGCTCGCGACTGCTCGGCCAGCTGGAGGACTACTACCGGGAGGAAGGGCTCGACTATCTGGGCTCGGCCTTCTCGGCCAGCGCCGATCTGCTGCCCTTCTGGCGCAGGGCCGGGCTGCGGGTGCTGCGCATCGGCCTGCAACGGGATGCCGCCAGCGGCAGCCATGCCGCCCTGCTGCTCAAGGCGCTGAAACCCGAGTGGGAGGCCGAGCTGGAGCTGTGGCACCAGCGCTTCGCGTATCAGCTGCCAACCCTGCTGGCAGGCGAGTTGAAAGGGCTGGAACCCGAACTGGTGTGGCAAGCTCTGGAGGGGAGCCCTGCCCTGCCGATGCAGGATGAGTTTGAGCGCGATGAGCTGGTGTGCTTCGCTCACCACCACAAGCCGTTCGAGCTGTGCCAAGCCAGCCTGCAGCGCTGGCTGGCCGGCAATCTGCCACGACTGGGCGCCCTGACCCCCGCCGAGCGTCAGCTGCTGATCGCCACCATCTGGCAATATGCGGACTGGGGGCATCTGGCCAATCGGCTGCAACTGGCGGGCAAGCCGGCCATCATCAAGGCGCTGCGCACCCTGCTGGCTCGCCTGCTGGATACCCCTACCACTCGATAGGCTCGCCTCGCCAGTCGAGATAGCCGAGTTCGCCGTCGGGCATCAGCCGCGCCATCAGACTCACCAGCTGACAGGCTACCTGCTCTGGCGTCTGCAAGCTGCCGGCCGGCAGATTGGCATGAAACGGGCGCGAGAGAGGGGTATCTACTGTACCCGGATGAAACGCCAGCAGCTTGACGCCCGGGGCTCGCCGGGCAAGCTCGATGGCGGCGCACTTGAGCAGCATGTTGAGGGCCGCCTTGGAGGCGCGATAGCCATACCAGCCCCCCGCCCGATTGTCACCTATGCTGCCGACCCGTGCGCTGAGCACCGCCAGGGTGCAGGGCGTGGCGCCAAGCAGCGGGAGCAGCTGTTTGATCCAGCGTAGCGGCAGCAAGGCATTGATCTGGTAGAGGCGGGTCATGGCTTCGACATCGAGTGCTTCCAGCCGCTTTTCCGGCTTGATCTCCCCCTGATGCAGGATGCCATTGCAGATCACCAGCCGCTGCGGTCTCGGGGCCAGAGCGGCGATACGGGCCACCACGTCAGCCATCTGCTGATCGCTGTAATCACAAGCCAGCCAATGCAGGCGGGGATCCTCACCCCCGACTGGGGCCGGCTGCCTGCTGACCGCCATGACGGAACCGGCCCCTGTCGCCAGCCAGTGGGCAACCAGCGCCTGACCTATAGCGCCCCCGGCTCCTATCACCACCATGCCCTCGTTCATGCTCGGCTCCTGTTTGCGGTGAGTGTGATGCCCTTCTCCATCACCTCTTTCTTTCCCTGTTAAGCTGTTACGCGCCTTCCTGTCTGCCGGATCAAGCAGTTATGAGGGCCATCTTGTGTGGATCTCCCCGGTGTGGGCGGATCCATTCCTATACTGAGGGAAAACCGCAGCCGGTGCTGCCAGCGCAACCAGAAGCACGAGAGTCGCCATGATGTCCAAAGACGGGGAAGAGCGTAAATCCATCCTGACCGAGAGCGGTACCAACGAGCTCGAGATCATCGAATTTCACCTCAAGAAGCAGCTACCCGATGGCAGGGAAAAGATCGCCTATTACGGCATCAACGTCGCCAAGGTACGCGAGGTGATCCGGGTACCTGACACCACAGACTACCCCAACGCCCAGCGCCACATGGTGGGTGTATTCTCCCTGCGCGAGCGGCTGATCCCGCTGGTGGATCTCGCGGGTTGGCTTGGCATCAAGACCAACCCGGACCCCAACAACAAGGTGGTCATAGTCACCGACTTCAACAAGATGGCGAACGGCTTCCTCATCGACAGTGTCAGCAGGATCCACCGGGTCTCCTGGGAGGATGTGGAGTCCCCCAGCCAGTTTCTGGAGGCGGGCGAGAATGATTGCGTGGTGGCCGTGGTCAGGCGCGATGGCAACCTCATCATGATCCTCGACTTCGAGAAGATCATCGCCGACATCAACCCAGAGCTGAGCATGGAGAAGTACGATGTGACCCAGGATCGCAAGGTCCTCATAGACGATCGCATGATGGCACTGCGCCAGGCCAAGACGGTGCTGGTGGTCGACGACTCCGCCTTCATCCGCAAGATGATAGAGACCACGCTGCGCACCGCGGGCTACAACGTGGTGACCGCCAAGGATGGGGGCGACGGGCTGGAGATGTTGATGGAGTTCGACCGCCTGTCGCAGGAGGAGAAGATCCCGGTGGCCGAGTTCGTCAGCGGCATCATCACAGACGTCGAGATGCCCCGCATGGACGGCATGCACCTGCTCAAACGGCTGCGCGATACCCCTGCCTTCAAGACCACCCCCATCGTCATGTTCTCGTCGCTGATGAGTGACGACAACCGCCAGAAGGCGCTGCAGCTGGGGGCCAACGACACCATCACCAAACCCGAGCTGGGACGCATGGTCGGCATGATGGACAACTTCCTGCTCGGCATCCCCATCCCCAAACCGGGCAATCTGTAATGTCGTCAGCCTGACACTCAAGCAAACGGGCGCCTCGGCGCCCTTGTTGTTGATGTTTTTCAGCAGCATCAGAGATAGCGCTCCTGAGCCGTTCATCCCATTTCGCGAGAGATCAACGAAAAGGCAGAGCTTCTTTCTGGATCGAGCTCCCATGCCAATCCTTCACTGACAGGCGGCTTGTCATTCCAAATCCTTATTGGTCTTAAGATTTTGTAAGTTTTCTTATTGCCATCGCCCAAGCAAGATGGCTCTCAAATTGAGTTTGGTGTGGCTGATGCCATGCGCTATCGATACATCAAATGTCGTCTCTATCAATGAATCTCCTGGAGTCGCTATGCCGTTGTTCAAGCCGTTAATCACCCCTGAAGTAACTGATATGGCTCCCGGATTCCGGGCCTTGAGCATCACTGTCCAGGCGGCAGCCATTGCAGACCCCACAGTGGGAATGCGGGCCCTGGAACAAGCCTCCCTTGCCATGGCCAGAGAAGATGCACCCTGGGCCGATGCACACCTCTCCGCCTGGGCGGACCTCTTTAGAAAGTTTGGCGCCAAACCACAGCGCACTCCCTGCTCCGCCGAAGCCCTGCGAAAACGGGTTGCCCGTGATGGCAGCCTGCCGAGTATCGATCCTGTCGTTGACCTCTATAACGCCATCAGCATTGAGTACGCCATACCGGTAGGGGGCGAAAACCTGACCTCCTATGAAGGGACGCCGAGGTTGGTGGTTGCCGATGGCAGCGAGCTATTCGACACAATGAAGGGCGGCGAAGTGGCTCATGAATCTCCAGAACCTGGTGAAGTGGTATGGCGGGATGACAAGGGGGTGACATGTCGACGCTGGAACTGGAGACAGGGAGTCAGGACCAGGCTCAATGTGGAATCGAGCATGATGTGGTTCATTCTGGAGAGCTTGCCCGAAATGCCCCTGGAAGCTTTGCAAGCAGCCGGAAACAAGCTGATTGCAGGCATACAGCAGATGATGCCCGGCGCCGTGATAGAACAAACCGTCATTGGCCATGTCGAGTGACCACAACGCCGGACTGGCCGTCTCTATGCTGTCCGCGTGATCGCAACGAGCAATGCAAAGAGGCTCCGAAGAGCCTCTTTTGTTATCAGAACCCGACTCAGCCCAGCAGCAGGTAGAGCTGATGGGCCGCCACCCCGGCGCACAGGCCACCTATGGTGTGGGCCACTATGGCGCGGGAGGTGAGATGGCGATAGCCGAGCGCATCCAGCATGGCGGTATGGGTGCTGAGAAAACCGCTCCAGCACATACCCATGGCGGTGAATACCGCGACCTCGTTGCCGGTGATCCAGCCCTTGCCGATGAAGGGCGGCACCAGCGACATGGCCGCCCCGACCGCCCCCAGCGAGGTCACGGGGAAGGCCACCAGCTCGGCATGGGTGAAGCCGAACAGCAGCTCGAACAACCAGCCCACCTTGGCCGCCAGCACGGGCAGCAGCGCCACCCCCTGGAAGGCCTCCCCACTGTAACCCTGCTCGCCAGGGCCGAAGGTCAGCAGCATCACGAAGGTACTGATGATGAGCACCCCCGGGATCACCGCCATCCCCAGCTCCACCCCGGACTTGCCACCATCGAGCAGGGCATTGAGCACCCGCAGCCAGGTGGGGGCCGCTTCCTGACTCAGACCCGGCTTGGCGCCCACGCTCACGACCTCGTCATCAATCAGGGTTTTCCCCACCAGCGGGCGGATCATGCGCTGCATCAGCCGGGTCGAGACCACTGAGCCGATGAGGGCGCCGAGCAGGCCGATCAGGGCCGCACTGGCGGTCGATTCGCCGCTCGGCAGTTGCAGGGTGGCCATGAAGGTCACCACTATCAGCCCCATGCCGAAGGCGGTGCCGAAGTTGGTGAGCGAGACCAGCTGCCAGGGGGTGAAGCCCTTGCGAAAACGGCTGTCCTTGGCGAGGCTGATCACCGCCGGATTGTCGGAGAAGAAGGTCATCAGGGCCGCCAGGGCGGTGCGGCCGGGCAGGCGGAAGATTGGCTTCATCAAGGGTGCCAGCAGCACCTCCAGCAGGCGGATCACCCCGAACTCGCTGAGCAGCTGGCTCAGCGCCCCCGACAGCACGGTAATCCCCATGATGAAGAGCACTGTATTGAGCAGCAGCTGATGGGCGGTGTTGAACAGGGTGTTGACCAGGGCGGAGAGCCCCATCTGGCTGCCGAGGTAGCCGAACAGGCTGCCCAGAATGGCCAGCACCAGTACCGGCTCCAGCCAGCTGCGAAGGGAGGTGATACCCTGGTGAGAATCTTTAACTACTTGATTTTCCATACCAATCCTGAAGTCTGTCGCTGTGTGGTGAGTATTGTTGTTATGGCACCCATAAAGCAGGAGCCCTTGTCTCGCGACAAGGGCTCCTTGAATGGCTCCTCCTGCTGGGCTCGAACCCGTGGCATACGGATTGACGGGCCGCCGTTCTGCCGGCTGAAGCTGGGAGGAAAAATGGGTTGCCGGACGATCCTGTCCAGTCTGCCTGTCTCGCGCCAGCGCACTGCCTGCCCGGCGAGAGGACGGGGCGGCAGTATAACAACTGGGGCTTGTCAGTGAAACAATGCGGGTCGGCCTGACCCCAAGGCCAGACGCACCATCGGCGTGGCGGGAGCTACGGCTTCACACCCGCTCCCTTCAACCACTTGCGCAGCCGGCCGTTGGCATTGTGGTAGGGAGAGGCCGTGTTGAACTGGATCATCCGCCCCAGAGTCCACTGCTCATACCAGGGGTGACCATACAGCTCATCGTCGCTGCGCTCCGCGATTAGCTCGACGATGCGGTCCCTGGCCGCCATCAGCCGGGCCAACAGTACCGGATAAGCCAGCCCCTCATGATCCCGATAGAACGTTTGGGCCAGCCTGCCCAGCTCGTTCCACTTAAAGCCAGTCTCGGGAAAATCCACCGGCAGGCCCGCCGCGTCCCGCTCGATCCACTTGATCACCAGCTCATTCCAGCCGATGAGATAGGCCACCAGATTGGCCACGCTCATGCGGGTGCCCTTGCTGTGCCCCTCCATACCCAACTCCTGCACCCGGCTCTCGGGTACCGCCTGCAAGGCCTTGAACAACTTGCCAAAATGCGTGTCGATGGCGAGCAGCAGCTCGGCCTTGTTGCTGGGGATCCCCATCACTGTCCTCCTTCATGCCTGTCATCCTGCCGCCCGCTCGGGATTGCCGCCAGCGGCGCCGAGCGCTAAGCTCGCGACATCTGCGGCCGGTGTCCAAACGCCGCCGCTCCCATCACAAGCAAGCACGGCGATGAATCAGCTCATTACCTATATCAAGGCCATCCATCGGCAACCTGGGCCGGCGACCATCACTCACCAGCAGAGCGAACACTATAGCGAGCATGACGAGAGTGGCACCCTGATCCAGCACCAGCAAACCCGCTATTGGTTCGCCAATGGGGTCGTCATCTGTCATCAGAGAGAGCAGGACCAGGTCTCCTCGCCGCAGCTGTGCGCCGAATGCTGGATAAGCTATCGGGTCGACACCAGCCCCATCCCCATCACACCGCCACGCAAGCTGTTCCACAACCCCTGTCAGGAGGCGTTCTGGCTGAAGATGCAGGGCATCACGCCGGCAAGATGACAAGAGACTGACCTGGGGGCGAGCCCGATACGGGCGATTGCGGCGGCTTGCTCGGCAAGATCCAGCCCTCTAGGGAGCACCGCCTGTCGGAGCTTGGCAGCACCGACAGGTCGGCAGCGTCATCAATACTGCTTGGTTTTCGACGCAAAACCCGCGAGGAACAGGCCGGTCAGAAACATGCCGCTGAAGGCTTCGATGGCCGACAGCAGTTGCAGCGGGGAAGAGGTCTGGGAGATATCCCCGTAGCCGAGCGTCACGAAGGTCACGATGCTGAAGTAGAGCGAGCGCCCCAGATGGTGATAGGTGACCGAGGCGGGCGCCAGAAAATAGGTCAGGGTCGCCAGCAGTATGACCCCCATCGACATCAGCAGGCTTCTTATGGGCCGCTCGCCAAAGCCCCAGGTGATGAAGCTGACAAACTTGGAGCCGCACTTCAAATAACAGAGCAGGGAGAGCCACCCCTTTCTCAGCGGGCCGCTGCGCAGCCAGCGCTCCTTGAACAGCTCCCTCGGGCTGGCCAGGGACTTCATCTCATGCAGCTTCTCCTGGTAATAGCACTCACCGGCATCGACGGTATCCCCCACGCTGGAGAAGAGGCGCTTGGCGTTGCGGTAGAGCTTGCTGGCCTCGCTGTGATCGACCCGGCCGTTCTCGTTATAGGCCACCTGCACCTTGTCCAGATTGGTGTGCTCCATGGTGGCGTCGAAGTTCTTGGCACGCACGTTGAAGTTTTTCAGCACGGCCCGGGAGGAGTGAAAACGGATCTCCTCGCACTCTATGGTGAAGTCCTGAAATACCCCGTCCTCCAGCGCCAGCTCCCGCTTCTTGGCCCAGGCCCTGTGATCCCACAGCAGGGAATCGAACAGATCGAGCCCGATCACGCCGCCATTGACCCGCACCCCCTTGGCCGAGCAGTGCCACAGATAGACCTTGGAGTTGTTGACGGCACCATCCAGCGAGAGCTCGTCGAGGCAGGTGAAATCGAGCAATCTGCCGGAGATGATGGGGCTCTTCAGCTCGACGCCGCCGATGTTGAGCAGGCGATGCTTGCCCAGCACCTGCGCCTCCCCCTTGTTGTTCTCGGAGACAGAGAGCAGACTCTGCACCCGCTTCACCTCATCTTTGCCATGCTTGCCCGCCAGCCACATGCTGTAGGGTTCAAAACGCGTCTCCGAGCGGATGAGGCCGCTCTTGCGCAGGGACTCCAGCGCGCTCGAGGCGGTTTCATACAGCCTTGTCTTGTCGTCGCTCATGTAAACGCAGAGGCTGAGCACGGATCGCGAGCTGATGAAACGAGCTATGCCGATCTGGAAGATGACGCTTTTCTCTATTTTCTGCTCCGTCATCCAGTCGCCGAAATAGGGCAGCGAGGCCACCAGCAGATCCCAAATCAGGGGATAGTCATTCTCCCGGCGCCACTCGTTGAACTGCTCGGGAGAAAGCTGCCAAAGCTCGGTTGCATTCATACATTACCTCGATCACAAAGATGTCCCGCCCTCGCCAGATAGAGAGTCATGGTGCACAAAGCCCTGGCGGATACGGCGGGTCAGACGCAGGAAAAGCGGCGCGGCAAAACACCCGTCACGTCACCATACTAGGCGAGAAACATAAGGCAAGTCACTGACAGGGAAGGAATAAGGGGGATGGATGCGACAGCTTGCCCCTCAGGCGCACACTTATTGCGCAACGCTTGGGTGGCAATGGCCGTGGCAAACAGGCAAAGAAAAAGCCCAGCATTGCTGCTGGGCTTTTGTGTTGGCTCCTCCTGCTGGACTTGAACCAGCGACATACGGATTAACAGTCCGCCGTTCTACCGACTGAACTAAGGAGGAATTGTACTTGGTGCCCAGAGACGGAATCGAACCGCCGACACGGGGATTTTCAATCCCCTGCTCTACCGACTGAGCTATCTGGGCAATATATAAATGGTGCCGGCTACCGGAATCGAACTGGTGACCTACTGATTACAAGTCAGTTGCTCTACCTACTGAGCTAAGCCGGCACACTTTAAACCTTTGTGCATGAACACATTTTTATTTCATGGCACCAAATTTTGGTGCCCAGAGACGGAATCGAACCGCCGACACGGGGATTTTCAATCCCCTGCTCTACCGACTGAGCTATCTGGGCGTGGGCGCTATTAAACGGATTTTAAGGCAGGTGGTCAACGGGAAATTTCACTTTTTGTCTCGTTCGTCTCTTTTTTGCGCAACATCATCCATTTCCCCTACTTCTTCCTGGCCGGGCTGCGCCGGGCGGCCCCAGACTCTGGGCTCCTCCCCTTTCAACAGGCGGGCAATGTTCTCATGATGGCGGATCAGAATGAGGCAGGAGAGCAGCGAGACCGGCAGCGTGTATTCGGGTTTGAGCAGGTAGGTAAAGAGCGGTGTCAGCAGCACGGTAATGATGGAGGCCAGCGACGAGTAGCCGCTCACCAGCAGCACGACCAGCCAGGTGCCGATGACGGCCCCGCCCATGGTGAAGCCGATGGGCATCATGGTGCCGAGTGCCGTCGCCACCCCCTTGCCGCCCCGGAAGTGGAAGAAGATGGGGTACATGTGGCCGAGACAGGCTGCCACCCCGATGAAGCCGAGGTAGACGGGTTTGATTTGCAGATACCAGGCGAGATAGACGGGGGCCGTGCCCTTGAGCACGTCGAGCAGCAACACCACAACGGCAGCCACACGGCCACCGAGGCGCAACACATTGGTCGCACCCGGGTTGTGGGAGCCATGATCGCGAGGATCCGGCAGACCCGTGATGCGGGAAACCAGCACGGCACTGGACAGCGAGCCGCCCAGGTAGGCCAGAATAATCATCAAAATCGTCAGGGCCGTCATCTTGGTCGTTTTTACCACGATATGAATGGGGTATGATGCGGGCCACATTCTCTGGCTTGGCGTTGCCCAAAAGCGTGTCGTCCAAACCGACCGCGCGGCAAACTGGTTGCCAGGCCTGCATCCCTGCGCTGTTATCACAGCCCATCAAGAGTAAAGAAGAAGTACTGTCATGGACAAGGTGTTTATTCGCGGACTCGAGGTTTTGACCACTATTGGTGTCTATGAGTGGGAGAAAGGCATTCGCCAGAAGCTCTGTTTCGACCTCGAAATGGGCTTTGACAACCGTCCCGCCGCAGCAACCGACGATATCAATCTGGCACTGGATTACGCCACCCTCTCGCGCAAGATTTGTGATCACGCCGCCAGCAAGGTGGTGGAGCTGGTCGAAACCATGGCCGAGCAGGTCGCCATGCTGGTGCTGGCCGACGAGCGGGTGCAATGGGTCAAGGTCACCCTGACCAAACCGGGCGCCGTGCCCAATGCCGCCGGCGTCGGGGTCGAGATACTGCGCCACCGCACTCCGGCCACGAGCGCCAACTGATGACCCGTATCTATATCAGCCTGGGCTCGAACATAGAGCGGGAGCACCATATCCGCGCCGGCCTCGATGCCCTGCAGGCGGAGTTTGGCGAGCTGGCTGTCTCCCGGGTATTCGAGAGCGAGGCGGTGGGCTTCAATGGCCGCCCCTTCTACAACCTGGTGGTCGGTGCCGACACAGACCTGCCGCTGGCAACCCTGTGCCAACGGCTGCGTGCCATGGAGTTCGCCCACGGCCGCGAGCCGGATGCCAAGAAGTTCGCTCCGCGCACCCTGGATCTGGATCTGCTGCTCTATGGCGATCTGGTTTGCGAAACGCCGGTCGCCCTGCCCCGCGGCGAGATCCTTACCAACGCCTTCGTGCTCTGGCCGCTGGCCGAACTGGCACCTAGCCTGCGCCACCCGCTCGATGGTCGCACGCTGGGCCAGCTGTGGCAGGGTTACGACAAGGCCTCCCAGCGACTCTCCCCCATCCCCTTTCACTGGGAAGCGTGCGAGCTGCAACATCACTGAATCAACAAGGGCACCCGAGGGTGCCCTTGTTGCATCTTGCAAGGCGGCTTATCCGCCATCAGAAAGTGTGATTGGGCCCGGCCCGCCATGACAGGCAGGATAAGGCTCGCCACAGGAGACCCCATGCCGCTCGACACCATTCACGACTTCAACTGCCAGCTGCTGGCCGGGCTGCCCCATCAGCGCTACCAGCATGAACCCATTCTGGATTACGCCACCGACGAAAGAGTCAGGGCCCGCCTGGGCTGGCAGGCCGAATTCAGCAAGACACTCTTCCTCAAGTTCAAGGATGGCCGCTTCGCCCTGCTGCTGACCCACAGGGACGGGCGGCTCGACAACAAGGCGGTCAAGGCCGCACTCGGTGCCAAGCCCTCCATCTGCACCGCCGAGGAGATGCAGGCCGAGATCGGCTGCCTGCCGGGCGCCGTCTGCCCCTTCCTGTCCCGCGCAGATATCCCGCTGCTGGTAGACCCTCAACTGATGGAGCATCACGCCTTCACCTGGACGCCGGGCCACCCGGAGCAGACCTTTCTGCTGGAGACGGTCCATCTGGCCCGGGTGCTGGAGCAACTGCCCTGTCAGGTCAGCTACCTGCCTGCGCCATCGGCCTGACTGCCGACGGCACAACCCCGCTCACCCCTTGTCCCGCGCCAGCTGGGCGAAGATCAGCGCCGCCAGCATGGACATGAGACCGATGCAGAGATAGGTGAGGTGGAAACCTCCCAGCCACTGGCCATCCGCCGCCGATGAACCGGCCGAGAAGAGCCCCAGCAGGCTGGCGGCGATGGCGACCCCCAGGCTCATGGAGAGCTGCATCACCACCGACAGCAGGCCGTTGCCGCTGCTGGCATGCTCGGCGCTCAAGTCTTGCAGCGTGAGCGTGTTCATGGCGGAGAACTGCAGCGAGTTGATGGCGCCAAACACCATCAGCCAGCCCAGCAGCACCCCGTAGGGCAACTGGTTGTCGATGAAGTAGAAGCTGGCGATCATGGCCCCCAGCGCCAGGGTATTGCCGATCAGGATCCGCCGATAACCCACCTTCGGAATGAGCTTGTTCACCAGCGTCTTGGTCAGCATGGCGCCGAGCACTGTGGGGATCATGGTCATACCCGCCTTGCTCGGCGAAAAGCCGAGCCCCAGCTGGAGGAACAGCGGGGTGAGGAAGGGCATGGCACCGCTGCCTAGGCGGGCAAACAGGTTGCCCCAGACTCCGATGGCGAAGGTGCTGGTCTTGAACAGCGCCAGACTGAACAGCGGCTCCTCGGCATTGGCGGCATAGAGCCAATAACTCGCCATGGCGGCCAGCCCGAACAGCAGGGCAAACAGTGCCCAGCCGGTGGAGATGCTGTGCTCACCCAGCCCCTGCAAGCCCACTGACACCAGCACCATGCCGGCGCTGAACATCACGAAACCCTGCCAGTCGAACTTGGCCGTGCCCTGCCGCAGGTCGGGCATGAAGTGCCAGCTGGCGATAAAGCCGAGTATGCCCACCGGCAGATTGATGAGAAACACCCAGTGCCAGCTCGCCACCTCCACCAGCCAGCCGCCCAGTGCCGGGCCGATCAAGGGCCCCACCAGGCCGGGGATGGTGACGAACGACATCACCCGCAACAGCTCGTGCTTGCTGTAGACCCTCAGCACGGCGAGGCGCCCCACCGGCATCAGCAGGGCGCCGCCTATGCCTTGCAGCACACGGGCAGCCACCAGCATGGAGAGGGAGTTGGAGGCGGCGCAGGCCAGCGATCCCAGGGTGAACAGCAGTATGGCGGCCAGATAGATGCGGCGGGTGCCGAATCTGTCCGCCAGCCAGCCGGAGGCGGGAATGAGCAGTGCCACCGTCAGCATGTAGGCGATGATCACCGACTGCATCTGCAGCGGGCTCTCGCCCAGGGTCTCGGCCATGCTGGGCAGGGCGGTGTTGAGTATGGTGCCATCCAGGGTCTGCATGAAGAAGCCGACCGCCGTCAGCGGCGGCAGCCACTTGCGCTGGGCAGGCGTAACCATGTGTGTGCTATCGGGCATGAGCAGCCACCTCCTCTTCAGATAAAAAAAGACCCGCACGAAAGCGGGTCATATCAGGATATCAGGCATCCGGCTGGCCGAGCATGGCTCTGAGCTGCTCTTCCAGACTGGGCTCGGGGGCCTTGAGCGTATCCAGGAACAGCCGCTCTATCCCCGCCTTGTCCTGACTTTTCACGATAAACACCAGCCGGGACTGGGCCTTGCCCTCCGGCCAATCTCCCAATGCCTGCAACGGATAGAGCTGGCCGTGTACGCCGTGGATCACCACGGGCTGGCTCTCCCCCTCCAGTTGCAAGATCCCCTTGAGCCGCAGCAGTGCATCGCCGTATTGGACCTGCACCGCATCGATGGCGGCCAGCAGGCGAGACGGCTTGAGCGGCTCGCCGATACGCAGGGAGAAACTTTCGATGTTGCCGTGCTCGAAATGAGCCGGCGTGGTCGTGCCCACCTTGGCGGCGAACGGCTTCATCTTGGGCTGCATCGGCGAGGCCAGCCCCTGTTTGGGGGATTCGGTGCGTAGCCAGGCCAACAGCTGGCGTACGTCGCGCCCGGCTGCCTCGTTGTAGGCGCCGAGCTTATCCAGCACCGCAGGCGACAGCTCGCCGTTGCTGACCCGCTCGATGGGGGCCGCCGGATTGAGGGCCGCCAGCTGGGCCTCGACCCGCTCCAGCTGCTCGCCATCCACCAGATCCCCCTTGCTCACCACCAGCAGATCCGCCAGCGCCACCTGTTTCACCGCTTCATACTGAGCCGCCAGCTGCTGCTCGATATGGCCGGCATCCACTACTGTGACTGTGCCGTCGAAGCGGTAACGCTGGGCGATAAAGCCCTCTTCGCGCAGGGTAAACAGCACGGGGGCCGGATCGGCCAGACCTGTGGTTTCGATAATCAACCGCTTGAAGGGTTTGATCTTGCGCTGAATGGCCTTCATAAACAGCCCTTGTAACGCCTCCACCAGGGAGCCCTGCACCGAGCAGCAGATGCAGCCGGAATCGAGCAGCACCACCTGCTCGTCTACCTGCTGCACCAGATGGTGATCCAGCCCCACAGAGCCGAACTCGTTGATCAGCACGGCGCACTCGCCGAGCTCCGGCTGCTTGACCCAGTGGTTGAGCAGTGTGGTCTTGCCGCTGCCGAGGAAGCCGGTCAGCAGGGTCACGGGAATTCGGGTGTCTTGCATGTCTGTCATATGGATGACTCCCCTCTGGTCGGCAGGGTGATGGGTACGCGGGTATCTTGCATATGGGTCATGTTCAATCCTTACCGGTTGGCGAACAGATCGCTGAGCCAGCGGTTCTCGAAGCGGCCATGGGGATCGAGCTCGCCCTTGAGGGCCAGGAAGTCATTCCAGCGCGGCAGCAGGGCCGGGAAGTCGTAGAGATCCATCGCCAGGTGCTTGCCGAAATGGGGAATGCCGCCGAGCGGCACCAGCAGTTGCTGCAGCTCCCGCATCTGCTCCATGGAGCCGTTGACGAAGGTGCCGTCCGCCGCCAGATAGACCAGAAAACCGACCCAGCAGACCGACTGATCATAGGCGGCGCTGAGCCAGGCCTCGGAAGGGCCGGTGCAGCGCAGGATGAAGGGGTAGTGCAGCACGCCCGGGTTGGCCTGCTGCCAGGCCTGCAGGATCGCCAGCGCCTCGTTCATGCGATGCAGCGGCACCGCCACCTCGCAGTTGATCTGGGGTGCGGGTATCCCCTTGCAGAGGATCTGGTAGACATTGCCTACCAGATCGGAGGCATCCTTGAAACGGCGTACCGTCTCGAAGTGCTCCCCGGCCAGCGCCTCATCCTTGGTGTCTTTCGCCATCTTCTGCAGGGTGGCATCTATGGTGGCGTTCATGCGGGCATCTATGTCCCCCTCCAGCAGCAGCGGCTCGCTGCCGGCGGCGCGGTAGCGGGCCACCTCCTCCTCGGAGGCGGGATCCACCAGCCAGATGTGGCTCTCGCCGGTCCAGGCGAACCACCAGCTCTTCACGAAGCCGTGCTCGCGGTTGAGCCGCTCGTTGTGTTCCAGCAGGAAGGTGTAGTCGGTGGTGAACTTGGTGCAGCGCATGATGCGGTTGGGCACTGTGCGCAGGGTGACGTCGAGCAGTATGCCGAGCATGCCCATGCCCATCACGAAGGCGCCGAAGCGCGGATCGGCGCGATCCACCCGGATGATGTCGCCATTGGCCAGCATCACAGTCATGGCTTCCACCGCATCGCACAGAGCGGACTGGTGCAGCCCCTGGCCGTGGGTGCCTGTGCTGAGCGCCCCGCCCAGGGTCTGGATGCCGATGACGCCGGGGGATGCCGGCAGCATCCGCTCCATGGCGATGAGATCGGCGTAGACGGTATCGAGCGGCGTGCCCGCCTGATAGGTGACGGTATCCGCGGTCTGCGCCAGCTGACCGCGCAGGTGGTACAGGTCCACCAGCAGCGCCTGACTGCCCTCGGCATAGACGCTGTGGATGGGTTCGAAGGAGAGGCCTGAGCCGATCAGCCGCAGCTTGCGCTCGGGGTGTTCACGCAGCAGCGCCTGCAGCTCGTCGCTATGGGTCGGGCGCCACACCTGATCCAGGGCGCCGAGGGGGTTGGTCCTGGACCAGTTGAACAGCACCTCCCGATTGTTGATCGCCTTGATGCTGTGAAATGCCTGGAACTTGACCGTCATACCGCGCCTCATCTGACTTCAAAATGAGCGGCAATTCTACCGAAAAGCGGACCACAAGGCATGAAAAACAAGCCCCTACAGTCGGGGGTGGATAAGGGGGATGACTCCCCCGCTCCCTCAGCGCGATTGCTGGGTCAATGCCAGCAGCATGCCGAATCCCACCAGCAGACCGCCAAACACCCGGTCGATCCAGTGGCGCACCGCCAGGAGGCGGGCCCGTACCGACGGGGTGGAGAAGAAGAGCGCCACAGCACTGAACCAGAGGGCGTGGGCCAGCACTATGAAGGCGCCATAGCCTAGCTGGACCGCCAGCGGCGTCTGCGGCTGCACCACCTGCATGAACAGGCTGACGATGAAGATGGTGGTCTTGGGGTTGAGCACATTGGTCAGAAACCCGGTGCGCAGTGCCCCCAGGCTGGAGAGGGTTGGCTGGCTGACCGCCTCCTCAAGGGCCACAGGCCTGGCGCGCAGCATCTTGATGCCGAGGAAGATGAGGTAGGCGGCCCCCGCCAGCTTGATGAGGTTGAACAGCCAGAGCGACTGCTGGATCAACAGGCCGACCCCCAGCAGGGTGTAGGTCACATGGACGCAGACCCCGGCCGCTATGCCGAGCGCCGTCAGCACGCCGGTGCGACGGGAGAGCAGCAGGCTGTTGCGCGACACCATGGCAAAATCGGGCCCCGGGCTGATGACGGCAAAGAAGGTAATGGCCACTACGGCTAACAGTTCGGTCATGAAAAGAGTCCTGATGCTGAGAGATATCGGCTATTTTATTTGGCATCCGCACCAATAACGAACGATAACTTCTGACATGAATGGTGATAATAACTCACAGAAAGACCTCTCCCTCCCCTCCCTGACGGCCCTGCGCTGTTTCGAGGTGGCTGCCCGCACCGAAAACTTCAGCCGCGCCGCCGATGAGCTGCATCTCACCCATGGCGCCATCAGCCGGGCGGTGCGCCTGCTGGAGGAGGATCTGGGGATCCCGCTGTTCGAACGCCGCCAGCGCCGGGTCTTTCTGACCGAGGCGGGCAGCAGGCTCCATGAGGCCGTCAGGGAAGGACTGGGCAGGATCCGGCAGACGGCGCAGGCGCTGCGCCAGCAGAGCAAGCCCCAGTCGCTGGTCATCTCCTGCGAGCCCACCCTGCTGATGCGCTGGCTGATCCCGCGCTGGCCCGCCTTCCAGGCCCTGCACCCCGAGCTGGACGTCCATTTGATGGCGGGCGGTGGCGCCCTCAGCTTTGGCAACGGCATAGATCTCGCCATTCGGCGCAACGACTTCCACTGGCCTGATGACCTTTACAGCCAGCTGCTGTTCGAGGAACGGACCGGGCCCGTCTGTCAGCCGGGCAAGGTGGCTCAGTTTTACGAGCAACAAGGAGAGCTGCCGGCTCTGCGCGCCTCGGCCCCCCGCCTGCACACCAGGACCCGTCCCGCCGCCTGGCAAAGCTGGCAGGTGCAGGCCGGACAGGGTGCGAGCGACGAGGCGCCGACCCAGACCTTCGAGCACTTCTACTTCAGCCTGCAGGCCGCCGTGGCGGGCCTTGGCGTCGCCATAGGCCCCTACCGGCTGGTGTGCGACGATGTCGCCGCCGGCCTGCTGGTCGCCCCGCTCGGATTCATCCCGGATGGCACCGGCTATCACCTGCTCGCCCCCGCGCCACCGATTCCCGGCAGCCCCCATGAGAAGCTGGCGAACTGGCTGCAATCCCTGAGCAAATAGGTCACGACACCTCGCGGGCCCAACTTGCTTCCCTGACTCGCGTGTGGCCGCCGGACAGTGACGACACGGATTCAGCGGGCCCGGAAACCACTGCCACTCTTTTGCGCCGCCAGCAACAAGGCATCGACCACGACGCGCAGCTTGGGCTGCATGTGCTGGCTCCTGGCCCAGATGACATTGATCGGCATCTCGCCACCGGACTGGTCATGAAGCACACTGACCAGTGCTCCCGAGTCCAGCTGCTCGTTGGCCAGCCAGGTCGGCACCTGAACCAGGCCAAGGCCAGCCAGTGCCGCCGCAAGTACGGCCTCACCATCTCCCATCTCGTAGCGTACCGGGATGTCGTAAGCCTCCGTCCGGCCCGCCCCATTCCTGAGCAGCCAGCTATGGCGATGCCCAGATCGCCAATCGATGATGCAGTCGTGCCGTGACAACTCATCCGGGGTCAGGGGAACCCCGCGTCGGGCCAGATAGGAAGGGGCCCCGCAGATGACCAGCTTCTGCTCTCCCAGACGACGCGCAACGAGATCGGCCTGATCCTCCAGCGCACCTATGCGCACCACCAGATCGATGTTGGCATGAACGAGATCAACCTTGCGCTCGTTGAAGGTCACCGACAGATCCAGCTGCGGATGGCTGCCAGCCAGCTCCAGCAGGATCGGCAGCACATGCCGGCGGCCGAACGCAGCGGGAAGATCGATTCGAACGCGACCCGACGGGCTCTGTTGTCCCGATGCAAAGCTCTGCTCCGTCTCCTCCAGCACCCGGATCGCCTGGAGACAACTGGCCAGATACGCCTCCCCCTCCCGGGTCAAACTCACCCGGCGGGTTGTTCTGTGCAACAGCTTGACCCCCAGTCGTGCCTCCAGCCGCACTATGCTCTTGCTCAACGCCGAACCGGTCAGCCCCAGCGCCAATGCCGCCACGGTAAAGCTGCCTGACTGCGCCACGGCGACAAAGTGCCTGACACTCAGGAAAGGGTCTTGTACTGCCATGGATTCAGTCCCTGAAGGAAATAGAGATTGGAATAATAGCCACTTAATCAATCTCAAGGAATCAATCACACTGTTTACAGGCTCATTCAACGCCGCATCTTGCAGGTGATGGATTGGATGCCCTTGAGCTCCCAACTCGCTCAGACACGACTTCATGACCAGACAGGAGAGATCGGATGTTGACCCTTACCCCCCTCAGTGGACAAGTTGCCTTCGTACAAGGTGGTTCGCGCGGCATTGGTGCCGCCATTGTAAAACGCCTCGCCCGTGACGGTGCCGCCGTGGCCTTCACTTATGTCTCTTCGGCCAGAAAGGCAGAAGAGATAGTCGCGACCATCACGGCGGCAGGCGGCAAGGCGCTGGCCATCCGTGCCGACAGTGCGGATGCCGCCTCTTTGCAGCACGCCATCCACCAGACAGTCACCACCTTTGGTCGACTGGACATCCTGGTCAACAACGCCGGGGTGCTGGTATGGGGCAACATTGAAGAGCTGACCCTAGACGATCTCGATCGCACCCTGGCCGTCAACATCCGCAGCGTGTTCGTGGCCTGCCAGGAGGCGGCCCATCATATGGGCAAAGGGGGGCGTATCATCAACATCGGCAGCACCAACGCAGACCGTATCCCCATGGCGGGTGGGTCCGTCTACGCCATGAGCAAATCGGCCCTGGTCGGTTTGACCAAAGGCATGGCACGGGATTTGGGCCCGAGGGGCATCACGGTGAACAATGTGCAGCCTGGCCCGGTCGATACCGACATGAACCCGGCTGACGGGGAATCTGCAGAACAGCTCAAGGGGATGATGGCGCTGGCCCGTTACGGCAAGGATGAGGAGATCGCCAGCTTCGTCGCCTACCTGGCCGGGCCCGAAGCGGGCTATATCACAGGCGCCAGCCTGACCATAGACGGTGGTTTCTCCGCCTGACTCTCGGCACAACGTCACAAACAAAAGCCCCGGCATGAGCCGGGGCTTTTCAGTGGACTGTCTGCGCCATACCGGCGCCAATCCTTATACCGCTTGCTGCAGGATCACCGCATCGGCCTTCTTGGTGTAGGAGGCGATCTCGTTGAAGTTGAGGTAGCGATAGGTGTCGGCTGCAGTGGTATCCAGCGTCTTGGCGTACTGCAGGTACTCGGCCACGGTCGGGATCTTGCCGATGATGGCAGCCACAGCAGCCAGCTCGGCAGAGGCCAGATAGACGTTGGCACCCTTGCCCAGACGGTTCGGGAAGTTGCGGGTGGAGGTGGAGACCACCGAGGCCCCTTCCGCCACGCGCGCCTGGTTGCCCATGCACAGGGAACAACCCGGGATCTCGATGCGGGCACCGACCCGGCCGAAGATGCCGTAGTAGCCCTCTTCGGTCAGCTGATCCTTGTCCATCTTGGTGGGCGGGGCTATCCACATGCGGGTCGGCAGCTCGCCCTGGAACTTCTCGAGCAGCTTGCCAGCGGCGCGGAAGTGGCCGATGTTGGTCATGCAGGAACCGAGGAACACCTCGTCGATCTTGTCACCCGCCACAGTGCTGAGCAGGCGGGCATCGTCCGGATCGTTCGGCGCGCACAGGATGGGCTCCTTGATGGTGGCCAGATCGATCTCGATGATTTCGGCGTACTCGGCATCCTTGTCCGCTTCCATCAGCACAGGGTTGGCCAGCCACTCTTCCATCCCCTTGATGCGACGGGTGATGGTGCGCGGGTCGCCGTAGCCTTCGGACAGCATCCATTTGAGCATGACGATGTTGGACTTGAGGTACTCGATGATCGGCGCCTGATCCAGTTTGATGGTACAACCGGCGGCGGAGCGCTCGGCGCTGGCATCGGCCAGCTCGAATGCCTGCTCCACCTTCAGGGTCGGCAGACCTTCGATCTCGAGGATACGGCCGGAGAAGATGTTCTTCTTGCCCGCTTTCTCGACGGTCAGCAGCCCTTTCTGGATGGCGGCGTAGGGGATGGCATGAACCAGATCACGCAATGTGATGCCGGGTTGCAGTTCGCCCTTGAAGCGCACCAGCACAGACTCCGGCATGTCCAGCGGCATGACGCCGGT
Organism: Aeromonas sp. A04; assembly: GCF_047780465.1. NCBI lineage: Bacteria > Pseudomonadati > Pseudomonadota > Gammaproteobacteria > Aeromonadales > Aeromonadaceae > Aeromonas > Aeromonas sp. A04. The sequence goes on along the minus strand of NZ_JBLNHP010000004.1, from coordinate 88,072 downwards.
GGCGGCGGCAAAAGCCACCAGACCGGAACCCGCCGGGAAGGAGATGCCGATGGGGAAACGGGTGTGGGAGTCACCACCGGTACCCACGGTATCCGGCAGCAACATGCGGTTCAGCCAGGAGTGGATGACGCCGTCACCCGGACGCAGGGAGACGCCACCGCGGTTCATGATGAAGTCCGGCAAGGTGTGGTGAGTCTGCACGTCTATGGGCTTGGGATAGGCGGCGGTGTGGCAGAAGGACTGCATGGTCAGATCGGCGGAGAAGCCGAGGCAGGCCAGGTCTTTCAGCTCATCGCGGGTCATGGGGCCCGTGGTGTCCTGGGAGCCGACCGTGGTCATCTTGGGCTCGCAGTAGGTGCCGGGACGAATGCCCTTCACGCCGCACGCCTTGCCGACCATCTTCTGGGCCAGGGTGTAACCCTTGCCGGTATCGGCCACGGGCACAGGACGGCGGAACACGGTGGAGAACGGCAGACCCATGACTTCCCGCGCCTTGTCGGTCAGGCCACGGCCTATGATCAGCGGAATACGGCCACCGGCACGCACCTCGTCGATCAGCACCTCTGTCTTGAGTTCAAACTGGGCCAGCACCTGCTCGGTGCCGTGCTTGCAGATCTTGCCGGCATAGGGGTAGATGTCGATCACATCGCCCATCGCAAGCGCAGAGACGTCCACCTCGATGGGCAGGGCGCCGGCATCTTCCATGGTGTTGAAGAAGATGGGGGCAATCTTGCCGCCGAGGCAGACACCGCCGGCGCGCTTGTTCGGCACGAACGGAATGTCGTCGCCCATGAACCAGAGCACAGAGTTGGTGGCGGATTTGCGGGAGGAGCCGGTACCGACCACGTCGCCCACATAGGCCAGCGGGAAGCCTTTCTCTTTCAGGGCGTCTATGGTCTTGATGGGACCTATGGTGCCGTCATTGTCCGGAGTGATGCCGGGACGGGCATTTTTCAGCATGGCCAGGGCATGGAGCGGAATGTCGGGACGGGACCAGGCATCCGGCGCCGGTGACAGGTCATCCGTGTTGGTTTCGCCGGTCACCTTGAACACGGTAACCGTGATCTTCTCGGCCAGCTCGGGACGGGAGAGGAACCACTCGGCATCGGCCCAGGATTGCATCACCCGCTTGGCGTGAGCATTGCCCGCCTTGGCTTTCTCTTCCACGTCGTGGAAGGAGTCAAACATCAGTAGGGTGTGGGAGAGACCCTTGGCGGCAAGAGGGGCCAGGGTGTCGTGGTCCAGCAGATCGATCAGCGGCTGAATGTTGTAACCACCCTGCATGGTGCCCAGCAGCTCAACGGCTTGCGCGGCAGTCAGGATGGGAGAGTGGGCTTCGCCCTTGGCGATGGCGGTGAGGAAACCGGCTTTGACATAGGCCGCTTCATCAACACCAGGGGGAATACGGGAGGACAACAGCTCTTTCAGAAAGTCTTGTTCGCCAGCGGGCGGGTTCTTGAGAAGCTCAACCAGGGCGGCGACCTGCTCTGCATCCAGAGGTTTGGCGACCACGCCCTCGGCGGCACGTTCTGCGACGTGTTTACGGTATGTTTCAAGCACGACTAATTCCTCTTTGGTCTTTTTTTGGGGTTCGCCCACGCTCGCGGCGATCGTCCTTGCGGGACACCCGTAGGGTGCCCCCCACTATATAAGTTTTAACGACTAATTAAAATCCAAACCCTGTACACATATTCATCAAAACAACATAACCATTTAAACTTGCTCAGGTTTTGTCAGCATATAAAAGACGCGCCAGAAATAAGTTAACAAAAAGGCATCATTTGACCGTTATTCGAATGTGGTGCCCAATTGCAGATAGAACATGTTGTTGCCCCCCTCCGCCATGCCGTAACCGAGGAAGATGGGGCCGAGGAAGCTCTCCACCCCCACATAGACGGAGCCGGCGGTGAAGGAGCTCTCCATGTTGATGTCCTCCCCCTTGTCCCATACCCCGCCCTGCTCCAGGGAGCCCCCCAGGTAGAGCGGGGCCCGCAGCGCGCCAAAGTCGTTGTCCGCCACCCGGTAGATGTAGCGCAGGCCGCCAAACAGGCTGTAGCGACCGCTGAGCTGGTAGTGCTGGAAGCCGGACAGCCGGAACAAGCCACCCAGATCCTGCACGAACAGCGGGTACTCTTCCTGCGAGGTGGAGCCGCCCCCTTCCAGCATCAGGTTCAGGCTGTGCCTGTCCCAGGACCAGGGCTTGATCATCGTCAGGTGGTAGTTGACCCCCTCGGCGTTCTCCGTCGGATCGCCGGTCGGCTCTATCTTGACGTGGGAGTAGCCGCTCTTGACGTCCCAGTAGACCCCCTGATAGGGGAAGTAGCGACTATCCAGGGTGTCGTGCTCGAAGCGGACATAAGGGCCCCAGGAGGAGGCATCCACCTTGGCATCCGCCACGTTGCGAATGTCGATGGCGCCCACTTTTCCCTCCAGCCCCAGCGAGAGGCGGCTCCAGGGCTGGCGATTCCAGCCCACCGCCAAGTCGGCGCTGGTGAAGCTGTATTCGGAATCGATATAGCTCACCCCATCTTCCGTCCTCGTCGCCTCGGGAGTGAAGATGCGGCGCTGGGTCTTGTCATAGGCCAGACTCGCCTCGCCGTAGAAGGTCTGGGAAGGCTCCAGCGGGGTGTAGAAGTCGGTCTTGAGGTGCTTGGCAGTGCCGAGCGACGCCTCGGTCAGCCACTCGGCCCCCCAGTCATTGACGTTGGTGAGGGTGTAGGACATGCCGACGTTGTAGTTGGAGCTGCTCTCGAAATCGTCGGAGAAGCCGAACTGGAAGTTGAGGTAGCCCGGTCCCCAGTTCTTCTCGCTGGCATCCACCACCAGCACGTTCTCGCCTTCACGCTCCTCCACCTCATAGGTGATGCGATCGAACGACTCCAGCGCGTAGAGACGGCGAATGCCCGCCTCCAGGCTCTCGTTGGTCTGCACCTTGTCCGGTCGCACCTTCAGCATGGCGCGCACCGTCTCGTCGGAGAGGCGTGACTTGTTGAGGATCTCCACCTTGTCGATGTAGTAGGCGGGCTGACCGCTGCGCTCGGCGCGCCGGCTCAGCTTCTGATTGCGATAGGCGGTGTAGGCGGAAGGCGAGAGGGAGAGCCCGTCGAGCTGGGCGGAGGCGCGATTGGCCACCGCTTCCCCCCGCTTGATCCCTTCCGGCATCAGGGCAAAATCGGCTATGCCCATGCCGCCGAATTCAGGGGTGAGCAGTATGTCTTTCGGCCCCAGCAGCGCCTTCTGCTTGTCGGTACCGACCTGGGTCATGTAGGTGGTGAGCTGATCTATCATGGCGAGGCCGGACTTGAGGGATTCCCTGGTACGCAGCTTGGCGCTGATATCCACCGCGATCACCACGTCGGCCCCCATCGCCTTGGCCACGTCCACCGGCATGTTGTTGACTGTGCCGCCGTCGGCCAGGATATGCCCCTCCCACTCCACCGGCTTGAGGGCGCCGGGAATGGACATGGAGGCCTGCATCGCCTTGGCGAGGCTGCCGCTCTCCAGCACGAAGGGGGTCACAGTCTCCATGTCGGTCGCCACGGCGCGATAGGGAATGGGCAGGTCGTCGAAGCTCTTCTGCGCCGGCAGGTTGGAAGTGGCGTGGCGCAACAGGCTGGCCATGGATTGCCCCTGGAAGAAACCATCCGGGAACTGGACCGAGTCACCGTTGATGCCAATATCGGTGCGCAGCTGGTACTTCTCGCTCTGCTGCTTCTTGCGCAGGGAGAGCTCGTCACGACCGACCTTGTCCTGATAGCCCTTGTTCCAGTCGATGGCGAGCGTGGTGCGCTCCACCTCCTCGGCGCTGAGCCCCATGGCGTACATGCCCGCCACGTAGGAGCCCATGCTGGTGCCCACTATGATGTCGACCGGAATGCGCTTCTCCTCCAACACCTTGAGGATGCCGATATGGGCCGCCCCCTTGGCGCCGCCGCCACTCAGTACCAGAGCAATCCTGGGCCGATCGGACTGGGCCGCTGCCATGAACGGCAGGCAAGCCAGCAAAACCAGAAGCAGGTGGGTCCATCCCCGACGAAAGATGCGCATATGATTTTCCATTGAATCCAGTGCGAGCCAAGTGAGCAATGAAGCCTACTATAAGGTGCGAAAAAGGAACCGCAACCGCCACGACAGCGATATGGCGCACTCGCCGAGCCGCCAATGGGGCTGAACAATCCGGCACTGCCCTGTGAGCGCAAACGCAATCTGCCAATAAAACCGGCAAGCCTCTCAAGGGCACCCCGGCGCTGCCGCTAATATGGGCTCAATCCCGTGTCCACACTCCTGAGCCACTCCTATGCTTGCAAGCCTGACACTCAAACAGAAAATTCTGGCCACAGTCACCCTGGCCGTGGTGCTCTCCTGCCTGCTGGTGGGCTATTTCAGCCAGCGCTCGGCCCAGCAGCTGATCGAAACCCGCATGTTCGAGCAGGAGCTGCCCAACCTGACCCAGCGCATCGGCAAGGAGATCGAGAAGGATCTCACCTCGGTCGCGAGCGCCGCCAGGCAGCTGGCCAATGATCGCTTCGTGCTGGACTGGGTCGCCCGCGGCATGCCCAAGGAGCAGGAGTCCATCCTCATCGATCAGCTCAAGGACATGACGACCCAGTACGGGCTGGTCACCGCCTCCTTCGCCGACCGGCAGAGTGCCGCCTACTACAACCAGGACGGCTTCCTGCGCAACCTGACCCCGGAGCAGGACGCCTGGTTCTACGGCTATACCAAGAGCCCGCAAGACCTGATGCTCAGCATCTTTCGCGAGACCAACGGCGAGGTGAAGCTGTTCGTCAACTTCCAGCAGCTCAACGGCCGTGGGCTGGCGGGGCTCGCCAAGTCCCTCGACAGCATGGTCAGCATGCTCGCCAACTTCCGCATCGGCGACAGCGGCTTCGTATTCATGACGGATGGCAGCGGCAAGGTGAAGCTGCACCCGGATGCCGCCCGCATAGACCGGGACAACCTGGCCCAGCTGGCCAGCGGCAGCAGCACCAATCTGCTGAGCAAGCAGGCGTTCGCCGCCACCCACGCCGAGGTCGATGGCCAGGCCGTGGTGCTGGCCACCAGCTACATCCCCCTGCTCGACTGGTATCTGGTGGCCCAGGTGCCGGAAGCCGAGATCTATGCCGAGCTGGACAAAGCGCGGCTGCACATACTGCTGGTCAGTCTGGCCATCGCCGCCGGCATGGGGCTGCTCGGCATGCTGCTGGCCGGCTCGGTCAGCCGCCCGCTCAACGAACTGGCCCGCCTGTTCCGTGAACTGGGCAGTGGCGACGGGGATCTGACCCAGCGTCTCAAGGTGGAAGGTCGCGATGAACTGACCCAGGTCGCCACCGGCTTCAACAACTTCGTCGCCAAGATCCACGCCTCCATCGAGCAGGTCGCCAGCAACTCCCGCCAGCTGGCCGCCACCGCCAACGAGGTGGCCAGCAAGGCGCAGCTGACCCAGCACAACTGTACCGCCCAGCGCGACCGCACAGTGCAGGTGGCGACCGCCATCCACGAGATGGGGGCCACAGTCGGCGAGATAGCCGGCAACGCCTCGCTGGCGGCCGACGTGGCCAGGCAGGCCAACGATCAGGCCGATGCCGGCGCCCTGGTGGTAGCCCAGGCCCGCCACGGCATAGTCGGGCTCTCCGGCGAAATAGAGCAGGTGGCGGGCGTTATCGAGTCGCTGGCCAGCCAGACCGACTCCATCGGCAGCATACTCGACACCATTCGCAGCATCTCGGAACAGACCAACCTGCTGGCACTGAACGCCGCCATCGAGGCCGCCCGCGCCGGTGAACAGGGCCGTGGCTTCGCCGTGGTGGCCGACGAGGTACGCAACCTGGCGAGCCGATCCGCCGCCTCCACCGCCGAGATCCAGGGCATGATCAACCGCTTGCAGGAGCAGAGCGCCCGCGCCGTCAGCGCCATGGCCCAGGGCCGCAGCCAGAGTCTGGACGTGGTGGCTCAGGCTGACGAGGCCAATGCCGCCCTCGGCCATATCACGGCCCACATCACCCAGATCAGCGACATGAACATCCAGGTCGCCACCGCCACCGAGGAGCAATCCAGCGTGGTGGGCGAGATCAACCGCAACGTGGAGGACATCAACCAGCTCACCATGGAGACGGCCGACATAGCCCACCAGATGACCGAGTCCAGCCGCAGCCTGCAACAGCTCTCCGGCGAGCTCGACAAACTGGTCGGCAACTTCCGGCTCTGACCCATCGGCAGCCATCAACAAGGGAGCGCCATGGCGCTCCCTTTCGCTATCCGCTCTGCCGTTCTGCCCTTTGCCAGGGAGTCGGCCAATTCATATCTATACTGGCAACAAACCACCTGGACCACATCATGGCCAGCCATGAAGGAGCACTCCCTTGCTAGAAGGTAAACTGACGCTCAAATTGCAGCTGATCCTGGCTGTCACAGTACCCTGCCTCGCCCTCTTGCTCGTGGGGGGTGCCAGCCTGCGAAGCATGGGCTCCATCCAGCAGCAATCCACCGAGCTCTACCAGAACACGGCCACCCCCATGCGCGCCATGGCTGAGGTGGTGTCGCGCATTCCCCGCATGCGAGTCGGCATCGACATGATGCTGTTGCAGGATACCTCCCTCAAGGATGCGAAAGGGGTGATCACCCGGGTCAAGGAGAGCCGGGAGGAGGACATACCCGAGATGCGCCAGGCCATGCAGCAGGCGGTCACCGCCCAGACGGATCCGGCGGCCAGGGCCAATGCACAGCAACTGCTGAGCCAGTTCGAGGGCATGGCGAGCAACGAGCTGGCTCCCATGCTGCAGGCGCTGGAGCAGGGGGACATGGAAGCGGCAAGAGGCATCTATCGGGATCGCTACACAGTCACCTATGGCACCATGCGCAAGGATGCCAACGCCCTGCTCGACGGCCTGATCCAGCAGGCCCAGCAGCGCCACCAGCTGGGTGAGCAGAGCTATGCCAGCGGGCGGATGCAGATGATCACCATCATCAGTGGCGCCATCCTCATCTCGCTGCTGGTCTCGGTACTCATTCTGATGAACCTCAAGCGCCGGGTCGGTTTCCTGCAGCAATACATAGGCTATGCCGCCGAGCATCTGGCACTGGACTCCCGTGCCCAGCTGAGCGGCAACGACGAACTGGCGGAGATCACAGTGAGTTTCAATCACTTCGTCGGCAAGATCCACAGCGCCATCGAGCAGGTTGCCCGCAACTCCCACCAGCTGGCAGCCACCGCCGACGAGGTCGCCAACAAGGCCCAGCTGACCCAGCAAAACTGCACCGCCCAGCGCGATCGCACCGTGCAGGTGGCCACCGCCATCCACGAGATGGGGGCAACGGTGAGCGAGATTGCCGGCAATGCCTCGCAGGCGGCCGAAGTGGCCAGGCAGGCCAACGATCAGGCCGAAACGGGCGCCGGCGTGGTGGCTCAGGCCCGCCACGGCATAGTCGGCCTCTCCGACGAGATCGCGCAGGTAGCCGGGGTGATAGAGTCGCTGGCCACCCAGACCGACTCCATCGGCAGCATTCTGGAGACCATCCGCAGCATCTCGGAGCAGACCAACCTGCTGGCGCTCAACGCCGCCATCGAGGCGGCCCGCGCCGGTGAACAGGGCCGCGGCTTCGCCGTGGTGGCCGACGAGGTGCGCAACCTCGCCAACCGCTCCGCTGCCTCCACCGCCGAGATCCAGGGCATGATCCATCGGCTGCAGGAACAGAGCGCCCGTGCGGTCAGCGCCATGACCCAGGGCCGCAGCCAGAGTCTGGCGGTGGTGACCCAGGCCGATGAGGCCAACGGAGCACTCGGCCAGATCACCGCCTACATCACCCAGATCAACGACATGAATATCCAGGTCGCCACCGCCACCGAAGAGCAGTCCAGCGTGGTGGGCGAGCTCAATCGCAACGTGGAGGACATAAACCAGCTCACCATGGAGACGGCCGACATAGCCCACCAGCTGACCGACGCCAGTCGCGGCCTGCAACAGCTCTCCGGCGAGCTCGACAAGCTGGTCGGCCATTTCCGTCTGTAACCCTTTCCAGCCCTTTATCCCCCAACTCAGGGAGCGCAGCCGCGCTCCCTGTCATATCAGCGGCAAGCCGTGACGCATACTCGCAAACTCGCCTCCGCCCCTGCCTGGAAATGCCCCATAATCAGGGATATAACAGGAGGCATTATGGGCAAGCTGGTTGTGACTATGTTGCTGGGGAGTCTGCTCTGCGCCTGCAGCAGCGGGCCTGTGCGAGTGCACGGGGCCGATGTCAGCGTGGACGATACCCGGATCCGGGTCAGTGATGGCGATCGCGGAGGGTATGGCACCTTCTGTCCGCCGGGACAAGCCAAGAAAGGGCGCTGCTAGCGCCCTTTTTTACAATCGTACATCTGCTTGTCCGCCTGTTGCAGCAGCAGATCCAGCGCCGGTGGCGAAAGCGCATCATAGTGCCCCACCCCGGTCGAGCAGGTCAGTCGATAGGGTTTTCCGCTCTCCCGGTTGAACCCGGCCAGGGCCTCATCGAGCCGTGCCAGCACCCGTGGCACCTCTGCCGGCCCCGTGCCCGGCAGCAATACCGCAAACTCATCCCCACCCAATCGGGCAAAGATGTCCGCATCCCGAAAGACGCCACACATCAGACACGCCATCTGTTGCAGGGCATCGTCACCGACGTCGTGCCCCAGCCGGTCGTTGATCTCCTTGAACCGGTTGAGATCGAGAAACAACAAGGTTGCCGCTCGCCCCTGACGATGAGCGAGCTGCAGGCACTTGTGTGCCAGCAGCATGAAACCGCGCCGGTTGGTGATACCGGTCAGCTCATCCATGGTAGCCAGCTGGATCGCCGCCAGTTCGCGCTCCACCATGCCGGCCAGATCCGTCAGCAAGTCCCGCTGCCGTTCATCCAGCAGGCGTGGCTTGCGATCTATGATGCACAGGGTTCCCAGCTTGTACCCCTCCGCAATCTGCAGCGGGCTGCCCGCATAGAAACGTATGTGGGGATCCCCGGATACCAGCGGGTTGTCGGCAAAGCGCAGATCCCGGGCCGCATCCTCCACCACGAAGAGGCCATCGCCAAGAATGGCATGACCGCAGAAGGAGATGTCCCGCGGCGTCTCCAGCACGGGCAAACCGCAGCAGGATTTGAACCACTGCCGATCCTTATCCACCAGCGACACCAGAGAAATGGGCACATCGAACATGTTGCGGGCCATGCGGGTGATCCGGTCGAATCTTTCTTCGGCAGAGGTATCCAGAATGGTGATGCGGCGCAGCGCATCGAGGCGCAGGTGCTCGTTGTCAGGGGTGGCCGGTGTTTGCATGGCGGACTCCAGCAAGTGATATGGAAGTCATTAGCATAGCAACCAGCTCCGAACAAATCTCAGCTATATACAAAAAGCCGCTCGAGTGAGCGGCTTTTTCAATGTTGGCTGCGAGAAGAGGATTATTTCTTCTTCTTGGCCTTGGCGTTCGGCAGGTCGGTGATGGAGCCTTCGAACACTTCGGCAGCCAGACCCACGGACTCGTGCAGAGTCGGGTGAGCGTGTATGGTCAGCGCGATATCTTCGGCGTCGGCACCCATTTCGATGGCCAGACCGATTTCACCCAGCAGTTCACCACCGTTGGTACCCACGATGGCACCACCGATGACGCGGCCGCTCTCCTTGTCGAAGATCAGCTTGGTCATGCCGTCGGAGCAATCGGAGGCGATGGCACGGCCGGAAGCCGCCCACGGGAAGGTGGCGACTTCGAAGTTCAGCCCTTGTTGCTTGGCTTCCTTCTCGGTCAGGCCAACCCAGGCCATCTCCGGCTCGGTGTAGGCGATGGACGGGATCACTTTCGGGTCGAAGTAGTGCTTCTTGCCGGCGATCACTTCGGCCGCGACGTGGCCTTCGTGGACACCCTTGTGGGCCAGCATGGGCTGACCGACTATGTCACCGATGGCGTGGATGTGGGCCACGTTGGTACGCAGCTGCTTGTCCACCTCAATGAAACCGCGCTCGGTCACGGCAACGCCGGCCTTCTCGGCATCCATCAGCTTGCCATTCGGCACACGACCTACCGCCACCAGCACGTTGTCGTAACGTACCGGCTCGGCCGGGGCGTGCTTGCCTTCGTAGGAGACGTACAGGCCGTCTGCACGGGCTTCAACTGCGGTGACCTTGGTCTCCAGCATGATGTTGAATTTCTTGGCAACGCGCTTGGTGTAGATCTTGACTATGTCTTTGTCGGCAGCCGGTACCAGCTGGTCGGCAAATTCCACCACGTCGATCTCGGAACCCAGGGAGGAGTACACTGTACCCATCTCCAGACCTATGATGCCACCACCGATCACCAGCAGCTTGCCCGGTACGGAAGTCAGTTCCAGCGCATCGGTTGAATCCCATACGCGCGGGTCATCATGGGGGATGAAGGGCAGTTTCACCGGACGGGAGCCGGCCGCTATGATGGCGTTGTCGAAGGTCACGGTCGTCTTGCCGTCTTCCCCGGTCACTTCGAGCGTGTTCGGGCCGGTAAATTTACCAAAGCCGTTAACAACCTGAACCTTGCGCATCTTGGCCATGCCGGCCAGACCGCCGGTCAGCTGGTTGATGACCTTCTCTTTCCACAGGCGCACCTTGTCGATGTCGGTCTGCGGGGCACCGAAGATGATGCCGTGTTCGGACAGCGCCTTGGCTTCTTCAATGACTTTGGCGACGTGCAGCAGTGCCTTGGACGGGATACAACCCACGTTCAGGCAGACGCCACCCAGGGTGGAGTAACGCTCGACGATAATGGTATCCAGACCCAGATCGGCGGCACGGAAAGCAGCGGAATAACCGGCAGGGCCAGCACCCAGTACTACGACCTGAGTTTTGATTTCTTTACTCATCATGACCTCTTTGTCGTTCTTATATATCCCCGGACGGCGCAGTCTTATGCCAACTCAATGCCAAACAAGGCGGCTGCAACCGTGAAAAAACGGGGCAAGTTTACAATCCTGTTAATGAAATGAGAAGTAAAAAGGGCAGGCTCTGGGCCCGCCCTCTCACTTACAGGACCAGTCGACGAATGTCGGACAGCACGCCACTCATGGTGGTGATGAAGCGGGCTCCATCGGCACCATCGATGACGCGGTGGTCATAGCTCAGGGCCAGCGGCAGCATCAGGCGCGGCACGAACTCCTTGCCATTCCACTTCGGCTTCATCTCGGACTTGGATACGCCCAGGATGGCCACTTCCGGCGCGTTGACGATCGGGGTAAAGCTGGTACCGCCGATGCCACCCAGGCTGGAGATGGTGAAGCAACCGCCCTGCATGTCGGCAGCGGTCAGCTTGCCGGCACGGGCCTTCTTGGAGATCTCGGCCAGATCGCGAGACAGCTCGTAGATGCCCTTCTTGTTGACGTCACGCACCACAGGCACCACCAGGCCCCCCGGGGTGTCTACCGCCACACCGATGTGGATGTACTTCTTCATGATCAGCTTGCTGCCGTCTTCGGACAGGGCGCTGCAGAAGCGTGGGTGTGCTTCCAGGGCCTTGGCGGCGGCTTTCAGGATGAACACCAGCGGGGTGATCTTCACATCCAGCTTCTGCTTCTCGGCCAGCAGGTTCTGCTCTTTGCGGAACGCTTCCAGATCCGTGGTATCGGCTTCGTCGAACTGGGTAACGTGCGGGATCATGGCCCAGTTGCGATGCAGGGCAGGACCGGAGATCTTCTGGATCCGGGTCAGTTCCAGCTCTTCGACCGGGCCGAACTTGCTGAAGTCAACCTTGGGCCACGGCAGGACACTCATGCCGTTGCCAGTACCTTGACCTGCAGCCGGGGCGGACTCGGCACGCTTGACCGCATCCTTCACATAGGCCTGCACGTCTTCTTTGACGATGCGACCCTTGCGACCTGAGGCTTTCACCTTGGCCAGGTTGATACCGAACTCACGGGCCAGGCGACGTACGGCCGGGGCGGCGTGTACGTAGGCGTCGTTGGCAACGAAGTCGGAGGAGGCAGCAGCCTGGGCAACCGGAGCCGGAGCCGCGGCAACAGGTGCAGCAGCGACCGGGGCGGCGGCCTGAGCAACCGGAGCGGCAGCGGCCGGAGCGGCGCCAGCCACTTCGAATACCATGATCAGGGAACCGGTGGAGACCTTGTCACCCGCCTTCACCTTGATCTCTTTGACGATGCCGGCGAACGGTGCAGGCACTTCCATGGAGGCCTTGTCGCCTTCCACCGCGATCAGGGACTGGTCGGCGTCGACCTTGTCACCCACGGCGACCATGATTTCGGTCACTTCGACCTCGTCACCGCCGATGTCGGGTACATTGACCTCTTTGGCGGCGGCGGCAGCGATAGGTGCAGCAGCCACGGGAGCGGCAGCCTGAACCGGCGCGGCAACGGCGGCAGGAGCGGCACCGGCCACTTCAAATACCATCACCAGGGAACCGGTCGCAACCTTGGCGCCGGTGGCAACCTTGATCTCGACCACGCGGCCCGCGAACGGCGCCGGTACTTCCATGGAGGCCTTGTCACCTTCCACGGCAATGATGGACTGGTCGGCTTCAACCATGTCGCCCACGGCAACCATGATCTCGGTCACGTCCACTTCGTCGTCACCTATGTCAGGGACATGGACGTCTTTGCGAGCGGCGGCCACAGGGGCGGCGGGAGCAGCGGCAACCGGGGCGGCAGCTTGAACCGGCGCCGGCGCGGCAGCGCCTTCCGCTTCGAAGATCATGATCTGGGAACCGGTGGCAACCTTGTCGCCCACCTTGATCAGGATCTCTTTGACGATACCGGCAGCCGGAGCCGGGACTTCCATGGAGGCTTTGTCACCTTCCACGGCGATCAGGGACTGGTCGAGCTCGACCTTGTCACCCACGGCCACCATGATCTCGGTGACTTCAACTTCATCGGCGCCGATATCCGGAACCATAATCTGTTTGGACATAGTGCTTTATCCTCTTACGCGTCTGTCGCGTTAACCTTTGCAAGGCAGTGCCGGGCAATGTGTCCCGGCACTGCACTCGATCCTCTTACGCGTACAGCGGGTTGACCTTGTCGGCATCGATGCCGTACTTGGTGATGGCATCGGCCACAACCTGCTTGTCGATCTCGCCGCGCTTGGCCAGTTCGGTCAGGGCAGCAACCACCACGTAGAATTCGTTCACTTCGAAGTGACGACGCAGGTTGGCACGGCTGTCGGAACGGCCGTAACCGTCGGTACCCAGCACGCGGTAGTTCTCGGTCGGTACGAAGGCACGCACCTGATCGGCGAAGGACTTCATGTAGTCGGTCGCGGCTATGGTGGCATCGGAACCCAGTACGGTGGCGATGTAAGGCACGCGAGCCTCAGCAGTCGGGTGCAGCATGTTCCAGCGATCCACGTCCTGACCGTCACGGGCCAGTTCGTTGAAGGAGGTGACGCTGAACACGTCGGAACCCACGCCGTATTCGCTGGCCAGGATCTGGGCGGCGGTGCGCACATGACCCAGAATGGAACCACAACCCAGCAGCTGTACCTTGGCCTTGTTGCCGGCCACGGTTTCCAGCTTGTAGATACCCTTGCGGATACCTTCCTCGGCGCCTTGCGGCATGGCCGGCATGGCGTAGTTCTCGTTCAGGGTAGTGATGTAGTAGAAGACGTTCTCCGGCTTCTCACCGTACATGCGACGCAGACCGTCCTGCACGATCACCGCCACTTCATAGGCGTAGGACGGGTCATAGGAGACGCAGTTCGGGATGGTGTTCGCCAGGATATGGCTGTGACCATCTTCGTGCTGCAGACCTTCGCCGTTGAGGGTGGTACGACCCGAGGTCGCGCCCAGCAGGAAGCCACGGGCTTGCTGGTCACCGGCTGCCCACGCCATGTCGCCGACTCGCTGGAAGCCGAACATGGAGTAGTAGATGTAGAACGGGATCATCGGGCAGTCGTTGGTGCTGTAAGAGGTCGCAGCAGCCAGCCAGGAGGACATGGCGCCCAGCTCGTTGATACCGTCTTGCAGAACCTGACCCTGCTTGTCTTCCTTGTAGTAGGAGACGATGTCGCGGTCTTGCGGGGTGTACTGCTGGCCGTGCGGGCTGTAGATGCCGATCTGGCGGAACAGGCCTTCCATACCGAAGGTACGGGCTTCGTCAGCCAGGATCGGTACTATGCGCTTGCCGATGGACTTGTCTTTCAGCAGCACATTCAGGGAACGCACGAACGCCATTGTGGTGGAGATCTCGCGAGCCTGCTCGCCCAGCAGGGGACCAAAGGTCTCCAGCGCCGGAATTTCCAGCTGAGTGGTGGTCTCACGCAGACGGGTCGGTACATAGCCTTTGAGTGCGGCACGACGGGCGTGCAGGTACTTGTGCTCTTCGGTACCCTCTTCGATCTTCAGGTACGGCAGCGCTTCCAGCTGCTCGTCGGTGACCGGCAGGTTGAAACGATCGCGCAGGTGACGCACAGAGCCCAGATCCATCTTCTTGACCTGGTGAGCGATGTTCTTGCCTTCGGCCGCTTCGCCCATGCCGTAACCCTTGATGGTCTTGGCCAGGATGACAGTCGGCTTGCCCTTGGTCGCTGCGGCTTTGGAGAAGGCGGCGAACAGTTTACGGGGGTCGTGACCACCGCGGTTCAGGGCGAAGATCTCCTCGTCGGTCATGTCTTTGACCAGCGCGGCGGTTTCCGGGTAACGGTTGAAGAAGTGCTCACGCACGTAGCCGCCATCGCGGGACTTCATGGTCTGATAGTCGCCGTCCACGGTTTCGTTCATCAGCTGGATCAGCTTGCCGGAAGTGTCTTTCTTCAGCAGCTCATCCCACTTGCGACCCCAGATAACCTTGGTGACATCCCAGCCGGCGCCTGCAAACAGACCTTCCAGCTCGTTGATGACCTTGCCGTTACCCACGACCGGACCGTCCAGACGCTGCAGGTTGCAGTTGACCACGAACACCAGGTTGTCGAGCTTTTCACGCACGGCAACGGTCAGGGCGCCCTTGGCTTCCGGCTCGTCCATCTCGCCGTCACCCAGGAAGGCGTAAACGGTCTGCTCGGAGCAATCCTTGATGCCACGGTCGGTCAGGTACTTCAGGAAGCGAGCCTGATAGATGGCGGCGATGGGGCCCAGACCCATGGAGACGGTCGGGAACTGCCAGAAGTCCGGCATCAGTTTCGGGTGCGGATAGGAAGGGATACCCTTGCCGTCCACTTCCTGACGGAAGTTGTCCAGCTGATCTGCGGTCAGACGACCTTCAGCGAACGCACGGGCATAAATGCCCGGAGAGATGTGACCCTGGAAGTAGACCAGATCACCACCGTCCTTCTCGCTGCGAGCGCGGAAGAAGTGGTTGTAGCAGACTTCGTAGATGGTCGCGGAAGAAGCGAAGGAAGACATGTGACCGCCGAGGTCCAGGTCTTTCTTGGAGGCGCGCAGCACTATCATCATGGCGTTCCAGCGGATGATGGCGCGGATGCGACGTTCCATCTCCAGATCGCCCGGGTAAGCCGGTTCGTCACTGGACGGGATGGTGTTGATGTAGTCGCGATTCGCCTTGGCAGCCACGTCCACGCCGCTTACGCGGGCTTTTTCGGCAAGCTGTTCAAGAATGAACTGAGCGCGTTGTGGACCCTCTTCACGCAGCAGGGATTCCAGAGAGGCAAGCCACTCCAGCGTTTCTATCGGGTCCACATCGTTCTTCAGGATATCAGACATGGCTGGTTCCTATTGTTATTGCACGGCGGTTAAGATGCGCAAGAATTCGACAATAAAGCCTTGTGGGATTAGTTTTCCTGCTGACGGATCCGACGCATGGATCGCTGGATCCGGCTGTCTTCCCTCTGCATATCCAACAAGGTGTCCTCGATAAAGGCCAGGTGCTCATGACAAGCAGCCCTGGCCCGCTCCGGAGCCCCCGACAGGATAGCCTCGATCAGATGCGCACGATGACGACGGATCTTGGCTACCACTCCCGGACGGCGATTCAAAATTTCGTTATTGCGTAAAATGTTCTGCTCGAGCATGGGGCCCATGGCCCGCAACAGGTGCAGCAGCACCACGTTGTGGGACGCCTCGGCCACCGCCAGATAGAACTGGGTCACGGCGGCGGATTCGGTGACCAGCGAACCTTGCTGGCCGGCTTCCTCGATGGCGGACTGCGCCTGACGAATACGCTCGGCATCGGCTTCCGTCCCCCGCAACGCAGCATAGTAGGCACAGATGCCTTCCAGCGCGTGACGAAACTCCAGCAGGTCATACTGGGCTTCGGGGTGGGTGCTGAGCAGCTCGAACAGGGGATCTGCGATCCCCTTGCTCAAGGCATTTTGTACGTAAGTGCCACCGCCCTGACGGCGATACAAGAGTCCTCTGGCTTCCAGGCGCTGGATGGCTTCGCGCAGGGAGGGGCGCGATACCTGAAACTGGATGGCGAGTTCCCGCTCGGGCGGCAACTTCTGGCCCGGCTGCAAACTGCCTTCCAGAATCATGCTTTCCAGCTCGGCGACGATGGCGTCGGCCAGCTTGGGTTGAGTTATCTTGAGATAGGGCATGAGGCTACTTTGTTAAATTGGTATTACCAATTTCATGAATGGGGCGAAAATTAGCAGAGGAGTTGGGAAAAGTCCACCCAAAAGATGATCTGAATCAAGGTTCAGCCTTGCCACTAAAGGGGTAAAGAGAGGGATTTATGATTTAGCTCATAGAAATTGGTCTGACCAATATTTTTGAGCTGGCTCACAGGCAACATTTGATCAACAGCAGGAAAAAATGGCCTGCCATAAAGGCAAGCCATTGATTTTAAAAACACTAACTTATCTTTAGAATATTTACTTAAAGTTGAGCGCTTTTCGATATCGCTGCCATTCGAAACTGCCACCCGGATCCGTCTTGCGCCCTGGCGCTATATCACAATGGCCGACAATTCGTTGTGCCGTAATGGCAGGGTAATGACTGGAGATGGTTCGACTGAGCCCCACCAGCACCTCATATTGCGCATCGCTGTAGGGCAGCTCATCGGTTCCCTCCAGCTCGATGCCGATGGAAAAATCGTTGCAGGCCTCCCTCCCCTCCCAGCTCGATATACCGGCATGCCAGGCACGTGCGCCAAACGGCACGTATTGCACCAGCTCGCCGTCCCGCCGGATCAGGCAGTGGGCCGAGACCCGCAACTGATGAATGCCGGCGAAATAAGGGTGCGCCTCGGGGTCCAGCCGTCCCATGAAGAGATCGTCGATCCAGGGCCCGCCAAACTCCCCCGGCGGCAGGCTGATGCCGTGTACCACCAGCAGGGAGATATCGTCCAAACTGGCTCGCTCGTTGTGGTGCGGTGACGGCACCTTGCGGGCCTGCTCACACCAACCGTCTGAATCAATGGAAAAAACTGTTTTAGGTTGGGTCATCATCTACTCGATCTGCAATGGAATGACGCATGAGATAAAGCCGGATGGGCAACCAAGCGATCCACCTCTCAGGCTCGTCGCAATCCACCCAGGCAACTGTGATAGGCTGGACCATCTTCTGCTCAACTCTGGAAAGGATATGCACCCGATGGCACGCCGCTTCTGGTTGCTGGCCTGGCTCTCTCTGATGGGGCTGCTGACCCTCTATTTTCACGCCCGCTCGCAACCCACAGTCACCGCCAGCGGCGAACTGCTGCTCAAGGCCGATGCCAGCGGCCACTATCGACTGGAGGGTGCCATCAACGGCCAATCGGTGCAACTGCTGCTGGACACGGGGGCAACCCGGGTCACAGTGCCACGTCAGGTGGCCGAGCGCATCGGGCTGAGCCCCAACGGCAACAGCCTGGTCAACACGGCAGCAGGCACTATCCAGGTGCAGACCGGCCAGATTGAAACGCTGGTGATGGGTCCGCTGACCTTGTACGATTTGCCCATCTATATCAATCCGGCGGCCGATGGGGACGAGATCCTGGTGGGCATGAATGCCCTGGGCCGGCTGGAATTGCGCCAGAAAGACAGACAGTTGCTTCTCAGACCCTTGCAGGAATAACAGGCATGTTACAACAGGACATCCGCCGCGCCGTGCGCGCCGCACTACTCGAAGACTTAGGTCAAGCCCTCACCACGCTGGACCAACCGGATGCCAGCGCCGATATCACGGCCCAGCTGATCCCGGCGGATCGCCTGGCCAGCGCCCGGGTCATCACCCGCGAGGCTGGCGTATTCTGTGGCCAGCCCTGGGTGGATGAGGTGTTC
This sequence comes from Aeromonas sp. A04, assembly GCF_047780465.1. Lineage (NCBI taxonomy): Bacteria > Pseudomonadati > Pseudomonadota > Gammaproteobacteria > Aeromonadales > Aeromonadaceae > Aeromonas > Aeromonas sp. A04. The sequence continues at coordinate 69,936 of NZ_JBLNHP010000004.1, read as the reverse complement.
GTCCAGCTCGGTGGCGAGGTAAAAGTGGAGTGGTTGGTACAGGATGGCGAACTGCTCTCCCCCAATCAGGAGCTGTTCCGCCTGCATGGCCCGGCCCGCGTGCTGCTGACCGGCGAGCGCAACGCACTGAACTTCGTACAGACGCTCTCCGGCGTCGCCACCCTCACCGCCCGCTACGTGGCCGAACTGACGGGCACCGACTGCCGCCTGCTCGATACCCGCAAGACCCTGCCGGGGCTGCGCAGCGCCCAGAAATATGCCGTGACCTGCGGCGGTGGCAAGAACCACAGAATCGGCCTGTTCGATGCCTATCTCATCAAGGAGAACCATATCCTCGCCTGCGGCGGCATAAGCGAGGCCATCAGCGCAGCGCGCAGCCTCAATCCGGGCAAACCGGTCGAGGTGGAGGTGGAATCCCTGGCCGAGCTGGAACAGGCGCTGCTGGCCGGCGCCGACATAGTGATGCTGGACAACTTCGATATGCCCATGATGCACGACGCAGTGGCCCTCAATCAGGGCCGTGCCAAGCTGGAGGTATCCGGCAATGTCACCCTGGACACGCTGGCAGATTATGCCGCCACCGGCGTCGATTTCATCTCGGTCGGGGCGCTGACCAAGCATGTGCGGGCACTGGATCTCTCGATGCGCTTTGTCTAGTCGGGGAGGTGTCACAATCGCAGGATGACGCCGGTGACATATAACAAGATGAAGGACTTGCAAAAGGCGCCACGGGCGCCTTTTCTTTATGCAGGATCCCTCAGCAAAGGAGTGTGATGATGGACCCAGTCCCGCCAGTTAAAAAGAGTCGATAGAGACTCTTTGTCTATGATTTATATCAAGTTATCAGTAAATGACAGAAAAGTGGTTAACAAAGGCCACAACCTCTGTTGCCAAGCCGGACAGCTCGGATAAGATATTGACGTGTGGATAGTTTTCCACCGGCACTTCCCAGGAACCAAGGACAAAAGGATATTTGACATGAAGAAACAATCAGGCTTTACCCTTATCGAATTGATGATCGTGGTCGCGATCGTCGCCATCCTGGCGGCCATTGCACTGCCGGCGTATCAGACTTACACCCAAAAAGCGAAGTTTACTGAGGTTGTATCCGCGACAGGTGCTTTCAAAACCGCAATTGAAGTGTGCTACCAGACTGGTGGAGATATGTCTTTATGTGACCAAAATAGCGGTGGTGGAGTGCCATCCGCTGCAGGAGCAAGTGGATTTGTAACTAGTGTCACGGTAGGAGCGGGTGCAGCTAGTGCCGCCCGAATTACAGCAACAGGGGCTGCGCCGGTGGCCTTTACATATATCCTCGATGGCAGCGGTACTAATGGTCAGGTGACATGGGCAGTGGTCAGTAGTTCAACCTGTATTGCTGCTGGTGTTTGCTAATTTAGCATGACATCTAGCCCCAATAGCGGCCTGGCGTTAAGCCTGGCCGCTTCTTCCCTGCTCAGTGAGTCCGACTCACAGCGCTACCTGAGCCAAGCCAAGGCCCAGCGCAAGCCCTTTGTGACCTTTCTGATAGAGAACGAGATCCTCGACAGCAAGGCGCTGGCGGATTTCTGCGAGCTGGAGTATGGGGTACCTCTGCTGGATCTTGCCGCCTTCGACCTGGCCGAGATCCCGCAGAAATACCTCAATCAGAAGCTGATTGAGAAACACCATGTGCTGCCCATCTATACCCAGGGCCATACCCTCTATATCGCCATGTCGGATCCGACCAACGTCTCGGCGCTGGAGGATTTCGGCTTCAGCTTCGGGCTGCATACCGAGGCGCTGCTGGTCGAAGAGAACAAGCTGACGACCGCCATCGGCAAGCTGTTGGAGAGCGATCAGGATGCCCTCGGCATGGAGGACATCGACGAGTCCGAGATCTCTGAGCTGGAAGTCTCGGACGAAAACTCACGACTCGATGAGAGCGTCAACACCACCGACGACGACGCCCCCATCGTAAAATACATCAATAAAATCATGATGGATGCCATCAAACGTGGCGCATCCGATCTGCACTTCGAGCCCTATGAGACCAAATACCGCATCCGCTTTCGGATCGACGGCATATTGCACGAAATCGCGACGCCACCGGTCAATCTGGCCAACCGCTTCTCCGCCCGCCTCAAGGTCATGGCACGGCTCGACATCGCAGAGCGGCGGCTGCCGCAGGATGGCCGCATCAAGCTGAAACTGTCCCGCAACAAGTCCATGGACATGCGGGTCAACACCCTGCCCACCATGTGGGGAGAGAAGATAGTCATCCGCTTGCTGGACTCCTCGGCGGCGCGGCTCAACATAGAGCAACTCGGCTTCGACGACCGGCAGAAGGCCCAATATCTGCGTGCCCTCTCCAAGCCGCAGGGCATGATCTTGGTGACAGGCCCTACCGGCTCGGGTAAGACGGTCTCCCTCTACACCGGTCTCAATATTCTCAACACCACGGAGGTGAACATCTCCACCGCCGAAGATCCGGTGGAGATCAACCTGCCAGGCGTCAATCAGGTACAGGTCAACCCCAAGGCAGGGCTTACCTTCGCCAGTGCCCTGCGCTCCTTTCTTCGCCAGGATCCCGATGTGGTCATGGTGGGGGAGATCCGGGATCTGGAAACCGCCGAGATCGCCATCAAGGCCGCTCAGACAGGCCACTTGGTGCTCTCCACCCTGCACACCAACTCGGCCGCCGAAACCCTGACCCGCATGATGAACATGGGAGTGCCCGCCTTCAACATCGCCTCCTCGGTGACCCTGATCATGGCCCAGCGACTCGCCCGCAAGCTGTGCGATCATTGCAAGGCCGCCGAGGTGGTACCCGAAGCCGAACTGCTGGAGCTGGGATTCACCCAGCAGCAGCTGGCAGCTGGACTACGCCTGTTCAAACCCGTGGGGTGCAAGGATTGCTCGGGTGGCTACAAAGGGCGGGTCGGTATCTACGAAATCATGCTAATGTCTGAAAACATTGCAAAATTGATCATGCAAGGTGCCAACTCTCTGCAAATTGCGGCCATTGCTCAAAAAGAGGGGATGCGCACTCTGCGTATATCAGGCCTTGAGAAGGCTCGTCTGGGAGTGACCAGCCTGGCAGAAATCAATCGGGTGACCACCAACTGACAGTGCATATCGATCGAGCTGATTCATCCAGGTGTCGCCAAGCCGGCGCCCCTGAGGATTTCCATCAGGCCAAGGCAACCCGCATAGCAAGGTATTGAGCGGGATACCAGAGCCCAATTGCAGGACGCAGTGATGGCAACGCTAACGCAGAAACAGAATGCCCCCAAGAAAGTCTTCGCCTTCCGCTGGAGCGGAGTGAACCGCAAGGGTCAGAAGGTCTCCGGTGAATTGCAGGCCGACAGTATCAACACGGTCAAGGCGGAACTGCGCAAGCAGGGCGTCAACGTCACCAAGGTGAGCAAGAAGAGCCAGGGGTTATTCTCCAAGGGCGGCGCCAAGATCAAGCCGATGGATATTGCCATCGTCTCCCGCCAGATGACCACAATGCTTACCGCTGGCGTTCCTCTGGTGCAGAGCCTGCAGATCATAGCCCGCAGCCACGAAAAAGCCGCGATGCGTGAACTCATGGGGCAGATTGCCGCCGACGTGGAAACCGGCACCCCCATGTCCGAGGCGCTGCGCCGCCACCCCCGACACTTTGACGATCTCTACTGCGATCTGGTGGAAGCGGGGGAGCAATCCGGTGCGCTGGAGACCATCTATGACCGCATCGCCACCTATCGGGAAAAGTCGGAAGCGCTCAAGTCCAAGATCAAGAAGGCGATGTTCTATCCAGCCATGGTCATGCTGGTCGCCATCGTTGTCACCTCCATACTGTTGCTGTTCGTCATCCCGCAGTTTGAAGATATCTTCAAGAGCTTCGGCGCAGAACTGCCCATCTTCACCCAGTTTGTCATCGGTATCTCCCGCTTCATGCAGAATTGGTGGTACGTCGTCTTTGGCGGCACAGCGCTCGCCATTTTCCTCTATGTACGCGCATGGCGCGCCTCCCAAAAGGTCAAAGACAACACCGACAAATTCATTCTCACCATACCCGTGGTCGGCATGATACTGCACAAGGCGGCCATGGCCCGCTTTGCCCGAACCCTCTCCACTACCTTCTCTGCCGGTATCCCGCTGGTGGATGCGCTGATCTCGGCCGCCGGTGCCTCCGGCAACTATGTCTATCGCACCGCCGTCATGGCCATTCGCAACGAGGTGGTCGCCGGCATGCAGATCAACGTGGCCATGCGCACTGTGGATCTCTTCCCCGACATGGTGATCCAGATGGTGATGATCGGCGAGGAGTCCGGCGCCATCGATGATATGCTCTCCAAGGTCGCTACCATCTTCGAACAGGAGGTGGACGATCTGGTTGACGGCCTAACCAGCTTGCTCGAGCCTCTCATCATGGTGGTGCTGGGGGTGCTGGTTGGCGGCATGGTCGTGGCCATGTACTTGCCTATCTTCAAGCTAGGGTCAGTTATTCACTGACCCTTTACAAATTCGAGATCTAACGTTGCTGCTCACCGATATATTCCATAGCCTACCCTGGCTCTATTTCTCGCTGGTATTTCTCTTTTCCCTGATGATCGGCAGTTTTCTCAACGTGGTGATCCATCGCCTGCCCATCATGCTGGAACGGGAATGGCAAGCCGAATATCGCAGCTACTTCAACCCTGATGACGAGGGGGTCGACGAGCCACTCTACAACCTGATGGTGCCGCGATCCTGCTGCCCCCACTGCAATCACCCCATCACGGCACTGGAAAACATCCCCCTGCTAAGCTGGCTCTGGCTCAGGGGTCGCTGCCGAGGCTGCCAGGCTCCCATATCGGCCCGCTATCCGCTGGTCGAGCTGCTGACGGCGCTGCTCTCGGTAGCCGTTGCCATGACACTCACACCGGGCTGGGGCACGTTGGCGGCCCTGCTGCTGACCTGGGTACTGATGGCACTCACCTTCATCGATCTCGACAAGATGCTGCTGCCGGACCAGCTCACCCTGCCCCTGCTGTGGGGCGGGCTGCTGTTCAATTTGCTGGGCGGTTTTGTATCGCTTGGCGATGCGGTGATCGGCGCCATGGCCGGTTATCTGGTGCTATGGAGCCTCTATTGGGCCTTCAAGCTGCTCACCGGCAAGGAGGGCATGGGCTATGGCGACTTCAAGCTGCTGGCCGCGCTGGGGGCCTGGCTAGGCTGGCAGGCGCTGCCCATAGTGCTGTTGCTCTCCTCCCTGGTCGGCGCCTTCATGGGCATAGGCCTGATCCTGTTGCGCAATCACCATCAGAGCAAACCCATTCCCTTTGGCCCCTATCTCGCCATCGCGGGCTGGATTGCGCTGCTGTGGGGCGATAGCATCACCCGCTGGTATCTCACGACTTTCCTCTGAAAAAGGGTGTGCTGACCCATGTATGTAGTTGCAATCACAGGTGGCATCGGCAGCGGTAAAACCACCATAGCCAATCAATTTGCCGAGCTGGGCATAGACGTAGTGGATGCGGACGTCATCGCTCGCGAAGTCGTGGAACCCGGCGCCCCGGCCCTTGCCGCCATCGCGGCCCATTTTGGCCCGGATGTCATCGCCTCTGATGGCCAGCTCGATCGACGCGGCCTGCGGGAGCGGGTATTCAGCGACCCGGACGCCAAGGTCTGGCTCAATGCCCTGCTCCACCCCCTGATCCGCCAGGAGATGCTGCGCCGGTGCGCCGCCACCCGCTCCCCCTATTGTCTGCTGGTGGTGCCGCTGCTGGTGGAGAACAAGCTCACCGGCCTTGCCAACCGGGTGCTGGCGATCGACGTGGACGAAGCGACCCAGATTGAGCGAACCTGCCGTCGGGACGGCGTGAGCCGAGAGCAGGCGCAGGCCATTCTGGCTGCCCAGGCGAGTCGTGCGGAACGGCTCGCAGCAGCCGATGACGTGCTGGATAACAAAAATGGCGCACCCGAGACCATAAAGCCGCGTATTTTAGCGCTGCACGAGACATATATGGCATTTGCCTCTCAACAAGCCAGCCAAGTGTGAGTACACTAGGCCGGTTTATGGCTGGCCAGGATTAGGCATGATTTACGATTTCCCCCTCAATGAAAAAAGCCGGACCTATCTTCGTCTGGAGTCCCTGTTTTCCCAGATCCGCGACAATCTGGAGAGTGACCAGTCCTGGGCACACATCGCCTTCTTCAAGGGGCTGTTCGATCTGCAGGAGCTGCTGGAACGTGGCGATCTGCGTGCCGATCTCATCAAGGATCTGGAACGTCTAGGCCAGCGTCTGAGCCACTGGGCCAACCTGCCGGATGTCGACCTGGAGCAGATCAAGCAGATGCAGCAGGAGAGCACCCAGCTCTCGCGCAACCTGCTCAGTGCCCCGCGTCCCGGTGCCAGACTGAAAGAAGATCGGCTGCTCGGCTCCATCCGCCAGCGCTTCTCCATCCCTGGCGGTCTGTGCGCCTTCGATGTGCCGCAGCTGCACCACTGGCTCGGCACCCCGGCTGTCGCTCGCCATCAGCAGATGCAGCTGTGGCTCAGCGACATCAACCTGCTGATGAATGCCATCTCCCTGCTGCTGCGGCTGTGGCGCGAATCCGGCAACTTCAGCGATCAGGTCGCCACCAACGGTTTCTTCCAGGATACCGCCGAGAGTGCCGAGCTGATCCGGATCCGCCTGCCAGGCGCCCAGCAGTGCTATCCGACGCTGAGCGGCCACAAGAACCGTTTCGCCCTGCGCTTCCTGCCAACCACGGAGCAGCAGATTGGCGATGTCCCCTTCCAGCTCGCCTGCTGCTAAGGAGCAAGAATGGTCACCAAGATAAAATGCCCGACCTGTAAAACCGAGCTGGAGTGGGGCCCCCAGAGCCCGTTTCGGCCCTTCTGTTGCAAACGCTGCCAGCTAATCGATCTGGGAGAGTGGGCCAATGAGGAGAAACGCATCCCGGGCCCCATCAATCCGGAGCTGCTACCTTACCCGGAAGAGGGTGAGCAGTGGCAATGAGCCGCGCACAAAAAAGGGCCCGCAAGGCCCTTTTTTAATTTATATGCCATATCCACGCAAATGATTCAGCGACAGATATCAAATCCGCATCAGGCGGTCAGAGAGGCTTGCAGCCGCGCCACGATAGGACCGTTGGCATCCGGGAACCGGTATTCATGCAGCGACGCCAGCGGCACCCACAGACACTCCTGCCCCTCCTTGCCGAACGGCTCGCCGCTGAAACGGGTCACCTTCCAGATATCCAGCAACACCTGCTTCTCGGGGTAGTCGTGGTGCAGCTCCATGAAGGGGGCGCAATCCAGCACCCGGATGCCAATCTCTTCCCACAGCTCCCTGTCCAGCGCGGTGAGCAGGTCTTCCCCCGCCTCCACCTTGCCACCCGGGAACTCCCAGCGATCGCCCTGATGGCGGTCTGAAGAGCGCTTGGCGATGAAGATGTCGCCTCGTTCATTCTCGATGACGCCAACCGCCACCCAGAGCCGTTTTTTCTGTTCCATCATTGTCCTCAACGTAAACACGGCAACCTGGTCATCCAGGGGGCCAAGCGGCGGGCCTGGCGTTCCCCTTGTGCCGTAAAGATATCCTGCCCCACATGCTCATTCCCATCGGGAGCGGGACGCGGCCAAGGGAGTGCCCCTGGCGGGGTGAAGCAGCGATCATGAACCAGACAGCTTTGGGCCAGGTAGCCCCAAAGCGTATCGCGCAGAAACCATTGATCTATGTTCGGCGTTTCCATCGCCTCGGGTTGATAGGCGTTGAGCAAGGGGGTCAACGGCGGCAGAACGCCGGCGATTCCCCCCCACATGCCCGCCAATACCAGATCGGTATGGCTCCACCAGTCCCGCATGATATGAAACCAGCTCCCCGATGCAAGCCAGTCATCGACGGCAACGCGCTCTCGCACGCTCAGCACTGAATCCACATCCCGCACCAGGAAGCGACCGACCCGCGGATCGTTGGCCACCTGGAAGCGCCAGCACAGACGCTGACGCTGAGATTGACCGGACACTTGCACCAGCACCTCGGCCCCCAGCTCCCGCAGACAAGCCACCAGTGCCGACGGCACGCTTTCATCCACATAGAAGCGCACGCGCCACCCGGGATAGAGATAGGTGGCCGCCAGCACGTTGTCGACAGCCCCTCGAAGATAGCGAGGCGCCTTGCCCCACAGGGAGAAGGCGATGACATCCTGCTTGCCTTCGCGGCTTGCCAGCCAGGTTTCCGGCTCATCGTCGGGCAGCGACCAGCCCTCGGGCTGATATCGGGCCGCGCAATCTTTCAGGGTCAGCGCTCTGGTGCCTGCCACAGCCGCCTCGGCATGACGTCCCAGCTTGGCCAGCGAGGCGCAGAGCGCGTCCAGCGCATGAAAATCCGACGGCGCTCGCACCAGCAGGATCTGCAGCCTCTCGACCGCACGTTCATATTGTCCCGAGCGCGACAGACTGATGCAGAGATTGCGCAGCACCTCGTCATTCTCGGGTGCCATCTGGTGCGCCATCTCCAGCACTTGCGCGGCAGAAGCCGGGTCATTACACAGGAAGAGGTAATAGGCAAACTGCAGCTGCCATGCCACAGGTTTGACGGCGGCACCGTTCAGTCGCACCAGCAACTGCTGGATCGCCGCCTGTCGCTGGCCTCCGAGCCAGCACTCATGGGCACCGGCATCCCATCCTGTCGGCATCTTGTTCATCCACTCCCTCTCCTTTTGCCGCCCTTAAATGAATGCACCGCCCGGAGGCGGTGCATTCAGCGTCACTGACAGATCAGGTCAACTGACCGTGGCAGTGCTTGTATTTCTTGCCGGAGCCGCAGGGGCAGGGATCGTTGCGCCCGACCTTCTGCTCGTCTCGCACGAAGGTGGTGTGACCCTCTTCGGCAGCGGCCTCTTCATCGGCCAGCTGGCTCTCTGCGGCGGCATGGGTATAAGTGTGGGGAGCGGCTTCCGCCTGTTGACGCTGCTGTTCTTCCAGCGCCTCCACATCACGTCCCTGCACCTGTACCCGGCTCAGTATGCTGACCACGTCGCGCTTGAGGGTTTCCAGCATCTGGGTGAACAGATCGAAGGATTCGCGCTTGTACTCCTGCTTGGGGTTCTTCTGGGCGTAACCGCGCAGATGGATGCCCTGACGCAGGTGATCCATGGCCGCCAGATGCTCCTTCCACAGGCCATCCAGGGTTTGCAGCATCACGGCTTTCTCGAAATTGCGCAGCACATCGATACCGACCATCTCCTGCTTGTGGGCATAGAGCTTGGTGGCCTCTTCCAGAATGCGCTCGCGCAGCTTCTCTTCATACAACTTGTCATCTTCCGCCAGCCACTGCTGCAGCGGCAGATCCAGCGCGAAGTCGGCCTTCAGGCGCGCTTCCAGACCCGGTACATCCCACATCTCTTCCAGAGACTGGGGCGGAATGTACTCGTCGATCACGGCGCCGTAGACGTCGTCACGGATGACGTGAATGGTGTCGGAGATGTCGTTGGTGTCCAGCAGCTCGTTGCGCTGCTCATAGACCACCTTGCGCTGGTCATTGGCCACGTCATCAAACTCGAGCAGGCTCTTGCGGATGTCGAAGTTGCGACCCTCCACCTTGCGCTGGGCGTTTTCGATGGCCTTGGTCACCCAGGGGTGCTCGATGGCTTCGCCCTCTTCCATGCCCAGCTTCTTCATCATGCCGGTCACGCGATCGGAGGCGAAGATCCGCATCAGGGTATCTTCCATGGAGAGATAGAAGCGGGAGGAACCCGGGTCACCCTGACGACCGGAACGACCGCGCAACTGGTTGTCGATGCGACGGGATTCGTGGCGCTCGGTACCTATGATGTGCAAGCCACCGGCAGCCAGCACGGCATCGTGGCGGATCTGCCAGGCGGCCTTGATTTCGCTGATCTGCTCGTCACTCGGATTCTCCAGCTGGGCAATCTCCGCCTGCCAGTTGCCACCCAGCACTATGTCGGTACCACGACCGGCCATGTTGGTGGCAATGGTGACTGCGCCGAGTTGACCCGCCTGAGCGACTATCTCAGCTTCCATGGCGTGGAACTTGGCGTTCAGCACCTTGTGCGGGATCTCTTCCTTGGTCAGGATGCCGGAGAGCAGCTCCGAGTTCTCGATGGAGACGGTACCGACCAGTACCGGCTGGCCCTTGGCCACGCACTGACGGATATCTTCGATGATGGCGGCGTATTTCTCATTGGCGGTCAGATAGACCAGATCGCCCATGTCTTTGCGCACCATCGGCTTGTTGGTCGGGATAACGACTGTATCCAGGCCATAAATCTGCTGGAATTCAAAGGCTTCGGTATCCGCAGTACCCGTCATGCCCGCCAGTTTGTCATAGAGACGGAAGTAGTTCTGGAAGGTGATGGAGGCCAGAGTCTGGTTTTCGTTCTGGATCTTGACCCCTTCCTTCGCCTCGACGGCCTGGTGCAGACCATCGGACCAGCGACGGCCCGGCATGGTGCGGCCCGTGTGTTCGTCGACGATGACGATCTCGTCTTTTTGCACTATGTAGTCGACGTTGCGCTCAAACAGGGTGTGGGCGCGCAGACCGGCGTTGACGTGGTGCAGCAGGCTGATGTTGGTGGCGGAGAACAGGGAGTCCTCTTCTGCCAGCAGCCCCTCTCGCTTGAGCAGCTCTTCCACGAAGATCTGGCCGTTTTCGGTCAACAGGGCCTGACGGTTCTTCTCGTCGACCGTGTAGTGGCCTTCACCCGTGTACTCCTCTGTGTCTTCCTTGTCCTGCTTGATCAGCTCGGGGATCAGCTTGTTGACCTGGATATAGAGGGCTGAGCTGTCTTCGGCCGGACCGGAGATGATGAGCGGGGTACGGGCTTCATCGATGAGCACGGAATCCACCTCATCCACCAGCGCGTAGTTGAGCGGACGCTGCACGCGCTGTTCCGGCGAAAACGCCATGTTGTCGCGCAGGTAATCGAAACCGAATTCGTTGTTGGTACCGTAGGTGATGTCGGCGGCGTAGGCGTCACGCTTCTGGGACGCATCCATGCCGGGCACGTTGCAGTCGACCGTCATACCGAGGAAGGTGAACAGGGGGCGGTTCGCCTCGGCATCACGCTTGGCCAGATAGTCGTTCACCGTCACCACGTGCACACCGCGACCGCTCAGGGCATTCAGGTAGGCCGGCAGGGTCGCGGTGAGGGTCTTACCTTCACCAGTCTTCATCTCGGCGATGCGGTTGGAGTTCAGCACCATGCCACCGATCAGCTGCACGTCGAAGTGACGCATGCCAAACACCCGGCGGGAGGCTTCACGCACGGTGGCGAACGCTTCCGGCAGCAACTGCTCCAGCGTCTCACCCTGCTCCAGACGCTGACGATATTCAGCTGTCTTGGCCTGCAACTCCTGATCGGACAGGGCCTCGAACTGAGGCTCCATCGCATTGATCTGTTTTACAATTTTGCGCAAAGCCTTGAGCGTTCTGTCGTTCCGGCTGCCGATAATTTTGGTGAGCAGTGTGCTAATCATGGGTACCAACTATTTCTGGTTATATAAGTGTTCCGTCACTGGAACCTGGAGAAAAAAACCTAACCCCGTCTGGCGTTAAGAAAGCGTGCGGGGTTGACCTGACGACCGTCTTTCAACACTTCGTAATGCAAATGGACCCCGGTCGCGCGACCGGTGCGTCCCATCAAGGCAATCTTCTGGCCCTCATCGACCAGGGTGCCCACTTCGACCAGCAACTTGGAGTTGTGGGCATAGCGGGTCACCAAACCATTGCCATGGTTGATCTCCACCATGTTGCCAAATTCCGGATGACGGCCCGCCCAGCTGACGATGCCCGGGCCTGTGGCCAGGATGGGAGTGCCGGGCTTGCCACGGAAATCCACCCCTTTATGCATCTTGGCGCGACCGTTGAACGGATCGACCCGACCACCGAAGCCAGATGAGACCCAAACTCGCTCCTGCTTGACCGGCGAACCGGAAATAAAACCGGCATCGGTTATATGGTGATTCATGATGAAAGATTCAAGTACCGACAGCTGCTCTTCACGACTGCTGAGCTGCTGGCTGAGATGCTTCATGGAATCCTGCAGCTCGTTGAGGCTGACTTCCAGATCCGCATCATAGGAAGGGCCGCCCATGGGGGGCAACTCCTTGAAATTGAACTCCTCGGGATCGAGGTCTGCCTTCTCGGTCAGCCGCTCGCCGAGCGCATTGAGACGACCCAGCTGCCCCTGCATGGTGCCCACCTGGGCAGCCAGCATGGCAAGCTGTTCGCGGGCTTCATCGGCCCCTTGCGTGGATTTTTGCTGTTCGGCCATGGCCAGCGCGACTTCCAGCGCCTCCATTTTCTGGTGCCAGCTCTGCCAGAGCCAACCACCACCCAGGGCCAATACAGTGAAGAGGATACCGCCGACCCAGGCCAGACGTTGTTTGGGTAAGTGCAACTTGCGTCGCTGCTTGCCGTTGAGGATCAGGGTAATGCTCATAGAAATCAGTCTGCTCGGTCAGGTGAGGCCAGGAGCCAACACGGGGAATAAAACCGGGAGATAATCGGTATTAAAGGATGGAGTAAACAAATGACGGAACGTCGGTGCGGAGAGAGGACCGACGTTCCGTTGCACAGCTATCAGGCCAGAACCAGACCGTTATCGTAGTAAGCGATGGGCGCTTTGTCGCCCTCACCCTCGAAGGTCACCAGTTCCCAGGCCTCCTGCTTGGCCAGCAAGGCACGCAGCAGCTTGTTGTTCAGGGCATGACCCGTCTTGTAGGCACGGAATTCGCCAATGATGCTGCGGTTACACATGTACAGGTCACCAATCGCATCCAACATCTTGTGTTTGACGAATTCGTCTTCATAACGCAGACCATCTTCGTTCAGTACCCGATAGTCATCCAGCACCACGGCGTTTTCCAGGCTTCCGCCCAGCGCCAGATTCTGGGAACGCAGGTACTCGATGTCACGCATGAAACCGAAAGTACGGGCACGACTGATCTCTTTCACGAAAGAGGCACCGGAGAAATCCAGCACGCAACGCTGATTGCGTCCTTCAAATACCGGATGCTGAAAGTCGATCTCGAGATCCATTTTGAAGCCATTGCGATAGGGGTGGAATTCCGCCCACTTGTCGCCGTCTTCAACCCGGATGCTCTGCTTGATCCGCACAAACTGCTTGGCCGCATTTTGCTCACGGATACCGACTTCTTGCAGCAGGTAGATAAAGGGGTGCGCACTGCCGTCCATCACCGGGATCTCGGGCGCGTCAACCTCGACATAGAGGTTGTCGATCCCCATCCCGGCCAGCGCGGCAGAGAGGTGCTCAATTGTAGAGACACGGACACCGGCTTCGTTGACCAGAGCGGTACAAAGCACGGTATCACGCACCTGATCGGCATTGGCTGGCAGCGCTACCACAGGATCAAGATCGGTACGCAAGTAAACGATCCCTGTGTTAACAGGCGCCGGACGGAACGTCATTGTGACTTTCCGGCCCGAATGCAGGCCCACACCGGTGGCCTGGACACTCGTTTTCAAGGTTCTTTGTCTAATCATGGGCGTATCCGCTTAACAGCTCATATTCCGGACCAGATGGTCGTTGGCAGGCCATCTTAGCACATTCCTTAAGCAACAAACAAACTAGTGCCATTAGAGGCTTAGTCAGCTTGCTTGCGCAGGAACGCAGGAATATCGAGATAATCCGGTTCGCGACGAGCTTGCGGCTCGGCGTTGACCACCTTGGCCGGGGCCTCTTCCATCACGCGAGACTGCAGGGCTTCGCTGATCAGGGGCTGACGGGCCGGACGCTCTTGTACCATGTTGTTCTTCACCAGCGTGATGTCGGGCTTGCGCTCGGCACCGATACCGGTGGCAACCACGGTCACACGCAGTTCGTCATGCATTTCCGGGTCGATTACGGTACCCACCACCACGGTGGCGTTCTCGGAGGCGAAGGCCTTGACCGCGTTACCCACGGTTTCGAACTCTTCGATGGTCATGTCCATGCCGGCGGTGATGTTGACCAGGATGCCACGGGCACCGGCCAGATCCACGTCTTCCAGCAGCGGGCTGGAGATGGCCTTCTCGGCCGCTTCTTCGGCACGATCATCACCGGAGGCGGAACCTGTACCCATCATGGCGGTACCCATTTCACGCATCACGGTACGCACGTCCGCGAAGTCGACGTTGATCAAGCCCGGACGGGTGATCAGCTCGGCAATGCCCTGTACCGCACCCAGCAGCACATCGTTGGCCGCCTTGAAGGCGTCCAGCAGAGAGATGCCACGACCCAGCACCTTCAGCAACTTGTCGTTGGGGATGGTGATCAGGGAGTCGACGTTCTTGGACAGCTCTTCGATGCCGTGGGCGGCGAAGCCCATCCGCTTCTTCCCTTCGAAGGAGAACGGCTTGGTTACGACAGCAACTGTCAGTATGCCCATCTCGCGGGCCACTTCGGCCACGATAGGCGCAGCACCTGTACCCGTACCACCACCCATGCCGGCGGCGATGAACACCATGTCGGAACCGGTCAGCAGCTCACGCAGCGCTTCCCTGTCTTCCATGGCCGCATCACGACCCACTTCCGGATTGGCTCCGGCACCCAGACCCTTGGTGATGCCACCGCCGATCTGCAGGGTTGTGTTGGCGCTGGAGTTACGCAGAGCCTGGGCGTCGGTGTTGACGGTAATGAACTCGACACCTTCGATGTTTTGACGAACCATGTGCTCGACCGCGTTACCGCCGCCGCCACCCACACCAATCACTTTAATGACGGCTTCGTCAGTGTGGCTATCCATAAATTCAAACATGTTGTCTCTCCGCTTTATTTGCCTGACTCAGCAAAATTCTTAGAACTCGCCACGCAGCCAGTTGCTAACCCGTTTGACCAGGCCACCGACGCTTGCCTTGGCGGCATATTCTTTGTTGCTACCAGTGGCTTGATGGGTGCGGCCATACTGCAGCAACCCGACCGCAGTCGAGTACACAGGCGCCTGCACGTAATCACTCAAACCACGTATGTTCATGGGCTCTCCTACCCGGACCTGGCTCTGGAATATCTGCTCTGCGCACTCCACAATGCCTTCGATCTGGGCAGCGCCGCCGGTCAAGACCACACCGGCAGCCAGCTGATGCTTGACCCCCTGCGCTTTCAATTCGCTTTGTACCCGCACCAGCTCATCATTCACCATGGAGAGCAACTCGGTGTAACGGGGCTCAATCACTTCGGCCAGTGTCTGCCGTTGCAGGCTACGCGCCGGACGACCGCCGACACTGGGTACTTCAATATTGTCTTCCTTGCTGACCAGACGGCCGAGGGCGCAGCCGTAGCGCACCTTGATCGCTTCTGCGTCCAGCGGCGGTGTGCCGAAGGCGTAGGCGATGTCGCTGGTCACAGTGCTGCCGGCGTACGGGATCACCTTGGTGTGGCGCAGGGCACCGCCGGTAAACAGCGACATGTCCATGGTACCGCCACCTATGTCCACCACGCAGACACCCAGCTCTTTCTCGTCTTCGGTCAGCACGGCATAGCTGGAAGCCAGCGCGGAGAAGATCAGCTGATCCACCCGCAGACCGACTTTCTCCACACATTTCTCAATGTTGCGGGCCATGTCGTTGTGGCAGGTGATCAGGTGCACCTTGGCGGCCATCCGGACCCCGGACAGACCGACCGGGTTCTTGATCCCTTCCTGATAGTCGATGGCGAACTCCTGGGGCAGCACATGCAGCACCCGCAGCTCATCGGACAAGCGCACCGATTTGGCGGTGTGGATGACGTTGTCCACGTCCTCCTGGGTCACCTCCTCATCGGAGATGGGCACCATGCCGGTTTCGTTGCGGCAATCGATGTGCTTGCCGGACAGCCCCAGATACACGGAACTGATCTGGCAGTCGGCCATCATCTCGGCCTCTTCCACCGCACGACGCAGGGACTTGACCACGGAATCGAGATCGTTGACCCCGCCCTTATCCATGCCACGAGAGGCGTGACTGCCCATGCCGATGACATTGAGCTCACCGTCTGGCAGCACTTCGCCAACCAGAACCGCCACCTTGGTTGTGCCGATATCCAGTCCGACAATCAGATTTCTATCTGCGGTTTTGGTCATTCACTTTCTCTTCGTTCTTCTTCCAGCCAACTGCCATTCCGGTGTCGTATCGAAGATCCACATAAGCAACCTGCTCACGGGGTTCGATGATCGGAAAAGCATCGATAAACCGCTGCAGTCGAAGCGCTATATCCGAGCGCCCCAAAAACAGCTGAATGTTGCCATCCAGGGTCAGTTCCCAGGCATGGCGGGGAGTCAGATTCACTCCCAGCAGCTTGTATCCCTTGGCCGCCAGCTGCGCCTCGTACTGACGGCTGGCTTCCAGTACCTTGACGGCCTGATCTTCAGGCCCGGATAGCTGCATCAGGGGGGTCTTCACCCTGTCCGGCGCACTGAACACCTCACCCTTGGTGTTGACGAAGCGGTTGCCATTCCAGCGTGCCGCTACCGCCTGCTCGGTGAGATAGACCTTGATCTTGTTGGGCCACTTCTTGCGTACAGAGACCTGGGCCACCCAAGGCAAGGCGTTCAATCGCGCCTGCAATTCGTTTACATCCAGCTCGAAGAAGTTACGCAGCTCGGCACCATCCAGCACGGCGTTACGCAACTCGTCGGTCTGCAAATACTGGTGTTGCCCCTGCAGCAACAGCTCGCTCATGGGCAACCGATTGGCATCCGTCAGCCAACCTTTAACATCCAGCGCTGTCTGGTAGAAGCCCCACATGACCAGGATGAAAAATCCCACCCCTGCAATGAAGCCACCCTTGGTGCGCCCTTGTGCCCTTGCCTCCACCCGATCTTTCCCCGTTTAACGCGCCATGCCGGCCCTTTGCAGACCGGTCCGCCATTATATAGGCCCCGGCTTGGCGGTCAAAATACTCATTGGGCCCTCAGGCGCCGGATTTCATGCTCTCTATGCTCAATTTCATCTCGCCGAGACGGCGTGCCAGTGCGCCTACGTTGCCCGCGCCCTGGGTCAGCACCAGATCCCCCTCGCCGACCAGTCCTGCCAGCACGGCGGGTACGTCGTCCGGGGTAGCGACAAAGATGGGTTCCAGGTTGCCACGGGAGCGGATGGAGCGGCACAGGGCGCGGCCATCGGCCCCCGGAATGGGCTCTTCACCGGCGGCATAGACCTCCAGCATCACCAGCACATCCACCTTGGAGAGCACGTCCGCAAAATCTTCATAGAGATCGCGGGTACGGGTGTAGCGGTGCGGCTGGAATACCATGACCAGGCGCTTCTCGGGCCAGCCGGCACGAGCGGCGTTGATGGTCACCTTGACTTCGCTCGGGTGGTGACCGTAGTCGTCCACCAGCATGGCCTTGCCACGGCCGGTCTCGAATTCGCCATATTGCTGGAAGCGGCGACCCACGCCTTCAAACTTGGCCAGCGCACGGATGATGGCATCATCGCCGATCCCGTCTTCGGTAGCGACCGCAATCGCTGCGGCGGCATTGAGCGCATTGTGGATACCCGGCAGGTTCAGGGTCACTTCCAGCTCACCGGCGCCCGCGCGACGGACCCGGAAACGGCTGCGGTTGCTGGTCTGCACGAAGTCCAGCACCTGTACGTCGGCATCATCGCAGAGACCATAGGTGATGGTCGGACGGGCGATCTCGGGCAGCATGCCACGGATCACGGGATCATCCACACACACCACGGCCAGACCGTAGAAGGGCAGGTTGTGCAAAAAGTCGATGAAGGTGGCCTTCAGGCGGGAGAAGTCACCGCCGTAGGTGTCCATGTGATCCGCTTCGATGTTGGTCACGATGGAAACCATGGGCTGCAGATGCAGGAAGGAGGCGTCGCTCTCGTCCGCTTCGGCGATCAGATAGCGGCTGCTGCCCAGACGGGCATTGGTGCCGGCGCTGTTGAGCAGGCCGCCGATGACGAAGGTCGGATCACGATCGGCTTCGGCATAGATGCTCGCCACCAGGCTGGTGGTGGTGGTCTTGCCGTGGGTGCCGGCGATGGCGATGCCGTGACGGAAACGCATCAGCTCGGCCAGCATCTCGGCGCGGCGCACCACTGGGATACGCAGCTCGCGGGCGGCCAGCAGCTCGGGGTTGTCCTGCTTGATGGCGGTAGAGACCACCACCACGCTCGCCTCGCTCACATGCTCGGCGCTGTGGCCCACGAAGATATGAGCCCCCAGCGACGCCAGCCGCTCGGTCACCGCATTGCGGGCCAGATCCGAGCCGGTTACCTGATACCCTTCGTTGGCAAGCACCTCGGCGATCCCGCCCATACCGGCGCCACCTATGCCGATAAAGTGGATGCGACGCACGCGACGCATTTCGGGGATCACGGTACGCAGTTTTGCCAGTTCAACCTTGGTCATAGTTCTCTCTCAGTCTGCCCAGCGGCGAGTCGTTTACACTCATCGGCAACCCGCTCGGCGGCATCGGTAATAGCGACGCGACGGGCAGCTTGGGCCATGTTCAATAGGGTTTCCCTGCGGCCGGCAAGCCAGCTGAGGCGTGCGGCCAGCGAGGCCGTGGTCAGCTCGGATTGGGGCAGGAATTCAGCACCGCCGCCGTCAACCAGGGTCAGGGCATTGCGGGTCTGGTGATCATCCACCGCATGGGGCAGTGGCACAAAAATGGCGGCGACCCCGGCGGCAGCCACTTCGGAGACCGTCAGGGCCCCCGCGCGGCACACCACCAGATCGGCCCAGGCGTAGGCATCGGCCATGTCCTTGATAAATTCGCTCACCTCGGCCTCGACGCCCTGCCCGGCATACGCCTGCGCGACGGCCTCACGGTTACCCTTGCCGCACTGATGACGCACCGCAATGGGGACACCGGCAGCGGCAACGGCTGGCGGAACCTGTTCGTTGAGCACCCGGGCCCCCAGGCTGCCACCGACGATCAGCAGGTGCAGCGGCTCTGCGCTGCTGCGCAGTTGCGGATCCGGCAGGGCAACCACTTCGGGACGTACCGGATTGCCCACCACGGCGGTGCGACGACTCGGTGCAAACGCCCCCGGGAACGCCATCAGCACCCGCTTGGCGAGGCGCGCCAGCAGCTTGTTGGTCAGGCCGGCCGCCGCATTCTGCTCGTGCAACAGCAAGGGAATGCCGGACAGCCAGGCCGCCACGCCGCCCGGGCCGGAGGCAAAACCCCCCATGCCGAGCACCACGTCGGGCCGTATGGTCTTGAGCACACGGCGCGCCTGCAGCACGGATTTGACGATGCGATAGGGGGCAGCCAGCAGACGCTTGATGCCATTGCCGCGCACCCCCTGTATGTCGATGAAGGAGATGGGATAACCGTGGGCAGGCACCAGCTCGGCCTCCATCCGGTCAGCGGTGCCGAGCCAGTGAATGGTCCAGCCCTGGGCCTTGAGGCGATCGGCCACGGCCAGGCCGGGGAACACATGGCCCCCGGTACCGCCCGCCATCACCAACAGAGTCTTGCTCACGAAACCTCCCGCACGCGCGCCTGGGCACTGGCCTGGCGCAACTCGAAATCGATACGAATCAACATGCTCACCGCCACCATCATGATGATGAGACTGGAACCACCGTAGCTGACCAGCGGCAGGGTCAGACCCTTGGTCGGCATCATGCCGCTGGCGGCACCGACGTTGACGAAGGTCTGGAAGCTGAACCAGATGCCGATGCCGATGGCCAGATAGCCTTCATACAAGCGCTCGGCCACCAGCGCCTGGTGCCCCAGCTTGAGTGCCTTGAATGCCAGCGCGAAGATGAGGAAGAGCGCGCCCAGCACGCCCACGTAGCCCAGCTCTTCGCCCAGGATCGCAAACACGAAGTCGGTGTGCGCCTCCGGCAGGTACTCCATCTTCTGGATCGAGTTGCCAAGCCCCTCGCCAAACCAGCTGCCACGACCAAACGCCATCAGTGACTGGGTCAGCTGATAGCCGCTGCCGAACGGATCGGCCCAGGGGTCGAGGAAGGAGGTCACCCGCCGCATCCGGTAAGGCTCGGCGATGATCAGGGTCACTACCGCGCTCACCCCCACCAGGATGAGGCCGATGAACTGCACCAGCCGCGCCCCCGCCAGGAACAGCATGCCCAGGGAGGTCACAAACATCACCACCACGGATCCCAGGTCGGGCTGGGCCAGCAGCAGTATGGCCACCACGAACAGCACGGCCATCGGCTTCATGAAGCCGATGAAGCGCTCGCGTACCTCGCTCTGACGGCGCACCAGGTAACCCGCCAGATAGACGAACAGCGCCAGCTTGCCGAACTCGGCCGGCTGCAGGTTGAAGGGGCCGAGCGGCAGCCAGCGGATGGAACCGTTGACGCTGCGGCCCACCAGCAGCACCAGCACCAGCATTATGATGGCGAGCACCAGCATGGGGCCGTTGTAGTGCTGCCAGCGGGCCATGGGCACCTGCAGCACGAACCAGGAGATGCCGAGCGCCATCACCAGGAAGAGGCCGTGGCGCTTCACGAACATGAAGGGATCGTTGTTGATGGCGATCCCCTCCGGGATCGAGGCCGAGGCCACGATCACCAGACCCACAGCCATCAAGGCCAGTGCCAGCACCACCAGTTGCCGATCGTAGAGGCCAGCCGGACGCGCCGGTAACAACCAGCGTTGCAGCACACCTGCGACGGCGCCAAGGGCGTTCATAAGGTCTGCACCAGCTCGGTGAAACGATCACCGCGCGCTTCGAAAGATTTGAACTGATCCAGGCTGGCGCAGGCCGGCGCCAGCAGCACCCAGTCACCAGGACGGGCATCGGCCGCCGCCTTGGCAACCGCAGCCTCGAGGGAGTCGACCCGCTCGGTCTGCTCGCCCAGCGCCAGCAGCACCTCGGCATCCTGACCGAAGCAGTACATGTGATCGATCTGGCTGCCGAGCAGCGCCTGCACAGGGCCAAAGTCCTGGCCCTTGCCCTGGCCACCGGCCAGCAACAGCAGACGGCCCTTCACAGATTCACGCACACCGGCCACGGCGGCCAGGGTGGCCCCCACGTTGGTGGCCTTAGAGTCGTTGATCCAGCGCACCCCGTTTACCTCCCGCACGAAGCGGGCGCGGTGGGGCAGGCCTTCGAAGCGGCGCAGCACGGCGAGTTGCGGCTCGCGGGGAATGCCCACCGCATCGCACAGGGCCATGGCCGCCAGCGCGTTGGCCTGATTGTGGGCACCGACAATCTTCATTTCGTCCACGGCGAGCAGTGGCTCCCCATGCAGGGTCAGCCAGTGGCGGCCCTCCAGCAGGCAGCGGCCATAGCCGTTGCAGTCGAGGCCGAAGCTCTGCCACACCTGACCCACATCGGGCAGGGTCTGGGCATCGTCGCGGTTGATCAGGATGTGCTGGGAATGCTGATGGATCTCCATCTTGGCAGCGCGGTAGTCGGCCATGCCCTGATAGCGATCCATATGATCTTCACTGAGGTTTAACACCACGGAGGCGGCGGCACGCAGGCTGTGGGTGGTCTCCAGCTGGAAGCTGGAGAGCTCCAGCACGCAGAGATCCATCGGCTGCTTGAGCAGCTCCAGCGCCGGGGTACCTATGTTGCCACCGACCCCGACCTTGAGGCCCGCCTCGGCAATCATCTCGCCAACCAGGGTGGTGACAGTGCTCTTGCCGTTGGAGCCGGTGATGGCGATGACAGGCACCTGGGTCTCGCGCACGAACAGCTCGATATCGCCGACTATGCTCACCCCGAACTCGGCCGCGGCTTTCAGCTCGGGGGTCGCCAGGGCAATGCCCGGGCTCGCCACTATCATGTGGGCCTGCTTGAGCAGATCGCCGTCCAGCCCCTGGATCAGTTCGACCTCGGCGGGCAGTTGATCCTTGCCCGGCGGGTTGGCGCGGGTATCCATCACCAGAGGCGTGACGCCACGGCCGAGGAAGTAATCGACGCAGGAGAGTCCGGTTTTGCCGAGTCCTATGATGATGACCATGGCTTACCTCACCTTCAGGGTGGCGAGGCCGAGCAGCACCAGCATCAGAGTGATGATCCAGAAGCGCACTATGACGCGCGGCTCCGGCCAACCCTTCTTCTCATAATGGTGATGGATCGGGGCCATGCGGAAGATCCGCACGCCGCGCAGCTTATAGGAGCCCACCTGCAGGATCACCGAGACGGTCTCCATCACGAAGACGCCCCCCATGATCACCAGCAGGAACTCCTGACGCACCAGCACGGCTATGGTGCCAAGCGCACCGCCGAGGGCCAGGGAACCTACGTCCCCCATGAAGACCTGGGCCGGATAGGTGTTGAACCAGAGGAAGCCCAGACCCGCCCCGACGATGGCGGTACAGACGATCACCAGCTCCGAGGTATAAGGCACATAGGGAATGTGCAGGTAGTTGGCGAAGTTGACGTTGCCGGTCGCCCAGGCGATCAGGGCGAAGCCCCCCGCCACCATCACGGTCGGCATGATGGCCAGCCCATCCAGACCGTCGGTCAGGTTGACCGCGTTGGAGGTGCCGACGATCACGAAGTAGGTCAGCACGATGAACATCAGGCCGAGCTGCGGCATCACATCCTTGAGGAAGGGCACCACCAGCTGGGTCTGACCATCGTGGGTGGCCGTGGTATAGAGGAACACGGCCACGCCCAGCGCAACCGCCGACTGCCAGAAGTACTTCCAGCGGGCGATCAGACCGTCGGTATTCTTGCGCACCACCTTGAGGTAGTCGTCGGCGAAGCCGATGGCGCCGTAGGCACCGAGCACGAACAGCACCAGCCACACATAGGGGTTGTCGAGGCGGCACCAGAGCAGCACAGAGGTGAAGATGGCGGCGATGATCATCAGGCCGCCCATGGTCGGGGTGCCTTTCTTGCTGAGGTGGGACTCGGGACCATCGTTGCGGATCACCTGACCGAACTTCATGATCTGCAGACGGCGGATGAGGCGCGGCCCCATCCAGAGCGCCACCACCAGGCCGGTGATGATCGACAGGATGGCGCGAAACGTCAGGTAGGAGAAGACGTTGAAGAAGGTGAAGTGCGGGGTGAGCAGTTCCGCCAGCCAGACTAGCATGTGGCCGACTCCTGACGGTCAACGACCATCTTGACGATATCTTCCATGCGGGAGCCACGGGCACCCTTGACCAGAATCGAAATTTCTTGATGTGTATTTATCATTTGCGCAAGCACTTCAAACAACGACGCCTTGTTATCGAAATGTCGACCAGCCGCGGCATCTGCGGTATGGCGACTCTGTTCCCCTACTGTCAGCACGGCATCCAGACCGCGCTCACGGGCGTGGCGTCCAACCCGGGCGTGTTGCTCGGCAGACTCCTCACCCAACTCCTTCATGTCACCGAATACCAGCACCTTGTAGCCGCCCATGGCGGTCAGGGCATCGATGCCCGCCAGCACGGATTCCACGCTGGCGTTGTAGGTGTCATCCACCAGGGTGAGACCACCCCAGCGCTGGACGCAGAAGCGGCCCTTGACCGGCGCCATCTGCTCCAGCCCCGCCTTGACGGAGGCGAGCGAGGCACCGAGCGCCAGACAACCGGCGGCGGCCGCCAGGGCATTGGCCACGTTGTGGCGACCTGGAATGGCCAGGGTCAGGCTTATTTCACCCTGCGGCGTCACCATCACGAATTCGGCGCAGCCCTGCCCGTTGAGCACTATGTTGCGGGCATGGAAGGGTTGGCTCTGATCTGCGAGGGAGAAGGCACACTGGATGTCCAGTTCACGCCACTTCGGCCAAAATTCATTGTCGGCATTGACGATGGCGGTGCCGCCCTCGCCCAACCCCTCAAAAATCTCGCTCTTGGCGTGGAAGACCCCTTCCAGAGAACCGAAGCCCTCCAGATGAGCCGCCGCCACGTTGTTGATGAGGGCGGCATCGGGCTGGGCCAGTGAGGTGGTCCAGGCGATCTCGCCCGGATGGTTGGCACCCAGCTCCATCACCGCAAACTTGTGTTGCGGCTCGAGCCGCAGCAGGGTCAGCGGCACGCCCACTTCGTTGTTGAAGTTGCCGGCGGTAGCCAGCACCTCGCCTTCATGACGCAGGATGGCAGTGGCCATCTCTTTCACCGTGGTCTTGCCACAGCTGCCGGTGATGGCCAGCACCTTGGGGTTGATGCGCTCGCGCACCAGCTTGCCGAGGCGACCCAGCCCCTTGAGACTGTCGGTGACAACCAGCTGGGGAATGGCCAGTGGCAATTCCCGTTCGACCAGCAGGGCAGAGGCCCCGGCGGCAACCGCCTGATCGCAGAAATCGTGGGCGTCGAAACGCTCGCCGCGCAGCGCAACAAACAGGGCGCCCGCGCCCAGGGTGCGGGTGTCGGTACTGACAGCCGTGATCTCGCCGTCGTCACCGATCAGACGGGCATCGAGTACCTGCGCCAGCTCGGCAAGCCTGAGGGTCATCATCTGAATGACTCCAATAATGTGTGCAAGGCGGCCGCGACGGTTTCCCGGTCGCTGTAGTGCCGCTTGTCGGTTCCAATGATCTGATAATCCTCGTGACCCTTACCGGCCACCAGGATGATGTCCTGTTTGCTCGCCTGGCCGAGAGCCAGGGTGATCGCCTTGACCCTGTCGTGCTCGATCTGCACGGCAGCAGGATCGCGAAGGCCCGCCACCATGTCGGCCATGATCTGGGCCGGCTCCTCGGTACGGGGGTTGTCGTCGGTCAGGATCACGCGATCCGCATGTTGCTCTGCCATGGCGGCCATCATGGGACGCTTGCCACGATCCCGGTCGCCACCACAGCCAACCAGACACCAGAGCTGGCCCTCGCAGTGCACCCGCAGGGCCTGCAATGCCTTCTCCAGCGCATCCGGGGTATGGGCATAATCGACCACGGCGAGCGGCGCATTGCCGCCACCGAAGCATTCCATGCGACCGGTCACCGGCTGCAATCGAGGTGCCGTTGCCAGCAGCTCGTTGAAGTCATAACCGAGCACCAGCATGGCGCCCATGGCCGCCAGCACATTGCTGACGTTGAAGCGGCCGAGCAAGGGGGCGGATAATACACCATTCCCCCAGCTGGAGTTAATGTGTGTGTGAAAACCTTGTTGGTGGAAGTGGGGATCCTGCGCCGTTAACTGTCGCCCCGGGTGGTTTTCAATCGGGCCGTGCACGCTGAAGGCCACAGCGGCAGGATAGGCGGCAAGCCACTGGCGCCCCAGCCGGTCGTCGGCATTGATGACGGCGCAGGGCTCGTCGACCAGTTTCAGCAGCTCTTCCTTGGCGGCGCCATAGGCTTCCATGGTGCCGTGGTAGTCCAGATGATCCCGGCTCAGGTTGGTGAACACGGCCGCCGCGAAAGGCAGGGCCGCCACACGATGCTGTACCAGACCGTGGCTGGAAACCTCCATCGCCACCAGATCTGCCCCCTGCTGTTGCAGAGCCGCCAGATTGGCCTGCACCTGCACCGCGCTGCCGGTGGTGTTTTCGGCTTCCACCAGCTCACCGAACAAGCCATTGCCTATGGTGCCCATCACCCCGGCCCTGCCACCCAGCAGGGTACGCCAGTTGGCAACCAGCAGCGCAGTGGTGCTCTTGCCATTGGTACCCGTGATGCCGACCAGTTCCAGCCTGTTGGCAGGCTGCTGGTAGAAGTAACCGGCCAGCTCGGATAGTCTGGCGGGCAGATTAGGGATACCTATGCAGGGCACGGCCAGCTGAGGCGCGACGAATTCCCCGTCCTCCTCAAACACGATGGCGGTCGCTCCCTGAGCCACCGCCTGTTCCATGAAACGTCTGCCATCCACCTGGTGACCCCGAATGGCCACGAAGAGACAACCGGGCCCGACCCGCCGGCTGTCCAGCTGGATATCGGTGAGGGCGAGCGCCGGGGCACGGATGCCGAAGGGGCGCAGTAATGAATCAAGTGCGCGGTGCAACATGGGAAGCCTCCGTATGGGCAGGAATGCAGACGCTCACACCGCGAAACAGCATGGAATACGCCCCGGAACAGATGGGATGGAGGGCCAGGTCAAGTACGCGGTGCAAGGGGGGCCTCCGTACGGGCGAGTTTGGCGGGTACTGCAGGCGGTACCGCATCGGGACGAATATTGAAGAGCTGCAGCACACCGCCCATGGCTTCGGCAAAGGGCGGCGTCGCAACGGCACCACCGTAGTAGGCATCGCCCTTGGGCTCGTTGATCACCACTACCATGACGAAACGGGGGTTGCTGGCCGGGGCGAAGCCGGCGAACCAGGCCATGTAATC
This sequence comes from Aeromonas sp. A04, assembly GCF_047780465.1. NCBI lineage: Bacteria > Pseudomonadati > Pseudomonadota > Gammaproteobacteria > Aeromonadales > Aeromonadaceae > Aeromonas > Aeromonas sp. A04. The sequence goes on along the minus strand of NZ_JBLNHP010000004.1, from coordinate 43,827 downwards.
CTTGCCGTAGCCGCCGGCGACGGCGACCTTGGCGGTACCACTCTTGCCACCGACCCGGTAACCGGGGATCTGCGCTTTCGGAATGGCATTGCTCACCACGTACTCCAGCGCCTGCAGCATGGCGGTGGCGTTGTTGTGGTCGATGACCTGCTCACCCTTGGGCGGCTCGGTCACCTTGACGATGGAGAGCGGCACCCGCTTGCCCTTGTTGGCCAGGGTGGCGTAGGCGGAGGCCAGCTGCAGCGGAGTGACCCGCAGACCATAACCAAACGAGAGGGTGGCCCGTTCGATATCGGACCAGCGACGACGCTGGGGCAGCATGCCGCTGCTCTCGCCCATCAGGCCGCTGCCGGTGTCCATGCCGAAACCGACCATGCTGAGGGTGTTGATCATCTCCTGCGCTGGCATCCGCAGCGCGATGCGCGACATGCCGATGTTGGAGGAGTAGCGCAATATGTCGTACAGGTTGGTCGCCTTGTGGATGCTCACGTCACGGATCTGCTTGGCCCCGATATACAGAGGCCCGCCCGGAATGGTGTCCTTCCAGCTGGTGACGCCCGCCTGCAGGGCACTCAACAGGATCAAGGGCTTGATGGTCGAACCCGGCTCATAGGTATCGGTCACGACCCGGTTGCGCACCCGGAAACTCTGGTACTGACCGCGGTTGTTCGGGTTGTAGGAGGGGGTGTTGACCATGGCGAGCACTTCGCCGGTCTTCACATCCAGCATCACCATGGAGCCGGAAGTCGCCTTGTTCTCGTCGGTGGCCCGCTTGAGCGCCCGATAGGCCAGCGCCTGGACCCGCTGGTCGATGCTCAGTTGCAGATCGTTGGCGTTCTTGCCCTCCTTGACTAGGCCAAGCCGCTCGATGACCCGACCCTGACGGTCTTTACGCACCCGCATCTCGCCCGGAGTCGCGGTCAGCCACTCGTTGTAGCTGCGCTCTATCCCTTCAATGCCGCTGCCATCTATGTTGGTGACCCCCACCAGGTGGGCGCTGATCTCGCCGGTTGGATAGAAGCGGCGCGCCTCTGGGCGCAGATAGATGCCACCCAGCTTGAGGCCCTTGATGTATTCCGCCACCGCTGGCGTCACCTGGCGCTGCAGGTAGACGAAGCGCTTGCTCGGGTTGGAGATGCGATGCTTGAGGGTGTTGATGTCGAGCTTGAGTACGGCGGAGAGCGCCAGCCAGGCACGCTCGTTATGGATGGCGCCGGATTCGTGCACCGTCTTGGGATCGGCCCAGACGGCTTCCACCGGCACAGACACGGCAAGCTGTTCGCCGTTGCGGTCTGTGATCATGCCGCGCACCGCCTGGGTAGCTGTGGTACGCAGCGAACGCATGTCCCCTTCCTGACGCAGCCGATCCGGATCTATCACCTGGATCCAGGCCAGCCGCAGGATCAAGCCAGCAAACGCAATGCCGATGAAGAACACCAGCGTGCGAAAGCGCCACGGATAGAGTGACGGTGCTTTCGCCTTGGGTGGGGCCTTGGCAGATGCCTTGCGTTTCATGGTTGTGTTATTACCTTCTCGGTGGTCACCAGCGGGCGAGCCATCTGCAATTTATCCATGGCCAGACTCGCAACGCGAGAGTGCTCGGCCAGCGTCCCCTGTTCCAGCAAGAGGTGACGCCATTCGATGTTGAGCCGATCCTCTTCCGCCATCAGATCGTTCTGCTTGGCGGTCATGCCACGGGTCATGTTGGTGACCAGGATCACGGCAAAGGCGGTGATCAGCACGGCAACGGCCAGCACGACCTGCAGCTTGTGCCGCCAGAGATCGCCGAGGATCTCCCTGGCCAGATGAACACGCACCTCGCTCATGACTTACTCCGCCAGTCGCTGGGCGACCCGCAGCACTGAGCTGCGGGATCGGCTGTTTTCGGTGACTTCATGCTCGGAAGGCTTGAGCGCCTTGCCGACCGACTTCAATTTGCGGCCACCGGCCAGCTGGGCCTCGGTCAACGGAATGCCGCGCGGTATCTCGGGGCCTTTCTCGTGCTTGCGGATGAAGTGCTTCACCAGCCGGTCTTCCAGCGAGTGGAAGCTGATGACGGAGAGCCGTCCCTCGGGAGCCAGCGCCTGCAGGGCACCGTCCAGCGCTGTCTCGATCTCCTCCAGCTCGCTGTTGATATAGATGCGGATGGCCTGGAAGCTGCGAGTGGCGGCGTGCTTGCCCTTCTCCTTGCTCGGATTGACCCGGGCAATCATCTCCGCCAGCTGGCGGGTACGCACATAGGGCTCAGTCACCCGATCGTGGACGATGGCGCGGGCTATCTTCTTGGCAAAACGCTCCTCGCCGAAGGTCTTCAATACCCAGGCGATGTCATCCACATCGGCACGAGCCAGCCACTGTGCGGCGCTCTGGCCTGAAGTGGGGTCCATCCGCATGTCGAGCGGACCGTCTTTCATGAAGCTGAAACCGCGCTCGGCATCGTCCAGCTGGGGGGAAGAAACCCCCAGATCCAGCAGGAAGCCGTCAACCTTGCCCAGCAGACCGCGCTCGGCCAGATAGGTGGTAATGCCGGAGAAAGGGCCGTGCACGATTTCGAAACGGGGATCCTGGATCTTGGCCGCCTCGGCAATGGCCTGGGGATCCCGGTCGATGGCGATCAGCCGGCCGTTCGGGCCAAGGTGCTGGAGAATGAGACGAGAGTGACCACCCCGGCCAAAAGTACCGTCGACGTAGATGCCGTCCGGCTTGATGGCCAGCCCTTCAACGGCTTCGTGCAACAGCACTGTGATGTGTTCAGCGGCTTGGGTCATTTATAAAGAAAAATCCTGTAGTCGTGGCGAGCTTGCCCAGTCGTCCTCGGGCAGGCCCTGAATGTCGTCATTGACCTGTTGTTGCCAGCGGGCTTCATCCCACAACTCAAACTTGTTGAGCTGGCCCACCAGCATGATTTTCTTGTCCAGCCCGGCGTGGCTACGCAGTGGCTGGCTCAGCAGCAGACGGCCATTGCCATCCAGCTCGCATTCGGTCGCATGGCCGAGCAACAACCGCTGCAAGCGGCGCTCTACGGGGTTCATGCTGGAGAGCATCTTGAGCTTGCGCTCTATCTCTTCCCATTCGTTCAGGGGGTAAAGCAGCAGGCAGGGATGGGCAATATCTATGGTGCAGACCAGCTGGCCCTCGCTTTCGTCGCGCAGCCAATCACGGTACTTGGTCGGAATCGCCAGTCGCCCTTTGCTGTCCAGGCTGATGGCGTGAGCACCACGCAACAAATTGCAGTCCCTGAAAATGAGTTAAGGGGGCAAATCGCCCGATAAAAACCACTTTGATCCACTTTTCCCCACCTTGAAGTTTAAGGACGTGCTGAGGGCTTTTCAAGCGAGGATATCGGGCATGGGGAACATATTGACGCAGTGTTTGGGTAGCACTGATTAAATGAGTTGATTTTCCACAAGTTATTTGTGTTAACGGCAATCTGATTAATTGAAATCAATTAAAAAATAAACAAACTGAACGAATAAGACACATTGGAGTCATCTTTCGTTTCCTCGCACGCAATCAACGCTGGCATCATCTACGAATAAATCATAACCGATTGATTTATAACATGACATGTAGATGCTCAACCACCCGGCAGCAAATATCACAGCTCAAACGGTGACAATATTTTTTCAGATAATAAAAAAGAGCCTCGCGATAAATCGCAAGGCTCTTCAGGAAGAGGTCGGAGTCGGCCTGTAAGCCGGGTTCTGTTCCGGGTTGCCCCGGTAGCAATCATTCCTCTAGGCCAGCAATCGCTCACTGGCTCAAGCAACCTACCCGCCCCCAACGCGGGCCGCGCCAATAGGGGCCTATTTGGTCTTGCTTCGGGTGGAGTTTACCGTGCCACGAACTGTTGCCAGTCGCGCGGTGCGCTCTTACCGCACCCTTTCACCCTTACCTGATCCCTTGCGGGCCATCGGCGGTTTGCTCTCTGTTGCACTGGTCGTAGGCTCACGCCTCCCAGGCGTTACCTGGCACCCTGCCCTATGAAGCCCGGACTTTCCTCCCCTCCGCCCGTCTGTCCCGAGGGACACAACGACGAAGCAGCGATTGCCCAGCCGACTCCGGGCGCGGATTATAGCCTTGTCCAGCGCCCCGGGTAAACCTGCAATTGGCCTTTCCCCGGATTAATAGTGCTCGAGACCGTATTTGTAGAGGGCATTCTTCTTGACGCCATGGATCTCGGCGGTGAGGGCGGCGGCTTTCTTCAGCGGCAATTCGGCCACCAGCAACCCCAGAGTGCGGATCGCCTCAGCGGGCAACTCTTCATCTACCTTGCTGGCACCGGCGACCACCAGCACGATTTCGCCACGGCAGCGATTATCGTCCTGACCGAGCCAGGTCAGCATTTCGGAGGCGGGCAGACCATGGATGGACTCGAAAGTCTTGGTCAGCTCGCGGCACACCACCACCTGACGCTCCCCCAGGATGCGAGCGATCGCTTCTACCGTATCCTGTACCCGGCGCGGGGATTCGTAAAATACCAGCGAACGGGTGTCTTCGATCACCGCCTGCAGCCGATCGTCACGGCCCTTGGTTTTCGCGGGCAGGAATCCTTCAAAGGCAAACCGGTCAGTCGGCAGGCCGGCGGCGCTCAACGCCGTGATGGCGGCACAGGGACCGGGCAGCGGCACCACCTTGACCCCAGCCTCACGACAGCGGGTGACCAAGTGGTAACCAGGGTCGCTGATGAGCGGGGTGCCGGCATCAGAGACCAGGGCAACGTTCTTGCCCTCCTTGATCCTGCCGATCAGCACATCGGCTTTCTGCTGCTCGTTGTGATCGTGCAGCGCGAAGGTCGGCACCGAGATTTGATAGTGGCTGAGCAGGATACCGGTATGACGCGTATCCTCGGCAGCCACCAGATCGACACTGCGTAAAATGTCCAATGCACGCTGGGTGATGTCCGCCAGATTACCGATCGGAGTGGGGACTATATACAGGGTTGGGATGTCACTCATGGGATCTCCGAGTGTCCCGACAATTGTGTCGCCATATTGGCCCGTTTACACTATGGAGAACTTCAACACTGGTCGGGGAATGAACTTGAACCGGGTTACAAAGCAGCTAAGTGTATCACGACTCTTCGGCATCCTACTCGCGGCAGTACTGCTCGCCGCCTGTGCGTCGGAGCCCAACCAACCTTCCGGGCAACCAGGCATGCCGTCTGCGTTTTCCAATCTGACCAAGAATGCCCAGTGGTATCTGGAGCAGGTGGACCCGGCCAAACCGGCCGAAGCCTTCACCTGGCAGGTGATGGCGGCGCGCAGCTATCTGGCGCTCGGCCAGGCCAAACCGGCCTCGGCCCTGTACCAGCAATTGCAAAAGCAGGCCCAGAGCGCGGAGCAGAAGGCACAGCTGCAACTGTTGCAGGCACATCTGTTGCTCGCCCAGGGCAACGCCAACCAGGCGCTGATCCTGCTGGAGGGCAAGCCGGAGGTGGTGCTGGATACGGATACCCAGAAGGACTGGTATCGCCAGCGGGTAGTGCTGCAACTGGACATCAACAACAAGTTTGGTGCCGCCAAGTCGTTGATCCTGCTGGAGCCCTATCTGGCCCAGAATGAGCTGGCGACCAACCATCAGCAGATCTGGTCGCTGCTCAAAAGCATGACCCCCTCCACCCTGCAGGCGCTGGAAGAGGCCCCGGCCCCCGATGTGACCACTGGCTGGCTGCGACTGGCGGCACTGGTAAACGAGTTCGGCGCCCAGCCCAATCAACTGGCCCGCCAGCTGGCAGGCTGGAAGCAGGCCTTCCCGAACCACCCGGCCCAGAAAGACATGCCGGCGGGCCTGGGTGATCTCGCTACCAGCAACCTCAATACGCTGCAGCAGATCGCCGTGTTCCTGCCGCTCTCCGGCAACCTGGAGCCTCAGGGCGCCGCTATCCGTAACGGCATGTTGATGTCTTACAAGGAGAATCAGGGCCAATTCACCCTCAACTTCTACGACACCCAGGCCAAGGCGATGGGCGAGCTCTACAAACAGGCCATTCAGGAAGGGGCCAACATGATCATAGGCCCGCTGCTCAAGGACAGGGTCGAGGAGCTGCTCAAGTCCAATCCGAGCGTGCCCGTGCTGGCACTGAACGAGCTGGACAAGCCGATCGTCAATGACAACACCTTCTACTTCTCCCTCTCGGCTGCCGCCGATGCGACCCAGGCCGCGCAATATCTCTACGGTCAGGGTTATCGCAAGCCCTTGCTGATCGCCGCCCAGGGGCGGATCGGCTACAGCAGCATCAAGGCGTTCGAGCAGGCATGGGCCACAGTGAGCCAGGACAAACCGGTCGTGGCCACCTTCGGTGCCCGCAACGAGGTGCAGGGGATGGTCAAGAATGCCCTGAGCGGCCGCTCGACCTCCCGGGCCGGGGAAGTAGTGCAACTCTCAGCCGCAGCCCCGCGCAGCATAGATGTGGTCTATGTGGTCGCCAACAGCCTGGAGACCCGGATGATCAAGCCCTATGTGGACATCTCGGTCAATCCCATGGGCAGCCTGCCCATCTACAGCAGCTCACGCAGCTACGACAGCGCCACCACCGAGGTCGCCTCCGAGCTCAATGGCATGCACATCTCCGACATGCCGCTGCTGCTGGGTGGCTACGAGAAGCAACGGGAACAGATCGCCCTGCTCTGGCCACAGACCCAGGGTGACCTGCTGCGCCTGTTCGCACTCGGTTACGATGCCGTCAGCCTGGCGGAAAACCTGCAGCAGATGCGCAAGGTCAATGCCATGCAGCAACCGGGCATGAGCGGCCAGCTGAGCGTGGACGCCAGCGGCAACATAGTGCGGGTACTGGACTGGGCCACCTACCAGAACGGCAAGCTGGTCAGCGACAGTGCCATGCCCCAGCTCGAGGGAGCCTCCCATGAAGGGTCTATTGGCACGGATGAGCCAGCAGTGGCAGAACCTGTTCCCGTCACCGACGAGCAAGGGACAGCACTTTGAGCAGGTAGCGGAACGCTGGTTGCAGGCCCGCGGCCTGCAACCCGTGACCCGCAACTACCGCTGTCGGGGTGGCGAAATCGATCTCATCATGCGCCAGGGGGAAACCCTGGTGTTTGTTGAGGTCCGCTACCGCGCCAACACCTGCCATGGCGGAGCAGCCAGCTCGGTCACCCGGCGCAAGCAGCACAAGATCGTGCTGGCAGCGCGCCACTATTTCAAGCAACATGCCATCAACGAGGCCAGCCAGGCCTGCCGATTCGATGTGATTGCGTTCGAGGGCGACCAGCCAGACTGGATCCAGAACGCATTTTAAGAGGACCCTATGACTGACCGCATCAAAGAGAACTACACCGAAAGCATCCAGACCAAGATTGCCGCCGCCGAGGCGCTGCCGGACGCTATCCATACTGCGGCCCAGATGCTGACCATCTGTCTGCTCAATGGCCACAAGGTGATGGCATGCGGTAATGGTCCTTCTGCGGCGCTGGCCCAGCTGTTCATCTCCGAGCTGGTCAACTGCTACGAGACAGAGCGCCCCTCCCTGCCCGGCATGGCACTGACCCCCGACATGGCCACCATCAGCGCCATCGCCACCGACCATGGCTTCGAGGAGGTGTATGCCAAGCAGATCCGGGCGCTGGGTCAACCCGGCGACATCCTGGTGGTCATCACCACCACGGGCAACAGCCGCAGCCTGATCAAGGCGGCCGAAGCCGCCCTCTCCCGCGACATGACCATAGTGGTGCTCGGCGGCGGTGACGGTGGCGAGATCGCCGGCCTGCTCGGTCCCAACGATGTGGAGATCCGGGTGCCATCCGCCCGTCGCCCCCGCATTCTGGAAGTGAACCTGTTGACCCTGCACTGCCTGTGTGATCTCATCGACCAGACTCTTTTCCCGCAACAGGAAGATTGAAACCATGAAGAAACAAACTCTCCTGCTCGGCCTGCTGGCCGGCACCCTGCTGCTGCAAGGCTGCGCGGCCGTGGTGGTGGGCGGTGCCGCCGGTACTGCCAAGGCTTCCGGCGATCGCCGCACCCTGGGTGCCCAGTGGGACGATCAGGCCATAGAGCTGAAAGCGGCCAACTTGCTGGCCGACAACAAGCCGCTGAGCGCGGCCAGCAAGATCAGCGTTTACAGCAACAACGGCCGCGTGTTGCTGGTCGGTCAGACACCTTCTGACGCCTACAAACTCGAGGCGGGCAAGGTCGTTGCCCGGATCGAAGGGGTGCGCCACGTCTACAACGAGCTGCGCCTCGGCCAGCCGGTCAGCATAGGGGTTCGCAGCAATGACTCCTGGATCACCTCCAAGGTCCGGGCGGACATGCTGGGAGCCAAGAACTTCGACAGCGCCAAGGTCAAGGTGGTCACCGAGAATGGCGAGGTGTTCCTGATTGGCCTGGTCACTCGCCAGGAAGGGGATCAGGCCGTCGAGATAGCCCGCCACGTCAGCGGCGTGAAGCGCGTCATCAAGGCTTTCGAGTTCGCCCAGAACTGAGCGATGAACAAACCGCCATAAAAAAACGCAGCCAACTGGCTGCGTTTTTATTTGATGACTTTCAGCGTCGGACGACCGGTCGGACGCGGTGGTTCCGGCTCGGGCTCCACGGGTGCTTCGGCCTGCTCCAGCCAGAGGTCATAACCCGGCTCGGGCGGGAACAGCGTACCCACGCCGTTTTCCCGGGCATGAATGGCCAGCACGGCCGCCATCGGGATATAGACCTGCTGGGAGACACCACCAAAACGGGCACTGAAGCTGATGGCTTCATTGTCCATGTGGAACTGTCCCACCGCACGCGGCGCTATGTTCAACACGATTTGTCCATCCTGGACAAACTGCATCGGCACCATCACATGAGGGATGTTGACGTTGACCACCAGATGCGGGGTCAGCTCGTTATCCAGCAACCAGTCAAAGAACGCCCGCAACAGATACGGGCGACTGGGTGTCATTGTCGGTTCCATGCTCATACGCCAGCGCGGATCTCGCGCTCGGCTTCGGTCAGGGAAGCCTGGAAGGATTCACGCTCGAACAGACGAACCATGTAGGCCTTCAGCTCCTTGGCACCACGACCGGTGAAGTCGATGCCGAGGCTCGGCAGACGCCACAGCAGCGGGGCCATGTAGCAGTCGACCAGACCGAACTCTTCGCTCATGAAATAAGGCATTTCACCGAAGATGGGCGCGATGGCCAGCAGGTTGTCACGCAGTTCGGCACGCGCCGCATCCACGTCAGTCCCCGCCATGATCTTGTCGGCCAGGGAGTACCAGTCCAGCTCGATGCGATGCATCATCAGACGGCTGTTACCACGGGCAACCGGGTAGACCGGCATCAGGGGCGGGTGCGGGAAGCGCTCGTCCAGATACTCCATGATGATGCGTGAGGTGTACAGTGCCAACTCACGATCGACCAGAGTCGGTACAGTGTTGTACGGGTTCAGCTCGGCCAGCTCATCCGGCAGGTTGCTTGGGTCAACCTGGCAAATATCTACGCTAACACCCTTCTCCGCCAGGACAATGCGCACCTGATGGCTGAACATATCGTTGGCACCGGAAAACAGCGTCATTACCGAACGCTTATTGGCAGCTACAGCCATTGAACCCTCCCGTCATTAAAAAGCAGAAACGGCAATGAAGCATCTTGGTCTTCATTGCCGTGCATTATATTACCCGGATCTGGTCGCTTAGTGAACGTCGCGCCAGAATTCCTTCTTCAACAGCACAGTGAAGATGAAGAAGATCACGATGAATCCGAGTACCCAGAAGCCCATGCGTTCGCGCTCCTGTTGTACCGGTTCAGCCGAGTAGACCAAGAAGTTTACCAGATCCAGTACCGTCTGATCATACTCTTCGTTATTCATTTCACCGTTGCCGTCAGATTTGACACTGACAACCTGCTGGGTTTCCACCCCGTCAACCGTATGAGTGGCAAACTCGGCACGCGGCGTGCCTTGCAGCGGCTCCAGTACGTGGGGCATGCCCACGGACGGGAACACCACGTTGTTCACGCCAAACGGACGGGTCTCGTCCACGTAGAAGGAGCGCAGATAGGTGTAGATCCAGTCTGCACCACGCACCCGCGCCACCAGGGTCAGATCGGGGGGCGGCGCGCCGAACCACTTGGCCGCATCCTTCTCTGAAACCGAGTTCTCCATCAGATCACCGATCTTGGCACCGTTGACGATCAGGTTGGCCGCCATCAGATCTTCCGGAATGCCTATGTCTGCCGCAACCCGGTTGTAACGCTGGTACTGGGTGCTGTGGCAGCCAAAGCAGTAGTTCATGAAGGTGGTTGCACCACGCTGCAGGGACGCCTTGTCGTTCAGGTCATAGCTGGCTTTGTCCAGATGCACGGCACCGGTATTGGCAAATACCAGCGTCGGCAGCAGGGTGAGCACCGCAAAAATTATTCTTTTCATTTGAATGTCACCCTCTCCGGCAGCGGCTTGGTGCTTTCATTCTTGCTGTAGAAGAACAGCAGGACGAAGAACCCGAAATAACCCAGAGTACAGATCTGGGCAATCAGCGTCAGAGTCGGGGTCGATGGCAGCACGCCGAGGACACCGAGAATGACGAAGCAGACCACGAACTGGGCGATGTTCAGCTTGTGCAGGGTGCTACGGTAACGCACCGATCGCACCTTGCAGCGATCCAGCCAGGGCAGCAGGAACAGCACTACGATGGAGAGACCCATCATGATGACGCCCAGCAGCTTGTCAGGCACCGCACGCAAAATGGCGTAGAAGGGCGTGAAGTACCACACGGGGGCTATGTGCGCCGGGGTCTTCAGGCCATTGGCTACTTCAAAGTTCGGCTTCTCGAGGAAGTAACCCCACATGTCCGGCTTGAAGAAGATGATGGCGCAGAACAGGAACAGGAAGCCTGCCACCCCGATCATGTCCTTCACGGTGAAGTAAGGGTGGAATGCCACCGCATCCAGCGGCCAGCCTTTCTCGTCCTTGTGCTTCTTGATGTCGATGCCGTCCGGGTTGTTGGAGCCCACCTCGTGCAGCGCCAGTATGTGCATGGCCACCAGCATCACCAACACCAGCGGCAGCGCGATGACGTGCAGCGCGAAGAAGCGGTTCAGGGTCGCCCCCGAGATGACATAGTCACCACGGATCCACAGGGTCAGATCGTCGCCAATCACCGGGATGGCGCCAAACAGGGAGATGATGACCTGAGCCCCCCAGAATGACATCTGGCCCCAGGGCAGCAGGTAGCCCATGAAGGCCTCGGCCATCAGGCAGAGGAAGATCAGCATGCCGAAGATCCACAGCAGCTCGCGCGGCTTCTGGTAGGAGCCGTAGATCATGCCGCGGAACATGTGCAGATACACCACCACAAAGAACGCAGACGCGCCTGTGGAGTGCATGTAACGCAACAGCCAGCCGTAGTCCACATCCCGCATGATGTACTCCACGGAGGCAAAGGCGCCTTCTGCTGACGGGTTGTAGTTCATGGTCAGCCAGATGCCGGTGATGATCTGGTTGACCAGCACCAGCATGGCCAGCGAGCCGAAGAAGTACCAGAAGTTCAGGTTCTTTGGCGCCGGGTACTTGGCCATATGGTCGTTGTACATGGCAGTGAGCGGGAAGCGATAGTCGATCCAGCCCATCAGTTTGGCAAACATGGTCAAGCCTCCTTGCCGTCGGCACCGACCAGGATGGTGGTGTCGCTAAGATATTGGTACGGCGGAATGACCAGGTTCAAGGGTGCAGGCACCCCCTGGAACACTCGACCAGCCATGTCGAACTTGGAGCCATGGCACGGGCAGAAGAATCCGGAGGTCACGCCCTGAACCTGTTCACCGAAGTTGTCCGGCAGATAGGAGGGAGAGCATCCCAGATGGGTGCAAATGCCGACGGCCACAAAGATTTCCGGCTTGATGGACCTGTACCCGTTGTGGGCATAGTCAGGCTGCTGGGGTTCGTCGGAGGCTGGGTCGCGCAGCTTGTCATCATGGGCGGCCAGGGCATCCAGCGTCTGCTTGGTACGTTTTACCACCCAGACCGGCTTGCCTCGCCACTCCACGCGGATGAGCTGACCTGGTTCCAACTTACTGATATCCACTTCTACCGGAGCACCCGCCGCTTTGGCTTTGGCACTCGGGTTCCATGACTTTATAAACGGCACTGCGGTAAAAGCAGCTCCTACCCCACCAACGGCGACCGTTGACCAGGTAAGAAATCTGCGGCGACCGGTATCAACTGGCGCATTGCTCATCCAAAAACTCTCCCATGTGGACTCCGCACATTCTTATTGTGTCCCTGTTCCCCTTTCTTCCGTGACAACAGCGGCGGAAGCGGAGTTACAATTGTCACAGAAAAACCGAGGGAATTTTAAAGAAAAGATAACAACTTGACAAGAAAGAGAAGCGAAGGGCAAAAACAATAAATACACAAATATTTGTCTTTTGTGACGTGGTGTTAGCATTGGCGTAGGTAATATTACCAATAAAAAAAGCCTGGCACATGGCCAGGCTTTTTTGACACTCGTGAGAGTGCGTACCAAAAGCGAATTAACGCTTGGAGTACTGCGGACGCTTACGAGCTTTGTGCAGACCGACTTTCTTACGCTCAACCTTACGGGCATCGCGAGTAACAAAGCCTGCTTTACGCAGTTCGGCACGCAGGGTTTCATCGTACTGCATCAGAGCACGAGTGATACCGTGGCGGATTGCACCAGCTTGACCGGAGATGCCGCCACCGTTAACGGTGATGTACAGATCCAGTTTCTCGGTCATCTCAACCAGTTCCAGCGGCTGACGAACTACCATGCGGGCAGTCGGACGGCCAAAGTACTGCTCCAGGGAGCGCTGGTTGATGATGATTTTACCGCTACCCGCTTTGATAAACACGCGAGCAGTGGAGCTTTTGCGACGGCCGGTACCGTAGTATTGATTTTCTGCCATGTTGCCAGTTCCCGATTAGATATCCAGTACTTGAGGTTGCTGAGCAGCATGAGCATGCTCGGCGCCTGCGTAAACTTTCAGTTTACGGAACATGGCACGGCCCAGAGGACCCTTCGGCAGCATACCTTTGACAGCAGCTTCGATTACCATTTCCGGTTTACGCTTGATCAGCTTGTCGAAGCTGATTGACTTGATACCACCCGGGAAACCGGAGTGAGCATGGTACATTTTGTCGGTAAATTTCTTACCGGTTACGTGTACCTTCTCAGCATTTACAACGATGATGTAATCACCGGTGTCAACGTGCGGAGTGTACTCAGCTTTGTGCTTACCACGCAGACGAGAAGCGATCTCGGTTGCGATACGACCCAGAGTTTTACCTTCTGCGTCCACAATGTACCAGTCACGTTTTACGGTTTCTGGCTTGGCAACGAAAGTTTTCATTAAGTTAAACCCAATTACCTGTTACAGACCCAATTGCTTATGGGGGCTCTCCCACAAACAACAAACGATGGCCTACCTGTACCCCTTCGAATACAAGTAAAGCTTAAAGTGTTGCTGTCTTATCGACAGCTGTAACGTGGGCCGGGCGATTATAAGTGAAGTTGCCTTAAATATCACCTGCTAATTTCACTGCCATGAAGCTAGCAAATGTCGCCCGGCCCTACCTGCCGCAGATGCCCATCCGACTGGCAGGCGCGGTATTGTGACTAAGGAAGGTGCACTCTGGCAAGGTATTCGTGCGATTGCATTTCCTGAAGCCGTGAAAGACAACGTTTGAATTCGAAATTCAGCAGCCCATCCCCGTAGAGTTCTGTCATGGGGACAGCCGCCGACATGATGAGTTTGACGTGCCGTTCATAGAACTCGTCCACCATGGCGATGAAGCGGCGAGCCGCGTCATCCGTGCCCGCCCCCATGGGCTGCACATTGGCCAGCAACACGGTATGAAACAGCCGGGCCAGCTCTATGTAGTCGCCCTGTGAGCGAGGAGTGCAACAAAGTTGCTCGAACTCCATGTAGAGCACCCCTTCCCCCATCCCCAGCGACGTCAATTGACGATGGTTGATCTCGACACTGCCCGCCCGAGCCTCTTCCAGCCCGGTCAACTGTTGAAAATAACGATCCAGATTCGCTTTTGCCTGCTGATCCAGCGGAGAGTGATAAATCTCAGCCTGCTCCAGGGTACGCAAGCGATAGTCGACTCCGCCATCCACGTTAAGTATCTCGCAATGACGCTCGATCAATGTGATGGCTGGCAGAAAACGGGCGCGCTGCAGGCCATTTCGATAAAGATCCTGTGGCGGTATGTTCGAGGTGGCCACCAGTACCACGCCGTGACCAAACAACTCCTGGAACAAGGTCCCCAGCAGCATGGCATCCGTGATGTCGGAGACAAAAAACTCATCGAAGCAGATGACGTCTATCTCGCTGGCGAGCTTGCTGGCGATGAGCTTGAGCGGATCGGCCTGGCCGGTCAGCCCCTTGAGTTCGTCGTGCACCCTGTGCATGAAACGGTGGAAGTGGATCCGCAGTTTTCGCGTCCCCGGCAGGCTCTCGAAAAAAGTATCCATCAGCCAGGTCTTGCCTCTGCCCACTCCGCCCCACATATATAGCCCGAGGACGGGTTCCTTGGCCTTGGGCTTTTGCAACCAGCCCAGCAGGCCGCGGGATCTGGTCGGAGTCGGGCTTTGGCACAAATCCTGATAGAGTCGCTCCAGGCGGGTCACGGCCATCGCCTGAGCCGGGTCGGCCACAAAGCCGGGGCGCTGCAAATCCTGCTGATATTTTTGCTGCGGGGTCATCCTGTCAACCGCCTCCAAGTCCCTGAATGAAGGACAAAATGGTATCACGCTCTCGGGGTGCACGGTATAGTGCCATCAAGGCGTAGCGGCCATCCAGGCCGCATCAACACACATTGATTTAGCTGTAACAAGGAGCATCTATGAGTCTGTTAAACGGGATCCTGCTGGCTGTCGCCGCCTTGATTATCGGTATCATCATCGGTCGCTTCACGGTGCGCAGCCGGGATGCCGGACGTCTGGAACAAGAGCTGAAAAAAGCGCACACGGAGCTGGAAAGCTACCAGGGCCAGATCAATACCCACTTCGCCGACAGCGCCGCCCTGATGGAACAGCTGGCCGAGCAGTATCAGACCCTCTATCGCCACATGGCAGAGCAGAGCAAATTCCTGGCCAAGGCACAGGAGCCGCTGTTCCGCGAAGCGCTGCTCGACGAGAGCAACGATGCACCGGCCAATGAAGAACCGGGTATCCCCCCCCGTGACTATGCCGGCGCCTCCGGTCTGCTCAAGCAGTCCAGTTAGTTCCTTGCGGAACTAATTGCGCTGTATCGTGGTCAGACCTTGACGATTGCATTGCAACTTTTTCTGGGAGCTGTTTTTCATATGCGTAAACCTCTTTCTGTGTTCAGTGTGTTAGCCCTCAGTGTCGGTATCGCCATGTCAGCGGCCCCTGTGCAAGCTGCACTGCCCTCCTTGCTGGCGAACAACCAGGAGATGCCGAGCCTGGCGCCGGTTCTCGAACAGGTCACGCCTGCCGTGGTCAACATTTCCGTCTCTGGCAAAAAAATTACCCGCCAGCGTCTGCCGGAACAATTCCGTTTCTTCTTCGGCCCCAACATGCCTGACGAGCAGGTGAGCGAGCAGCCCTTCCAGGCGCTGGGCTCAGGCGTCATCATAGATGCCAAGAAGGGCTACGTGATCACCAACGCCCACGTCGTGCACGAGGCGGACGAGATCAAGGTCAACCTGAAAGATGGTCGTGAATATGCGGCCAAGAAGATAGGTGAAGACAAGCAGTCCGACATAGCGCTGCTGCAAATCAAGGCCGAGGATCTGGTCCAGATCAAGTTTGCCGATTCGGACGAACTGCGAGTCGGCGACTATGCGCTGGCCATCGGCAACCCGTTTGGCCTGGGCCAGACAGTCACCTCCGGTATCGTCAGCGCCCTGGGCCGCAGCGGCCTCAACATCGAAAATCTGGAGAACTTCATCCAGACCGATGCGGCCATCAACTCCGGCAACTCGGGTGGCGCCCTGCTCAACCTGCGCGGTGAGCTGATCGGCATCAACACCGCCATCCTGGGCCCGAACGGTGGCAACATCGGCATCGGCTTCGCCATTCCGTCCAACATGGTGCGCGATCTGTCTGAACAGATCGTCAAGTACGGTGAAGTACGCCGTGGCCAGCTGGGGATCACGGGGACCGAGCTGACCTCAGAGATCGCCAAGACCTTCGGCTACAACAAGAAGGATGGTGCCTTCGTCAACCAGGTCATGCCCGACTCCGCCGCCGCCAAGGCCGGCATCAAGGCAGGCGACATCATCATCAGCATAGATGGCAAGGCCATCCGCTCGTTCGGTGAGTTGCGCGCCAAGATAGCGACCATGGGGGCCGACAAGCAGGTCGCCCTGGGTCTCATCCGCGACGGCAAGGAGCAGACCGTCAAGGTCATCCTGAAGAAGGCGGATGACAGCGAGATCCTCGCCAGCGTGCTGCACCCGGCACTGGAAGGGGCCAAGCTCAGCACCACGGCCGAACCGGTCACCGGCGTAGCCGTCTCCGATATAGATCCGCGTTCCCCTGCTGCCGCCTCCGGCTTGCAGAAAGGCGACATAATCATCGGAGTCAACCGCCTGCGCATCAACTCGCTGGACGAGCTGACCAAGGCGCTCAAGAACAAGCCCGAGGTGCTGGCACTGAACATACAGCGCGGGGAGTCTTCCCTCTACCTGGTGATACGTTAACGCCCTCACACCCGCGGCCCTCGCCGCGGGTGATTTTTATCCACCGATAGTGTTATTCTCTGCGCGCTGCATGTACGGATGAGAATGACATGAAAATCCCACCTTTGATCAGTTACTTGGGCAAGTCTGTCGGCTTCGGTTTAACCGTGGCGGCTCTCCTGTTGCTGCTGTTTCCCGATTTCCGTGGCGGTGCCCAGTTACCCGGCATCATCACCAATGCCCGCGAGCTGAGCTTCTCCTATGCGGCCCACAGGGCCGGCCCTGCCGTCGTCAACATCTATACCCGCAGCTTCGCCCGCAATCAGGGCAACCAGGCCGAACTCAGGCCACAGGGGCTGGGTTCCGGCGTCATCATGAGCCAGCGTGGCCATGTGCTGACCAACTACCATGTCATCGCCGATGCGGACCAGATCATAGTCGCGCTGCAGGATGGTCGCGTGTTCAGTGCCGAGCTGGTCGGCACCGATCAGCTGACCGATCTGGCGGTGCTCTACATAGAATCGGACAACCTGCCGGTGATCCCGCAGGATCCCGAGCGGCTGCCGGATGTGGGGGATGTGGTACTCGCCATCGGCAACCCCTACAACGTCGGTCAGACCATCACCCAGGGCATCATCAGTGCCACCGGCCGGATCGGCCTCTCCAGCATGGGGCCGGACAGCAACGGCCGGCAGGATCTGCTGCAGACCGATGCCGCCATCAACGAGGGCAACTCGGGCGGCGCCCTGGTCAACGCCCGCGGTGACCTGGTCGGCATCAACACCGCCGCCTATCACCTCAACGGCAACCAGGAGAGCTACGGCATCAGCTTCGCCATCCCCTACAAGCTGGCCAAGCGGATCATGGACGAGCTGATCGCCAATGGCCGGGTCATCCGCGGCTACCTCGGCATCTCCAGCGTCGAGATCAACCCCATAGTGGCCCGCATGATGAACCTGGGCGATCTGCGCGGCCTGGTGATCGAGAGCCTGGATCCCAACGGCCCGGCGGCCAGGGGCGGGCTGACGCGAGGCGATGTGCTGCTCAAGATCAACGGGGAAGCTATCAGTGGCGTGCGCTCCGCCATGGACAAGATCGTCGAGAGCCGCCCCGGCACCAAGCTCACCATCTCGGTGTTTCGCGATGGCAAGCCACTGGAGGTACAGGTCACCATAGAAGAAGACCTGCGCTACCAGCAAAAGCAGCAGAACAAGGGCAATGCCAGCGCGAGCGCCGCTGCCGCCAGCTGACGCCCGGCCCCTCTCCATCACAAGGGCGGGATACCGCCCTTTGTCATCTCAATACCCTCTTATTTTCCTTGCCATCCGTGAGGCGACTCACAGTTTGCACCAAGCCTTGCCGGGTCAGTCCCACGGGCCAAGTGCGCCATCGATCACACTAAGTCGGCCCCAATAAGTGCCCTTTCCCCCTCCAACGCACAAAAATCAGCGTTTTCAGCCCAGGCGCGTGGGAATTTCCGCTTCGAATCGGAAAAACGCTGCCTCCTCTGCACGCCCCTGCGGGCTTAGGGTAAAGCCATCCCTTCTGCCAGCCTTGGAGAGCAGACATTGCAAACAGAGACTCATGACCAGAACCTGACCCCGGACAGCCCGGCGTTGCTGCGCAAGACCGACCTGGTCCTGGCACGCATCCACTCCCTGCTCGGCGAGCAGGGCATTCGTCCCAACGAAGTGCAGAAACAGATGCTGGCCTCCCACGTCAAGGCCATGGTGTGGCGCTCCCATAGCGGCGAATCCCTGCCGGAGGTCGACCTCAGCCTGTTCGAGGAGATCTCCCCTCTCTCCCTGCGACTGGCCGAACAGGTCGTCGCCTGGCTGGACAAGCTGGCCTATGAAGAGGCTCACCTCTTGTCCGTCCATTTCGAAGTCGCCAAAGAAAACGAACTCAGCTCACTCAAAGGAGATATCTAAATGTCAGCCATCAAACTCGTGATTGGAGATCGTCTCGGCAAGGGTCAGAAAGTGGGTGCCGGGGCAGAAACCGCCGGCGCCAGCGTGACAGTGATCCCGGGCATGGCCGCCGACATGAAGCTCGGTGATGTAATGAACAAGGAGCAGGCGGATCTCGGCATCTCCTTCTGCGGCAGCGGCGGCGCCGGTGCCATCACGGCCCAGACCAAGTACGGCTACAAGTGCCGTTACGGCATGCGCTCCGTCGAGGAGGGTGTCACCGCCATCAATGACGGCTGCGTGGTGCTGGGCTTCGGCTTCATGGACAAGGAAGAGCTGGGCCAGAAGCTGGTCGAGGCCTTCGCCAAGAAGCACGGACGCGTCTGATGAAAGAGAACTTCACCACCCAGGTCATGGTCAACGGCAAGGGGGCGACCCGCCAGCAGGCGTTCGCCGCCGCCCTCAGCCAGGTGCAGCACAGCCTGCTCAAGGACAACCCGCGCGTGATGCTGCGGATCGAACCGGTCGAGGTGCAGGTGCTCAAGGCTGAAGAGTCGGTCCGGGTGGAGAAGTTCCTGTTCTTCTTCCTGCCGCGCCAGCGCCGCGAGTTCCGCGTCCAGCTGGAGATAACGGTCAAGGTCACCAGCCTGGACGCCGAGCAGGTGACGTTCACCCTGGTGTGACGCCACCCGCTGGCATCCCCTCACAAGAAGGATACCCTGGATGTTTCTAATCATATTTATCAAGTCACTCATCGTCGGCGGCCTGGTGGGCGTCGGGGTGGGGGCTGGCGCGGCACGCATGTTCCACGCGCCGACCGTACAGGGCATGGGCGCCTTCCGTACCCTGGGCGAGCTCAACTCCTGCGAAGGGGATCCCGCCTCCCACTTCTCGTTCGGCCTCGGCTTCTTCTTCAACGCCTGGGCCTCGACCGTGGCGGCCGGTGCCTTCACCCAGGACGTGGATCACCGCATCATTCCGCACTGGGCCACGGCCGCACTGCTGGTCAAGAACCGGGATCTCGCCACCACCCTGCACGACCCGAAGAAAATGGCCATCGCCGGCGGCATCATAGGTGCCATCGTCGTCGCTTTCCTCAACAGCACGGCCGCTGCTGTGCCGGAAGCCCTGCAGGTCACCGCGGTCAAGGTGCTGGTGCCGGCTGCAAACCTCTTGGTCAACACCGTCATGCCGGTGATCTTCTGGCTGGCGGCCATAGAGGCGGGCAAGAAATCCGGCTTCTGGGCCACCATCTTCGGCGGTCTGGCACAGCTCATCATGGGCAACGCGGTACCGGGTCTGGTGCTCGGCATCCTGATCGGCAAGGGGGTGGAAGAGAGCGGCTGGAACCATGTCACTCGCGTGATGATGGCCGCCATAGTGCTGCTGTTCGTGCTGAGCGGATTCTTCCGCGGCTTCGACATGAAACTGATTGAATCCTTCCATATGGGCATACCCCTGTGGCTGGAGAACGTCCATAACCTGCTTAGCGGCAAATAAGGGGCCACCACATGGATGAGAAACTGAGAAACAACTTCTGGTACGCCGACTGGTCCTTCCCCATCTTCGTCGGCCTGCTCTCGGCCGGCGTCTTTGCCGGGACCCACATGTACTACCTGTACGGGGTCGGCGCCTTCAACGAGGTGGCCTTCGTCGCCATGTTGAAAGCCGGCATGGACACAGGGGCCTACGGCGCTGTGGCGGCCTTCGGTGCCAGCTTCCTGTTTGCCCGCATCATAGAGGGATCCCTGGTGGGGATCCTGGATATCGGCGGCGCCATTCAGACCGGGGTCGGCCTGGGCGTGCCCGCCCTGCTGCTGGGTGCCGGCATTCTCTACCCGGTGGAGAACTTCGGTGCCTCGCTAGCGACCGGCATGACCATAGGGGTCGCCATCGGCGGCATCATCATCCTGGCGCGCAAGTTCACCATCAACCAGAGCAACTCCACCTACGGGGCGGATGTGATGATGGGAGCTGGCAACAGCTCGGGCCGCTTCCTCGGCCCCCTGATCATCCTCTCCGCCATGGGCGCTTCCATCCCCATCGGGCTGGGTTCCCTGCTGGGTGCACTGCTGTTCTACGTGTGGAACAAGCCCATCACAGGCGGCGCCATCCTGGGTGCCATGCTGCTCGGTACCTTCTTCCCGATCGCCCTGGCTTAATCACAGGCCGTCTCTCGGCGGCATTGAAGAACCTGTTTGCGCTCTGTCGCGAGAGGTCGTCAGCAAGGTGAAGAGCAGCGCAGGCACCGGAGCGTATAGATATACGTGAGGATTCCGAGCAGCACATGAGCCTTGATCACGGCCTCGCAGTAAGAGCGCAAGCAGGTTCCAAGAGGGATATCAGCATGTACGACATCATCATCAGAGCGGGACGCCAGGGAAATGGCGAGCTCATCGACATCGCCATCCGGGACGGCAAGATAGCGGCCATCGGCCAGCTGCCGGCAAGGAGCGAGGCGAAGCAAACCCTGGATCTGGCGGGCAGGGTGCATGTGAGCGCGGGCTGGATCGACGGCCACACCCACTGCTACCCCGCCTCCCCCATCTATCAGGATGAGCCGGACAAGGTGGGCGTCGAGTCCGGCGTCACCACAGTCATAGACGCGGGCAGCACAGGCGCCGACGACGTGGATGCGTTCCAGCGCCTCGCTTCGGGCTGCAAGACCCGGGTGCACGCCCTGCTCAACATCTCCCGCATAGGCCTGCTGCGCCAGAACGAGCTGGCGGACAGCCTGGATCTGGACATGGCACTCGCCTCGGCAGCCATTGCCCGTCACCCCGGCTTTGTCGTCGGCATCAAGGCTCGCATGAGCGGCAGCGTGGTGGGCGAGAACGGCCTGCAGCCGCTGCGCATGGCCAAGGCACTGCAGCAGGCCCACGGTCGGCTGCCGCTGATGGTGCACGTGGGCAACACGCCGCCGGATCTGGACGAGATAGTCGCCCTGCTGGGAGAGGGGGATCTGCTGACCCACTGCTTCAACGGCAAGCCCAACCGTATCCTGACCCCGGCCGGCGAGCTGCGGGTCGCGGTGCGCGAGGCGATGAAACGGGGCCTTTTGCTCGACATAGGCCACGGCGGCGCCAGCTTCAGCTTCGAGGTGGCGGAGCTTGCCATCCGCCAGGGGATACTGCCCCACACCATCAGCTCGGACATCTACTGCAAGAACCGCATCAAGGGGCCTGTGTATAGCCTGGCTCACGTGATGTCCAAGTTTCTCGCCATCGGCATGACGCTGGAACAGGTGCTCGCCTGCGTCACCGACCAGGCCGCCGATGCGCTGCGCCTGACCGGCAAGGGACGACTCGAGGTGGGCGCGGATGCCGATTTGACCCTGTTCGAACTGGCCAGCGGCCCGACCCTGTTCATGGATACCGAGGCGCAATCGCGCAGCGGCGACCTGCAACTGCTTCCCCTCGCCGCCCTGGTGGGCGGTGACCTGGTTCTGACTCACTATGGGAAATCACACCATGCCTTCTGTTTATGAGAAATATCAGCTCAAACCGGTGATCAACGCCTCCGGGCGCATGACCATTCTCGGCGTTTCCACCCCCGAGCAGGAGGTGGTCGATGCGGTCAACTTCGGCCTGGGCCACTACTTCGAGGTGAAGGATCTGGTCAACAAGACGGGGGCCTACCTGGCAGGCTTGCTGGATGTGGAAGATGCCGTGGTGGTCTCCTGCGCCAGCGCTGGCATAGCCCAGTCGGTGGCCGCCGTGATAGTGCGTGGCGACCCCTACCGGCTGGAGCAGCTACATGCCCATCGTCATGACGTGCCGAGCGAAATCGTGCTGCCCAAGGGGCACAACGTCAACTTCGGCGCGCCGGTCGGCACCATGGTCAATCTGGGGGGCGGCCAGGTGGTGGAGGCCGGCTATGCCAACGAGTGCTCCCCTGCCCAGCTGGCTGCCGCCATCAATGCCAACACAGCTGCCATCCTCTACATCAAGTCCCACCACTGCGTGCAGAAGAGCATTCTGTCGGTGGCCGAGGCGGCCGAGGTGGCCAAAGCCCACCAGCTGCCGCTCATCGTCGATGCGGCTGCCGAAGAGGATCTGCGTCTCTATTACAACCAGGGGGCGGATCTGGTCATCTACAGCGGCGCCAAGGCCATCGAAGGCCCCACCAGCGGGTTGGTGCTCGGCAAACGCCAGTATGTGGAGTGGGTCAAGCAACAGGCCAACGGCATAGGCCGCGCCATGAAGGTGGGCAAGGAGGGGATCCTCGGTCTGACCCACGCCATCGAGCGCTATCTGGCAAAAGAGAAGGAGAGCGGTGCCGCCATGGTCGCCAAGATGAACCCCTTCATCGAGCGCCTCAACCAGCTGCCGGGCGTCAGCGCCAAAGTGGTGTGGGACAGCGCGGGGCGCGACATAGCCCGCACCGACATCGCCTTCGACCATGCCAGCATCGGCATGACGACTGTGCAGGTCGTCACCCGCCTGCAGCAGGGCACTCCTGCCATCTACTGCCGGGGCTACAAGGCCAACGAGGGGCATATCGAGATCGACGTGCGCAGCGTCACCGCCCCCCAGCTCGACCAGATCCATGCCGCCATTGCCAACCTAGTACAGGAGAATCGTTGATGTCCTTAACTCCCAACTACTACCGTGACCGTGTCTGCCTCAACGTACTGGCAGGTTCCAAAGATAATGCCGTCGCGGTATACGACGCTGCCGAAGGCCATGTGCTGGTCGGCGTGCTCTCCAAAAACTATCCGGATGTACCCTCTGCGGTCGCCGATATGAAGGAGTACTCGGCCCTTATCGACAACGCCCTCTCCATCGGGCTGGGGGCGGGCGATCCACGCCAATCCGCCATGGTGGCCGAGCTGGCTCGCCAGCTGCAGCCCCAGCACGTCAATCAGGTGTTCACCGGGGTTGGTGCCAGCCGGGCGTTGCTGGGCCAGCCCCACAGCTTGGTCAATGGCCTTGTCTCTCCCACCGGCACCCCCGGCATGGTGAAGATATCCACCGGGCCCCTCAGTGCCGGGCAGCCGGACGGGATTGTGCCTATCGACACCGCCATCGCCCTGCTCAAGGACATGGGCGGAAGCTCGGTCAAGTTCTTCCCCATGGGCGGTCTCACCTGCCGTGACGAGTATCAGGCGGTCGCCGAAGCCTGCGCCCGTCACGGCTTCTGGCTGGAGCCCACAGGTGGCATAGATCTGGAGAACTTCGAGGAGATAGTCCGCATCGCACTGGACGCTGGTGTCGAGAAGGTGATCCCCCACGTCTACAGTTCCATCATCGACAGCGAGAGCGGCCAGACCCGCCCCGAGGATGTGCGCACCCTGCTCGCCACTGTGAAACGACTGCTGGCGTGACGAAAAGATGGCACCGGTCCGATCTCTGGCCGGTGCCTGGCTTGTTAATGACCCGCTTGTTAACATCGACTCTTTATTTCGCGACAGGAGTCCCGTCCCTTCTCATGACCAAGCTGCCCCACCCCAGACTCCATCAACTGCTGACCCAGCTCCATGCCGAACCGCTGCCACAGGAGGAGCTGGCTCGCCGCCTCAATGTCTCCACCCGCACGGTGCGCACCGACGTGGCGACCCTCAATGAGCTTATCGCCACCCACGGCGCCCACCTGATCCACCAGCGCGGCAGCGGCTACCAGCTCAAGATTTACAATCAGGGGCTGTTTGACGAGTTGCTGGCGGCCCAGGAGCAGGAGAGCAGCCTGCCCCGAACCAGCCGCGAGCGGGTGCTGCACCTGCAGATCCTGCTGCTGACGGCGGAACAGGGGATCAAGCTCGACGAGCTGGCGGATACCTGGTATCTGAGCCGGGCGGCGCTGCAGGGAGACATGGCGGAGGTGCGGGAGCGACTCGCCCACTTCGGCTTGCTCATCGACAGCAAGCCACGGCTCGGCATGCGCATCCAGGGGAGCGAGACGGCGATCAGGGCCTGCCTCACCCAGCTGCTCTATCAGGAGCTGATCCACAACAACCAGTTGCAGAGCCTGCTGCCCAACCTTTGCCCCAGCAAGACGCTGGAGGTAGTGGGCAATCACATCCATGCCCAGCTCGGCCATCACCAGCTGCGCCTCGCCGACGAGAGCCTGCAGCAGCTCGCCATCTACTGCGCCGTCGCCCTGCTGCGCCAGGCGGCCGGCCACGAGCTGCGCCAGTTTGCCAGCGACGACATCACCCAGACTCTGGCCGCCGTGGCCCGCGACATCTACGCCGAGCTGCCGACCCTGACACCGCCGGGAGCGGAGGAGATCGCCTGCCTCGCCATCCAGATCCAGGCCCGCCTCACCGCCGACACGCCCAGGCTCAGCCCGGCCATGGCCGCCGAGAGCGAGCAGCTGGTCGAGCATCTGCTCGCCTATATCCAGCAGCACTACCCCTATGATCTGCGCGGCGATCTGCAGCTGCAGGCGGATCTGCAGACCCACATCAGCGCCATGCTGCTGCGGGTCAAATACCAGATTGGCAGCCACAATCCGCTGGCGGATCACATCAAGCAGTACTATCCCCTCGCCTACGACATCACGCTGGCGGCCATCTCTGAGTGGATCAGGCAGACTCCCTACCGGCTGACCCATCACGAGATAGGTTATCTGGTGATCCATATCGGAGTCGGGCTGGAGCGCCACTATGACATCGGCTATACCCGTCGCCCCCAGGCGCTGCTGCTGTGCGACGCCGGCAACGCCACCTTCCGGGTGCTGGAGGCGCGCATCAAGCGGGAATATCCCCAGCTCCAGCTGACGACGCTGGAGTCGGTGCGAGATTACGAGGGATTGGCGCGGATCGAGCAGGACTTCGTCATCAGTACCGTCAAGGTGGCCGAGAAGAACGCGCCCGTGGTGCAAGTCGCCCCTTTCCCGACCCAGTATCAGCTGGAGCAGCTCGGCAAGCTGGTGCTGATCGACCGCACCCGCCCCTACCTGCTCGACAAATACTTCGATGCCGACCACTTCATGGTGGTGAGTGAGCCACTCAGCCAGAGCCAGTTGTTTGCCCGGATCTGCGATCAGCTGGAGGCTGAAGATCGGGTGGAGAGCGGATTCAGAAGCTCGTTGCACGAGCGGGAGCGTATCGTCTCCACCCTGCTGGGGGAAGGCATAGCCCTGCCCCACTCCCTCGGCCTGCTGGCGCGGCGTACCCTGGTCTATACAGTGCTGGCCCCCCAGGGGATCGACTGGGGCAATGGCGAGACAGCCACCCTCATCTTCGTGCTGGCCATCAGCAAGGCGGACTACGAAGAGGCGATGGGGCTCTACGACCTGTTTCTGGCGCTGATGAACGAAAAAGCCAGCAAGAATTTGCTGGCTTGTCGGGATTTTGCCAGCTTCAAGGGGCTGGCGCGCACCGGTTCCTGAACCAGGACGGGGAGTGAGTCACTCCTCGTTGAAACCGGAGGTGAACAGGGCCACCACGGCAGCCAGCGCCTCCACTTCTTCGGGGCCCTCCACCTGCACTTCCACCTGCTTGCCCTGAGCGGAGTCCAGCATCAGCAGGCCGATCACGCTGTCCGCATCGGCCTCTATGCCATCCTCGTTGCGCAGCAGCACGTGGGCGTCGAAGCCCTGCACCAGTTCGAACAGCATCATGGCCGGCCTGGCATGCATACCCAGTTTGTTTTTGACTTCCACCGAGGCTGAGACGGTCATCTGATCTCCCTATTGGTCCATCAATATTGCGGCGCACTCTTGTCGAGGGTGCGGTGGCGGATCTGGACGTTCTTGCCCAGCAGCCGGAATGCGCTGGCCAGCTGTTCGGCGATGAACACGGATCTGTGCTGACCACCGGTGCAACCTATCCCCACAGTCACATAACTGCGATTGTTGCGCTCCAGATGCGGCAGCCAGGTCGCCAGCATGTTCTCAATCTGCAGGATGAACTGCATCACGTCCGGCTGGCTGGAGAGATAGCGGGCCACAGGCTCGTCCTTGCCGGTAAAGGGCTTGAGTTCGGGGATCCAGTGCGGATTGGGCAGGAAGCGGGCATCGAACACGAAGTCGGCGTCCTTGGGGATGCCGTACTTGAAGCCGAACGACTCGAACACCAGCACCAGCTCATTCTCTTTCTTGCCGAGCACCCGGGTCTTGATGAGCTCGCTCAGGTCGTGAATGCTGAGGTTGGTGGTGTCGATGCGCAGATCGGCGGTCGAGGAGAGCGGCGCCAGCAGGTGGGTCTCTTCCCGGATTGCCTCATCCAGCGACAGCTGTTTGCGCGACAGGGGATGCAACCGGCGGCTCTCGCCGTAGCGCTTGAGCAAGGTGGAGTTTTCCGCATCGAAGAAGAAGCTGGAAAATTCGACCCGGCCCTCGTTGCGCACCTGAGCCAGCAGGGTCTCCAGCTTGTCCGGGCTCACCGGCAGGTTGCGCACGTCTATGCTGACCGCCAGCTTGTCATACTGGCTCTCGACCGAGACGATCAACTGGGGCAGCAGGTTGACCGGCAAGTTATCCACGCAGTAATAACCGAGATCCTCCAGCACACGCAGGGCCACTGTCTTGCCCGAGCCGGAGCGCCCACTTACCACTATTAATTGCATCTTGTTCCCTCACCGCTTGGGGTCATGACGGGGGCCTGCATCTCAGGCCGAGGTCATGATCTGATAGAGATCTTCATCGCTGGTTGCCTGGCGCAACTGGCGGCAAACCGCCTTGTCACCCAGTTTGGATGCCATCAGGGAAAGGGTCTTGAGGTGCTGCTTGCACTCGCTTTCCGGCACCAGCAGGGCAAAGAGCAGGTCAACCGGTTGATTGTCGATGGCGTCGAAAGGGATAGGCTCTGCGAAGGTCATCAGGATGGCGGTCGGCGGAAACTCGTCACCGATCCGGCCGTGGGGAATGGCGATACCGGCACCGATACCGGTACTGCCCATCTTTTCTCGGGCCAGCAGGCACTCGAATAACGCCTGACGAGAGGTCCCCAGGCGCTCAGCGGCTAATTCACTGATGATCTCAAGGGCGCGTTTCTTGCTGGTACAAGGGACCGCACTTTTGGTGCAGTCCCGACTCAGTATGTGTTCAAGTTGCATAGTTATTTTTGATTTAACTTATCTTTGTGCTTGATGATCTGCCGATCCAGCTTGTCCAGCAGGGTATCAATCGCAGCATACATGTCGGCATGCTGTGAATTGGCGAACACCTCGCCACCGCTGACATGCAGCTTGGCTTCGGCGATCTGGTTCAGTTTTTCTACGCTCAACACCACATGAACATTGTTGATGTGGTCAAAGTGACGCTCGAGTTTGGCAAATTTGTTGTTCACATAATCACGCAGAGCTTCGGTGATCTCGACATGGTGTCCGGTCAGGTTAATTTGCATAACGTCTTCCTTTTGTTTTGCCTAAACCAGGCGTTTGCGCTGATTGGATGGCGGGATCAACAAGGATTCACGGTACTTTGCGATCGTGCGTCTCGCCACCATAATACCCTGTTCGGCCAGCAAATCCGCGATCTTGCTATCACTTAGCGGCTTGGCGGGATTCTCTGCCGTCACCAGCTTCTTGATCAGCGCGCGAATTGCGGTCGATGAGCACTCTCCTCCTCCTTCGGTATTCACATGACTGGAGAAAAAAAACTTCAGTTCGAAGATGCCGCGGGGCGTATGCATGTATTTCTGGGTCGTTACCCGGGAAATGGTCGACTCATGCATCTCCACCGCTTCGGCGATGTCGTTGAGCACCATGGGTTTCATGGCCTCTTCACCATACTCGAAAAAGCCCTGTTGCTGCTCGACAATACAGCTGGCCACCTTGAGCAGGGTGTCATTGCGACTCTCCAGGCTCTTGATGAACCACTTGGCCTCTTGCAGATGGGAACGGATGAACTGGGTGTCCTGGCTGGTGCGCGCCTGGCGTGCCATGGCGGCATAGGTCTCGTTGACCCGGATGCGCGGCGCAGAATCGGGATTGAGCTCGACCACCCATTTGGTGCCCTTCTTGACCACGGTCACATCCGGGATCACGTACTGGGAGTCGCTCTGTATGATGCCATTGCCCGGTCTGGGCTCCAGCTGCTGGATGAGATCCAGCACCTCCTTGAGGTCGCTCTCCTTGAGCCGGGTCTTGCGCGCCAGGGTGCGATAATCGCGATTGCCGAGCAAGTCCATGTGCTCGTTGATCACCTCTCTGGCCTCGGTGAGCCAGGGCAGTTCGGGGGCGTATTGACCGAGCTGGATCAACAGGCATTCCTGTACCGAACGAGCGGCGATGCCGACCGGATCGAAATGCTGCACTCGCTTGAGCACGGCCTCGACCTCGTCGAGTTCCACCTCGACATCCTCGCTGCTCACCGCCGCCTGTATATCTTCGAGGGAGACGGTCAGATACCCGGAATCGTCGATGGCATCTATGATGGCGAGGGCGATGGCGGCATCCAGATCGCTGAACGGCGTGAGTCGCATCTGCCACAGCAGATAGTCCTGCAGATTCTCGGTGGTTTCGCCCTGATAGACGCTGTCTTCCCCATCGTGGATGGGGCCTGCGCTCTGGGCCGTGCCGGCCGAGTAGACATCCTCCCAGGTGGTATCCACCGGCAACTCGTCCGGCATCTGATCCTGGGCCATGGCATCGCTGGAGTCGAGCTGACTGGCGTCGACCGGCTCTTCCGGGCTGGTCTCCTGCACCTCATTCTCCTCTTGCTCCAGCAAGGGGTTGTTATCGAGCGCTTGCTGAATTTCCTGCTGGAGTTCCAGAGTGGAGAGCTGGAGCAGACGAATCGCTTGTTGTAATTGCGGCGTCATGGTCAGGGACTGACCGAGACGCAACTGTAATGTCGGCTTCATCTACGTCGGGATATCCTTATGTTCAGCGAGGCAGTCGTCACAGGAAATGAAGATATGCCCCCTTACTATAGACTGAATTGATCGCCCAAATAGACGCGCTTGACCTGTTCATCGGCCAGTATCTCGGCCGGTGCACCTTCGGCAATCATCTTGCCGTGGCTGACGATATAAGCCTTCTCGCATACGTCCAGAGTCTCTCTGACGTTGTGGTCGGTGATCAAGACGCCCAGGCCTCTATCTTTCAGATGCTGGATGATCTTCTTGATGTCTATCACAGAAATGGGGTCGACCCCGGCAAACGGCTCATCCAGCAGGATAAAACGCGGCTCGGCCGCCAGCGCGCGGGCGATCTCGACCCGGCGTCGTTCCCCCCCGGACAGACTCTGACCCAGGTTGTCGCGAATATGGGTGATATTGAACTCTTCCAGCAGCTGTTCGACCTTGTCTTCCCGCTCTTCGCGGCTCAGCCCCTTACGGGTCTGCATGACCCCCATCAGGTTGTCGAACACCGACAGGCGGCGGAAAATGGAGGCCTCCTGCGGCAGATAGCCGATGCCGTTGCGGGCTCGGATATGCATGGGCTGAAGGCTGATGTCCTGATCGTCTATGGTGATGAGACCGGCATCGCTCTGCACCAGTCCCACTATCATGTAGAAGGAGGTGGTCTTGCCGGCGCCATTCGGGCCTAGCAATCCGACAATCTGGCCGGTACCCACTTCCAGGCTCACATCGCTGACCACCATGCGGCGCTTGTAACTTTTTTGCAGGCCGACTGCTTTCAACACTGCCATGGCTTATTTTCCCTGCTTCTTCTGATCGGCGGGCTTGTCGAAGTTCTCTACCTGATCCGGCAGGAACACCGTCTTGACGCGCTGGGTCGGGCCCTTGCTCTCGGCGATCATCTTCTGTTTGACGATGTCGTAGCGGATCAGATCGCCGTTGACCTGGCTGTCTTCCTGCTTGAGCTGGCCATTGCCGGTGATGGTCACCAGCCGGTTCTTCAGCTCGTAGCGGATGCTGTTGCCGTGGGCATTGACCGGCTTGCCGTTGTCCAGGATCTGAAAGAAGGTGGCGGGATTGCCATAGGCCGTCATGACCTCGGCCCCTTTCTCGCCGGAGCGGATCACCACTACCTTGTCGGCCTTAATCTTGATGGTGCCCTGAGTGATGATGACATCGTCACTGAAGGTGATGCGGTTGTCCTGCATCTCGGCCACCTGTTTGACCGCATCCACGTAGACCTTCTCGGCAAAGTCGGACTCTTTGGCGCTCACGGTGCCGCACAGCAGCAAGGCCGCGAGGGCCAGATTAACGTTTTTCATTGAAATAGATGGCATGGCCCTGGTCCAGTAATTCAAAATATTTGCGTTCCAGATGACCCTTCAGGCCAACGCCCTCGGTCTGGAAATCCTTACCCACTATGCTGACTTGCTGATTGCTTCTCACGTTCTGGGTCACCAGATCCAGCTCCATATAGGGGGTATCCAGCGTGGAGATGAAGGAGGTGGGCAGCAGGCCGTCCAGATGTACCTTGTCCCGCAGGATCACGTTGTCATCCGTGTTGAGCACGCCGGTATCGGCGGTGACTTTCCACTCGGCCTCGCCCTGCTTGTCGAACATGTAGACCACCGGCTTGTTGAAGGTGGCCTGTTCGAGGAGCTGGTAATACTCCGCATACTCGGACTCCAGCCGCTCGGTGCGCCGCCCATCGGCGTCAAAGCGGGTGGTGACCAGATTCTTGGCGGTGAAGTCCGGCTGATAGTTCTCGACCTTGGCGGTCGGCTCCGGCACCAGCTCTATGTCGCCGAGCTGCCAGGCGGCCAGCGCCACCAGAAACAGCAGGGCAAACAGCAGCGTCTGTCTGCTCATACCGAGGCCTCTGGCTGATAGTCACCCAGCCCTTGTGCCTGCAGTATCAGGTCGCACACCTCGCGCACAGCACCCAGCCCACCGGCCAGTCGGGTCACCATGTCGGCCCGGGCCAGCACCAGTGGGTGGGCATCGGCCACGGCGATGCCGAGGCCACAGGCCTGCATCACCGGCAGATCTATGGTGTCATCACCCATGTAGGCGGCCTGCTCCGGCGTCAGCCCCAGCTTGGCCAGCAGTATCTCGAAGTGGGGCAGCTTCTGATCTGCCCCCTGCACCAGATGCTGCACACCCAGGCTCTTCATCCGGTCGCTGACGATGCGGGAGTTGCGCCCCGTGATGATGGCGATCTCGATCCCGGCGTTGAGCAGGGCGCGCATGCCGGCGCCGTCGCGGGTACAGAAGGTCTTCAGCTCTTCGCCATCATTGCCCATATAGATGAGGCCGTTGGAGAGAACTCCATCCACATCGCACACCAGCAGGCGGATCTGCGCCGCCCTGTCATACTGGCTGCGCGTCACCGGACCGTAGAGGGTCGGTACGTTTTGCATCAAATTACTCCGGCTTTCAGCAGGTCGTGCATGTTGAAGGCACCCAGTGGGCGCTTGTCCTCATCCACCACCAGTAATCCGTTGATCTTTCTGGTTTCCATCAATTTGACGGCTTCTGCCGCCATCATCTCGGGTCCTACGGTAACACAGTTGGCCGTCATCACCTTGGCGATCGGGGTGTGATGGATATCCACCTGCAGATCCAGGATGCGGCGCAAGTCACCATCGGTAAAGAGCCCGGCCAGCCGGCCATCGGCGTCGACGACCGCCGTCATCCCCAGCCCCTTGCGACTCACTTCCAGCAGCGCCTGGCTGATGGTGGCATCTATCCCCACCCGGGGCAACAGCTCGCCGCTGTGCATCAGGTCACCGACCCGCAGCAGCAACCGCTTGCCCAGCGACCCGCCCGGGTGAGAAAGGGCGAAATCGTCGGCGGTGAAACCGCGGGCTTCCAGCAGGGCAACCGCCAGTGCATCCCCCATCACCAGAGTGGCCGTGGTGCTGGAGGTGGGCGCCAGCCCGAGCGGGCACGCCTCCTTCTCGACCCGTACGCACAGGTGCACGTTGGCTTCCTTGGCCATGGTGGAGGCGGGATTGCCCGTCATGCAGATCAACTGGATGCCACGGCGTTTGAGCACCGGCAGCAGGGCCAGGATCTCGTCACTCTCGCCCGAGTTGGAGATGGCGATGATGAGATCGCCGCTGGAGATCATCCCCAGATCCCCGTGACTGGCTTCGCCAGGGTGCAGGAAGAAGGCGGGGGTGCCGGTGCTGGCCAGGGTGGCAGCAATCTTGCTCCCGACATGACCTGACTTGCCCATGCCGGTGACCACTATCTTGCCACTGCAGCGCAGCACCAGGTTGCATGCCTGATCGAAGGCATCATTCAGGTACTGATAGAGTCCATCAATCGCTTGTTTTTCAATGTCCAGCACGGTACGGGCGCTGCGACGAAAATCGAACAGTTCAGACACTTTTTCAGGCTTTACAGACATAAAGGCACAGCTCCGGGCCGAAATTTGCTGCGGGATTATAAAAAAGTCTGTCGAGATAAGCGAATCGGATACTTCTCGGTCCTAAAAGAGAGACAATTGGTTACACAAAACTGTCGCGCTTTTGGGCAGGCGGGCTGTTCAATAGTTGTTCCTTGCTGTTGCTTAGACCTAGACTAGCCCATAAAATTCGCTCTTCATTTACACCGGATGGACAATTGTTTGAACAATGACCTGATCACCATCTCCGATCTGACCTTCAGTCACGGAGATCGGCTGTTATACGACGGGATCAACCTGACCATTCCCCGTGGCAAGGTCACTGCGGTCATGGGCCCCAGCGGCATAGGCAAGACCACCTTGCTGCGGCTGATCGGTGGCCAGCTCAAGCCTGAGTCCGGTCATATCCTGTTTGACGGGGAAGATATCCCCACCCTCTCCCGCTCCCGCCTGTACGAGGTGCGCAAGCGGATGAGCATGCTGTTCCAGAGCGGCGCCCTGTTTACCGGCATGACGGTCTACGACAACGTGGCCTTCCCGCTGCGGGAGCACTCAGGCCTGCCGGAGGAGCTGATCCACACCATCGTCATGATGAAGTTGCAGGCGGTCGGTCTGCGTGGCGCAGCGAAACTGATGCCGTCCGAACTCTCCGGCGGCATGGCCCGCCGCGCTGCGCTGGCCAGATCCATAGCGCTGGATCCGGACCTCATCATGTATGACGAGCCGTTCGTCGGCCAGGACCCCATCACAATGGCGGTGCTGGTCAAGCTGATCAAGGAGCTGAACGGTGCCCTCGGCATCACCTCCGTCATAGTCACCCACGACGTGAAAGAGGTGCTGAGCATAGCCGATTACGCCTATATCATCGCCAACCGCAAGGTGGTGGCACACGGCACGCCGGATCAGCTGCGCGAGGAGCACAATCCCGAAGTCGAGCAGTTCCTCAAAGGATTGCCCGACGGTCCTGTTCCGTTCCATTTTCCGGCAGGCGACCTGCTACAGGATCTGTGATGTTGATAAGCCAAGTAAGCAAGCTGGGCCGGGTCGGAGTGCGTTTCATCAGCTCCATCGGCCGAGCCACCATAATGCTGTTTCATGCGCTGGCGGGCAAACCCGAGCCGCGCAAGCACTTCCCCCTGCTGCTTCAGCAGCTGTATGTGGTGGGCGTGCAGTCCGTTGCCATCATACTGGTGTCCGGTCTCTTCATCGGCATGGTGCTCTCGTTGCAGGGTTACAACGTATTGAAGGACTTCGGCGCCGAACAGAGCCTGGGCCCGCTGGTCTCCCTCTCCCTGTTGCGGGAACTGGGTCCGGTCGTGACGGCGCTGCTGTTTGCCGGCCGTGCCGGTTCGGCCCTCACCGCCGAGATCGGCCTGATGAAGGCCACAGAACAGCTCTCCAGCCTGGAGATGATGGCGGTGGATCCGCTGCGCCGGGTAGTGGCTCCCCGCTTCTGGGCCGGGGTCATCAGCATGCCGCTGCTGGCTTTCATGTTCAGCCTGATCGGTATCTTCGGCGGCAAGCTGGTCGGTGTGGACTGGCTGGGGGTGGACGAAGGGGGCTTCTGGTCCGCCATGCAGGCCTCAGTCGACTGGCAGGATGACATCATGCAAGGGGCGATCAAGAGTGTGATCTTCGCACTGGTTGTCACCTGGATTGCGCTCTTTAACGGTTATGATGCCAAGCCGACCTCGGCCGGGATCAGTCAGGCCACGACCCGTACCGTGGTCCACTCCTCCCTGGCCGTGCTCGGCCTGGATTTTATACTCACCGCAGTCATGTTTGGATAAGGTAAAGATGAAGTTCAGCAAAGTAGAATTCCTGGTTGGCGCCTTCATGCTGGCCGGCATCGGTGCCATTCTGGCGTTGGCACTGCAAGTGGCAGGTTTGAGTTTCAAACCGGAAGGAGAAACCTATACCCTGCGCGCCCATTTCGATAATATCGGCGGCCTGAAAGTACGTTCACCGGTCAAGGTGGGCGGCGTCGTCGTCGGCCGGGTCAGCGACATCACCCTGGATGCCAAGAGCCAGGTGCCAGTCGTATCCCTGCAAATGCAGAAGAGTGCCGGCGAGTTTTCCGAAACCAGCACCCTCTCCATCCTGACCTCGGGGCTGCTCGGTGAGCAGTACATAGGCCTGATGCCCGGCTTTACCGATGAGGAGATGGGCACCAACATGCTCAAGGATGGCGACATGATTGAAGACACCAAATCCGCCATTGTGCTGGAAGACCTGATTGGCAAGTTCCTCTACAGCCAGTCTTCCGACACCAAGTCAGACAGCAAGTAAGGAGTAACCATGTTCAAGAAGATCGCCCTGCTGCTGGGCCTGATGACCAGCATGCTGTTTTCCCTGGTCGCTCACGCTACCGATGCCACCGATCCCTATGCCCTGGTGGACGAAGCGGCCAAACAGACCTTTGCCCGCCTGAAGGCGGACAAGTCCCAGGTGAAGAGCAACCCGGATCACCTGCGGGTCATCATACGTGAAGAGCTGCTGCCCTACGTGGACAACCGCTTCGCCGCCTACAAGGTGCTCGGCAACCAGATCAAGCAGACCACACCGGCCCAGCGTGACGCCTTCGTCGAGGTATTCACCGAATACATGGTGAGCTCCTACGCCGATGCGCTGGCGCACTTCGACAAGCAGACCGTCAAGGTCGAGCCTGGCAAGGCGCCGGGTGACAGCAACATCACAGCCGTCAACGTCAGCGTGAAAGAGACCGGCAAACCGGACATCTTCCTCGAGTTCAAGCTGCGCAAGAACAACAAGACCGGCGAATGGAAAGCCTTCGACATGGTCGCCGAAGGCATCAGCCTGCTCTCTGCCAAGCAGAACGAGCTGGGTGGCCTCATTCGCCAGAACGGCATAGACGCGGTGATCGCCCAGCTGCGCGCCCACAATGCCAAGCCGCTGGTCATCAAGTCATGAGACTGAGCGGCGAGCTGCAGGCACCCCAGGTCGTTGAGCTGTGGCAACGCCGCGCCGACTGGTGGCAGGAAGATCGGCTCGAACTGGGCGAGGTCACCACCCTGGATTCGGCAGGGCTTGCCCTGCTGGTCAAATGGGCCAAAGCCGCATTGGCACGAGGCGCCACACCGCAACTGGTGGGCGCCTCCACTGATTTTTATACCCTGGCCAACCTGTACGGGGTGGCCGGGCTGTTTCAGTCAACCCCGCTCACAACTGAGGACGCATAATGCAAGTCTCTGAAATTGAAGCGATACTCCTCGAGGCTCTGCCATTGTCCGAAGTCCATGTCAAAGGGGACGGTAGTCACTATCAAGTGATCGCCGTCGGTGACATGTTTGACGGTATGAGCCGGGTCAAGAAGCAGCAGGCCATCTATGCCCCGCTGATGGACAAGATCGCCAGCAACGCCATTCACGCACTCTCCATCAAGGCCTTTACCGATGCCGAGTGGAAGCGCGAACGTAAATTCCTACTGCCCTCCTGATTTGGTATCTAAGTAAATGGACAAATTTAAAATTGATGGTCGTTGTACTCTCAACGGCGAAGTGACCATCTCTGGCGCCAAAAACGCCGCCCTGCCTATCCTGTTCGCCACCCTGCTGTGTGATGAAGAGATCCACCTCTCCAACGTACCGCGCCTGAAAGACGTGGGTACCACCATCAAGCTGCTGGAGATGCTGGGCGCCACCACCAAGGTCAACGGCAACGTGACAGTGCTGACCGGTGCGGTAAACAACCACGTCGCCCCCTACGAGCTGGTGAAGACAATGCGCGCCTCCATCCTGGCGCTGGGCCCGCTGGCCGCCCGTTTCGGTGCTGCCGACGTCTCCCTGCCCGGCGGCTGCGCCATCGGTGCCCGTCCGGTCAACCTGCACGTCCACGGCCTGGAGCTGATGGGTGCCAAGATCACCATCGAGGATGGCTACATCAAGGCCCGCGTCGACGGCCGTCTGAAAGGCGCCCACATACTGATGGACATGGTTTCCGTCACAGGCACCGAGAACCTGATGATGGCCGCTACCCTGGCCGACGGTCGCACCGTGATCGAAAACGCCGCGCGCGAGCCGGAAGTGGTCGATCTGGCCCACTTCCTCAATGCGCTGGGTGCCAAGATCCAGGGCGCGGGCACCGACACCCTGACCATAGACGGTGTCGAGCGTCTGCACGGTGGCAGCTATAGCGTGCAACCTGACCGTATCGAAACCGGTACCTTCCTAGTGGGCGCTGCGGTTACCGGCGGCAAGATCACCTGCCGCAAAACGGATCCCTCCCTGCTGGAAGCCGTGCTGGTCAAGCTGGAAGAGGC
Organism: Aeromonas sp. A04; assembly: GCF_047780465.1. Taxonomy (NCBI): domain Bacteria; kingdom Pseudomonadati; phylum Pseudomonadota; class Gammaproteobacteria; order Aeromonadales; family Aeromonadaceae; genus Aeromonas; species Aeromonas sp. A04. The sequence goes on along the minus strand of NZ_JBLNHP010000004.1, from coordinate 6,868 downwards.
GGGTGCACTGATCGAGAAGGGCGCTGACTGGATCAGCCTCGACATGACGGGTCGTACCCTCAAGCCGGTCACCATCAAGACGGCCCCTTACCCGGCCTTCCCGACCGACATGCAGGCACAGTTCACCGTGCTGAACGCCGTCGCCAAGGGCACAGGCATGGTCACAGAGACCATCTTCGAGAATCGCTTCATGCACGTACCTGAACTGGTGCGGATGGGCGCAGATATCGAACTGCAGGGCAATGTGGCCATCTGCCGTGACACCGAGCAACTCAAGGGTGCCCAGGTGATGGCGACCGACCTGCGCGCCTCCGCCAGTCTGGTGCTGGCCGGCTTCGTGGCCGAAGGCTCCACCATAGTCGATCGCATCTATCACATCGACCGTGGCTACGAAGACATAGAGCACAAGCTGCAGGCCCTGGGTGGCCGCATCGAGCGCATCAAGGGCTGATTTTCCCTGATCGCAGGCTGATAAAAAGGCCCCCTCGCGTTGGCGAGGGGGCCTTTTTCATAGCTGCGAATCGGCTGATGCCGGGATCAGTGGCCAGCCAGCTTCATATTTTCGACCAGCACAGAGCCTGTCTTGAGGCTGGAGCGCTCATCTTCGTCGCTGCCCACCGCCACTATATGGCTGAACATCTCGGTCAGATTGCCAGCTATGGTGATCTCTTCGACCGGGTAGGCTATCTCGCCATTCTCGACCCAGAAGCCGGCGGCGCCACGGGAGTAGTCGCCATTGACGATGTTGACCCCCTGCCCCATCAGCTCGGTCACCAGCAGGCCTGTGCCCAACTCTTTGAGCATCTCCTGGAAATTCTGGCCCGTGCTGGAAACCTGCCAGTTGTGGATGCCACCGGCATGACCCGTAGTGGTCAATCCCAGCTTGCGGGCCGAATAGGAGGTGAGCAGCCAGCTCATCAGCTCGCCGTTGCGCACTATGTCCATGTCACGGGTACGCACCCCTTCCCCATCGAACGGGGTGCTTGCCAGTCCGCCCAGCAGGTGGGGGAACTCCTGAATGGTGAGCCACTCGGGCAGGATCTGCTTGCCCAGCTTGTCCAGCAAGAAGCTCGACTTGCGATAGAGATTGCCACCGCTGATGGCCATCACCAGATGGCCCCACAGGCCGGCAGCCGTGTCGGGGTGAAACAGCACGGGAGCGTGGCGGGTGGAGATCTTGCGGGCGCCGAGGCGGGAGACTGTGCGTTCCACCGCCTCGTCAGCGATGCGCTGCGGGCTCCAGAGCCCGGCCAGATCGCGGCTGGAGGAGTAGCCATAATCCCGCTGCATGTCGCCATCCTGCTCACCGATCAGCACACAGCTCAGGGAGTTGCGTGACGCCGCATAGCCTTTGACGAAGCCGTGGCTGTTGCCATAGACCTTGATGCCGAGGTGGCTGGAGAAACCTGCCCCGTCGGAATGCTTGATGCGGGTATCGCGACCGAGCGCCAGCCGCTCGCACTCGATGGCCAGCTCGATGCCGCGCTGGGGATCCAGTTCGATTTGGTGGCACAGTTGCAAATCGGGGGCATCCCAGGCCAGCAGGTCCGCATCAGCCAGACCGGCACAGTCATCGGGCGAGGTATGGCGAGCTATCTCCATGGCCGCTTCAACGGCGGCGCGGATGGCCGGCTTGCCCAGATCGGTAGTCGAGGAGGAGCCCTTGCAGCCATCGCGATAAACGGCGATGCCGAGGGCACCATCCTTGTTGAATTCGATACTTTCCAGTTCACAACCGCGGGTGTTCACCGACAACCCGGTCTGCTTGCTGATGGAGACTTCGGCCAGCGAGGCACCCAGTCCCTTGGCTATCTCCAGTGCCTCGGCAACGACGGCCTCGAGATGGGCTTGATCCTGGCGAATTTGGTCTTGCTGATCCATAACTCACATCTGTATGAAGGAAGGAAAGGGGGCTAAGCATATCAGACCCCTGCGCCCAGCGGGAGAAGCTGGTAACATATCCACCAACGTGAATGACAGGAATCAAGAGACCGATGAGTCAATATCAAGACGACAACGAGTTGGAAGACTGGGGCCCCAGCAAGACCCAGCTCAAGCGCGATGCGGAAGTGCTGCAGAAGCTGGGCGCGGAGATAGTCTCCCTGAGCCACAGCGAGCTGGAAAAAATCCCGTTGGATGAAGAGCTTGCAGATGCTGTCGAGCTGGGCCGCAAACTCAAGCCCAAGAAGGATGAGTCCTTCCGTCGCCATTTGCAGTTCATCGGCCGTCTGATGCGCAGCCGTGATATAGAACCGATTGAAGAAGCGCTCTCCATCATCAAGAACCGCCACTCCACCGTGAATGCCCGCCTGCATCGTCTGGAGCAGTGGCGTGAGCGCCTGATCACCGAAGGTGACAGCGCCTTGAACGAGCTGATGTCCCAGTTTCATGAGCTGGACCGCCAGAAGCTGCGTCAGCTGATCCGTTCCGCCAACAAGGAACGGGAACTGAACAAGCCGCCGGTCGCCTATCGCGAAATGTACCAGTACCTGCGCGGTGAAATCGAAAACCTGCTGTAAGTGATGACTCACGCCGCATGGCGAGCAGCAATCGACACAGCGTAAAACGGGGCCATATTGGCCCCGTTTCTTATGCTGCTCTGCGCGCTAGTTGCCAGCGAGGCACTGGGTATGGGTACCGGGCTGCAGATAAGGCATCAGCAGTGGCGCCATTCCCTTGAGCACCTGCACCGGCAAGGCCGAGGTGAAGCGGAACTTGTCAGACTGGCTGCCCGGCACATAGGCGGTCAGGGTACCGAAGTGATCCTCCCCCAGATAGAAGACGAAGGTCGCGGTCCGGTTGCGAGCCAGCGAGCTGGTCACGTTGCCGTAGCGACCGACCGTTTCGATCCGGTTGTCACCCGTGCCCGTCTTGCCCCCCATCGGCAGGACTGTGCCATCCGGCAGGGCAAAGGCGCCGGCTATGCGTCTGGCGGTTCCCCCTTCAACCACCTTCGACAGCGCATTGCGCAACGCGGTCGCCACCTCGGCCGGCAGCACCCGAGTGCCTTCGGTATGGAGCGGTTCAAACGCTGTCTCGAACGGCGTGCCCTTGGCGAACGAGAGGTGTTCGATACGCAGGGTCGGCGCACGAATGCCACCGTTCTGGATAATCCCCATCAGTTCGGCCAGTGCTGCGGGTCTGTCCCCCGAACTGCCCAGAGCCGTCGCCAGCGAGGGGACCAGGTGATCGAACGGGTAGCCCAGTCTGGCCCAGCGTTGGTGAATGTCGAGGAAGGCCTCGACCTCCAGCATGGTACGGATACGGCTGTCCCTGGCACTGCGGTGACGGGTCTTGAACAACCAGCTGTATACCTCTTGGCGCTCATCACGACTGGCTTCGACCGCATCGGCAAAGGTCGCCTTGTCAAACTCCTTGAGGTAGGAGAGCAGCCACAGCTCCAGTGGGTGAACCCGGGCTATGTAGCCCTGATCCGGCAGCGAATACTTGCCGGGACCATAGCTGGTATAGAGCTGCTCTATCCGCCGGTCGCTCAGCTTGTCACGCGGCAGTCGCTTCGCCAGGAAGGCGGCGAAGGTCTCCTGCGAGGCATCCGGCATCAGGTAGCGATGCACGGCGGCGAGCCGCACGGCACTGGGCTTGAGACCATCTAGGAAGGTGTCGAGCTGCTCATCTGCAGTCTTGCCGCGATACTTGCGCCAGAAGCGCAGCAGATAGGTCTGGCCCTCTTTATCGGCGAACTTGGCCAGATACTCGGTACGGCGCGGATCCTTGTCATCCTTGAGCAGCTGGGCACGGTTGCCCTCCCGATACAGGCTGTAGCGCACTATATCGCGCATCAGCCGCACGAACGGCAGGTTGATGGACTCGCGCAGCGCGTCGCGGATCGCCGGAATGCGACCGTTATCCTCACGACGGAAGTTGTTGAAGGTATGCATGCCACCACCGGTGAAGAAACCTTCGCTCGGGCTGGCGGAATACTTGCGATCCAGCGCAGCCTCCAGCATAAGTGGCAGGCTCTTGTCCTTGGCCGTCATCAGATAGGAGACGGCCCAGCGGCTGATGTTGTCCTGATTTGATACCTCGATCTTGCGCAGGCTCTCCGCAGACATGTCCGCATAGCTGTCGTGCAGCTCGGAGACGATCTCCAGATAGGTGGTCAGTACCCGCAACTTGGCGGTTGACCCCAGCTCCAACTTGCTGCCCTCGTTGATATCGAACGGCTGATCCGTGTTGTCAGTCTGCACCCGTACCTTGAAGCCTTCCGGTGACTTCTCGAACAGGGTAAAGCTGTATTTCACGTCCCCCGTCTTCTCCGGCGAGAGCAGGCGCTCACCAAACAGCCCAACCTGGGCGGCGATGGCGGGATCCGCCAGCTGCTGCAGGTAACGGGAAATCTCGTTTTGCAGCGGCATGTTGAGGCTTGTGTCAGCGGTCAGATCCATCCGGTCCAGATCATACAACTGCACCCCGAGCTGGCGACTGAGACGGGTACGCGCGACCTGCAGACCCTTGTTGTTGTTGACCTTGGTCATCGCAGGGGACTGCAGGAAGTCGCGGAAACCTATCTTGGCCTTGAGAGCAGCCTCCATCAATGGCGGCGTGATCATTCCCTCCTGCACGAACAGGCGCAGATAGCTGTCGGTCAGGGTCGCCAGTGCATCGCGCCCCTGTGCCAGATAGTAGGAGGGGCGACGGTGGGCAATCATCAGCGAGACTACCTGACGCAAGGCGAGCCCTTGCTCTGCAAGCGGTGCATCCTGGTTGCGGGCCGGATCCAGCAGACGATTGACCTCGTCCACGTTGGCACCAAACCAGACCCAGAGGCCATCACCCAAGCCATGCACCTCGCCATAACCCGGGGCCGCGGAGAGCGGAACCGAGTTGAGATAGGCCCATGCTACCAGCTTGCGCGCCTCCAGCGTCTTGGGGCCCAAGCGATAGGCGCGCACGCTGGCCGAGGCCATCTGGCGGATCTTCTCGGTGGGAGAGAGCGTCAGACCGTCCGGTGAGTGACGATACTTCTCGACCTGAGTGGCCAGTGTGCTGCCACCGGCGGACTGATCCTGCATATCCAGCGCCTTGCCGACCTGGGACATAGCCGCCTTGGCAAAACGGGGCCAATCCACCGCAGGGTTCGCCAGCGGTTGCTCGTTGCTCAGCAGGTCACGGTTTTCGATGAACAGCAGCGACTGTATGACCAGCGGCGGGATGGAGGCAAAATCCGGGTAATAGTGGGTCGGATACTTGAACTGATAGAAGGGTTCGGCCCGGCAGTCATGCAGCGTCAGCCCGGCCTGCACCTTCTCGGTATAGGGAACGAAAAAGCCACGACTGGCATAGTCATAGAGCGCATCGGAAAAATGCACCTGCTCGCTGACCTGATAACCCCGTTGCAGCAAGCGCTCCTGCATCATGGGCAGCAGCACGTAACCGAGCCGCTTGTCGAAGGGGCCATCGTCGGGGAAGGCTATCTGTTTGCTGGGGCCCGACTCGACCTGATAGGTCAGCTTGGCAGCATAGCGGGAGATCTCCTGCGACTGCAGCCTGGATGTCTGCATCTCATAGCCAACCAGGGCGATCACGGCAGCCAGGCACAGCAAAAAGAGAAAACAGAACAACCAGCGCCACCAGGGACGACGTTTGCGCGTGTATTTGCCGTCCGCGCGTGGGACGGATGAATCCTGAGATGCCACTTTGTTCAAATCCGTCTGTTCTGATGCGCCCATATCAGCCCCACCATGGTTGCGCAATTTATTGTGTTTCACTCAAGCTTAGTCTTTTCAAGTCAATGGCTTGAAAACTATTGACCGCTTTGTAGTGATGGTAACAGGGCGATTATAAAAAGGGGAGCCGATTGTTGCAGCGCGCGAAGAGATCCGAGCTGATGGCGGAAAACAAAACACCGGCCAAAAGCCGGTGTTTTCAGGTAGCAGCTAGGCTGGACTACTTGCTTGAGCTCATGGCCTTGAGCTTGGAGCTCAGATCTTTACGCTCTTTGGACAACTCGGCATTCTTGATGATGTGATCGTCGACGCGCTCTTCATAGTCGGTACGCATGTTGGCGATGATGGCCTGAACCTCATCTATGCTCATGCCCGGCTTGATGTAGTCGCTCAGGTTGTCGAGCAACAGTACCCGCTTCTGGTTATCACGGATCTTCTTCTCGTTATCGGCGATCTCGCGCTTGAGTTTGTTCTGGCGACGGGACATACGCACATATTCCAGTACATCGCTGAAGGTGGACTTGTTTACTTGTTCCATATCGATACCACTGACTTAAGGTTGATAAAAGCAGGCCAAGTTACGCCCGTACCAGAGAGAAAAAAGGAGAGGGTACAGGCAAACTCAAGATGCCCTTTACTCTACCGAGTTATGAAGCAGATACAACCCTAATTGCAGGCTTGGCGCCGGGTTTCGGCGGCAGAGAGTCGAGTGGAGAACCAAATGGACAGGCCACCATGAGGTAGCAATTATCACATCAGCAAACAAGGGAGCAAAGGGCCTTGCTGGTTGAGCTGAGGCGATATGAAACAGCTGGCTATGGGGTAATAAGAAACAAAATATAACCAAAATTGCGCAAAATGGCTGCTGACATGCCAATTTCAAGCAATAAAAAAGCCCGCTCAAATGAGCGGGCTTTCAATGTTGGGTGCCTGGCAGTGTCCTACTCTCGCATGGCGAATGCCACACTACCATCGGCGCTACCGCGTTTCACTTCTGAGTTCGGCATGGGATCAGGTGGTTCCACGGCGCTATGGCCGCCAGGCAAATAACTTCAATCTCGGAAAGCTGACGTGAGTAACGACTGATTGGCTATTGCCTAGTCGCTATCACTGAATTTGTAAGTAGTCTCGCACTTGCTACAAGTCTCAGAACACTTCTTGGGTGTTGTATGGTTAAGCCT